>NZ_FCOA02000010.1 GCF_001544875.2 Caballeronia hypogeia
ACCTGCGGATCGGAGTTCTGGTTCAGCCTGAATTTTTCGATCAGCTGACGGCCGAGATGCCCGCGCGCGCCTTCGCAAAACAGCGTGTATTTCGCGTGCAGCTCCATGCCGAGCTGGAAGTTTTCGGTCGGCTCGCCGTCCTTGCCGACGCCCATGTTGCCGGTCACCACGCCGCGCACCGAACCGTCTTCGGCGTACAGCACTTCGGCGGCCGGAAAGCCCGGGAAAATTTCGACGCCCAGCGCTTCGGCCTGTTGACCGAGCCAGCGCGTGACGTTCGCGAGGCTGATCACATAATTGCCGTGATTCTTGAAGTTATCGGGAAGCAGCCAGTTCGGCACCTGCTTCGCGTCGTTCTGGGACAGGAACAGGAAGCGGTCCTCGGTCACTTCGACATCGAGCGGCGCGCCTTTTTCCTTCCAGTCGGGGATCAGTTCGGACAGGCCGCGCGGGTCCATGACCGCGCCGGAGAGGATGTGCGCACCGATTTCAGAGCCTTTCTCCAGAACGCACACGCCGATCTCGACGCCTTTTTCCTCCGCCAGTTGCTTCAACCGGATAGCCGCCGACAAACCGGCAGGGCCGCCGCCGACGATGACGACGTCGTATTCCATCGATTCGCGGGGACCGTATTGCTCGATGAGGCTCGCCGGGGTCATCAATGCTCCTATGTACCGTTAGAATGCCCTTTCGGGATCGCGTATTGTCAGTGATGGTCATGCGGACTGCAACCGAGATACGCCGATTTAGCACGATCGTACTATTATATCCGGCGCCCGCGACATAGGTGCCGACGCTGACGGCCCGCATCGGCGCATCCCACGCGTGCGCCCGGGCTGAACCAACCATACAACAAGGAAGCAGAATGGGCCGTTCGATCAATCTGGAAGGCAAGGTCGCGCTGATCACCGGCGCGTCCAGCGGTTTGGGCAAGCGTTTCGCGCAGGTCTTGTCGCAGGCGGGCGCCAAAGTGGTGCTCGCGAGTCGCCGCACGGAGCGTCTGAAGGAACTGCGTGCGGAAATCGAGTCTTCGGGCGGCGCGGCGCACGTCGTGTCGCTCGACGTGACCGACTATCAGAGCATCAAGGCCGCGGTCGCGCACGCCGAGACGGAAGCGGGTACCATCGACATCCTCGTCAATAATTCGGGCGTATCGACCACCCAGAAGCTCACGGAGGCCACGCCCTCGGACTTCGAATTCGTGTTCGGCACGAACGTGCGTGGCTCGTTCTTCGTCGCGCAGGAAGTCGCCAAGCGCATGATCATGCGCGGCAACGGGCCGGCGAAGCCTGCCTACCGCATCATCAACGTGGCGTCGGTGGCGGGTCTGCGCGTGTTTCCGCAAATCGGCCTCTATGCGATGAGCAAGGCCGCCGTCGTGCAGATGACCAAGGCCATGGCGCTCGAATGGGGCCGCCACGGCATCAACGTCAACGCGATCTGCCCGGGTTATATCGACACCGAGATCAATCATCATCACTGGAAGACCGAGCAGGGGCAGAAGCTCATTTCCATGCTGCCGCGCCGCCGCGTGGGCTCGCCGAACGATCTCGACGGCCTGCTGCTGCTGCTCGCCGCCGACGAATCGCAGTTCATGAACGGCTCGGTGATTTCCGCAGACGATGGTTTTTCACTCTGACCGGCTGGCCACCACGGGCGGCCGGTTTCGTTCACACAGAAATCAGGTAACGCAGTAATGAGCACCGACAGCGATTTTCACACCGTCTTCGAATTGTCCATGCCGATCCGCTGGGGCGACATGGACGCCTTCGGCCACGTCAACAACACCGTCTATTTCCGCTATATGGAGCAGGTGCGGATCTCGTGGTTCGAGCAGATCGGCATTGCGGGCGGGAACGGCGAGGGGCAGGGGCCGGTGATCGTCAATGCGTCGATGGAGTTCCTCAGACAGCTTCACTATCCCGGCGACGTGATCGGCCGCATGTCCGTGGGCAAGCCCGGCCGCAGCAGCTTCGACACGCGCTTCGAACTCTATCGCGCGGATGCGCCCGGCATGCTCTACGCCCGCGGTGCGGCACGGGTCGTGTGGATCGACTACGCGGCGGGCAAGTCGGTGCCGATTCCAGATCTGCTGCGCCGCACCCTCGAAACCGGCGCTCCCATCGCGCTTTGACCGTGCGCGGATCAAGTGCCGAGCAGCCGCTGTAGCAGCTCGGTCGCGTTGCCCGTGTCGTATTTCCTCATCAGCCGCGAGCGGTAGATATCGACCGTGCGCGGACTGATTTCGAGCACGCGTCCAATCTGCTTGCTCGTCTTCCCTGTCACCAGTTGCGCGGCGATTTCCCGCTCGCGCGGCGTCAGCTCGATCGCCACGCGCCGCGTCGCGCTCAAATCCTCGAAGGTCCAGACGCCCGCCGCGTGCGGCGCGGCGCGGTCGAGCGCGCGGCCCGTCACGTGGCACCAGAACAGCTCGCCATTGCTGCGCTTCATGATGCGGTCGTCGCTGTACGTGCCTTCGCGGCTGATGCGCGCGGCGATGCGTTCGCCGATGCGCGAGAACTCGTCCGGCGACGGATACAGCACCTCGAACGATTTGCCGATGAGCGCCTCGCGCGTCATGCCGAAGATCGCGCAGACCTGCTCGTTGCAGTCCTCGATGGCGCGTTCGCGCGAAAGCACGAGCCCGACGGGCGCGAGTTGAAACGCGGTTTGATAATCCAGTGCACGCATGTGAAATCGGGCGCGCGGCGTCTTCGTTTCGCGGCGAACAGCCGCCGGGAACCAAACGCGCGCGGGCAAAGACTTATGTATTTTTGCGTATTGTGCCGGATCGACTGGCCAAAGTACTCTTTGTCACGCCAAAAGGCCGCGCGGCGCGCTCGTGACAGCGTCTCGCCGGCGTCAATAAGCCGATTATCAGTTGGTTTCAAACATGGAAGGGACACACAGATGAACAAGGTCTATCCCAGCGCGAAGGCGGCGCTCGAGGGCATCGTCAAGGACGGCCAGACGTTCGCCGTCGGCGGATTCGGGCTGTGCGGCATTCCCGAAGCGCTGATCGCCGCGCTGCGCGATTCGGGCGTCAAGGACATCACCTGCATCAGCAATAACGCGGGCGTCGATGGTTTCGGCCTGGGTCTGCTGCTCGAGACGCGCCAGATCAAGAAGATGATTTCGTCGTACGTTGGCGAAAACAAGGAGTTCGAGCGGCAATACCTCGCCGGCGAGCTGGAGCTCGAATTCACGCCGCAGGGCACGCTCGCCGAAAAGCTGCGCGCGGGCGGCTCGGGCATTCCGGCGTTCTTCACGAACACCGGCTTCGGTACGGTGATTGCCGACGGCAAGGAAACCCGCCAGTTCGGCGAAAACCACTACGTGCTCGAACATTCGCTCACCGCCGATGTCGGTCTCGTGAAGGCATGGAAGGCCGACAAGTCCGGCAACCTGATCTATCGCCGCACGGCGCGCAACTTCAACCCGATGTGCGCGATGGCCGGCAAGATCACCGTCGTGGAAGTGGAAGAGATCGTCGAGACCGGCGAGCTCGATCCCGACATGATCCACACGCCCGGCATCTTCGTGCAGCGCATCGTGCTGAACGCGCATCCGGAGAAACGCATCGAACAACGCATCGTCCGCGCGAAAGGAGAGTAATCATGGCTTGGACTCGTGACCAGATGGCCGCGCGCGCGGCGCAGGAACTGCAGGACGGCTTTTACGTGAACCTCGGCATCGGTTTGCCGACGCTCGTCGCCAATCACGTGCCGGAAGGCATGGAAGTGTGGCTGCAATCGGAAAACGGCCTGCTGGGCATCGGCCCGTCGCCTTATGAAGAGGAAGTCGACGCCGACCTCATCAATGCCGGCAAGCAGACGGTTACCACGCTGCCGGGTTCGTCGATCTTTTCGTCGGCGGATTCGTTCGCGATGATTCGCGGCGGCCACATCAATCTCGCCATTCTCGGCGCGATGCAGATAAGCAAGAAGGGCGACCTCGCCAACTGGATGATCCCCGGCAAGATGATCAAGGGCATGGGCGGCGCGATGGATCTCGTGGCCGGCGTGAAGAAGGTCGTCGTGCTGATGGAGCACGTCGCCAAGGGCGACCAGCACAAGATCCTCGAGGAATGCACGCTGCCGCTGACGGGCGTGGGCGTCGTGGATCGCATCATCACGGATCTCGGGGTGATCGACGTCACGGACAACGGGCTCAAGCTCGTCGAGCTGGCCGACGGCGTGACGGTCGAGGAAATTCAGAAGAAGACCGGCGCGCCGCTCGATGTGTCGAGCGTGAAGTGATTTTCATGTGACGCGAAGGCCGCTTTCCGCGGCGTTCGGCGCGAAGCATGGATCTGAGCGGGCGAAGCTTTTGTGGCTTCGCCCGCTTTGCTTTTGAGCGTTCGGCTGCATCTGTCCGGAGCGCCGAAGGGATCGTCCGTTCGGCCAACGCATGCTCGAACCCGCGCGATGCGCTTTACAATCGATCGGACTCTTGCCACGAGGAAAATTTCATGACCGCAAACATCGTCGTCGAAGCAGTCCATTCGGATCTGAGCGAGCCGCGCCAGCGCTTCGTGCAATGCGCGAGCCCGGGCGGGCTGCATCGCGTGGCCTATACGGAGTGGGGCGATCCGGCCAATCCGCGCGTGCTGTTGTGCGTGCATGGCCTGACGCGCACGGGCCGCGACTTCGACAAGCTGGCGCGGTCGTTCTCGCACGAGTATCGCGTGGTGTGCCCCGACGTGGTCGGGCGCGGCTTGTCCGACTGGCTCGCCGATCCGCGCTACTACGGCGTGCCGCAATATGTCGCGGACATGGTCACGCTGATCGCGCGGCTGAACGTCGAGATGGTGGACTGGTTCGGCACGTCGATGGGCGGGCTCATTGGCATGGCGCTTGGCGGACTGCCGAATACGCCGATCAGAAGGATGCTGCTCAACGATGTCGGGCCGCATATCGAGCCGGTCGCGCTCAAGCGCATCGGCGACTATCTCGGCAAGCCGGCGCGCTTCGCGTCGCTCGAAGAAGGCGTGCGGCGCGCGGCGGAACTCGCCGCGAGCTTCGGCCCGCTCACCGACGAGGAATGGACGAGCATCAATACGCCGCTACTGCGTGAGCGCGATGGCGCGTGGACCTTTCACTACGATCCGGACATCGCGGCGCCTTTCGCCTCCGTGACCGACGAGCAGAGCGCGGCCTATGAGGCTTTCCTGTGGCATTCGATCGCATCGATCAAGACGCCGGTGCTGGTCGTGCGCGGCGAAACGTCGGATCTGCTGTCCCGCGAAACGGTCGCGCAAATGGTCGAAAAAGGCCAGGCCCTGACGAGCGCCGAAGTTCCGGGCGTGGGCCACGCGCCGGCGTTTCTTGCCGAAGATCAAATCGCCATCGCCAGGGGGTTCTTTCTCGGGGACGGCGGCAGCGGGGCATAATATTGGACTGAGTTAAGCGTTTATCGCCTGCGTCTGCGTTTTCATCATTCACCGATCAGGAACCCACAATGGCAGTCATTCGTCATCACGTCGGCCCGCGTCTTTCCGAAACCGCGATCCACAACGGCACGGTGTATCTCGCCGGCCAGATCGCCGAGGACACGGATCAGGACATCACGGGTCAGATGCGCGAAGTGCTCGGCCACGTCGACCGCCTGCTCGAAGAAGCGAACAGCGACAAGACGCACCTGCTGTCCGTGCAGATCTATATCTCCGACATGGTGCATTTCTCCGGCATGAACGCGGTATGGGATTCGTGGGTCGCGGAAGGCCACACGCCGCCGCGCGCAACCGTCGAGGCGAAGCTCGCCAATCCGGCGTGCCTCGTGGAAGTCGTGGTCATCGCGGCTCAGCGCGGCTAATACACCGCCTGGTCGAGTTCAGAACGAAGCTGGCATCGTCCGCATGACCGAAACCGCCGTTCCCGCACAAACGTTGCCCGAGCCGTCCATCGACGACGCGCTCGCGTTCGTGCGCGAGCACGCGAAGGACGCGCGCGTCTCTACGGGCGAGCTGCTCACGGATCATGCTGTGGGCACCGCGCGCATCATGCAGACGCTCAACGTCGACTCGCACGCGATCGCGGCGGCGGCGCTGTTCGCGCTGGCGCCGCATCTGGACGATCCGGAGAAAGTAATCACCGAGCGCTTCGGGCCGGAAGTGCAGCGCCTCGTCAGCGACGTGCGCAAGCTGCTGCGGCTCGGTTCGGTGAGTTCGCGCGCGACGCTCGCGGAGTTCCCCGATACGCGCGATGCGCAGGCCGCCCGCCGCGCGCAGGTCGAGGCCTTGCGCAAGATGCTGCTCGCGTTCGCGCAGGACATCCGTGTCGTGCTTATCCGACTTGCATCGCGCGTGCAGACTTTGCGTTATCACGCGGCCCACAAGATCGACCCGTCGCCGGACGTGCCGCGCGAGACGCTCGAAATCTACGCGCCGCTCGCCAATCGGCTCGGCATCTGGCAACTGAAGTGGGAACTGGAAGACCTGTCGTTCCGCTTCGAGGACCCGGTCACCTACAAGCGCATAGCCAAGCTGCTCGACGAAAAGCGCGTCGAGCGCGAATCCTATGTCACCGATGCGATCGCGCGGCTGCAAAAGGAGCTCGACACCGCGCACATCAAGGCCGACGTGAGCGGGCGGCCGAAGCACATCTACAGCATCTGGAAGAAGATGCGCGGCAAGCATCTCGACTTCTCGGAACTGAACGACGTGCGCGCGTTCCGCGTGATCGTGGGCGACATCAAGGATTGCTACACCGTGCTCGGCATCGTGCACAACCTGTGGCAGCCGGTGCCTCGTGAGTTCGACGACTACATCTCGCGACCCAAGCCCAACGGCTACAAGTCGCTGCACACGGTCGTGATCGGCGACGACGGGCGAGCGTTCGAAGTGCAGATCCGCACTTACGAGATGCATCAGTTCGCCGAATACGGCGTGGCCGCGCACTGGCGCTACAAGGAAGCGGGCGCGCGCGGCTACGCGGGCCAGGTGACGGCGAGCGAAAAATACGACGAGAAGATCGCGTGGCTGCGCCAGTTGCTCGCCTGGAAGGACGAGGTCGAAGGCGATCAGCCTGGTTGGCAGCACTTGCGCGACGCGACCCTCGACGATGACCACATTTACGTGCTCACGCCGCAGGCGCGTGTGATCGCGTTGCCGCAAGGCGCGACCGCGGTGGATTTCGCGTATCACCTCCACAGCGAACTCGGACATCGCTGCCGCGGCGCGCGCGTCGACGGCGCGATGGTCCCGCTCAACACGCCGCTGCAGAACGGGCAGACGGTGGAGATCGTCGCGGTTAAGGAGGGCGGGCCGTCGCGCGACTGGCTCAATCCGCAACTCGGCTATCTGCACAGCGCGCGGGCGCGGCAAAAGGTGCGCTCGTGGTTCCTCGCGGCGGATGCGGCGGAGAATATCGCGTCCGGCCGGACGCTCGTCGAAAAGACCTTGCAGCGCGAAGGCAAGACTTCGGTCAGCCTCGATCAACTCGCGACGAAGCTCGGCTTCAAGACGCCCGAGGATCTGTACGCGGTCGTCGCGAAGGAAGAGTTCAGCCTGCGCAATATCGAGCAGGCGCTGTCCGACGCGCCGCCGCCCGAGCCCGAGCCGGAAGCGCCCGAGCAGTTCGAGAAGCGCAGCAGCGGGCAAAGCGTCGCGCATGGCGCATCGACGGGCGTGCTCGTGGTCGGCGTGGACGCGCTCCTCACGCAGCTCGCGCGCTGCTGCCGTCCCGCGCCGCCGGATCAGATCGCGGGCTTCGTCACGCGCGGCAAGGGCATGTCGGTGCACCGCACGGATTGCGCGACCTTCCAGCGTATGGCTCAGCGCGCGCCCGAGCGCGTGCTGCATACGACCTGGTCCGCCGAGGTGATGAACGGCCGCGGATCGTCCGTGTATCCGGTGGATCTTTCCGTGGAATCGGCGGATCGGCAGGGTTTGCTGCGCGATATCTCCGAAGTGTTCGCGCGCGAAAAAATCAACGTGATCGGCGTGAAGAGCCAGAGCCGCAGGAACATCGCATACATGCAGTTCACGGTTGAGGTGTCGAACGCGGCGCAGATTCAGCGCGCCTGCTCGTTGCTCGGCGAAGTGCAGGGCGTGATCCGCGCGTCGCGGCGCGCCTGATTCACGCTTAAATGCTTGATGTTGCAGCGCATTTCGCTCGCAGATGGCCGGAACGGCGAATATTTATGAATATTGTGAAGATAAGTACTTGCCAAGATTCGAAACGCTCCATATAATCTCACTTCTTTCAGGCTCGTAGCTCAGCTGGTTAGAGCACCACCTTGACATGGTGGGGGTCGTTGGTTCGAGTCCAATCGAGCCTACCAACGAAAACGAAATTCAGTGGACTTTGGTTCGCGGGGTTTCAGACCGCAAGAAGCGCTCAGCGCAAAAGGCGAAAAGAACATGGCACGTCGAACGTTGACCGAAACAACTTCGGAGCGACGCTAGTCGAGGACCATATTCGCCTTCTGCCAAATTGTTTCGCGGTATGTGTGAAAAGTGAATGCGGCCCCTCGATAGCGGGGCCGCATTTTTTTTGCCTTGCGATTTTCGAAACGAAATCGCGCGGCAATGCTTAATCGAAATCGCTCGGCGTGCGCCGGCGTCTTGGAGAACGATATGGTTTCGGTACGTTTGCCTGATGGGTCGGTCCGACAATACGACCACCCGGTGACCGTCGCGGAAGTCGCGGCATCGATCGGCGCGGGCTTGGCCAAGGCGGCGCTCGCCGGCAAGCTCAACGGCGAACTCGTCGATACCTCGTTTCTGATCGAGCGCGATGCGTCGCTCGCCATCGTCACCGACAAGGATCCGGAAGGCGTCGACGTCGTGCGCCACTCGACCGCACACTTGCTGGCCTACGCGGTGAAAGACCTGTTCCCGGAAGCGCAGGTGACCATCGGGCCGGTTATCGACAACGGTTTCTACTACGACTTCTCGTACAGCCGCCCCTTCACCCCGGAAGATCTCGAAAAGATCGAGAAGCGCATGCAGGAGCTCGCCAAGAAGGACGAGCCGGTGTCGCGCCGCGTGGTGTCGCGCGACGAGGCAGTCGAGTATTTCAAGAGCATCGGGGAGAAGTACAAGGCGGAGATCATCCAGTCCATTCCCGACAGCGACGAAATCCGGCTCTACGGGCACGGCAATTTCATCGACTTGTGCCGCGGTCCGCACGTGCCGTCCACTGGCAAGCTGAAAGTCTTCAAGCTGATGAAGGTCGCGGGCGCGTACTGGCGCGGCGATTCGAAGAACGAGCAGCTTCAGCGCATCTACGGCACCGCCTGGACCAAGAAGGAAGATCAGGAGCAGTACCTGCACATGCTCGAAGAAGCCGAGAAGCGCGATCACCGCAAGCTCGGCAAGCAGCTCGACCTGTTCCATCTGCAGGACGAAGCGCCGGGCATGGTGTTCTGGCATCCGAAGGGCTGGTCGCTGTGGCAGCAGGTCGAGCAGTACATGCGCCGCCGCGTGAACGATGCCGGCTACCTCGAGATCAAGACCCCGATGGTCATGGACCGTTCGCTGTGGGAAGCGTCGGGCCACTGGCAGAACTATCGTGAAAACATGTTCACGACCGAATCGGAAAAGCGCGACTACGCGATCAAGCCGATGAACTGCCCGGGTCACGTGCAGGTGTTCAATCACGGCCTGCGTTCGTACCGCGATCTGCCGCTGCGTTACGCGGAATTCGGCTCGTGCCATCGCAACGAGCCGTCGGGCGCGCTGCACGGCCTGATGCGCGTGCGCGGCTTCGTGCAGGACGATGCGCACATCTTCTGTACCGAAGACCAGTTCATCGCGGAATCGATTGCGTTCAATACGCTGGCGATGAGCGTGTACAAGGATTTCGGGTTCGATCACATCGACATCAAGCTGTCGCTGCGTCCCGAGCAGCGCGCGGGCACCGACGAAACCTGGGATCGCGCCGAGCAAGGTTTGCGCGAGGCGCTGACCGCCTGCGGCCTTCAGTGGGAAGAACTCGCGGGTGAGGGCGCGTTTTACGGTCCGAAGATCGAGTACCACATCAAGGACGCGCTCGGCCGCTCGTGGCAATGCGGCACGCTTCAACTCGACATGGTGCTGCCGGAGCGCCTCGGCGCGGAATACGTGGCGGAGGACAACAGCCGCCGCCGTCCGGTCATGCTCCATCGCGCAATCGTCGGATCAATGGAGCGTTTCCTGGGTATTCTGATCGAGCACCATGCCGGCGCCATGCCGCCGTGGCTCGCGCCGATTCAGGCCGCCGTGCTCAATATTGCCGAAAGTCAGGCGGAATATGCCGCCAATCTGGCCCAATCGTTGCAAAAACAAGGGCTTAGAGTTGAGTGCGATTTGCGCAATGAGAAGATTAGCTATAAAATACGCGAGCACACGCTGCAAAAGGTGCCGTATTTGCTGGTCGTCGGCGACAAGGAGCGTGAGGCAAATACCGTAGCCGTGCGTGCTCGTGGCGGTGTCGATCTGGGCGTGATGCCGGTCGACGCATTTCTGGAGCGTCTGCAGCAGGAAGTGCGGGCGTTCAAGTAAGTCACTCGCAGCGCGGCTTGTTTTTTAATTTTTAGAGGAAACGTAACATCGCTACTGATAAGTCGTCACATCGCATCAACGGTGAGATTACCGCACCGGAAGTGCGCTTGGTCGGAGTGGACAACGAGCCGCTCGGGATCGTGAAACTGGCCGACGCTTTCCGCCAATCGGAACAGCTCGACGTTGATCTCGTCGAAATCGCCCCGCAGGCGTCCCCGCCTGTGTGCCGTTTGATGGATTACGGCAAGTTCAAGTATTCGGAAGCGAAGAAGCAGCACGAAGCGAAGTTGAAGCAGAAGATCGTGCAGGTGAAGGAAGTCAAATTCCGCCCCGGCACGGATGACGGTGACTACAACGTCAAGCTGCGCAACCTCACGCGCTTCCTCGAAGACGGCGACAAGACGAAAATCACGTTGCGTTTCCGCGGTCGCGAAATGGCGCACCAGGAAATCGGCATGCGTATGCTCGAACGCCTGAAGTCGGATCTTGATGAATACGGCCAGGTCGAGCAGATGCCGAAGATGGAAGGGCGTCAGATGATCATGGTGCTTGCCCCGAAGAAGAAGGGTAAGTAATCGCAAGCAGTAAGGCGATGGATCGCGCCCCGTCGAAAGGCGGTTGACGCGGCATTGCCGGCAGTTTCAGATCGGCGTCATTTTGGTGGCGCCGATCATGAAAAGCGGCGGCTCTTCACCGAGCCGCCTGCAAACAAGTGGAGCGTGGGTTTCGAAGGGCGGGAAGGGGTTCGTCGTTGTCTGATGGATCAGCCGCACACCCATGACCATCTAATAAACTGGAGTTGTCTCATGCCGAAGATGAAGACCAAGAAGAGTGCTGCAAAGCGCTTCGTGGTGCGTCCGGGCGGTACCGTCAAGCGCGGTCAAGCGTTCAAGCGCCACATTCTTACCAAGAAAACCACCAAGAACAAACGCCATCTGCGTGGCGCCACGGCTGTTCATGATTCCGATCTGAACTCCGTCCGCGCAATGCTGCCGTTCGCCTAACCTCAACTGACACTCCAAGGAGAGCAAGATGCCTCGAGTAAAACGTGGGGTTACCGCACGGGCCCGTCACAAGAAAATCATTCGTCTGGCCAAGGGTTACCGCGGCCGTCGCAATAACGTCTATCGCATCGCCAAGCAGGCGGTCATGCGCGCAGGCCAGTATGCCTACCGCGATCGCCGCAACAAGAAGCGTGTGTTCCGCGCACTGTGGATCACGCGTATCAACGCGGCGGTGCGTCAGCACGACATGACCTACAGCGTGTTCATCAACGGCCTGAAGAAGGCTTCGATCGAACTCGACCGCAAGGTTCTGGCTGACATGGCTGTGTTCGACAAGGCTGCTTTTGCTGCGATCGTGAAGCAGGTGAAAGCCGCCGTTGCAGCCTAATTGCGAAATTAGTACTGCGTGGTTCGCCCGAGCGTCATCGTGAGGTAGACGGTGGCGCGAAGGCAGAAAACGGGGCTCTCACCGAGCCCCGTTTTTGTTGGTCGGACGGTTTTGCACATCGCATGCGAGGCTATCAGCGTGGCTGAGCAAAACCGAACCGCAGTTTGAACTTCGACGTTGAAGAGAAGGGATCAATGGATCTGGACCAGATTGTCGCCGACGCGAAAAGCGCCTTTGAACACGCCACCGACGCCAACACGCTCGAAAACGAGAAGGCGCGGTTTCTCGGCAAGTCCGGCGCGCTGACCGAATTGCTGAAGGGCTTGGGCAAGCTCGATCCCGAAGCCAAGAAAACCGAAGGCGCGCGCATCAATCAGGCAAAGCAGCAGGTCGAGGCGGCGCTGACCGCACGTCGACAGGGGCTCGCGGATGCGCTGCTGAACCAGCGTCTGGCGGCTGAGGCCATCGACGTCACGCTGCCCGGCCGTGGCGCCGGCGCGGGCACGCTGCATCCTGTCATGCGTACGTGGGAGCGCGTGGAGCAGGTGTTCCGTACGATCGGCTTCGATGTCGCCGATGGTCCGGAAATCGAAACCGACTGGTACAACTTCACGTCACTGAACAGCCCGGAGAATCACCCGGCGCGTTCGATGCAGGACACGTTCTATGTCGACGGCAACGACGCCGAAGGCCGCCCGCTGCTGCTACGCACGCACACGAGCCCGATGCAGGTGCGCTACGCGCGCATGAACAAGCCGCCGATCAAGGTGATCGTGCCGGGCCGCACGTATCGCGTGGACAGCGACGCCACGCATTCGCCGATGTTCAACCAGGTCGAAGGCCTGTGGATCGAAGAGAACATCAGCTTCGCGGATCTGAAGGGCGTCTACACCGACTTTCTGAAGAAGTTCTTCGAGCGCGACGACATTCTCGTGCGCTTCCGTCCGTCGTATTTCCCGTTCACGGAGCCGTCGGCCGAGATCGACATGATGTTCGAGCACGGCAAGAACGCGGGCAAATGGCTGGAAATCTCCGGCTCGGGCCAGGTGCATCCGACCGTCATCCGCAACATGGGCCTCGACCCGGAGCGCTATATCGGCTTCGCGTTCGGCAGCGGCCTCGAGCGTCTGACCATGCTGCGCTACGGCGTGCAGGACCTGCGTCTGTTCTTCGAGAACGATCTGCGTTTCCTGCGCCAGTTCGCGTAAAGCGTCGGCCTTGCCTGCGACGTCCGGCGCTTTTTCGAGCCACCGGACGAGAGACTCCAAACATTTCGAACGTAGACACACATGCAATTCCCCGAATCCTGGCTCCGCAGTTTCGTCGATCCCAAGCTCTCCACCGACGAGCTCGCGCACGCGCTGACGATGGCCGGCCTCGAAGTCGAAGATCTGCGCCCGGTCGCGCCGCCGACCACGAAGATCGTCGTAGGCCAAGTGCTCGAAGTCGCCAAGCATCCGAATGCCGACAAGCTCAACGTCTGTCAGGTCGATGCCGGCACGGGCGAGCAGCTCAACATCGTGTGCGGCGCGCCGAACGTGTCGCCGGGCATCAAGGTGCCGGTCGCGCTGATCGGCGCGGTGTTGCCGCCGGCGGAAGCGGGCGGCGAGCCGTTCGCCATCAAGCCGACGAAACTGCGCGGCGTCGATAGCCAGGGCATGCTGTGCTCGGCGCGCGAACTGAAGCTGTCCGAAGATCACAGCGGTCTTCTGATCCTGCCTACAGATGCCAAGGTCGGTCAGGACATTCGCGAAGTGCTCAATCTCGACGACACCGTGTTCGAGATCAAGCTCACGCCGAACAAGGCGGATTGCCTCTCGGTGTTCGGCGTCGCGCGCGAGACGGCCGCGATCACCGGCGCGCCCTTGAAGGCGCTCGAAATGCCCGCGGTCGTCGCGAAGCTCGACGAGAAGCTGCCCGTGAACATCATGGCGCCCGACCTGTGCGGCCGCTTTTCGGGCCGCGTGATTCGCGGCGTGAACGCGCACGCGAAGACGCCGCAATGGATGGTCGAGCGTCTCGAGCGCTCGGGCCAGCGCAGCATCTCCGCGCTCGTCGACATTTCGAACTACGTGATGCTCGAACTCGGCCGCCCCTCGCACGTCTTCGATCTCGACAAGATCCACGGCGCGATGGAAGTGCGCTGGGGCAAGAAGGGCGAATCGCTCAAGCTGCTGAACGGCAACACCATCGAAGTCGATGAAACCGTCGGCGTGATCGCGGACGACCATCATCTCGAAAGTCTCGCGGGCATCATGGGAGGCGACAGCACGGCCGTGTCGCTCGACACGACCAACATCTATCTCGAAGCCGCATTCTGGTGGCCGGACTCTATCCGCGGCCGCGCGCGCAAGTACAACTTCTCGACCGATGCGGCGCATCGCTTCGAGCGCGGCGTCGATTATTCGACGACGGTCGAGCACATCGAGCGTATCTCGCGGCTGATCCTCGACATCTGCGGCGGGGAGGCCGGTCCGGTCGACGATCAGATCGTCAACGTGCCCGAACGCAAGCCCGTGTCCATGCGCGTGTCGCGTGCGCATCGCATCATCGGCATCGAGATCGGCGCGGAAGAGATCGCGCAAATCTTCACGCGCCTGAACCTCGCCTTCGAACGCGATGGCGACACCTTCAAGGTCACGCCGCCGCCGTATCGCTTCGACATCGAGATCGAGGAAGACCTGATCGAGGAAGTCGCGCGCATCTACGGTTTCGAGAAGATTCCCGCGCGTCCGCCGGTCGCGCGCAGCGAGATGCGCATCACGAACGAAACGAAGCGCTCGATCCACACGCTGCGTCATGAAGTGGCCGCGCGCGACTACTCGGAAACGGTCAACTTCAGTTTCGTCGATGCGGAGTGGGAGAAGGACTTCGCCGGCAACGACAATCCGATCAAGCTGCTCAATCCGATCGCGAGCCAGCTTTCGGTCATGCGCACGACGACCTTCGGCAGCCTGATCGAAGTGCTGCGTCATAACCTGAACCGCCGCGCCGAGCGTATCCGCGTGTTCGAGGCGGGCCGCGTGTTCCATCGCGATGCGAATGTGAAAGCGGGTGAACTGACCGTCGCGGGCTATGCGCAGCCGAAGATGATCGGCGGCCTCGCCTATGGTCCGGTGATCGAAGAGCAGTGGGGCGCGGCTTCGCGCAACGTCGACTTCTTCGACGTGAAGGGCGACATCGAAGCGCTGTTCGCGCCAGTCGTGCCGCGTTTCGTGAAGGCCGAACATCCGGCGCTGCATCCGGGGCGTTCGGCGCGTATCGAAGTGGCGGGGCGCGCGGTCGGCTGGATTGGCGAGTTGCATCCGCGCTGGCTGCAAAAATATGATCTGCAGAACGCGCCGATCCTCTTCGAAATCGACGCCGAAGCGCTGATGGATCGCGCACTGCCGACCCCTGCGGAAGTGTCCAAATTCCCGCCGGTGCGTCGCGATATCGCGATTGTCGTGGATCAACACGTGCTGGTTCAGGCGCTCCTCGACGAGCTCGAAAACGCCCGTTCCGAGCCCGCCTGCAAGCACGTCACGAGGGTTGCGCTTTTCGATGAATTTCGTCCAAAATCAAATACTTCCGGTGGCTTGGGAGCGCACGAGAAAAGTCTTGCCTTCCGTGTAACGTTGCAAGATACTGGCGGCACGCTTCAGGACGAAACGGTCGATACGGCCATCAAAACGCTGGTGGATCGCCTGGCTCGAGTACACGGCGCGCGGTTGCGCGGATAGCCTGCAGTTGGCCCGTCCGTCTCAACGCCCAAGTCTCAAAAAGTGGCAAGCGCCGTTTTCCGATATGAACCAAATGAACTCGAGTGATTTCGAAGCCCTTCTTTCGGCGCAGCGTAGCGCCATGACCCGAGATACCCAGACCTCGAGCGCGTCCGGCGACACGCCGACGCTCACCAAGGCCGAGTTGGCCGAGATGCTGTTCGACCACGTCGGTTTGAACAAGCGCGAAGCCAAGGACATGGTCGAAGCCTTCTTCGAAGTCATTCGCGATGCGCTGGAGAGCGGCGAAAGCGTCAAGCTCTCCGGCTTCGGCAATTTTCAGTTGCGCGACAAGCCTCAGCGTCCCGGCCGCAATCCGAAGACGGGCGAGGCCATTCCCATTGCCGCGCGGCGGGTCGTCACGTTTCATGCAAGTCAGAAGCTGAAGGCGCTGGTCGAAACGGGAGCGGAGACGGACCTCACTCGCTGATCTCCCGGCGGCGCGCGTCTCTCGCGCGTCGCGTTGCCTGACCACCGCGGTTCAATCGACATCACTTACAAGATGGTTGATCGACGATGGAAAAAGTCGTCTTGCCTCCGATCCCCGCCAAGCGATATTTCACGATTGGCGAAGTCAGCGAGTTGTGCGGCGTCAAGCCTCACGTGTTGCGCTATTGGGAGCAGGAGTTCACACAACTGAGGCCCGTCAAGCGGCGCGGCAATCGCCGCTACTATCAGCATCATGAGGTTCTGCTGATCCGGCGCATTCGCGAGTTGCTGTATGAACAAGGCTTCACGATCAACGGCGCGCGCAATCGGCTCGACGCTCAGGGACGCGCGATCGACGACGACTCCGAAGTCGCCGAAGCTCCGGTCGCTGAACAGGCGCAAGCGGCGATCGATGTCGATCAGTTGCGCAAGGATATCCTTCAGGTGATCGATCTGCTCGGCGGGTGAGCCGCGTCAGACTTCCGACAATGCCGCGATTGCATCGCGGCATTTTTTTCGCCCGCACTTTGGGAGCGCTCGGCCGTGCGCTGCGTAGCGCACGCGACGGCGGTACGATAAGCGCTCGCTCTTTTCGTTCGCCGCGCGGACGCTTTACGCGCGGTTCCGCCATGTCGTTTCAGGAGGGGCTTATGCGTGTGCTGCTCGTAGGCGCAACAGGCTTGTTGGGCACGGAAATCAGACGGTGTCTCGAGCCTGAGCATGAAGTGATCGGCGCGAGCCGAAAGGGCTCGGATGTCTCGGTCGATTTGTCGAACAAGGCGAGCATCGTCGCGATGTATGACGCGGTCGGCAAGGTGGGCGCGGTCGTGTGCGTGGGCGGCGCAGCGAAGTTCGCGCCAATGGACGCGCTCGCCGATGACGACTACGCGTTCAGTCTCGCGAACAAGCTGATGGGGCAGGTGAATCTTGTGCGCTGCGCGAGCGGACATGTCGAGGAGGGCGGCTCCGTCACGCTGACGAGCGGCACGCTGTCTCAGCAGCCGATGATCGGCAGCGCGGCGGTGAGCATCGTCAACGCGGGTGTCGAAGGATTCGTGCGCGCGGCTGCACTCGAGTTGCAGGGAAAGATGCGCGTGAACGTCGTGAGCCCGGGATGGGTCGCGGAAACCTTGGCGTCGATGGGCAAGGATGCGGCTCAGGGCATCGCGGCGGTTGATGTCGCGAAAGTATACAAGCGCGCCATCGACGAAACGATGACCGGGCAGACGCTGCTCGCGGCTAAGACTTGACTGCGGCGCGCAGCCGCCTTCTTGTGCCGGCCGCCGCGCGAGTGGCCGGCGTCTTCACCTTCACCGACCAGTACACGATGCTCGGACCGACGCCCGAGGGCGGATAGGCGCGCCAGTCGCCTGCGCCGTGATGGAAGAAGTACAACGCAAAAAATCCGCCGGGCTTGGGCGCGCTGACGCAAACGTAACGGCCGCCGCCGGGATACACGCGCCCGAAGCGCGTGACGCGCGCGCGGCTTTCCGGATCGAACCATTTTGCGACTTCGGCGCGCAACGCGGATGCAGGTCGGCTAGCGGAGATGCGCCTTGCTGGCGAAGGCGCGGGGACAATCGAAGGCATGGTGCCATTCCTTATGTGTCGCCTTAAGACTAGAGCTTAAATCATTGACACACAAGTGTTTTTTTGCGTTTCACGTCTGAATATACGACGCTTGGCACGACCGGGTCGCGTGCGTCAGACGGCCATGCCCATCATCGCGGTGGTGTTGCTCAACGCCTCATCTTCGGCGCGGACTTTGAGCATCGCGTCGGCGAGTCGGTAGTAGAGTCGCGCGCGTTGTTCGAGCAGGGCGGGAGAGGCATCGGACGGAAGCGCTTCGTCGGCCATGTCGCCTGCCAACGCCTGGCCGGCGAAGTAGTCCCGCAAGGACATGCCGTAGTTGCTGTTGCCGGGAAAGGCGCGTGGGTTGCTGAGCTTGCTATAAGCCATTGTTCTTTTTTCGCCGATGATCACGTTGCCCGCACGGGCCAAAAAAAAGCTCTCCGGCCAGAAGCCGGAGAGCTTTTCGATACTGGTCGGGGCGAGAGGATTTGAACCTCCGACCACCTGCACCCCATGCAGGTACGCTACCAGGCTGCGCTACGCCCCGAGAGAACGAAAGTATATCAAAGAGAAACGAATAGTAGAACTGCTTCGACGAATTTCGCGATTGAAGTCAGCGAATTCACTCGCAAGAGATCAGAGCGTCAACTTCGACTGGGTGTACGGTGAGGTCTGAATCTGCACCGGACGCCCGGCGTCAACCGTTCGCCGTCCACGGGCAACGCGTTGACGCCTGCGAAAACGCAGCGCCAGCAACAGAGAAACCACGCAGGGAATCAGATAGGTCAGGACACGGCCCGCCCATGCCGTTCGCGATGCGAGACTCTCATACTCGGTGCGGTCGTGAAAGCTCGCCGACGCGAAGACCATCGTCAGCGTGAAGTCCAGGATCATCGCAAGAATGCACAGCACGAAGAAAAACAGTGCGCCGTTCCATTGCAACGCGCCCTGACGTACGTTCACCGCACGGCAGAGGAAAAGCGTCAGCGCCAGCAATGACAGACTGAAGGCCAGCGGAATCCAGGAAATTTCCATATCGCGCATGCTCGCGTTCGGGTGACGAAGCGATCCCGGCAGCACGCACGATGACAATGTGTCGCGCCTGTGGCCGGAACCGGAAGCGGCGCGATGATTACACGCGATCAACGATGTCAGAATAAGAGGAATCCTAATCGCCTTTGCCTCACTTGTGACCATCCGCAAGCGACTCCGAAAGAAAGTCGATGAAGGTCCGCACCTTGGTCGTCATGTATTTGCGACTCGTATACACCGCATAGACCGACGGCGCGAACGCCGTGTAGTGCGGCAGCACGCGCACGAGCGCGCCTGACGCCAGCTCCGGCTCCACGATCCACGCCGGGAAGTACGCTAGGCCGAGTCCCGCGCGCACGAGTTGCAGCGCCATCGAGGTATCGTTGGTCTTCAGCACGGCCTGATTCTTCACGGTGAACTCGCCGTCCGGGCCGTGCAGCGTGACCGATTCGACGTTGGTGTAAGTCGGCAACACAAACCGGTGCCGCGCAACGTCGTCCGGATGACGCAGCTTGCCGTGTTGCTCGAGATAGGCGCGCGACCCCGCGAGCACGAAAGGCATCTTGCACAGCGGCCGCACGATCAGCGACGGCGAAGGCTCGGAAGTCGCGCGTATCGCCATGTCGTAGCCTTCTTCGACTAGATCGACGAAGCGGTTTTCGAGCCGAAGATCGACGAGCACGCCTGGATAGCGCGCCTGATACGCGACCAGCATATCGGCGAACTTGCGATTGGCGAACCAGCCGGGCGCGGTGACCTTGAGCACGCCCTGAGGCTGCGCGGTCTGCACGCCGACCGCGGCCTCGGCGGTCTGCAGGATATCGAGCGCCTCGCTGCACTGTTCGTAATACACGTTGCCGGCTTCGGTCAGGCTGAGGTGACGCGTCGTCCGGTTCAGCAGTCGCACGCCGAGTTGCCGCTCCAGATTGGCGACGTGCTTGCTCGTCATCGCGGTCGAAATGTCGAGCCGTTCCGCAGCCTTGACGAAACTGCCCGCCTCGACGACCTCGCGGAATACCCGCAAGCTGGTCAGACCGTCCATCGATCATTTCCTGTCGAGAAACAAAACGCTAATGTTAGCCGGATTTATCGACAAGCGATGTCTGCTTAGACTGGCTCCAGTCCATTTTCGAGGAGTTCGCGATGTCCACTCAAATTCGCGCCGCAGCGCCCGCCACGCCCGCGCTGGCCAGTCACGCCCAGGCGCTGCTGCGAATCGTCGCTTCGTATGTGTTGCTCACGCATGCATCGGCGAAGCTGTTCCATGTGCCGCATATAGCCATGTTCGACGGCCTGCCGCTGTTCTCGCTGCTCGGCGTGGCGGGGATCATCGAACTGGTTGGCGGCGTGCTCGTGCTCGTCGGCTTCTTCGCGCGAGCGGCGGCGTTCGTGCTGTCGGGCGAACTCGCCTTCGCGTATTTCATCGGGCACGCGCCGGGCGGAAACTTTCTCCTGCCGCTGTTGAATCAGGGCGAGCCGGCCGTGTTGATGTCGTTCATCTTCCTGTTCATCGCGGCGGCGGGGCCGGGCGCGTGGAGCATCGACGCGCGCCGTTGAGATTCACTTCGGCCATTCGTCGAGTTCGTCGTTGAAGAGCGAAGCGACGATGCCGCGCAGCCATACCGTGCGCGCGTCGTTGTGAAACTTGCGATGCCAGTGCTGCTTCAGATCGAAGCGCGGCAACGCGAGCGGCGGCTCGGCGAGCGTGATCGACGCATGCTCGGCGACATACGCGAAGCCGATCGCATGCGGCACCGTCGCGATTAGATCGGTGCGCGAGAGAATGAAGGGCAGGCTCATGAAATGCGGCGTCTCGAGCACGGCGCGGCGCCGCACGCGTTCGCGGTCCAGATAGTTCTCCAGGATCTCCTGACTGCGGCCTTCGGCGCGCACCACCGCGTGGCCGCAGGCGAGAAAGCGTTCCAGCGTGAGCGGCTCGCTGGCGAACGGATGATCGCGCCGCATCAGGCAGATGAAGCGATGCGAGAACAGTCGCTGCTGAAAAAAATTGTTGCCGCGCAGATCGGGAAAATAGCCGACGGCGAGATCGATATCACCGGCTTCGAGCCCGCGCTCCACATTCCCGTGCGATGCCGACACCGAACGGAGATTCGCATTCGGCGCTTGCTTCGCGAACGCCTGCAACAGGCGCGGGAGAAACACGATCTCGCCGACATCGGACAGCGCGATCGAAAAAGTCTCCGCGCTCACCGACGGATCGAAGTGCTGCCGGTCGAGCAGACCGCGCTCGATGCGCGCCAGCGCCTCGCGCGCCGCGGGCACCAGCGCGATGGTGCGCGGCGTCGGCTCCATGCCGCGCGACGTGCGCACGAACAGCGGATCGTTGAAGTACTCACGCAGCCGGGCCAGCGCGGTCGACACGCGCGGCTGACTCACGCCGAGCCGCTCGGCGGCGCGGCTCACGTTGCGCGTTTCCTCGATTGCGACGAGGTACGGAATCAGATTCAGGTCGAGGTCGGTCATGACGCGGTGCTCCGACGACGATCTTGGCGCGCGCGATCCATCGCGTCAACGAGGGCGAGCCTCGCGCTCATCCGCGCCGCGCGACCATGTCGGACACGCGCTGCGCCGCTTCCTGAAGCGGCTCGAGAAACGCTTTCACCATCTGCTTTGCGTTCTTGCGCTGGGCGTTGCCGCTGATGTTCAGCGCCGCGATCACGCGGCCTTGCCGGTCGCGGATCGGCGCGGACATCGAAATCAGTCCTTCCTCCAGTTCCTGATCGACGATCGCCCAGCCTTGGCGGCGCACGAGCGCGATGGATTCCTTCAGCGCGTCTTTATCGACGATCGTGCGCGGCGTGCGCGCGGTGAGGTCGCTGGCGTCGAGCGCGGCGTCGAGGCGATCGTCGTCGAGCGCGGCGAGCAGCACGCGGCCCATCGACGTGCAGAAAGCGGGCAGGCGGCTGCCGATAGACAAGTTCTGCGTGATGATCTTGTGCGTCGGCACGCGCAGCACGTAGACGATCTCTGCGCCGTTCAGCACCGCCGCCGAGCAGCTCTCGTGCACCTGCTCGACGAGATCTTCCATGACCGGCTCGGCGAGATTCCAGAACGGCATCGACGTGAGATACGCGAAACCGAGATCGAGAATTTTCGGCGTCAGTTGAAAGAGACGCCCGTCCGCCTCGACATAGCCGAGCGATTGCAGCGTCAGCAGGATACGGCGCGCGCCCGCCCGCGTGAGTCCGGTGGCCGAGGCGACGTCGGTCAGTGTCTGGGCGGGGCGGTTCGCATCGAACGAGCGGATCACCGCGAGCCCGCGCGCGAACGACTGGACGTAGGCGTCGCCTGGACGAGCCTGCGCGTCCTGTGGCTCGCCGTCCGGATTCGGCGTGGCTGAATTTTTCATGAGGCTTGTCTCCAGGGAGCGAATCACGGCGGAGACTCCGTGAAAACCCGCAGTTTGCATAAGCTTCGTTGACACGACAACGAACGCAGGATTACCATGCCGATGTTCGCTAAACGAATCCATGTTCGCATATCGAACATTTCGATGCAAGTCTGATTTCGAGCAGGTAAACCCCGAGTTCGGGACGGGCGCGGCAGCAAGGCCGGCGCTCAGACTGGAGAAGAACGGCAATGATCAACAAGATTTTCGATTCGCTCGCGCAGGCCGTGGCCGACGTCCACGACGGAGCGACCATCATGATCGGCGGTTTCGGTACGGCGGGCATGCCGTCCGAGCTGATCGACGCGCTCATCGAGCAGGGCGCGCGCGAGCTCACGATCGTCAACAACAACGCCGGCAACGGCGACACGGGCCTGGCCGCGCTGCTCAAGGCGAAGCGCGTGCGCAAGATCATCTGCTCGTTCCCGCGTCAGACGGATTCGCATGTGTTCGACGCGCTCTATCGCGCGGGCGAAATCGAGCTGGAACTCGTGCCGCAGGGCAATCTGGCCGAGCGCATCCGCGCGGCGGGCGCGGGCATCGGCGGTTTCTTCACGCCGACGGGCTATGGCACGAAGCTCGCCGGAGGCAAGGAGACGCGCGTGATCGACGGCAAGCACTACGTGCTGGAAGCGCCGCTGCACGCCGATTTCGCGCTCATCAAGGCATTCAAGGGCGACCGCTGGGGCAATCTGGTCTATCGTAAAACTGCACGCAACTTCGGGCCGATCATGGCGAGCGCGGCGAAGACCGCCATCGTGCAGGTGTCGAAGGTCGTGCAACTCGGCGAGCTGGACCCGGAAAACATCGTGACGCCGGGGATTTTCGTGCAGCGCGTCGTGGAAGTGCCGCAAGCGGTGCATCAAGCCGAACTCGCAGCTTAAGGAATCGAAAGCCATGAAGAAACTCACTCGTGACGAAATGGCCAAGCGCGTGGCCGCGGACATTCCCGAAGGCGCGTACGTGAACCTGGGCATCGGCGTGCCGACGCTCGTCGCCAATCATCTCGCGGCGGATCGCGAAATCTTCCTGCACAGCGAAAACGGCCTGCTCGGCATGGGCCCGGCGCCCGCCAAAGGCGCGGAAGACGACGAGCTCATCAACGCCGGCAAGCAGCATGTGACGCTGCTCACGGGCGGCGCGTATTTTCACCACGCCGATTCGTTCGCGATGATGCGCGGCGGCCACCTCGACTTCTGCGTGCTCGGCGCGTTCCAGGTGTCGGCGAAGGGCGATCTCGCGAACTGGCACACCGGTGCGCCCGATGCGATCCCGGCGGTCGGAGGCGCGATGGATCTCGCGATCGGCGCCAAGCAGGTCTACGTGATGATGGAACTGCTGACGAAGCAGGGCGAAAGCAAGCTGGTCGACGTCTGCACGTACCCTGTGACGGGCGTGGAATGCGTGAACCGCGTATACACGGATCTGGCCGTGTTCGACGTGACGCCGGAAGGCCTCGTCGTGCGCGAAATCGTGGACGGCCTGTCGTTCGAAGAATTGCAGAAGCTCGCGCAAGTGCCGCTTCAATATGCGCCGCTGACCGAAGCCGCCTGAGAGAACCGGAGAGACTGGAAATGAAAGAAGCTTTCGTATGTGACGCGATTCGCACGCCCATCGGCCGATACGGCGGCTCGCTGTCCTCCGTGCGCGCCGACGATCTCGGCGCAGTGCCGCTGCGCGCTTTGGTCGAGCGCAACAAGGAAGTGGACTGGGAAGCCATCGACGAAGTGATCTACGGCTGCGCGAATCAGGCGGGCGAAGACAACCGTAACGTGGCGCGCATGTCGGCGCTGCTGGCGGGGCTGCCGATCGGCACGCCGGGCTCGACGGTGAACCGCCTGTGCGGTTCGGGCATGGACGCGATCGGCGTCGCGGCCCGCGCGATCAAGTCGGGCGAGACGAGCCTCATGATCGCGGGCGGCGTCGAAAGCATGAGCCGCGCGCCGTTCGTGATGGGCAAGGCGACGAGCGCGTTCTCGCGTTCCGCCGAAATCCACGACACGACCATCGGCTGGCGTTTCGTCAATCCGCTGATGAAGAAGCAGTACGGCGTCGATTCGATGCCCGAGACCGCCGAAAACGTCGCGGACGATTACAAGATCAGCCGCGCCGATCAGGACGCATTCGCTGTGCGCTCGCAGCAGAAGGCGGCGCGCGCGCAGAAGGACGGCACGCTCGCGCAGGAAATCGTCGCGGTGACGATTCCGCAGAAGAAGGGCGATGCGCTCATCGTCGATCGTGACGAACATCCGCGTGAAACGAGCCTCGAAGCGCTGGCGAAGCTGAAGGGCGTCGTGCGTCCGGACGGTTCCGTGACGGCAGGCAACGCGTCGGGCGTGAACGACGGCGCGGTCGCCATGCTGATCGCCGACGAAGAAAGCGCCAAGCGCAACGGCCTCACGCCGCGCGCGCGCATTCTCGGTCTCGCCACCGCCGGCGTGCCGCCGCGCGTGATGGGCATTGGTCCGGGCCCGGCTTCGCAGAAGCTTCTGAAGCGTCTGGGCATGACCATCGACCAGATGGATGTGATCGAGCTGAACGAAGCGTTCGCGTCGCAGGGTCTCGCCACGCTGCGCATGCTCGGCGTCGCCGACGACGATCCCCGCGTCAACCCGAACGGCGGCGCGATCGCGCTCGGCCATCCGCTGGGCGCATCGGGCGCGCGTCTGGTCACGACCGCGAGCTATCAGCTGCATCGCACCGGCGGCCGCTATGCGCTGTGCACGATGTGCATCGGCGTGGGTCAGGGCATCGCGATGATCATCGAGCGTGTCTGAGCACATGTTTTCATCGACCGGACGTCTCACCGATCTCATTTGCGGCAACGCCGCCGCGAACGAGATCTGGTCGCCGCGCGCGACCGTGCAGGCGATGCTCGACGTCGAAGCCGCGCTCGCGCGTGCTTCGGCCGAGCACGGCGTGATTCCGGCGAGCGCGGTCCAGCGAATCGTCGACGCGTGCAACGCCGACAACATCGATGCCGAAGCGCTGATGACCGGCGCGGCCGCTGGCGGCAATCTGGCGATTCCGCTCGTCAAGCAGTTGACGGCGGTCGTGAAGTCGAAGGACGCGGAAGCCGCGAAGTACGTGCACTGGGGCGCGACGAGTCAGGACATCATCGATACGGGCGTCGTGCTGCAATTGCGCGCGTTTCTCGATCTGATCGATGCCGATTTGCGTGCCCTGAGCGATGCGCTCGTCGATCAGGCGCAAGCGCACAAAACAACGCCGATGATCGGCCGCACGTGGTTGCAGCAGGCGCTGCCGATCACGCTCGGTCTGAAATTCGCGCAATGGCTGGATGCGGTGACGCGTCATCGCGCGCGTCTCGTCGAGCTTCGCGACCGCGCGCTCGTGCTGCAGTTCGGCGGCGCGGCGGGCACGCTCGCGAGTCTGCGCGACAAGGCGCGGCCGGTCGCGCAAGCGCTCGCGGACGATCTGAAGCTGCAACTTCCGGCCTTGCCGTGGCACACGCAACGCGACCGCATCGCGGAAGCGGCGTCGTTTCTCGGCATGCTCACGGGCACGCTCGGCAAGATCGCGCGCGACATCTCGCTCATGATGCAGACCGAGCTCGGCGAAGTGGCCGAACCGGCGGCGGCGGGCAAGGGCGGTTCGTCGACCATGCCGCACAAGCGCAATCCGGTGGGCTGCGCGGCCGTGCTGACCGCCGCGACGCGCGCGCCGAATCTCGTCGCGACGATTTTCGCGGGCATGGTGCAGGAGCACGAACGCGCGCTTGGCGGCTGGCAGGCCGAATGGGAAGCGCTGCCGGATCTGGCGCGTCTGACGGCGGGTGCGTTGTCGAACATCGCAGGCATCGTGCCGTCGATGGAAGTGAATGTCGAACGCCTCGCGCGCAATCTCGATGTCACCAACGGCCTGATTCTCGGCGAAGCGGTGATGCTCGCGCTCGGTGACGCCATTGGCCGGCTCGACGCGCACAAGCTCGTCGAAGGCGCGTCGAAGGCATCGGTCGCGAACGGCGCGTCGCTCTTCGACGAGCTCGCCGCGAACGAAACCGTCGCGCGTCATCTGTCGCGAGATCAACTGAAGTCATTGCTCGATCCGGCGAACTACGTCGGACAGGCGCAGGCGTTCGTCGATGCCGCCATCGCGAACGCTCACTCGAATAAACAGGAGCAGTAAAAACATGCCTCTTGCCGAAGTCAACGGGACGCGGATCCACTATCGCGTCGATGTCACCGCGGGCGACCAAGCGCCGTGGCTCGTGCTGTCGAATTCGCTCGGCGCCGATGTGTCGATGTGGACGCCGAACATCGAAGCGTTCGCGCAGCACTATCGCGTCGTGCGTTATGACACGCGCGGCCATGGGCATTCCGACGTGCCGCCGGGCCCGTACACGATCGATCAGCTGATCGGCGACGTGATCGGCCTGATGGATCACCTGAAGATCGACCGCGCGAACTATTGCGGCCTGTCGATGGGCGGGCTGACCGGCATCGGTCTCGCCGCGCGTCATCCCGAACGCTTCTCGCGCGTGGTGCTGTCGAACACGGCCGCGCTGATCGGATCGGACGCCGTGTGGACGCCGCGCGCCGCGAAAGCGCGCGAGCCGGGCGGCATGCCCGCGCTGACCGACGCAGTGATCGCGCGCTGGTTCACCGCGCCGTTCATCGAGCGCGAGCAGCTCGAACTGGCGAACATCCGCGACACGTTCCGCCACACGTCGGGCGACGGCTACGCGTCGAACTGCGAGGCGATCCGCGACGCCGACCTGCGCGGCGAAGCGAAGAACATCAAGCTGCCGGTGCTCGTGATCGCGGGCACGCACGATCTGTCGACCACGGCCGAGCAGGGCCGCGAGCTCGCGGGCTATATCCAGGGTTCGCGTTACGTCGAGCTGGACGCGGCGCATCTGTCGAACATCGAAAAGCGCGACGAGTACACGCGCGCCGTGCTCGACTTCATCGGAGAACAGTGAATGAACGACGACGAACGTTATGAAGCGGGAATGAAGGTCCGCCGCGCCGTGCTGTCCGATGCGCACGTGGACCGCTCGCTCGCGAACCGCACCGAGCTGACGACCGAATTCCAGAATTTCATCACGCGCTATGCGTGGGGCGAGATCTGGACGCGCGAAGGCCTGCCGCGCCACACGCGCAGCCTGCTCACCATCGCGATGATGGTCGCGCTCAACCGCAGCGAGGAGCTTGCACTGCATCTGCGCGCCGCGAAGAACAACGGCGTGACGCAGGAAGAAATCAAGGAAGTGCTGCTGCAGACCGCCGTCTATTGCGGCGTGCCGGCGGCGAACTCGGCCTTCCACCTCGCGCAGAAAATCTTCGACGAGGAAAGCCGGGCGTAATCGCGTCAAGGCTCAGGCATGGAACCGTCTCCGGGCAACCGGAGACGGTTTTTTCGCTTTCGGACTCAGAACGCGTAGTACGGCCCGAGACCCGCCGGTGTCGCGCGCCCCTGGATCGCTGTGAACACGCGGCGCCCGTAGAAGAACGGCAAGCCCCAGTCGAAGTAGCCGCTCGCCGTGCCCGCGAGATTGTCGAAGGCGAAGTTGGCGGTGCCCAACAGCGCCGTCGATTGCGCGACGGTGAAGCTCACCGCGCTTTGCGCGCCGCTCGGCGAGCGGATCGTCGCGGCGAGCGTCTGCGGAGTCGCCGGGCAATACCACACGCCGCAGCGCGCCAGCGTGGTGGACGGGAAGAACACGCCGTTGGAGCCGCTGTCGATGAAGCTCGAGCCGTACTGGCTGCCGCCGAAATCCGTCGTCACATAGCCGTTCACTGAGTTCGACTTGAGGACGGTCGCCGCGCCGAGCAGATTATTCGACTGCGAGCCGATGCCGAAGGTCATCGTTCCTGTCACCGACGACGCGCCGCTGTCCGGCACGTCGGGCAGCTCGATCAGCACGCCGTTGTTGTCGCCGGCGAAGTTGGCGACCGGATTGGTCACCTGTTGCGCGACCGGCAGCGCGCTCGCGGCGCATCCGCCCGAGTTGCAGCCGTAGTACCAGCGCGGCATCGCGGAGTTCGCGCAACTTGCGCCGCAATCCGCCGTGAACGGCCCGACGCCAAGAATACCGTTGCCGCGCAGGGCCGAGGCGGTGAGCATCGGCAGGCCGGACTGGCTGCAGTCCTGCGCGGTGCCGGGCGCGGCGGTGTCGGCGATCAGTTGCACGGAGGTCGAAGGCGCGACCTGGCCGGCGAGCCGTACGTCTGCCTGGCGCACCGCGCCCCAGGTGTAGCCCGAGCCGAACACCGCGCATTCCGCGATGACGCCGCCGCCGCCGCTGGACACCAATGGCAGCGCCAACGACGGGCTGAGCGCCGCGGCCAGGATACGCAGACCGTGGGAGCCGGTGTCGACCTGAATGTTGTCGATCGTCTGACAGGTGTTCGTGCCGGGCACGCAGATCGTCACGCTGGTTTGCAGCATGTTGCGCGTGTTGGTGGGCGTGCTGGCGACGCGGATCGTCTGGACGTTGGGCGTGCTCGACTGAGGCACGCTGGTGTCGGCAAGCGGAGCGGATGCTTCGCTTGCGGGCGCGGCGGCGCTTGCCGGAGCGGGCGCGCTCGCGCTCGCCGGTGCGCTCGCGGCGGCGGGACTCGCGGAGTCGCCGCCACCTCCGCCCCCACAGGCGGCGGGCAGCGTGCACAAGGCCAATAGCACGAAACGGCGGAGAAGGGCGCGTGTGGTCATCGTCGGCCTCCTACTGGATATCCGCGGCGTTGACGCCGGGCGGCAACTCGCTCGCGAGCCATGCGCGTCCGCTGAACTCGCGGAGCCGGACGCGATTCTCGACGATCAGATCGCCCTGCGCGACACGCGTGGCGTGCAGGCCGACATCGCCCACAGACGCGTCCGCGCCTTTGCGGAACGTCTCGAAATAGGCGCCGAGCAGCGACTGCACGTCCGGCATCGCCGGCCCATGCCATGACACCGCATAGACATCGCCGCTCGAATCGACGTATTGGCGCACGACGATGCCGTGCGTATCGGTCGTTTCGCGGTAGTTGATCAGGCCGCCCTGAGCCTGATGCAGGACATCGCCTTGCGATGGGTTCGCGGTGCGCCCGGTCGCGCCGAGTTGAGCGTGCGCCGGATTCGTCGCGCCTAGCATGAGCACGGCGATGCCTAGCGCGGCATAGTAAGGAATTCTGATTTTTGTCATCGATTTCTCTCCGTTTATTAGGACTCTTCTTATTTTCGAGATGCGATTTTAGAGTGATGGCGAAAGAAAGTGATACATCGGCATCACGCGTCGGGGCGCTCGCGATCCGTCGGGGTGGCGGGAAAATTCGTTGTCGGATCAATGAGTTGCAAAAATTGAAAGGGCAAATTGCCGATCTTCGCAATTGTCATAAATTGTCAATTCGATGCGAAACGACTTAAATGGTAACTGCAGTCGCGTCGTTTCCTGTCGGATGGCCGCGTTCTCTATCCGAAAGCAAACATCCGAAAAACGCGCCTCGCCGCCGCCGTCTGGCGCCTGTTTGCCCCTCTTTTTGCACGGCATTGCGCCGGACCGGTAAAATACTTGGTTGATCCACGGAAGAACGCCCGTGGCGTAGCGGAAGGATTTCTCCAAATGACAGATTTTCGTGTAACCAAGCGGATGGCTGCGCTCTTCGCGGTCGCCGGCATCGTCGCGGGATGCGGCTCGACGAATCCCAACGCGTTCAACTACAAGAGCGATCAGCGTTCCAAACAGGTGTCTCTCGCCGTTCCGCCGAATCTGCTCGACGAGGCCGCCGACCAGCGCTCGCTGCCGCCGCAGGGCGGACAGGCATCGCTTTCCGGTCTGCAGCAGATCCAGAAAGTCGCGCCGAATGCGCCCACCGTGGTCCCGCCCGTGTCCGGCATGCATATTCAGCGTGACGGCACCGAGCGCTGGCTCGTCGTCGACGGCAAGTCACCCGATCAGGTGTGGCCGCAGGTCCGCCGCTTCTGGCAGGAACAGGGCTTCCTGCTCGTCGTCGATCAGCGCGACAAGGGCGTGATGGAGACCGACTGGAACGAAACCCATCCGCAGATCTCCGACGGCCTGATCCGCGACACGCTGTCCAAGGCGACCGGCAATTCGTATGTCACGGCTGAACGCAACAAGTACCGCACGCGCCTGGAAACGGCGCCCAACGGCGGCACCTACGTGTTCATCAGCCAGAAGGGCATGCGCGAGGCGCTGACCGGCGTGAACAACGACACGAGCCAGTGGCAGGCGCGGCCGAACGACCCGGCGCTCGAAAACGAATATCTGAAGCGGCTGATGTCCTCGCTGTCCATCGCCGACCAGCGTATGGCGTCCGGCGGCGCGACGCCGCTCGATACGTCGGCGCCGGCGGGCGGCACGGGCACGAATTCCGGGCAGGCGGCACAACCCGCGAAGGGAGATGCCAAGGCGGCTGCAGTGGCGGCGCAGAACGTCGCGAGTTCGGGCAATTCCCCGATTCGCAACGAAGTCGTGCCGGAAGCGGAGTCCTCGCAACTCACGCTGCCGGAAGCGTACGATCGCGCGTGGCTGCGCGTGGGCATCGCGCTCGACCGCGCCAACTTCACGGTGGACGACCGCGACCGCAACAAGGGCGTCTATTTCGTGCGCTACGTCGACCCGACGGACAAATCGTCTGCCGAGCAGGGCTTCTGGAGCCAGGTTTTCCACGGCCGCAAGGAAATGAAGGCGAAGCAGTATCAGATCAACGTGCGCGCGATCACCGAGCAGCAGACGCGCGTCGCGATCGTCGATGACAAGGGCAACGTGGATTCGTCGCCTCAAGCGCGTCAGATCATGGCCTTGCTTGCCGACCAGATCAGTTGATCCATTACCAAGCCTGATCGCGACATCGCGCATTCGCGTACGAACCGCCTCCTTCGGGAGGCGTTTTTTTATGCCTCCGCTATGTGGCCCGTGCCACGCAAACGATCACGTCAATGAACATTTAAATGTGCATGCAAATGGAAAAGCACGCAATGAATTGCGCAGACGATACTTTCCGTCGCGAAATGTGCGCAAAAGCTTATAGGAAAGGGTGGTGTGGACAGTACATTGCATCAGTGGCGCGAAACACCGCTCGCACGGCCGGCGGAAGTGGTCTCCGGCGCGCCCGGCACCGGACAAACAGACGAATGGCTCGCCTCGGCGAGCCCCGATGGCCCCGTCGCCTATCCTCGTAGGGCGACGGTTTTTGCCCGCGTTTCTTTGAAACGCGGGCTTTTTCTTTGGGCAGTCGCGGCGGTATTTCTGGGGTATCGGGCATTTCGGCGGCGCGCGGCGCGCGCGGTTATGCTCGTGCTTTCATCGTTTCAATGAGAACAGGAGAAAACCCATGTCGGAAGTCGCCGTCGTCGCCATTTTTGTCGCCAAGCCGGGCAAGGAAGACGAGCTGAGGAAAGTGCTCGAAGCAAACGTCGAGCCGACGCGAAAAGAGCGGGGTGCGCTTCAGTACGATTTGCATCGCGACAACGCGGAGCCGCGCCGCTTTATCTTCGTGGAGCGCTGGGAAAGCCAGGAAACGCTCGATGAACACGGCAAGTCGGCGCACATTCAGGCGTTTCGCGCGAAGGCGCCGGATTTGTGCGAGCACGGCGAAGTGCGCGTCGCGAGCAAGATCCTCTGAGCGAAGCCGCGTGCTTCAGTGCGTCTCGTGCGGCACGTCGAGGATCAGGATGATGGTCCAGTCGGCGTCGCCGTCGTGATGATACTGACGCTCCGCCACGATAAACGGCTGCTGCTTGCCATCCGGCCCGAGAAAGAGCACGTCGCCTTCCATCGGCAGGCATTCGATGGGCGGCAGCGCCAGATACGCGTCCTTGTTCGCGCCGCGCGGCATCATTTTTTCGATCTTGCGCGATGCTGCTTCGGTCCATTCGATATCGAGCTGGATATTGCTCATGCTGTCGTTCGCACGCGAGGTGCGCTCCACGGTTGAATCGTTAAAAAAGACGATGCGCAATGTAGCACACGCCGTGCTCGATCCATGATGCGCTCCAAATGAAAAAAACGGCCCGCGGGCCGTTTTTTTCGTGGTGCGCGAACGCTCAGATTTCCTCGTACAGCGGCAGCGTCAGAAACTCGGTGAACTGCGCCGATGTCGACATTTCCTCGAAGATTTTCGCGGCGCGTTCGTACGGTTTCGTGTCGGCGCCCGAGGCGCTCACGCTCTGCTTCACCTTCTCCAGCTCGTCGATGGTGATGTCGCGAACCATCGCCGCCGTGACTTTGCGGCCGTCGTCGAGCTTGCCCTTCGGCGAGCGAATCCACTGCCACACTTGCGAGCGCGAGATTTCGGCGGTCGCGGCGTCTTCCATCAGGTTATGGATCGGCACACAGCCATTGCCCGCGAGCCACGAACCGAGATAGTGAATGCCGACGTTTACGTTATTGCGCAAACCCGCTTCCGTGATCGGCTCTTCCGGACGGAAGTCGAGCAGATCGTGCGCGGTCACCAGCACGTCGGTGCGCTGCTTGTCGATCTGGTTCGGCCGCTCGCCCAGTACCTTGACGAACTCTTCCATCGCCACGGGCACGAGGCCCGGATGCGCGACCCAGCCGCCGTCGTAGCCGTCGCCGGCATCGCGCGCCTTGTCGGAGCGCACGCCGCCCATGGCGCGGTCGTTGGCGGCGGGATCGCTCTTGATCGGAATCAGCGCCGACATGCCGCCGATGGCGGGCGCGTTGCGCTTGTGGCAGGTCTTGAGCAGTTCGAGCGCGTAGGCGCGCATGAACGGCGAGGTCATCGTGATCTTCGCCCGGTCCGCGAGGCAGAAGTCCGTGTCGTTCTTGAACTTCTTGATCGCCGAGAAGATGTAGTCCCAGCGGCCGGCGTTGAGCCCCGAGCTGTGCTCGCGCAGCTCATACAGAATTTCGTCCATTTCGAACGCGGCGAGGATCGTTTCGACGAGCACCGTCGCGCGAATCGTGCCGCGCGCAATGCCGACGCTCTCCTGAGCCGCGACGAAGATGTCGTTCCAGAGGCGCGCTTCGAGATGGCTTTCCATCTTCGGCAGATAGAAATAGGGGCCGCTGCCACGCGCGATCAACTCCTTCGCGTTATGGAACAGGAACAGCGCGAAATCGAAGATGCCGCCCGACACGCGCTGACCATCGACGGTGACGTGCTTTTCATCGAGATGCCAGCCGCGCGGGCGCACGATCAGCGTCGCGATCTTGTCGTTGAGCTTGTATGACTTGCCGTTCTGTTCGAGCGAAATCGTGCGGCGCACGGCTTCCTTCAGGTTGATCTGGCCGACGATCTGGTTGTCCCAGTTCGGCGCGTTCGAATCCTCGAAGTCGGTCATGTACGAATCCGCACCGGAGTTGAGCGCGTTGATGATCATCTTGCGCTCGACAGGACCGGTGATTTCGACGCGGCGGCATTGCAGGTCGGCGGGCAGCGGCGCGACTTTCCAGTCGCCCTCGCGGATCGATTTCGTTTCTTCAAGGAAGTTCGGGCGCTCGCCCGCATCGAGACGCTTCGTGCGCTCGACGCGCGCGGCGAGCAATTGCTGGCGGCGCGGCTCGAACTGGCGATGCAGCGTGGCGACGAACGCCAGCGCGTCGGGCGTCAGAATGGATTCGTAGCCGGGCTTGATGTCGGCCGAGATTGCCATGCCTTTGGGAAGCGTGAGCGGATTCGACGGTTGCGTCATGGTTTTCTCCTTGGTCGGTCAGACGGTTTTGCTAGTGGTTGTGCGCTTATGCGGTTATGCGGTTATGCGTGAAAGATGCGTCAGCCGGATGGCTTGCGCGCGCCGCCGCGACGGCTCGCTCCAGGGCTGTTTTCCCGAACGCGCCCGCTTTCGATGAATGCAATGAGTTCGGCCATGCCGCGCCCGGACCCGTGTGGCGCGACGCCCAGTTCCTCGGGCGGCAGGCCGGCGCGATTGATCCAGAACGTCGTGTAGCCGAACCACGCCGCGCCGGCGACATCCCAGCCGTTCGACGACACGAACACGATGTCGCGCGCGGCCGCGCGGAATGCGCGTGTGCCGAGCGCATAGGCTGCGGCGGCGGGCTTGTAGGCGCGCACGGCATCGACGGACAGCACGTGATCGAAAAGTCCGTTCATGCCGGCGCTCTTGACTGCGATGTCGAGCATCGGCGGATTGCCGTTGGAGAGAATCGCGAGCGGAATGTCGAAGCGTTCGCGCAGCGCCTTGAGCGCGGGCACCGTGTCGGGGAACGCGGAGAGACACGCGTATTCGTCCATCAGGCGCTTTTCGGCGGCGCTCGTGAGCGCGTCGGCGAGTTTCAGCGCGGCGGCGGCGTGGCGCAGCGCATCGAGAGTGATATTCCAGAACGGCACGTAATGCGCGCCGGACGGATCGGCGAGCGTCCGCAACTGCGTGTACTCGATCTGCTTGCGACGCCAGAGCTGCGAGAGCGCGTCGCCGTGGCCGGGGAAAAGCTGTTCGGCCAACGCGATCACCGAGTGGACGTCGAACAGCGTGCCGTAAGCGTCGAAGACGACTGCGCGTGGCGACGCGTTATAAGCGGATGAAGATGATGCGTGTGTCGTTATGGCCGACATGGCCGTGCGCTCCAATTCGAGGTCGGGTCGATTGTATTCGTGATCTAAGTGATGGAAAAAGTACCGCCTTATCACTTGATCTTTTACTTTTTCACACCTAATCTGTGCGCAAGCAGCCTTATTGACGACGAACACGCATGGATCGATTCAAGCAGATAGAGACCTTCGCCTCGGTCGCGGCGAAGGGGAGCCTTTCGGCGGCGGCGCAGGCGGAGGGCATTGCGCCGGCCGTGATCGGCCGCCGGCTCGATGCGCTCGAGGAGCGTCTCGGCGTGAAACTGCTGGTGCGCACGACCCGCAAGATCACGCTGACCTTCGAGGGCTCGGCGTTTCTGGAGGACTGTCAGCGCATCATCAACGACATGCAGAACGCCGAGGCCAGCGTTTCGGCGGGCGGCGTGAAGGCGAGCGGGCATCTGCGCGTGTCCGCGCCGGCCGGGTTCGGGCGCAGGCACGTTGCGCCGCTCGTGCCGAAATTCACGGCGCAGCATCCGGATGTTTCCGTGAGCCTCGATCTGACCGACCGCATGGTCGATCTTGTCAACGAAGGTTTCGACTGCGCGATCCGGCTGGGCGAGCTGCCGGATTCGTCGCTGGTGTCGCTCAAGCTGGGCGAGAACCGGCGCGTGTGCGTTGCGTCGCCGGACTATCTCGCGCGGCGCGGCGAGCCCGCGGACCTCGCGGCGCTCGTGCATCACAATTGTCTCGCGCTCGGCGCTTCCGCGAACCAGCAACGCGGCTGGGTGTTCGAGGAGGACGGCAAGGTCGTGACCATCAAGGTTTCGGGCACGATGGAATGCTCCGACGGCGCGGTGCTGCACGAATGGTGTCTCGAAGGGCGCGGCCTCGCGTGGCGCTCGTGGTGGGAAGTGGGCGAGGATATCGGCGCAGGGTGCCTCGTGAGCGTGCTCGATGCGTTCGCCGCCCCGCCGATCGGAATCCACGCCGTGTTTCCGCAACGACGTCATTTGCCGTTGCGCGTGCGGCTGTTCCTCGATCTGCTGAAGCATACGTATCAGGCTCCGGGGTATTGGGGATGAGGCCTCCGTTCGTTCATGCGGTCCACGCGACGATACGGATTCCTATCGAAAGGATGTGAAGCAAGCGCGTGCCGGGCGGCGATGGACCGAAATCTGGTCCGCTGCGGCCCGCGTTACTACAATAGAACCACGCACTCACCAGACGGGGAGGTCACCATGTTCAAACACATCCTCGTGCCGACCGACGGCTCCGAGCTATCGCAGAAAGCCATCGACGGCGCGATCGATCTCGCGCAATCCGTGGGCGCGCGCATCACGGCTTACGCGTGCCTGCCTCAATACCCGTATTCGCCTTTCGCCGATGTCGCCGTGGAGCCGCCCGACGACTTCCATGCCCGCGCGGAAAACGAAGCCCGCGAGCATCTGCGCGAAGTCGAGCGCGCCGCCGAAAGCGCGGGCGTGCCCTGCACCAGCGTGACGAGCGTCGATGCCGCGCCGTATATCGGCATCATCGAGGCGGCGGAGCAGAACGGCTGCGACGTCATCCTGATGGCCTCGCATGGACGGCGCGGCCTGGGCAGCCTGCTGATCGGCAGCGAGACGCAGCGCGTGCTCACGCATACCAAGATTCCGGTGATCGTCTACCGGTGACATCAAACGGAAGCGCACCGCGATGCGCTTTCGTTTGAGCGGCGGCCGCGGCGCGATACTGCACGCGCCGTGGCCGCCGCTTCTTCTCACCTCACTCCCTGATTCAACCTGTTCAACGGTCTTTGCGTGATTACGCGACCTTCTTGTCGAAGAATTGCTCGTCTTCCGTCGAGCCATGCAGCGCGGTCGTCGATGCCTCGCGCTCGACCGTCTGCGTGACCGCATCGAAGTAACCCGTGCCCACTTCGCGCTGATGCTTGACCGCCGTGAAGCCCTTGTCGGCGGCGGCGAACTCGGCCTGCTGCAACTCGACGAACGCGCTCATCTGCGAACGGGCGTAGCCGTGCGCGAGGTTGAACATCGAGTAGTTCAGCGCGTGGAAGCCGGCCAGCGTGATGAACTGGAACTTGTAGCCCATTGCGCCCAGCTCGCGCTGGAACTTGGCGATGGTCGCGTCATCCAGATTCTTCTTCCAGTTGAAGGACGGCGAGCAGTTGTACGACAGCATCTTGCCCGGGAATTCCTTGTGGATCGCCTCGGCGAACTTCTTCGCGTATTCGAGATCCGGCTTGCCGGTTTCGCACCAGACGAGGTCCGCGTACGGCGCATAGGCGAGGCCGCGCGACACGGCCTGTTCGAGACCCGGCTTCGTGCGGAAGAAGCCTTCCACGGTGCGCTCCCCGGTAAGGAACGGCTTGTCGTTTTCGTCGATGTCGGACGTGACGAGATCGGCCGCTTCCGCATCCGTGCGGGCGATCAGGAGCGTCGGCGTGCCGCACACATCCGCCGCCAGACGCGCGGCCGAGAGCTTCGCGACGTTCTCGCGCGTCGGCACGAGCACCTTGCCGCCCATATGGCCGCACTTCTTCACCGACGCCAGCTGATCCTCGAAGTGCACGCCCGCAGCGCCGGCTTCGATCATCGCCTTCATCAGTTCGAATGCGTTGAGCACGCCGCCGAAACCGGCTTCGGCATCGGCCACGATCGGTGCGAAGTAGTCGATATAGCCTTCGTCGCCCGGATTCTTGCCTTCGGACCACTGGATCTGGTCGGCGCGCGTGAGCGTGTTGTTGATGCGTTTCACGACGAGCGGCACGGAGTTCGCCGGATACAGCGACTGGTCCGGATACATTTCGCCGGCGACGTTGGCGTCGCCCGCCACCTGCCAGCCCGACAGATAGATGGCCTTGAGGCCGGCCTTGACCTGCTGCATCGCCTGATTGCCGGTCAGCGCGCCGAGCGCGTTGACGAACGGCTCATCGTGAATCGACGCCCACAGCCTCTCTGCACCACGCTTCGCGAGCGTGTGCTCCGGCTGCACCGAGCCGCGCAGGCGCACGACGTCTTCCGCCGAATAGCCGCGCTTGATGCCGTTCCAGCGCGGATCGGTTTCCCATTGCTGTTGGAGTTGCTGAGCTTGTTGTTGACGTGAGGTCATAGCGCTTCTCCTTGAAATTGGACTGAACGACGAATTCTGCTTAACTCTTATATAAGAGTCTAGGCAAATGCGATCTCGCGAAACAGCCCTTGGGAGAAGAAATGTCGAATATTTTTATCGCGTAAATTCAGTGGTTTACTGCGCTAATTCCATATTGTGGAATGTCTTTTTCTATCTCGCAACGAGCAGGTTTGTGCCGCGCAGCACATCTTTTGCGACACAAAAGATCATTGCGCATCGTGAAATATCACGACGGGCGAAAAAAAACCGATGCACGAGGCATCGGTTTTTTGAGTGTGCGGGAAGCAGCGTTAGAAGCCGCTTCCGCTTGGCATCGCCTGATAGCCGCTTAGCTGCCGCGACGCGGTGCGCGCGGGCCGTCGTTGCGGCGTGCGCTGTAGCCATCGCGCGAGCCGTAGCCGCCTTCGCGATTGCCGCCGCGATAGCCGCCGCCATCGCTGTTGCCACCACGGTAGCCACCATCGCTGTTGCCACCACGATAACCGCCGCCTTCGCTGCGATAGCCGCCGTCACGATAGCCGCCTTCGCGCGCGCCGGCGCTCGGCTTGTTGCCGTAGCCGCTGGCGTTGCCCGGGCCGTAGCTGCGGCCACCACCGTTGCCGTTGCCGCTGCCGAAGCGACGGCCGCCGCCGCCGTTACCGCCCGGACGGCCACGGCCGCCGCCGAAACCACCCTTGGGCGGCGCGCGGCGCGGCTCGAAGCCCGCGACGACGTTGACCGGCAGCGGCGAACGCACGAAGCGCTCGATACGCTTCAGCGCGCCCATTTCGGCGTAATGCACGAGGCTGACCGCCGTGCCGCTGCGGCCCGCGCGACCGGTACGGCCGATGCGGTGCACGTAGTCTTCCGCGAACTTCGGCAGGTCGTAGTTGAAGACGTGCGTGATGCCCGGAATGTCGATGCCGCGCGCGGCCACGTCGGTCGCGACCAGCACGCGCACGCGCTTTTCACGCAGCGCACGGATCGTGCGGTTACGCGCGCCTTGCGGCAGATCGCCGTGCAGCGCGGCGGATTCGAAACCGGCATCGGCCAGACGGTTGGCGATGAGATCGGCGTCGCTCTTGGTTGCCGTGAAGACGATCGCCTGATCGAGTTCTTCGTTACGCAGCAGATGATCGAGCAGACGATCCTTGTGATCGCGGTCGTCGACGTAATGCACGGTCTGCGCGATATTGCTCTTAGCTTCGAGCTTCTGCACGATCTCGATGCGTTCCGGATCCTTCAGCAGGCGGCCGGTCAGCGACGAAATCTTGCCGTCGATGGTCGCCGAGAACAGCAGCGTCTGGCGCGAGGCGGGCGTCGCGTCGACGATCGTCTCGATGTCTTCGATGAAGCCCATGTCGAGCATGCGATCGGCTTCATCGAGCACGAGCATGTTGAGTTCCGACAGGTCGATGCGGCCGCGCTCCAGATGGTCGATCAGACGACCCGGCGTCGCGACGAGAATCTCGGGATTCTTCGCGAGCAGCATCAACTGCTGGCCGTACGCGACACCGCCGAGAATGCTGACGGTGCGCAGGCGGCGCAGATGCTTGCCGTACGTGGTCGCGGCGGTCGAAACCTGCATCGCGAGTTCGCGGGTCGGCGTGAGCACGAGCAATTTCGGGCGCGCGATCGGCTGCGGACGACGGCCGCGCGGTGCGTTCGCGTCACGCGGGGCGCGCGGTTGCTGCGCTTCCTGCTTTTGCAGTTGCGCGAATTTTTCGATGGCGGGCAGCATGAAAGCCGCCGTCTTGCCCGAACCGGTCGGGCTGGACACGAGGAGGTCACGTCCGGCGAGCGCGGCGGGAATCGCGCGCTGCTGCACGGGCGTCGGAGACTGGTAGCCGGCTGCGGTCAGCGCGGACACGATTTCGGCGGAAAGGCCGAGCGATTCGAATGTGGGGCCAGCGGGCTTTTCGGCGGGCGCGTCAGCGGCCGGGGCGTCCGTCGTGGGGGTGATGCCAATTTGTGCTGCGAGGTTGTCCAACGGGCTAGCGGTGAAGCTCGAAGTCATGTCGATCCTTGAAACGAGGAATAAGGCGTCGGCGCCAATCGGCATACCCAGGTCGTTGGATTCAGCGAGCGAAGAAACAGCGAGCAAATCGAAAAACGAAGGTCACTCGCGCGAACGGGCGGCGAGTATCTTTGTTAGAAGCTGTATCGGATACGGCAGGCCCCAAGATTCGATGGGCGCTGACGTCAGCCTGATGCATGACGGGCCGTGTAAAAAATGCGCGCAGATGCAACGCAAAGGCCTGGCAGGGAGGGGACAGTTTCTAAACTGGATTGGAGCGAAACGCTACGAAGCGCCTTGCTGCGTGGGGCTTTGCCCGAAATATTCGACAGGCAGGCAACTCACAATCAAGCGCTGGGCGCCAGTATAACGTAATTTGCTGCACTGCGCCACATCTTAAAGCATGGCCGCGCCATCTTCGGGCATCCGATGGCGCGGCGACGAGCGCGGTGCGTACTCAGGCCGCTTCGCCGCGCTTCAGGGAATCGACGAGTTCGACGTAGCGAGCTTTGGCTTCGTCGGCGGGGGTGCCCCCGAGCGCAGCCCATGCTTCGTATTTGTACTTTCCGGCGATGTCGGTGAAACCGGGCTTCTCGCCCTGCACGTCGCCCAGGCTCGCCTGCTTGAACAGCGCGTAGAGACGCAGCAGCGTGAGATTGCCGGGGCGCTCGGGCAGTTGCGTCACGTGCGCCTGGGCCTGGGCGAATTGCTGGTCGATATCGGTCATGCGTGCTCCGTTGCTGTGGTTGAAAGTGCGCACGATCTTAGCAAGCGGGCGGGCGCCGTCGGTCGAGGCTTTCCTCCAGCCGGCATGCCTTTCAGACGCGATGCGGATCGCGCGGATCTGGTCGAAACGCGCGAAAGCGGGGCGGGTCCCGCATTACAATACCGCCTATGACACGCACCGTTCTGCTCGCCCTCGACACTTCGACGGAGTTCTGCTCCGTCGCGCTCCTGCTCGACGATTCCATTTCCGCTTCCGATTCCGCGTCCAATGCCGCTGCGCCGCACTACGAGCGCGGCAGCACGCGCGTCTGGTTTCGCCACGAAGCGACCGGCGCCGTCTCCAGCACGCGCCTGTTGCCCGCCGTGCGCGAACTTTTCGGCGACGCGGGTTTCGCGCTCGCCGATTGCGCCGCGATCGCGTTCGGCGCGGGCCCGGGCTCGTTCACGGGCTTGCGCACCGCGACGGGCGTCGCGCAAGGGCTGGCCTTCGGGCTGGACGTGCCGGTGGCGCCGGTGAGCACCTTGCTCGCGTGCGCCGAAGGCGCGCGGCTCAAGGGGTTCGACGATCCATCCTGGCCGACGCGCGTGCTGGCCGCGCTCGACGCCCGCATGGACGAGGTCTATTGGGCCGATTTCGAGTTCGATGCCGCCGCCGGCGACTGGCGCGTGCTGCATCCCGCCGCGCTCGATGCGCCCGGCGCGCTGCCGCTACCCGAGGTTCCGTTCGTGCTCGCCGGCAATGCGGCCGCGGCTTTTGGCGAGCGTCTGCCGGCAGCGGCGGCCGCCGCGCGCGTGGATCGCGAGGCGCTGCCGCATGCGCTGCCGGTCGCGCTGCTCGGTTTGCGCGCGTTGAAAGCCGGGCGCACGGTCGCCCCCGAGCACGCCGCGCCGGAGTACGTGCGCGACAAGGTCGCCCAGACCACGGCCGAGCGCATGCTGGCCCGCGAGGGGACGCTTCGGTGAGCGGCGTGCTGCTGGCGGACCGGTATCTGACGCCGATGACCGACGCCGATCTGGACGAAGTCGCCGCCGTCGAAAAGCTCGCCTACGAGTTTCCGTGGAGCCGCGGCAATTTTCAGGATTCGCTGCGCAATGGCTACTTCGGCGTCTGCCTTCGGCACGTGACCGGCACACTGATCGGCTATTGCGTGCTGATGCCCGTCGTCGATGAAATGCATCTGCTGAACCTGTGCGTCGCGCCGTCCGCGCAGCGTGCGGGCGCGGGTCTCACGCTGTTGCGCGAGGCGGTGCGCATCACGCGCGCCGAGAAGCTCGAAGGCGTGCTGCTCGAAGTGCGGCCGTCCAATCCGCGCGCGATCCAGCTTTACGAGCGCTTCGGCTTCGTTGCCATCGGAAGGCGCAAGAACTATTACCCCGCGCGGCATCGCTCGCGCGAGGACGCAATCGTCATGCGTCTGTCGTTTTCGGAGGAGAGTGCGCATGGCGCTCGATGAACGGTTGATCGAGGAGTTGGGAATCGGACCGGTGTGGGTCCGGCGCGGGATGGCGAACTCTCCGGCGATGCCAGCGCCGCGTGCGGAAGCGAGCACACCCGTGGTGGAAGATGCGCCTGTCGCGGCGGCGTCCGCCGAGGTGGAGCGCGCGCCGCAACCGCCCGCGGCACCGGCGTCCAAGGCGCGCAAAATCGAAGCGCCGGCGTCCGCCGAACTGCGGCAAGCGCCCGCCGCCCCCGCACAGCCCTCTCCCCCCACGCACGCCGAACCGGATCTTCCGCCGCTCGACGCCTACGACGATCTTCCCTGGACCGACGAAGCGCCTGCTCACGCCGAACCCGCGATCGTCGAAGCCCCCAGCGACGTCCACACGCTCGACTGGGACGCGCTCGCCGAACGCGTCGCGAACTGCGAGCGCTGCCGTCTTTGCGAGCGGCGCACGAACACGGTCTTCGGCGTCGGCGACCGCGAAGCGGACTGGATGCTGATCGGCGAGGCGCCCGGCGAGAACGAGGACAAGCAGGGCGAGCCGTTCGTCGGCCAGGCGGGCAAGCTGCTCGACAACATGCTGCGCGCGCTCACGCTGTCGCGGCAATCGAACGTGTATATCGCGAACGTGATCAAGTGCCGGCCGCCCGGCAACCGCAATCCCGAACTCGATGAAGTCGCCCGCTGCGAGCCTTATCTGCAGCGGCAGGTCGAACTCGTGAAGCCGAAGGTGATCGTCGCGATGGGGCGTTTCGCCGCCCAAAGCCTGCTGAAGAACGAAGCCAGCATCGCATCCATGCGCGGTCGCGTGCACGAGTATCGCGGCGTGCCGGTCATCGTCACGTATCACCCGGCTTATCTGTTACGCAGTCTGCAGGACAAGTCGAAGGCCTGGGCCGATCTCTGTCTCGCGCGCAAGACTTATCGCGAGGCGCTCGAAGCGCTGGGCGTCGAGCAAGGAGCCGCGAAGGGAGCCGCGAAGGGAGCCGGAAAGGGCGGCCGCTGATGTCCGCCCCGGCGAGCGGGCTCGCGCGTCTCGTCGACCAGTTCAGCGACGTGACCGTGCGGGATCTCGCCTGGCTGCTCTTCGCCCCGGATTTGCTGCGCGAGGGCGACGCGACGCTCGCGCGCCCGTTCCCGACCGCCGCCGAACGCGACGCCACGCTCGCCTGGCTCGCCGCACTGGACGCCGCGCCGCAAGCGCTCCACGATCACGCGCGCAACCCGAAATTGACGCGCCTCGGCATCTACGCCGAAAGTCTGCTCCGATATTTCCTCGCGCACGGACCCGCGGCGCGTCTGGTCGCGGCGAATGTGCCGTTGCGGCGCCAGCGTCGCACCATCGGCGAATGCGATTTTCTGCTCGAAACGGCCGACGGCGCGCGCCTGCACTGGGAACTTGCGGTGAAGTTCTATCTGCACATCAGCGCACAAGGCGAAGCAGCGCGCGAGGCGCGTCTGTCGGACTATGTGGGACCGAACCTGCAGGATCGGTTCGATATCAAGCATGCGCGTCTCACCACGCATCAACTCGGCCTGACCAAGCGCACGGAGTTCGCCGCGCTGGGATTCGAAGGCCCGTGGCGCGCGCAACTGTTCATCAAGGGACGGCTGTTCTATCACGGCGCAGATGACGGTCATGTCGAGCCCGCGCCCGAAATAGGCGAGCATCATTTGCGCGGATGGTGGCTCACGGCATCCGAATGGCGCACGGCGCGCGCCGCCACCTCGGACGACGAACGCGCGTGGGTCGTGCAGCCGCGCATGGCGTGGCTTGCGTCGCGGCGTCTCGATCCGGCTGATGCGCAAGCGCTCGTCGCCGGAACCGAGAGCATCCGGACGAGCCTCGCGGCCACCGTCGCGCCGACGATGATCGCGGTCTACGCGCGCGACGAAACGGGTGAATGGCTCGAGGAATCACGCGGCTTCATCGTGCCCGACGACTGGCCGGAGCGGGCGCGCGCGTTCGCGGCATCGGCGCCCTGACCGGGCATCGAGCCGCTGCGCTCACCACCAGCGGAAGAAGTGATGCACCGGCCCGACGCCATGACCGACGTCGAGCCGCACGCTCGCCTCGATCGCGCCGGTCAGATAGCGTTTCGCTTCGGCGGTGGCGCTGGCGAGATCGCCCGTTTGCGGGATCAGCGCCGCGATCGCCGAAGACAGCGTGCAGCCGGTGCCGTGTGTGTTCTTGAGCGGCACGCGCGCGCCGCCGAGCCGCAGCGACCCGCCCGCTTCGATGAGCCAGTCGGGACTGTCCGACGACGCCAGATGCCCGCCCTTCATCAGCACCGCCTGCGCGCCGAGCGCGCGCAGCGCCTCGCCCTGACGGACCATCGCGTCTTCGTCGGCGGCGGTTTCCGCTCCAAGCAGCGCCGCCGCCTCGGGCAGATTCGGCGTGACGAGCGTCGCGAGCGGCAGCAGCTCGTCGCGCAGCGCGGCGACCGCGTCAGGCGCGAGCAGCGCGTGATTGCTCTTCGAGATCATGACGGTGTCGAGCACCACATGCTTCGGCCGATGCCGCTGCAACGCTTCTGCGACCACGCGCACGATGTCCGCGTTGGCCAGCATGCCGATCTTCACCGCATCGATGCGGATGTCGTCGAACACGGCGTCGAGTTGCGCGGTGATGAACGCGGGTTCCGGCGCATGGACCGCCGTTACGCCGCGCGTGTTCTGCGCGGTGAGCGCCGTGATGACGCTCGCGCCGTACGCGCCGAGCGCGGAGAAGGCCTTCAGATCAGCCTGAATGCCCGCGCCGCCGCCCGAGTCGGAACCGGCGATCGTGAGCACATTGGGAATGGGTTTCGTTGCGGTCATGGCGAATTCAGGTTCGGGCGCGCGCGATGGTCGCGCGCAATACCGTGGCCGCCTCGCGTGGATCGGCGGCCTTGCAGAGCGCGGACACCACGGCGAGACCGGCGGGTCGGGCGCGCATCACGTCGGCGGCGTTGTGCGCCTGAATGCCGCCGATCGCGACGGTCGGCAAACGCGCGGCGGCGCAAATTTCAGCGAGGCCGTCGATGGCGCAGGGCGTGGAGGCGTCGGTTTTCGTGGGCGTCGCGTAGACCGGGCCCGCGCCGAGATAATCGACGACGCCCGCGAGCCTTGCGGCGTCGGCGGTTTCGTCGAGGTTCGAGACGGACAGGCCGATCAGCGCATCGGGCCCGAGAAGCTGCCGCGCGATGTCCGCGGGCAGATCGCGCTGGCCGATGTGCACGCCATCGGCGCCGGCGGCGAGCGCGACATCGACATGATCGTTGATGACGAACGGCACGCCGTGCGCGCGCGTGATCGGCAAAAGCTCGCGCGCCAGTTCGAGCCACGCGCGCTTGTGCCATTCCGGCGCGCGCAGTTGCACGAGCGTCGCACCGCCTTCGAGCGCCGCGCGCGCGACGCGCACCGCGGCGTCATGCCCGCCGCACTGCACCGGATCGAGCACGAGATAGAGCGAGAGATCGAACGAGGCGCGCATGGTCAGTCTCAGCCCGAAACGACGTCGCGCTGCACGAGCGTCTGCGCGAACGCTTGCGCATCGAGCGACGCGAGCCGGTCGAGATACGCGGCGGCGAAGCTGCCGGGCAGGGCGGCCTCGCGCGCGGCGAGCTCGCCAGCGATGGTCGAATACGCGATTGCGGCGACTGTCGCGCTCCAGTATTCACCGCTATCGGACGCCGCGCCGATGAAGGCCGCCACGGTCGCGGACAGCGCGCAGCCGACGCCGGTGACGCGCGTCATCAGCGGCGAGCCGTTGGACAGCGCGATCACGCGCCGTCCGTCCGTCACATAGTCGGTTTCGCCCGTGACCGCGACCACGGCCCGCGTTTTCAATGCAAGGACTTGCGCGGCGTCGACCGCGGCGTCGGTGGCGGCTGTGCTGTCCACGCCGCGCCCGCTCGCCGCGCCGCCCGACAGGCTGATGATCTCGGAGGCGTTGCCGCGAATCGCCGCGGGCTTCGCATCGAGCAGATCGTGCGCGAATTCCGTGCGGAACGACAGCGGCCCGACCGCGACCGGGTCCAGCACCCACGGCTTGCCCGCCATGCCGGCGGCGTCGACGGCGGCGCGGATCGCGCGGCTCTGCGGCACGTCGAGCGTGCCGAGATTGACCGACAGCGCATTCGCCAGCGGCGCGAACTCGCCGACTTCCTCGCGCGCGACGACCATCGCCGGCGCGGCGCCGATGGCGAGCAGCACGTTCGCGGTGAAGTTGGTGACGACCAGATTGGTCAGGCAGTGCACGAGCGGCGCGCGATCGCGCACGCGGGTGACAAAAGAGAAGAGGTCGGCGGCGAGCATGACGGAATCGATCGAAACGGGCGCGCGGCGAATCAGTGCCGCGCTTCGCCGATCAGCGCGACCGAGTCGAAGGCGCGCTGATTGGCCTGATGCCGCCGCATTACGAAGTACATCATCAGGCAGACGAACGAGCCGAACAGCACGATCACGAACTGGATCGGCACGTCGAGCCACACGAGCGCCGCGTAGAGGCACAGCATGATGAGCACCGACAGGTTCTCGTTGAAGTTCTGCACGGCGATCGAGTGTCCGGCGGAGAGCAGCACGTGCCCGCGATGCTGGAGCAGAGCGTTCATCGGCACGACGAAGAAGCCCGACAGGCCGCCGACGACCATCAGGAACACGTAGGCGATCAGCAGATAGCCGGGGAAGTGCAGCCTGCCGAAGTAGATGCCCCAGTGCGCCGGAAACAGATGACGCGTGTAGAACGCCATGATCATCACGGCCAGGCCCATCAGGATGCCCACCGGCAGCACCGTGAGCGAGCGCTTGAGCGGCACGCGCGCGGCCGCGAGCACCGCGCCCGCCGCGACGCCGACCGCGATCACCGCCTGCAGGATCGCGGCCTGCGAAAGCGTCATGCCGAGCGAGACCTCGGCCCACTTCAAGACGATGAACTGCAGCGTCGCGCCCGCGCCCCAGAAGAGCGTCGTGACGGCGAGCGAGATCTGACCGAGCTTGTCGCGCCACAGGACGAGAAAGCAGTCGGCGAAATCGGTGATGAGCTTGATCGGTCGCGTTTCCTGTTTCGGATAGCGCGCGCCGGTGTCGGGAATGCGCAGGTTGAAGATCGCGGCGATCACGTACATCAGCATGATGACGAGCATCGCGGCTTCGGCGGGCGTGTTGATGCGCGGAATGTGATACGACAGCAGATGACTCGCGATATGCGGGCTGATGAGCGCGCCGCCCATCACGGTGCCGAGAATGATCGAGCCGACGGTCGTGCCTTCGATCCAGCCGTTCGCGGCGACGAGCCGGTCGGCGGGCAGCAGTTCGGTGAGAATGCCGTACTTCGCCGGCGAATAGGCCGCGGCGCCGAAGCCGACGATGCCATACGCGAGCAGCGGATGCGCGCCGACGAGCATGGTCACGCAGCCGACCACCTTGATGGAATTGGTCACGAACATCACGTGACCTTTGGGCCGCGAATCGGCGAAGGCGCCGACGAAGGCCGCGAGAATCACGTACGACAGGACGAAGAACAGCTTGAGCAGCGGCGTCATCCAGTTCGGGGCGTGAAGGTCTTTCAGCAGTGCGATGGCAGCGATCAGTAGAGCGTTATCGGCCAACGACGAGAAAAACTGCGCGGCCATGATGGTGTAAAAACCTTTTTTCATCTGATCCGAAGCTTTCCTCACTGCGGGTGATCCGCCCCGGGCGCCTGATGAGCGCGCGGGCTTATGCCTTTCGAAATGGGTTGTGCGCACGGCTTTATAACACGAAAATAGGCGCATTCTGACTAGCAGTAATCTCGATCGCGCGATAAATGACACGATCGTGCACGAGATTCCTCGTAAGATACTGATTCGCAAGGCGTCCCGGCCGGCGCAGCAGGACGTGTCCCGCTGTCGTATGCTCGCTATTTAGACCGCTCTCACTGCAATTCCACCACACGCTCATGCCGCGCCCCCTTTCTGCAACGATCCACACCGCCGCGCTCGCGAACAACCTGGCCATTGCCCGCAAATACGCGCCGAAGTCCAAGATTTGGGCCGTCGTCAAGGCCAATGCGTATGGCCACGGGCTGGCCCGGGCGTTTCCGGGACTACGCGCAACGGACGGCTTTGGCCTTCTCGACCTCGAAGAAGCCGTGAAGTTGCGTGAATTGGGGTGGGCCGGGCCAATTCTTTTGCTCGAAGGCTTTTTCCGGCCCACCGACATCGACGTGATCGACCGCTATAGCCTCACGACCGCGGTCCATTGCGACGAGCAGTTGCGCATGCTCGAAATGGCGCGGCTGTCGAAGCCCGTCAACATCCAGCTGAAAATGAACAGCGGCATGAACCGGCTCGGCTACACGCCTGAGAAGTTCCGCGCCGCGTGGGAGCGGGCGCGCGCCGTGCAGGGCGTTGGTCAGATTACGCTCATGACCCATTTTTCGGATGCCGATGCGCCACGCGGCATCACGCATCAGCTGGAGGCGTTCGAGCGCGGCGCGGAAGGCATCGCGGGGGCGCGGAGTCTCGCCAATTCGGCGGCGGTGCTGTGGCATCCGGCGGCGCATTTCGACTGGGTGCGGCCCGGCATCATGCTGTACGGCGCATCGCCTTCGGGCGTGACGGCCGATATCGCCAGCACCGGGCTCAAGCCGGCCATGACGCTGAAGTCCGAGCTGATCGCCGTGCAAACGGTCGACGCGGGCGGCAGCATCGGTTATGGCTCCACATATACAGCGGGTCAGTCGATGCGCATCGGCGTGGTCGCGTGCGGTTATGCGGACGGCTATCCGCGCGTGGCGCCGGAAGGCACGCCCGTGATCGTCGACGGCGTGCGTACGAAGCTCGTGGGCCGCGTGTCGATGGACATGCTCACGGTGGACCTGACGCCGTGTCAGGGCGCGGGCATCGGCTCGAAGGTGGAGCTGTGGGGCCCGAATCTGCCGATCGACGACGTCGCGGCCGCGGCCGGCACCATCGGCTACGAGCTGATGTGCGCGATCGCGCAACGCGTGCCGGTGCGCGCGGAATAATAATCTTTCGCTCGACGCGAACCAAACGAATAACAGCAAGGCAATACGTGGCAAAAGCAGCAAAGGCAAAAACGCTCTTCACCTGTAGCGAATGCGGCGGACAGTCGCCCAAATGGACCGGCCAGTGCGCCGCATGCGGAGCGTGGAACACGCTGGTGGAATCCGTGGAGCAGGCGCCTTCCGCGCATCGGTTCCAGGCGCTCGCGAAAAGCTCGTCGGTGCGCAAGCTCGCGGAAATCGAGGCGTCGGACGTGCCGCGCTTCACGACCGGCGTCGGCGAATTCGATCGCGTGCTGGGCGGAGGTCTGGTGCCGGGCGGCGTCGTGCTGATCGGTGGCGATCCAGGCATCGGCAAATCCACGCTGCTCCTGCAATCGCTCGCGGAAATCGCGCGCGAGCGGCCCGCGCTCTATGTGAGCGGCGAGGAATCCGGCGCGCAGATCGCGTTGCGCGCGCAGCGTCTCGGCCTGATCGGCGGTGGTGGCGCGGCGGGCGATCTCGCGTTGCTCGCGGAAATACAGCTCGAAAAGATTCAGGCGACCATCGACGAGCAACGTCCCGAAGTCGCCGTGATCGACTCCATCCAGACGATCTACTCCGAAGCGCTGACGTCTGCGCCCGGTTCGGTCGCGCAGGTGCGCGAGTGCGCGGCGCAGCTTACGCGCATCGCGAAGCAGACGGGCACGTCGATCATCATGGTCGGGCACGTGACGAAGGAAGGCAGCCTCGCGGGACCGCGCGTGCTGGAGCATATCGTCGACACGGTGCTGTATTTCGAAGGCGACACGCACTCGTCGTTCCGGCTCGTGCGCGCGTTCAAGAACCGGTTTGGCGCGGTCAACGAACTCGGCGTGTTCGCGATGACCGAAAAGGGCTTGCGCGGCGTCGCCAATCCATCTGCGCTGTTTCTGTCGCAGCATGAGCAGAGCGTCGCGGGTTCGTGCGTGCTGGTGACGCAGGAAGGTTCGCGCCCGCTGCTGGTCGAAGTGCAGGCGCTCGTCGATACCGCGCATGTTCCCAACCCGCGCCGACTCGCGGTCGGTCTGGAACAAAACCGGCTGGCCCTGCTGCTCGCCGTGCTGCATCGGCATGCGGGAATTGCGTGTTTCGATCAGGACGTGTTCCTGAACGCGGTGGGTGGCGTGAAGATCACCGAGCCGGCAGCGGACCTCGCCGTGCTGCTCGCGATCCATTCGTCGATGCGCAACAAGCCGCTGCCCAAGGGGCTCATCACGTTCGGCGAAGTGGGGCTGGCGGGCGAGATCCGGCCGTCGCCGCGCGGGCAGGATCGTCTGAAGGAAGCCGCGAAGCTGGGCTTCTCGGTCGCGCTGATTCCGAAGGCGAACGCGCCCAAACAAACGATCGACGGTCTGAAGGTGATTGCAGTCGATCGTATCGAGGAAGCGATCGACCGTGTCCGCGATCTCGAATGATTTCGCACGATCCGCGTCGAACGCATCGCGCAGCCGGTCTGATCGGACCCCTCGTAACGGGCCGTAAAAATCCGGTTGCGCAATGTAACCCAAGCGACGCGCGGTTTTCCTATCCTTACAGGGCTACGGACCCGGCCAACTTCGCCAAACGCATTCACACAGGCGAAGTGACCGGAAGGATCGAGAGGACCACGCATTGAAACACGTAAAATCAACCCGGCCGAAGCCAGCGTTTCATCTGCGCGGATGCCGTGTCTCCGCGCCGCTGCAGCAGCCGTGGGGAAGCGGCTGCCGGATCGTCGAATGGATCGACGAGCATGGCCAGATCTCGCGCCGCGCGGTCGCGGCCGATGTCACCGAGGACGAGGTCGTCGCGACCATTCGCCATCACGTGACGGGCCGCAAGCACGTGCTCGTGGACGACGAGCGCGAGCCGCGCCAGGTCTTGCCGCGCCGCTAGGCGCTCTCACGCGTCGCGGAACGGAATAGCGGATGCGCCGCCGCTTCGGCGGGCGTCAGCACGGGAGCGACGCAGCAATCGAGCGGTTCGAGCAGCGCCATCCATTCGTCGAGCGTGCGCTCGCGAAAGAGCTCGGCGAGTTCCACCGATAGTCGCGCGGCGTCCGCGCCGCCTGTCGCCAGCCCAAGACTCCAGTGCCGCATGGCCCATTCCGGACGGCCGAGCGCTTCGCACAGCGTTTGCCAGAATTTCAATTCCAGCGCGCCCACCGCAACGAACCGGTCGTCACGCGTGCGATAGACGTCGTAGCAGGGCGCGCCGCCGTTCAGGAGGCCCGCGCCCGGGCGCGTGCTCGCTTCGTTGGCATTGACGAGCGCGATATGCGCCATGACGTTGTGCGTGTGCGTCGCGTGCGTCATTGAAACGTTCAGGCAGCGTCCTTCACCGCCGCGCGCGACATGCCAGGCCGCGGCAAGTATCTCCATCACGGCCGAGAGCGCGCCGCCTAGCAGGTCCGCGAGCTGGAAGTTCGGCGCGACCGGCGTGCCGTCGCGCGCGGCGAGCTGATCGAGCACGCCGGCATAAGCGATGTAGTTCAGATCGTGACCGGCCTTTTGGGCGAACGGGCCCTCGCTTCCGAAGCCCGTTATTGCGCAATAGACCAGCTTCGGATTCGCCTCGCGCAGTACGTCATAGCCGACGCCGAGCCGCGCCATCACCGATGGCCGGAAACTCTCGACGAGCACATCCGACTCGCGCGCGAGCGCGATCAGCTTCGCGCGGCCTTCTTCCGTCTTGAGATCCAGCGTGAGCTGCCGCTTGCCGCGATTGACGATGCGATAAAACGCGCTCGGCGTGCCGCTTTGACGATCGGCGTCGCTTTGCAGCATGGTGCGCGTGTAGTCGCCTTCGCCAGGCGGCTCGATCTTCAGCACGTCCGCGCCGAGTTCGGCAAGTCTCAGCGTGGCGATGGGACCGGGCAGGAGGCGCGTCAAATCGAGTACGCGCAGGCCAGTGAGAGAAGGCGTCGTCAAGGGTTCGATCTCCGGTTGATTGTCAGCATGGTCAGCCGATCTGTTCCAGTTCCTCGTGCGCTTCGAGCCATTCCATTTCGAGGGTTTCGAGTCGCGCGTTGACTTCGCCCTGGCGGCGGATCGTCTCCGTGAGCTTCGATTTGAGCGCCGCCTCGTAGCTGGCCGGATCTGCGACGAACGCATCGAGCGCTGTCTTCTCCGCATTGAGCTTGTCCATTTCCTTCTCGATCTTCGCGATGCGCGACTGCAGCGGCTTCTTCAGATGCGCGAGCTTCTGCCGTTCCTGCGCTTCCTGGCGGCGCTGCTCCTTGCGATTCAGGCCGCTATCCGAGGCGTCGCCCGACGCCGCCGCGCTCGCTTCCTTCGCCGCCGCGCGCGTCTCGGCGGCGTGTTGCAGCAGCCAGTCGCGGTAATCGTCGAGGTCGCCATCGAACGGATGCAGGCGATGCTTCGCGACGAGCATGAAGGTGTCGGTTGTCGCGCGCAGCAGATGCCGGTCGTGCGACACGAGAATCAGCGTGCCTTCGAATTGCGCGAGCGCCATGGTCAGCGCGTGGCGGGTTTCGAGGTCGAGGTGGTTGGTCGGTTCGTCGAGCAGCAGCAGATTCGGCTTTTGCCAGATGATGAGCGCCAGCGCGAGCCGCGCCTTCTCGCCGCCGGAGAAGGGAGCGATTTTCGCGGTCGCCATTTCGCCGGAGAAGTTGAAGCTGCCGAGGAAGTCGCGCAGTTCCTGCTCGCGCGTGTCCGGCGCGAGGCGCGCGAGATGCTGGAGCGGCGAGTCGTCGGGGCGCAGCGTCTCCAGTTGATGCTGCGCGAAATAGCCGATCTGCAAGCCTTTGCCCTGACGCACGCCGCCGGAAAGCGGCTCGAGCGTCTGCGCGAGCGTCTTGATGAGCGTCGATTTACCCTGGCCGTTCGCGCCCAGAAGGCCGATGCGCTGGCCGTTCTGAATCGACAGCGACACGCTCTCGACGATCGGAATCTCGCCGCCGTCGTCGGCGTGGTAGCCGCAGCGCACGTCTTCCATGACCATCATCGGATTGGGCGCGGCGTCGGGTTCGCGGAATTCGAAGGTGAACGGCGAGCTCGCATGCGCGGGCGCGATCAGCTCCATTTTTTCCAACGCCTTCACGCGGCTTTGCGCCTGCTTGGCCTTGGTCGCCTTCGCCTTGAAGCGGTCGATGAAGCTCTGCAGATGCGCGACGGTCCTCTGCTGCTTTTCATACGCGCTCTGCTGTAGCGCGATCTGCTGCGCGCGCAGCACTTCAAACTGGCTGTAATTTCCGCCGTAACGCTTCACCTGACGGTTTTCCAGATGCAGCGTGACATTGCAGACCGAATCGAGAAACTCGCGATCGTGCGAGATGACGACGAGCGTACCGGGATAGCGCGCGAGCCAGTCTTCCAGCCAGACGATGGCGTCCAGATCCAGGTGGTTGGTCGGCTCGTCGAGCAGCAGCAGGTCGGACGGGCACATCAGCGCCTGCGCGAGATTCAGACGCATGCGCCAACCGCCGGAGAAGCTCGAGACCGGCTCTTTGGTCTGCTCCAGCGTGAAGCCCAGACCGAGCAGCAAGGTTTCGGCGCGCGCGGGCGCGGTGTAGCCGTCGGCGTCGGCGAAGGCGGCGTGGGCTTCGGCCTCGGCCGCGCCGTCGTGCGTGGCGGACGCCGCCGCGATGCGCGCCTCGATCGCGCGCAGGCTGGTGTCGCCGTCGAGCGTGTAATCGAGCGCGCTGCGATCGACGGCGGGCGTTTCCTGCGCGACATGCGCGATGCGCCACGAGGGCGGCATGGAGAAATCGCCGCCGTCCGCGTGCAGTTCGCCGCGCAGCACGGAAAAGAGCGTGGATTTGCCCGCGCCGTTTGCGCCAACGAGACCGGCCTTTTCGCCCGGGTTGAGCGTGAAGCTGGTGTCTTCGAAAAGCGGCTTAGTGCCGCGGGACAGGCTGAACTGATTGAAACGGATCACGTCGAAATGGCGGCGAAAAGGGCGCGGCTGGGAAAGAAAGCGCTATTTTAGACCGGACGCGCCGCGCGGCAGGGGTCGTCCGTTCGGCCAATGGCAGGCGAGCGCGAGGCGGGGTAGCATCGCCAGACTTTCATCGAATTTTTTACGGAGCACCCATGAGCGCAGCCAATGAAGGCATCTACGGCTTCTCGGCCGAAACCCTCGACGGCGCCACCGTCAGTCTGGACCAGTACCGTGACAAGGTGCTGCTCATCGTGAACACGGCGAGCGAATGCGGATTCACCCCGCAGTACAAGGGCCTGCAGGACATCTACCAGCAACTGGCGGCGCGCGGCTTCGAGGTGCTCGGCTTCCCGTGCAACCAGTTCGGCAAGCAGGAGCCCGGTGATGCGGAGCAGATCGGCAGCTTTTGCGAGAAGAACTTCGGCGTCACGTTCCCGATGTTCGCGAAGATCGAGGTGAACGGCGCGAACGCACATCCGCTCTACAAGTATCTGAAGGACAAGGAGCCCGGCCTGCTCGGCATCGAGGCGATCAAGTGGAACTTCACGAAATTCCTGGTCGACCGCAAGGGCAGCGTGGTGAAGCGCTATGCGCCGCAGACCAAGCCCGAGGCGATTGCCGAGGACATCGAGAAGCTGCTCTGACGTTCTCGCGGGCGTTTAGAGAATCGGCGAGAACAGCCGCGCGACGTGCATCGCCATGCGCCGCCAGAACGCGGCGCCGCGATAGTCGTTCGTGTCGATCTCGAACGCGTGGGCGAAGTCCGCGTTCAGCATCGCTTCCACCTCGCCGGCGAATGCGCGGTCCACGGTCAGCACCGTGATCTCGAAGTTCAGGCGAAACGAGCGGTTGTCCAGATTCGCGCTGCCGATGGACGCGGCGATATCGTCGACCAGCACGACCTTCTGATGCAGAAAGCCCGGCCTGTAGCGGAAGATGCGTACGCCGGCCTGCACCAGGTCGTACGCGAAGAGTTTCGAGGCGGCGAACACGACGTGATGGTCGCGCCGGCTCGGAATCAGAATGCGCACGTCCACGCCGCGCATCACCGCGAGCCTCAACGCCGAGAACACGGCTTCATCGGGAATCAGGTACGGCGAAGTGATCCAGATGCGCTCGCGCGCCGCGTTGATCGCCTCCACGAAGAACAGCGAACAGGTTTCCTGCTTGTCCGCGGGACCGCTCGACAGCACCATGCAGTGCATGTTTTCGTCGGAATGCGGCGCGGGACCGAGCTCGGGCAGGCGCTGCGTCGCCCAGTACCAGTCTTCGGTGAAAACGAACTGGATGCTCGCGACCGCCGGGCCGCGGACCTCGACATGCGTGTCGCGCCAGGGCGAGAGCCGCGGATTGCCGCCGAGATACTCGACGCCCACGTTATGCCCGCCGACGAACGCGCGCTTCCCGTCCACGACCACGATCTTCCGATGATTGCGGAAGTTGATCTGGAAGCGATTGACGAACTTGCGCTTGGTCGCGAACGGATGCGCCTCGACGCCGCCCGCGCGCAGCGCGCTCACGTAGCGATGCGGCAGGTCGAAGCTGCCGATGCTGTCATAGAGGAAATAGACGCGCACGCCGGCCTGGGCTTTTCTGATCAGCGCGTCCTTGAGCATGTCGCCGAGCGCATCGGCGCGCACGATGAAGAACTGCACGACGATGTAACGCTCGGCTGCGGCGATCGCGTCCAGTATCGCGGCGAAGGTGGCGTCGCCGTTGACGAGAACGCGCACCGAATTGCCGCGCAGAAACGGCATGCCGGAGAGGCGCTGCAGCGTGCGGATGGTCGGGTTGCCGAGATAGGCGGCCGGTCCCGGCGCAATCTCGCCGCGCACCCCGGACGCGTCGACGAGCGGGGTGCTCTCGGGCGCGTCGCTGCGGGCGCCCGAGTCCCATTCGGCGGGCTTCGAGCGGCTGCGCAGGATTTCGCGTTCGAGGCGGCGCTCGTCGATGTATCCCGCGAACTTGCTGCGGCCGAGGAACAGATAGGGGATGAGCGTGAAATAGGGCATCGCCACGAGCGACACCGCCCAGGCCACCGCGCCCTGCGACGTGCGGGTGTTGATCACGGCATGGATCGCGGCGATCACGCCGAGGACGTGGCAGGCCATGATGACCGTGCCTAGGTGTAGCCAGTCCGATGCTTGCATAAACGCGGAAGGTGGGAAGCGCCTCGCTTGACGGCGATTCGCCATATTACCCAAGCCTTCCGCGCGAAGTGTCGGCGAACGTCGCAACGAGGTCCGCGCGCTGCGAACTCCGCAACAAGCCGGTCAGGCAGGCAGGTCGGCGGCCTGGATCAGGAACACGTTGTCGTCGCCGGCGGAGGTCGAGAGCCATACGAGATCGAGGCCGCCGAGCGCCGCTTCCACGTTCGGGCGCTCGTTGCCGATCTCGACGACCAGCACGCCGTCCTCGGTCAGCCATTTGCCGGCTTCGCGCACGATGCGCCGCACCACGTCCATGCCGTCCGCGCCGCCCGCGAGCGCGAGTTCGGGCTCGTGCCGGTACTCTTGCGGCAGCGCCTGCATCGCCTGCGCGTTGACGTAGGGCGGATTGGTGATGATCACCTCGTAGCGAGCCTGCGCCAGCGGCGCGTACAGGTCGCCCTCGAAGAGATTCACGCGCTCGTCGAGCCCGTAATCGTCGACGTTGCGGCGCGCGACCGCGAGCGCGTCCGCGGAAATGTCGACGGCATCGACATCGGCGTTCTCGAAGGCCTGAGCTGCGAGAATCGCGAGACAGCCCGAGCCGGTGCAGAGCTCGAGCACGCGTGTGACGTGGTCCGGGTCGGCCACATAAGGCTGCAGGCCATCCTGCAGCAACTCGCCGATGAACGAGCGCGGCACGATCACGCGCTCGTCCACGTAAAAGCGGCGGCCGTGCATCCACGCTTCGTGCGTGATGTACGCGGCGGGAATGCGCTCCTTCGCGCGGCGTTCGATCACCTTCATCACGGCGTCGATCTCGTCGTCGAGCAGGCGCGCGTCGAGGAACGGGTCGAGCGTGTCGAGCGGCAGATGAAGCGTGTGCAGGATCAGATACGCGGCTTCGTCGTAGGCATTGGTCGAGCCGTGGCCGAAAGACAGACCCGCTTCGGTGAAGCGCGAAACGCCGAAGCGCAGCAGGTCGCGCACGGTAGTGAAGGGCAGCGCCATCGAAGGCTCCTTTTTATTGTCGGATTTAACTTAAGCGATGAGTTCTTCGAGCACGCGCCGGTACACGTTCTTCAGCGGCTCGATGAATTTCACCTCGACATGTTCGTCGATCTTGTGGATGGTGCCGTTCGGCGGGCCGAACTCCACGACCTGGTCGCAGATACGCGCGATGAAGCGGCCATCCGACGTGCCGCCCGTGGTGGACAGCTCGGTCTGCACGCCGGTTTCGTCGCGGATGGCTTTTTCGAGCGCATTCGAAAGCGCGCCGCGCGGCGTCAGAAACGGCAGGCCGCTCACGATCCACTTCAGATCGTAGTCCAGGCGGTGCTTGTCGAGAATCGCGTGCACGCGGCTTTGCAGGCCTTCCACCGTGCTCGCGGTCGAGAAGCGGAAGTTGAACATCAGGTCGGCGTGGCCGGGAATGATGTTGGTCGCGCCGGCGCCGGAATGCAGGTTCGACACTTGCCAGGTGGTCGGCGGGAAGTATTCGTTGCCGTCGTCCCATTTTTCGGCGACGAGATCGGCCAGCGCCGGTGCGAGCAGATGCACCGGATTCTTCGCCAGATGCGGATACGCGATATGTCCCTGCACGCCCTTGACGATGAGCTTGCCGGTCATCGAGCCGCGCCGGCCGTTCTTGACCATGTCGCCCAGCGTGGCGTTCGAAGTCGGCTCGCCGACGATGCAGTAATCGAGCCGCGTGCCGCGCGCCTTCAGCGCCTCGACGACCTTGATCGTGCCGTCGGTGGCCGGACCTTCTTCATCGCTCGTGATGAGGAAGGCGAGCGTGCCGCGATGCTCGGGATGACTCGCGACGAACTCCTCGCTCGACACGACGAACGCCGCCAGCGACGCCTTCATGTCCGCGGCTCCGCGTCCGTACAGCTTGCCGTCGCGGTGCGTCGGAGTGAAGGGCGGCGAGCTCCATTGTTCGAGCGGGCCGGTCGGCACGACGTCGGTGTGGCCGGCGAACGCGAGCAGCTTGCCTTGCGCATCCGTGCCGCGCTTCACGGCCCACAGGTTGATGACGCCGCCCGATTCGATCGTTTCGCATTCGAAGCCGATGCGCGCGAGCCGCTCGATCATGAGCGCCTGACAGGCCTGATCGTCGGGCGTGACGGATGCGCGTTCGATCAGCGCTTCGGTGAGGTTGAGAGTGCCGGACATGGTCGTTTCAAGATAAAAAATGCCGGCGCTGCGGCCGGCACTCGTGGCGTTCGCGCGATGGCCGTCGAGTTCGCAGCCATCGCCCTGAATCACGCAAAAAGCGTTTCGTACTGCTCGGCGGAAAACCCGAGGGTCTTCACCCGCCCATTCACGACAACGACCGGCCGCTTGATGATCGACGGCTTGTGGATCATCAGCGCGATCGCGCCCGAGGTCGTGTCGGCCTCGGCCTTGTGTACGTCGGACAAGCCGCGCCACGTCGTGCCGCGCTTGTTGATGAGCTGATCGAGAGGCACGTCCTTCAGCCAGTCCTGAATGAGCTTGTCATTCACGCCGGCCTTCTTGAAGTCGTGAAACTCGAACGGCACGCCGTGCTCTTCCAGCCACACGCGCGCTTTCTTCACGGTGTCGCAGTTCGGAATGCCGTAGACGACGGTCGTAGCGGAACCTCGGGCCAAGATCAGTCGCCTCGCAGCAGTTCGTTCAGGCCGACCTTCGCGCGCGTCTTGGCGTCGACCTTCTTGACGATCACCGCGCAATACAGGCTGTGCGAGCCGTCCTTCGACGGCAGATTGCCCGCCACCACGACCGAGCCCGCCGGAATGCGGCCGTACGTGACTTCGCCGGTTTCGCGGTCATAGATCTTGGTCGACTGGCCGAGATACACGCCCATCGAAATGACCGAGTTCTCTTCGACGATCACGCCTTCCACCACTTCCGAGCGCGCGCCGATGAAACAGTTGTCTTCGATGATGACCGGGTTCGCCTGCAGCGGCTCCAGCACGCCGCCGATGCCCACGCCGCCCGACAGGTGCACGTTCTTGCCGATCTGCGCGCACGAGCCGACGGTCGCCCAGGTATCGACCATCGTGCCTTCGTCCACATACGCGCCGATGTTGGTGTACGACGGCATCAGCACGACGTTCTTGGCGATGAACGAACCGCGGCGCGCGATGGCCGGCGGCACCACGCGGAAACCGCCCGCCGCGAAGTCTTCGGCCGTGTAGCTGGCGAACTTCGAGGGCACCTTGTCGTAGAACTGCGAGTAGCCGCCGGCGGGCATCGGCGCGTTGTCTTCCAGGCGGAACGACAGCAGCACGGCCTTCTTGAGCCATTGGTTCACGACCCATTCACCGTCGCGCTTCTCGGCGACGCGCATCTGGCCTTTGTCGAGTTGCTCGATCGCGTGCGCGACGGCTTCGCGGACTTCGGCGGGCGCGGCCTTGGGCGACAGCTCGGCGCGGTTGTCCCAGGCGGTATCGATGATGCTCTGAAGTTGTTGCGACATAGTTGGTATCTAGGATGGGTAGTTGGGCCGGCAAACACTCGGGAAAAGATCAGGACTTGAGCGAGCGGCAGAATTCGACGATGCGGCGAGCTCCTTCGACGCATTCCTCGGTTCCGGCCACGAGCGCGATGCGCACGAAGCCTTCTCCGGGATTCGTGCCATGCGCCGCGCGAGCGAGGAAAGAGCCCGGCAGAACCGTCACATTATAGTCGGCGTACAGTCGCGCCGCGAACTCGGTATCCGTGAGGCCGGTGCCCGACACGTTCGCCCAGAGGTAGAACGCGGCGTCGGGCAGGCGCACGTCGAGGACTTCGGCGAGCATCGGCGTGACCGTTTCGAACTTTTGCACGTACTTCGCACGGTTGTCGCGCACGTGCGTTTCATCCTGCCACGCGGCAATGCTCGCACGCTGGAACACCGTGGACAGCGCCGCGCCGTGATACGTGCGGTAGAGCAGGAAGTCTTTCAGGATCGACGCGTCGCCCGCGACGAAGCCCGAGCGCATGCCCGGCACGTTCGAGCGCTTCGACAGGCTGGAGAGCATGACGAGCCGCTCGAAGCCGCGATTGAGCAGCCGCGCGGCTTCCAGCCCGCCCAGCGGCGGATTCGATTCGTCGAAGTAAATCTCCGAGTAGCACTCGTCCGATGCGATCACGAAACCGTGCTTGTCCGAGAGCGCGAACAGTTCGCGCCAGTTTTCGAGCGTGAGCACGGCGCCCGTCGGGTTGCCCGGCGAGCACACGTAGAGCAGTTGCGTGCGCGCCCAGACGTGCTCGGGCACGACCGAGTAATCGCAGGCGAAATTGCGCGCCGGATCGCTGTTGACGAAGTACGGCTCGGCGCCCGCGAGCAGCGCCGCGCCTTCGTAGATTTGATAGAACGGGTTGGGACAGAGTACGATGGGCGGTTCCGCTTCCGGCGTATTTCTGCTGTCGATCACCGTCTGCGCGAGCGCGAACAGGGCTTCGCGCGAGCCGGAAACGGGCAGCACCTGAGTCGCCGGATCGACCGATTCGAGTCCGTAGCGCTGCTCGACCCATGCCGCGATCACCTCGCGCAGCGGCGCGCTGCCGACCGTCGCGGGGTAAGCGGCGAGACCGTCGAGGGAATCGATCACGGCTTCGCGGATCAGCGCGGGCGTCGGATGCTTCGGCTCGCCGATGCCGAAGCTGATCGGCGTGAATCCGGCGCGCGGTTCGATGCCCTTGAAGAGCAGGCGCAGCTTTTCGAAGGGATAAGGCTGAAGTTTCTTGAGAAGTGGATTCACGGCGTGACCGGTAAGCAGTGAACGATGCGCGCGGCGTGGAGTGCCCGCGAAGGCGGCATCGGAAGACATCGAGCGGACGCGAAACAAGCTCACGATTATAGCGCGCGGCCTCGGCCCCGTAAGCGGGCGGGACGCGCGGCAGGAAGGATGAAAGGTCGAATGAAAAAGCTCGCAACGGGTGCGGTGAATGGCGCAATGAAGGGCGCGATGAGCGGAGCGCTGCAATGACCCGCGGCCTGCGCAACGCCTGGCCGACGCTCGCGATCATGCTGGGCGCGTCTGTATGGGGCCTCGTCTGGTATCCCATGCGGATGCTCGCCGCGATGGGCCTGACCGGCACCGCCGCCAGCGCGACGACCAGCGGCGCAGCGTGCATCTTCGTGCTGCTCGCGAAACGCCGCTCGATCAGCACGATCTCGTGGCACTGGCTGCTCGTCGCGCTCGGGGTGGCGGCGGGCGTGACCAATATCGGCTTCGTGTGGGGCGCGATCCACGGGCAGGTCATGCGGGTGCTGCTGCTGTTCTACCTGACGCCCGCGTGGACCGCCATCTTCGCGCACTTCGTGCTGAAGGAACGTCTGACGCGCGCGGACGCTGCGCTCTCGCTTCTGTCGCTCGCCGGCGCCGTGACGATGCTGTGGGACCCCGCGCTCGGCATGCCGCTGCCCGCCGATCTCGCCGAATGGGCCGGCCTGATGGGCGGCATGGGCTTCGCGATGAGCAACGTGCTGGTGGTGAAGGTGACGCGCACGCTGCCCGGGATGAAGTCGGAGATGCGTACCGCGGTGATCTTCGGCGGCGCGGCGCTCGTCGCCTGCGTCTTCACGCTGTTCGAGCCGATGCCTGCGCCGCCCGCCACAGCGCAGCTGCCCTCGATGATTTTCATCGTGATCGGTCTGGGCGTCGTGCTCGCGGTCAACAACATGATCGTGCAGGTGGGGCTCGCGCGCGTGCCGCCGAACCGCGCGTCGATCATCATGCTGTTCGAGCTGGTGGTCACGGCGCTGTCGTCGTGGCTGTTCGCGGGCGAAGTGCCCGGTCCGCGCGAATGGGCGGGCGGCGCGTGCATCGTCGTCGCGTGCGTGCTGTCGGCATGGGTGCATCGGCAGGGCGCGTCGCGTTCGCCGCCGTCGCCCGAAGCGCTCGACATCGTCGAGGGCGCGCCGGAAAGCAAAAAGAAATCGACTCGCGCGATGGTATGATGGTGTCCGCTTCGCCCGGCCTCGCGCCCTAGCTTCAGGCGCGGCCGAGTGCGATCGACGGGCCGCGCTGCGGCCTGTCTGCTATCTATCCTCCGTCATCAATTCCAAACAGCGATATCGCCGTGCGTCTGACCTCGATAAAACTCGCTGGCTTCAAATCCTTCGTCGATCCCACGCATTTCCAGGTCCCCGGCCAGCTGGTCGGTGTGGTCGGGCCGAATGGCTGTGGCAAGTCCAATATCATCGACGCCGTGCGCTGGGTGCTCGGCGAATCGCGCGCTTCCGAGTTGCGCGGCGAATCGATGCAGGACGTGATCTTCAACGGATCGACGGCGCGCAAGCCCGGCAGCCGGGCGAGCGTCGAACTCATATTCGATAACGCCGACGGCCGCGCCGCCGGTCAATGGAGCGCGTACGGCGAGATCGCCGTGAAGCGCGTGCTCACGCGCGACGGCACCTCCAGCTACTACATCAACAATCTTCCGGCGCGCCGCCGCGACATCCAGGACATCTTCCTCGGCACCGGTCTCGGCCCGCGCGCTTACGCGATCATCGGGCAGGGCATGATCGCGCGCATCATCGAGGCGAAGCCGGAAGAGCTGCGCGTGTTCCTCGAAGAAGCCGCGGGCGTGTCGAAGTACAAGGAGCGCCGCCGCGAGACCGAGAACCGTCTGCACGACACGCGCGAGAATCTGACGCGCGTCGAGGATATCGTTCGCGAACTGTCGGCGAATCTCGAGAAGCTCGAAGCGCAGGCGGTCGTCGCGACGAAGTACAAGGAACTGCAGTCCGAAGGCGAAGAGAAGCAGCGTCTTTTGTGGCTGTTGCGCAAGAAGGAAGCGGGCAACGAAGCCGAACGCCAGCAGCGCGCTATCCGCGAGGCGCAGGTCGAGCTCGAAGCACAAACCGCGCGTTTGCGCGAGGTCGAAGCGCAACTGGAAACGCTGCGCGTCGCGCACTACAGCGCGAGCGACGCGATGCAGGGCGCGCAAGGCGCGCTCTACGAAGCCAACGCCGAAGTGAGCCGGCTGGAAGCGGAGATCCGCTTCATCGTCGAATCGCGCAATCGCGTGCAGGCGCAGATCGCCGCGCTCACCGCGCAGCGCGAGCAATGGCAGGTGCAGGCGCAAAAGGCGCACGACGAAATCGACACCGCGACCGAAGCGCTCGCCGAAGGCGAAGAGAAGGCCGCGATCGCGCAGGAAAACGCCGCCGCGAAGCACGACGCGCTGCCCGCGCTCGAAGCCCGCTGGCGCGACGCGCAGGCGCAACTGAACGAGGAACGCGCGGGCATCGCGCGCGCGGAGCAGGCGCTGAAGCTCGAAGCGGCGCATCAGCGCAACGCGGATCAGCAGCTTCAGCAATTGCAGCAGCGTCAGGAGCGCCTGAAGAACGAAGTGAGCGGCCTCGACGCACCCGACGAAGCGCAGCTCGAAGAGTTGCGCATGCAGCTCGCCGAAAACGAAGAAATTCTCGCCGAAGCGCAGACGCGTCTCGCCGATGCGCAGGAAACCGTGCCGCGGCTCGACGCCGAGCGTCGCGAAGCGCAGGATCGCGTGCAGAAGGAAAGCGCGCAGATTCACCAGCTCGAAGCGCGTCTCGCCGCGTTGAAGGCGCTGCAGGAAAGCGTGCAGACCGAAGGCAAGATCCAGCCGTGGCTCGACAAGCACGAGCTCGGCGCGCTGCCGCGTCTGTGGAAGAAGCTGCATGTTGAGACCGGCTGGGAAGCGGCGCTCGAATCGGTGCTGCGCGAGCGTCTCGCCGCGCTCGAAGTATCGAATCTGGACTGGATCAAGGCCTTCGCCACCGATGCGCCGCCCGCCAAGCTCGCGTTCTATTCGCCGCCCGTCGCGGGCAAGCCGGTGGAGACGCCGCAGGGCTTGCGCTCTTTGCTGTCGCTGGTGCGTATCGACGATCCGGGCTTGCGCGCCGTGCTCAACGAGTGGCTCGCCACGACCTTCGTCGCCGATGACATCGCGCAGGCGCTGGCCGCGCGCAATCAGTTGCCGGAAGGCGGCGCGTTCGTCGTCAAGGCGGGGCACGTCGTGACGCGCGTGGGCGTGCAGCTTTACGCGTCCGACTCCGAGCAGTCGGGCATGCTGGCGCGTGCGCAGGAAATCGAGAATCTGACGAAGCAGGTGCGCGCGCAGGCATTGCTTTCCGACGAAGCGAAGGGCAACGCCGTGCGCGCGGACGCCGCGCACACGCAGGCATCGCAATCTCTCGCGGAAGCGCGAGCCGCCGCCGAGCGTGCGACGCAGCGCGTCCACGCATTGCAGATGGATGTGCTGAAGCTCGCGCAGGCGCACGAACGCTATACGCAGCGCAATACGCAGATCGGCGAGGAACTGGAAGAGATCGCCGCGCAGGTCGAGGAACAGCGCGCGTTGCGTGCCGAATCCGAAGCCGCGTTCGAGCGTCACGATGGCGAGATCGCGCAGTTGCAGGCGCGCTTCGAAGACAACCAGCTCGCGTTCGAATCGCTCGATGAAGCGCTGACGAACGCGCGCCACGAACTGCGCGAGCTGGAGCGCGCCGCGAGCGATGCGAGCTTCGCCGTGCGCGGCCTCGCGGCGAAGATCGACGAGTACAAGCGCAACATCGAGACGGCGCACGACCAGAGCGAGCGCATCGCGGGCACGCTGGAAGATGCGCGCGCCGAGCTCGAAACCATCAACGAGCAGACCGCGCAGACCGGTCTGCAGGACGCGCTCGAAGTGCGCGCGGCACGCGAGGAAACGCTGCACGCGGCGCGCGTCGAGCTCGACGATCTCACGGCGCGTCTGCGTCAGTCCGACGAACAGCGTCTGCTGGCGGAGCGTTCGCTGCAGCCGCTGCGCGACAAGATCAACGAATTGCAGTTGAAGGAGCAGGCCGCGCGCATCAGCGGCGAGCAGTTCGTCGAGCAGCTGGAGGCGGCGGGCGTCGATGAAGCCGAGCTCGCGCAAAAGCTCACGCCGGACATGAAGCCTTCGTATCTGCAGGGCGAGGTCACGCGTCTGAACAACGCGATCGTCGCGCTCGGGCCCGTGAACATGGCCGCGCTCGAAGAACTCGCCGCGGCGACCGAGCGCAAGCACTTCCTCGACGCGCAGTCGGCCGATCTGAACGACGCGATCACCACGCTCGAAGACGCGATCTCGAAGATCGATCAGGAAACGCGCGCGCTGCTGCAAGGCACGTTCGACGAAGTGAATCGTCACTTCGGCGAGCTGTTCCCGCGTCTGTTCGGCGGCGGTCAGGCGAAACTCATCATGACCGGCGACGAAATTCTCGACGCCGGCGTGCAGGTCATGGCGCAGCCGCCCGGCAAGAAGAATTCGACGATTCACCTGCTGTCGGGCGGGGAGAAGGCGCTCACGGCCACCGCGCTCGTGTTCGCGATGTTCCAGCTGAACCCCGCGCCGTTCTGTCTGCTCGACGAGGTCGACGCGCCGCTCGACGACGCCAACACCGAGCGCTTCGCGAACCTCGTGCGCGCGATGTCGGTCAAGACGCAGTTCCTGTTCATCTCGCACAACAAGATCGCGATGGAAATGGCGCAGCAACTGATCGGCGTGACGATGCAGGAGCAGGGCGTGTCGCGCATCGTCGCAGTGGACATGGAAGCCGCAGCGGGCTTCGCGCAGAACGGTTGAGGCGCGCTCGCAGCGCAGAGTTTGCATTTGAGAGTCCGGACGCTGTCCGGCAACGTGCGTCACGGCGCGGAGTGCGCGCATCGGCCCGACGGCGCGATGCGCGCGACAGATCGCGCGGCGCTTCGTAACGTAAAAGAATGATGGAGCCTGCATGGACGAGTTGACACTCGGTTTGATTGGAGCCGGAGCCGTGGTCGTGGGCGGCGTGGTGGTGTACAACGCGTGGCAGAGCGCGAAGGTGCGCCGCAAGATGCCGCGCCCGATGCCCGACGAAGCAGCCGACGCGCTCGCGCGTCAGGAGAACGACGACGAGCAGCCGTTCATCGAGCCGGTGCGCCAGTCGCGTCGCGAGCCGGTCGTCGGCGAAGGCGACGGCGATCCGACGCGCGAATCCCGCGATACGCGCATGGAGCCGAGCTTCGGCGGCGCGAGCGAGCCTGCGACGGTGCCGCCCGTTGTCCCCACTGGACCCATTGGACCCATTGCGCCCGCCGATACCGCCGTAGATTTGCAGGCCGAGGCGACATCGGCCAATGGCGCTGCCGAAGAAGCATCCGAAACCAGCAACGAAGACGAGCGTGCCGAGCCGGTGATGCCCGCCGCGACCACCATTTCGTCGGCGCCGCCGGCGGTCGTGGATCGCCGCATCGACTGTGTCGTGCCGATTCGCCTCGCGGCGCCCGTCGCGGGCGATCGCGTGATTCCGCTCGCGCAACGCCTGCGCCGCGCGGGCACCAAGCCCGTGACGATCGAAGGCAAGCCCGAAGGCGAGAGCGCGTGGGAGCTGCTGCGCAACGGCGCGCGTTACGAGGAACTGCGTGCGGCCGCGCAACTGGCGAACCGCAGCGGCCCGCTGAACGAACTCGAATTCTCCGAGTTCGTGACCGGCGTGCAGCGTCTGGCCGACGCCATCGACGGCGCGCCGGAATTCCCCGACATGATGGAAACAGTGGGCATGGCGCGCGAGCTCGACGCGTTCGCCGCGCAATGCGACGCGCAGCTCTCGATCAACATCCTCTCCGACGGCGCGCCGTGGTCCGCGAACTACGTGCAGGCGGTGGCGTCGCAGGACGGCCTGCTGCTCTCGCGCGACGGCACGCGCTTCGTCAAGCTCGATGCGAAGCAGAACCCCGTTTTCATGCTCCAGTTCGGCGACACCAACTTCCTGCGCGACGACCTCACGTACAAGGGCGGCCAGATGATCACGCTGGTGCTCGACGTGCCCGTCGCCGATGAAGACATCCTGCCGTTCCGCCTGATGTGCGACTACGCGAAGTCGCTGTCGGAGCGCATCGGCGCGCGCGTGGTCGACGATCAGCGCCGGCCGCTGCCGGAATCGGCGCTGCTTGCCATCGAAAAGCAGTTGATGACGCTTTATGCGAAGCTCGAGCAGGCGGGCATTCCGGCCGGCTCGCCCGCGACGCGGCGCCTGTTCAGCCAGTAGCCCGCTCGTCGACGCGCTTCGTCACGCGCGTGCGCTGTCTGAGAATCGCGCCCCAGCCGGGGCGCTTTTCTTTGCGTGCGCGCTGGCGCACCGACGCTCGTGCTTAGTCCATCTGGCTGACGCCACGATTTACCGATCTTCTGAGACAATCGACCGGTCGGTTATCGGAATTACCTCACCGATCTACCTCATTCATTCGAAACGCATGTCCGCAAAAACGAAAGCCGAATCCGCCGCCGCCCGTCAGTCGGGAGCCGCCGTGCCAAGCGCCGACCGTCCGGCCGAGCGTGCTGCGTGGCTGCGCTCCGAGCTCGAGCGCGCGAACTACGCGTATTACGTGCTGGATCAGCCGGACCTGCCCGACGCCGAATACGACACGCTGTTCAAGGAGCTTCAGGCCATCGAGGCGGACCATCCGGATCTGATCGTGCCGGATTCGCCTACACAGCGTGTGGGCGGCGAAGTGGCGGAGGGCTTCACGCCGGTCGTGCACGACGTGCCGATGCTCTCGCTCAATAACGGTTTTGCCGATGAAGACATCGCCGCGTTCGACAAGCGCGTGTCGGATGCGCTCGGTCACACGCCGGTCGAATACGCGTGCGAGTTGAAATTCGACGGCCTCGCGATTTCCCTGCGCTACGACGACGGCCATTTCGTGCAGGCATCGACGCGCGGCGACGGCGCGACGGGCGAGGACGTCACCGCGAACGTGCGCACCATCCGCTCGATTCCGCTCACGCTCAAGGGCAGGAACGTGCCGAAGCGGCTCGACGTGCGCGGCGAAGTGCTGATGTTCAAACGCGACTTCGAGCGGCTGAACCAGCGTCAGCGCGACGCGGGTCAGCGCGAGTTCGCGAATCCGCGCAACGCTGCGGCGGGCGGTCTGCGTCAGCTCGACCCGAAAATGACCGCGCAGCGCTCGCTGTCGTTCTTCGCGTACGGCATCGGCGTGATGGATGGTGTGGAGATGCCGGCGACGCACGCGGCGCTGCTCGACTGGTACAAGGAAATGGGCCTGCCGGTGAACGCGGAGCGCGCGGTCGTGGAAGGTGCGGACGGCTTGCTCGGTTTCTTCCGCAAGGTTGGCGAGAAGCGCGACAAGCTGCCGTACGACATCGACGGCGTGGTCTACAAGGTCGATCGCCGCGAAGAGCAGGACAAGCTCGGCTTTGTCTCGCGCGCGCCGCGCTTCGCGCTCGCGCACAAGTTCCCGGCGCAGGAAGCGCTCACGGAACTGCTCGCCATCGACGTGCAGGTCGGCCGCACCGGCGCGATTACCCCGGTCGCGCGGCTCGCGCCGGTGTTCGTCGGCGGGGCGACGGTCACGAACGCCACGTTGCACAACGAAGATGAAGTGCGTCGCAAGGACATCCGCATCGGCGACACGGTCACGGTGCGCCGCGCAGGCGACGTGATTCCCGAAGTGGTGGGCGCGATTCTGGAGCGCCGTCCCGCCGATGCGCGCGAATTCGTGATGCCCACGGAATGCCCGGTCTGCGGCTCGAAAATCGAGCGTCTGCCCGACGAAGCGATCGCGCGCTGCACGGGCGGGCTCTTTTGCCCGGCGCAGCGCAAGCAGGCGCTCTGGCACTTCGCGCAGCGTCGCGCGCTGGATATCGACGGCCTCGGCGAAAAGATCATCGACCAGCTCGTCGAGCAGAATCTCGTGCGCACACCCGCCGATCTGTTCAGCCTCGGCTTTTCGACGCTCGCGGCGCTCGACCGCTTTGCGGACAAATCCGCGCAGAACCTGATCGATTCGCTCGAGAAGGCGAGCAAGACCACGCTGGCGCGCTTCATTTACGCGCTGGGCATCCGGCACGTCGGTGAATCGACCGCGAAGGATCTCGCGAAGCACTTCGGCTCACTTGATCCGATCATGGTGGCGTCCGTCGAAGAGCTGCTCGAAGTCAATGATGTGGGCCCGATTGTCGCCGAGGCCATCCACAACTTCTTCAGCGAAGAACACAACCAGCACGTGATCGAACAGTTGCGCGTGAAGGTGTCGTGGCCCGAGGGCCCGCCCGCGCCAAAGGCGCCGCAGGGCGTGCTGGCGGGCAAGACCGTCGTGCTGACGGGCACTTTGCCCACGCTCGCGCGCGAGGAAGCGAAGGAAATGCTGGAGGCGGCCGGGGCGAAAGTGGCCGGCTCGGTATCGAAAAAGACCGACTACGTCGTGGCGGGCGCGGAAGCGGGCAGCAAGCTCGCCAAAGCCGAGGAACTCGGCGTTCCCGTACTCGACGAAGACGGCATGCGCAAGCTTTTGGAAGGAGTCACTCCATGATTCGAGAAATCCTCAAAATGGGCGATCCGCGGCTGTTGCGCATCGCGCAGCCGGTCGAGCATTTCGACACGCCCGAACTGCACGCGCTCGTGCAGGACATGTTCGACACGATGCGCGACGCCAACGGCGCCGGCCTCGCCGCGCCGCAGATCGGTGTCGACCTGCAGGTGGTGATCTTCGGCTTCGGGCAAAACGAACGTTATCCCGAGGCGCCTTCGGTACCGGAGACGGTGCTGATCAACCCGATCATCACGCCGAACGGCCACGACATGGAGGAGGGCTGGGAAGGCTGTCTGTCCGTGCCGGGCTTGCGCGGCGCGGTGCAGCGTTTCTCGATGATCCGCTATCAGGGCTTCGATCAGTACGGCAAGGCGATCGAGCGGCTCGCCGAAGGCTTTCATGCGCGCGTCGTGCAGCACGAGTGCGACCATCTGATCGGCAAGCTCTATCCGATGCGCATTACCGACTTCTCGAAGTTCGGTTTCACGGAAGTGCTGTTTCCGGGACTCGATGCGGTGCGCGACGAGTAACGCCGCGCGCTTCCTGCTGCGGAAAATCAGGCGGAAGGCCGCTTCGGAAGAGGCGGCCTTTCCTTTACCGCTTTACGCCAACGTTTTCGGACTGCCGCTGATATCGGGCTGACGGAACAGCGCCACATGCTCCGGATTCGCCGATGCCTGGAGTCGTCCGTCCGGCAAACGGGCGATCACCATTTCACCGATGCCGGGGCTCATCACGACGACTTCGTCGCGCAGCGCGAGCAGGGCTTCGAGCCGTCGTCGACCGCTCACGATCTCCAGACCGGTTCCTGACTCACGAACGATGATCTCAACTGACATGGCGCTTCTCCCTCTGTGCCGTTCAATGCTGGTCCTGCTGCCGCATGCCTGAGCCGGGCGCGCGGGGCGCGCATCGGTCTTGCCTGGTGTAACGGATCGGTGATTGATTTTCTTTAGCCAAAAAGCGGCCAAAAATGAAATGGCACGATCGCGGGTGGATCGTGCCGGATTTTGGGGTAAAACGTCGCCTTTTTGCGACGCAGCAGAGGTCGGCACGCACGTTCGTCAGACCGTGCGTGCGGCCTTCAGAGACGCTCAGAAGGTTTCGTTCGGCGCGAGATAGCGCCACTGGCCCGGCGGCAGCGTCCCTAGCGTGACGCGGCCCATGCGGATGCGCTTCAGGCCGACGACTTCCAGCCCGACCAGTTCGCACATGCGACGAATCTGGCGCTTTTTGCCTTCACGCAGCACGAAGCGAAGCTGCTCGCCGTTCTGCCAGCTGACCTGCGCGGTCTTGAGCGGCACGCCGTCGAGTTCGAGACCGTGGCGCAGCAGCGCGAGTTTCTCTTCCGGGAAATGCCGGTCCACGTCGACGGTGTGCTCGCCGAGACGCACGCGCACGAGATACTCCTTGTCGACCTCGGAATGGCCGCCGATCAGTTGCTTGGCGATGCGGCCGTCCTGCGTGAGCACGAGCAAGCCCGTCGAGTCGATGTCGAGCCGGCCAGCGGGCGCGAGCGTGCGCAGATGGCTCGGCGTGAAGCGGATACCCGAGCGGTCTTCGTCCCAGTGATTCGCCGGGTTGACGAGTGTGACGGCCGGCTCGTAGCCGTCTTCCGCCTGTCCCGACACGTAGCCCACCGGCTTGTGCAGCAGGATCGTGACGAGTTGCGACTGCGCGGAGTGCGCCGCGGGCAGGACTTCGATATTTTGCGTCGGACGGATGCGCGTGCCGAGCGTGTCGATCACGACGCCATCGACGAGCACCCAGCCTTTTTCGATCCACTCGTCGGCTTCGCGGCGCGAGCAGAGGCCGAGTTCCGACATCACTTTCGACAGGCGCACGAGGCCGTCGTGGTGGTCGCGGTGTTTGGGTGCGGATTCGGGAGCGGGGGCCGGGGCTGCCGGCTTATGGCCCTCGCTGCGTTCGTTGCGCTCGCGTCGCTCGTCGTGCGCCTTGATCGGACGATCTTCGAATGTCTTGCGCGGGCCGTGATCGCCGAAAGCCGGACGCGAATCGTCGCTCCGTGATGGGCGATCGCCGCGCGGCGCCGAACGGTCTCCGAAAGACTTGCGCGGACCACGATCGCCGAAAGCCGGACGCGAATCATCGCCACGCGATTTGAACGGACGACGTTCGTCGCCGCCCGAAGCTCGCTCGCCGCGCGGCGCCGGACGATCCTCGAACGATTTACGCGGACTACGATCACCGAAAGCCGGACGCGAATCATCGCCACGCGGCTTGAACGGACGACGTTCGTCGCCTCCCGGAGCACGCTCGCCGCGCGGCGCGGGACGATCCCCGAACGCCTTACGCGGTCCACGATCACCGAAAGCCGGACGCGGATCCTCGCCACGCGGCTTGAACGGACGACGCTCCTCGCCGCCCGATGCGCGTTCACCGCGCGGCGCGGGACGATCCCCGAACGCCTTACGCGGTCCACGCTCGCCGAAAGCCGGACGCGGATCCTCGCCACGCGGCTTGAACGGACGACGTTCGTCGCCACCCGATGCGCGTTCGCCACGGGGCGCCGGACGATCCCCGAACGATTTACGCGGACCACGCTCGCCGAATGCCGGACGCGAATCCTCGCCACGCGGCTTGAACGGACGACGCTCGTCGCCACCCGATGCGCGTTCGCCACGGGGCGCCGGACGATCCCCGAACGATTTACGCGGACCACGCTCGCCGAATGCCGGACGTGAATCCTCGCCACGCGGCTTGAACGGACGACGCTCGTCACCACCCGATGCGCGTTCGTCACGGGGCGCCGGACGATCCCCGAACGCCTTACGCGGACCACGCTCGCCGAATGCCGGACGCGAATCCTCGCCACGCGGCTTGAACGGACGACGCTCGTCGCCGCTCGAAGCGCGCTCGCCGCGCGGCGCCGGACGATCCCCGAACGCCTTACGCGGACCACGCTCGCCGAATGCCGGACGCGAATCCTCGCCACGCGGCTTGAATGGACGGCGCTCATCGCCGCCCGAAGCGCGCTCACCACGCGGCGCCGGACGATCTCCGAAGGGTTTGCGTGGACCACGCTCGCCCGAGCCCGGTCGGGAATCGCCACCGGGCGGCTTGAACCCGCGCTTCTCGCCAGCAGGCTGGCCCTCGTGCTTCGGCCGCGCTTCATCCGGCGCGCTCGCGCGAACAGGCTTGCGCCCGGTGGTCGTGCCGGCCCGAACCGGCGAACGCGTCGCCGAAGTGGGACGCGGATGTTTGGCTGTCAGTTTGACGCGCATAAAGTCTCAGGCTGCGATCGCGCGCAGCAGTTCGGTTTCCACCTGGATCTGGGTGCGGTTGTTCGACAGGCTCTTGCCGTCGAGCAGGAACACGTCCTCGACGCGTTCGCCGAGCGTGTTGATCCGTGCCGCCTGCACGCCGATCCGGTGTTGCGCCAGAACGCGCGCGATCGAATAAAGAAGGCCCTGCCGGTCGTTGGCCGATACGGACAGGATGTAGTACTGGCCGCGGTCGTCGGGACGGAGGTCCACGCGCGGCGTGATCGGAAACGTGCGCACGAGCCTTGATACACGGCCTTTCGACGGCTCGGGCAGAATCCGTTCGTCGGTCAGCAGCGCGGCCAGCTGCTGTTCGACGAGGTTGGCGATATCGCGATAACTCCCGTCGTGATCCGGATGCGCGACAAGAAAGTTGTCGAGCGCGTAGCCGTGACGCGTCGTCGTGACGCGCGCATCGAGCACCGACAGGCCGTTCTTGTCGAAATACGCGCAGATGCCGGCGAACAGGTCCGGCCGGTCCTTCACGTACACGAGCACCTGCAGCGCCGCGCCGATGGGCGAGGGCCGCGCGCGCACGATCGGCGCATCGCTTTCGACGTGGCGATACAGCACGCGTGTCTGCCAGGCGATGTCGGCCGGATCGTGACGCAGGAAATAACCGACGTCGAGCTGATCCCACAAGCGCTTTTGCGCGCCTTCCGGCACGGTTTCGAGCCGCAGCAGCGCGAGAGCCGCTTCCTGCCGCGACTTGAGCTCCGAATGCGTGTCCGGTTGCGCGCCGCCCAGCACGGCCTGCGTCGCGCGGAACAGGTCTTCGAGCAGTTTGCCTTTCCAGTTGTTCCAGACTTTCGGGCTCGTGCCGCGGATATCGGCGACGGTCAGCAGATACAGCGCCGTGAGCCGCCGCTCCGTCTTCACGACCGACGCAAATTGCCTGATGACTTCGAGATCGCTCGTGTCCTGCTTTTGCGCGACCTGACTCATCGTCAGGTGTTGCTGGACGAGCCAGACGACGAGTTCCGTATCTTCCGCGCCGATATCGTGCTCGCGGCAGAAACGCCGCGCATCGACCATGCCGAGCGTGGAGTGATCGCCGCCGCGACCCTTCGCGATGTCGTGAAACAGCGCCGCGACGTAGAGCACCCACGGCCGCTCGAAGTTGCCCATGAGCTGGCTGCAGAACGGATACTCGTGCGCGTGCTCGGCGATCGCGAAGCGACGCAGATTGCGCAGCACCATCAGGATGTGCTGATCGACCGTATAGACGTGATACAGATCGTGCTGCATCTGTCCGACGATGCGCCGGAAGTTCAGCAGATAACGCCCGAGCACGCTCGTCTGGTTCATCAGGCGGAACGCGTGCGTGATGCCTTCCGGCTGTTTCAGAATTTCCATGAAGAGCCGGCGGTTCTCGGGATCGCGCCGCCAGTCGCGGTCCATCAGGTCACGCGCGTTGTAGATCGCGCGGAGCGTCCGCGCCGAGAATCCCTTCACGCCGCGCGTCTGTTCGTACAGCAGGAAGGCTTCGAGAATCGCATGCGGCTCGCGCTCGAAGACGTCGTCGCGGGCGATTTCGAGCATTCCCTGTTTCTCGACGAAGCGCCCCGAGATGACGCGCGTGATGCCGCTCGTCGATGGGAAAAGCTGCGCTTCGACGTTCTGGATCAGGATCGTCGCGAGCTGCGTGACCGCCTTCGCCGCCCAGTAGTAGCGGCGCATCAACTGCTCGCTCGCGCGTTTGGCGCTGGTCGCCGTAAAGCCGAAGCTTTCCGCGAGCGGCGTTTGCAGATCGAAAACGAGGATGTCCTGCCGGCGCTTCGCGATCACGTGCAGCCGCGCGCGCAGCGACTTCAGAAAGCCTTCGTTGCGCCGCAGCTCGCGAGCTTCGCGCTCGGTGATGAGCCCGCGCGTATCGAGCTCGCGCCAGCTGCTGCCGAAGCCTGCCGCGCGCGCGATCCACAGGATCAGTTGCAGGTCGCGCAGGCCGCCGGGGCTTTCCTTGATGTTCGGTTCGAGACTGTACGGCGTGTCCTGGAATTTCGCGTGGCGCTGGCGCATTTCCAGCACTTTCGCCTGAAAGAACGCGCGCGGATCGAGTGTCTCGTGATAGCGCGCGGAAAAGTGCTGAAACAGCGCGGTGTCGCCGCAAATGCGCCGCGCCTCGAGCAGCGAGGTCTGCACCGTGATGTCGTTGCCTGCCTCGGCGATGCACTGCTCGACCGAGCGCACGCTGCTGCCGATATCGAGCCCGAGGTCCCACGCCATGCCGATGAAACGTTCGACGCGGCTGTTGAGCCCGGCGTCGTCGGCTTGCGGCGCGGCATCGGGCAGGAGCACGAGAATATCGACGTCGGAATAGGGCGCGAGCTCGCCGCGTCCGTAGCCGCCGACCGCGACGAGCGCGGCATTCGCGGGCATTTCGCAGGCGTTCCAGGCGCCTTTCAGGGCATCGTCGGTGGCGCGCGCGAGGGCGTGCATCAGCGGCTCGACGCTCGAAGTTGCCTGGAAGCGCTCGATGAGCGCCGCCTTCGCTGCCTTGTAGGCGGCGCGCAACGTTTCACAGGGCGTGGCGACGGCGGCGGTGACGCTCATGGATGGGCGAGGAAGAAGGTAAGGACGCGCCGGCCGGAAAGCAGGCGCGCGAAGTGACGAAAAATCAGGCCGTGGCCGCGATCAGCTGCGAAGGCGCCTGCGTGCCGGCGGAAACGGTTAGCACTTCGTAGCCGGTCGGCGTGACCAGCACGGTGTGCTCCCATTGTGCCGAGAGGCTGCGGTCACGCGTCTTGACGGTCCACTGGTCGGGCATCGTGCGGATTTCGCGGCGGCCGGCGTTGATCATCGGCTCGACGGTGAAGATCATGCCTGTCTGAAGCTCGATGCCGGTGCCGGGGCGGCCGTAGTGCAGCACCTGCGGCTCTTCATGGAACACCTGGCCGATGCCATGGCCGCAGTATTCGCGCACGACGCTGTAACCCTGCGATTCGGCGTGCTTCTGGATCGCCGCGCCGATATCGCCGAGATGCGCGCCCGGACGCACCTGATCGATGCCGAGCCACATGCAGTCGAAGGTCGTCTGGACGAGGCGCTTCGCCAGAATGGAGCCCTCGCCAACGATGAACATGCGGCTCGTGTCGCCGAAATAGCCGTTCTTGATGACAGTGATGTCGATATTGAGCGCGTCGCCGTTCTTGAGCACTTTTTCGCCCGGAATGCCGTGGCAGATCACGTCATTCACGGAAATGCAGGTGGCCTTCGGGTACGGCGGATAGCCAGGCGGCTGATAATTCAGCGGTGCGGGAACAGTGCCCTGTTCCTTCACCATATATTCATGACAGAGGCGGTCGAGTTCCTCTGTGGTCACGCCGGGTGCGACGTGGGGCGTGATGAAATCGAGCACTTCGCTGGCGAGCCGGCAGGCGACGCGCATCTGAGCGATATCGTGATCGTTTTTCAGCGTAATGGACATGACTTGGCTCGGAAATGCGGGAGATTGCGTGGGCGGCGGCCGTGAGCCGCGAAAGCGGCATTATCGCACCATAAGAAATGTGCCGCACCCGGTTAGTTGGGGGCGCCGGACCGGACGGCAAGCGGGCTTCAGGCGCGACGCACGGATTCGGGCGCGGTGCGCGTGCGAATCCGGTCCGGTCGTTCGGCTTGAGCCGATCAATCCTCACATGCTATACTCACGGGCTAAGTCCTAATCCATATTGCCGTCACGATCTAGTGCGAGAATCTCTCGTCAGTCGCAAGGCAGCGGTGGTTTCGGGCTTGGGAAGTAATTTCAGTCGATTCGCAAGCCGGCGCACCCAGGGTGTCTCACGCTATCAATAAAACAGCGCGGGATGCGGCAGCCGGCTTAAGACCCAACCCTCGCGGAGAATTCCATGGCAGTCACGATGCGTCAAATGCTGGAAGCCGGTGTCCACTTCGGTCACCAAACGCGCTTCTGGAACCCCAAGATGGCCCCGTACATCTTCGGTCATCGCAACAAGATTCACATCATCAACCTCGAAAAGACGCTGCCGCTCTACAACGACGCGCTGAAGTACGTGCGCCAGTTGGCTGCGAACCGCGGCACGATTCTTTTTGTCGGCACGAAGCGCCAGTCGCGCGACACCATCGCTCAGGAAGCAGCGCGCGCCGGCATGCCTTTCGTCAACGCCCGCTGGCTCGGCGGCATGATGACCAACTTCAAGACGCTGAAGGTTTCGATCAAGCGCCTGAAGGACATGGAAGCGGCGCTGGAGTCGGGTGAAACCGAGCGCATGAGCAAGAAGGAAGCCCTTCTGTTCGAACGCGAAATGGTCAAGCTGCAAAAGTCGATCGGCGGCGTGAAGGACATGGGTGGCATTCCTGACGCGATGTTCGTCATCGACGTCGGCTACCACAAGATCGCTGTTACCGAAGCCAAGAAGCTCGGCATTCCGGTCATCGCCGTGGTCGACACGAACCATTCGCCGGAAGGCATCGACTACGTGATCCCGGGCAACGACGACGCGTCGAAGGCCGTGGCGCTGTACGCCGAAGGCGTGGCTGACGCGATCCTCGAAGGCCGTGCGAACGCGGTGAACGACGTTGTTCAGGCCGTGCGCAACGGCGAAGGCGACGAGTTCGTCGAGGTCAACGCAGAGGCGTAATCGAGCCCTGTGGCCGACAAAAAAGGGGGCTTTGCGAAAGGCCCCTTTTTTTTAGTCAGCGCGACGTAGCAATCCCATTTTTCTGCCGTGGGCAAGCACTAAAGGCCGGCGGCACGTATCAAACAGACTCAAGGAGCGAATGATGGCGGCAATTACCGCAAGCATGGTGGCAGAACTGCGCGCGAAGACCGATGCGCCGATGATGGAATGCAAGAAGGCGCTGACGGAAGCCGACGGCGACATGGCGCGCGCCGAAGAGCTGCTGCGCGTGAAGCTCGGCAACAAGGCGAGCAAGGCGGCATCGCGCGTGACGGCTGAAGGCATTATCACGGCGCACGTCGAAGGCGGCGTGGGCGCGCTCGTCGAACTGAACTGCGAAACCGACTTCGTCGCGAAGAACGACGACTTCCTCGCATTCGGCAAGACGATTGCTGAACTGGTTGCCAAGCAGAATCCCGCTGACGTGGCTGCGCTGTCGGCGCTGCCGCTCGAAAGCTCGACGGTCGACGCCGTGCGTCTGGCGCTGGTCGGCAAGATCGGCGAAAACCTGTCGATCCGCCGTTTCGTGCGTTTCGAGTCGGCCAACAAGGTCGCTTCGTACCTGCACGGCACGCGCATCGGCGTTCTCGTCGAGTTCACGGGCGCCGACGAGCAAGTCGGCAAGGACGTGGCAATGCACGTCGCCGCGATGAAGCCGGTTTCGCTGTCGTCGGACGAAGTTCCGGCCGATCTGATCGCCAAGGAGCGCAGCATCGCCGAGCAGAAGGCCGCTGAGTCGGGCAAGCCGGCCGAGATCGTCGCGAAGATGGTCGACGGCTCGATCCAGAAGTACCTGAAGGAAGTCTCGCTGCTGAACCAGCCGTTCGTGAAGAACGACAAGCAGACCATCGAGCAATACCTGAAGGCTGCCAACGCATCGGTGCAAAAGTTCGCGCTGTTCGTGGTGGGCGAGGGCATCGAGAAGCGTCAGGACGACTTCGCGGCTGAAGTGGCGGCGCAAGTCGCTGCGGCCAAGCAGTCGTAATCGAGTCCTAAGGTGCATTTAAGGCGCGTGTGTTCTCATGGAGCGCTCGCGCGCCGAGCCAGAAAAGTAGTACCTGCGGCGGATCGTCCCGCCGCGCGCATTCACGCGATCCGGTTCGCACCCGCAGCGGGCGCGGTAGATTGGGGGTAAACCCTGATTAACCGCGCCCGCCGCCCGATCCGGCCCGCTTGCGGTAAGCAATGTTTCACCCCTACAGTTCTACGTTGTTGCAACCCTCCTCGGCGCGATCGGAACCTCATATGCCCACAGCCTACAAACGCGTACTCCTCAAACTCTCCGGCGAAGCCCTGATGGGCGACGATGCTTTCGGCATCAATCGCGCAACGATCGAAAGGATGGTGGCGGACGTCGCTGAAGTGGTGCGGATGGGCACGCAACTGGCCGTCGTGATCGGCGGCGGCAACATCTTCCGCGGCGTCGCGGGCGGCGCGGCCGGCATGGATCGCGCGACCGCCGACTACATGGGCATGCTCGCCACGATGATGAACGCGCTGGCGCTCCAGGATGCGATGCGCCACGCGGGCATCGAGGCGCGTGTGCAGTCGGCGCTGCGCATGGACCAGGTGGTCGAGCCGTACATTCGTCCGCGCGCGATTCGTCAGCTCGAAGAGGGCAAGGTCGTGATCTTCGCGGCCGGCACTGGCAACCCGTTCTTTACGACGGACACGGCTGCTGCGCTGCGCGGCTCGGAAATCGGCGCCGAAGTGGTGTTGAAAGCGACGAAGGTCGATGGCGTATACTCCGCCGACCCGAAGAAGGATCCGGACGCGACGCGCTACAGCACGATCAGCTTCGACGAAGCGATCGGCCGCAATCTGCAGGTGATGGACGCGACGGCGTTCGCGCTGTGCCGCGACCAGAAGCTGCCGATTCGCGTGTTCTCGATCACGAAGCCGGGCGCGCTCAAGCGCATCGTGCAGGGCGACGACGAGGGTACGCTCGTCCACGTGTAAACTCTCGCGATATCCGGCGCCGCGCGGCAGCGCAAAAGCCACGCGCGGGAAGCGCCGCGTTTCGCCAGTAAAACCCAGGTTTGGAGGTTCAAATGAGTGTGGCTGACATTAAAAAGGGCGTCGACCAGAAGATGCAGCGGTCGATCGAAGCGTTCAAGGCCGATCTCGCCAAGATTCGCACGGGCCGCGCCCACACGGGCCTGCTCGATCACATTCAGGTCGACTACTACGGTTCGAACGTGCCCATCTCGCAGGTTGCGAACATGACGCTCGTCGACGCGCGCACGATCGGCGTGCAGCCGTGGGAAAAGAAGATGGTTCCGGTGGTCGAGAAGGCGATCCGCGAATCGGATCTGGGCCTGAACCCGGCCACGCAGGGCGATCTGATCCGCGTGCCGATGCCCGCGCTGACCGAAGAGCGCCGCCGCGAGCTGACCAAGGTCGTCAAGAGCGAAGGCGAAACCGCCAAGGTCGCCGTGCGCAACCTGCGTCGCGACGCGAACGACGCGCTCAAGAAGCTGGTCAAGGACAAGGAAATCTCGGAAGACGACGAGCGCCGCTCGAGCGATGAAGTCCAGAAACTCACGGACAAGTTCGTGGCCGAGATCGACAAGCTCGTTCAGACCAAGGAATCGGAAATCATGACGGTGTGAGGCCGTAGAGACGGTTCTGCCGGCCTCGGGCGTTCGATCATCGAGGCCGGCTCTCACTCCCTCAGTTTTTCAAGATTCAGCGGCCATGACCTATTCCAGCTCTACCGTTACCGTGCCCGATGTCGCGGCTGTCCCGCGTCACGTCGCGATCATCATGGACGGCAATGGCCGTTGGGCGACGGAGCGGCGTCTGCCGCGCGTCGCCGGTCATACGCGCGGCGTCGACGCGGTGCGCGCCACCGTCGAAAGCTGCGCGCTGCGCGGCGTCGAGTTCGTGACGCTTTTCGCGTTCAGCTCGGAAAACTGGCGCCGTCCGACCGAAGAAGTCTCCTTCCTGATGCGTCTGTTCGTGACCGCGCTGGAGCGCGAGATCGGCAAGCTGCACGCCAACGGCATTCGCCTGCGCGTCGTCGGCGACATCTCGCAATTCGACGACCGCATCCGCGCGCTGATCCAGCGCGCCGAAACCAAGACCGCACGCAATACGCGCCTCACGCTGACCATTGCCGCCAACTACGGCGGACGCTGGGACATCATGCAGGCGACCAAGAAGCTCATCGCGCAATCGCTCGAAACCGGCGTGCCGGCCCGTGTGGACGACGAATCGTTCGCCGAACATCTGGCGATGGCCTACGCGCCGGAGCCGGATCTGTTCATCCGCACCGGCGGCGAGCAGCGCATCAGCAACTTCCTGTTGTGGCAGCTCGCGTACACCGAGCTCTATTTCACCGACACCTACTGGCCGGATTTCGACGCCGCCGCGCTCGATCGCGCGATCTCGTCGTACGGCGGGCGCGAACGCCGCTTCGGGCGCACCAGCGCGCAACTCGCTTCCCAATCGCAGAAGGCCGACACCCTTTCATGCTAAGAACCCGTGTCATCACGGCAATCGTTCTGCTGGCGGTTCTCGTGCCGGTCACGCTGTTCGCGCCGATCGGCGCGTTTGCGGCGCTCATCGGCTTCGTCGTCGTGTTCGCGGCCTGGGAATGGGGGCGGCTGCTCAAGCTGAACGGGGCGGGGCCGGTGGCCTATGCGCTGGTCGCGGGGCTCGCGCTGATCTTCAGCGCCTGGCTCGGCGTCGCTTCGAAGCCGCTGTATCAGATGGCCGGGATTTTCTGGGTGCTCGCGGGTCCTTATACGCTCGTGCGCAAGCCGAAGCTCGCCGGCGGTGCATGGCGGGCGTTCCTGCTGTTCGCGGGAATCGTCGTTTTCATCGCCTGCTGGCACGCGGTCGTCGACGCGCGCACGCATGGCGTGGCGTTCGTGCTATCGCTTCTGCTAGTAGTCTGGCTGGCTGATATAGGCGCATACTTCGCCGGAAAAGCGCTCGGCCGCCACAAACTCGCCCCGTCGATCAGCCCGGGCAAGACTTGGGAAGGCGCCATCGGCGGGTGGCTGGCCGTCATTGCGATCGGCGCGATCGCCGCCGCCACCCGCTTTTATGCGCCGACTGTATTCACGGCCTTCGTCGAAAAACTCGGCTGGGACCGCTCGTTCGTCGCGCTGTCCGTGCTGGTCGCGTTCAGCGTGATCGGCGATCTGTTCGAGTCGCTCCTGAAGCGTCAGGCCGGCGTCAAGGACTCCAGCGGCCTCCTGCCTGGCCACGGCGGCGTGCTGGACCGCATCGACGCCTTGTTGCCTGTATTGCCGATCGCATTGCTGATGCTCGGCTGATCGGCTAGAGAAGAATTTATGCAAAAACGTCTCACATTGCTCGGCTCCACGGGCTCGATCGGCGACAGCACGCTCGACGTCGTGGCGCGGCACCCGGACCTGTTCTCGGTCTATGCGCTCAGCGCGCATCGCAACGGCGACAAGCTCGTCGCCCAATGTCTGAAATTCCAGCCGGAAGTGGCGGTCGTAGGCGACGCCGAAACCGCCGCGCGCGTCTCCACGGCGCTGCGCGCGGAAGGCTGCAAGACCGAAGTGATGCACGGGCCGGACGCGCTGGTCGAAGTGGCGCGCGCCTCGCAGTGCGACACGGTCGTGGCGGCCATCGTCGGTGCGGCGGGCCTTGCGCCCACGCTCGCCGCTGCCCGCGCCGGCAAGCGCATCCTGCTCGCGAACAAGGAAGCGCTGGTCATGTCCGGCCAGATCTTCATGGACGCGGTGCACGACAACGGCGCGATCCTGCTGCCGGTCGACAGCGAGCACAACGCCGTGTTCCAGTGCCTGCCGCCCTGCGCGGACAAGGAAGCCAAGCTGCACGGCGGCGTCTCCAAGATCATTCTGACGGCGTCGGGCGGCCCGTTCCGCACGCGCGAGCCCGCGACGCTCGTGAACGTGACGCCCGAAGAAGCCGTCAAGCATCCGAACTGGGCGATGGGCCGCAAGATTTCCGTCGATTCCGCCACGATGATGAACAAGGGCCTCGAAGTCATCGAGGCGCACTGGCTCTTCGATCTGCCGGGTTCGCGCATCGAGGTGCTGATCCATCCGCAGAGCGTGATCCATTCGATGGTTTCCTACGCCGACGGCTCGGTGCTCGCGCAGCTCGGCAACCCCGACATGCGCACGCCTATCGCGCACGCGCTGGCGTATCCTGATCGTGTCGATTCGGGCGTCGCACCGCTCGATCTCGCGCAGATCGCCCAGCTCACCTTCGAGAAGCCCGATTTCGCGCGCTTTCCGTGTCTCGCGCTGGCCATTCAGGCGCTGGAAGCGGGTGGCATCGCGAGCGCTGCGCTCAACGCGGCGAACGAAATCGCCGTGGAAGCGTTCCTCGAACGGCGCATCGGCTTCATGGCGATCGGCGGTGTGGTGGAGCGCGTGCTGAACGCGTTGCCGAACACGAGCGCCAACGCGCTCGACGACGTCCTCGCCGCCGATGCGAACGCGCGCCGTCTCGCCTCCCGTTTCGTCGCAGAGCTCACCGCGAGCGCGCCAGGCGCCGAACCCATCGCCCATTGAGGCCGTCATGAACTTCCTGACCGAAATTGTCGCCTTCGTCGTTGCGATTGGCGTGCTCGTCGTCGTCCACGAATTCGGTCACTACAGTGTCGCGCGGCTGTGTGGCGTGAAAGTGCTGCGCTTCTCGGTCGGATTCGGCAAGCCGCTCGTGCAGTGGGTCAGCAAGAAGACGGGCGTCGAATGGACGATCGCCGCGCTGCCGCTCGGCGGCTACGTGAAGATGCTCGACGAGCGCGAAATCGATCCCGACAGCGGCATGAAGATTCCCGCCGAGGACTTGCCGCGCGCCTTCAACCGGCAGAGCGTGGGCAAGCGCATCGCGATCGTCGCGGCGGGGCCCGTCGCCAATTTCCTGCTCGCGATCCTGCTGTTTTCCGCGGTGTTCGCGAGCGGCGTCACCGAGCCCGCGGCCATCGTGTCGCAGCCGGCGGCGGACACCGCGGCCGCGCACGCGGGCTTCGAGGGAGGCGAAAAAATCCTGTCGATGCGCGACGCCGCAGGCGGCGACGCCCACGCGATCCGCTCGTGGTCCGATCTGCGCTGGAAGTTGCTCGACGCGTCGTTCGATCATCGGCGCATCGTGCTGACGGCGCAGACGCACGACGGCAAGTTCGATTTTCCGGTGAGCGTCGCCGGCATCACCGATGCGGACGCGGATCAGGACTTCATGGACAAGCTCGGCTTCACGCCGGGCGGCGGCACACTCTCGGTGGCCGGCGTCGAGCAGGGCAGCGCCGCACAGAAAAGCGGCCTGAAGGCGGGCGACACGCTGCGCGCGATCGACGGCCGTCCCGTCGACAACGCGACCAGTTTCATCGACTACGTGAAGGCGCATGGCGGCAAGCCCGTGACGCTCGTGATCGAACGCCGGAATGGCGAGCAGAGCACGCAGCAATCGGTGCGGATCGTACCCGAGCTCAAGCGCGATGCGAGCACCGGACACGACGTCGGCCGCATCGGCGCGGCGCTCGCGAATCAGTTGCCGATGGTGGATGTGCGCTACGGTCCGATCGAAAGCCTGCGCCTCGGCGTGAACCGCACGTGGGACATCAGCATGTACTCGCTGCGCATGTTCGGGCGGATGATCACGGGCGAGGCCTCGCTCAAGAATTTGTCGGGACCGGTCACCATTGCCGACTATGCGGGCAAGAGCGCGAGACTCGGTTTGACGGCCTTCGTCTCGTTCCTCGCGCTCGTCAGCATCAGTCTCGGTGTGTTGAACTTGTTACCGATTCCGGTTTTGGACGGTGGGCATCTGTTATATTATTTGGTTGAGGCTGTCACCGGCAAGGCTGTATCCGACCGCTGGCAGCTGGTTCTGCAAAGGGCGGGCCTGGTTTGCATCGTCGCGCTTTCGATGATCGCACTGTTCAACGACCTCGCTCGCCTGATTCGTTTCTGATCCATTTTGACAATTTCTGGCGGCGTCCTTTGTGCGACCGCCGGAACGAATGCAGCTTTAAATACTGGGGAAGCACGTTGTTCAAACCTCATCGCTTTGTTCCTAAGACGGCAGTGGCCGCGGCTTTGGCCGCGACGGGTATGGCGGCGCACGCCACCACGCCGTTCGTCGTGCAGGATATTCGGATCGACGGTCTCCAACGGATCGAACCTGGCTCCGTATTCGCTTATCTGCCGATCAAACAAGGCGATACCTTCACCGACGACAAGGCCTCCGAAGCGATCCGCGCGCTCTACGCGACGGGCTTCTTCAACGACGTCCAGATCGCCACAGAAGGAAACGTGGTCGTCGTGCAGGTGCAGGAGCGTCCGGCCATTTCCGCCATCGACTTCGCGGGACTGCACGAGTTCGACAAGGAAAACCTGACCAAGGCACTGCGCTCGATCGGTCTGTCGCAAGGCCGTTCCTACGACAAGGCGCTGGTCGACAAGGCCGAGCAGGAGCTCAAGCGCCAGTACCTCACGCGCGGTTACTACGCGGCGGAAGTCACGACTACGGTGACGCCGGTGGACCGTAACCGTGTCGCCATTCTGTTCTCGGTGGCTGAAGGCCCGAGCGCGAAGATCCGCCAGATCAATTTCGTGGGCAACAAGGCGTTCAGTTCGAGCACGCTGCTGGGTGAAATGCAGCTGTCCACGCCGAACTGGTTCTCGTGGTACACGAAGAGCGACCTCTACGCGAAGGAAAAGCTCACGGGCGACCTCGAAAACGTGCGCTCGTATTACCTGAACCGCGGCTACCTCGAGTTCAGCATCGACTCCACGCAGGTGTCGATCTCGCCGGACAAGAAGGACATGTATCTGACGATCGCCGTGCACGAAGGCGAGCCGTACAAGATCAGCAGCATCAATCTGTCGGGCAATCTGCTCGACCGCGAAGCAGAACTCAACAAGCTCATCAAGATCAAACCGGGCGAGCGTTTCTCGGCCGAGAAGCTGCAGGCGACCACCAAGTCGATCGTCGACAAGCTCGGCGAATACGGTTACGCATTCGCTCAGGTCAACGCGCAGCCCCAGATCGACCAGGCGAATCACACCGTGGCGCTCACGCTGCAGGTCGACCCGAGCCGCCGCGTGTACGTGCGGCGCGTGAACATTGTCGGCAATACGCGCACGCGTGACGAAGTGGTGCGTCGTGAAATGCGTCAGCTCGAAAGCTCGTGGTTCGACTCGAGCCGCCTTGCGCTGTCGAAGGACCGTATCAACCGTCTCGGCTACTTCACCGATGTCGACGTCACGACGATTCCCGTGGAAGGCACGAGCGACCAGGTCGACGTGGACGTGAAGGTCGCGGAAAAGCCCACCGGCGCGATCACACTGGGCGCAGGCTTCTCGTCGACGGACAAGGTGGTGCTCTCGGCGGGCGTGTCGCAGGACAACGTGTTCGGTTCCGGCACGAGTCTTTCGGTCAACGTGAACACCGCGAAAACGTACCGCACGCTGACCGTGACGCAGGTCGATCCGTATTTCACGATCGACGGCATCAAGCGCATCACCGACGCGTACTACCGCACGTATCAGCCGCTGTACTACTCGACCGATTCGAGCTTCAAGATCATCACGATGGGTGCGGACACCAAGTTCGGCATCCCGTTCTCCGAGCAGGACACCGTGTTCTTCGGCGTAGGCGCCGAGCAGAACACGATGGATACCGACTCGAACACGCCGCAGTCGTACATCAACTACGTGAACGAGTTCGGCCGCGTGGTGAATAACTACCCGCTGACGGTCGGCTGGTCGCGCGATAATCGCGACAGCGCGCTGGTGCCGAGCCGCGGTTATTACATGCAGACGAACGCCGAATACGGCACGCCGCTCGGCAATACCACGTACGCGAAGTTCGACGCGCAGTTCCAGTACTACTACTCGTTCGCGCGTGGTTTCGTGCTCGGCTTCAATGTGCAGGGCGGCTACGGCAAGGGCTTGCAAGGCCAGACGTACCCGATCTTCAAGAACTACTACGCGGGTGGTATCGGTTCGGTGCGTGGCTACTCGCCGAGCTCGCTGGGTCCGCGCGACGCGAAGACGAACGACCCGATCGGCGGCTCGCGCATGGCCGTGGGTAACATCGAACTGACGTTCCCGCTGCCGGGCACGGGTTATGACCGCACGCTGCGCGTTTTCACCTTCCTCGACGCCGGTAACGTCTGGGGCGATCCGAACCAGGGCGGCACGACGTCCGGCGCGAACGGTCTGCGTTACGGCTACGGTGTGGGTCTCGCGTGGATCTCGCCGATCGGCCCGCTCAAGCTGAGCCTGGGTTTCCCGCTGCAGAAACACGAAGGCGATCAGTACCAGAAGTTCCAGTTCCAGATCGGTACGGCTTTCTAAGCCGCGCTCCGATGAACTCGAACTTCATTCAATCAGACGTAACGTGAGGAACACTTTGGGAACCGGTAAGCATTCGAAACATATGGCGCTGGCGCTTGCGTTGTCGATGGTTCTCGGCCTGGGCACGGCGGTGTCCGCCAGCGCCCAGGAAGCGCGCATCGCTGCGGTCAATTCCGACCGCATCCTGCGCGAATCGGCGGCGGCGAAGGCTGCGCAGCTGAAGCTCGAGCAGGAATTTTCCAAGCGCGACAAGGCACTGCAGGACATGGCGCAGCGCCTCAAGTCGCTCTCCGACAACATCGACAAGAACGGCGCCACGATATCGCCGGCCGACCGCGCGGCGCGTCAGCGCGATCTCGCGCAGCTCGACGCGGACTTTCAGCGCAAGCAGCGCGAATTCCGCGAAGACCTGAACCAGCGCCGCAACGAGGAACTCGCGGCGGTGCTGGACCGGGCGAACAAGGTGATCAAGCAGATCGCGGAGCAGCAGCACTATGACCTGATCGTTCAGGAAGCGGTGTACGTGAGCCCGCGGATCGACATCACGGATCAGGTGCTGAAGGCGCTGGCGGCCAGTTCCGGCGGCGCGGCCAGCGGCTCGAGCGCGAACTGACGAGGACCGAGACGAGATGGCATCAGGCATGGCGATCACGCTCGACGATCTGGTGAAGCGCTTCGGCGGCGAGGTGGCTGGCGACGGCGCGCACGCCGTCGGGAGTCTCGCGCCGCTCGACAAGGCCGGTCCCGGGCAACTCGCGTTCCTCGCGAATCAGAAATACCTGCCGCAGGTGGAGACGACGCGCGCCGGCGCCGTATTGATTTCCCCCGCTGACCTCGAGAAGGTGACGAACCGCGCGGGCAGTAATTTCATCGTCACGCCGAATCCGTACGCTTACTTCGCGCGCGTGGCTCAGGCGTTCATCGATCTGGCAACGCCCAAGCCCGTGCCGGGCGTGCATCCGAGCGCGAGCATCGATCCCGCCGCGAAAGTGGCGGCGAGCGCCGTGATCGGCCCGCATGTGACGGTCGAAGCGGGCGCGGTCGTCGGTGAACGGGTGAAGCTGGACGCGGGCGTGGTCGTCGGCCGGGGCGTCAAGCTCGGCGATGACGTGCATCTGTACCCGAACGTCACCGTCTATCACGGCTGCAAGCTCGGCGCGCGCGTGATCGTGCACGCGGGCGCGGTGATCGGCGCGGACGGTTTCGGCTTCGCGCCGGATTTCACGGGCGAAGGCGACGCGCGCACCGGAAGCTGGGTGAAGATTCCGCAGGTCGGCGCCGTCGATATCGCCGACGACGTCGAGATCGGCGCGAACACGACCATCGACCGTGGCGCGATGGCGGATACCGTCATCGAGGAGTGCGTGAAGATCGACAATCTCGTGCAGATCGGCCATAACTGCCGCATCGGCGCGTATACCGTCGTCGCCGGCTGTGCGGGCATCGCGGGAAGCACGAACATCGGCAAGCATTGCATGATCGGCGGCGCGGTAGGTATCGCGGGCCACGTGACGCTGGCGGATTACGTGATCGTCACGGCGCAGTCGGGCGTCTCGAAGTCGCTGACGAAGCCTGGCATGTACACCAGCGCGTTCCCGGCCGTGCCGCACGCGGACTGGAACAAGAGCGCGGCGATCATGCGCAATCTCGATAAAATGCGCGAGCGCATCAAGGCGCTGGAGACGGCGCTTGCCGGCGCGCCCAGGCGAGAAGGCGAGAGCGGCACCTGAAGCGAGGTGAGCCGCGGCAGAATCGAGAGCGGGCCGGTTCGAGCCGCTTCACGAGACACAGCAATCCGGGCGGGCGTCGAAGACGGCCCGCCGTCCAATTTCCGCGCCCGATACGCGCGTGAGCAGAACGACCATGAGCACAGAAAAAATCAATCTCGACATCCACAAGATCCTCACGCTGCTGCCGCATCGCTATCCGATTCTGCTCGTGGACCGCGTGCTCGAACTCGAGCCGCACAAGAGCATCAAAGCGTTGAAGAACGTGACGATCAACGAGCCGTATTTTCAGGGCCACTTCCCGACGCGCCCGGTCATGCCGGGCGTGCTGATTCTCGAAGCGCTCGCGCAGACGGCGGCGCTTTTGACCTTCGCGGAAGAGCCGCACGATCCGACCAATACGCTGTACTACTTCGTCGGTATCGACGGCGCGCGCTTCAAGCGCGTGGTGGAACCGGGCGATCAGCTGATCCTCAACGTTCACTTCGAGCGGTACATGCGGGGCATCTGGAAGTTCAAGGCGCGTGCCGAGGTCGATGGCGCTGTCGCCGCCGAGGCCGAGCTCATGTGTACCGTCAAGAACACGGACGCGTAAGCGTTCACGTTCACCGTAACGAACAGCATAGGCGAACAAGCGCATGAGCAAGATTCACCCAACCGCGATCATCGAGCCGGGCGCGCAGCTCGACGAGTCCGTCGAGATCGGGCCGTATGCGATCGTCGGCGCGCACGTCGTGATCGGCGCGGGCACGACCGTCGGTTCGCACTGCGTGATCGAAGGCCACACGACGATTGGCCAGGACAACCGCATCGGCCACTACGCGTCGATCGGCGGCCGTCCGCAGGACATGAAGTACAAGGGCGAGCCGACGCGGCTCGAAATCGGCGACCGCAACACCATCCGCGAATTCACGACGCTGCACACGGGCACGGTGCAGGATCAGAGTCTGACTTCCATTGGCAGTGACTGCTGGATCATGGCGTACGTGCACGTGGGGCACGACTGCCGGCTCGGCAACAACGTCATCATGTCGAGCAACGCGCAACTGGCCGGGCACGTGATTGTCGGCGATCACGCGATCGTGGGCGGCATGTCGGGCGTGCACCAGTTCGTGCGCATCGGCGCCCATTCCATGCTGGGCGGCGCTTCGGCGCTGGTGCAGGACGTGCCGCCGTTCGTCATTGCAGCGGGCAACAAGGCGGAGCCGCACGGCATCAACGTCGAAGGCCTGCGCCGCCGCGGCTTCACGCCCGACGCCATCTCGGCGCTGCGCTCGGCGTATCGCATCGTGTACAAGAGCGGCCTGTCGCTCGAAGAGGCGAAACTGCAGCTCAAGGAACTGAGCACGGCAGGCGGCGAGGGCGACGAACCCGTCAAGGCATTCTCGGACTTCATCGCGGCGTCGCAGCGCGGCATCATCCGCTGACGCGCCACCCGATGACCCTGATCACCCACCCGCCACGCGTCGCGATGGTCGCGGGCGAGCCTTCCGGCGACCTGCTCGCCGCCTCGCTGCTCAAGGGCCTGCGCAATACGCTTCCGGAGGGCACGCGCTACAGCGGAATCGGCGGCCCGCGCATGACGGCCGAAGGCTTCGAAGCGCACTGGCCGATGGACAAGCTGTCCGTGCGCGGCTATGTCGAAGCGCTGAAGCACATTCCCGGGATTCTCGGCATCCGCAACGAGATCAAGCGCCAGCTGCTCGCGGAGCCGCCTTCGGTGTTCATCGGCGTGGACGCACCAGATTTCAATTTCGGGCTCGAACAGCCGTTGCGCGAAGCGGGCATTCCGACCGTGCATTTCGTGTGCCCGTCGATCTGGGCGTGGCGCGGCGGGCGCATCAAGAAGATTGTGAAGGCGGTCGATCACATGCTGTGCGTGTTTCCGTTCGAAACCGCGCTGCTGGAGAAGTCGGGCGTGGCGGCGAGTTACGTCGGCCATCCACTTGCCGACGAAATTCCGCTCGAGCCGGACACGATGGGCGCGCGCCGCGAACTGGGGCTGGCGGAAGGCGGTCCGGTGATCGCCGTGCTGCCGGGCAGCCGCCGCTCCGAAATTTCGCTCATCGGACCGACTTTCTTCGACGCAATGGAACTGATGCAGCTCCGCGAGCCCGGCGTGCGCTTTCTGATGCCCGCGGCGAATCCGGCGTTGCGCGAATTGCTGCGGCCGCTCGTGGACGCGCATCCGCATCTGTCGCTGACGATCACCGACGGCAACGCCCAGCGCGCCATGACCGCCGCCGACGCGATTCTGGTGAAAAGCGGCACCGTGACGCTCGAAGCGGCGCTGCTCAAGAAGCCGATGGTCATCTCGTACAAGGTGCCCTGGCTCACGGGTCAGATCATGCAGCGGCAGGGCTACCTGCCGTACGTCGGCTTGCCGAACATTCTCGCGGGGCGCTTCGTCGTGCCGGAAATCCTGCAGCATTTCGCGACGCCCGAGGCGCTCGCGGACGCTACGCTGAAACAGTTGAACGACGAGGCCAACCGCCGTACTCTGACGGAAGTCTTCACCGACATGCACATCGCGCTGCGTCAGAACACGTCGCAGAAGGCGGCGGAAGCCGTGGCGCGCGTGCTCGAAACGCGGAGGCCGCGCTAATGGCGGCGACACGATCAGCTCAGGCTGGGCTCGATTTCAGCTCTCCCTTCGACATCATCTGTGGCGTCGATGAAGCCGGGCGCGGTCCGCTCGCGGGCCCGGTCGTTGCCGCGGCGGTCATCTTCGATCCCGCCAAGCCGCGCATCAACGGCCTCGACGATTCGAAGGCGCTCTCCGCGAAGAGGCGCGAAGAGCTTTACGAGAAGATCGTCGATCGGGCGCTCGCGTATTGCATTGCCTCGGCAAGCGTCGAGGAAATCGACACCATCAACATCCTGCACGCGTCCATGCTCGCGATGAAGCGCGCCGTGGAAGGGCTGTCCGTCGCTCCGACGCTGGTGAAGGTCGATGGCAACCGCTGCCCGATGCTGTCGATCCGCGCCGAAGCCGTAATCGGCGGCGATGCGCTCATCAAGCAGATTTCGGCGGCGTCGATTCTCGCGAAGGTCACGCGGGACCGCATGCTGGTCGAACTGCACGAGTCCTATCCGATGTACGGCTTCGCCACGCATTCGGGTTACGGCACGCCGCAACACCTGAAGGCGCTGCGCGAACATGGCCCGTGCGAGCATCATCGGCGTTCGTTCGCGCCGGTGCGCGAGGCGCATGCGCTGGTTTTCGGCTCGGTGCTGCCCGAGATCGCGCCGGAAGTGCTGCAGGTCGCATCGCCGATCGAAGACGATCCCGACGCGCTCGCTTTCTGAGCGTCATTCGATTCAACGTGAAATCCATCACTTCGCGGGACAACCCGCTCTACAAGCGTATCAAGGCGCTCGCCGGTTCCACGGCGCAGCAGCGCAGAAGCGGCCACGCGCTGCTCGAAGGCCTGCATCTCGCCTCGGCTTATCTCGACACCGCGGGTCAGCCGGAGACCTGCATCGTTACCGAAGGCGCGCTCACGCATGAAGAGGCCCGCGAGATCGTCGCGCGAATCGAGGAAAAGCGTGTGGTCGTGCTGCCGGATGCGCTGTTCGGGCAGCTTTCCAGCGTCGTGCATGGCGTGGGCATGCTGCTGCTCGTCGAAAAGATCGATGCCGAGTTGCCCGCGCGCGTCGCCGAAACCTGCGTGATCCTCGACGGCGTTCAGGACGCCGGCAATGTCGGCTCGATCCTGCGCAGCGCGGCGGCGGCAGGCATCACGCGCGTGTTCTGCGCGCCGGGAACGGCGTACGCGTGGTCGTCCAAGGTGCTGCGCTCGGGCATGGGCGCGCATTTTCTGCTGGATATCTTCGAAGACGTCGAAGCGGCGGATTTGATCGCCCGGCTCGACGCGCCGGTGACGATTACCGATTCGCACGGCGCAGTCGCCCTGTACGATTGCGATTTGTCGGGCGCGCTTGCGTGGGTGTTCGGCAACGAAGGGGCGGGGGTGTCGCAAATCTGGCGCGATGCCGTCACGCATCGTGTGACGATTCCGCAGCCGGGCGGCATGGAATCGCTCAATGTGGCGGCCGCGGCGGCGATCTGCCTGTTCGAGCAGTGCCGCCAGCAGCGCTGATCGATCAAGTAATCAGTAGTAGGAAGGCCGTTCCGGCTTCACTTCCTGCAGGATCGTCGTCGCGATTTCCTCAATCGACTTGTGCGTCGACGAGAGCCACTTGATGCCCTCGCGCTTCATCATCATTTCTGCCTCGTTGATCTCGTAGCGGCAGTTTTCGAGCGCCGCGTACTTGCTGCCCGGACGCCGCTCGTTGCGAATCTCAGCGAGCCGCTGCGGATCGATCGACAGACCGAACATCTTCTCGCGATGTTCGAGCAACGGAGTCGGCAGCTTGCCGCGCTCGAAATCTTCCGGAATCAGCGGATAGTTCGCCGCCTTCACGCCGTATTGCATCGCGAGATAAAGGCTCGTCGGCGTCTTGCCGCTGCGCGACACGCCGACCAGGATCACGTCGGCGTCGGCGAGATTGCGGTTGGACTGGCCGTCGTCGTGCGCGAGCGAGAAGTTGATCGCCTCGATGCGGTTCTTGTATTCCTCGGTGTCGGCGTTCTGGTGCACGCGGCCCATGGCGTGCGTCGACTTCATTTCCAGCTCGTGCTCGAGCGGCTCGATGAAGGTCTGGAACATGTCGAGCACGAGCGCGTTGCACCCCTTGACGACTTCGTTCGACGCGCTGTCGACGAGCGTGGTGAACACGATCGGCCGGCGGCCATCGAGCGTGACGGCCTCGTTGATCTTCTGGACGGTCGCATACGCCTTGTCGATCGAATCGACGAAGGGCACGCGCACGAGCCGGAATTTCTGGTCGAACTGGGCCATGATCGAATGCGCGAACGTTTCGGCAGTGATCCCAGTACCGTCGGAGACGATGAATACGGAAGGCGGCATCGGAAAAAAGAGGGAACGAGTTGAAGCGAAGGTGCTCGAACGCTGATCAGCCGAGCGCACAAAGCACCGCAAAAGCACGAACGCCGGAAAAACCTGTGCGGAAAACCTGTGTTATGGTAGCTGACCGCTGACAGACATCAAGACCGCGATCAAGACCGCGATCAAGACCGCGTCCGGCTGTGGGCTGACCCACGGTCAGGCGTGAAAGACCTCGATTTTGCCGTGGAACGACTGTCCGGTCGAACCAAATTTGAAATACGGCAAGGTAGAATAGCGGCAACCTGTTCGATAAGCAATTGCGGACAAATTGATTCGGATTTTCGTCAAATCGCGGTCGTTTCGTGGCTTTTCGTTGGGTAATCCACGTTTTCGAGCAGATTCCAGACGTCCCGCTTCTATTTGCAATGCGCCGGTTCCGGTCGCGTTTCCCCGAAGGTTTATCAAACAGGTTGTGCGAGATGCGCAGGCGCTTCCAATGGGCGCCCGCGCATATGAGCCCACTCGTGCGATCGTGAATTCCATCCACCTTAGGGGCTTGTATGACTAACGCAGTCAATGTTGCGAACGATGTCGCAAAGGATCAGGCGTATGTAGTTCCATTCGAGCAGTTGCGAATGACCGACGTGGAAATCGTCGGTGGCAAGAATGCCTCGCTCGGCGAAATGATCAGCCAGCTTTCCGAAGCCGGCGTTCGTGTGCCGACGGGCTTTGCCACAACTGCGCTCGCATTCCGCGACTTCCTCCATCACAACAACCTGACGGATCGCATCGCCAAACGTCTCGAGACGCTCGACGTCGACGACGTGAAGGCGCTCGCCGAAGCCGGTAAGGAAATCCGCCAGTGGATCGTCGACGCGCCGATGCAGCCGCGTCTCGAAGACGAAATCCGCCGCGGCTTCGAAGTCCTGCAGAACAGCTCGCCCGAAGAGCTTTCGTTCGCCGTGCGCTCGTCCGCGACCGCCGAAGACTTGCCAGACGCATCGTTCGCGGGTCAGCAGGAAAGCTATCTGAACGTAGTCGGCATCGAAGACGTGCTTGATCGCATGAAGCACGTGTTCGCTTCGCTGTACAACGACCGCGCCATTTCCTATCGCGTCCACAAGGGCTTCACGCATGCCGAAGTCGCGTTGTCGGCCGGCGTGCAGCGCATGGTGCGCTCGGACGTCGGCGCGGCCGGCGTCATGTTCACCATCGACACCGAATCGGGCTTCAAGGAAACCGTGTTCATCACGTCGAGCTACGGCCTCGGTGAAACGGTCGTGCAGGGCGCGGTGAATCCGGACGAGTTCCACGTCTTCAAGACCACGCTCGAACAGGGCAAGTATCCGATCATCCGCCGTTCCATCGGTTCGAAGCTCATCAAGATGGAATTCACGAAGCCGGGCGAACCGGGCCGCGTGAAGACCGTCGACGTGCCGCACGAGCAGCGCAACCGCTTCTCGATCACCGACGAAGACGTGATCGAGCTCGCAAAGTACGCGGTGATCATCGAGAAGCACTACCAGCGTCCGATGGACATCGAGTGGGGCAAGGATGGCCGCGACGGCAAGATTTTCATTCTTCAGGCGCGCCCCGAAACGGTGAAAAGCCAGGCGTCCGGCAAGGCCGAGATGCGCTTCAAGCTGAAGGGTCAGTCGAACGTGCTCGCCACGGGCCGCGCGATCGGCCAGAAGATCGGCGCGGGTCCCGTGCGCGTGATTCACGATCCGTCGGAAATGGAGCGCGTGCAGCCGGGCGACGTGCTGGTCGCCGACATGACCGACCCGAACTGGGAACCGGTGATGAAGCGCGCATCGGCCATCGTGACGAATCGCGGCGGGCGCACCTGCCACGCGGCGATCATCGCGCGTGAGCTGGGCGTGCCGGCGGTGGTCGGCTGCGGCGACGCAACGGACATCCTGAAGGAAGGCGCGCTCGTTACGGTGTCGTGTGCGGAAGGCGACGAAGGCAAGATCTACGACGGCCTGCTCGAAACCGAAGTGACCGAAGTCCAGCGCGGCGAACTGCCGAAGATTCCGGTCAAGATCATGATGAACGTCGGCAATCCGCAACTCGCGTTCGACTTCGCGCAGTTGCCGAACGCGGGCGTGGGTCTCGCGCGCCTCGAGTTCATCATCAACAACAACATCGGCGTGCATCCGAAGGCGATTCTGGAGTACCCGAACGTCGACGCCGATCTGAAGAAGGCGGTCGAATCCGTCGCGCGCGGCCATGCGTCGCCGCGAGCGTTCTACGTCGACAAGCTGACGGAAGGCATCGCCACGATCGCGGCGGCGTTCTATCCGAAGCCCGTCATCGTGCGTCTGTCGGACTTCAAGTCGAACGAGTACAAGAAGCTGATCGGCGGTTCGCGCTACGAGCCGGACGAAGAAAATCCGATGCTCGGTTTCCGTGGCGCGTCGCGCTATATCGCGGAAGACTTCGCCGAGGCGTTCCATATGGAATGCATCGCGCTGAAGAAGGTGCGCGAGGAAATGGGTCTGGACAACGTGCAGATCATGGTGCCGTTCGTGCGTACGCTGAAGCAGGCGGATCGCGTGGTCGAGCTGCTGAAGAAGTTCGGCCTCGAGCGCGGCAAGAACGACCTCAAGCTGGTGATGATGTGCGAAGTGCCGTCCAACGCGATTCTCGCCGAGCAGTTCCTGGAGCGCTTCGATGGCTTCTCGATCGGCTCGAACGACTTGACGCAACTGACGCTCGGCCTCGACCGCGACTCCGGCATGGAGCTGCTCGCGGCCGACTTCGACGAGCGCGACGAAGCGGTGCAGTTCATGCTCAAGCGCGCGGTCGAAACGTGTCTCAGGCTGAACAAGTACGTCGGTATTTGCGGGCAGGGTCCTTCGGATCATCCGGACCTCGCCGAGTGGCTCGCGAAGCTGGGCATCGAATCGATGTCGCTGAACCCGGACACGATCATCGAAACCTGGCAGCAGCTGGCGAAGACGTTGTCAAAATAAGTCGTGACGCACCTTTCCACTTGCTTTCGGATCGGTGTAGCGTGATATAAAAAACACCCCGGACTGGTCCGGGGTGTTTTCGTTTGGAGACCGATGATGGAAACGGGCGGGCTGATCTGGTGGGTCGCGGCGGGCGCGCTGATCGTCGCGGAGTTGTTCACCGGCACGTTCTATTTGCTGATGATCGCGCTCGGGATGATCGCGGGCGGGCTCGCCTACGTGATGGGCGCGATGCCGTATGTGCAGATGGGCGCGGCGGCGGTCATCGCGCTGATCGCGGTCGTGGTGCTGCGGCGCTCGCGCTTCGGCAACTGGAAGCGGCGCGGGGAAGCGTCGCGCGATGCGGCGGTGAATCTCGATATCGGCGCGACGCTCGAAGTCGATCAATGGCGCGACGGCCGCGCGCGGGCGATGTATCGCGGCGCGCAGTGGGATGTGGAACTCGCGCCGGGTGAGACCGAGGGCGCGCGCTTCTATCGCATCACGGCGCTCGACGGCAATCGTCTCATCGTCGCGGCCAAACGCTAGTTCTAAAAAAGGAGAAAAATAATGGAAATGTACTTCGCGCTCATCGTGCTCATCATCGCGGTGGTGATCGTGTCGAAAACGGTCAAGATCGTTCCGCAGCAGCACGCATGGATTCTGGAACGCCTCGGCCGATATCACGCGACGCTCACGCCCGGACTCAACATCGTGCTGCCGTTCATCGACCGGATCGCGTACAAGCATATGCTGAAGGAGATTCCGCTCGAAGTGCCGAGTCAGGTCTGCATAACGCGCGACAATACGCAGCTTCAGGTCGACGGCGTGCTGTACTTCCAGGTCACCGACGCGATGAAGGCGTCGTACGGGTCGAGCAACTTCGTGTTCGCGATCACGCAGTTGTCGCAAACTACGCTGCGTTCGGTCATCGGCAAGCTGGAACTCGACAAGACCTTCGAGGAACGGGATTTCATCAACCAGAGCATCGTCAATGCGCTCGACGAAGCCGCGTCGAACTGGGGCGTGAAGGTGCTGCGCTACGAGATCAAGGACCTCACGCCGCCCAAGGAAATCCTCCACGCGATGCAGGCGCAGATCACCGCCGAGCGCGAGAAGCGCGCGTTGATCGCGGCATCGGAAGGGCGCAAGCAGGAGCAGATCAATCTGGCGTCGGGCGCGCGCGAGGCGGCGATCCAGAAGTCGGAAGGCGAGCGTCAGGCCGCGATCAATCAGGCGCAGGGCGAAGCGGCCGCGATTCTCGCGGTGGCGGAAGCGAATGCACAGGCCATCGAGAAGATCGGCACGGCGATCCACATGACGGGCGGCATGGAGGCGGTGAATCTGAAGGTAGCGGAGCAGTATGTCGGCGCGTTCGCCAATCTGGCGAAGCAGGGCAATACGCTGATCGTGCCGGGCAACATGTCCGATATGAGCTCGATGATCGCGTCGGCGCTGGCCATCGTGAAGGGCGAGGGCGGCGGGCTCATCAAGAAGGGCTAAAAACAAACGGGGCGCTTCAGAGCGCCCCGCTTTGTATTCGCGCGTTTCAGCGTGTCGCCGTGCGCATCAGTCGCGCGCGTTCGCGATCCCAGTCGCGTTTCTTTTCGGTCTCGCGCTTGTCGTGCAGCTTCTTGCCCTTCGCCAGGCCGATCTCGCATTTCACGCGGCCTTCCTTGTAGTGGAAGTTCAGCGGCACGAGCGTGTGCCCGCGCTGCTCGACCTTGCCGATGAGCTTGTCGATCTGATCGCGATGCAGAAGCAGCTTGCGCGTGCGTACCGGATCGAGGTTCGCGAATTTCGACGCCTCGGGCAGTGGGCTGATATGCGTGCCGATCAGAAAGAGCTCGCCTTGCTTGATGACGACGTAGCCTTCCTTGATCTGTCCGCGGCCCGCGCGCAGTGCCTTGACTTCCCAGCCCTCGAGCACGAGCCCCGCCTCGTAGCGCTCTTCGATGAAGTAATCGAAGAAGGCTTTTCTGTTGTCGATGATGCTCATGAATGGAAAGTGCCCAACTCGTTTAAAATCACGATTTTAGCAGCGCGCCCTCAGTCGGAAGAACTTATGACGCGTTGCCACCCAATCTAGCCACCCGCTGCGCCCTCTATGGCAGACGTCCAGAAAACCGTATTGATCCGCCATTCAGCGGAAGAAATGTTCGACCTCGTCACCGATGTCGCCGACTACCCCAATTTTTTGCCCTGGTGCGGCGGCGTCGAAATCGGCCGCCAGGACGAAAACGGCATGGAGGCGAAGATCGACATCAGCTTTAAAGGCATCAAGCAGCATTTCGCGACGCGCAACACCCAGAAGCGTCCGACGAATATCGATATGGAGTTCCTTAGCGGGCCTTTCAAGAAGTTCACCGGATATTGGCGCTTCACGCCGCTGCGCGCGGACGCCTGCAAGATCGAATTCGCGCTGCACTATGAGTTTTCCAACGTGATTCTGGAGAAGCTCATCGGGCCGGTGTTCAGCCATATCGCCAATACGTTCGTCGATTCCTTCGTGAAGCGCGCCGACCAGCGCTACGGTAAGCCATGATGCGGATCGACGTGTGTTATGGCCTACCTGGCGGCGCGTTTCTCACGCGCGTCGAGTTGCGCGAAGGCGCGACGGTGCGCGAGGCCATCGAGGCGAGCGGCGTGCTGCGGGCGCACCAGGAGATCGATCTTGCGACGCAGAAGGTCGGCGTGTTCGGCAAGCTCAGGCCGCTCGACGCGGCGCTCGCCGATCTCGATCGTGTGGAGATTTATCGCCCGCTGAAGGTGGATCCGAAGACCGCGCGCCAGCGTCGTGTCGACAAGACGCGCCGCGCCGGATCGATCGAAGGGCGCAAGTGGCAGTCGAAGGACTCGCGCTGATTCAACGCAGGTTCAGTGCGCGGGTGCTTGCTTTGCTTCTCCGGTCTTCCCCACGCGACGCGCCGGCTCGACCGTATGTTGTCTGACCGACCAGCTCACGCCCGCGAGCAGCAGGACGATCGCGAGCACTTCGGGCGTGCGCGGCCAGCGGCTATCGTAGACGAATGCGTAAAGCAGCGCGAAAAGCGTCTCGAACGCGATCATCTGACCTGAAAGCGTGAGCGGCAGACGTTTCGCCGCCGCGTTCCACAGCATGTTGCCGAGCCACGAGCCGACCGTCGCCAGCGCGATGCTCACGATCCAGAAAAGCTGCCAGCGCGCGGCGGGCACGCTCGCCTGCACCGTGCCTGCGGGCAGCAGCCACACCAGCGCGCCGAGGATCGCGCCGAGTAGACCCGTCACGATGCCCCACAGCACCGACCACTCGTTGCCGTCGAAATGGCGGTTTGCCTGCAGATAGCGCGCGTTGACGACCGCATACCACGTCCACGCCGCGAGTGCGCCGACCGCGCAGGCGAGCCCGGCTACGCGGGTCAGGATGCTCGTCGCAGGCTCGCCGCTGCCCGAGCCGCCGAGCACGTCGCTGAACACATCCACATTGATGCACGCGATGCCCGCCAGCACCAGCAGCAGCGGCGCGGCGAGCCGTTTCAGCTCGACCGCGCCGTGATCGCGCCGGCCGGCGAGCGTCACCGTCACGGGCAGAATGCCGACGATCAGCGATGCTGGCGCGACGCCCACGAGCTGCACGGCGCTCGCGAGCAGCATGTAGTAGAGCAGGTTGCCGACCAGCGCCAGCTTCACCAGCGCGACGAAATCGGCGCGCGTGAGCTTGGCGATGAGCCTGCGCGCGAACGGCAGCGCGACTGCGAGCGACACGACGCCGTACATCAGATACCGGCCGATGGACAGCGTGAGCGGCGAAAAGTCTGGCAGGATTCGCGGCGCCAGAAAAATGAAACCCCAGATGGCGCCCGCCGACATTCCGTACATCACACCGCGCTGCATTGCCCGACTCCCTACGTTTGTTTCAAGATTTCACGAAAAGCGCCGAAGCGTAGCACGCGCCGGGCGCGCCGGTCTTGTTCAAAACTGCACGCGGCGCGGCCGCGCGAGCGGCAAAATCGCGCCCGCCGGCGGCGCGGATTTTGCGGCTGAATGGCCTAAGCTGCTGTTCGGGCAGTGAAAATGCAGGGAACTATCGGTATAATCTGCTTTTGCGCCCATAGGATTTGCCATGCGTCTGATCCAGAAAGCACTCACGTTCGATGACGTGCTCCTCGTGCCCGCCTTCTCCAGCGTTCTTCCGCGCGACACCAGCCTGAAATCCCAGCTGACTCGCAATATCTCCCTGAATATGCCTCTCGTGTCCGCCGCCATGGACACGGTCACCGAAGGTCGGCTCGCAATCGCCATGGCGCAGATGGGCGGCATCGGCATCGTCCACAAGAATCTCACCGCGAAGGAACAGGCGCGCGAAGTCGCCAAAGTGAAGCGCTTCGAGTCGGGCGTCGTGCGCGATCCGATCACTGTGCCGCCGCAAATGCGCGTGCGCGACGTCATCGCGCTCACGCAGCAGCATGGCATTTCGGGCTTTCCGGTGGTCGAGGGCGCGCAACTCATCGGCATCGTCACGAACCGCGACCTGCGCTTCGAGGAGCGCCTGGACGAGCCGGTGCGCAACATCATGACGCCGCGCGAGCGTCTCGTGACGGTCAAGGAAGGCACGTCGCTGGCCGAAGCGAAGGCGCTGATGCACAGTCATCGCCTGGAGCGCGTGCTGGTCGTGAACGACGCGTTCGAACTGCGCGGTCTGATGACCGTGAAGGACATCACGAAGCAGACCGAAAATCCGGACGCCTGCAAGGACGCTGACGGCAAGCTGCGCGTCGGCGCGGCGGTGGGCGTGGGCCCGGACAACGAAGAGCGCGTCGAACTGCTCGCGGCGGCGGGCGTCGACGTGATCGTCGTCGATACGGCGCACGGCCACAGCCAGGGCGTGCTCGAACGCGTGCGCTGGGTCAAGCAGAACTACCCGCACGTGCAGGTCATCGGCGGCAATATCGCGACGGCGGCGGCGGCCAAGTCCCTCGTCGAGTATGGCGCGGACGCGGTGAAGGTCGGCATCGGCCCGGGCTCGATCTGCACCACGCGGATCGTGGCGGGAGTCGGCGTGCCGCAGATCACGGCGATCGCCAATGTTTCGGAAGCGCTGCGCGGCACCGGCGTGCCGGTCATCGCGGACGGCGGCGTGCGTTTCTCGGGCGACGTCTCCAAGGCGCTCGCGGCAGGCGCGAACGTCGTCATGATGGGCAGCATGCTCGCGGGCACGGAAGAATCGCCGGGCGACGTCTTCCTGTATCAGGGACGCCAGTACAAGTCGTATCGCGGCATGGGCTCGGTCGGCGCGATGAAGGACGGCGCGGCGGATCGCTACTTCCAGGACAACTCGGCGAACATCGACAAGCTCGTGCCGGAAGGCATCGAAGGCCGTGTGGCTTACAAGGGCTCGGTCAACGCAATTCTGTTCCAGATCGTCGGCGGCGTGCGCGCGAGCATGGGTTATTGCGGTTGCCGCACCATCGCCGAAATGCACGAGAAGGCTGAGTTCGTGCAGATCACGGCGGCCGGCATGCGCGAGTCGCACGTGCATGACGTGCAGATCACGAAGGAAGCGCCGAACTACCACGTCGATTAACGTCGATTAACCGTCGATTTTTCACGCGGACTGACCATGAAACCGTTGCTGCGGGTCGTGCTCGTCATTAATGCCCTGATTTTCCTCGCGTACGGCCTGCTGTTTCTGCTGACGCCGTGGGCGGGGCTGTATGGCGCGCTGCAACTGGATTCGATCCGCGTGCAACCGGTGTTCGCCGGGCAGTTGCTCGGCGTCGCGCTCGTCGGTTTGTCATGGCTCGCGTTTCATGCGGCGGTCGATGGCGCATTAACTGCCCGGGCGGCGCGGGTGTCGGGCCACGTGCAGTGGCTCTCGGGCGTCGTGGTGCTGGTGTGGCTGCTCGGGTTGCATTCGCCGCAACTGGACGGTTTCGGGCAGATCATCGCGGCGGTCGTCGGCGCGGTGCTGGTGGTTTTGGGTTTCGGCAGCGTGCGGCTGTCGTCGGTGGTGCGGCGGCGCGAGCGCGCGGCGCAGGCCGGCGCGGCTTCGGCGCAGCGCGCGGAGAAAAAAGCCGCGCAAAAGCGTGGCGATGAGCGCGCGACGGTTACGCCGTCCGCCGACAGCGCGATCCGCCCGGCGGCGCGCGCGCCAGGGGCGACCGCCATCGACCCGGTATCGGGCCGCGCGATCGATCCGGCGGGACGTCCGCTCGATCCCGTATCGCCGATCGCGCCGGCCGCCGTCGTCGCCCATCCGGACGGCGCGGTCGATCCGGTCACGGGCGGCACACTCGATCCGGTCACCGGCCGCGCGATCGATCCGGTCACGGGCCGGCGCATCGAACCGGTCATCAGCGGCGAGATCGATCCGGCAACGGGTCGAAGAGTCGATCCGCTCGCGCCGGACGCCGGGCGCGTACCACGATGAAGGCGCGAAGCGCATGGAACGCCCAGCAGACGCGCAGCTTCGCAAATACGCAAGACAAGCACGGTCGGCCTTCGCGCCGGCCGTCGATTTATTTACCGTCGGGCTCGCATCAACGCCGCGCGACGGCACACAACATTCGTTCACTTAGCCTTTGGCCGCAGCCATGCACGACAAAATCCTGATTCTCGATTTCGGCTCCCAAGTCACCCAACTGATCGCGCGGCGCATCCGCGAGTCGCATGTCTATTCGGAGATTCATCCGTACGACGTCGACGAGACTTTCATCCGCGAGTTCGCGCCGAAGGGCATCATCCTGTCGGGTGGGCCGAACTCGGTCACCGAAGCCAAGTCTCCGCGCGCCCCGCAGATCGTTTTCGATCTCGGCGTGCCGGTGCTCGGCATCTGCTACGGCATGCAGACCATGGCTGATCAGCTCGGCGGCAAGGTCGAGCTCGGCAACGTGCGCGAATTCGGTTACGCGGAAGTGCAGGCGCTGAATCACACGGGTTTTCTCGAGGGCATCCAGGACTTCAGGAGCGACAAAGACGAGTCGATGCTCAAGGTGTGGATGAGCCACGGCGACAAGGTCGTCGACCTGCCTGCCGGCTTCAAGCTGATGGCGTCCACGCCGTCGTGCCCGATCGCCGCGATGGCCGATGACGACCGCCGTTTTTACGGTCTGCAATGGCATCCGGAAGTCACGCACACGGTGCAGGGCCGCGCGATGCTCGAGCGCTTCGTGCTGGAACTGTGCGGCGCGCAGGCGGACTGGGAGATGGGCCACTACATCGACGAGGCGGTCGAGAAGATCCGCGCGCAAGTCGGCGGCGAGCATGTGATTCTGGGCTTGTCGGGCGGCGTGGATTCGTCGGTGGCGGCGGCGCTGCTGCATCGCGCGATCGGCGATCAGCTGACCTGCGTGTTCGTCGATCACGGTCTGTTGCGTCAGAACGAGGCGGAACAGGTGATGTCGACGTTCGCGGATCACCTCGGCGTGAAGGTGATTCACGTCGATGCGAGCGCGGAATTCCTGCAGAAGCTCGCCGGCGTGACCGACCCGGAAGCGAAGCGCAAGATCATCGGCGCGGAATTCGTCGAAGTGTTCCACAAGGAGTCGGACAAGCTCACCGACGCCAAATGGCTTGCGCAGGGCACGATCTATCCGGACGTGATCGAATCGGCGGGCAAGGGCAAGAAGGGCGCGCACACGATCAAGAGCCATCACAATGTCGGCGGCTTGCCGGAGACCTTGAACCTGAAGCTGCTCGAGCCGCTGCGCGAGCTGTTCAAGGACGAAGTGCGCGAGCTCGGCGTGAAGCTCGGCTTGCCGCACGCGATGGTGTATCGCCATCCGTTCCCGGGACCGGGGCTCGGCGTGCGGATTCTCGGCGAAGTGAAGCGCGAATTCGCCGACCTGCTGCGCCGTGCGGACGCGATTTTTATCGAGACGCTGCGCAACACCATCGACAAGGAGACGGGCAAGTCGTGGTACGACCTGACGAGCCAGGCGTTCGCGGTGTTCCTGCCGGTGAAGAGCGTCGGCGTGATGGGCGACGGGCGCACTTATGAGTACGTCGTCGCGCTGCGCGCCGTGCAGACGCTCGACTTCATGACGGCGCACTGGGCGCATCTGCCGCATGATCTGCTCGGGCATGTGAGCAACCGGATCATCAACGAAGTGCGCGGCATCAATCGGGTCGTGTATGACATTTCGGGCAAGCCGCCGGCGACGATCGAGTGGGAATAACGCTCGCCGCTTCACGCTGAACGCGAGCCGGGCGCATGAATGACGCGCCGCCCGATCACGAACGGAAGAGTGAGCGCGTCACCGACTCGCTCTTCTTCGCCCTTTATCCCGACGAAGCCGCCGCCGCGCTCATCGATGAACTCGCGGCGCGGCTTCGCGTCGGGCACAGGCTGAAGGCGAGGGCGATTTCTGCGGATCGCCTTCACGTCACCTTGCATTACCTCGGCGCTTTTGCCGGCCTCCCCGCCGATCTGCTTGCACAGGCACGCGCCGCAGCCTCCCAAGTCAGACTCCCGCCAGTCGACATTACCCTCGACCGCATCGAAAGCTTTTCGGGTCGACGCGCCAAACGTCCGCTGGTCCTGTCGGGCGATGCCACCGATTCACTCGACGCGCTCGAACAAAGCCTCGGCGCCGCGCTCGACACGGCCGGCATTCCGCTCAAACGCCATCCGCGCTTCACGCCTCACGTGACGCTGCTCTACGACGAACATCGCATCGCGCGGCAAGCCATCACGCCGATCGCCTGGACCGCCCGCGAATTCGCGCTCGTACGCAGCTTTCTCGGCCAGTCGCGCCACGAAGTGCTCGCCCGCTGGCCGCTCCGGCACGCGAGCAATCCGATTTAAAGGTTTCGCGGATTTTTCTAACGCGTTAAGGTTCGTCTATCGAATTCGAAATCGAAGCTGCACGCGAACACATGACTCGATCCCGCCTGCTGCACATCACGCCCGAAACCCACCACGTCCAGATCGATCTCGTCTACGCGACCGATCGCAATTTCACCGGAAAACCCATCTACAAGGCCCAGCACTGCCTGCTGCTGGAACCCGCCGAAGCCGCATTGCGTAAAGCCGTCGATATCGCGCGGAGCATCGGCATGACGCTGCGGATCTTCGATGCCTATCGTCCGCCGCAAGCGCAAAAAGTGCTGTGGGACTTTCTGCCGGACCCGAACTTCATCGCGGAACTCGGACGCGGCTCGAATCACAGCCGCGGCACGGCCGTGGATCTCACGCTCGTCGACGGCGAAGGCAACGAACTCGACATGGGCACCGGCTTCGACGCGATGGTCGCCGAATCCGAGCACTTTCACTTCGGCCTGCCAGAGCACGTGCAGCGCAACCGCACGCTCTTGCTGGGCGTGATGCATGGCGCGGGCTTCACGCACATCAAAAGCGAGTGGTGGCATTACGAATTGCCAGGCTCGCGCGAACTTGCTCTGATCGACAACGAAGAATGCGGCCCGCTGCGGCTCATGTAAAAACGCGACATCCACAGGACGACAGCACATGAAAATAGCACTGGCGGCGCTCATGCTCGCATCGGCGTTCGCGGCGGGATTCGGCGGGCATACGGCGAGCGCGGCGACGCCGAAGGACATGTTCGTCATGGCGACCCTGCTCGACGAGTTCACCTCGCTCGATCCCGGCGAAATATACGAGCTCGTGCCGGAGGAATACGTCGCGAATACGTACGACCGGCTGGTGCGGGTCGATCTGAAAGACCCGTCGAAATTCAATGGCGATGTCGCCCAGTCCTGGACCGTGAGTCCCGACGGTCTCACCTTCACGTTCAAACTGCGCCCTGGGCTCAAGTTCCATTCCGGCAACGCGCTCACCGCCGATGACGTAGCGTGGTCCATCCAGCGCACCGCGCTGCTCGACAAGGGCGCGGCGGCGGTGCTCGCGGGCATCGGACTGACGAAGGCCAACGCGCTGCTGAACGTGAAGAAGATCGACGATACGACCGTCTCCGTCACGACCGATCAGCGTTACGCACCGACCTTTGTTCTGAACGTGCTCGGCTCGTGGCCGGCGTCGGTGGTCGATCGCAAGCTGGTCGAATCGCACGCGAAGGCCGGCGACTACGGCAACGACTGGCTCAAGACCAACGAGGCCGGATCGGGCGCGTACAAGCTCGTCAAATGGACGGCCAACGACAGCATCGTGCTGCAGCGTTTCGAGGGTTACCGCATTCCGCTCGCGATGAAGCGCATCGTGCTGCGTCACGTGACCGAAGCGGCGAGCCAGCGCCTGATGATCCAGAACGGCGATATCGACGTCGCGCGCGATCTCTCTCCCGACGATCTCGACACGCTCTCGAAGAACGGCGTGATCAAGGCCACCGCCGTGCCGCAGGCGACGCTCATGTACCTCGGCCTCAACAACAAGAATCCGAATCTCGCGAAGCCGGAAGTCTGGGAAGCGATGAAGTGGCTGATCGACTATCAGGGCATTCAGAAGAACGTGATCCGCACGACCTACAAGGTTCATGAGGCGTTCCTGCCCGAGGGCTTCCTCGGTGCGCTGAACGAAGACCCGTATCACCAGGACGTCGCGAAGGCGAAGGCACTGCTCGCGAAAGCGGGTCTCGCCAACGGCTTCACGGTCAAGATGGACGTGCGCAACGATTATCCGTACAGCGAGATCGCGCAGGCGGTGCAGGCGAATCTCGCGCTCGGCAACATCAAGGTGGAGCTCGTGCCAAGCGACAACAAGCAGACGCTCGGGCGCTATCGGGCGCGGGCGCACGATATCTATATCGGCGAATGGTCGGCGGACTACATCGATCCGCACAGCAATGCGCAGGGTTTCGTATGGAATCCGGACAACTCGGAGGCGTCGAGCTACAAGATGCTCGCGTGGCGCAACGCGTGGGACATTCCGCAATTGACCAAGGAAACCAACGCCGCGCTCGCCGAAAGCGACCCGAAAAAGCGCGCGCAACTGTACGGAAAGATGCAGCGCGAAGTGCTCGCCAAGTCGCCGTTCGTGATCATGTTCCAGAAGGTGTCGCAGGTTGCGGCGCGGCCCGGCGTCACCGGTCTCGAAGTCGGGCCGATCAACGATCTCGTGTCGTATCGCAACATCAAGAAGCAGTGAGCGCCGTCACGTTCTTCGAGCGCATGCGCGCCGCGAGTTCCAGGCGCGGCGGCGTGCGCATTGTATTGGCGCTCGCGCGCTGGATCGCGATGCTCGCCATCACGTTTCTCGGGTTGCTCGCGATCACGTTTTTCATCGGCCGCAAGATTCCGATCGATCCGGTACTCGCCATTCTGGGCGACCGCGCGTCCGCCGCCGCGTATGCGGCCGCGCGCCTGAGGCTCGGGCTGGACAAGCCGCTCATCGAGCAATTCCTGATCTACGCGCGCGACGTGCTGCACGGCAACCTCGGCATCTCACTTCTGACCGCGAATCCGGTCATCGACGACATCAAGCGCGTCTTTCCCGCGACGCTCGAACTCGCGACACTGTCGACCTTCATCGGCGTCGCGATCGGCGTACCGCTCGGCGTCGCGGCGGCGGTCAAGCACAACCGCATCGTCGATCACCTCGCGCGCGTGATCGGCCTCGCGGGCAGCTCGGTGCCGGTGTTCTGGCTCGCCTTGATGGGCTTGCTGCTCTTCTACGCGCGGCTGCATTGGGTGTCGGGGCCAGGGCGCATCGATCCGATGTACGACGGCATGGTCGATACTCGCACCGGCAGCCTGCTGATCGATTCCATTCTCGCCGGCGAGTGGGATGTGTTCAGAAACGCGTTCTCGCATATCGCGCTGCCGGCAAGCGTGCTCGCGTTCTATTCGATCGCGTATCTGTCGCGCATGACGCGCTCGTTCATGCTCGAGCAACTGGGCCAGGAATACGTGACGACCGCGCGCGCGAAAGGCCTGCCCGAGCGCCGCGTGATCTGGCGGCATGCGTTCGGCAACATCGCGGTGCCGCTGCTGACCGTGATCGCGCTCGCGTACAGCTATTTGCTGGAAGGCTCTGTGCTGACCGAGATCGTGTTCGCGTGGCCGGGCATCGGCTCATATCTGACGGGCGCGCTGCTCAACGCCGACATGAACGCCGTGCTCGGCAGCACGCTCGTGATCGGCGCGACGTTCATCGCGCTCAATCTGCTGACGGACGCGCTGTATCGCGTGTTCGATCCACGCGCGCGCTGACATGGAGGAAGCCGACGAATGCAATCTCCCGCGGAGCGCACGCCGATGAAGCAACAGCGACGGCAATGGCGCGCCTGGCTTCTCACCGATACGCCTGCTTCGCCGCGGCAGGCCGCGCTCGGGCGCGCATACCGGCGCTGGCGACGGTTCTCGTCCAATCCGCTCAGCATGCTCGGGCTCGTGATTCTGGTGCTGCTCGTCGTGGTCGCGGCCGTCGGTCCGTTCGTCGTCACGCAGGACCCCTTGCAGCAAGTGCTGAGCGAGCGTCTCACGCCGCCCAGCGCCGCGCACTGGTTCGGCACCGATCAGCTCGGCCGCGACATCCTCTCGCGGCTCGTGCACGGCTCGCGCCTGACGCTGGCGATCGCGATTCTCGTCGTCGTGCTGGTCGTGCCGATCGGCCTGCTGATGGGCACGGTGGCGGGCTATTGCGGCGGCATCGTCGATACCGTGCTGATGCGTCTGACCGATGTCGCGCTCGCGTTCCCGAAGATCGTGCTCGCGCTCGCGTTCGCGGCGGCGCTGGGGCCGGGCGTGCTCAACGCGGTGATCGCGCTGTCGATCACCGCATGGCCGCCGTATGCGCGTCTCGCGCGCGCGGAGTCGCTGCGTCTCGCGCAGGCCGATTTCATTCACGCTGCGCGTCTGCAGGGCGCGTCGCCGGTGCGGATTCTGCTGCGCTATATCGTGCCGTTGTGTTCGTCGTCGGTGATCGTGCGCGCCACGCTCGACATGGCGGGCATCATTCTCGCCGTCGCCGGTCTCGGTTTTCTCGGACTGGGCGCGCGGCCACCGAGCCCGGAGTGGGGCTACATGGTCGCGGCGGGCCGCAACGTGCTGCTCGACGCCTGGTGGGTCGCGACCATTCCCGGTCTGGCGATTCTCGCCGTGAGCCTCGCTTTCAACCTGCTCGGCGACGGCCTGCGCGACGTCTTCGATCCGCGTCATGGAGGCTGACATGTCCGATACGCTCGCGCAGATCGATGGCTTGCAGGTGGCCTTCGCTGGCCACGATGGCGCGCTCACGCCCGCCGTGCGCGGCGTCTCGCTGACCGTGCGGCGCGGCGAGCGGCTGGGCATCGTCGGGGAATCGGGATCGGGCAAGTCGCTGACGGGGCGCGCGTTGCTCGGGCTTCTGCCGCCCGAGGCGAAATGGTCGGCGAACGCGCTGCGCTTCGAAGGGCAGGACCTGCTCGCCATGCGTCCGAAAGCCCGCCGCCGCCTGTGCGGCACGCGCATGAGCATGATCCTGCAGGACCCGAAGTACTCGCTTAACCCGGTGATGACGGTCGCGCAGCAGATGCGCGAAACCTTCGTCCGGCAAGCCCCGAAGCAGGGCAGGCGTGAGATTCGCGAGCGCATCGTGGCGGCGCTGGCGGCGGTGCATATCCGCGATCCGGAGCGCGTCGCCGACGCCTATCCGCACGAACTCTCGGGCGGCATGGGCCAGCGCGTGATGATCGCGATGATGGTCTCGGCCGGCCCGCGCCTGCTCGTCGCCGACGAACCCACGAGCGCGCTCGACGTCCTCGTGTCGATGCAGGTCTTGTCCGTGCTCGATGAGATGATCTACCGCCACGATACGGGCCTCGTGTTCATCAGCCACGATCTGCCGCTCGTGATGTCGTTCTGCGATCGCGTCGCGGTGATGTACGGCGGGCGCATCGTCGAGACCTGCGCCGCGCGCGATCTCGCGCGTGCGACGCACCCGTACACGCGCGGGCTGCTCGAAGCGAATCCGCCGCTCGAAAACCCGCCCGACGAACTGCCAACCTTGCGCCGCGATCCGGCGTGGCTCGATGAAGGAGCGGCGCGATGATCGACATCGAACGCGCGCTCATTCGCTTCAAGACCAAGACCGGCCACGTCGACGCCGTGCGCGACGTCTCGCTGCGCGTGGAGGAGGGCGAGGTGTTCGGGCTCGTCGGCGAATCGGGTAGCGGCAAGTCGACGCTGCTGCGCGCACTCGCGGGTCTGACGCCGCTTGCGGGCGGCAGCGTGCGCATCGGTGCGCGCACCGAACGACGCGACGTGCAGATGGTGTTTCAGGACCCGTACGGCGCGCTGCATCCGCGCTTCACGGTCGACAAAAGCTTGCGGGAACCGCTCGCGATCAACGGCATTGGCGATCAGGACGCGCGCGTTCTCGACGCACTCGCCGAAGTGGGGCTCGGCCCGGCGTTCCGCTTTCGCTATCCGCATCAGTTGTCGGGCGGGCAGCGGCAGCGTGTGTCGATCGCGCGGGCGCTGATCGTCGAGCCGCGCGTGCTGCTGCTCGACGAGCCGACTTCCGCGCTCGATGTCTCCGTGCAGGCGGAAATCCTGAATCTGCTGCGGCGGTTGCACCGTCAACGCAGGCTCACAATGATCCTCGTGAGCCACAACCTCGCGGTGATCGGCTTCCTTTGCCAGCGCATCGCGGTGATGCGCAATGGCGAGATCGTCGAGCAACTGAGCGTGGACGCGGTGCGCTCGCGCGACGTCGCGCATGAGTACACGCGTCGTCTGCTGCTCGCGACCGAAGGTTATACGCGCGATAGCAAGAGCGCGCAGGGCGCCTAGTCATCGTACAAGCACAATTGTTGTGACGCGGTCAACGATTGTTGCGCAAACGACGCATGCGGATCGCATAAGCACCGCGATAAGGCCGGTATACGGCCTTGTACCGCGAACGCCCGCGGCGTGAGCGAAAACCGCCCGGCGGCCGCTGATAGAATAGGCACTGGATTGTCGAGACGTGCCGAACAACGCGCGAGCGTGGTATTCCGGCTGGCTTCCGACTTCGAGCTAACCAACGGAAATCGTGACAGACCGCGCCCGCTCGCGGGTGAATAACCGGTCGTAATCCCCGATGAAATTGCTAGATGCTTTGGTCGAACAGCGGATCAACGAAGCCGCTACGCGTGGCGAGTTCAACAACCTGCCGGGCGCGGGCGCTCCGCTACACTTCGACGACGACACCCTCGTGCCCGAGGAAGTGCGCGTTGCCAATCGAATTCTCAAGAACGCGGGCTTCGTCCCGCCGGCGGTCGAACAACTCCGCGCGCTGCGCGGCCTGCAGGAAGAGTTCGACAAGGTGACTGACCCCGCCGCCCGCTGCCAGTTGCAAGCCAAGATGCTCGCGCTCGACATGGCGCTCGAATCGCTGCGGGGCGGTGGTTGCGTGCCGCACGAATATCGCCGGCGCATCGCGGAGCGGCTCTCGGAACGCGCACAATCTCAGTCGCGCGCGGAGCTGGAAACGAAGTGATCGGGATGCTTGACGCTCCCTATCCGACTCCCGGCGACAATCCCGCGAGCGAGCGCGACCGCCGCTTCATGGCGCTCGCGCAACGCGCCGCCGACGAGGCCCGGCGTGCCGGCGAAGTGCCGGTCGGCGCTGTAATCGTTCTCGGCGATGAAGTCATCGCCACCGGTTTCAATCATCCCATTCGCGGGCACGACCCTTCCGCGCACGCCGAAATGGCCGCGCTGCGCGCCGCTGCTCAGAAACTCGAAAATTATCGTTTGCCCGGCTGCGAGCTCTATGTGACGCTCGAACCTTGCCTGATGTGCGCCGGCGCGATCATGCATGCGCGCATCGCGCGGGTCGTCTACGGCGCCACTGATCCGAAAACGGGTGCGTGCGGCAGTGTCGTCGACATGTTCGCGAATCAGCAGTTGAATCACCATACGACCGTGACGGGCGGCGTACTCGCCGACGAATGCGGGCACGCGCTCAAGAATTTCTTCGCCGAACGACGCCGCCTTGCGCGCGAGGAACGCGACGCGCGCCGCGCACGCGAAGCCGCGGCGAATCCCTCCGAATCGATAACGAATCCAACGACAACATAGTGAAATCACGCACAATCGATCTCGTTGCGCCCTCCGGCTATCCGCACGATCCGGCGGCCGTCGAACGGGGTATCGCGCGTCTGCACAAGGAAGGGCATCGTCTGGAAAACATCGACGCGACGCGCCGGCGCTTCCAGCGCTTCGGCGGCACGGACGCCGAGCGCGCCGCCGACCTCAACCGGCTCGCGGATACCTCGCGCCCGTTGCCAGACATCGTACTTGCCGTGCGTGGCGGTTACGGCGCGTCGCGCATTCTGCACGGTCTGGATTACCTGGGCTTGCGCAGGCTCGCGGATCAGCCTGTGGCGATTGTCGGCCACAGCGATTTCACCGCGATCCAGTGCGCGCTGTTCGCGCATTCCGGCGTGAAGAGCTTCGGCGGCCCGATGTTCGCCGGCGACTTCGGCGCGGAGGATTTGAGCGCGTTCACGATGCGGCACTTCTGGAACGCGATCTCGCATCCAAGCTTCACCGTGACGAGCAATGCGCCTCAGCGCCAATCGGTGGACGTTACAGGCATGCTGTGGGGCGGCAATCTCGCGATTCTGACGTCCCTCGTCGGCACGCCGTACTTGCCGCCGGTCGAGGGCGGGATTCTGTATATCGAAGACGTGAACGAGCATCCGTTTCGCATAGAACGGATGATTTATCAGTTGTATCAGTCAGGCGTGCTTGGAAAGCAACAGGCCATCGTGATGGGCGAATTCTCGGGCGGCCGGCTGGCCGACTACGACAACGGCTATTCTCTTGACGCCATGATCGAGCAGGTCAGGTCGGTAACCGGCATACCGGTCGTGACAGGCTTGCAGTTCGGCCACGTGGAAAATCTGCTGACGCTGCCGTTCGGTGCAACCGCGCATCTGGTTGCGACTGAACACGGTTTCACGTTGAAACTGTCTGATTACCCGCATCTGGCTTGATTCGGGAAGAAGAGGCGCTTGAATAAGCGCCTCTTCTTGAATCTCGTGGCGCAACTAACGGTCTGATTTTGCGCTTTCCGCAAACAATGGCTGAACGCTATCTCGACAAGCAATTGTCAACAAAAAAGTGCTGACAATGACGACAAAAACTTTCGTAATGCCTTGAAACCACCGCCAGTACTGGAGCTTAGCGCAGCAGCGCAGCCCAAAACAGGCGGAATGACGCCGATTCCCAAAATGAATTGTTGACAATCTTTATGTCGATTCTAAGATGGTCATCATGCAAGCGAGCACATCATGTCCGACACTCATCGCAATGCTGTATCGAATGCTTCAGCCGGCGCCCTGAATGGGGCGAATGCCGAGTCGATCGCCGAGAACATCCGCGCCGCGATCCTCGAGCATCGTCTGGCGCCCGGCGCCAAGCTTACCGAAGCGCAGTTGTGTGAAGTATTCGCCGTGAAGCGCGGCACGGTCCGCCAGGCGCTCTCCCAACTGGCGAACGAGCGGCTCGTCGATCTGGAGCCGAATCGCGGCGCGTTCGTCGCGAGTCCGTCGCTGCAGGAAGTGCATGAGGTGTTCGAGATGCGCCGCATCATCGAGCTGGCGGTCGTCGAGCGAATCGCGCAGGGCCACGGCACGCGCCGGCTCAAGTCGATCAGCGCGACCATCGGCCGCGAGCGGCGCGCGTTCGAGAGTCACGACTTTTCATCGTGGATCCGGCTCTCCGGCGAGTTTCATACCGAGCTTGCCGCGCTCACCGGCAACACGGTGCTGTGCGAATGTCTCGCAGGACTCGTCGCGCGTTCGACGCTGATCTCGGCGCTGTATGAATCGCTAGGCAAGAGTTCGTGCTCGTTCGAGGATCACGAAGACATCCTCGCGGCGCTGGACGCCGGCGATGCGGCAAAAGCCGCCGCCCTGATGGCGCAACATCTGCGCGATGTCGAGCTGAAGATGCTGGAGCGGCCGGCGCGCGGCGCGGTCGATCTGAAGGAAGTATTCTCGAGACCCGCCGAACGCGAGAAGGCGCTCGACGCGTAACGAACAGCAGTGAGAGGGCAGATCGAAGCATCTGCCATCGGAAGAAAATAGCAGGACTAAATATTTGGAGACCGTGCCCCGCGCGCCCGCGCCGGGCGCGTGGAGAATCGCACGCGCAAAAACTTCGCGCCGTGCATCGCACAGAGACAGGACGCTCACGCGAGCGTGCAATGAAATCCGCCGCAGGGCGGGCGCGCAGGGCAAGTCCCGCGCGCCCTCGGCACGACGCCCCGCGACGCAAACGCAAATCCAAGAATGCCGCGCTGATTCGAGACATCAGCGAAGGTATCCGATCGAAGCTTCACTCGAGTATTTGCAGTTTTTTCATTACGCAAGCAGCCAATGAAGGAGACGTCATGGCCCAAGTCAGTGCACCCGGCAGCTCAGCCCTGCCGCAATACGAAGAATCATCAGGACACGATTCCACGCTTCCCGCCGGTTACAGCGACCGGCTCTACAACGAGGACCTCGCCCCGCTCAAGCACCAGACCTGGGGCGCGTACAACATCTTCGCGTTCTGGATGTCGGACGTGCACAGCGTCGGCGGCTATGTGTTCGCGGGCAGCCTGTTCGCGCTCGGCCTGACTAGCTGGCAAGTGCTGGTGTCGCTCCTGATCGGCATCGGCTTCGTGAACGTGCTGTGCAACATGATCGCCAAGCCCAGCCAGGTCGCGGGTGTGCCGTATCCGGTCGCGTGCCGCGCCACCTTCGGCGTGCTCGGCGCGAACATTCCGGCGGTGATCCGCGGGCTCATCGCGGTTGCGTGGTACGGCATTCAGACGTATCTGGCATCGAGCGCGCTGGTCATCGTCGTGCTCAAGTTCGTGCCGTCGCTGATGCCTTATGCCGACGTGCACAAGTACGGCTTCGTCGGGCTTTCGGCGCTCGGCTGGGCGGGCTTCATGCTGCTCTGGGTGCTGCAGGCCGTCGTGTTCTGGCGCGGCATGGAGATGATCAAGAAGTTCATCGACTTCGCCGGTCCCGCCGTCTATGTCGTGATGTTCATTCTGGCCGGCTACATGGTGTGGCGCGCTGGTCTCAAGAACATTGGCCTGAATCTCGGCGGCGTGAAGTATCACGGCATGGAAGTGATTCCCGTGATGATCACCGCGATCTCGCTCGTCGTGTCGTACTTCTCCGGTCCGATGCTGAACTTCGGCGACTTCTCGCGCTACGGCAAGAGCTTCCGCAGCGTGAAGCGCGGCAACTTCTGGGGTCTGCCGGTCAACTTCCTGGCGTTTTCGCTGGTGACCGTCATCACGACTGCCGCGACGCTTCCGGTGTTCGGCCAGCTGATCACCGATCCGGTCGAGACCGTCGGCCGCATCGATCATCCGTCGGCTGTCATTCTCGGCGCGCTGACCTTCACGATCGCGACCATCGGCATCAATATCGTGGCGAACTTCGTGTCGCCGGCCTTCGACTTCTCGAACGTCGCGCCGAAGCTGATCAGCTGGCGTATGGGCGGCATGCTGGCGGCGGTGGCGTCGATCTTCATCACGCCGTGGAACCTGTTCAACAACCCGGCGGTGATCCACTACACGCTGGACATTCTCGGCAGCTTCATCGGACCGCTGTATGGCGTGCTGATCCTCGACTTCTATATGGTCAAGCGCGGCAAGCTCGTGGTCGACGATCTCTACACGGTGTCCGAAGAAGGCAAGTACTGGTACACGAAGGGCGTGAACCGCCGCGCGGTGATGGCGCTCCTGCCGGCTGCCGTGATCGCGATTCTCTGTGTGATGCTGCCCTCGCTGGAAGGCGCCGCAAACTTCTCGTGGTTCATCGGAGCGGGTCTGGGTGCGGTGTTCTATTACTTCCTCGCGGATCGCAAGCGCGCCGTCTGAGCGAAGGACCTATAACGAACGATAGAACCTGAGAGTACCTTTCGAAGCAGTACGTGGAGAACAGCAATGCGCATCAAACTGATCAATCCGAACACCACGCAGCGCATGACCGATTCGATGGGCCGCTGCGCCCGCGAAGTCGCCGCGCCCGGCACGGAGATCGTCGCCGTCAGCCCGACGATGGGCCCGCAGTCCATTGAAGGCTACTACGACGAAGCAGTCGCCTCGCTCGGGCTGCTGGCCGAAATCGAGGCTGGCGAAAAGCAGGGCTTCGACGGCTACGTCATCGCCTGCTTCGGCGATCCGGCCCTTTACGCCGCGCGCGAACTGGCGCGCGGCCCGGTCATCGGCATCGCGGAAGCGGCGATGCACGCGGCGAGCGTGATCGCACCCGGATTTTCCGTGGTGACGACCTTGCAGCGCACGGTCGGCATGGCCTGGCATCTGGCGGAGCGCTATGGCATGACGCGCTTCTGCAAGAACGTCCGCGCGACTGACGTTCCCGTGCTCGAACTCGACGTGCCGGGTTCTCCCGCACGTCAGACGATCATCGACGAATGCCGCCGCGCGCTGGATGAAGACGGCTCCGACGCCATCGTGCTCGGCTGCGCGGGCATGGCGGAATTTTGCCGCGAGGTCGAGGACGCGATCGGCGCGCCGGTGGTGGAGGGCGTCACGGCGGCGGTGAAATGGACGGAAGCGCTGGTCGCGCTCAGGCTGCACACGGCGAAACGCGGCGACTACGCGCGCCCGCTCGCGAAACGGTACGACGGCGTCCTGTCGGATTTCAGTCCGCGCTGATGGCGGATTTCCGCCGAAACATACACGCGACGTGACCCGGATTATCTGCGCTGATGTATGGGCGCGTCCGGGTCTTTTGGCTAAACTGAATCGTCGACAATCCCGTTCCCCTAACGCTTGAGCTTTCCACGCCAGCCATGTCAATCGATCCGAACTATCCCCGCGACCTGATCGGCTACGGTCGCCACCCGGTGCAGGCCAACTGGCCGGGACGCGCGCGCGTCGCCGTTCAATTCGTGCTCAATTACGAAGAAGGCGGCGAGAACTGCGTGCTGCACGGCGATCCCGGCTCGGAGCAGTTTCTGTCCGAAATCGTCGGTGCGGCGGCGTATCCGTCGCGTCACATGAGCATGGAGTCGATCTACGAATACGGATCGCGCGCGGGCGTGTGGCGCATTCTGCGCGAGTTCGAGAAGCGCGGCCTGCCGATGACCATTTTCGGCGTCGGCATGGCGATGGAGCGTCATCCGGAACTGTCGAAGGCGTTCGTCGAACTGGGGCACGAGATCGCGTGCCACGGCTACCGCTGGATCCACTATCAGGACATGTCGCCGGAGCGCGAGGCGGAGCACATGCGCCTCGGCATGGAAGCGATCGAACGCGTGACGGGCGTGCGCCCGCAAGGCTGGTATACCGGCCGCGACAGCCCGAATACGCATCGGCTGGTCGCGGAATACGGCGGCTTTCTATACGACTCGGATTATTACGGCGACGACCTGCCGTTCTGGACGCAAGTCGAAGTCACCGGCGGCGAGAAGAAGCCGCATTTGATCGTCCCGTACACGCTCGACACCAACGACATGCGCTTCGCCACGCCGCAAGGCTTCAACACGGGCGATCACTTCTTCACGTATCTGAAAGACGCGTTCGACGTGCTCTACGAGGAAGGCGACGAAGCGCCGAAGATGCTTTCCATCGGCATGCACTGCCGTTTGCTCGGACGCCCCGGGCGCTTCCGCGGCCTGCAGAAGTTCCTCGATCACATCGAGAAGCACGATCGCGTGTGGGTCACGCGTCGTATCGACATCGCGCGTCACTGGCGCGAGCAACATCCTTTCGAAAAAGCTAACAACGGGACGGCGGCATGAAGGCGATGCACTATACACTCGACCAACTCAACACCATGCCCGCCGACACGTTCGTGACGGTGCTCGCGGGCATCTTCGAACATTCGCCGTGGGTGCCGGAAGCGGCGGCGACGCAGCGTCCGTTCAAGGACATCGATTCGCTTCACGCAGCGATGTCGCGCATCGTCGAACAGGCGGGCGATGAAAAGCAGCTCGCGCTCATCAACGCGCACCCGGAGCTCGCGGGCAAGGCGGCGGTGCGCGGCGAACTGACGGCCGAATCGACGCGCGAGCAGAGCGGCGCAGGCCTCAATCTGTGCACGCAGGAAGAATTCGACAGGCTGCAAGCGCTCAACGCGCAGTATCGCGAGAAGTTCGGCTTTCCGTTCATTCTCGCGGTGCGCGGCTATGACCGTCACGGCATCATCGCGAACTTCGAAAAGCGCGTGAATCATGACCGCACCGAAGAGCTTCGCACGAGTCTCGACCAGATTTACCGGATCGCCGGCTTCAGGCTGAACGACCTGATCCAGGCTTGATCCGCATTCACTGTCACGACAAGACACGATAAGTCACGATAAGGACCGCAACAATGGCAATTCCGACACTCGATCCCAACGCGCCCGATTTCACGCGCCGCTATGTGAATCTCGCGGACCCGCGGCTGGGCGCGCAGGCACTCGAGGCGAGCGACGATTTCTTCGCGCCGAAGGAACGCATGCTGAACCCCGAGCCGGCAGTGTTCATTCCCGGCAAGTACGACGATCACGGCAAATGGATGGACGGCTGGGAAACGCGCCGCAAGCGCACGACCGGCTATGACTGGTGTGTCGTCAAGCTGGCGCGTCCGGGCGTGATCAAGGGCATCGATGTCGATACGAGTCACTTCACCGGCAATTTTCCGCCGGCGGCGTCGATCGAAGGCGGCTATGCGGCTGACGGAGAAGCACCGGCTCAATGGACCGAAATCGTTCCGTCGACCACGTTGCAGGGCAACAGCCACCACTACCTCGAAGTCAAGTCGGAGCAGCCGTTCACGCACCTGCGCGTGAACATCTATCCGGACGGCGGGATCGCGCGTCTGCGCGTGTACGGCCAGCCGCAGCTCGACTGGAGCCGCGCTGACCGCAACGAACTCGTCGATCTCGGCGCGATGGAAAACGGCGCGTACATGGTCGGCACGAACAACCAGCACTTCGGTCTCGCATCGACGCTCCTGATGCCGGGCCGCGGCGTGAACATGGGGGATGGCTGGGAAACGCGCCGCCGTCGCGAGCCGGGCAACGACTGGTGTATCGTCGCGCTCGCGCAGCCGGGCATCATCAAGAAGGTCGAAGTGGATACCGCGCACTTCAAGGGCAATTATCCCGACCGCTGCTCGCTGCAGGCAGCGTACGTGAAGGGCGGTACGGACAGCTCGCTCGTCACGCAGGCGATGTTCTGGCCCGCGCTGCTCGGCGAACAGAAGCTGCAAATGGACAAGCAACATTTCTTCGAGTCGGAAGTCGCGGCGCTCGGCCCGGTGACGCACGTGCGCTTCAACATTTATCCCGACGGCGGCGTGTCGCGCCTTCGTCTTTTCGGGACGCTCGCATGATGAAAAAGCTCGCTATCGAACCGTTGACGCGCGCTGCGTTCAAGCCTTATGGCGATGTCATCGAACTCGATGGCGCCAAACAGATTCCGATCAACCTCGGCACCACGATCCGCTTTCACGATCTGTGCAACGTCGATGTGACGGATCAGGGCGGTCATGCCATCGTCAATCTGTTTCGTGGGCAGCCGCGCACGCTGCCGTTCGAATGCAAGATGATGGAGCGTCATCCGCTCGGCAGCCAGGCGTTCATTCCGCTCGACGACCGGCCGTATCTCGTGGTCGTCGCGCCCGCGGGCGATCTCGACGAAACGAAGATTCGCGCCTTTGTCACGAGCGCATGGCAGGGCGTGAACTACGCGAAGGGCGTGTGGCATCACCCGCTGCTGGCGCTGGGGAAGGTAAGCGATTACATCGTCGTGGATCGCGGCGGTGGCGAAGGGCATAACCTCAACGAGCAGGACCTGAGAGAGTCGTTGTGGCTGACGGAACAAGCGCTGCGGTAACGCGTTGCTTCGTGGCTTGAAAAAGGGACCGGCGCGGTATGGCCGGTCTTTTTGTTTTGACGGCGTTAAGATAAGCGGCTCATTTCCCCGACTGACGAGCCACTCAACGATGATCGACCTGCGCAGCGATACCGTCACCCGTCCCAGCCAAGCCATGCTCGCGGCCATGACCGCAGCCGAAACCGGGGACGACGTCTGGGGCGACGATCCCACCGTCATCAAACTTCAGGCCACGCTCGCGGAGCGCACCGGCAAGGAAGCCGGCCTGTTCTTCCCGAGCGGCACGCAAAGCAATCTCGCGGCGTTGATGGCGCATTGCGCGCGCGGCGACGAGTACGTCGTCGGGCAGCACGCGCACACGTACAAATACGAAGGCGGCGGGGCGGCGGTGCTCGGCAGCATCCAGCCGCAGCCGATCGAAAACGCGTCCGACGGCTCGTTGCCGCTCGACAAGATCGCGGCGGCGATCAAGCCCATCGACAATCACTTTGCGCGCACGCGTCTGCTCGCATTGGAAAACACGATCGGCGGGAAGGTGTTGCCGGCGTCGTATGTCGCGCAGGCGACGCAGCTCGCGCGCGATCGCGGTCTTGCCACGCATCTCGACGGCGCGCGCGTGTTCAACGCGGCGGTGGCATCGGATAAACCGGTGGGCGAGCTGTGCGCGCCGTTCGATTCGGTGTCGATCTGCTTTTCGAAGGGGCTCGGCGCGCCGGTGGGTTCGGTGCTGGTCGGCTCGAAGGCGTTGATCGAAGTCGCGAGCCGCTGGCGCAAGGTGCTGGGCGGCGGCATGCGTCAATCGGGCGTGCTGGCGGCGGCGTGTCTGCATGCGCTTGATCATCATGTCGATGGTCTCGCGCGGGATCACGACAACGCCGCACATCTCGCCGCCGGACTCGCTCAAATCGACGGCCTGGAAGTGCAATCGCTCGCGACCAACATGGTTTTCGCGCGCATTCCGGACGCGCATTGCGCGTCGCTCGAAGCGTTTCTGAAGGAGCGCGGCATTCTCACGCAAATGCTCTATGCGTCGCGGTTTGTCACGCATCGCGATGTGTCGCGGGACGATATTGATGCCGTGATTCGCGCGATGAAGGACTACTTCGCGCGCTGAAACAAAAATGCCTCGCTTCGTGTGAAGCGGGGCATCTGGTGATTCCCGTGCGGCAGCGAAAGCTTATTCCACCGCGCCGCCCGCAAACCACGCGGCCACCTTCTGGCGCTCCGCGTCCGTCATCTGCGTGACATTGCCCAGCGGCATCGCCTTCAGCGTCACAGCCTGCTGATGCACGCGCTGCGCATTCTGCTTGATCTCGGCCGGCGTATCGAGCAACACGCCTGCCGGTGCGCTGCCCATCATCGTCGGATGCGCGGAGTGGCAGGTCGCGCAACGCTGCTGGATGATCGGCTGAATGTCGGCGACCTTTATCGTCGGCGCGCCCGCGGCTTGCGCAACCGGCACGGAAGGCGCGGGCATCGTCCAGGCGAAGGCGCCGAGCACCAGCACCAGACCGGCGACCGGCATGTACCACAGCACCTGGCCGCGATGACGCATCACGAAGAACTGGCGAATCAGCGCGCCGGCCAGCATGATCAGCACGAGGATCAGCCAGTTGAACGTGTGCGTGTAGGTCATCGCATAGTGGTTCGACAGCATCGCGAACACCACCGGCAGCGTGAAATACGTGTTGTGCACCGAGCGCTGCTTGCCGCGCTTGCCGTAGATCGCGTTCGGCGTTTCGCCCTTGAGCATCGCCGCGACCATCTTGCGCTGGCCCGGAATGATGACGAAGAACACGTTGGCCGACATGATCGTCGCGATCATCGCGCCGGTGATCAGATACGCGGCGCGGCCGGCGAACACGTGGCACGCGACGAACGCGGCGACCAGCACATAGATGCCGACGCAGATGCCCAGCAGCTTGTCGTTGGTGCCGAGCAGGCGGCACAGCGAGTCATACACGATCCAGCCTGCCAGCAGGAACCCGAGTGCGGCGGAGACCGCGACGACCGGGCCCATGTCGAGCACGCTCTTGTCGATGAGATACGTGCTGGGCGAGAGCAGATACAGCACGAAGAACAGGCCGAAACCCGACATCCACGTGGTGTACGACGGCCAGAACGACCAGTGCAGATTCTCCGGCATGTCCTGCGGCGCGACGGAGTACTTCTGCATGTGATAGAAACCGCCGCCGTGAACGTGCCAGAAATCGCCGAACACGCCGCGACGGCGCGCGTTCGGGTCCGTAGGCGGTTTCAAACTGTTGTCGAGCGCGACGAAGTAGAACGATTCGCCGATCCACGCGATCGCGACGATGACGTGCAGACAGCGCAATACGAGATTGAGCCAGTCGGTGACAAAGCCTTCCATGAACTCCTCCACTACCGATTTGTTATGCGCACATCGTCACGATTCATCGGGGACGCGCGCGATGTGCTGATATCTATGTTTTAGCTGCCGCGATAGGTGCTGTACGACCACGGCGAGACGAGCAGCGGCACGTGATAGTGCGACGCCGAATCCGCGATGCCGAAGCGCAGCGCGACGCGATCGACGAAACGCGGCTCGGGCACTTTTACGCCCAGCTTCGCGAAGTAATCGCCTGCATGAAACAACAGCTCGTATTCGCCGGTTTCGAATTCGGCGCCTTCGAGCAGCGGCGCGTCGGCGCGGCCGTCTTCGTTGGTCTGGATGGTTTTGATCGCGCGGCGGGTGTCGCCGTTGAGCGCGAACAGCTCGACTGTGATGTTGGCGCCCGGGCGGCCGTGCGCGGTGTCGAGGACGTGGGTAGTGAGCTTGCCCATTTCGCAGATTCCTTGAGTTGTGCGAGATCCGGCTTTGCGCATCGATCCGAATTTCGGCACCTTGAACAAACAGTGCGTCTGCGGCGGATCGAGGCTCCACGTCAGTGGCTACATACCCGTCGGCGTTTCAGATGCGCGCCGTGTACAGCATTGTAGGAATTTGAGATGCGCTGTGCGCCCCCGATAGGAAAGATAATGCCCAACGCATGACAGCCACCCGTAAGCCTTGGCGGGCGGGGCCGGACGCCCTTGCGCACGGCCTTTTCGCCGATCCTACCCCCGCCAAAATTCGCGAATATATCGCGGGCCTGAGGGGGACTATGACGGCAGCTTGATTGCGTCCGAATTTTTGGCTGCGGACAGTGTCGATGCGCGCGGCATCCATGCATGCTTGCGGCGTCCCGAAGACGGCGGCGAACGCTGGGTAACCGGGGCTTTTCACTGGTTCCCCGTAGTTTTCATCCGGCCGTCTTTTGGAGACTTAAACGATGCCACGCACCCTGCTGGTCAAGAACGCCCACATGCTCGTCACGATGGACGCGCAACGCCGCGAGATCGCCGATGGCGGCCTCTACATCGAGGACAACCGGATCGTTCAGGCGGGACCGACGAGCGAACTCCCGCCCACCGCCGACGACGTGCTCGACATGCGCGGCCATCTCGTCATTCCCGGTCTCGTCAACACGCATCACCACATGTATCAGAGCCTGACGCGGGCGATTCCCGCCGCGCAGAACGCCGAACTGTTCGGCTGGCTCACGAATCTCTACAAGATCTGGGCGCATCTGACGCCCGAGATGATCAACGTCTCGACCAAGACCGCGATGGCCGAATTGCTGCTGTCCGGCTGTACGACGTCGAGCGACCATCTTTATATCTATCCGAACGGCAGCCGGCTCGACGACAGCATCGCCGCGGCGCGCGAAATCGGCATGCGCTTTCATGCGGCGCGCGGCAGCATGAGCGTCGGGCAGAAGGATGGCGGCTTGCCGCCTGATTCCGTCGTCGAAAGGGAAGATGCGATTCTGAAGGACTCGCAGCGGCTCATCGAGACCTATCACGACGAAGGACGCTACGCGATGCTGCGCGTGGTCGTGGCGCCTTGTTCGCCGTTTTCCGTGAGCCGCGAGCTGATGCGCGATGCGGCGTTGCTCGCGCGCGAGTACGGCGTCTCGCTGCACACGCACCTGGCCGAGAACGTGAACGACGTCGCGTACAGCCGCGAGAAGTTCGGCATGACGCCGGCCGAGTACGCAGAAGATCTGGGCTGGGTAGGCCACGACGTGTGGCACGCGCACTGCGTGCAACTGGACAAGCCGGGGATCGAGCTGTTTGCGCGCACCGGCACGGGCGTCGCGCACTGTCCGTGCTCGAACATGCGGCTCGCGTCGGGCATCGCGCCGATTCGCGCAATGCGCGATGCGGGCGTGCCGGTCGGTATCGGCGTGGACGGGTCGGCATCGAACGATGGCGCGCAGATGGTCGGCGAAGTGCGGCAGGCGCTGCTTTTGCAGCGCGTGGGCTTCGGGCCCGATGCGATGACCGCGCGCGAGGCGCTCGAAATCGCCACGCTCGGCGGCGCGAAAGTGCTCAATCGCGATGACATCGGCGCGCTCGCCCCGGGCATGGCGGCGGATTTCGTGTCGTTCGATCTGTCGCAGCCGGCTTTTGCGGGTGCGCTGCACGATCCGGTGGCGGCGCTGGTGTTCTGCGCGCCGTCGCAGGTATCCACGAGCGTCATCGACGGCAAGGTCGTGGTGAAGGAAGGCCGCCTGACGACGCTCGATCTGGGCGCGGTGGTGGAACGCCACAACCGGCTGGCGGGCGAGTTGGCGAACCGGGCGTAGGAAATGAAGCGGGGCGCCCGAAAGCGCCCCGTGTATCGCGTCAAGGCTGGTCGATCAGCGAGCGCGTCGCTTCGGCGACGAGCCCGCGCAGCCAGCGCACTTCATCGGAGTAATGGCAGCGCTCGTGCCAGAGCTGGTAATACTGCATCGGCGGGAAATCGAGCGGCGCCGGCACGACGGCGAGCGGCAGGAAGCGCGCGTAATGATCCGCGAACAGCCGCGTCGTGGTGAACACGAGATCCGACTTGATCAGCACGTACGGCGCGAGATTGAAGTACGGCAGCGTGACGACGACGTGACGCTTCAGACGCTCGCGCGCGAGATGCACGTCGATGGCGCCGCGCTGGCCGACGGAATAGGGCGTCGGCGCGAGATGCGGCGCGTTGAGATACTGATCGAGCGTGAGCCCGCCGCGCTTGGCGAACGGATGCGTGTTGCTGACGAGACACACGATCTTGTCGACGAACAGATTGGAGAGGTGCAACTGTTCGGGCGGCTCGGGCCAGTTGCCGACGACGATATCGAGCTTGCCGTCCTCCAGCGCGAGTTCGTAGTCGAACGCCGGCCCGAGCGAATGAAACTCGAGCGTCGCGTTGGGCGCGGCCTGGCGGAAGCGTTCGACGACGGTCGGCACGAACAGCACGTTCAGGTAATCCGGGCAGCCGATGCGATAGCACCGCACCGATGTCGACGGATCGAAGTTGTGCTGCTGGACCTTGATGCGCTCGATTTCGCGCAGTGCGTTCTGCGTCGGTTCGAGCAGGCGCAGGCCGTATTCGGTGGGCACCATGCCGGATTTGCCGCGCACCAGCAGCGGGTCGCCGGTGATGTCGCGCAGACGGCGCAGCGCGGCGCTGATGGCGGGTTGCGACTGATTGAGCTTGACGGCCGCGCGGGTCACGCTGCGTTCCATCAGGAGGGTGTGCAAGACGCGCAATAAATACGTATCGATCGCCTCGCGTTGCTGACTCATGTTATCTCCACTATATGTTCTGGCTGATCGACGCAGGGGTGCGACATATCATTTTTAATATGAAGCAAAAATTTCGTCAAGGTGTGGCTAACCCGCAAATACTGGCTCAGCGCGATTTGGCGCGTTATTTTGAGGAATCGACTTAGCGTCTCGAATTCTGTACATTCTGCCCGCGGCCCAATTTGCGTGACACGAAAATGTTGCGCGCCGGTTTCGCGGTAACTTTTTCCAGTCCGGCCTGCTCGGTGGCCGGGCGCATATCTGGATCTCAATGGGCGACGCCATCCAAACGTCGACGACGCCACCGCGCCTGGCGTTGTCGGGCATCAGCAAGCAGTATCCGTCGGTCAAGGCGAACGACGGCGTGAATCTCGTCGTCATGCCGGGCGAAATCCACGCCGTGCTCGGCGAGAACGGCGCGGGCAAGTCGACGCTGATGAAAATCATCTACGGCGCCGTGCGTCCGGACGAGGGCGAGATCCGCTGGCAGGGCGAAGTGGTCGAAATCGGCAGCCCGGCGGCGGCGCGCAAGCTCGGCATCGGCATGGTGTTTCAGCATTTCTCGCTGTTCGAGACGCTGACGGTCGGCGAGAACATCGCGCTCGCGCTCGACGAGAAGTTCGACATGAAGACCTTGTCGCGACGCATCCGCGAGGTGTCGAAGGACTACGGGCTCGATGTCGATCCGCAACGCCACGTGCACAGCCTGACCGTGGGTGAGCGGCAGCGCGTGGAGATCGTGCGTTGTCTTTTGCAGAATCCGCGTCTGCTCATCATGGACGAGCCGACTTCGGTGCTCACGCCGCAGGCGGTGCAGAAGCTCTTCCTGACGCTGCGCCGCCTCGCGTCCGAGGGCTGCAGCATTCTCTATATCAGCCACAAGCTCGACGAAATCCAGTCGCTCTGCGAAACCGCCACGGTGATGCGCGGCGGCCGCGTGACCGGCAACGCCGATCCGCGCCGCGAGACGCAGGCGTCGCTCGCGCAGATGATGGTCGGCCATTCGCTGCCGGACTACACGCGCCGCGAACACACGCCGGGCGATGTCCGGCTCGCGGTGAAGCATCTCTCGGTGGCGAGTCCCGATCCGTTCGGCACCTCGCTGGACGACGTGTCGTTCGCGGTGCACGCGGGCGAGATTTTCGGGATAGCGGGCGTGTCGGGCAACGGTCAGGCGGAACTGCTCTCCGCGCTGTCGGGCGAAATCCGCGATAAACACGTCGCCGCCGACGCCGTGTCGATCTGCGGCAAGCCCGCAGCGCGACTGACCGCCGGCGGACGCCGCCGCCTCGGCTTCGCCTTCGTGCCCGAGGAGCGGCTCGGACGCGGCGCCGTCCCGGCAATGTCGCTCGCGGACAACGGCCTGCTCACCGCCCATCGCGAAAACATGGTGAAGAGCGGCTGGATCAAATCCGGCACGGTCAAGGCGTTCGCGGAGCGCTGCATCAAGTCGTTCGATGTGCGCTGCGGCGGCAGCGATGCCCTCGCGCAAAGCCTGTCGGGCGGCAACCTGCAAAAGTTCATCGTCGGGCGCGAGATTCTTCAGGAGCCGAAGGTGCTCGTCGTCGCGCAGCCGACCTGGGGCGTGGATGTCGGCGCGGCGGGCTTCATCCGCCAGCAACTGCTCGATCTCGCGGCCCGCGGCGTCGCGATTCTCGTGATCTCCGAAGAGCTGGAAGAACTCTTCGACATCTGCGACCGCCTCGCCGTGATCGCGCGCGGCAAGCTCTCGCCGGTGCGCAAGACGAGCGAGACCAACGCGGAGGAAGTCGGCCTGTTCATGGCCGGACTTTTCGAGGGCAAGCGCGCGCCCGCTGCTGAAATCGACTCCCTCTCCAAATAAGAACGATGACCTTTCCCTATCGACTCGAAGCTCGCCCGACGCCCTCGCGCGCCATGCAGCTCGCGGTGCCCGTCGTCGCCGCCGTCGCGACGCTCGTCATCGGCTTTCTGATTTTCAGTCTGGTCGGCCAGGACCCGCTGCGCGCGATGCACGCGTTCTTCATTGAACCGCTGTCGAGCATCAACGGCTGGTCGGAGCTCGTGCTGAAGGCGTCGCCGCTGTGCCTGATCGGGCTCGGGCTCGCGGTCGGCTATCGCGCGAACGTGTGGAACATCGGCGCGGAAGGGCAGATGCTGCTGGGCGGCATCGTCGCGGGCGGGATCGCGGTGCATGTCGGCGATGCCTCCGGCTGGTGGACGTTGCCGCTGATGATCGTGGGCGGCGTGATCGGCGGCATGGTCTGGGCCGCGATTCCCGCGCTGCTCAAGAGCCGCTTCAACACCAATGAAATCCTGACGAGCCTGATGCTCACCTACGTCGCGACGCAGCTCCTGATCTATCTCGTGAGCGGCCCGTGGCGCGACCCGGAAGGCATGAATTTCCCGATTTCCGCGATGTTCGGCGACGACGCGCTGTTTCCGCGCCTCTACGGCGACTGGCACTGGACGTGGCTCAAGGGCACGCGCATCAACGCTTCGGTGTTTCTGACGGCGATCGCGATTCCCTGCGTGTGGCTCTTCATGCGCAAGAGCTTCGCGGGATTCCGCATGAACGTCGGCGGTCTCGCGCCGCTCGCCGCGCGCTACGCAGGCTTCTCCGACAAAAAGACCATCTGGACCTCGCTGCTGCTCTCCGGCGGCCTCGCGGGGCTGGCCGGCATGGGCGAGGTCGCCGGGCCGATCGGGCAGCTTCAGGCGGGCTGGTCGCCGGGTTATGGCTTCACGGCGATCATCGTCGTGTTCGTGGGGCGGCTGCATCCGGTGGGCATCGTGCTGGCCAGCCTGTTGATGGCATTGCTGTATCTCGGCGGCGAAGCGGTGCAGACCTCGCTGCAATTGCCGCAGGCGCTCGCAGGCGTGTTTCAGGGCCTGTTGCTGTTCTGCCTGCTCGGCTGCGATCTTTTCGTGAACTACCGCATCAAGCGTCGTACGAGTGCGCATCACGCCGCTTAAGAGACCAGACAAGATGGACATCAATCAAGCCAGCAATCTCGCCTCGAGCGCCGTCGTCGCCGCCATTCCGCTGATGTACGCAGGCGCGGGCGAACTCGTCGCGGAAAAGTCGGGCGTTCTGAATCTCGGCGTCGAAGGGATGATGCTGATGGGCGCCGTCACCGGCTATGCCGTCACCGCGATCACCGGCAGTCCGTGGCTCGGCATTCTCGCGTCCGTGTTCGCCGGCCTCGCGATGGCGCTGCTGTTCGGCTTTCTCACCATCACGATGCTCGCCAACCAGGTCGCGACCGGCCTCTCGCTGACGATCTTCGGCATCGGCTTTTCGGCGTATGTCGGCAAGCCGTATACGTCTGCCGCCGTGCGCGCGAGCATCGACGTCATGCCGATTCCGGGCCTGTCCAGCATTCCCGTGCTCGGCCCCGCGATCTTCTCGCTGACGCCGCTCGGTTACCTCGCGTTCATCATGTTCGCGGTGATCGGCTGGTTCCTCTACAGGACGCGCGCGGGTCTCGTGCTGCGCTCGGTCGGCGAATCGCCGGCGGTCGCGCATTCGGTGGGCTTTCCGGTGGTGGGCGTGCGCTACGGCGCGACGCTCTTCGGCGGCGCGATGGCGGGCATCGCGGGCGGCTATTACTCGATCGTCTACCTGCACGTCTGGCAGGAGCAGTTGACCTCCGGCCGCGGCTGGATCGCGCTCGCGCTCGTCGTGTTCGCGACCTGGCGTCCGGGGCGGCTGCTCATCGGCGCCTTGCTGTTCGGCGCGGTGATGGCGCTGCAGTTCTACGCGCAGGCGATCGGCGTGCCGGTGCCGACGCAGTTTCTCGCGATGCTGCCGTATGTCGCGACCATCGTCGTGCTGGTGCTGATCTCGCGCAATCCGAACACGATCAAGCTCAACGCGCCAGCATCGCTCGGCAAGCCGTTCTTCGCGGCGAGCTGATCGCTGTTGCTTCGAGGCCGCATCGCCCATTCGTTCCGGTTACGTTCCGATTTTTGACCGATGAAACTGGCGGGCGGCCAAGGCGCAAATCTCAGATTCAAACACAACATCGACCAGGAGAATCACAATGAATAAACCATGGCTGAAGGCGATCACCGCGACCGTCGCGCTGTCCGCCACCGTCGCGGCGGCGAGCGCGCAGGCGGCGGACGTACCGGGCGTCGCGTTCGTCTATCTCGGCAATCCGGGCGATGCGGGCTGGACCTTCGCGCACGACGCCGGCAGCAAGGAAGCGGAAGCGAAGTACGGCAGCAAGATCAAGATCACGCGCGTGGAAAACGTGCCGGAGTCGGCCGATTCGGAGCGCGTGTTCCGCGATCTGGCGAACAAGGGCAACAAGATCATCTTCGCGACGAGCTTCGGCTATCAGGATTTCGCGCTGAAGGTCGCGAAGGATTTCCCCGACACCATCTTCCTGACGGCCACCGGCTTCAAGAAGGCGAAGAACTTCGGCACCTATGACGTGCGCATGTATCAGGGCGCGTATCTCGCGGGCGTCGCCGCCGGCTACGTGACGAAGACCAACACGCTCGGCTTCGTCGCGTCGGTGCCGATCCCCGAAGTGGTGCGCAACATCAACGCCTACACGATGGGCGCGCGCTCGGTGAATCCGAAGATTCACACGAAGGTTATCTGGATCAATAGCTGGTTCGATCCGGGCAAGGAAAAGCAGGCGGCTGAAACGCTGATCGGTCAGGGCGCCGACGTGCTGTTGCAGAACACCGACTCCAACGCGACGCTCAACGCGGCGGCCGAGAAACACGTCTATGCCTTCGGCTGGGATTCGAACATGAAGAAGTTCGGCCCGAACGCGCATCTGGGCTCGGTGGTCGCGCACTGGGGCGTGTACTACAACGACGTGATCCAGAAGGTGATCGACGGCAAGTGGAAGAACGACCCTGTTTGGCTCGGCATTCCGCAGAAGGCAGTCGATCTCGAAGATCTGAATACCGCGGTGATTCCGGCGAAGGCGATGCAGGCGGTCGCGGCGCAGCGCGAAGAACTGCATTCGGGCAAGCGCGATGTCTTCTCGGGTCCGATCAAGGATCAGTTGGGCGCGGAGAAGGTACCGGCGGGCAAGACGCTGAGCGATCCGGAACTGCAGCGTATCAACTGGTACGTCGAAGGTGTCGACGGTTCGCTGCCGAAGTAAGCACGGCCAAGCATTTCAGGCGGTGCAATGAAAAACCGCGCCTCGTGCAAGCGAAGGCGCGGTTTTTTCATGTCATGCAAGCATGGCATCAATCCTCGATGCGCAATCCCACCTTGATTGTCACCTGCCAGTGCAGGATCTTGCCGTCCTCGACGTGCCCGCGAGTTTCCGTCACTTCGAACCAGTGCATGTTGCGCAGCGTTTTCGAGGCCTTCTCCAGCGCGACGCGCACAGCGTCGTCGCTCGATTTCGGCGACGAGCCGGTGAGTTCGATCTGCTTATAGACGTGTTCCGACATGGTGTTCTCCTTTATTGATGGACCTAGGCGGCCCGTTGCGTCGCGAGAAACCTGCGATGTCGATGCAGCAAGGCGCGCGCCATCGTGCGGGCGCGTGGCTTCCATTAAAGGATACGAAAGCGTGCGGGAACAGTCGGGGTTTGCGCGAAGCGCCGACGCGCGCGCATGACGAGCGGGCCTCGATGACGAGGCCCGCTCGCCTGGGAACAGCCGGAGAAAAAACCGGAAAAATCAGCGCAGCGGCCGCGAGGCAGCGTCGCCCGCGTCCTGGCGGCGCGTGCCGCGACGCCTGCGCGCCGAAACCGTCGCGCCGAATTCGCTCAGAATCTGCGCGCGCGCACGGCTCGCGAATACAAGTAAGCCGAAGCCGTTCGCCTCGTACCAGTAGCCGCCGTTTTCGAGTCCGTCGAGCGGTTGCTCGAGCGCGTTGGTGATCGATTCGACACAACGCCTGTGCAGCTCGTCGATGGCCGGATACGGCGGCTGTGCGCCGCGTACGCTGCACAGGAGCAGGTCGAGTCCTGGCAGAACATGGGCGTAGAGCACCGGTTCATCCTGTGCTCGGGCCCGCGCGATTTTCGTGTCTAGCTGGCCAAACGGCTTGAAATGCCGCAGCACGGCGAGAAAAGACTCGTCGCCATCAGCCTTCACGCGCTTACGCTTTTTCGGGAAGGACATAAAAACTCGCCTGAAAAAGAATTGCAAGAAACGCAGCGTCCTCATGCGGCCACTCCCGTCTTGCGAGCCGCACGTCGATCTTTTATAGCGCATCGATGTGATCAGGTCACGGTGATTCGGGCGTTCGGATTCTTGACCGACACACTGCCGGCGATGACTCCTGGCGCACGTTTCGTGCCGATGACCGTTTGGCGGCCCGCTTGGCTTCCCTCTGAGCATCTCTGTCTCAATAATAGTCCTGCTGCTACCCGTGCGAACAGCTTTCGCGAAGAAAAAAGCGGGGGGGCGCACCAAGAAAAACGGGGAGTACTCTTTCCAGACCCGCGCGCTCGGCGCGGGTTCCGTGGATGGGCAGCGGGTTTGTCCGCCTAGACGCGCGGCGCGTTCTTCAGCTCGTCGCGAATCTCGCGCAGGAGCAGCACGTCTTCGGGTGTCGCGGGCGGCGGCGCGGCTTCGGCCGGCTTGCGCAGATTGTTGATGAATTTCACCATCAGAAAGATGATGAACGCGAGAATGACGAAGTTGATGACCGCGGTGATGAACGAGCCATAGCCGAACACGGCGACGCCGGCGGTTTGCAGATCCTTGTATGAATCGGGATTGCCCTTGAAGCTTGGCGGTATGTGTCCGAGCCGGACGAACAGGTTTGAAAAGTCGAGACCGCCGGTGGCGACTCCGACCACCGGCATGATCAGATCCTTCACGACGGAGTTCACGATCGTCGAGAAAGCGCCGCCGATGATCACGCCGACTGCGAGGTCCATGACGTTGCCCTTGAGGGCGAAGCTCTTGAATTCGTCAATCATGCTCATGCGCGGCTTCCTCCGGTTTGAGTTGGACGGTTATGCGGGTTAAGGCGGCAGCAAGGGCTATGCCATTGGAATGCACCGCGAAACGCAAAACGACGCGTGTTTCATCGCGGGCACCGACAATGATAGTCAATTCGACTGCGCGCCGCCCGTCCATGCAATATCGCGAGCGACTTCGCATGGATTCGCATGGATTCGCATGAATCAGGCGGCCGGCACGCGCCCCACGCTGATCGCCGCGCAGAACGCCGCATGGTCCGCGACGGTCTGCGCGCCGTAGCGCTCGGCCCACATCGCGTAAGCGGCGTCGAGCTTGTCGGAGCCGCCGCAATAGCCCGCGATCAGCGCGGCGTCGCCGGTGCGGGCGTGCGCGCGGGCGAGCAGCAGGCCCAGGCACCAGGCGTAAAAATCGAAGGTGGCGCCGTGCAGCCAGTCGACCGGAATCGAGCCGCGAATCTGCTTCATCTGCCGTACGTAGAAATCGCGGCCCGAGATGGTGGTCCAGCCGAGCAGCGCGTCGGACGAACTCTGCATCAGCCGTTGCCCGTGCACCACACGCCTTCCCTGATGCCGATACGGCTCGTCGAGCGGCGGCACGAACGGCGCGGCCGCGGGCACGATGCCTTCCTTCACCTGCATGAACAGCGGATCGCCGAGCGCGCGGCCCATCATCAGCACGAGATACGCACGCGTGCCGACGCTGCCCACGCCGACCACCCGATGCGCGACATCCGCCACGTCGTAACGCTCGAGCATCATGCGCCATTCCCCCGCGATGGTCTGCAGATAGGCCTTGAGGCCATCGATCACATGATTTTTCTCGGCGGCGTCGAGCGCGGTGAGGATCGGCGGATCGGCCTTGAAGCGATAGCTCTTGCCCACAGGCTCCGCGACTTTCGCGAGCATGGTCGCGTGCGAGCGCTTCGTCGCGCGCTCCACGGTCTTTTCGATGGTGGCTTTTTCTTCGGCGTCGAGCCTGGTCGGCGCGTCCACGTGCAGCGCGCTCGCGTAGGAGCGCATCTGCCAGAGATCGTATGGGCTCACCTGCCACAGGTCCGCCATGGTCGTGCGATAGGCCTCGCAGGCGGAGCGCACCGCGCGCTCGCGACCGTGAATGTCCACGCTGTTTTCACGCGCCGCCACATTGATGCTCGCGGTCAGGCGCTTCAGGTCCCATTCCCACGGGCCGACCAGCGTTTCGTCGAAGTCGTTGAGGTCGAACACCACGTCCTGGCGCGGCGTGCGAAAGAGGCCGAAGTTATTGACGTGCGCATCGCCGTCGATGATCACGTTGTGCCCGATCGAAGGCGATTTCGCGAGGTCCCACGCCATCACGGTGGCCGAGCCGCGCAGGAACGCGAACGGCGACTCCGCCATGCGCTGCATGCGCAGCGGGATCAGCCGCTCCTGCCGGCCCGCGTTGCCCGCGAGCACGCGATCGACAGGATCGGGGCGGTCGCGTTCGGGCGACCACGCGCCGTGCGCCTCGAAGGGCACGGCGTCGCGTAGCGAGCGGCCGCTGGCGCGGCTTTCATCGGCCGCGCCGAGGGATGAGGATTGGATCGGGCGGGAGCCGGGGCGCGTGGACAAGGCGAGTTCTCCTCAAGCAAAAGGCGAAGATGAAGACGAGTAGCGGGCGCGTCGAACATTCGTCGAACGCGCGCGGGTATCAAACGCGCACCAGCATTTGGCGCTCCCGACAGGAACGTTTTACACGCGACGCTCGCCTCGTGCACAACTTGCGAGTAGGCACGGCGTCGACTCGCGCGTCAGGGCCGGCGTGCCGTGGTTCCTGCGCGCGGGCACGCGAAATGCTTTTTCCTGATCCGCCTGAAACCACGCAATGCCTGGCACCATCCCGCCGTCCGCCGCCAACGGTGCATCAACATCCATTCGAAATCATCCTCTCATGCCGAACGAACTCCGCATTGCCGAAGGCTCGCCGTTCCCGCTCGGTGCAACCTGGGACGGAGAGGGCGTTAATTTCGCGCTCTTTTCCGCCAACGCGACCAAGGTCGAACTCTGCCTCTTCGACGAAAAAGGCGAGCAGGAAACGCAGCGCATCGAACTGCCCGAATACACCGACGAAGTCTGGCACGTCTACGTGCGAGGCCTCGAACCCGGCGCCGTGTACGGCTATCGCGTGCACGGTCCGTACGAGCCGGAAAACGGCCATCGCTTCAATCCGAACAAGCTGCTGCTCGACCCGTACGCGAAGGCGCACGTCGGCGAGCTGAAGTGGGACCCGGCCGTGTTCGGCTATACGCTCGACGCCGAAGGCGACGACCTCACCTTCGATGAACGCGACAGCGCGCCCTTCATGCCGAAGTGCCAGGTCGTCGATCAGACCTTCACCTGGACGCACCCGACGCGCGTGCGCGTGCCCTGGGAACACACGATCTTCTACGAGACGCACGTACGCGGCTATACGAAGCGCCATCCCGCGATTCCGGAGCACATGCGTGGCACGTTCGAGGGACTCGGGCAGAAGAAAGTCGTCGAGTACCTCAAGAGCCTGGGCGTGACGTCGGTCGAGTTGCTGCCGATACACGCGTTCGTCAACGACAGCTATCTGCTCGACAAGGGTTTGACGAACTACTGGGGTTACAACACGATCGGCTTTTTCGCGGCCGATCCACGCTACTTCGCACGCGGGCCGGGCGTCGTCGCCGAATTCAAGGAGATGGTCGACCGGCTGCACGAAGCCGGCCTCGAAGTGATCCTCGACGTCGTCTATAACCACACGGCCGAAGGCAACGAGCGCGGGCCGACACTGTCGTTTCGCGGCATCGACAACGCGTCGTACTACCGGCTGATGCCGGAAGAGGCGCGCTACTACATCAACGACACCGGCACGGGCAACACGCTCAACCTGTCGCATCCGCGCGTCCTGCAGATGGTCACCGACAGCCTGCGCTACTGGGTGACGGAGATGAACGTCGATGGTTTCCGCTTCGACCTAGCAACGATTCTCGGCCGCGAACCGTACGGCTTCGACGAAGGCGGCGGCTTTCTCGATTCCTGCCGGCAGGACCCGATCCTGTCGAGCGTGAAGCTCATCGCGGAGCCGTGGGATTGCGGTCCGGGCGGCTATCAGGTCGGTGGTTTTCCGCCGGGCTGGGCGGAGTGGAACGACCGCTATCGCGACACGGTGCGCGGCTTCTGGAAGGGCGACGAGGGCGAGGCGCCCGAGCTCGCGACGCGCATGACCGCATCCGGCGACAAGTTCAACAAGCGCGGGCGCAGGCCGTGGGCGAGCGTGAACTTCATCACCGCGCACGACGGCTTCACGCTGAACGACCTCGTCTCGTACAACGACAAGCACAACGAGGCCAACGGCGAGGACAACAACGACGGTCACTCGGACAACAAGTCGTGGAATTGCGGCGCGGAAGGCCCGACCGACGACGAGGAAATCCGGACGCTGCGCGAGCGTCAGAAGCGCAACATGCTGGCGACGCTGCTGTTTTCGCAAGGCACGCCCATGATCCTCGCCGGCGACGAGTTCGGCCGCACGCAGGAGGGCAACAACAACGCGTACTGTCAGGACGACGACATCAGCTGGGTGAACTGGGACATCGGCGAAGAAGGGCGGGCGTTGCAGGAGTTCGTGCGCAAGTTGACGACGTTGCGCCACACACTGCCGGTGCTGCGACGCCAGCGTTTTCTCACGGGTGAGTTCAACGAGGATTTAGAGGTCGCCGACGTCAAGTGGCTGAGCCCGAGCGGCGACCCGCTCGCGCAGGAGCAATGGGACGATCCGAACATGCGCTGTTTCGGCGTGGTCATGGACGGCCGCGCGCAGGCGTCGGGCATCCGCAAGCCGGCGTCCGACGCGACCCTGCTGCTGATCGTGAATGCGTACCACGATGTGGTCGATTTCACGCTGCCGGACATTCCGGGCCCCGACGAATGGATCTGTCTGATCGACACGAACGCGCCGGTGCGCGAGGAGTTGCCGGAGTTCGGCGCGGGCGACGTATATCAGGTCACGGGCCGTTCGCTGCTGCTGCTCGCACTGCAACCGCGTGGAGCGACGAAGCGGATTTTCAAGCGCCTCGAAGAAGCCCTGACCGATGAAGTGCCGCCTGAGAGCGAGGAGAAGAAAGCAGAGGGTTGAAGCTGCTGTCGACGGGACGCATGGCACGAACGGTTATCATGCCGGTTCTGCGAATAGCCACGCGAGGCGGCGCGAGCCGCCTCGTTTTTTTACGATGTCCGTTTCAACAAATCGCCTGCGCTTGCCGACCGAAGGCCGCGCGATCGGTCCGGCATGATGTTGCATGTAATCCTGCGCGTCGCGAGCTGGGACCAGCTCGAACGCATCTGGGAATTCGTCGTCGGATTCTTCAAGTTCCTTTGGGGCCTGCTGCGCTTTCTGGGCGGTGGCGGCTGAGTCTGGCCTCGTAGAAACAAAAAGCCCCGCCTGGACGAGCGGGGCCAATTGTCCTCAAACACGCGGCAAATCAGGTATCGCGCCAGTTGTCGTCGTTGTTTCCCAGGTCGAGTCCGCCGCCGCCGCTGCCGTCGTCCCAGTCGTTCGAGCCGTTGCCGAGGTCCAGGCCGCCGCCATTGTTGTTGCCGAAATCGAGGCCGCCACCGTCGTTCTGAACCGGACGATCCACCGGCACATCGCGCTCGATCACGCGATCGCGTCCGTGCGACAGCGCTTCGCCCAACAGCACGCCGGTCAGCAGGCCACCCATGCCGCCGCCGAATCCGCCGCCGCCTTGCTGGATGATGACGGGCGGCTGCTGCCCTTGCTGCGGCGGATACGGTCCCTGTTGGGGGAACTGCTGGCCGCGTCCGAAACGCTCGGCTTCCTGCGCATACGGCGACGCGTTCTGCGCGCCGGGTTGCGTGTTCGCCGCGTTCGGATCCGGCCGGCCTTCGGCGCGCGCTTTCAGACTCGCGACCTGATTCTCCAGGTCTTCGATGGCGTACGGCGGCACCGGATTTTTCGAGTTCGACAAGGCTTCGACCATCTGACGCAATTGCGTCTCCGCGCCTTCGACATCGCGCAGCAATGCCTCGTGGCCCGGCGCAGTGGAGAGCCGCACGTCGAGTTTCAGTGTGCGCACGTCATTGAGCAGTTCCGTAGCGCGCTTCAGTTGCGCGCGACGGTCGTCGTTGGCCTGGCCGTCATCGCGTGCGCGAGCGCGGCGCAGACCCCAGCGCAACACGAGTGCGATCGCCGCGATCAGCACGGCGAGCCCGATCCAAGCGCCCATGCCGACACCGTGTTTCTGCGGCGCGGCCACCGCCTGATCCTGACCAAACGGATTTTGCGCGACGGAGCCGTTCGTGCCGTTGTTCGAGCGCGGCGAGATGCTGGCGCGGGTGGCATTGGCCTGAATGCGTGCCTGCGTGGCCGCGAAGCGCGACGGATCGGTGAAGCTCAACGAAGGATCGATCGTTTTCGCCTGCTGCAGATGCGAGAGGGCGTCACTGTAGCGGCCCTCGCGATCGAGCACCTGCGCGTAGAGGTAATGCGCGTGCGCGTTCTTCGGATGCGCGTCGAGCACTTCGCTCAACTGCGAGTCGGCCTTTTGCCAGTTGCCCTGCGTCATCGACTGCTCGACCTGCTGCGCGGTCGGCAACGCGAACGCGAGCGGGGAAGCGAGCGACAGCGACAATGCCAGAGCCGTCAGAAACTTTTTCATGATGCGGGCCGGACGCGATGAGCGCCCGTCTCCTGTCGAAGCTGCAATCGGGTGTGGCGAGAACGGGTACTGCAAAAACACGTGTTCAAGGTAACGCATATTCGTGCGACGCGCGGCTTGCCCGATGGTTCGCCGCGCACGCGCACTTTCTCGATTAGCCGGACCTTACTGCGCCGGCGTGTTCATCTGCTTCTTCAGCGCTTCCAGTCGATCTTCCACCGAAGGCCCGCGATTGAGCGCGGCGAGCTTGTCGTCGAGCGCCTTGCCGGATTTCTGGTCGGCGGAATTGAGGCGTGCGTCGGAGCGGGCGTTGGCGAGCTGCACCTTGTCTTCGAGCTTCTGGAAATCCTCCGCAAGATTCTTGCCGCCGATGCCGCCCAGCGCGGTTGCCGCCGTGTCCTTGGCCTGCGCGATCTGCTGCTTCGCCTGAAGGATGTTCGAGCGTGCGTTGAGATCGTTGCGGCGCTGGCGCATGTCGGCGATCTGCGTCTTGAGATGATCGACGGAAGGCTCGAGCGTCTGCAGTTCCGCGGCGAGGGCGTCGCGTTCGGTTTCGGCGTTGGCCTGCGCCGCGAGCGCTTCGCGCGCGAGGCCTTCGTCGCCGGATTGCAGCGCGCGCTTCGCGCCGTCTTCATACTTGCGCGCCTTTTCGGCGGCGGCGTCGCGCTTGCTTTGCTGGGTGGCGACCTGCGCTTCGATCTCGATAAGCGAGTTTTCCGCCTTCGCGATGCTGTCGTCGAGCTCGCGCACGATCTGACGTGCGTCGCGCGAAGGGTCCTGCATGGTGTCGGCTGCGTCGTTCAACAGACCTTTGACCGTGCGCGTGATGGAATCGAAAAGCGACATGTATTTCTCCTGGATGAAGACAGCGGCGTGCACTCGACCGTGCGCCACGCGGCTCGAATGTGAGGCGCAATGGCCGAGTTTGCAAGCATCGCGTGAGCGTTGCGTGTACGCCGGGTTTACCCGCCCATTAGATCACGCCGTGGCTTAATCGGGACTTAACGGAAGGTTAAGGAGTGTAACGACGCGCGCCGGCATGGCGAGCGTCGCCGGGAGAAGGCCGCGAGGTGATTCATCAGCGCCCGGCGCGGGGACCGCCGGTGAGCGAGGCGTCGTCGCCCTGATCCGTGTCGTGCTCGACTTCTTCTTCGGATTCGGCGGAATCAGCGGGGTCGGAGCGGGCGGGCGGCGCGCTGCGCGCCTGCGCGGCGCGTTTGGTCGCGTTCGCCGCCGCTTCGCGTGCCTCGCGCGCGGCCGCCTTGGCGGCGACGCTTTTCAGCGCGGCGTTGAGCGGGTCCGGCGCTTTGGGGGCGCGCAGCCGGTCGACGATGCCCGCCACCTTGATCTGCTCGCTCGTCGCGTTGAAGTTGAGCACCGCGCGCCGCATGAGCTCGCTCACGCTGATGCCGAGCGTGTCGGCTGTCTGGCTGATGGCCAGCTTCTGCGCGGGAGTCACGAAAACAACGATGCGTTCGCTGGGTTTGGTCGTCATGAGCGGCTCGCAAACAGTAAGGCGATCGTAACGGGAACGATCGCGGCTTCGGTTCATCAAACGGCGCGACATCGTTACCGGGTTCTTCCGCGCAAGCGTTTCGGGAACCCGCAATCCATGCATCCATCATATCGGTTTGCGCGCCGCCGTGCGTGCGCGGCACCCCGTAGGACACGCAATGAGCGTGACGTAAAAACGGCGCGCGATCAATGACTTGCCTATTTTCTCATACGGTTGTCCACAAGGCTCTCAACACTTTCTGTGGGTAACCCCACATTCGCGTCCATGCGCGCGGCCCGGGGCATTTACTTACAAAAAAATCGGGGAGCTTTTGTAGTCGTGCGCCCGAATTCTTTAAAATGCGCTGTTACCCTCGGTCGAAGCCGGCCCGCTCACTCGCTCGTCCCGTCCTTGCAGTCGCGCCGTAGCACAGGCGCATCGCAGTAGCGCGGCAGCGCGCGCGCTTCACAGCGCGCCGAACGAACCCAGTCATGCCTATCATCAAACGACCCGATTCAACGAATTCCACGCGACACGATCGCGAACCCCGCTGGAACAGCCTCAACGATGCAAAGAATGCGGACGGCCGCGACGGCGGCGGACGCAATGGCGGTGACCGCGGCAATGGCCGCAACGGCCGCAATGATCGTGACGACCGCAATGGCCGCGGCGGCCGCGGGCGGCGCTCCATCTTCGCGCGCATCGCGCTGTGGTTAGCGGGGCTCGCCGCGATCGGCGGGGTGGTGGGCGCGCTCATCGTCGGGTACGCGCTCGTCGTCATGGAGCCGAACCTGCCGTCGCTCAATGCGCTCATCGACTACCGGCCGAAGGTGCCGCTGCGCGTCTATACCGCCGATCACGTGCTGATCGGCGAATTCGGTGAAGAGCGCCGCAGTCTCGTGCGCTTTCAGGACATTCCCGACCAGATGAAGAAGGCCGTGCTCGCGATCGAGGACTATCGCTTCTACGATCACGGCGGCGTCGATTTCGTGGGCATCCTGCGCGCGGGCGTGACCGATGTCATGCACGGCGGCGCATCGCAGGGCGCGAGCACGATCACCATGCAGGTGGCGCGCAATTTCTTCCTGTCCAGCGAAAAGACCTACACGCGCAAGGTCTACGAGATGCTGCTCGCGTACAAGATCGAGCGCGCGCTCTCCAAGGATCAGATTCTCGAGCTGTACATGAACCAGATCTATCTGGGCGAGCGGGCGTATGGTTTTTCGGCGGCCGCGCGCGTGTACTTCGGCAAGGACCTGAAGGACATCACGCTGGCCGAAGCGGCGATGCTCGCGGGCTTGCCGAAAGCGCCGTCGGCCTATAACCCGGTCGTCAATCCGAAGCGCGCGAAGGTGCGTCAACAGTACATCCTGAAGCGCATGCTGGACCTGAATTTCATCACGCGTGATCAGTACGATCAGGCCATCGCCGAGGAAATCCACACGAAGTCGGCGGGCACCGAGTACGGCGTTCATGCCGAATATGTCGCGGAAATGGTGCGGCAGATGATGTACGCGCAGTACAAGGAAGAGACCTACACGCGCGGCCTCACGGTCACCACGACCATCGATTCCGCCGACCAGGACGCAGCGTACAAGGCCGTGCGCAAGGGCGTGATGGATTACGAACGCCGTCACGGCTATCGCGGGCCGGAGGGCAACATCAATCTGCCGTCGAATGCGGACGATCGCGCCGAGGCCATCGAAGACGCACTGGTCGATCATCCGGACAACGGCGAGCTCGAATCAGCGGTGGTGACGGCCGTGAGCCCGAAGCAGGTCGTCGCGCAGTTTGTCGGCGGCGACACGGCGACCATCTCCGGCGAAGGCTTGCGCTTCGTCGCGGCGGCGCTGCGCAGCAACGCGTCGAAGGCGCTGGCCATCAAGCCGGGTTCCATCGTCCGCCTGATGAAGGACGACAAGGGCAACTGGCAAATCACGCAATTGCCGCAAGTGGAAGGCGCGCTCGTCTCGATGGTCCCGCAGGACGGCGCGATTCGCGCGCTCGTCGGCGGCTTCGACTTCAACAAGAACAAGTTCAATCACATCACGCAGGCGTGGCGTCAGCCGGGCTCGAGCTTCAAGCCGTTCATCTATTCGGCGTCGCTCGACAAGGGCCTCGGACCCGCGACCATCATCAACGACGCGCCGCTCTCGTTCCCCGCGACGAACGGCGGCGATCCGTGGGAGCCGAAGGACGACGACCAGCCCGACGGCCCGATGTCGATGCGCACCGGCCTGCAGAAGTCGAAGAACCTCGTGTCGATCCGCATCCTGTCGTACATCGGCACGAGTTACGCGCAGGACTTCGTCACGAAGAACTTCGGTTTCGACAAGGACAAGACGCCGCCTTATCTGCCGCTCGCGCTGGGCGCGGGTCTCGTCACGCCGTTGCAGCTTTCCGGCGCGTATTCGGTGTTCGCGAACGGCGGCTATCGCATCAATCCGTATCTGATCGCCGATGTCGCCGATGCGCGCGGCACCGTGATCTCGCGCGCCAATCCGCTCGTCGCCGGCAGCAATGCGCCGCAGACGCTCGAGCCGCGCAACGCGTTCATCATGAACAGCCTGCTGCACACAGTGGCGACCAAGGGCACGGGCTCGGGCACCAACGTGCTCAAGCGCAACGACCTGCAAGGCAAGACCGGCACGACCAACGACGCGAAGGACGGCTGGTTCGCGGGCTATCAGAAGCAGCTCGTCGCGGTGGCTTGGATGGGTTACGACCAGCCCAAGACGCTCGGCAGCCGTGAGTTCGGCGCGCAGCTCGCGTTGCCGATCTGGGTCGACTACATGGGACGCGCGCTGCGCGGCGTTCCGCAGGAGCAGATGCCGCAGCCCGACGGCATCACGACTGTCGATGGCGAGTTTTTCTACGCGGACCGCACGCCGGGCGCGGGCTTTGTCGCGAGCATCGGGCTGGATCAGGCAAACCCGATGGCGGGCGATGCGACCACGATGGGCGGTGTCGGTCCGGCGGGCATGCAGGCGCCGCCGCCGCCGCCGCAAGTGACGAACGACGAGCGCAGCAAGATCATGGACATGTTCAGCAAGCCGTGACCAGGATCGCATAGTCGATCGACGATAAAAAAAGCGCGCCGGGCTTCAAACCCGGCGCGCTTCGCTTTTGGCGAGCGAGAAAACGTGCTCAGTGGCCGACCGTCGCCGCCGACTTCACCTCGCAGCTCACCTTGAGCGTGGACTTGTCGGCGAAGGAGAGCGTGAGCGGAATCGTCGTGCCGATCTTGAGCGGCTTGCCCGGCTCCTCGAGCATCAAGTGATAACCCTTGGGCGCGAAGCTCAGCGTGCCGTGCGCGGGCACATCGACGGATTCGACCGGCGACATCGTCGCGGTGCCGCTTTTGGTTTCGGACTTGTGCATCATCGTCATGCCGAAGGCGGGGGTTTCGGCGGCCGTGAGCGTCTCGGGCTTGTCGCCGTTGTTGGCGAGCGTGAAGTAGCCCGAAGACGGCAGATTCGGCGGCATCGCGCGGACCCAGCAGTCGCGCGCTTCGAGCGAGGCGGCGTGGGCCAGCGATGCGCACGCGAGCGCGCCCGCGAATACAGCGATTTTTTTCATTGTGTCCTCACTTGACGGTGAAGTTGTAGTGACCTTGCGTGCGATGGCCATCCGCCGCGACCGCGGTCCATTGCACCTTGTAGACGCCCGCTTGCAGGTCGGGGAGCGCGACGCTCATGTGCTTCTTGTCGTTCGCATCGACGATGGATTTTTCCGTGTTGACCTGCGTGCCCTGCGCATTGGTGACGATGAGCTTGCTGAAGGTCGGCTCAAGCGCTTCGCCGAATTCGATCGAGACTTCATGCGGCGCGCTGACAGTGGCGCCGGGGCCGGGTTGCTGGAGCTTCGGCAATGCGTGCGCGACAGCGAGCGGCGCGAGGCCGATGAATGCCAGCGCAAGCACGCCGCGCAGGAATGTTGATGACTTCATGATGTGTCCTTGCATGCCCGAAGCCGGTGATGCATCGGGTGATGTGCGAAAGCGGCTTCGAGCTGCATCATGCGATGCGCGAAGCCTCCGGGTGGAATCAGGCGAGGGCGGGCGGGGCGCGGGGTTGCGCGTCGTTCAGCGGCGCGCGTCGGGGCGCCTCGACGAAATGGCCGGCCGCGAAGGCTTCGCGTGGGGCCCGGCCAGCGGCCGCGCGATTCGGCGAGTTCGGCGGCGTGGGTGCATGCGTCGCGAGATCGCAATAGGCGCACGCCTGCAGATGATCGACTACGCCGTGCTTTGCGTGAGAGGCATGTGATTCGGGCGACGCCTGCGTGCCCGATGCGCACACCGACGCGAGCAACGAATCGAGACGCGCATGCTCGACCGACTGCGAAACGGCCGGCGCGAGCGAAAGCAGCAGGATCGCGCACAAGGCCGCGAAACCGCCGATCTTCCGGATGATGCTCCGACGCAAGAAGTGCATGCCGCGCTCGTTAGCTGGTCGCTGTATGAACGATGATGAGCGGACGATTATGCCACGCGTGTCGCGGGGCTTTCGGGTGAGGGGCTAGGCGCTTCGACGCAGCTTGTCGATGCAGCCTCCGCACGGCAATTGCGCGAGCAGAAAAGCAAAAAGCCCGGGTTGACCGGGCTTTTCAACGTGATTCTGGACGGTTGGTTGCGGGGGTAGGATTTGAACCTACGACCTTCGGGTTATGAGCCCGACGAGCTGCCAGACTGCTCCACCCCGCGTCCGTCGAAGAAAAGATTATAAGTCATTGCTTACCTCGATGCAATGCCTCGTTTGCATCGAATTCGAAATCGCAAAGATCCCGGATCGTTCGTGTGTTCGCGCCGCGTCGCAATAGAACCGCTTCATGGCCGTTTGCATGTTGCGGTGCTTTGCACACATGTCAAAATCGCAAGGCTTGGGCGTTGGCGCGTTCATCCGATGCGCCGCACACGCCATCCTCATTCGACGCACGCATACAAGGAGTCTCGCGCTCATGGATATCCCACACGATCTGCAAGCCATCGCGCATCAGGAACAAACGCTCGCGTTCCCGCAGTTCCATGCCGATCACGCGTGGCAGATCGGCTCGCAACTGCGCGAGATGGCGCTCGCGCGAAACGCCGCGATCGTCATCGACGTGCGCACTTTCGGACGCAAGCTCTTCTACGTTGCGCTCGACGGCACCACGCCCGACAACGCGCGCTGGGTCGAACGCAAGTCGCGCACCGTCGAGCACTTTCACCGCAGTTCCTACGCGATGGGCCTCACGTTGCAGCAGGCCGGGACGACGCTCGCGGAGAAGTTCAGCCTCGATCCCGCGGAGTACGCAACGCATGGCGGCGCGTTTCCGTTGCGCGTGGCGGGTGCGGGCGTGATCGGATCGGTCGCGGTATCGGGACTGCCGCAGCGCGACGATCATCAACTCGTGGTCGAAGCGTTGTGCGCGGTGCTCGGCCAGAACTTCGGCGAACTGTCGCTCAAGCACGACTGAGACAGCCGGCAAACGAACCAGGAGAGACTGAACGCCGATGCGCTCATCCGCTTATCTGCTTCTCGCGATCGCGATCGTCGCGGAAGTCGTCGCGACTTCCGCGTTACGCGCCTCCGATGGCTTCACGCGCGCGTTGCCCGCGGCGATCGTCGTCGTCGGATACGGGCTATCGTTCTATCTGTTGTCGCTGACGCTGCGCGCGTTGCCGGTCGGCGTCGTGTATGCGGTGTGGTCGGGCGCGGGCATCGTGCTGATCACGCTCGTCGCCGCGCTGCTCTTCAAGCAGGTGCCCGATCTGCCCGCCATGTTCGGCATGGGTCTGATCGTCGCCGGCGTGGTGGTGCTCAACGCGTTCTCGAAGATGAGCGCGCATTGAGGCATCGCGCTTACTTGCAGCGCACGATCATCGAGCGGTTCTTGACGTTCGCCGAAATCACGTTGGTGATGCCGCCGCCGGTCGGGCCGCCTTCCTCGTTGTCCTTCGAGACGATGTCGTAGCCGGTCGCGCCGCATTTCTTGCCGGCGAGCACGTAGCAGCTCGCCCAGCTCGAACCCGCATCGGCGCCGCTGCAGTTGACGGCATAACCCGTCTGGCCATCGGGCAGATTGATGAGCGATGCATCGTTCGACGAAGCGCAGCCCGACAGGCCCGCGACGACCAGCGCCGCCGCGCTGAACGCGCCGAACGCGCCGAACGTGGCCGTGCGCAACCACGACCCAGGCGCAATCTGCGCCGCGCGCGCGGAGATCCGGCGCATGCGCCGTCCGTGTTCCATCATCTTTACCTCGTGAGAGCGAAATTCGAGTTGCGCCGCATGCCGGACCGACGGGCAGGGCACTTTTGAGATGCGCATTGTCCCATACGCGGCTTACGCGACCCGTAAGCGGTTGTTAGCGGGGAGCACCTCGTCAAACTCCTCGGCATCGACGAATGCCCGAAGTCCGATCGCGGGCGCGATGCTTGCGAACGGATTGAGCGAGGCGGTTCGCACCTGCCGTGCTGCGCACGGAGCAATCGCCGATGAACTATTTTCCGGATCGCACGCCTTAACCATCTGGATTTTCGGTTGGAATTGCCTGCCGCGCGGACGATGCGCCGACACGCGTGGCTCGCACACAGGGAGGTGAGAACATGGCGGAGAGAGTGACGGGTCCTTATCGAGGGTATTTCATCAGCGCCACGGCGCGGCTCGTGCAGACTCACGAGCGCGATGGCGACGGCGCACCGATCTACGTCGGCTCGGTGAGTCTCGCGCGGGGTGGTCCGGACGACGTGCATCGTTTCGAGGCGCTCGTCGATCTTGGGCCCGAGCGCCGCTTCGCGACCGAGGACGAGGCGCTCGAACATGTAGAGCAGGCGGCGCGCGAGTACATCGACCGCTTGCTGCATTCGACGTGATGCGACCCGTTCATCTCCGGCACGCCGTGCTGTACGACGTCGCCAGTTGCCTGATCGACCTGTTTCCGAGCGGCGCGGATGTCGCCGAAGTCGGCGTCGAAGCATCGCCCTCGCTGTTCGTGAGCTGGCGGACGGGGGGCGTCGCAAATCATCCGGGCAACATCGCGTGGGGCGTGCACTATCGCTTCGACACGCAGGTGCTGCGTGACTATCCGCGGCTTCCGGAAGACGTGCGCCAGCGTGTGTGCGAGCGCGTGCGCGAGATGAGCCGTCTGCTGGACTTCAATTACGCCGATCCGCTGGCAAGCTCGCTGCTGGTCGTCGATGTCGACGAATCCGTGCTGATCGCGTGAATGGCGCTCCGCTGGACCGCGCGATGCGAGCGCGAGTACCATAGTCGCCGAATCGAGCAACGAGACCATCATGGATATCCGATTCCTCCCGGATGCGCCGGATTACCGCGACTCCAATCTGACGATCGAGTTCGCCGCGCTCGTCGATGGCCGGCGCGTGCCGTGCGCCATTTCCGTCGAGGCACTGGAAGATCATTTCGGCGCGCAAACCTATGACAGCGCCGGCTGGATCAATGCCTTCGACGCCGGACGTCCGCGCATCGAAGCAGTTGCGCGCGAGCATCTGCGCATAACCAACGGCATGCCCGTGCTGCTCAAGAGCGGCCATTTTCCGCCGGGACGTGTGATCGCCTGAGGCTGCGCGTCTCGTCTTACAATGCTCGATGTAAGTCCTTCCTCGCGCCGCCCGCTCTCTTTGCAACCGAATCCCTCGCGCGTCCTTTCCCGGCAACGCGCAACGGAGTACCATCTCGATATTCGCCGCACGCGATGCGATTCGCTCGGCACATTACTTGCTCAACGGAATGCGCTTTCGTTGAACAACCAAATATAAAAATCGCGCGGGGTCGTCATGCTTCAATCCTTTCTTCACTCACTTGTCGAGTCCAACGCGCTATGGCTCATCTGGGCAGCCGTCGGTGTGCTGATACTTGCGTTGTGCATCGTGTTCGCGTCCGTCGTGATGCGGGACTCAGAGGAGCCGCTTTATCGCGCGGCATCGCGTCGGGACGACGACGGCAAGATGATCGTCTGACCCGACCGGGCCCGGCCGGGCGCGACGCGATTTGACTTCAAAAGAGGCGGTGCCGACAATGCCCCGGACGGGACTGCAGGCGCAGCGCTCGAGCCAGAGACGCGAGCAGCGCGAGGCGCTGCGTGAGCGCATACTTGAAGTTTCGCGCCAGATCGTGAAGCGCGACGGATTCGCATCGTTGTCGATGAGAAAACTCGCCGACGCGATCGACTACTCGCCCGCCGCGCTTTATCTTCATTTCAGGAGCCGTGGCGAGATCGCGCAGGCGTTGCGCATGGAAGGGCACGCGCGTCTGCATGAGGCGTTTCTTGCGCAGGCGAGCATCGCGGAGCCTGCTGCGCGGCTGAACGCAATGGCGCGTGCTTATGTCGAATTCGGGCTGGCCGAGCCCGAGACGTATCGGCTGATGTTCATGGAGCCCGCGGAACCGCCTGACGCGGCCGCGAACGCCATCGACCCGGCGGCCCATGGACGCGCTCCGACGCTGTCGCTGATCGCGGATGCGTTCGTCGAACTGCGCGCGGCTGACCGGCTGCCGCCGCATGTCGCGCCGGGCGCGTGTGCCGAAGGGCTGTGGGCGAACCTGCACGGCATCGTCGCGCTTGCGCTGAACGGCGCGCCGTTGCCGCAGACACCGGTCGCGACGCTCGTCGAGTTGTCGCTCGATGCATGGTGTGCGCCGGCGGACGGAACAGGACCTCGAGGAACCGAATCTCGAAGCAAGACAGCGAACCGACCCGACACTTCAACACGATGACCACCGAAGACATCCGTATCGACACCGCCAACGGCATCGGCTTCATTGCGCTCGATCGTCCGAAGGCACTCAACGCCTTGACAGCGCCGATGCTGCGCGCGATCAGCGAGGCATTGCGCGCGTGGCGTCACGATCAGGCGATCCGCGCCGTCGTCGTGTACAGCCCGCATGCGCGGGCGTTCTGCGCGGGCGGCGATATCCGCTTTCTGTACGATTCGGCGAAGGCCGGCGAGCGCGAGGCGATCGACGCGTTCTTCACCGACGAATACAAGCTCAATCACGCGATCTTCACGTTTCCGAAGCCGTACATCGCGGTCGTGAATGGCGTCGTGATGGGTGGGGGCATGGGCATTTCGCAGGGCGCGCATCATACGGGCGGACTGCGCATCGTCACGCCGTCAACGAAAATGGCAATGCCCGAGACGCGCATCGGGCTCTTTCCCGATGTGGGCGTGAGCTGGTTCCTGTCGCGCGCGCCGGGCGCGATCGGCCGCTATCTCGCGGCGACGGGCGCGAGCATGGGCGCAGCCGACGCGCTGTACGCGCGCATGGCCGACGCTCATCTCGACGACGGCGCGCTGCCTGGACTGATCGAATCGCTCAGGCATCAGCGCTTTCTCGATGGCGTCGAGATCGTGCGCTTCGTGCAGAGCGAGACGACGAAGCACAAGGTCGCGCCGATTCCCGAGAAGAGCGCGCTTGCCGGCGCACGCACGATGATCGACAAGCACTTCGCCGCGGGCAATGGCGCGTCGATTCTGGCGTCGCTTGCGCGCGAGGCCGATGCCGGCAACGACTGGGCGCGGGAAACGGTGGCCGAGCTGCGCGAGCGTTCGCCGCTTTCGGTCGATATCGCGTTGCAGCAGGTCGATCGCGCGAAGTTTTCGACGATGGCCGAGACGCTGCGCCGCGACCTCGATCTCACGCGCACGGTGTTCGAGCGCGGCGACGTGGTGGAGGGCATACGCGCGCGCATCGTCGACAAGGACAACGAGCCGCGCTGGAAGATCGCGCGCGCGGAGGACGTCAACGCCGCCGATGTCGACCGCATGTTCGAGAGCGCGTGGACGCCGGCGGCGCATCCGCTACGGCTACTGAAGGACTGAAACGAAGGAGCGGCCCACTGGTTGCGTCCGGGCCGCTTTCGTTTCGAGGCGGCAGGTTCAGCGCGCTTCGCTGCCTGCCATGAAGGCGCGCATGAAGACGAGCGCTCCCCAGCCCCAGATCGCATTGGCGATCAGATTCGGCGCAAGACGCGGCAGCATGTTGCCGCTCGGCCAGACGCCGCGCACCGGGTCGATCACGAACGCGCCCACCGCCGTCAACACGATGCCGCCGAACACGAGCGCACCGATCCATGGCGCGCTGCGATCGGGTGCGACGCGCAGCAACCACGCCATCAGCACGCCGAAGACCGAACTCCAGAGCGCATTGGCGATGAATTCAGGGATACCCAGCGGCAGAAACGGTGCGGTGGAGAACCCGGCCGGATCGGCGATGCCCGCTGCGTGCAGGAGCGCCAGAGTCGATTCGCGAAAAAAGAGCGCGGCGAGGAAACCGGAAACGAACGGCAGAATGACTTTTTGCATTGGCTAGACCGCTTGAGGCCTTGGGCGCGGTTCTCTCGGTTTATCGGACGAGCGCCATTATAGAGGCGTCGCGCGCGCTTTTAGGCTGGGTCTTAGGGTGATTGCGGGTCTTTGCAGGCTATTTCGCGATGGCGTCGCTCGCCGGGCTGTGATGCAGCATGCGATCGCTGTTCTGCGGCGGGTTCGGGCGCTTGACCGGCATGTTGTCGGGATTGTCGGGGCGGGTGGCGCTCGCGGACGGCGCGCCGGGGGCCGAAGGCGGCTTGACCATCGATGCGGTATCGTCGGGGCGATTGGTCTGGGCGTGCGCCGCGAACGAGGCGGCGAGGAGAAGGGCGGCTGTCGCGAGGTGTCGTCCGCGCATGATCGGTCTCCGCGAAGGGGAGTTTCCGGATGCGCATGCGGTGTGCCCGGGGCGCATCCGGGGCAAACCCGGAATGCAAAAAGCCCAGTCTTTCGACTGGGCTTTTTGCATGAATTCTCGGTGGGGTGGCTGATGGGACTCGAACCCACGACGACAGGAATCACAATCCTGGACTCTACCAACTGAGCTACAGCCACCACTGTTACCGCGATCCCGACTGCTTCAGAAACGCTGCAGCAATCAAGAAGCGAGATTATACGAACAATGATTGCGCTTGCCTAGCCCTTTCGAGCATCTTTTTCCGCAGGCTGCGCGTGTCACGATTCGACCGCTTCGACAGCCTCGCGAAGATGGCTGCGCGCCTCGTCGAAAATGGACAGATCGCCCGTCGCGAGCCGCCGGCTGTCAGACAAAACGCGACGCCATCCGCGCGCGCCCGCGACGCCGCGATAGAGGCCGAGCGCATGCCGCGTCACCGCGCCGAGATAGTTGCCGCGTGCGAGTTCGGCGCGCGCATAGTCGATGAGACCGGCTTCGATCTCTTCGCGCGTCGGCACCGGCGTGTCGGCGGCATAGAAGCGCGTATCGACGCCGGCGAGCACATAGGGATTGTGATAAGCCTCGCGTCCGAGCATTACGCCATCGACGTGTTTCAGATGCTCCTCGACTTCATCGAGCGTCTTGATGCCGCCGTTGATCGAGATTTCCAGATGCGGGAAATCGCGCTTCAGCCGGTACGCATATTCGTACTTGAGGGGCGGAATCTCGCGGTTCTCCTTCGGGCTCAGGCCTTTGAGAATCGCATTGCGCGCGTGCACGATGAACACCTCGCAGCCCGCATCGGCGATCGTGCCGACGAAATCGCGCACGAACTCGTAGTCCTCGACCGTATCCACGCCGATGCGATGCTTGACCGTCACCGGAATCGACACCGCATCGCGCATTGCCTTGACGCAGTCCGCGACGAGGCGCGGCTCCTTCATCAGGCACGCGCCGAAGGCGCCGCGCTGCACGCGTTCGGACGGGCAGCCGCAATTCAGGTTGATCTCGTCGTAACCCCATTGCTCGCCGAGCTTTGCGCTGCGGGCGAGATCATCCGGCTCGCTGCCGCCGAGTTGCAGCGCGACAGGCGCTTCCGCGGGCGTGAACGCGAGATGACGCGCGACGTCGCCGTAGAGCAGCGCGCCCGTCGTCACCATTTCCGTATAGAGCCAGGTGTGGCGCGACACGAGTCGGTGCAGGGACCGGCAATGGCGGTCGGTCCAGTCCATCATCGGAGCGACGGATACGCGGCGGGGGCTGATCTTCGATACGGCTGACATGGGCGATGATGACTTCGGTGGGTACTTCTTCGGTGGGTACTTCGATAGGTACTTCGATAAGTACTTCGATTTCGACTTCACTCGATTGCGAAGCCGCTTGAAAATAAAGGCGAATTCGGGATTTTACCGCAGCGCGGCGGTTCGGGCGTCCCGCCTGAACGCATCGGGGCGCGCAAACGCCAACCGCCTTTCCCACACCATGCTAGGATTTTGAGACCAACCCCAACGACGACATTGGAGGCAGCTATGGCTACTTTGGCGATCGACGGCGTACGCTGGGTCAACGACCGTGTGACCAGCGTGCGCTGGGGCAGCTTCGATCCAGCGACCAACAACTGGGCGGCGCCCACCACCATCGTGGATGTCCAGCAAGTCGTGGATGCCATCAAGAGCGGCAAGGAGGTCCGCACGCTCTTCACGCTCGGCGGACGTCCTTTCCTCGGCCCGAAAGTCAGCGCGCTGCCTTATACGAACGGCCATATCGGCATCGAGGCGCGCGTGCAGGACGGCCAGATCGAGAAGTCGCTCGAAGATCTGCCGGCGGTCTGAGACGCGCGAAGGGCGCGGTTTTCCGACACGCACTCCGCTCGCGGAGACAAGTCTTGAATAGCGAACAGGCGTACCGCTTCGAAATCGAGTTCCTGCCGCGTATCGTCGAGCGCGTTGCGCGCGTGGTCGATCACGGCGTGCGCATCGAGATTCTTTCCTATGAAAGCGCACACGTTCCGACGCGGTTACGTGTCAGTGCCGAGCCCGCACCAGGACAGGGCGACGGACACCGGCACCGCTACGCGCATCCGCTCAACGTGTTCCTGACCTGGGACGACGAGGAAATCGAACGATTGCTCGGCGCGGGCGGAGAGGCCCGTTTCCTGCGATATCTCGACGCGATCGGCGCCAAGCTCGACGCCTGGCAAGGCGCGCGCGACGTCGATCTCGCGACGCGCTCGCAAGCGGAACCGTCGGTGCTGTTCGGCGGTCTCGACTTCGAGTCCTGATCACGGCGGCCGGCTGCCGCCTCTCGGCGCCCCTTCAGCCGACGCATTGCATCCGGTGCATACGCTTCCAGCGAAACCGGCAGGGCGCATCACCATGAACGTGGAGGTCGTTATGGCATCGTCGAATGAAGGCAATCTGGGCGCATTCGTGCAGACCGCGGAGCAGGCGGGCGGTTTCGTCTGGGTGATCGCGCTCGTCGATTTCGCGTCGCGCGAGGTCAAGCGCGCGCTCGTCTCGGAAGAAAATTTCTCGACCGCCGACGCCGCCCGCGACGCCGGCAACGATCGTCTCAAAGGCATGTCGAACGACCGCTGACGGCGCTTCGCTCACACGCGGGCGGCCGCCCGCGTGCTTACTTGGTGGCGATGACCATCGAGTCTCCGCCGACCAGCGGTTCGACGCGTGCCGTCGCGAATCCCGCTTCCTTCATCCACGCGCAGCATTGCGCGCCGGTGTAGTCGAAGCCGCCGGGCGTCTCGATCAGCATGTTGAGGCTCATCAGCAGGCCGAAGGCGTTCTCGCGCCGTTCGTCGTCGATGATCGCGTCGTAGACGACGAGGCAGCCACCCGGCGGCAGCGCCGCGTAGCACTTCGCCAGCAACTCGCGCTTCTCCTGCAGATTCCAGTCGTGCAGGATGTGTCCCATCACGAGCACGTCCGCCGACGGAATCGGGTCCTTGAAAAAATCTCCCGGATAAAAGCGCACGCGCTCCTGAAGCCCGTTGGCGGCGACGTATTCGACGAAGATCGGACCGACGACGGGCAAATCGAAACCGCCGCCCGTCAAATGCGAATGCGCGAGCGCGATCTGCACCGGCAATGCGCCCTGCGCCGCGCCGAGATCGATGAACGAACCGTACCGGCTCCACGGAAACTGCTGCGCGATAGCCTGCGCCGCGCCCATGCTGACGCCGCTCATCGCATGCAGGAAGGTGCGCAGGCGCGCCGGATCGCTGTAGAGCGCATCGAAGACGTTGCCGCCGTGCTTCGATTCGTTTTGCGGCAGGCCCGTGCGCAATGCCTCGGTCAGCGATCCCCAGAACGGATAGAGCCGCGAATTCGCCATCTCCAGCAATCCGCCAACGTATGAAGGCTTGTTGCTATCGAGGAAAAGATCGGCGTCGGCGACGTTGGCGTAGCGGCCGTCGTCGCGCGTGAGGAGGTTCAGCGCGACCAGCGTGTCGAGAAAATCGAGCGCGCCGCGCGGATGCAGTTCGAGCGCATCGGCGAGTTCGTCGGCGGGGCGCGGGCCGTTCGCCAGTTGCGTGAACACGCCCAGCTCGACGGCGGACAGCAGCGCCTTCGATGCCCAGAACGCCATGCCCATCTGCAGCAGCCGGCCGGGATCGGGCGCCGCGTTCGAATTGCCTTGCGCTTCTTGCATGAAACGCCTCCTGTCGGAAATGCGATGAGTTGACGAACGGGCGAACGGGGAAGATGCAAGCGGGCGGGAAAAGACTGCGTAACTCTAGGTGCCGTTCGCGTCGCGTTCAAGGCGCGAATGTGGGCCGCCGAACGCACGGGAAACATGTTCGATGATATCGAATGTGTGCGCCGGAAATGTCGTACGGCAAGGCTACGGCCATTACCCATAATGACTTCACACTGATCAACGTTCACAAGGAGAACGTCATGAATCGCTTCGAAGGCAAGACAGTTCTGGTCACCGGCGGCAACAGCGGCATCGGTCTCGCGGCAGCGCAGGCGTTCGCGGCGGAAGGCGCGCGGGTCGTCATCACCGGTCGCGATGAGGCGTCGCTCGGCACGGCGCGCGCGTCGCTGGGCGCGGACGCCATCGCCATTCGCAATGTCACCGGCACGGTCGGCGCCGCGCGCGAACTCGCGCAAAAGCTGATCGACGCGAACATCCGGCTCGATGCGATTTTCGTCAATGCGGGCGTCGGCACCTTCGCGCCGTTCACCGATATCGACGAAAAGGCGTGGGACGAAACCTTCGCGATCAACGTGAAGGGGCCGTACTTCCAGATTCAGGCGCTCGTGCCGCTGCTCAATGCGGGCGCTTCGATCGTGCTGAACGGCTCGATCAACGCGCACATCGGCATGCCGGCTTCGTCCGTGTATGCGGCGAGCAAGGCAGCGCTCGTGTCGCTCGCCAAGACCTTGTCGGCGGAATTGCTGCCGCGCGGCGCGCGCGTGAATGTCGTGAGTCCCGGTCCGGTGACGACGCCGCTGCACGCCAAGCTCGGCATGGACGACGAAACCGTCGCGCAACTGACGAGTCAGATTCCGCTCGGGCGCTTCGGCAAGTCGAGCGAGGTGGCGGCGACGGTGCTGCATCTGGCGTCGCCGGAGTCGGGCTTCATCGTCGGCACGGAGATCATCATCGATGGCGGCATGAGCCAGCTTTGAGGTGCCGGCATGGCGGGCGTCGGCGATGACGCCCGCCGAAGCGCAAAATCGCGCGAGGCAACGAAGGATCGGGTCATCGTGATGAACGAAAACGACGAACACAACGATGCGCAAGCGGCACAAGCCGCACAAGCGGCGCGCGAGGCGCGTTACCGCCGTTACGAGGCGCAAGGCGAACCGGCGATCCGCGCCGATCTCGACGAATCCGCCGACACCGACCCCGAAGCCGCATTCAAGCGCGCGTGGCTGCGCCGCAAGGAAGGCGCGCGTCAGGACGAGCAGTTTCGCGCGATGTTCGCGTCGGTGAGTTCGGCCAACGATGCCGCGCAGCTCGCCCGCGACTCGGCGCAGGCCTCACGCCGCAGCGCCTTCTGGACGATGATCGCGGCGCTCGCGGCAACCTGCGGCGTGATCGTCAACGCGGCGATCGCGCTCGGCTGGCTGGACTGGCTGCGACGTTGAGCGCGCACCGGCTCAGCGCACCGTCGGCTGCAACTCGCCCCAACTGACGAGAATCGCCTGAATGCTGCGCGCGTAGGCATCGCGATGCTTCGGCGACTCCGAGTGATACGCGCCGATCGCTCGCCACGTATTGCCGTACTTGACCATCTTTTGCTTGAGCAGCCACGCGGCGACGAACACGTTGACGCACGGATCGGTGAGCGCGCGATGCGGAATGCCCTGGCGCGCGAGATCGGGGAAGTGGATCGAATTGATCTGCAACTGGCCGACATCGATCGAGCCGTTGGCGTTGCGGTTGATTGCGGCGACGTCGCCTTTCGATTCGCGCCAGGCCACCGCGCGCAGCACGAGCGGATTGACGCCCTGATAGGCGCCTGCCTGCTCGAAGCAATCGTCGGCGCGAGCGGCGTCCGCCACGAGCGATGCGCCGAGCAGCAGCCAGGCGGCGATGATGCGTTGAGTCGTATGGACCATGAAGCGAAGCTCCTTCCGGGAATGAACGAGCGCGGCTTACTGCCCGAGCGCGATGTCGATGCGATGGTCGACGTCTTTCAGATAAGAGCGCGATTCGTCGGACACGACGAGCCGCGGCTCCGGCCCGTTGCATTTGCAATCCACGACGCGGCGCGTTTTCTTGCCTTTCTTGCCGACGGTTCTGGCGGGCGGTTCGTCGTCGTCGCTGCCGGCGGGCGGCAGCATCGCGAGCGTCGGCAGCGGCGGATAGACCTTTTGCGTGGCCGGCGCGAGCGCGGCCAGCGTTTGCCCGGAGGCGGGCGCGCTCACGTCGAGCGGACCGGCGTGCGCGGTGGCGCACAGCAGCAGGCCGGAGGCGAGACTCAGGATCGTGCGCATCGGCTCAGCCTCCCTGCGTCGGCTTGATCGACACGCTGTACGGCTGGCGCGCGCCAGCGGTCAGATTCTCGAGGCTCAGCCTGACCGAATGTCTTGCCGGCACGCCTTTCCAGATCGCCTGATTGAGGTAGGGGAAATCCTGCGCGAGCGCGGTGACGAGGATGGTCGTCGGCTGCTTCTGCGCGGCGGCGAGCGCGCCGGCTTTCGCGAGGATCGCGCTCAGTTGCGCGTCGCGTGCGCCGAGCGCGTCGGCGGGAATCTCGAAGCGCATGATTTCCGTGGAAACCAGCGGCCTGTCGGTCTGGGCCGTGCTGGCCGCGGGCATCGGCGCGCAGCCGGTCACGGCGACTGCGACGGCGATGGCAAAAAGTGATACTGCCCACTTCACTGGCATCTCCTGATTTGGTCTTGGCGATATGCGAGTTGTCGGCGCGCGCACACGCGACTTGATAGCGGCGCGCAAACGTTTCGCCAAATAGCAAGACTTGACTCAGAAGACGGTTATTTCGGGAAACGGGCTGCCCGGATCGTGCGAATCGGGACCGTGGCGTTGCCGCCGGGCGGTCCGATATGTCATCGAGAGGAGGCGCACCGGATCAGATCGGCCACCACGTGCCGATGCCGGGCTCGGCATCCAGCGCGCGGAGGAAGTCGGCGGCGAACGCGTCGCTGGCGAGTTGATGCTCGAGCGAGCCTGCGGGCAAGTCGTGGGGGTTTTTCAGGCCTTTCGCGTGGCGGATGACGGCGACGGTTTCGGTCAGGGCGGAGAGGGAGTCGAGCGTTTGCGAGTTCATATCGCGGTTATCGGCGCGGGCGGCGGGGGCTTGAGCCCTAAATGTTTCGCCCGCTGTTTCTCCCGATCACGCCTTCCGCTTCCCATGCCCCGAAACCAGCGCGCCCGCGTCGCGCGCGAGCCCGAACAGGTCCACGACGCCAATCAACCCGATGAGGGCCACGATCAGAAACGCGACGCTGAAATCCTCCGGCCCGATCGAATGCGCGTCGTGGCCGTGAATCCATTCGCCGATCCGCAAGGCAATCGCGCCGATCGCCACGCCGATGCCCATCGTCATCTGAAACAGCGTGCTGGAGAGCGCCGACGCGCCGCTCATCTGCGCTTTCGGCACGTCCGCGAAGGACAGCGTGTTGAGCGCGGTGAACTGCAACGAGCGCGAAAGGCCGCTCGCGAACAGCACGACGACGATCACGAGCGTTGGCGTCGACGGTGTGAGCAGGCTCATCGCGGCGAGCGAGAGCGCGGCTATCACGCCGTTCACGATCAGCACCGGTCTGAAGCCGAACCGGCGCATGACGGGCGTGGTGATCAGTTTCATCGAGAGATTGCCCGCGAATACGGCCAGCGTGAGCAGCCCGGATTCGAACGCGTTCATGCCGAAGCCGACCTGGAACATCAGCGGCAAAAGGAACGGCGCCGCGCTGATCGCGATGCGAAACAGCGAGCCGCCGCCCATCGCCACCGCAAAGGTCTTGACCTTCAGCGCCGACAGATCGACCACCGGCTGTGCCGCGCGCCGCAGATGCCGCCACGACGCGACGCCCGAGACCAACCCCACCGCGATCAGCAGGCCGACGAAACTCCAGTTCGCATCGCTGCGGCCGATCAGTTCCATCGCGTAGAGCAGCGTCGTGCACGCGATGCCGCACAGCGCGAAGCCCTGCATGTCGAAGCGCCGCTTCGCGTCCTCACGCACGTTGTCGATGAAGCGCAGCGTCAGCATCAGGCCGATCAGGCCCAGCGGCACGTTCAGATAGAAGATCCAGCGCCATGACGAATAGGTCGTGATGAAGCCGCCGAGCGGCGGGCCGATCACCGGCGCGACGAGCCCGGGCCACGTGATGATGGCGATTGCGCGCATCAGGCCTTCCTTGGGCGTCGCGCGTAGAACGGCGAGCCGGCCGACCGGCACCATCATTGCGCCGCCGATGCCCTGCAGCACGCGCGCCGCCGCGAAAGCGGGCAAGGTCGAGGTGGTCGCGCACAGCACGGACGCCGCGGTGAACACGGCGATCGCGCTGGCGAACACGGTGCGCAGGCCAAACCGGTCGGCGGCCCAGCCGGAGATCGGGATGAAGACCGCGAGCGTGAGCAGATACGCGGTGATGCCGAGAGACATGTCGGCGGGATGCACGTTGAACGAATGCGCCATCTGCGGCAGGGCGGTGGCGATGATCGTGCCGTCGAGGTTCTCCATGAAGAACGTCGCCGCGACGAGCATGACGATGAGCGACGAGCCCTTTTTCTCGCGATCGCTTTCGGACGGCATCGGTCGAATGTTCCTTTCGAACGTATTGGCAGCTTGCCATTCTAGCCGCGAGAGCAGATGTTTCGCGCCTATGGTAGTTTTTGCGCTTGCCGGAAAGCCAGCCCGGCAGTCAGGCAGCATTTCCGACAATGCGCCGACAGCGCGCAAACACAAAGCCAACAAGAGGAATCGAGCAATGAAGTTTCGGAAACTGGGGGATTCGGGCGTCGACGTGAGCCTGATCGGCCTCGGCACCATGACCTGGGGCGAGCAGAACACCGAGCGCGAGGCGCACGAGCAGATCGACTACGCACTCGCTCAGGGCGTGAATCTGATCGATGCCGCCGAAATGTACCCGGTGCCGCCGCGCCCCGAGACGCAGGGCCGCACGGAGGAATATATCGGCACATGGCTCGCGAAGAATCCGGCGAAGCGCGCCGATATCGTGCTCGCGACCAAGATCGCCGGGCCTGCGCGCCAGCCGCACAATCCGCGTCATATCCGCGGCGCGGGCAACCAGTTCGACCGCAAGAATCTGAATGAAGCCATCGACGACAGCCTGAAGCGGCTGCAGACCGATTACGTCGATCTGTATCAGTTGCACTGGCCCGACCGCAGCACGATGACCTTCGGCCGCCCCGCGTATCCGTATCTCGACGACGAATACACGGTGCCGATCGAGGAAACGCTCGACGCGCTCGGCGAACTCGTGAAGGCGGGCAAGATCCGCCACGTGGGCGTGTCGAACGAAACGCCGTGGGGCGTCGCGCAATTCCTGCGCGCGGCCGAGAAGGCGGGCGTGCCGAAGATCGTCAGCATTCAGAATCCGTACAGCCTGGTGAATCGCACGTTCGAAACCGGGCTGTCCGAATTCACGCATAAGGTAGGCGTCGGGCTGCTCGCGTATTCGCCGCTCGCGTTCGGCTGGCTGTCCGGCAAGTACGAAGGCGGGGCGCGTCCGGCGGGCGCGCGCATCACGCTATTCGAGCGCTTCCAGCGTTACAGCAAGCCGCAATCGATCGCCGCGATCACGTCCTATGTCGAGCTGGCGAAGCGCCACGGACTCACGCCGACGCAGCTCGCGCTCGCGTTCGTCAACACGCGGCCATTCACGACGAGCACGCTGATCGGCGCGACCTCGATGCAGCAACTGAAGGAGAACATCGAGAGCGTGGATATTGAACTGTCGGAGGAAATTCTGGCCGAGATCGAGGCTTTGCACGAACGCCAGCCGAATCCGGCGCCCTGAAGAATTTCCCTGCCGGCTCAGTCATTTGATGAAGAATTGCATCGTCCGGCCGCGAATGTGTCAGCATTGACGTTCGCGTTCTCGTCGGATATCGCTTTAAAGCTTCGCGCTTTGTAACTTCGGGCTAACGTTCGGCCCGTATTCTGCCTCACCGCCGCCGCGAATCCCTCACATGGGATTTGGCGGCGCGCTCCCCGTGTCACATGCGGTGCGGTGCCACTCGCAAGGCACTACACTTGCTCGATGGTCCTGGTTGCCCGCTGCGGCGCCTCTCGCCACAGCGCGCTCTTCGCAAAGGAGTCGTCGCTCATGTCTCAAGCAACACCTCAGGCCAAAGACCTCGATCGCCTCACGATCGACACCATTCGCACCCTCTCGATGGACGCCGTGCAGAAGGCCAATTCCGGCCATCCCGGCACGCCAATGGCGCTCGCGCCCGTCGCCTTCCATCTCTGGCAGAACCATCTGCGCTACGACCCCGACGCGCCGATGTGGCCGAATCGCGACCGCTTCGTGCTGTCGGTCGGGCATGCGTCGATGCTGCTGTATTCGCTGCTGCATCTGGCCGGCGTAAAGGAATTCGACGAAGACGGCAAGCCCACCGGCAAGCCCGCGGTGTCGCTCGAGGACATCGAGCACTTCCGTCAGCTCGACAGCAAGACGCCGGGCCACCCCGAATTTCGCATGACAACCGGCGTCGAGACGACGACCGGACCGCTCGGCCAGGGTCTCGGCAACAGCGTCGGCATGGCGATGGCCGCGCGCTGGAAGGAGACCCGCTACAACAAGGGCAACGACAAGCTCTTCGATTACCGCGTCTACGCGCTCTGCGGCGACGGCGACATGATGGAGGGCGTGTCGCACGAAGCCGCGTCGCTCGCCGGGCACTTGCGGCTCTCGAATCTCATCTGGATCTACGACAGCAACACGATCACGATCGAAGGCCACACGGAACTCGCCTACAGCGACGACGTGGAAGCGCGCTTTCACGGCTACAACTGGCACACGCTGCACGTGGACGACGCCAACGACGGCAACGCGCTCGAAAACGCCATCAACAAGGCGAAGTCGCACACCGACAAGCCGACGCTGATCGTCGTGAAGAGCATCATCGGCTGGGGCGCGCCGAACAAGCAGAACACGGCGAGCGCGCACGGCGAGGCGCTGGGCGAAGAGGAAGTGAAGCTCGCGAAGAAGTTCTACGGCTGGCCGGAGGACAAGCAGTTCTACGTGCCCGATGGCGTCATGCAGCACTTCGCCGACGGCATGGGCGCGCGCGGCAAGAAGCTGCACGCCGAATGGAAGCAGCGTTTCGATGCCTACGAGAAGAGCAATCCGGAACTCGCGAAAGAGGCGTGGCAGATGCTCGAAGGCAAGCTGCCCGAAGGCTGGGACGCCGACATCCCCACCTTCGAGCCGGACGCGAAGGGCATCGCCACGCGCGAGTCGTCGGGCAAGGTGCTGAACGCGATCGCGCAGCGCATTCCGTGGCTGATCGGCGGCGCGGCGGACCTGTCGCCATCGACCAAGACGAACCTCAAGTTCGAAGGCGCGGGCAGCTTCGAGTTCGACAACTACGGCGGCCGGAATCTGCATTTCGGCATTCGCGAGCACGGCATGGGCGCGGTCTGCAACGGTCTCGCGCTTTCCGGGCTGCGGCCGTACGGTTCGACGTTCCTGATCTTCAGCGACTACATGAAGCCGCCGATCCGCCTCTCCGCGATCATGGAAGTCCCGGTGATCTACGTGTTCACGCACGACTCGATCGGCGTCGGCGAGGACGGCCCGACGCATCAGCCGATCGAACAGCTTGCGTCCTTGCGCGGCGTGCCGGGCCTGTGCACGCTGCGTCCGGCGGACGCGAACGAAGTCGGCGAAGCGTGGCGCGTGGCGCTGTCGCATCCGAAGGAGCCGTCGTGCATCGTGCTCACGCGCCAGCCGCTGCCCACGTTCGACCGCAAGAAATACGCATCGGCGGATGGCGTGAAGCGCGGTGCCTACGTGCTCGCCGATACCGAGGGCGGCAAAAAGCCCGAAGTCATCCTCATGGCCACCGGCAGCGAAGTGTCATTGTGCGTCGAGGCGTACGAGAAGCTGAAAGGCGAGGGCGTGGCGGCGCGCGTGGTCTCGATGCCGTCATGGGACATCTTCGAGCAGCAGGATCGGGCGTACAAGGATTCGGTGCTCACGCCGGACGTGCACGCGCGAGTATGCGTCGAGCAGGCCGCGACGCTCGGCTGGGACCGCTATGTCGGCCGCCTGGGATCGCAGATCGTCATGCATACGTTCGGCGCCTCCGCGCCGCTCAAGGCGCTCAAGACGAAGTTCGGCTTCACGCCGGAAGCGGTCTACGAGGCCGCGAAGAAGCAGATCGAACGCGTGAAATCCAACGGCAAGGAGTGACCAACATGCAGATCGGCATCGTGGGACTGGGGCGCATGGGCGGCAACATCGGACGGCGCCTGATGCGCGACGGACATGCGTGCGTCGTGTACGACCACAATCCGCAAGCCACCGAGACGCTGGCGGGCGAGGGCGCGACCGGCGCGAAGGATCTCGGCGATCTCGTCGCGAAGCTGGCCGCGCCGCGCGTCGTCTGGCTGATGCTGCCGGCGGGCAAGATCACCGAGGACACGCTGAACGACCTTCGCAAGATCCTCGGCGCGGACGACGTGATCATCGACGGCGGCAACAGCTTCTACAAGGACGATATCCGCCGCGCCAAGGAGTTGCGCGAGCAAGGCATCCATTATGTGGATGTGGGCACGTCGGGCGGCGTGTGGGGCCTCACGCGCGGTTACTGCATGATGATCGGCGGCGAAGAGGAGGTCGTGAGGCGCATCGATCCGATTCTCGCGACGCTCGCACCCGGACGCGGCGACGTGCCCGAGACACCGGGGCGCGAAGGGCGCGATCCGCGTGTCGAGAACGGCTATATGCATTGCGGACCGGTCGGCTCGGGGCACTTCGTGAAGATGGTGCACAACGGCATCGAATACGGGTTGATGCAGGCGTATGCCGAGGGCTTCCATGTGCTCGAGCGCAAGGATTCGACGGAATTGCCCGAGAGCGAACGCTACTCGCTCGATCTCGCCGATGTCGCGGAGGTGTGGCGTCGCGGCAGCGTCGTTTCGTCGTGGCTGCTCGATTTGACCGCGGGCGCGCTCGCCGGCGACCGCTCGCTCGATCGCTACTCGGCGGAGGTCGCGGACAGCGGCGAAGGGCGCTGGACCATCGAGGCGGCGATCGAAGAAGCGGTGCCGGCGCAGGTGCTGTCGGCGGCGCTCTACACGCGCTTCCGCTCGCGGGATGTCGAAGCGTTCCCCGAGCGGCTGCTCTCGGCGATGCGCTTCGGCTTCGGCGGACATCACGAGTTTCCGGTGAAGTAGCGCCTTATCGTGCAGACGTAAAAACGGCGATGGACCTTCGAAGTCCATCGCCGTTTTTCATTTCATCATGCGTCGCCTGAACAGCCACGCACACAGGCCGAACGGCACGACGACATACGCAGTCAGCACGATCACATGCAGTGCGACGCCATTGAACGGACGGCCGAGCATCGCCGGGCGAATCAGCTCCACCGCGTGAAACAACGGCAGCGCCTGCGTGACATGCTGCGCGAGCGCGGGCAACTGCGCGATCGGAAAGAACACGCCGGAGAGCAGCAGCATCGGCGTGAGCGCGAGCGTCTGATAAAACATGAAGAAATCGTAGCTCGGCGCGAGCGCGGTGATGACCATCGCGGTGCTGGCGAACGCGAGCCCGGTCAGCACGATGACGGGGAGCGCGATCAGCATCGAAGGAAAGCTCGCATAGCCCAGCGCGCCCGCGACGATCATGATCGCCACGCCCGACAGTACCGATTTGCTCGCGGCCCACACGATCTCGCCGAGCACGATATCGCCGAGCGTGAGCGGCGTGTGCATGATCGCCTCCCACGTGCGCTGCACGTGCATGCGCGAGAAGCCCGAGTACATCGCCTCGAAACTCGCGGACATCATGACGCTCGACGCCGCCGTGCCCGCCGCGAGGAACGCGATATACGAAACGCCCTCGACATGTCCGACCATCAGCCCGAGACCGAGTCCCAGACCGAACAGATAGATCATCGGATCGGCGAGATTGCCGATCATCGAGGCGATCGCGAGCTTCTTCCAGACGAGATAGTTGCGCCGCCACACCGACATCCAGTGCGTGGCGTTGGCGGGCAGTGCGCTGGACATCGGCGTGAAGCTTTCCGCGTGCTTCGCGGACGGCGCGCGCTTTTTTCCCACGCGCGATGGTTCGAGCGTATCCATTCGGTCAGTCCACCATTTCACGTCCGGTGAGACGCAGAAACACATCTTCGAGATTCGCCGGACGATGCAGATAGCGCACGCCGGCGCGGCCCTTCACGCGCGCATGCACGGGTTGCGGGTCGTCGACATAGCAGAAGAGCGTCTCGCCGCTCACTTCCATGCGCTCGACCAGAGGCGCCAGTTCGGCGGCGAGCGCCTGCGGATCGGGCCCGTAGATCTCGATGACATCCGAACCGATCACCGACTCGACGAGGTCGTGGGGACGTCCCTCCGCGATCTTGCGGCCTTCCTCGATCACGCAGACGCGGTCGCACAGACGCTCGGCTTCTTCCATGAAATGCGTGGTCAGGAGGATCGTCTTGCCGCGCGCGAGCAGCGAGCGCAGCCGTTCCCAGATCAGATGACGCGCCTGCGGATCGAGGCCGGTGGTCGGTTCGTCCATCACGAGGACGTCGGGATCGTTGACGAGCGCGCGCGCCAGCGTGAGACGCCGCTTCATGCCACCCGACAGTTCGCCGACGCGCGCATCGGCCTTGCTTTCGAGCCGCGCGAATTCGAGCAGCGAAGGCACGAGCGCGTCCATGCGCGCACCCGTCAGGCCGAAGTAACGGCCGAACACGACGAGGTTCTCGCGCACCGTGAAATCGGGGTCGAGATTGTCGAACTGCGGCACGACGCCCACACGCTCGCGCGCGTGACGCGCGCGGGCCGGCACCGGCTCGCCGACGAGCCGGATGGCGCCGCTGTCCGGCGAGGTGATGCCGAGCAGCATCTTGAGCGTCGTCGTCTTGCCCGCGCCGTTCGGTCCGAGCAGTCCAAAGCATTCGCCGCGCCGCACCTCGAAGGACAGGCCATCGACGACGCTGCGCTCACCGTAGTGTTTCCTTACTTCGCTGAACTCGATGGCGGGCGCGCCCCTTTCATCGACGCCGGGCCGCGCACCTTGGTGCAATGTTTGATCAGTCATGCATTCGACCCGCGAGGGAAAGGCGCATCAGGGAAATCCAGCGGGCTAGTGTAATCCAATGCACCAGCGCGGCGCTCGGGCGGCCAGCGCCGTGCAACCGCACGCCGCATGTCCGTGTCAAACGTGTGCAGCGGGCATCGAACCGGTTCCGGCCGATAGTGCCAGAGGCTTGTCGGCCAAGGACTGCGGGTATCTGGCACGGTGCAAGCTAGCATGTTCGCGCGCAGGCACGCCGGTTAGCGTTTTCCAGCGTTGCCACGCATGGGGCGACACACGATGATGAAGTCACGCCGCGTGTAAATTGCGCTTTGAGTCGCGTCCGGCGAAGCGAAAAGGCGAGTTGGCCAGGGAGGTCATGATGGAAAGCTATCGAAAAATCCTGCTGTGCTATGACGGCTCCAGAGAGGGCCGCAAGGCGCTCCGGCAGGGCGCGAATCTCGCGCTCGATCTGAATGCGGAAACGCACGTGCTCGCGGTGGTGGACATGCGTTCGAGCATTGCACAGAGCGCCGGACTGCTTACCGATATGGCGTGCGGGCGTTTCGAGGAGGCGGCGCGCGACATTCTGCAGGAAGGCGTCGACTGGCTGCGCGAGCGCGGTCTGCAGGCGCAGGGGCACTTCGCGTTCGGGCACCCGATCGACGAGATCGCGGCCCTGGCCGAAAGCCTTCAGGTGGACCTCGTGGTCGTCGGGCATCGCTGCCGCAACGGGCTTGCGCGCTGGTGGATGGGCGCGGGCAACACGCCGCTGCTCGATCGCGTGAAGTGCAGCATTCTCGTCGCCGTGTGTCAGGCCGGTGAATCCGCCGAAGCGGAGGACGAGGCGGCGTATGCGGCGAAGCCGGTCAAAGCGGAAGCCGGCGCCTGATCCGTCAACCGTTCAGATCCACCGCGACGAGCTTCCATGACACGAGGCCGTCGCGATGAAAGATCGCCGAGTAACGGGCGTCGCCCGCGCCGTGCCGATAGGTGACGACGAATTCGTTCAGGCTTCGATAACCGGCCGTGGTCTGAGGCGGTTCTTTCGGCGCTTGAGGCGCGTTCGCGACGCCGGACACGCCGGACGCATCCGATGAACCAGCAGGATTCGCCGACGCGACACTACCAGGCTGTGGCGGACGCTCTCCCGGATTGCCGCGCGGCGGGATGCCGTTCAGGATGGCCGCGACACCGTCCGGCGTCGCGTACGAGTCCACCAGGGGACCGACCAGCGCCGCGCCGATCATGGCACCGATGATCGCCAGCGGATTGCCGCTTTTCTGAATATCGACGCGCCGCGTGAGCAATCCGGCGATCTGATCCTTGAGACTTGCGCGCAGGGCGGGAAAATCGACGTACTGGTTGACGGTCTGCGCGTCGCGCGCATCGGCGGCGCGCTTCACGCGATTCAACGCGATGTAGGGTGACGCATAAATGAAACCGAGCGCCGCGCTCAGAATCACGACGACGAGCGCGGTGGCGATAGATCGGGTGGTGCGGGTCATGCGACGGCGAAGCCTCTCTTGCAGAACGTGAATCTGGAATTGACCATGCGGATGCGGGATATATCCCAAAATTTCTCGTTCTTCGTGCGTTCGGCCTCAATTCCAGGCACAAATCGCCGTCGCAACATGCAACGCGCGCTCAGGCAAGGATTCCGCCGGCGAGCCCCGCGTTTTCCTCGGCGATGCAGCGATCGATCATGCGCGATACTTCGTCGATCTTGCCTACCAGAATGACGCGGGATTGTCCGCGATAAACGCGCACCGGCGCGCGTTCCGCTGCATCCGCATGCACGCCGCTGTTGAGCGACACGCGCGCGAAAGCCGGCTGGCGCGACGGCAGCGCTGGCATTTCGTCGAAGAGATCGGGCGTGGTTTCGGCGCGCGGCATGCCGCACGCGATCAGCGTGCGCAGATGGCGCAGACGGCCGAATTGGCGAAAGGGCAGCAAACGGGCAAAACGTTCCATGATGACTCTCCAGACGATAGGACGCACTGCGGCGCGCCGCGAGCGGTGGCCGTCATGCTTGTTGTGTTGTGAACGCCTTGAGCGGGCGCTCGCGCGGTTGGCAAGGTGATATTGCGTCTTTACCGGGACATTTCTTGTCTCTGTACTGTCTCGTTTGGACAACCAAGTGACGCAATATTTTTGTCGCTTCTTCCTCTACCCCAAACTGCGAGCCGATAAGTCAAACCCCGCGTCAGAGCTCGCCCGAACGGATCAACCCGACCGCGATGCCTTCCAGGGCGAAATCGCCGCTGCCCGAGCGGACGAAGATGTTTTCGTAGTCCGGATTTTCCGCGATCAGCTCGACGCCGTCGCGATGACGCTTCCAGCGTTTCACCGTGACGTCGTCGCCCAGACGCGCGACCACGATCTGCCCGTCTTTCGCTTCCGTGCGCTTCTGCACGGCGAGCAGGTCGCCGTCGAGGATGCCGGCGTCGCGCATCGACAGGCCGCGCACCTTGAGCAGATAGTCAGGTTTGCTCGAGAACAGCGCCGGATCGCATGCGTAGTGCTGCGAGATGTGCTCCTGCGCGAGGATCGGGCTACCCGCCGCGACCCGTCCGACGAGCGGCAGCGACAACTGCATGATGCTCGGGTGCGGCAGCGTGAACTGATGGGGCAAGTCCTGCGCTTCGCCCAAAAGGCGGATGCCGCGCGACGACCCCGCCGCCAGTTCGATCACGCCTTTGCGCGCCAGCGCCCGCAGGTGCTCCTCGGCGGAGTTGGCCGAGCTGAAGCCGAGCTCCGCCGCGATCTCGGCGCGCGTGGGCGGAAAGCCTGTGCGCTCGATCGCGCGCTGGATCAGTTCGAACACCTGCTGCTGCCGCGCGGTTAGTTTGGATATCTTGGTCACTGGCTCGAGCCCCTGATGCACTGTATGGATGGACAGGTGACTGTATTTTTATACAGTATTTCCGTCTTTTCAAGCTTTACTTTAAGTTCGGGGCCGCGAGCCTGCCGAACGCTCGTTCCATCGGCGAAGACGCTTTTTCCATCGGGGAATAAGGTTCTTAGCAGATTTACGTATAAAAAAGTGAAGAACGATTATTTCTAATCATATAGACGCGTCGATAGACTGATTCCGTCAATTCGATAAGACGGAGAACGGGGAATGCAAAGCATCGGTTTGGGATTGGGCAAGGGCGCGCGGCGCCTGTTCGCGGCGGCGGCGCTGACGGCGGCGAGCTTCGGCATGGTGACGCAGGCGGCGGCGCAGACGTCGTTTCTGAACGTCTCGTATGACCCGACCCGCGAGCTGTATCAGGACTTCAATCAGGCGTTCGCGAAGAAGTGGAAGGCCGAGACGGGCGAAACCGTCACCTTCAAGCAGTCGCACGGCGGCTCGGGCGGCCAGGCGCGCGCGGTCCTCGATGGCCTGCAGGCCGACGTCGTCACGCTGGCGCTCGCCTACGACATCGACGCGCTCGCCTCCAAGGGTCTCGTCAACGCGGACTGGCAGAAGCGCCTGCCGGACAACGCGTCGCCGTACACGTCGACGATCGTGTTCCTCGTGCGTAAGGGCAATCCGAAGCACATCAAGGACTGGGACGATCTGACGAAGCCGGGCGTGTCGATCGTCACGCCGAATCCCAAGACCTCGGGCGGCGCGCGCTGGAACTATCTCGCGGCGTGGGCGTATGCGCAGCACAAGCCCGGCGGCAACGAGCAGACCGCGAAGGATTTCGTCACGAAGCTCTACAAAAACGCCGGTGTGCTCGACTCGGGCGCGCGAGGCGCGACGACCAGCTTCGTGCAGCGCGGGCAGGGCGACGTGCTGATCGCGTGGGAAAACGAGGCGTTCCTGTCACTGAAGGAGTTCGGTCCGGACAAGTTCGAGATCGTGGTGCCGTCGGTGAGCATTCTGGCCGAGCCGCCGGTGGCGGTCGTGGACAAGGTCGTTGACAAGCACGGCACGCGCAAGCTCGCGGAAGCCTATCTCAAGTATCTGTATAGCGACGAAGGCCAGCAGATCGCCGCGCGCAACTTTTATCGTCCGCGTTCGGACAAGGTGCCCGCCGAGCTGACGAAGCAGTTTCCGAAGCTGAAGCTCTACACCATCGACGATACGTTCGGCGGCTGGACCAAGGCGCAGAAGACGCACTTCGCGGATGGCGGCGTGTTCGACTCGATCTATCAACCGCAATAAAGACGGCTCACGACGACGCGGCGCGCCAATGACGCCGCGCGTCGCACAAGTGGTGAGCGCCTCCCCGGCGCAAAGGATGAATCAAGGATGACGACCCTCACATTCAAAAAGCCGAGCGCGTTGCCGGGCTTCGGCCTGACGCTCGGCATCACGGTGGCGTACCTGAGCCTCGTGGTGCTGATTCCGCTCGCGGCGACCTTCGCGAAAACCGCGACGCTCGACTGGGCGCAGTTCGTGCGCGCGGTGAGCTCGCCGCGCGTGCTCGCGTCTTACCGGCTCACGTTCGGCGCGGCGCTCGGCGGCGCGCTCATCAACGCGGTGTTCGGCTTTCTCGTCGCGTGGGTGCTGGTGCGCTACACGTTTCCCTTCAAGCGCATCGTCGATGCGATCGTCGATTTGCCGTTCGCGCTGCCGACCTCGGTCGCGGGCATCTCGCTCGCTGCGGTCTATGCGGGCAACGGCTGGATCGGTCAATATCTCGCGCCGCTCGGGATCAAGGTCGCGTTCACGCCGCTGGGCGTGCTCGTCGCGCTGACGTTCATCGGCTTGCCGTTCGTCGTGCGCACGGTGCAGCCGGTGCTCGAGGACTTCGAGCGCGAGCAGGAGGAAGCCGCCGCGTGCCTCGGGGCCACGCGCTGGCTCACGTTCCGCCGCGTCGTGCTGCCTTCGCTGTTGCCCGCGCTGCTCACCGGCTTCGCGCTCGCGTTCGCGCGTGCACTCGGCGAATACGGCTCGGTCATTTTCATCGCGGGCAATGTGCCGATGAAGTCGGAGATCACGTCGCTGCTCATCATCACGAAGCTCGAACAGTATGACTACGCAGGCGCGACGGCCCTCGCAGTGGTGATGCTGTGCGTGTCGTTCCTGATGCTGCTGCTGATCAACACGTTGCAATGGTTCCTGCAGCGGCGCACCAGCAAGACCGGTGCTGCGCCCGTCAATGTCGCGCTGGCCGCGGGAGAAACAGCATGAGCCGAGTTGTTCCGCTGCAAACGACGACGCATCGCGACGCGCACAGTCTCAATCCCGTCACCGAGCCGCGCGCCGTGCGCTGGCTTCTGACCGGCATCGCGCTCGCGTTTCTCGCGCTGTTTCTCGTGGTGCCGCTCGTCGCGGTGTTCGTGCAGGCGTTCGCGAAGGGCATCGACTACTATTTCGAGTCGCTGAAGGACCCGGACGCATGGTCGGCCATCAAGCTGACGCTTTTGACCGCCGTGATCGCCGTGCCGCTGAACGTGGTGTTCGGGCTGGCGGCCTCGTGGGCCATCGCGAAGTTCGAGTTTCGCGGCAAGGCGCTGTTGACGACGCTGATCGACCTGCCGTTCTCGGTGTCGCCGGTGATCTCCGGCCTGATCTACGTGCTGATGTTCGGCGCGCAGGGATGGTTCGGCCCGTGGCTCGCGGCGCACGACGTGCAGATCATCTTCGCGGTGCCGGGCATCGTGCTCGCGACGATCTTCGTGACCTTTCCGTTCGTCGCGCGCGAGCTGATTCCGCTGATGCAGGCGCAAGGCAACGACGAAGAGGAAGCGGCGCATGTGCTCGGCGCATCGGGCTGGCAGATTTTCCGTCGCGTGACCCTGCCGAACGTGAAGTGGGGTCTGCTCTACGGCGTGATCCTGTGCAACGCGCGCGCAATGGGCGAGTTCGGCGCGGTCTCCGTGGTCTCGGGCCACATTCGCGGCCAGACCGACACCATGCCGCTGCACGTCGAAATTCTCTACAACGAATACAACTTCTCGGCCGCGTTCGCGGTGGCGTCGCTGCTGGCGCTGCTCGCCCTCGTGACGCTTGCGCTGAAGCTCCTCGCGGAGCGGCGCATGACGCAAGCCGTCACCGAAGCCCGAACCACCGCACAGAATTGAAGAGGCCGACAACATCATGAGCATCATCGTTCGCAATCTGCAGAAGCGCTTCGGCGATTTCACCGCGCTCGACAACGTCACGCTCGACTTTCCGTCGGGCGAACTCGTCGCACTGCTCGGGCCTTCGGGCTGCGGCAAGACCACGCTCCTGCGCGTGATCGCGGGCCTCGAATTCGCCGATGCGGGCCAGGTCGTGCTGCACGGCGAGGACGTCGCGGCGGTCGGCGCGCGTGAACGTCAGGTCGGCTTCGTGTTCCAGCATTACGCGCTCTTCCGCCACATGACCGTGTTCGAGAACGTCGCGTTCGGGCTGCGCGTGAAGCCGCGCCGCGAGCGGCCTTCGGAATCGGTCATCCGCGAGAAGGTGCACGAGTTGCTGAAGCTCGTGCAGCTCGACTGGCTCGCGGAACGCTTTCCGTCGGAACTGTCGGGAGGACAGCGGCAGCGTATCGCGCTGGCTCGGGCGCTCGCCGTCGAGCCGAAGGTGCTGCTGCTCGACGAGCCGTTCGGCGCGCTCGACGCCAAGGTGCGCAAGGAACTGCGCAGCTGGCTGCGCCGCCTGCACGACGATCTGCATATCTCGACGCTGTTCGTCACGCACGATCAGGAAGAGGCGCTCGAAGTGGCGGATCGCATCGTCGTGATGAATCACGGGCGGGTGGAGCAGGTGGGCAGTCCGCAAGACGTGTACGATCATCCGCAGACGTCGTTCGTCTACGAATTCTTGGGTGCCGCGAACCGGCTGCAAGGCAATGTCGATGCCAGCGGCTTCGTCGCCGATGGCGCCACGAGCCCGATCGCCGCAGTAGCGCATTTCAGCGGCCGCGCGCTCGCCTATGTGCGCCCGCACGATCTAGCGCTGTATCCTGCGGACGGCGCGCATCGCGATGGCATCGTGGTCGGCGTGCGGCGCGTGGTGACGCTGGGCGGCTCGGTGCGCGTCGAGCTCGAAGGGCGCACGGGCGGCGTGATCGAGGCGGAACTGGATCGCGAGGCGTGGCGCGCGCTCAGGCTCGATATCGGCGACGGCGTGACGGCGGTGCCGCGCGCGCTGCGCGTGTTTCCAGCGCAATGAACTAGAAAAAAATAGCATCACGGAGAGGCTCACATGAATTTCCAGCAATTGCGCTTCGTGCGCGAGGCCGTGCGTCAGAACATGAACCTGACGGAGGTCGCCAACGTGCTCTACACGTCGCAGTCGGGCGTGTCGAAGCAGATCAAGGACCTCGAGGACGAACTCGGCGTCGATATCTTCATCCGGCGCGGCAAGCGCCTGACCGGTCTCACGGAGCCGGGCAAGGAAGTGCATCAGCTGATCGAGCGCATGCTGCTCGATGCCGAAAATCTGCGGCGCGTCGCGCGCCAGTTCGCGGATCAGGACAACGGGCATCTGGTGGTCGCGACCACGCACACGCAGGCGCGTTATGCGCTGCCCAAGGTCATCCGCCAGTTCACGGAGGTGTTTCCGAAAGTGCATCTCGCGCTGCGCCAGGGCAGCCCGCAACAGATCGCGCAGATGATCATCAACGGCGAGGCGGATATCGGCATTTCGACCGAAGCGCTCGACCGCTATCCGGATATCGTCACGTTCCCGTGCTATTCGTGGCATCACACGGTCGTGGTGCCGAAGGATCATCCGCTCGTGGGAATTGAAAACATCACGCTGGAGCAGATCGCCGAATATCCGATCGTCACTTACGACAACGACTTCACCGGCCGCTCGCACGTCGATCAGGCGTTCGCGAGCGCGGGTGCGATGCCCGATATCGTGCTCACGGCGATCGATGCCGACGTCATCAAGACGTATGTCGAGCTGGGCATGGGTATCGGCATCGTCGCGGCGATGGCGTATGACGCGAAGCGCGACAGCGAGCTCGTCGCGCTCGATACGCAGCATCTGTTCGAAGCGAGCACGACGCGCGTCGGCCTGAGGAAGGGCGCCTTCCTGCGCGCGTATGCATACCGGCTGATCGAGATGTTCGCGCCGCAACTCGACGAGACGCAGATCGCCGCCCAGCTTCGCGAAGCCGCCTGAGCGCGTGTCTTGAAAACATGCCGGCTGATTTACAATCGCCGGCATGAACACATCCTCTCTACCTCGAATCGCCGTGCTCGCGACCGGCGGCACCATTGCCGGACAGGCGGGCGACGCCTCGAAGACGGCGGGCTACAAGGCGGGCGTCGTCGGCGTCGACAAATTGCTCGATGCCGTGCCCGCGCTCGCATCGGTCGCGCGCATTCAGGCGGAGCAGATCGCGAGCATCGACAGCAAGGACATGAGCGCCGCGCTGTGGACGACGCTCTCCCGCCGCATCGACGCATTGCTCGCTCAGGACGATATCGATGGCGTCGTCATCACGCACGGCACCGATACGCTCGAGGAAACCGCCTATCTGCTGCATCTCACGGTGAAGAGCACGAAGCCCGTCGTACTGACGGCGGCGATGCGCCCGTCGACCGCGCTTTCCGCTGACGGCCCGTTGAACCTGCTCAATGCCGTGACCGTCGCGGGGTCCGCGAGCGCCAAAGGGCAGGGCGTGCTCGTCGCGTTCAACAACCAGATACATAGTGCGCGTGATGTCACCAAAACGAGCACCTACGCCGTCGATGCCTTCCGCTCGCCCGAAACCGGCGTGCTCGGCTTCGTGCAGGACGGACGTGTGGAATTTCAGCGGGGCGTCGTGCGGCCGCATACCGCCGCGAGCGAATTCGCGGTCGTCGATCAATGGCCGACGGTCGAGATCGTCACGAGCCACGCGGATGCATCGCGCGTCATGGTCGAGGCGCTCGTCGCGGCGGGCGTGCGCGGTATCGTCGTCGCCGGCACCGGCAACGGCTCGATGCACGCGACGCTCACGCAGGCGCTCGCCGATGCGGTGAAGCAGGGGGTGGCCGTGGTGCGCGCGTCGCGCGTGGGATCGGGGCATGTGATGCGCAACGGCGCGGCATCGGACGATGCGCTCGGCACGGTCAGCGCGGGCACGCTCAATCCGTACAAGGCGCGGGTGCTGCTGATGCTCGCGCTCGCTTCGGGCGCGCAAGACCTGCAACGCATCTTCGATACGTATTGAAAAGCAAAAACGCGAACCGGGGTTCGCGTTTTCTTCATTCAGGCCACTGAAACGATCAGGCCGCCGGCGGAATGCGCAGCACCTGTCCCGGATAAATCTTGTCCGGGCTCTTCAGCATCGGCTTGTTCGCTTCGAAGATCAGATCGTTCTTCGCGCCGCTGCCGTAATACTTTTCCGCGATCTTCCACAGATTGTCACCCGACACGACGGTGTAGTACTGCGATTCCGGTTCGGTGTTCGGCACGGTCAGTTGGTCGTCCACCTTGTCGACGTGCTGCACGTTGCCCGCTGCGACGAGAATCTTCTCCTTGGTTGCCTGATCCGGCGCCTGGCCGGATACGGTCACCGTGTGCGATGCACCGTCATACTTCACGTCGAGATTGTCCGCGTTGAGGCCCTGCGAACGGATGTAGGTTGCGATAGCTTCGCCCGCTTTCTGGTTCAGCGCGGCGACATCGACGGGCGCGGCAGCCGGCGCCGCCTGTGCGCTCGGCGTGGCTGCGCCAAAAAGTTTTTCGCCTGCTTCCTTGATAAAGCTGAGGATTCCCATCGTTCGACTCCTGGATTAACGGTGGTTGTACTGCGGCGCGAAGTGTAGGCAGATTAGTCGCGCCCGCTACCAGATAGTTCTGAGTTTCGACAAAGGGATTTTTAGCACTGCGCGAGCGGCAGCGATAGAACACATCCTGCAACAATCCGACGCGGACACCCGACGATAAACCGTCTGACCGACCAAGGCTTACCCGGCGCATCGCCAGGTGCCGCTTCTCGGACCCCACTTGCCGCCCTCAGCCCAGAGCGGCATTTGTCCCGCGTGCCCATACGCGGGACGCCCCACGGTTCAGGTGTCGACTTACGCGGCCTTGGCTTGCGCCGGCTCGTCGGCCACCTGGAAGTTGGACATGATTTCGAGCGCACGCACGAGCGCCGAGTGATCCCACGCCTTGCCGCCGTTCGCCGCGCACACGCTGAACAACTGCTGCGCGCTTGCGGTGTGGGGGAGGGCGAGGCCCATCTTGCGCGCGCCGTCGAGCGCAAGGTTCAGATCCTTTTGATGCAGTTCGATACGGAAGCCCGGATTGAACGTGCGCTTGGTCATGCGCTCGCCGTGCACTTCGAGAATGCGCGACGAAGCGAAGCCGCCCATCAGCGCTTTACGCACGCGCTCCGGATCGGCGCCCGAGCGTGCCGCGAACAGCAGCGCTTCGGCAACAGCCTCGATGTTCAGCGCGACGATGATCTGGTTCGCGACCTTCGTGGTCTGACCCGCGCCGTTGTCGCCGATCAGCGAGATGTTCTTGCCCATCAATTCGAAAAGCGGCTTGGCGATCTCGAACGACTTCTCCGGGCCGCCGACCATGATCGTGAGCGTCGCTTCGCGCGCGCCGACTTCGCCGCCCGAGACCGGCGCGTCGAGATAATCGCAGCCGAGCGCGTTGATCTTCTTCGCGAACTCCTGCGTCTCCAGCGGCGCGATCGAGCTCATGTCGATCACGAGCTTGCCCTTCGAGAGACCCTTGGCGACGCCGTCATCGGCGAACAGCACATTGGCGACATCGGGCGTGTCAGGCACCATCGTGATGACGATTTCGCTCGCCTGTGCGACTGCGGTCGAATCCGCGACGACTTGCGTCTGCGCGCGGATATCGTCCGGCACCGGAAACTTGCCGTTCACGACGAGCTTGTGGCCGCCCTTGATGAGATTGCGCGCCATGTGCGCGCCCATGATGCCGAGGCCGATGAAACCGATGGTTGCCATACTTCTAGCTCCTCCTGTGTGTCTGGTTTAAGCGGTTGCGCGTTGCTTCACGCCGCCGATGCTTTGCAGCCAGCCGAGGCCGGCGTCCGTGCCGTTCAGCGGCTTGTACTCGCAGCCGATCCATCCCTGATAGCCGATCTCGTCGAGCAGCTTGAACAGGAACGCGTAATTGATTTCGCCCGTGCCCGGCTCGTTGCGGCCCGGGTTGTCGGCGAGCTGGATATGCGCGATCTGCGGCAGATTCTTTTTGATCGTCGCGGCGAGTTCGCCTTCCATGCGCTGCATGTGATAGATGTCGTACTGCAGGAACAGGTTGTCCGAGCCGACCGCCTTGATCACATCCAGACCTTCCTTCGAGCGGTTCAGCGCGAAACCCGGAATGTCATACGAGTTGCACGGCTCGACCAGCAAGCGGATGTTTTCCTTCTTCAGCGCTTCCGCTGCGAAGCGCAGGTTCTCGATGATCGTCGCGCGCGCCTGATCCGCCGAGACACCCGCCGTCGGAATGCCGACGAGGCAGTTCAGTTGCGGCACGTTCAACGCCTTCGCATATTCGATCGCGCGCGGCACGCCTTCGCGGAACTCCGCGACGCGATCCGGCAGGCAGGCAATGCCGCGCTCGCCGGCTTCCCAGTTGCCGGCGGGCAGGTTGTGCAGCACGATCTGCAGATCGTTTTCCTTCAGGCGCTTCTGGATGTCGCTGATCGAGAACGCGTAAGGGAACAGGAACTCGACCGCCTTGAAACCCGCGTTCGCCGCAGCCGCGAAGCGGTCGAGGAACGGGACTTCGTTGAACAGCATGGTCAAATTCGCGGCAAATTTCGGCATTGTGCTTTCCTGATGGTCGGTCAGTGAATGGGTGCCGCGCGCCCGTTTCGAACGAACGCGCGGCGGCGATGCTTAGTCCAGCGGCGTGACGGCGGTCGGTGCGTCGGCCTTCGACTCGGCGAGCTCTTCGAACTCGTTGATTGCGTCGATTTCCGTGCCCATCGCGATGTTGGTCACGCGCTCGAGAATCATCTCGACGACAACCGGAACCTGATGTTCCGCGGCCAGCGCCTGTGCCTGCTTCAGCGCCGGGGCGATGTCTTCCGGCTTGTGCACGCGCAGCGCCTTGCAGCCGAGACCTTCGGCCACCGCGACGTGATCCACGCCGTAGCCTTCGAGTTCAGGCGCGTTGATGTTGTCGAACGCGAGCTGCACGCAGTAGTCCATGTCGAAGCCGCGCTGCGCCTGACGGATCAGGCCGAGATACGAGTTGTTGACCACCACATGCACGTACGGCAGCTTGAATTGCGCGCCGACCGCGAGTTCTTCGATCATGAACTGGAAGTCGTAGTCGCCCGACAGCGCGACGATCTTGCGTTGCGGATCGGCCGCACGCACGCCGAGCGCGGCGGGAATCGTCCAGCCGAGCGGGCCGGCCTGACCGCAGTTGATCCAGTTGCGCGCCTTGAACACGTGCAGGAACTGCGCGCCGGCGATCTGCGACAGACCGATCGTCGTCACGAAGCAGGTGTCGCGATCGAACGCGAGGTTCATTTCTTCGTAGACGCGCTGCGGCTTCATCGGCACGTTGTCGAAGTGCGTCTTGCGCAGCATCGTGCGCTTGCGCTGCTGACAGTCGGCAACCCATGCGCCACGGTCCTTGAGCTTGCCGGCGGCCTTCCATTCCTTCGCCACTTCGACGAACAGTTCGAGCGCGGCCTTCGCATCCGACACGATGCCGAGGTCCGGTCCGAACACGCGGCCGATCTGCGTCGGCTCGATATCCACGTGCACGAACTTACGGCCCTTCGTATAAACCTCGACGCTGCCCGTATGGCGATTCGCCCAGCGGTTGCCGATGCCGAGCACGAAGTCGGAGGCGAGCATCGTCGCGTTGCCGTAGCGGTGCGACGTCTGCAGACCGACCATGCCGGCCATCAGCGGGTGATCGTCGGGGATTGCGCCCCAGGACATGAGCGTCGGAATGACGGGCACGCCGAGCGTTTCCGCGAATTCAACGAGCAGGTCTTCCGCCGCCGCGTTGAGCACGCCGCCGCCGGAGACGATCAACGGCTTTTCGGCGTCGTTGAGCATCGCGAGCGCCTTTTCGATCTGCGCGCGCGTCGCTTTCGGCTTGTAGACCGGCAGCGGCTCGTAGGTGTCGATGTCGAATTCGATTTCGGCCATCTGCACGTCGATCGGCAGGTCGACCAGCACCGGACCCGGGCGGCCCGAGCGCATCAGGTGGAACGCCTGCTGGAACACGCGCGGCACCAGCGCCGGCTCGCGCACGGTGACGGCCCACTTGGTGACGGGCTTGGCGATCGATTCGATATCGACGGCCTGGAAATCTTCCTTGTACAAACGCGCGCGCGGCGCCTGGCCGGTAATCGCGAGAATGGGAATGGAGTCGGCCTGAGCCGAGTAGAGGCCGGTGATCATGTCCGTGCCCGCCGGGCCCGACGTGCCGATGCACACGCCGATGTTGCCCGGGGCCGCGCGGGTATAACCTTCGGCCATGTGCGATGCGCCTTCGACGTGGCGCGCCAGCACGTGGCTGATGCCGCCCGACTTCTTCATCGCGGAATAGAACGGGTTGATCGCGGCACCCGGCACGCCGAACGCGGTGTCGATACCTTCTTTTTCCAGCACGAGCACGGCTGCGTCAACGGCTCTCATCTTGGGCATGGTTGTCTCCTTCCTGGGGTCTCAATCCGAAATCGCTGTCTGCATTCAAGCAGGGTTCCGTTGCACTTTATGCCCGTGAAAAAGGTTTGATAAGATCAGCCGGAGTCGCTTTTTCCCAAACAAAAAGTATCGAATAACGGAGCGACGGGGCTTACGGCCACGCCCGATCAAGGAGACAGAGATGGATCGATTCAAACAGATAGAAACCTTCGTGCGTGTGGCCGAGGCGGGCAGCCTTGCCGCGGCGGCGCTGGAGGAGGGCGTGTCGCCGGTGATCCTCGGCCGGCGCATCGACGCGCTCGAAAAGCGCCTCGGCGTGAAGCTGATGTACCGCTCGACGCGCCGGCTCGTCGTCAGCGAAGAAGGCGCGGCGTTCCTCGACCGCTGCAAGAACCTGCTCGCCGACTGGGATCAGGCCGAAAACGAGCTGACGGCGGGGCGTCGCGCGGTGGGCGGGCATCTGATCGTATCGGCGCCGGCCGCGTTCGGGCGCATGCACGTGGCGCCGCACGCGCCGCCGTTCGTGCGCGACAAGCCCGAACTGCAGATGTCGTTCAATCTGACGGATCGCGTAGTCGATCTGGTGCGCGAGGGCTACGACCTGTCGATTCGCATCGGCGGGGCGGTCGATCCGAACTTCGTCGCGGTGAAGCTGGCGAGCAACCGGCGCGTGGTATGCGGCACGCCGGAGTACTTCAGGAAGCACGGGCGCCCGAAAACGCTCGAAGACCTGCCGAACCACAATTGCCTCGCCTTCAACCTGCAAGGCGGTCAGAACCGCGGCTGGTATTTTCGGCGCAACGGCAAGGTCGTCACGGTGCGCGTGTCCGGCAGTCTCGATTGCAACGACGGCGAACTGCTGCACCGCTGGGCATCGGAAGGGCTTGGGCTCGGCTGGCGCTCGACCTGGGAAATCCAGCGGCAACTCGAATCGGGCGAACTGGAAACCGTGCTCGACGAGTTCGAATTGCCCGATTACGACATCCTCGCGGTCTACCCGCAGCAGCGCTACGTGCCGGCGAGAGTGCGCTACTTCATTGATTATCTTAAGGAAATCTATACGCAGCCGGGTTACTGGAGCCGCCCGCTGACGCTGCCGGGCGAGCCGCAGCCGGAGCAAGCGCACGCGCGCTAACTGCTTGAAATTTCAGCCGAAGTCATTCGGAAATCACCGATTCGGCTTGCCCGTGGTGGTAAATCGCGTTATAGTCGTGGGCTTCTCACTTGCCGCACCGGTCCGACGCCCGGGTGGCTTATATCCACAAGGAGTGAATATGCGTCATTACGAAATCGTCTTCATCGTGCATCCCGATCAAAGCGAGCAAGTGCCCGCAATGATCGAGCGCTACAAGAGCACGATCACGTCGCACGGTGGCCAGGTCCACCGCATCGAAGACTGGGGCCGTCGCCAGCTGGCCTACATGATCGAGAAACTCGCGAAGGCTCACTACGTCTGCATGAACATCGAATGCGATCAAGCTACGCTCGAAGAGCTGGAGCACGCGTTCAAGTTCAACGACGCCGTTCTGCGTCACCTCATCGTCAAGATGAAGAAGGCCGAAACCGGCCCGTCGCCGATGATGAAGGAAGTGCAGCGCGAAGAAGCCAAGAAGGCGGCCAGCCAGCCGTCCGAAGCGCAGGCTTAAGGACAGTTAAATACTGTCAAGCCATCAGGGAACGAACACATTAAGTGAACCGGCTGCAACTGACAGCAAGCGTCGTGGAACGCGAACCGGTGCGGTACACCCCCGCCGGCATCCCGATCGCAAGCTGCACGTTGCAACACGCAGCGGAAGTCGTCGAAGCGGGCATCGTCCGCAAGATCGAGCTGACACTGCAGGCTGTCGCGGCCGGCGAAGCGAGCGGCAAGCTGGAAAGCTGCCCGATGGGCGTGGAAACACGCTTCACCGGCTTTCTGGCGAAGAAAAGCCGTAACGCGCGAACCCTGGTGTTTCACATCACAGAATTGCAGGACATTGGAAAGGACTAATCATGCCCCGCCCGACTGGTAAGAAATTCGACAAGCGTCGTCAGCAACAAAACCCGCTCTTCAAGCGCAAGAAGTTCTGCCGTTTCACGGCAGCCGGCGTCGAGTACATCGACTACAAGGACACGGAAACGCTGAAGGACTTCATCGGCGAAAACGGCAAGATCACGCCGGCTCGTCTGACTGGCACGAAGGCGCACTATCAGCGCCAGCTCGACACGGCAATCAAGCGCGCGCGTTTCCTCGCGCTCCTGCCGTACACCGACCTGCACAAGGCCTAATCAGACGACGCAATAAGGAAAGCCAAAAATGCAAATCATTCTTTTGGAAAAGGTCGTCAATCTGGGCAACCTGGGCGACATCGTCAAGGTCAAGGACGGCTACGCACGTAACTTCCTGATCCCCGGCAAGAAGGCTCGCCGTGCAACGAAGGACGCAATCGCCGAATTCGAAGTCCGCCGCGCGGACCTCGAAAAGGTCGCCGCTGAAAAGCTGGCAGCCGCACAGGCACAAGGCGAAAAGCTGAGCGGCTTCACGGTTCAGATCGGCCAGAAGGCTGGCGTCGACGGCCGTCTGTTCGGTTCGGTCACGAACGCGGACATCGCTGAAGCGCTGAAGAAGCAAGGCTTCGCCGAAGTGGAAAAGGCGCAAGTGCGTCTGCCGCAAGGCCCGATCAAGATGGTCGGCGACCATCCGGTTCAAGTGGCGCTGCACACGGACGTGCTGGTCGACGTCACGGTGTCGGTGCTCGGCGAGCACGCGTAAGCGTGTAGCGGGGCCTCGCGCCTCGCGTCGCTGTACAAAAAGCGGGAGTCTCAACGACTCCCGCTTTTTTTCGTCTGAACGTAGTAGCGCACGCCGTATTTCATCGATAATTCCACCCCATGAACGCTCCGTCCAAAGACCCGCAACTCGACGCGCTGAAGGTCCCGCCGCATTCGATCGAAGCCGAGCAATCCGTGATCGGCGGCCTGCTGCTGGACAACGCCGCATGGGACCGTATCGCCGATGTCATGGCGCAAAGCGATTTTTATCGCTATGACCATCGCATTATTTACGAGCACATTGGCAAGCTGATCGCGGCGACCCGTCCCGCCGACGTCATCACCGTCTACGAAGCGCTGAACATGGCCGGAAAGGCCGAGGAAGTGGGCGGTCTTGCGTATCTCAACGCGCTGGCGCAGAACACGCCTAGCGCCGCGAATATTCGCCGCTATGCGGAAATCGTGCGCGATCGCGCGGTGTTGCGCCGCCTCGTATCGGTCGCGGATGAAATTTCCGCCGACGCCTTCAATCCGCAGGGCAAGGAAGTCCGCCAGATTCTGGACGAGGCGGAATCGCGCGTGTTCTCGATCGCCGAGGACGGCGCGCGCGGCACGCAGGGTTTCCTTGAAATCGGACCGCTGCTCACGCAGGTCGTGGAGCGCATCGACACGCTGTATCACACCGCCAATCCGAGCGATGTCACCGGCACGCCGACCGGCTTCGTCGATCTCGACCGCATGACCTCAGGCATGCACGGCGGCGAGCTGATCATCGTGGCGGGGCGGCCGTCGATGGGTAAGACCGCGTTTTCGATGAACATCGGCGAATACGTGGCGGTGGAGTACGGTTTGCCGGTCGCGGTGTTCTCGATGGAAATGCCCGGCACGCAGCTCACGATGCGTATGCTCGGTTCGGTCGGCCGGCTCGACCAGCACCGCATGCGTACCGGCCGCCTGACCGACGAAGACTGGCCGAAGCTCACGCACGCGGTGCAGAAAATGAGCGAGGCGCAGCTTTTCATCGACGAAACCGGTGGTCTCAATCCGATGGAACTGCGCTCGCGCGCGCGGCGACTGTCGCGGCAGTGCGGCAAGTTGGGCCTGATCATCGTCGACTATCTGCAGCTGATGTCGGGTTCGGGCGGCGGCGAAAACCGCGCGACCGAAATCTCCGAAATCTCGCGCTCGCTGAAGAGCCTTGCCAAGGAACTCGACGTGCCGGTAATAGCGCTGTCGCAGTTGAACCGCGGTCTCGAGCAGCGGCCGAACAAGCGTCCGATCATGTCGGACCTGCGCGAATCGGGCGCAATCGAACAGGACGCGGACGTGATCCTGTTCATCTACCGCGACGAAGTCTACAACCCGGACAGCCCGGACAAGGGCACCGCCGAAATCATCATCGGCAAGCAGCGTAACGGTCCGATCGGACCGGTGCGTCTGACGTTCCATGGTCAATATACGAAGTTTGACAACTTCGCCGGCGTACAGAGCTTCTACGGCAGCGAGTAAAGCCGAGAGCGCCCGCGCGGCACGCCGCCTGCTGTCACGCGCTTGCCACATCCGACGATACGCCGCGCCGCGCGCGGTGCGTCGGGTGGTGCACGCAGGTACAATATGTCAGATTGATGTCTGTTCAAAAACCCATTTTTCGGGATTTTCATGTTCGGTCGTTTTATGCCCACCGAGGGCAAATTTTTTGAGATTTTCAACGCGCACGCGAAGTGCATGGTCGATGCCAGCCGCGAGCTCGAATTGCTGATCGATAACCTCGAGGACGCCGAGGTGCACAAGCAGAACGTCCAGGCGAACGAAAAGCGCGCCGACAAGCTCACGCATGAAACCATCGACCTGCTGCACAAGACCTTCATCACGCCGCTCGACCGCGACGAGATCCATAAGCTCATCACCACGATGGACGACATCCTCGATCTGATGGAGGACGTTGCCACGGCCATCTCGCTGTACGACGTGCGCGCGGTGACCTCTGAGGCGAGCCAGCTTGCGCATATCTGCACGGCAACGGCGTTGCGGGTTCAGCAGGCGGTCGAACTGCTCGCGGACATGAAGCGCGCGAGCGAGATCCTCAAGATTTGCGAGGAAATCGACCGTCTCGAATCGGACGCCGACCGCGTGCTGCGCGCCGCGATGTCGAAGCTCTTCCGCGAGGAAGACGATGTGAAGACGCTCATCAAGCTGAAGGCGATCTACGAGCTGCTCGAGACGATCACCGACAAGTGCGAGGACGTCGCGAACATCATCGAAGGCATTGTGCTGGAAAACGCCTGATCGGCGCCGCATTCCAGAACCGGTCACAACAACACCCACTGATGCATTCGATTCAACTCGCCATCTGGGCGGTCGCGCTGCTCGTCATAGTCGCACTCGCGTTCGACTTCATGAACGGCTTCCACGACGCCGCCAACTCCATCGCGACGGTCGTCTCGACCGGCGTGCTCAAGCCGCAGCAGGCGGTCGCGTTCGCGGCGGCGTTCAACGTCATCGCGTATTTCATCTTTCACCTGAAGGTCGCCGCCACCGTCGGCAAGGGAACGATCGATCCCGAGATCGTCGATCACTACGTCATCTTCGGCGCGCTCGTGGGCGCGATCGGCTGGAACATCGTCACGTGGATCTACGGCATTCCGTCGAGCTCGTCGCACGCACTGATCGGTGGACTGGTCGGCGCGGCGCTCGCCAAGTCGGGATGGGGGGCGCTCAACTGGGACGGGCTGCTCAAGACCGTCGCGTTCATCTTCATCTCGCCGGTGCTGGGATTCGTGCTCGGTTCGTTCTTCATGCTGCTGGTGTCGTGGCTGTATTTCCGCACGCCGCCTTCGAAGGTCGACCGGCGTTTCCGCCGCATGCAGCTCGTCTCGGCGGGCCTGTATTCGCTCGGGCACGGCGGCAATGACGCGCAGAAGACGATCGGCATCATCTGGATGCTTTTGATCGCGACCGGCTACGCGTCCGTCACCGCCGACGCGCCGCCCATTTGGGTCATCGGCCTGTGCTATCTGTCGATGGGTCTGGGCACGCTCTTCGGCGGCTGGCGTATCGTGCGCACGATGGGTCAGAAGATCACCAAGCTCAAGCCGGTCGGCGGTTTCTGCGCGGAGACGGGCGGGGCGATCACGCTGTTCGTCGCGTCGTTCCTGGGCATTCCCGTTTCCACGACGCATACGATCACCGGCGCGATCGTCGGCGTCGGCGCGACACAGAAGTTCAGCGCGGTGCGCTGGGGCGTCGCAGGCAATATCGTGTGGGCGTGGATTCTGACGATTCCCGCTTCCGCCGCGCTCGCGGCGGCGGGATGGTGGGTCGGCCACCGCTTCCTGTAAGCCTTTCCCTGCCTTCGGCCTGGCGTGATGCGGGGCCGAAGCGCATCAGATGATCGGTGACGAGACTCCGTCCATCGGAATGATCGCGCCCGATACGTAACTCGCGCGCCGGCTCGCCAGAAAGAGCGCGACGTCGGCGATTTCCTCCGGTTTCGCATAGCGCCCGAGCGGCACTTTCGACTGCGTGTCGGCGAGCACCTGATCGCGCGTGACGCCTTGCCGCTTAGCTTCCAGTTCGAGCGCTTCCTCGACGCGCTCGGTAAGCGTCGCGCCCGGATTGATTGCGTTGATGCGGATGCCGAGCTTCGCGTAATGATGCGCGAGTCCGACCGTGTTCAACATCAGCGCCGCATTCGCCGCACCGCCCGCGATATGGATGTCGGTGGCGATCTTTCCGCCCATCCCGACGATATTCACGATCGCGCCCGGCTCGACGGTCGGATCGTTGCGCACGCGCTCGGCCATGCGTTTGAGCACCACTTGCTGCGGATAGACGTAGGAGAAGTATTTGGCGTCCATCGCGGCCTTGTAGGCGGCGGCGTCGAGTGCGTCGGGATCGTAGCGTTTCGCGGCCCCGGCGCTGTTGATCAGAATGTCGATGGGCCCGAGCGCGGCGCTCGCTTCTTCGACCACATCTTCCGCGCTATGCGCCTCGTGCAGGTCGGCGCGCGCGAGATGCACGTGATGCCCGCCGCTGGCGAGTTGCTCGCGGGCGCGGGCGAGATTCGCGGCATCGCGCGAGACGATCGCGACTTTCGCGCCTTCGCTCGCGAACGCTCTTGCACACGCAAATCCGATTCCCTTGCTGCCGCCCGTTATAAGGACGACCTTGCCCGCGAGTCCCAGGTCCATGGCGTTGCGCTCCGTCGACGATTGATCGGAACACGATAGCAGAGACGCGCGGCGCGCGTCAGTTGCTGCCGTTGGCGAAGCGGGCGATGGGATCGTCGCTGGGGGCGGGATGCGGAGCGGCGAGCGAGCCGGTGGACGCGCGCATGACGTGCACCGGTGGATCCTGCGCGGTGCGCGCTTGCTGGCGCGCCGCATTCGATGTCGACGGTGGCGGTTCGAAGGCATCGGCTGCGGCGCGGATCGGATCCGGCGATGCGTTGATCGTGGCGATGGAAGGCGCGGTGGCGCCCGCGGCCTGCGCCTGACGCTGCGCCGCGCTCAGGGAAGGCGGCGGCGGCTCGAAGGCGTCGGCGTCGGCGGTTGGGTTGGCGGGCGCTGGCGCCGTGGCACCCGCGCTTTGTGCCTGGCGCTGCGCGGCGGTGAGTGAAGAAGGGGGCGGCTCAAACGCATCGGCGCTGGTTGGCGCGGTCTGCCGCGCGTAGGCCGGCGCGGGCGATGGCACCGGTGCTGGCGCGGGCGACGCCACGTACGTCGGCGCATCGAACGGCGTGGGCGCGGACTTCGGCGCGGCGACGCGGCGAATGCCGTCGAAGCGCTTCGCCCAGTACGGGTTCGTCAGATAGTCGAGCCGTACGGTGCCGCCCGTCGATGGCGCATTCACGAAGCGCAATTTGCCGACATAGATGCCGACGTGCGAATGCGGCCGTCCGGTCGTATTGAAGAAGATCAGATCGCCCGGCGCGATGCCGTCCGGTTCGACCGATTCGCCGCGCGAACTCATCTCCGCGGTCGTGCGCGGCAGATTCACGGACGCTGCGCGATCGACCACGTAACGCACGAGCCCGCTGCAATCGAAACCGGCCTCTGGCGTGTTGCCGCCCCAGCGATACGGCACGCCGACGAGCGACATCGCCTGAATGGAGATTTCCTCGCGCCCGACGCTGTGATCCACGAAAGTCGGGAAACCGGGTGGCGGCTTGTAGGTGCGGCTGGCGTTGGTGCTGGCGCTGACGGCCGGCTTGCGCGTTGCCTGCTGCGGCGCGGATCCGCACGCGGCGAGAAGGGCAGTGACGAGAAGCGGCAACCAGATTCGACGCATGTGACACGGGCGAGCGAAATCTCGCCGACCAAGGGGAAGAGGGGGCAGTCTGCCGATACTAGCCCGTCGAACGGGCGTGCGGCAAGAGAACTTTACGTAACGCTTGAAGAATCGGTCGTAAGTGTTGTCGATGAGAAACGTCTGAATAAAAAGAAGCGGCCCGGCGGATTGCTCCGCCGGGCCGCTGTCATCTCAAAAACGAGACTTACAGAATCTCGGACGCGTAGTCGGCGAGACGCGAACGCTCACCGCGCGCGAGCGTCACGTGGCCGCTGTGCGTCCAGCCCTTGAAGCGATCGACCACGTACGTGAGCCCCGAGCTGCCTTCGGTCAGATAAGGCGTGTCGATCTGCGCGATATTGCCCAGACACACGATCTTCGTGCCCGGACCCGCGCGCGTGACGAGCGTCTTCATCTGCTTGGGCGTCAGGTTTTGCGCCTCGTCGATGATCACGTACTTGTCGACGAATGTCCGGCCCCGCATGAAGTTCATGCTCTTCACCTTCAGACGCGAGCGGATCAGCTCCTGCGTCGCGGCGCGGCCCCACTCGCCGGCGGCATCGTCGGTCTTTTGCAGAACCTCGAGGTTGTCGTCGAATGCGCCCATCCACGGCTGCATCTTCTCTTCCTCGGTGCCTGGCAGAAAGCCTATATCCTCGCCGACCGGAACCGTCGCACGCGTCACGATGATCTCGTTGTAGCGCTTGTCGTCGAGCACTTGCGCGAGACCCGCGGCGAGCGCCATCAGCGTCTTGCCGGTGCCGGCCTGGCCGAGCAGGGTGATGAAGTCGACTTCCGGGTTCATCAACAGGTTGAGCGCGAAGTTCTGCTCGCGGTTGCGCGCCGTGATGCCCCACACGTTGTTCTTGTGGTGCCCGTAGTCGCGCAAGGTCTGCAACAACGCGGTTTTGCCGTTGAGCTCACGCACGACCGCATGGAACGACGGCTCGCCGTTCTGCGGCTCGAGGTAGACGAACTCGTTCACGAGCATCGAGGGACACAGCGGCCCGGTCACGCGGTAATACGTGGTGCCGGTTTTCGTGTCCTGCCAGCTTTCCATGCCCTTCGCGTGCTTGGTCCAGAAGTCCTGCGGCAGCGCGCGCACGCCGGAGTAGAGCAGGTCCTTGTCTTCGAGAACCTGATCGTTGAAGTAATCCTCGGCGGGCAGACCCAGCGCATGCGCCTTGATGCGCATGTTGATGTCTTTCGACACCAGCACGACCTGGCGATCCGGCCGCTCCTTCTGCAACGCGCGCACAACGCCGAGAATCTGGTTGTCGGCCTTGCCCACGGGCAGGCCCTGAACCGGCTCGATATCCGTGAGCGTGGTCTGGAAGTAGAGGCGGCCTTGCGCATCGCGGTTGCCTTGGGACGACAGCAGAATGCCTTCCGTCATCTTGCCCGCGTTCGCCACCAGCGCGTCGAGCGTGCGGCTCACCTGACGCGCATTGCGCGCCACTTCCGACATGCCCTTCTTGTGATTGTCGAGTTCTTCCAGCGTCATCATCGGCAGATAGACGTCGTGCTCCTCGAAACGGAAGAGCGAACTCGGGTCGTGCATCAGCACGTTGGTGTCGAGCACGAAAAGCTTGCGCAATTCGGTTTCGGCTGTCGCGCTCTTGCGACGCTTGTTCTGCGCGCGCGCGTCCCTCGCAGCGGATGGCGCGGCGGCCGGCGTTGCGGGCGTGTCGGCGCGCTGCGTGCGCGCTTCGACTTCGGCCGGTTTCTCGCGGGCGGGGGGCGCCGGCTGCAGCAGCGCCGCGGTCTGCTTCGATTTACGGCCGCGTGTCGGCACGCTGCCCGGCGCGGGCGGCGGGACGACCGCTTCGACATGTGCTTCGGCGGGAATCTGGGTCAATACTTCGCTCGCGATCGCGCGCAGCGTGTGCGCGGCGTTCGCTGCGGCGGGACGCTCCGCGGCGACGGTTTCGACCGCGCCATAGGCGTCGTCGTCGCTGGTCGCGGCTTGCTTTTTCGACTGCTTCGAAGGCCGGGCTTTGGCCTTGTATTCTTCAGCCGGAAGGAGATGGCCGAGCTTGGCCGGGGCGGTAGGCAAAGGCATGGTGTTCCCTCGAAAGGAATCGGGTTCGTGTATCGTGCGCCGCCTGTCGCATCCTGCTCGTACGCCCTCGAAGCGATACGGATCCCGCAGTTTGCGCTCGGTGGCGCGCTTCGTTGTCGAAATCGCCGGTTCGCCTAGGTTTCGATCTGCTCCTTGGAGTTTGCATGACTGCAGGTCGCGCGCGAGCCGATCAAGCCGGGCCTTTGTGCGACGCCAAACAAAAAAGCCGCCGTTCCGACTACCGGAACCAGCGGCTCACTTTTCTCGGAGCGCCTGCGCCTTGCCGGCTCCACATAGCCCGGATCCCTGCCGACCGCGCCGGCAGGCGTACGGCGGCTCGCGCTACATGGAAGGGAATGGGGTGGACAGGCGCTCATTGCGGTCCAATATAACGTGCCTCAAATCGCTTGTACAGCCTCGACGATCGCCTCTACGTGGCCTGGCACCTTGACGCCACGGAACTCCCGGCGAAGCACGCCTTTGGCGTCGATCAGGAAGGTCGAGCGCTCCACGCCGCGCACTTCCTTGCCATACATTTTCTTCATTTTGATGACATCGAACAGCGAGCAGATGGCTTCGTCGCTGTCCGACACGAGCGTGTACGGCAACTCCAGCTTGGCCTTGAAGTTGTCGTGCGATTTCACGCTGTCACGCGAGATGCCGACCACTTCCGCGCCGACCGCCTTGAACTGGTCGTAGTGGTCGCGAAACCCAAGGCTTTCGGTGGTGCAACCCGGCGTGTTGTCCTTCGGGTAGAAGAAGAGCACGACCTTCGTGCCGCGCAGGCTCGAAAGTGTGAACTCGCCACCCGTCGCGGGTGCGGTGAAGTCGGGAACGGACTGGTCGACTGCGACTGACACGAAGGTTTCTCCGGTTGTTTTTGGATTGTCTGTGAGAAAAACGACGAGACTGCAAGCGGTCACGCGCCGCTTCAGCCCGGCTGGATGATCAGTTCGCCCGCGCGGCCCGGAATCTCGCCCCAGGTCACAGGGTACGTGGGCAGCGTCGCGCGGTCCAGCGCCGCATGGTAGTCGCCCATCGTGGCGAAGCTGTGTCCCTGCGCGCGCCAGCCCGCGAGCAACCGCTCGAAAATCGGCGCGAGCTTCTGGCCTTCGAGTTCGGCGTGCAGCGTGAACACCTGATCGTGCGGATTGTGCTCCGTGCGCTTGAGCAGATGCGCCGCGACGTTGCTTTCATCGACGCCATCCACGCCCAGCACCTCGTCGAGCGTGGGGAGGGTGGTGGGCATCTGCACGTGATTGAGCGTGCGACCGTCGAGCACGGGAATATACGGCGTATGCCCGCGCCCGTCGGATGCATAACGCATGCCCCACGCGTCGATCTGCTCGAACGCGTAGCCGTTCATCTGCCAGCCGGCCGCGCCGTGCGTGACGGGCGGCGCGCCGAAGATCTCGATGAAGCGCGCATGGCTCTGCCGCATCTGCGCGACGGTCCAGTCACGGTCGCGCGCGCGCACGTTGTCCTGCCAGTACACGTGATCCCACGTGTGGATGCCGCATTCGAAGCCGGCCTCGTGGATCGCGCGCATTTCGGACACGGCTTCGCGGCCGATATCCGGCCCCGGCAGCAGTACGCCGTACATCAGCGTCTTGACGCCGTAATGCTCGACCACCGAGGTGCGCGACACCTTCTTCAGAAACCCCGGCCGGAACACGCGCCTGAGCGCCCAGCCGGTGTGATCGGGTCCGAGACTGAAGAGGAACGTCGCGCGGGCGCTGTACTTGTCGAGCAGGCGGCCGAGATTGGGCACGCCTTCGCGCGTGCCGCGCAGCGTATCGACGTCGATCTTGAGAACGATGCGGGCCACGCGCGTGCCCTTACGATTGCTCGACCAGCTTGCGGGCTTCGCCCACGTGCCCGCGATAGGCTTCGAAAATCTTGCGCAGCGCGTCGTCCATGGTGGCCTGCGGATTCCAGGCGAGCTCCTGCATCGTGTTGTCGATCTTCGGCACGCGATTCTGCACGTCCTGATAGCCCGTGCCGTAGTACGCGCCCGACGAGGTCTCGACGAGCTGCACCTTCTTCGCGCTGTCCGAGTACTCGGGGAATTCGCTCGCCAGTTTGAGCATCATGTTGGCGAGCTCGCGCACCGAGAAGTTGTTCTTCGGATTGCCGATGTTATAGATCTTGCCCGTCGCCACGCCGCCCTTGTTCTCGATGATCTTCATCAGCGCGCCGATGCCGTCGTCGATATCCGTGAACGCGCGCTTCTGCGCGCCGCCGTCGACGAGACTGATGTTCTCGCCGCGCACGATATGCCCGAGGAACTGCGTCACGACGCGCGACGAACCTTCCTTCGGCGTGTAGATGGAGTCGAGGCCCGGCCCGATCCAGTTGAACGGGCGGAACAGCGTGAAGTTGAGGCCTTCCATCCCGTAGCCCCAGATCACGCGGTCCATCAACTGCTTGGAACACGCGTAGATCCAGCGCGGCTTGTTGATGGGGCCATAGGAGAGCATCGACTCTTCCGGGTCGAATTGCTCGTCGGAGCACATGCCGTACACCTCGGAAGTGGACGGAAACACCAGATGCTTGCCGTACTTCACGGCCGAACGCACGATCGGCAGATTCGCCTCGAAGTCGAGCTCGAACACGCGCAGCGGCTGCTTCACATAGGTCGCGGGCGTGGCGATGGCGACCAGCGGCAGGATCACGTCGCACTTCTTCACGTGATACTCGACCCACTCCTTGTTGATCGTGATGTCGCCTTCGAAGAAATGCATCCGCTCGTGATTCGCGAGGTCGCCCAGGCGATCGGTTTGCATGTCCATCCCGAAGACTTCCCAGTCGGTCGTTTCGAGGATGCGCTTGGACAGGTGGTGGCCGATGAAGCCGTTGACGCCCAGGATCAGAACTTTTTTCATGAATGACGAGAGGATTGAATGATTCGGCCGAATTCGGCGGGATCGACGGCGCGCTCTTCACCCACGGGTTGCGCGTCGGCGCCGGAACCTGCGAGCGGCCGATGACGCAATTCGTGGATGGCGATGACGCGGCCATCGCCGCAGACGCCAAACAGCGCATTATCCGCCACCGTGAGGCCCGGGCGCAAACCCCGCAGCTCACCGAGTCTTTCGGGCGGAGCGCCCGGCGCGCCGGTTTCCGGCACGAGCCGCGCGCGCGCGAGGATGAAGCGCTCGCTTCCGATATCCGTGAACGCGCCCGGATACGGCGGCGCGACCGCGCGGATCAGGTTGTAGACGCGCTGGGCCGGCTGCGACCAGTCGATGCGGCCGTCCTCGGGCTTGCGCCCGCCGTAGTAGCTGCCCGAGGCGAGATCGTTCGGCAGATGCGGCGCCTCGCCCGCGAGCAGCGCGGGCAGGACGCGCCAGAGCGTCTGCTCGGCGGCGACCACGGTTTTATCGAAGACTTGCGCGGCAGTGTCGTCGGGGAGAATGGGCACGGGCGTCTGCGCAAGGATCGCGCCGGCGTCGGGCTTCTCCGCCATTTCGTGCAGCGTCGCGCCGGATTCGGTCTCGCCGTTGAGCACCGCCCAGTTGGTCGGCACGCGGCCGCGATACTTCGGCAGCAGCGAGCCGTGCATGTTGTACGCGCCGCGCCGCGCGAGCGAGAGCAGCGACACCGGCAGCATGTGCCGGTAATAGAACGAGAAGATGAACTCGGGCGCGATCTTCTCGATTCTGTCGAAGAGTTCGGGCGACTTCGGATCGGCGGGCGTGACGGTCTCGATGCCATGTTCCGCCGCGACGTGCGCCACGCTGCCGAACCAGATGTTTTCGCTGGCGCTGTCCTCGTGCGTGACGACCAGCGCGACATCGACGCCGCGCGCGAGCAGCACCTGCAGGCAGCGCACGCCGACGTTGTGATAGGCGAAGACGACGGCGCGCGGTTTCATCGGCCGTCTTCCTCGCGGGTGACGGCGACGACCTGCTGCACGGTGTCCTGCAGCGGCTTGGTCGCGACCGACAGGCCGTCGCGCTGTTCGAGGATCGTCTGGACGAGATAACGCGGACGCGCGCGCACCTGCTGATAGATGCGGCCGATGTACTCGCCGAGCAGTCCGAGCGCGAAGATGATCACGCCGAGCATGAAGAACGTGATGGCGAAGAGGGTGAACACACCCTGAACTTCCGCGCCGAACATGAAGCGGCGAATCAACAGCAGCAGGAACAGGCCCGCCGAGCCGACCGACAAAATCACGCCGATGAACGACAGCCATTGCAGCGGCACCACCGAGAAGCCGGTGACGAGATCGAAGTTCAGGCGAATGAGGCTATAGAGCGAATACTTCGATTCCCCCGCGAAGCGCTCTTCGTGCGCGACATCGACTTCGATGGGGTTCTGCGCGAAGGTGTACGCGAGCGCCGGAATGAAGGTGTTGATCTCGCCGCAGCGATTGATCGTGTCGATGATATGGCGGCTGTACGCACGCAGCATGCAGCCCTGATCCGTCATCTTGATCTTCGTGATGCGCTCGCGCAGGCGGTTCATCGCGCGCGACGCCTTCTTGCGCCACAGGCTGTCCTGACGCTGCTGACGGATCGTGCCGACGTAGTCGTAGCCCTCGCGCATCTTCTGGACGAGCTTGCCGATCTCCTCAGGCGGATTCTGCAGGTCGGCGTCGAGCGTGACGACAATATCGCCGCGCGACTGCTCGAAGCCCGCGAGGATCGCCATGTGCTGGCCGTAATTGCCGTTCAGCAAAATTACGCGCGTGGTGTCCGGGCGCACGTGGAACTGCTGCGCGAGCAGCGCGGCCGATTTGTCGCGGCTGCCGTCGTTGATGAAGATTACTTCATACGAGGTGTCGAGCGCATCGAGCGCCGGATAGAGGCGCTGAAACAGCGCGGCGAGGCCGGCCTCCTCGTTGTACACCGGGATGATCACCGAAAGCTCGGGGGAGGTCGCCGGAAAATCCATATGACTCATTGTGCGCTGATCGTCCTTGGTTACCCTTGGGTGCCGAATTGTTCGCAGATCTCGTCGATCGACTTGACGACGTACTCGACATCGTCCGAGCTCATGCCGGTGAAGAGCGGCAGCGTCACGTTCGACGCACCGAACCGCTCCGAATGCGGGAACATGCCTTCCTTGAAGCCGCGCTCGCGATACAGCGTGAACAGATGGAGCGCCGGATAGTGCACGCCGCTGCCGATATTGCGCTCCTTCAACTGCCCCATGAACTCCGCGCGCGAAAGCTTGAGACGCTCGAGCGGCAATGCGATCTGGAACATGTGCCAGTTGTGGTCCGTGAAGTTCTTCGGCGGCAGGCCCATGCCGAGCTTTTCCGCGGCGCCGCCTTCGAACGCGTCGAAATAGCGGCGCGCGAGTTCGCGGCGGTGCGCCGTGATGCTGTCGGTCTTGCGCAGCGATCCCAGCCCCACGCGCGCGGCGACGTCCGTCAGGTTGTACTTGCCGCCGAGCACATCGCAATCCATGCCGTCGAAACCGGTGCGCGTGATGCCCTGCAGGCGATATTTGCGCGCGAGTTCGGCTTCGTCCTCGTTGTTCATCACGAGCGCGCCGCCTTCGATCGACGTGATGTTCTTGTTCGCGTGAAAGCTGAACGAGACCAGATCGCCGAACGCGCCGATGCGCTTGCCGTTCCAGCTCGAGCCGAACGCCTGCGCGGCGTCCTCGATCACGCGCAGCTTGCGGGCGCGCGCGATTTCGTAGAGCCGGTCCATGTCGACCGGCAGGCCGCCGAGATAAACCGGCATGATGGCCTTCGTTTTAGACGTGATTGCCCGTTCCAGCAAGTCCAGATCCATGTTGCGCGTGGCCGGATCGATGTCGACGAACACCGGCGTCGCGCCTACTTCGAGAATCACGTTGGCTGTGGAGACCCAGGTCATGGGCGTGGTGATGACTTCGTCGCCCGCGCCGACGCCCGCGATCCGCAAGCCGATTTCCATCGTGCAGGTGCCGGAATTGAACGCGCGCACCGGACGGCCGCCGCAGTACGCCGACAACTCGGCTTCGAACTGCTGATTCTGCGGACCGGTCGTGATCCAGCCCGAACGCAGCACGTCGACCACGCCCTGAATGGTTTCTTCGTCGATTTCGGGCTTCACGAACGGCAGGAACGGCCGCGATGTTTGAGTCATGGACTAGGCGCTTAAAAAAGTGAGTCGATCCGGTTGCACATCGGCTTGCCTGTGCCCGGGCGATCCGGTTGGACGATTCAGCCGCGCGCGAGCACGACCACGCCGATCAGAATGATGCCGATGCCGATGAGCCGCTGCATCGAGAGCACTTCGCCGAACAGATACCAGGCCGCGAACGCGTTGACGATGTAGCCGAGCGAGAGCATCGGATAGGCGATCGATACATCCACCCGCGACAGCCCGACGATCCAGACGACCACGCTCAGCACATAGCAGCCGAGCCCGCCGATGATGGGCAATTGCGTCGCGATCTTGAACCCGACCGGCACGATATTGGCGGGCGTGAATTCGAAGTGGCCCACCGCGTTCACGCCGGCTTTGAGCAGAAGCTGGGCGCACGCATTCAACGATACGCCGATGACGATGCAAATAAAGGAAATCAGGTTCATCGCGCGTTTTTCAATGGCGGATCAAGGATACCCGGTTCTTCGGGAAATGCCGAACGATCGTGCAGTGCAACACAGGAGGCGTCCGGCGTCGGAAGTGCGTCACGGCTGCGGCTTTTCCACAATCACGCGACGTTCGTCGCGCGCGATGACCTGCATCGGCACATGGCGCGCCAGGAGTTCGTCGTAGCGGTAGGGCGGCATGAGCGCGAGCGCATAGCGTTCCGAGTCCCAGAGTTTGACCCACTGATCGATGCTCGGCACCCATTTTTGCGGCTCGGTCTGCACGCCGAAGGTCAGCTCGTCGGCTTCCTGGACCATGATCATCGTGTGGCCGAGGTAGAAGGGCATCGTGTGATCGAGCTTGGCGATCGAGTAGAACGGCGTGTCGGGCGGCAGTTTCGCCATCGCGGCCTTGACGGCCGGCACGAGCTTCACGCCCGAGCTCTGCGTGCCGAAGACGTCGTGGCCCGTCCCCGCGATCGTGCCGAGCAGCAGCCACGCCGCGCCGAGGCCCGCGGCGCCCGCCAGCACGCCGCGCCGGTTCAGCCCGATCGCGATCAGCGTCACGACGAACGCCACCGCGATACCGGCCCAGACCCACACCTGGAACGCGCGGTAGAGCGCGTTCGGCGTGGTCGCGCTGCCCGCGCGGCCGATGAAGATTGCGCCGAGCGCCGCCGCGATCAGGAACACCGCGTAGCCGATCAGGTGCTTGCGGTACTGCGACTTCGTAAGCGACGGCAAATACAGCCCCATCACCAGCGCAATGGCGGGCGCGACCGGCAGCACGTAAGACACGAGCTTCGAGTGCGACGCGCTGAAAAACAGGAAAATGAACGCTGTCCAGATCAGCAGGAGCGTGACCGGCGCGAAGCCGTTGGGCTGGCGCGGCGTCTTGAAACCGTGGCGCACGCTCTGAAAGGCGATCGACAGCCATGGCAGAAAGCCCACGATCAGCACCGGCACGAAGTAATAGAACGCGCCGGGGCGGTTCTGCTCGGGCGTCAGATAGCGCTTGAACTGCTGGACGATGAAGAAGAAATCGAAGAACTCGGGGTTTTTCATCTGCACGAGCGCAAACCACGGACCGGTCACGATCAGGAACACGATGAGCCCGCTGCCGATATAGAGCCGCTTCCACAGGGCCCAGTCGCGCGAAATCAGCGAGTAGAGCACGAGCACCGCGCCCGGCAGGATCAGGCCGACCAGACCCTTCGAGAGCACTGCAGCGCCCATCCCGGCCCAGCAGAGCCACATCCACAGGCGCACTTCGCGCGTCGCAAGGCCCGGACGCTGGGCGAGCAGGAGCGCGCAGAGCGTCAGTTGCATCCAGAACGCCAGACCCATGTCGAGCGTGTTGAAATGGCCCATCAGGTTCCAGTACGGGCAGGTCGCGAGGATGACAGCCGCGGCGAAGCCGGTCATCGCGTTGAATACGCGCGAGCCGGTGTAGCCGACCAGCAGCACGCCCACGAAGCCCGTGAGCGCCGTGTAAAGCCGCGCCTGCCATTCGCCGATGCCGAACCACGCGAACGTGAGCGCGTTCGCCCAGGTCTGCAGCGGCGGCTTTTCGAAGTATTTGTAGCCGTTGTAGCGCGGCGTGATCCAGTCTCCGGTCACGAACATTTCGCGCGCCATTTCGGCGTAGCGGCCTTCGTCGCTCGGCACCAGATGGCGCAGCCCGAGCGGCGCGAACCAGATGACCGCGAGCGCGAGAACGAGAAGAATGAGTGAAAGACGTGTGAGCGGTAGCCGCGAAGGCGTATCGTTCATGAAATCGACCTGTCCGATGCCGCGATGCGCGGCGCTAGTGAAACGAAATGGGCGGTGAATGGGCAGCGCCGAAATACGGGGCGCATGCTCACGGTCATGCTCAGGCACGTATTTTCGGCGCAAGTTCGCGCATGCCCGCTCTAAGCGGCGATATTCATCGCCGCCGACGGCCTGCGGCGGCGCGATCCCTCGACCGTTCCGGCGCAGGCCCGCCGTGCGCGCCGCGCCAGATAACGCTGAGCGCCGGGCGGGAGTGTAGCGCACGCGGCCCAGCGGTTCGTGAAATTGATACGCGGCAGGCGTCGGACTGCACCGAAATCGAACGGGCGGGCGGAGTCTCGCAGCGCTGCCTTAGCGTTTCCTTAGCCTTCGATCAGGAGCGCGGCGGCGACACGTCGCCCTTCGGACATCAGGATGTTGTAGGTGCGGCAGGCCGCGCCGAAATCCATCGTTTCAATGCCGATGCGATGTTTCGCGAGCTGCGCCGTGAGACGCGGATGCGGAAAGCGCAGGCGCGCGCCGCTGCCGAAAATGACGACTTCCGGCGCCGCTTCGACCAGTGCGTCGAAATGCTCGGGCGCGAGCGCCTCGAACGACGACACCGGCCATGGCACGACGGGCGACTCGGGCATGATGATCACGCTGCCTTCGTGCCTTTCGAGATTGACCGCCACGAAACCATCTCCGTAGCTCGTAATGGTGTTGAGCGCGCTGTTGGATTCCTGGTGAAGTTTCAAAACAGTGGTCCGGCAAGGGAAAGAGGAGCGACCCGGTGTCCGCGAAATCGGCCTGAAACCGGCTTCGGCCAGCATTTTCACCACGGTTTGCGCGTCGTTCGGCGCGTTCCCGCGTGTTCCTTTGGTGCATTGCGGAACTGAGTCATAATCAGTAAATTATAACTTTTCGGCTGCCGGGCTCGCTCGTGCGCCATCCGTTGCGCTCGCGTGCCGCCACAAGCCGCCTCCGACACGCAATCCGGTCCGCAACGCCCACGCTCTACCTGGCGCGGCGTCTACAATGCATCGTTCGGCGCTCGGGAACGGGCGAACCGCCCCGGCGAACCGCTTTCAGGCTTCCCTCCGGGCTTCAAGCGCCTGGCCGCCCACTGCGCGCGGGACCGGCTGCCCGAACACCGTAAATACCGAGCCGCACCCGATCGATCTCAAAAACCACACAGACTCAGAGTGCCAGCCGTGAAACCGATTCTAAAATCCAACAAGCTGCAAAACGTCTGCTACGACATTCGCGGGCCCGTGCTCGAACACGCGAAGCGTCTCGAGGAAGAAGGCCATCGCATCATCAAGTTGAATATCGGCAATCTGGCGCCGTTCGGTTTCGAGGCCCCGGACGAGATCATTCAGGACATGATCCGCAATCTGCCGGGTTCGTCGGGGTATTCGGATTCGAAGGGTGTGTTCGCCGCGCGCAAGGCGATCATGCACTACACGCAGCAAAAGGGCGTCACGGGCGTCGAACTCGACGATATCTATATTGGCAACGGCGCGTCGGAACTCATCGTCATGGCGATGCAGGCGCTCCTGAACGACGGCGACGAAGTGCTCCTGCCCGCGCCGGACTATCCGCTCTGGACGGCCGCGGTGAGCCTGTCCGCCGGCACGCCGCGCCATTATCTGTGTGACGAGAGCAACGGCTGGATGCCCGATCTCGACGACATCCGCGCGAAGATCACGCCGAACACGAAGGCGCTCGTCGTCATCAACCCGAACAACCCGACCGGTGCGCTGTACTCGGACGAACTGCTGCGCGATCTGATCGCAATCGCGCGCGAGCACGGCCTGATCATTTTCGCGGACGAGGTCTACGACAAGATCATCTACGACGGCAAGACGCACACGTCGATGGGGGCGCTGTCCGAAGACGTCATCACGGTCACCTTCAACAGCCTCTCCAAGAGCTACCGTTCGTGCGGTTATCGCGCGGGCTGGATGGCCATTTCGGGCCTGATCGAGGAAAACCGCCGCCGCGCGAAGGATTATCTGGAAGGCCTGGGCATTCTCGCCTCGATGCGGCTGTGCCCGAACGTGCCCGGCCAGTACGCGATCCAGACGGCGCTGGGCGGCTATCAGAGCATCAACGACCTGATCGTGCCGGGCGGGCGCCTGTTCAAGCAGCGCGAGCTCGCGTACGACATGCTGACGGCCATTCCGGGCGTCTCCTGTGTGAAGCCGCAGGCCGCGCTGTACATGTTTCCGAAGCTCGATCCGAAGATGTACCCGATCCAGGACGACCAGCAGTTCATTACGGACCTGCTGCTCGAGGAGCGGGTGCTGCTGGTGCAGGGCACGGGCTTCAACTGGCCGACGCCGGATCATTTCCGCGTGGTCTTCCTGCCGAACGTCGACGATCTCGCGGATTCGATCAACCGCATCGCGCGTTTCCTCGACGGCTATCGCAAACGACATTCCGTTTAATTTCTCTTTTAAGACTCGCGCTGCATGGAACCGATCAAAGTAGGACTCTTGGGCTTCGGCACGGTCGGCAGCGGCACCTTCACGGTGCTGCGCCGTAACCAGGAAGAAATCAAACGTCGCGCGGGCCGCGGCATCGAAATCGCGCGCGTCGCGGTGCGCACGCCGGCGAAGGCTCAGGCCGCCGCCGCCGAAGGCATCGCGGTGACGGACGACTTTGGCGCGGTCGTCGATGACCCGTCGATTTCCATCGTGTGCGAAATGATCGGCGGCACGGGCGTCGCGCGCGAACTCGTGCTGCGCGCGATCGCGAACGGCAAGCATGTCGTGACGGCCAACAAGGCGCTGCTCGCGGTGCACGGCACGGAGATTTTCGAAGCCGCGCGCGCCAAGGGCGTGATGGTCGCGTTCGAAGCGGCGGTGGCGGGCGGCATTCCGATCATCAAGGCACTGCGCGAGGGGCTGACGGCGAACCGCATCGAGTACATCGCCGGCATCATCAACGGCACGACGAACTACATTCTTTCGGAAATGCGCGACCGCGGGCTCGACTTCGCGACCGCGCTGAAGGCCGCGCAGGAGCTGGGCTACGCCGAAGCCGATCCGACCTTCGACATCGAAGGCGTCGACGCCGCGCACAAGGTCACGATCATGAGCGCGATCGCGTTCGGCGTGCCGGTGCAGTTCGAGCGCGCGTATGTGGAAGGCATCAGCAAGCTGGCGGCCATCGACATCAAATACGCCGGGGATCTCGGTTATCGCATCAAGCTGCTCGGCATCGCGCGCCGCTCGGACAAGGGCATCGAGCTGCGCACGCATCCGACGCTGATTCCGGCCAAGCGTCTGCTCGCGAACGTGGAAGGCGCGATGAACGCGGTCGTCGTGCACGGCGATGCGGTCGGCACGACGCTGTACTACGGCAAGGGTGCCGGCGCGGAGCCGACCGCTTCCGCCGTGGTCGCCGATCTCGTCGACGTGACGCGCCTGCATACGGCCGATCCGGAGCATCGCGTGCCGCATCTGGCGTTCCAGCCGGACAGCCTCTCCAACACGCCGATCCTGCCGATCGACGAAGTGACGAGCGGCTATTACCTGCGCCTGCGCGTCGCCGACGTGACGGGCGTGCTGGCGAACATCACGCGCATTCTGGCGGACAAGGCCATTTCCATCGACGCCTTGCTGCAGAAGGAGTCGGAGGAAGTGGACGGCGCGAACAAGGGCGAGACGGACATCATCCTCATCACGCACGAGACGCTTGAGAAGAACGTGAATGCGGCGATCGTGGAGATCGAGGCGTTGTCGACGGTCGTCTCGAAGGTGACGAAGCTGCGCATGGAAGCGCTGAACTGATCAGGTACGTGACATGAATTACATCTCGACGCGCGGCGCCGGCACCAACGAGCGCCACACGTTTTCCGACATCCTGCTGGGCGGCCTCGCGAAGGACGGCGGGCTGTATCTGCCGAACGAGTATCCGCAAGTCGGCGCCGACGAACTCGCGCGCTGGCGCACGCAGTCGTACGCGGATCTGGCGTTCGAAGTGCTGTCGAAATTCAGCGACGACATTCCCGCCGACGACCTGCGCTCGCTCACGCGCAAGACCTACACCGCGCAGGTGTACAGCAACGTGCGCCATGAAGAGAGCGCGGTGCAGATCACGCCGCTCAAGACGCTCGGCGAGGAGAACGGCACGACGATCTCGCTGCTGGAACTCTCGAACGGCCCGACGCTCGCCTTCAAGGACATGGCGATGCAACTGCTCGGCAACCTGTTCGAGTACGCGCTGGCCAAGCACGGCGAGACGCTGAACATTCTCGGCGCGACCTCGGGCGACACCGGCAGCGCCGCCGAATACGCGATGCGCGGCAAGACCGGCGTGCGCGTGTTCATGCTCTCGCCGCACAAGAAGATGAGCGCGTTCCAGACGGCGCAGATGTTCTCGCTTCAGGACCCGAACATCTTCAACCTGGCCGTCGAAGGCAATTTCGACAACTGCCAGGACATCGTGAAGGCTGTGTCGAACGATCACGCCTACAAGGCGAAGCACAAGATCGGCACGGTGAATTCGATCAACTGGGCGCGTGTGGTCGCGCAAGTCGTGTACTACTTCAAGGGCTATTTCGCCGCGACGAAGAGCAACGACGAGCGCGTGTCGTTCACGGTGCCGTCGGGCAACTTCGGCAATGTGTGTGCGGGACATATCGCGCGCATGATGGGTTTGCCGATCGATCAGCTCGTCGTCGCGACGAACGAGAACGACGTGCTCGACGAGTTCTTCAAGACTGGCGTGTATCGCGTGCGCGGCGCGGCGGAGACGTATCACACGACCAGCCCGAGCATGGATATCTCGAAGGCGTCGAACTTCGAGCGTTTCGTGTACGACCTGCTCGGGCGCGATCCGGCGCGCGTGCTGCAACTGTTCCGCGACGTGGAAGAGAAGGGCGGCTTCGATCTCGCGGCGAGCGGCGATTTCGCGCGCGTCAAGCAGTTTGGCTTCGTCTCGGGCAAGAGCGGCCACGACGACCGCGTGAAGACGATTCGCGACGTGTTCGAGCGCTATCACACGATGATCGACACCCACACGGCCGACGGCGTGAAGGTCGCGCGCGAGAATCTGAAGCCCGGGGTGCCGATGATCGTTCTCGAAACCGCGCAGCCGATCAAGTTCGGCGAGACGATCCGCGAGGCGCTCAATCGTGAGCCGGAGCGTCCGGCGGCGTTCGCGGGACTTGAAAAACTGCCACAAAGGTTCGATATCGTGCCTGCGGATGCAGGCGTGGTGAAGGCGTTCATTGCCGAGCGCACCTGACATAAAGGGGCGCATCCGCCTCGTGCGGACTGTTTGCGAAGACGCACGGGGCGCGGCCACATGGGCCGCGCCCTTTTTTCTTCGGCAGGCGTGAGAGGCGGGCGCAGCGCCCGAATCGCATTAAAGCCCGCCAAAAGCTGTTAAAATCTTAGGTTTTTCGTCGTACCCCAATCAAAAGGACGCGCCGTGCTGTCTACCGCCAATATCACCATGCAATTCGGGCCCAAGCCCCTCTTCGAGAACATCTCGGTCAAGTTCGGCGAAGGAAACCGCTATGGCTTGATCGGCGCCAACGGCTGCGGCAAGTCGACGTTCATGAAGATCCTCGGCGGCGATCTGGAGCCGTCCGCGGGCAACGTGATGCTCGAGCCGAACGTCCGTCTCGGCAAGCTGCGTCAGGACCAGTTCGCATATGAAGATATGCGCGTGCTCGACGTCGTCATGATGGGCCACACCGAAATGTGGGCCGCGATGACCGAGCGCGACGCGATCTACGCGAACCCCGACGCCACCGACGACGACTACATGCGCGCGGCCGATCTCGAAGCCAAGTTCGCCGAATACGACGGCTACACGGCCGAAGCGCGCGCGGGCGAGCTGCTGCTCGGCATCGGCATCGACATCAACGATCACAACGGCCCGATGAGCAACGTGGCGCCCGGCTGGAAGCTGCGCGTGCTGCTCGCGCAGGCGCTGTTCTCGAAGCCCGACGTGCTCTTGCTCGACGAGCCGACCAACAACCTCGACATCAACTCGATCCGCTGGCTGGAAGACGTGCTCAACCAGTACAACTCGACGATGATCATCATCTCGCACGATCGGCACTTCCTGAACCAGGTCTGCACGCACATGGCGGACATGGACTACGGCACGCTCAAGGTCTGGCCGGGCAACTACGACGACTATATGCTCGCGTCCACGCAGGCGCGCGAGCGTCAGCAGGCCGCGAACCAGAAGGCGAAGGAGCGCGTCGCCGACCTGCAGGACTTCGTGCGCCGCTTCTCGGCGAACAAGTCGAAGGCGCGCCAGGCCACCAGCCGTCTCAAGATGATCGACAAGATCAAGATCGAGGAATTCAAGCCGTCGTCGCGTCAGAACCCGTTCATCCGCTTCGAGTACGAGAAGAAGCTGCACAACATCGCGGTGGTCGCGGAGGACATCACGAAGAAGTACGACCGCACGATCTTCCAGAACTTCAGCATCAGCGTGCAGCCGGGCGAGCGCATCGCGATCATCGGCGAGAACGGCGCGGGCAAGACCACGCTGCTCAAGTCGCTCAAGGGCGCGCTGGACCTCGATCACGGCACGGTGAAGTGGGCGGAGAACGCGAACGTCGGCTACATGCCGCAAGACACGTACGAAGAGTTTCCGAAGGAAGAGACGCTGACCGAGTGGATCGACCAGTACCGTAAAGAAGGCGACGACGAGCAGATGATGCGCGGCACGCTCGGCCGTCTGCTGTTCAACGCGGACGACATCAAGAAGAACGTGAAGGTGCTGTCGGGCGGTGAGAAGGGCCGCATGATCTGGGGCAAGCTGATGCTCGGCCGCCACAACGTGCTGCTGATGGACGAGCCGACCAACCACATGGACATGGAGTCGATCGAGTCGCTGCAGATCGCGCTGGAGAAGTTCGAAGGCACGCTGATCTTCGTTTCGCACGACCGCGAGTTCGTGAGCGGTCTGGCGGATCGCATCATCGAAGTGAAGACCAATGGTACGCTGCGCGATTTCGGCGGCAACTACGAGGATTTTCTGTCGAGCCAGGGCATTCAGTAAGTTCAGCGCCGTCAGCCGCAGAATCGAAAAAAGCCGCACACGCGGCTTTTTTTTCGTCTGTATGCGCCGGTTTTGTTGTGTCAGGAAACCGGCAACCCCGCATCAGCAGCCCATCCCGGGTTTCGCCATGGCGGAGGCGGATGACATCATTTCCGGGTCCGCCGGTCCCCATCTTATACGACGGAAGCATTCCGCAAGACGGCGCGAAAGTTCACAACCTGTCATTTCGGAACCGCATCGCCGTGCCTTCGCGCTTGATCCGCTCCCAGATCGCGCGCTTTTCCTCTTCGTTCAGAAACACCCAGTTGGACACCTCGCCGGCCGTGCGGCCGCAGCCTTTGCAGACTTCGTCGAAGAGCGTGGAGCAAACGCCGATGCACGGGCTATCAGGCAGGTCGTGAAGATTCGAAGACATTGGACTCACTCTTGACCGCGTCATTGCTAAAAAAGGGCGACAACACGGCGGAAAAATCGTAAAAAAACTCAGCGCGCGATACTGTAGCCTATCCGCGCGATCCAGTGATGTCGCTGGTTGTAGTCGAGGATGTCCTCACCATAACCGTTGAAATAACTGACGAACAGATAGCCGCCCCAGGCGCTGCCAATCAGCTTCGCGAGCGGATACGTCAGTTGCGATTCGACGCTGCCGTACCAGTGCTTCGTGCCTTTGCGCAAGGTCGTCGCGAGCTGCCAGCCATCCGGGCTGCCGTACTTCACAAGAAAGTCCACATAGCCGCGATAATCCGCGATGTCCTCGTTGCCCGCCTTCGAAAGGTAGTAATAGAACTTCGGCGAGAGCGTCAGGTGATTGCCGTTCAGGTCGCCGAAATCCCACGTCGGGCGCACGAACGCGATGTTGATCGCGCGTGAATCGTCGCCGCTCTTGCCATTCGACTCGTGCCCGATGCCCGCCGCCACGCCCATGCGCGTGAACAGCGAACTCTTCCAGCCGGTGTCCTCCACGTAGTAGAACAACTGCGGCTGAAAGCTGATGTCGCGAAACGGCACGGACTCGGCCGAGAGATTCCAGATCGCCGTTTGCGTATAGCCGAAGTAGAGGTTGTCGAGAAAGCCGCGCGAGCGCGGATCGTCCGGCAGATGCAGCCGGTACTTGAAGCTGAACTGGAATTTCGCGAGGTTGTCGCCGTTCTTGCCATCGGCGAAATAGGACGGTTCGAAGGTCGAGAAGCGGCCCGAGAGCATGGTGTCGTTGGTCGACGCGGGCAAGGGCGCTGCGTTTGCCGCGGCGCTCGCGCTCGCGGCCTGCGCGGGCGTCGTCGCCTGCGTTTCTCGTTGTTCGGCCGCCGCAACCTGCAACTGCGTTTCGCCGCGATTGAGCGTGACCAGCATCGGCGACGCATCGAAGCCCACCGGGTCGATCTTGACCGTGCCGCGCGCCGCGTCGGGCCACGGCGCGGAGAAGCGCACGCGGCGATACTGGCCCGGCGCGAGCCGCAGACGATCGGGCACGGCGGGATCGCGCGCGAGAGTCAGCGGCGCTGGCGGCAGGTCGCCGTTGGTGAGATTCACGGTGAGTTGCTTCGGTACTTCGACAGCGAGGGGCTTTGCGTCGTCATCGGTGTAAAGCAGCGTCAGTTCGAGCGGTTGTGCGGCGGCGGCTTCCCGTGCGGGCTGAAGCACGGCGACCGTGGCGTGCGCGACGCCGGTCATGCAAAGCCCGGCGAGAAGAAGTGAGATCGAACGAGGGGCGGATTTCAGAAAGCGCGGTCGTAAGCCGTGGGGCATGTAGTTCGGTTCCAGTTCGAGCGGAGCGAGGGCGCGCGGATCGCGAGCCAGAAAGCTGTGGGAGCACGCGCCGGGCCAGCTTCCCGAAATAGATACGAAAGCGACTTGAAACCCGCCACCTGAAACCCGCGCTCAGGCCGCAAACGCCGCCTGCCACAACATCGCGCCGTTCAACGCGACGATCACGCCCGCGCAAGCCCAAGCCAGCGCGAGCGGCACGCGCGCGACGCGCCAGCGGCCCATCAGCCCGGCGTCCGAGGCGAAGCGCACAAGCGGAATCACCGCAAGCGGCAATTGCAGGCTCAGCACCACTTGGGTGGCGACCAGCAAGGCATTCGAGCCGTGCTGGCCGAAACTCGCGACAGCCATGAGCGCGGGACCGATCGCGAGGGCGCGTGTCACGAGCGCGCGCGCCCAGCGCGCCATTTTCAGGCGCAGAAAACCTTCCATCACGGCCTGGCCGGCGAGCGTGCCGGTGACCGTCGCATTCAGGCCGCAGGCAAGCAGCGCCGCGGCGAACACCGCGCCCGCCCAATGACTGCCGACGAGCGGCGCGATCAGCCGGTGCGCGTCGGCGAGATCATCGACTTCCGTGTGGCCGTTCGCGTGGAACACCGAGGCCGCGACCACCAGCAGCGACGCGTTGACGACGAACGCCAGCCCGAGCGACGAGAAAGTGTCGATGTTCACGCCGTGCAGCGCGCGTCGGATGGCCGCGTCGTCGCCGACGTTCGCGTGTTCCTTGACCAGCGCCGAGTGCAGATAGAGGTTGTGCGGCATGACCGTCGCGCCGAGGATGCCCGCCGCGAGCCACAGCATGCCGGCGTCACGCACCAGTTCGCGCGACGGCGCCATGCCGCGCAGGGCGTCGCCCCATGCGGGATGCGCGAGCGCCAGTTCGATCACGAAGCAAAGGCTCACGAACAGGATCAGCATCGTTACGGCGCATTGCAGAGGGCGTCTGCCGCGGCTTTGCAGCGCGAGCATGGCGAAGGTGGCGAAGGCGGAGATCAGCACGCCCGCCGTGAGCGAGAGGCCGAAGAGCATCTGCAGCGCCACGGCGCTGCCGACGACTTCGGCCACGTCGCATGCGATGATCGCGATCTCGCACGCGATCCACAGCATGAACGTCATGCGCCGGCTGTAACGCTCGCGACACAGTTGCGCGAGATCGCGTCCGGTCACCACGCCCACGCGCGAGGCGACCCATTGCAGCAACACGCCCATCAGACTCGCGAGCAAAACCACGCACAGCATCGCGTAGCCGTAGCGCGCGCCGCTCGCGAGCGCCGTCGCCCAGTTGCCCGGGTCCATGTAGCCGACCGCGACGAGCGCTCCCGCGCCCGCGAACGAATACCAGCGTCCGTGCGGGCGCGAAGTTCGCGTGCGCTCGTCGCCGTTTGCCACGGGCGCTTGCGCGTCGGAGTTCGCGGCGGACAACCGGGCGAGTGCGGACGGATTGGTGTTCATGCGATAGCAGCCTCGAATAGCGGAGTAACGGCGGCGTCGTGCCTGTAGCACGAACATGCAGCAGCGTGCGTTGCCGGTTCAGGACGCGCCGCGACGGCGGCGCACGGCGAATTGGCTCGCAACAACTGTTCCGCTGGCTATTCGTTGGCTCGGCGCGAAGGTGGCGAACGCGCTCGCGACGCTCGTCCGAAAGCATGGACGGCGGCGCGCGGCGGCATCCCGGCGACCGATCACGAATAATGACATTGCATTGGCCTTACACGGCGTCGCGCCACTTTGACGAGTGTGGTTTTATCAGGTGCCGCAGCAGCCGATTAGGGGCTAAAATGCGCCGTCTTTGCGCCTGCCGCCGAGCCCCCGAAAACCTTGGGGAAGCGCGCACAGCAAGACTGCGGGGCCGCAATGCGCCAGGGCCTGTCCATTTTGCGCGACAGGCGGCGCATTAATTTTTGTCGCACTTGCGTTTAATGGTAGTTTTCGGGGTTTTAAAGGGAGTCGCGGGCCACAAACGGGCGTCAGGCCGTACGCCGGGTCCGCGCGGCACGACGCCGTGACAAGTCGGAACAAGGGAGAATCGAGATGAACGAGAAACTGGCGCGCCCCATGGCGAAGCTGGCGGGCGCACTGGCATGCGCCGCGATGTTGACTCCGCTCGCAGCGTCGGCGAAGGACACGCAATTGAACGTGTACAACTGGTCGGACTATATCGCCAAGGACACGATTCCCAACTTCGAGAAGCAGACCGGCGTCAAGGTCAAGTACGACAACTACGACAGCGACGACACCCTGCAGGCCAAGCTGCTCACCGGCAATTCCGGCTATGACATCGTCGTGCCGACGTCGAACTACGCCGGCAAGCAGATCGCCGCCAACATCTTCGCGCCGCTCGACAAGTCGAAGCTGCCGAACCTCAAATATCTCGACCCCGACCTGATGAAGCTCGTCGAGGGCGCGGACCCCGGCAACAAGTACGTGGTGCCCTGGGCGTACGGCACGACCGGCCTCGGCTACAACGTCGACAAGGCAAAGAAGATCCTTGGCGCGAACGCCGAACTCAACAACTGGGACATTCTCTTCAAGCCCGAGAACATCTCGAAGCTGAAGGCGTGCGGCGTCTCGGTGCTCGACGCACCGGACCAGATGTTCGCGGCCGCGCTGCATTACATCGGCAAGGATCCGATGAGCACGAACCCGGCCGACTATCGCGAGGCGCTCGCGATGATGAAGAAGATCCGCCCGTACATCACGCAGTTCAACTCGTCGGGCTACATCAACGACATGGTGGGCGGCGACATCTGCTTCGCCTTCGGCTGGTCGGGCGATGTGGTGATCGCAAAGCATCGCGCGATCGATGCGAAAAAGCCGTTCAAGATCGAGTACTACATTCCGAAGGGCGGCGCGCCCGTGTGGTTCGACGTGATGGCGATTCCGAAGGACGCGAAGCACAAGGACGCGGCGCTCGAGTGGATCAACTACATCGAGACGCCGCAGGTTCACGCGGCGATCACCAACGCGGTGTATTACCCGAGCGCCAACGCGGAAGCGCGCAAGTACGTGGACAAGGACGTGGCGAACGACCCGGCCGTGTATCCGCCGCAGGACGTCATCAAGACGCTGTTCCTGTTGAAGCCGCTGCCGCCGGAAATCCAGCGCCTGCAGACGCGGCTCTGGACGGAATTCAAGTCCGGCCGATGAAACTGGCAAGCCGGTTATTCGTTTGAATCGACGAAGCCCCTGGACCGCCGGGGGCTTTGTTCGTGGTCGCGGCGCGGCGCGCGGCGAGCCACACAGGACACATGGAAGCAAGGAGTCGAACAGGCAATCATGAGTGAGCAGTCGAGCGCGTTCAAGGCAGCGCCTAATTCCGGCCGGCGAGAGCCGGGCAGTTTCCCATCGGACCTGGGCACGGACGACAGCTTCGTGCGGATCGTCGACGTCGTGAAGAAATTCGGCGAGACGACGGCTGTGCGGGGCGTCAATCTTTCGGTGAAGAAGGGCGAGCTGTTCGCGCTGCTCGGCAGTTCGGGCTGCGGCAAGTCCACGTTGCTGCGCATGCTCGCCGGGCTCGAGTCGGTGACCGAAGGACAGATTCTCATCGACGGCGAAGACCTCGCGAAGATGCCGCCGTACAACCGGCCGGTGAACATGATGTTCCAGTCCTACGCGCTGTTTCCGCACATGAGCGTGGAGTCGAACGTCGCGTTCGGGCTGAAGCAGGAAGGCGTGAAAGGCGGCGAGCTGAAGGATCGCGTTCACAACGCGTTGCAGCTCGTGCAGATGGCGCAGTACGCGAAGCGCAAGCCGCATCAGCTGTCGGGCGGTCAGCAGCAGCGCGTCGCGCTCGCGCGCAGCCTCGTCAAGCGTCCGAAGCTCCTGCTGCTCGATGAACCAATGTCCGCGCTCGACAAGCAGATTCGCCAGCGCACGCAGATCGAGCTCGTCAACATTCTCGATCAGGTCGGCGTGACCTGCATCATGGTCACGCACGATCAGGAAGAGGCGATGACCATGGCGAACCGTCTCGCCGTGATGAGCGAAGGGCAGATCGTGCAGCTCGGCACGCCGCACGAGGTCTACGAGTATCCGAGCAGCCGCTTTTCGGCGCAGTTCATCGGTTCGACCAATCTCTTCGACGGCAATGTCGTGGAAGACGAGCCGGATCATATCTTCGTCGAATCGCCGGATCTGCCGGTTCGGCTGTATGTGAGCCACGGCATCACCGGGCCGCTCGGCATGCCGGTGTCCATTTCCGTGCGCCCGGAACGTATCGCGCTGATGCGCAAGCCGCCCGAAGGCACGTACAACTGGGGCCGCGGCAAGGTGACGAATATCGCCTACATGGGCGGTTACACGCTCTATCACGTGACGCTCGATAGCGGCAAGGTCGTGGTCGCGAACCTGTCGAGCCTCGCGATCGGCGAGATCGATTCGCCCACGTTCGACGACGAAGTCTATGTTCGCTGGAGCGCGTCCGCGGGCGTGGTGCTGACGTCATGATGTCCAGGCTGCTCAATCGCTTCGGCATCAGCGGGCGCACGCTGGTCATCGGCGGGCCGTATCTGTGGCTGCTTGCGCTGTTCTTCGTGCCGTTCCTGCTCGTCGTGAAGATCAGTTTCGCGGACAGCCAGCTCGGCATTCCGCCGTACACGGACATCGTGAAGATGGAAGAGGGCGTGATGCACATCGCGCTCGACTTCGCGCATTACGCGTTCCTCGTGCAGGACAGCCTGTACTTCGCGACCTACATGAACTCGCTGCTGGTCGCGGCGATTTCGACGCTGCTGTGCCTGCTGCTCGGCTATCCGATGGCGTATTACATCGCGCGCTCGAATCCGGCCTCGCGCAACATCCTGATGATGGCGGTGATGCTGCCGTTCTGGACGTCGTTCCTGATCCGCGTGTACGCGTGGATCGGCATTCTCAAGAACAACGGCTTGCTGAACAACTTTCTGATGTCGATCGGTCTTCTGCATTCGCCGATCGAGCTGTATCACACGAACATCGCGGTGTATATCGGCATGGTGTATTCGTATCTGCCGTTTCTCGTGATGCCGCTGTACGCGCATCTCGTGAAGATGGATCTCACGCTGCTCGAAGCGGCCTATGATCTCGGCGCGAAGCCCTGGAAAGCGTTCCTGCAGATCACGCTGCCCTTGTCGAAGAACGGGATTATCGCGGGCTGCCTGCTGGTGTTCATTCCGGCGGTGGGTGAGTACGTGATTCCCGAGCTGCTCGGCGGCGCGGACACGCTGATGATCGGCCGTGTCATGTGGAACGAGTTCTTCAACAACGCCGACTGGCCGATGGCCTCCGCCGTCACCTGCGCGATGGTGCTCCTGCTGCTCGTGCCGATGGCGCTTTTCCAGCACTTCCAGGCGAAGCAACTGGAGGAAAAGCGATGATCAAGCCCAGCCGCCCGTTGCAAATCACCGCGCTCGGGATCGGGTTCGCGTTCCTGTATATCCCGATCCTGAGTCTCATCGTCTATTCGTTCAACGACTCGCCGCTCGTCACCGTGTGGACCGAGCCGTCGCTGAAGTGGTATCGCGCGCTCGTCAACGACGACGAACTCATCAACGCGGCGTGGCTGTCCTTGCGCATTGCGTTCGTCACGGCGTGCGCGTCGGTCGTGATCGGCACCTGGGCGGGCTTCGTGCTGGCGCGCATGGGGCGCTTTCGCGGCTTCACGCTCTACACCGGCATGATCAACGCGCCGCTCGTGATTCCCGAGGTCATTCAGGGCATTTCGCTGCTGCTCTTGTTCGTCGAAATGGCGAAGCTGATCGGCTGGCCGGGGCGTGGCTTCTTCACGATTTTCATCGGCCACGTGATGCTCTGCATTTCGTATGTCGCGATCATCGTGGAGTCACGCGTGCGGGAGCTCAATCCGTCGCTGGAGGAAGCCGCGCTCGATCTCGGCGCCACGCCTTTGCGCGTGTTCTTCTCGATCACGCTGCCGCTGATCTCGCAGGCGCTGGTCGCGGGCTGGCTGCTGTCGTTCACGCTGTCGATCGACGACCTCGTGCTGTCGGCGTTCCTGTCCGGTCCCGGTTCGACGACACTGCCGCTCGTCGTGTTCTCGCGCGTGCGTCTGGGCTTGAATCCGGAGATGAACGCACTGGCGACGCTGTTCATCGCGTTGGTGACGATCGGTGTGCTCGCGGCGAATTACTTCATGCAGCGCAGCGAGCGGCGCAGGCTCGCGGCGGTGCTGTAACGCTTGTAGCGCCTGAAAAGAACGCGGCCCCTGACGGGGCCGTTTGCGTTTCAGACGACGTTCGACAGATGCTTGTGAAAGGTCGCCGGATCGGTGTTCGTCCCACACAAGAGCACGCCCACGCGCTTGCCTTGCAGACGTTCGCGCAGCGGCCCGAGCAGGGCGGCGGTGGCGGCCGCGCACGCCGGTTCGACCGCGAGCTTGAGCTCGTTGAATAGCTGCAGCATGCCGTGACGAAGCGCGTCGTCCGACACGGTCACGATCTCGTCGATATGCCGTCGGCACAGCTCGTAACTGTACTGCTCGGTATGCGGCGCCATCAGCGAGTCGGCGATGCCGTGCATCGCGCCCATCTTGATCGTGTGATTCGCCTCGAAGCTGCGTTTCATCGCGTCCGAGCCGTCCGGCTCCACGCCGTACACACGCAGCGATGGATTGGCAAGTCGCATCGCCGTGGATACGCCGGCGGCGAGCCCGCCGCCGCCGATCGGCAGAATCACCGCATCGAGATCGGGCGCCTGCGAGGTCCATTCGTAGCCGAGCGTCGCGGTGCCGAGCACGGTGCGATAACCGTTGAACGGATGGATGAATACGCGTCCTTCCTCCGCTTCCACGCGCCGCACGACATCGAACGCCTCGGCCACGTTCTCCGCGAACACGACTTCCGCGCCGAAGCGCCGGCACAACGCGACGCGCGCCGGGCTCGCGCTCTTGATGATGACGACCTTCGCCCCGACGTCCATGCGCTGCGCGGCATACGCGACCGCGACCGCGTGATTGCCCGCCGACACGCAGGTGACGCCCGCCGAGCGCTCGCTGTCGGTGAGCGCGAGGATGTTCGAGAACGCCCCACGCGCCTTGAACGTGCCGCTCGCCTGCAGCAGTTCGAACTTGAACGTGATCGGCGTGCCTTCGAGCGTCGGGAAGTCGTGGCGCTCGAAGGTCGGCGTGCGCGCGACCCACGGCGTGAGCGCCATGTGCTGCTCGGCGATTTCGTCGAGTGTCGGAATCGGCGTGCCGTCGATCGTATTGTCGGAATGCTGCGTGGCGGTGGACATGGCGGTTCTTGTGCTCTCGATGAGATCAGCGCGCCTGTGCTTCGACGGACATGCTGTGGATGAACTTGCCCAGGAACGCCTCGCACTGCGCCAGTTGTTCCAGCGACACGTACTCGTTCGCCTTGTGCGCCTGCTCGATATTGCCCGGCCCGCACACGATGCTCGGCACGCCCGCGTTGGCGAACAGGCCGGCCTCGGTGCCGTACGCGACCTTGCGCTTCTCCTGATTCTGCGTGAGCGCCCGCACGAGTTGCGTGATCGCGGCCTGTTCGGTGGCGTCGAGGCCGGGCGCGGAGGCGAGCTTCGTGAATTCGATCGCGGCGCTGCCATGTTCCTTCAGCATCTTCGGCAGCAGCGTGTCGTGCGCGTACGATTCGATGCGCCTGAAAATCTGCTCGGGGTCGATGGTCGGCAGATTGCGGAACTCGAACTCGAAGTTGCATTCGGCGGGCACGGTGTTGATCGCGTTGCCGCCTTTGATCGTGCTCGTCTGGCCGGTGGTGAAGGGCACGTCGTACAGTTCGTCGAAGGGACCTTTCGCGCGGTATTCATCGACGAGATCGCGGATATGGCAGATGAGCCGCGCCGCATATTCGATCGCATTGAGTCCTTTCGGCGTCAGCGACGAATGCGCCGCGAAGCCGCGCACGCAGCAGTGATACGTGTTGATGCCCTTGTGGGCGATGACCGGGCGCATCGACGTCGGTTCGCCGACGATGCAGCCGTCCGGCTTCACGCCGCGCTTTTGCAGCTCGGCGATCATCAGCGGCGCGCCGGCGCAGCCCACTTCTTCGTCGTACGAAAGCGCGAAGTGGATGGGTTTGGCGAGCTTCGTCGCCTGCATCTTCGGCAACATGGCGAGCGCCGCGCCGATGAAACCCTTCATGTCGCATGAACCGCGGCCATACAGCAGGCCGTCGCGGACTTCGGGCTTGAACGGGTCGCTCTGCCAGTCCTGACCGTCGACGGGCACGACATCGGTATGACCCGACAGCACGATGCCGCCATTGGTTTCGCCGTCGTGCGCGGGCACGGTGGCGAAGAGATTGGCCCACTGGCCGCGCGGATCGGTGGTAATGACGGCGTCGACGCCGGACTTGCGCAGTTCGTCGCGGACGGTCTCGATCAGGCCCAGATTCGGATTGCGGCTGACGGTGTCGATGGAAACGAGGCGCTCGATCCAGGGGAGCGAGGCCGGTGTCGGAGCGTTGGAGGATGAGGCTTCGAGATGCGCCGAATCAGCGATCTGTGACATATTTTGACTCCTGCGGATAGAGTTCGATCATAGCCCAAATGCGGCGCGGACGGCCGCGCGGGGACTTGTGGCCGGGCTTTCGTGGTCCTCGAAAGCGCAGGAAAGCCCGGCGATCTAGACCTTCACCGGTGGCTTCTCCGTCTCCTCGAGCGCATGCGTGGGGCGCGTCTCGGGCATGGCGAGCCACACCATGACGACCGCCAGCGCGCCCGCGCCCGCGAGCCCGAAGAAGCTCATCGCAGTGCCGAACCGGTCGGCGGCAAATCCGGCCGCCGCCGTGGATAACGTGGCGCCGACGCCGGCCGCAAGCCCGAAAAAGCCGATTGTCAGGTTGTAGTGTCCGCGCCCACCCGCGACGTCGGCCGCAATCAGCGGCAGCATCACGCCGAACACCGCCGCGCTGATGCCATCGAGCATCTGCACCGGCACCAGCAGGTAAGGGCTGCTCACGCCGGCAAACAGGATAGCCCGCACCGGGAGCGCGCAAAAGCCGAGTATCAGCACCGGCCTTCGCCCCCACTTCTGCGCCTGCCGTCCGACCCACGGCGACATGGCCGCAACCAGGAACTGCGGCACGATGATGCACGCCGCGATCACGAGTTGAACGTTGTCGCCCATGTGCGCAGTCACTTCGCCGGCGGCGAGATTCAGCATCGCCGCGTTCGAGAGGTGAAACAGCACCACGCAGGCCGCGAAAATCAAAAGCCGCCGGTCCTTGAGCAGCTCGCGCAACGATTCGCGCTCTTCGCCTTCAGGCGTCAGTTTCGGCTTGCCCGGCGGCGCGCGCGGCACGACCGGCGGCGCATCGTAGTGGATCATGCGCAGCGCGACGATCGCCGGCAGCGCGAGCGCGGCCGTCAGGAAGAACACCGAGCGCAGGGACAGATACTCGCCGAACGCGCCCATCAGCGCCGCGGTCAGCGCACTGCCTATCGACGCCCAGCGCGCATTGCGTCCGAGCCGGTCGCCGAGATCGGCGCGCGAGACGAGGGCGAGCGAGATCGCGGCCATCGCCGGGACGAGCATGCAGCTCGCGAAGCCGTGCAGCACCTCGGCGGCGAACACGGGGACGAAGGTCGGACTCGCGGCGAGCAAAAGCGCGCTCACGATGATCGCGACGATCGCGGAGAGCGCGGCGAACTTCTTGTTGCGCATTGCGTCGACGAGCGCGCCTGCCGGCAACTGGCTCGCCATCGCGCTGATCGTGCCGACGGAGAGCATCAGGCCGATCTCGCCCTGCGTCCACTTGTTGGCCGCGAGGTACGAAGCAATGAAAGGGCCGAAGCCGGTCTGCACGTTGGCGACGAAGAAGTTCAGCCAGTCGAGCGCGCGCAGACTGCGTGCAATTACCATGTTGTGAATCTGTTCTCGATGTCGTTATCCGTTATCTGGCCGGATGCGCGCCCGAAGCGGGCGCCCCCGATACCGCGCCCGACGCCGTCGCGCCGGCGGCCCCCGACGATGCCGGCGCCGACGCCGCGCTCGCGGCGGATGCCGGCGCGGGCACGACCGGCGACACGATCTTGATCGGCTGCTCGGGGGCGTAGGTCGGTGTGGCCTTCAGTTGCGCGTCATTGAAATCCATCTGCAGTTGCCATTGCTTGTTGCGTGAGAGAACGTGCAGGTCGCCCCAGTTGGCCGCGACATGGCGCTTGTCGCCCGCGAGCGAACTGGAGAGATCGAGCACCAGCGCCTGTGGCTGCGCCTGCGAATCGACCAGCACGTCCACCACGCGTCCGATGCGCGCGCCGTTCTTCTGCGTCACCGTCGAATCGACGAGTTGCAAGAGATTCGCGGGCGCGTCGGTGACGGTCTGCGGCTTCGGCACCGGCTCGGCCGGCTTGCCCTTGGCGGGCGGCGGAGGCGGCACGAAGGTGATCGGCGCGGTCTTCGAGTTGGGCGTGAAGCGGAAGGCCGTCCACGGGAAGTTGACCTTGCGGTCGCCGACGCCCATGAACCCAGCCAGATTGACCATCAGCAGCTTTGGCTTCGCGGCGGCGTCGATATACATGTCCACCGCGCGGCCGACGATCTTGCCGTCGGGCCGTTGCACCTCGGCGTCGAGCAGGCCGTGCACCTGTTCGTGCTGCATGATGCGCGTCGAGATGATCTGCGGCGGTGGCGGCGGTTCGGGCGGCTCGGGCGGTGGCGTGACGGCGGGCTCGGGCGGCTTCGGCCTGACGACGCGGCGCTTGGGCTTAGGCGCGGGCGCTGGCTTCACCGTGGACGCGGGCTCGGGCGCCTGCACGGCGGGCAAGGGCTCCTCGGGTTCGCCGGAGCCGGCCTCGTCGGGCGCCGGGATATAGGAGTGCTCGACGATCGGCGCGGGCGTCTGCGGCTGTATCACTGAACACGCGGACAGCGCGAATGCGGCGGCGATGGAAAGGCTCGTCGTGAGCCGCAACGTGTGCAGCGCGCGCGGAATCGAACTGAATAGCGCGGCGATGAAGGCGGCCGCGTGCAGCATGAGGCGCGCCGCCAAGCAGCGCACGCGATCGCCCGTGCACGACGGATGCGCTCTTCCACGCGTGTGAAGGCCGGCCGACTGCGCATCACCCCGATGCGAAATACCGCCTGTCATCGCAAAAGCTCCATGGTTCCGAGTTACCTGCTTGTCCTGTTAGTTGGTCGGATCGTAGCGACACGCGCGCCGGCTCGTTGGTTCGTTGCAGGCGCGCGGCGCAGGCGGATTGAATCGTGCATGCAAAGAACCAGCTTTGCGGCTGCGTTCGTTCCTGTGCTCATCGACGATGCTTCACGCGTCTGGTGCATCGGTCGCCCTGGCGAGCCGCGCGGCGGTGTCGGGCGCGCCCATTTTCTCGGCGGCGTCGCGTGCGGAAAAACCGCCGGCGTCGCGCGCGTCGGGGTCGGCGCCGCGTGCGATCAGCAAGTCGACGATCTCGACTCGATTGAACATCGCCGCGATCATCAACGCGGTGCGTCCGTCGGGCGATGCGCCTTCCACGCTCGCGCCGTGATCGAGCAAAGTTTCGATCACGGCGGCGAAACCCTTGAACGCCGCGCCCGCGATCGGCGTCTGGCCATTGTCGTTGCGCAGGTCCGGGTCCGCCTTGTGCTCCAGCAGCACGCGCACGGCATCCGCATGGCCATGGTAGCTCGCGAGCATGACGAGGCTGTCGCCCTTGTCGTTGCGCAGGTTGGGCGGCAGGCCCTTTACCAACAGCGCATCGAGCATCGCGGCATCGCCGCGGCGCGCCACGTCGAACACTTCGCTCGCGAACGCGATCATGTCGGCGTCGGGACCGTCGTTCGATGCATTGGCGTCTTTGCCGTCGGGATCATCCTGCATGGTTCACTCCATTTCGATCGCGCCGCGTGCGCGGTCCTGTGTGGTCGGGATGCCTCGCGTGCCCGCAGTCCCTCCGTCTCTTTAGCGGGTATTTTGCATGCGTGTGGAATGCATTCAATCTGGCATTCGAAATGCAATCCGAATGCATGCAAAACGCAAACGCATGCGGGTGCGCGTAGCCGCGATCGGCCGCCTAAAACTGCCGGCCGCGGCGCGGAATCAACCGGGAGCATACACAGGTTTGCTCGCCGGCCGCGTATTCACCCGGGACAGGGCAGCGCGAAGCGCGTCATCCGGTAGCACGAAACGCGCCATCCCGTAGCACCTTCACTGCCGTGATTGCTCGCCGCGATACACCACGCTTGACGCTGCGCCGCGCGAGCGCTTAGCCTCGATGCGACTCTCGCCATCCACGCACGCACAGCGCCCCCGCACATGACGCACACCAATCAGCCCCCGTCCGGCATGAACGACGCCGCATCCGGTTCCGACGCGACGATCCGCCGGCGCGCGCCCGCCGCCGAACGTAACCGCGACGCGATTCTGGCGGTCCTCACGCGCGTGCTGCCCCGAAGCGGCGTCGTGCTGGAGATCGCGAGCGGCACCGGTCAGCACGCCGTGCACTGCGCGACGGCGTTGCCCGACATCGTCTGGCAGCCGAGCGATCCCGATGCCGGCGCGCGCGATTCGATCGCCGCGTGGCGCGCTCACGCAGCGCTCGCGAATCTCAACTCACCGCTCGCATTGGACGTGATGAGCGACGACTGGGGCATCGCGAAAGCCGCGGCCATCGTGTGCATCAACATGATCCATATCGCGCCGTGGGAAGCCGCATGCGCGCTGTTTCGGGGCGCAGGCGCGCGACTGGACGCGGGGGGCGTACTGTACCTTTATGGGCCGTACCGGCGCAATGGCGCGCATACCGCGCCGAGCAACGAAGCCTTCGATCAGCAGTTGCGCGCGAACGATCCGCGCTGGGGCGTGCGCGACATGGAAGCGGTCGAGGCATTGGGCGAGGAGGCCGGTTTCAGGATCGCGGAGAGCGTGGCGATGCCGGCCAACAACTTCAGTCTGGTGTTCGTGAAGCGCGAATAGCGCACGCGGCGCTCATGCCCGCTTACGCCCGCTCTGGGCGCGTCGCGAACATGCCGCTCCATGGCACCGTGGCCATCAGCGAGGCCGCGACGATCATCGCGCCGCCGATCCAGCCGGTCGTCGAGACGTGCTCGCCGAGCCAGGCGCTCGCGAAGAGCGCGCCGAAAGCGGGTTCGCTTCCCATCAGCAAGGAGACGCGTGTCGGACTGCTGCGGCTGATCGCGTAGTTCTGCGCGAAGAACGCGAAAAGCGTGCATGCGCCAACCAGATAGAGCACCGAGCCCCAGAACACGCCGTGACCGGACAGCGCGGGCAGCGGCTGCCACTGCGAGGGCGCGAACATCAACGCGATCAGTGCGCTTCCCGACGCGACGACGCCCGCCTGCACGGCCGTCACCGTGAGCGCCGGCAGAGGTGCGGCGCGCAGCACGCGCTTGGTCACGCAGACCGTCAGCGCGCGCAGCACGGCGGCCACGAGGATCAGTCCATCGCCCGGGTTGAAGTCGAAGGCGAGGGCGCCGTCGCCGGCGAGCAGCCATGCGCCCGCGAACGACACGCCCACCGCGAGCCATTCCGACGAACCGGGCCTGCGCTTGAGCAGCGCCCATTCGACGAGCGGCGTCAGCACCACGCACAGGCTGATGAGGAACGCGGCGTTCGCGGCACGCGTGTGCAGCACGCCGAAGGTCTCGGCGAGGAAGATCGAAAGCAGCAGAAGACCGAGAACGAACACGCCGCCGAGCGTCGCGGCGCTCGCGCGTCGCAGATGCCGCAGATTCATCGCGAGCAGCGCAAAGGTGATTCCGAAACGCAGCGCCAGCAGCGCGAGCACGGGATAGAACGCGAGCGCGCTCTTGACGATGCCGTAGCTGCTGCCCCACACCATCGCGACGGCGAAAAGCAGCAGATCGGATATGGGCAGCAGGCGTCGGACGGTCGATTGGGTTGTCATGCGTCGGCTCCTCGGATGTGGGAGCCGTCATTGTCGAATGGTGCAGCTGGCGCGATAATCGGGTTCCGATGCATAGACTTATTGTCGAGAATGCACAAATGAACCCCGCCGATCTCTTCGATCTGTTGCCCGACATGGCCGTGTTCGCACGCGTGGTCGATGCGGGCAACTTCTCGGTCGCCGCACGCCAGCTCGGCAGTACGCCATCCACGGTCAGCCGCCGCATCAAGCGGCTCGAGGAGGCGCTCGCCACGCGGCTGCTCGAACGCTCGACGCGCAAGGTCCGCGTGACGGAATCGGGCGATCAGGTCTACCGGCATTGCCGTGACATGGCGGCGGCCGCGTCGGGCGCGGTCGATGCAGCGGGACGTTCGTCGGGCAAGCCGCAGGGGCGTGTCGCGCTGTCCGCGCCGACGGCGTACGCGAAATCCGTCATTCATCCGCTCGTGCCGGCGTTTCTCGCGGCGTTTCCCGACGTCGACCTGCAACTCGTGTTCACCGATCACGACGTCGATCCGCTCGATAGCGATCTCGATCTCGTCATCCGCGCGACGAGTCATCCGCCGCAAGGGCTCGCGGCACGGCAGCTCGGGCGTGTGCGCTGGCTCTTGTGCGCGTCGGCGGACTATTTGCGGGAACGCGGCGCGCCCGCGCATCCGCGCGAACTCGCGCAGCATGTCTGCATCCCGCTGGGCGAAACCGCCGACGACAACCGCTGGCGCTTAACGAAAAGCGGCGAGACCGTGACGGTCACCGTGCGCGGACGTTATATCGCCAACCACGCGGGCGCGCGGCTCGAAGCGGCGGAGGGCGGTCTGGGCATCGCGACGTTGCCGGAGTTCGCCGCCCGCGACGCGCTCGCCTCGGGCAGCGTGCAGGTCGTGCTCGGTGACTGGGAAATGCAGGCGCGCGCATATCAGGGGCCGGTGTGGCTGCTGTATCCGCCGAACCGCTTTCTGCCGCCGAAGGTGCGCGCGCTGATCGATCATCTGCACGCGCATCTCGGGCAGCAAGCGTGACGCCCAGGCTCATGGGCGTATTCCCCAGCGAGCGGGCCTGCGCCGAAACGAGAATCGCCGTGTAGACTGACTGCGAATGGTCGTTCATTGCGCCGCATGGGAACGCGGCGCTCCATCCGATCTCCATTTCACCGGAGGCGTCGTACATGCACGCAGCGTTGCCGCAAGGCGAGCAGGAAGCCGGTTCCATCGACACATCGTCCAGGCCGCCGCGCGATCTGCGTCGCGTCGACATTCATCCCGATCACTGGTATCCGCTCGCGTGGTCGCGCGAAGTGAGGACCGGCCGTGCGCATGGCGTGCGCTTCGCGGGCGAGCCGATCGTGCTCGTGCGCACCGCATCGGGAAATGTGTTCGCGCTGGAGGACCGGTGCGCGCATCGGCAGGTGCCGCTGTCGGCGGGCGTCGTCGACGGTGAATCGATTCGCTGCTGCTATCACGGCTGGACCTACGACTGCACCGGCCGCTGCACCGATATTCCCTATCTCGGCCGCGAGCGTCTGCCCAACGGCGTGCGCGCGTATCCGTGCCGCGAGTCGGGCGGACTCATCTTCGTGTTCACCGGCGACCCGGCGCTCGCGGCAACGGCGAAGTTTCCCGAGCTCGGCTCCGTCACCGATCGCGCCTACAAGACGCGCCGCTTCGGCGGCGAAGTGAAGTGCCACTACACGTTCATGCACGAGAATCTGATGGACATGAACCATCAGTTCCTGCATCGCCGGCAGATGGGCAGCATGCGCGCGCGTTCGCTCGGACGGCGGCGCGGCGAGGACTGGATCGAGGTCGATTACACCTTTGAGCGCGAAGCGGGCAAGCAGCCGATCGGCGAGGCGCTGGTCTTCGGTCAGAAGCGCGGCGCCGCCCCCCGCGACGATCAGCAAGACGTGATGACGATCCGCACCGAGTATCCGTATCAGACGCTCAAGATCCGCACGAAAGACGACACCATGGTCATGGACCTGTGGATTGCCTACGTGCCGCTCGACGCCGAGCAGCGCACCAATCGCACCTTCGGGCTCTTGTCGGTTCGTCGCCCGAAGGTGCCGTTCGTGCTCGACGCCGCCTGGCCGCTCCTCGTGTGGTTCACCGAACGCATCTTCACGGAAGATCGCTGGATCGTCGAGCGCGAGCAGGAGGCGCATGACCGGCAGGGCGCGGATCACAATCATGAGGTATTTCCGGTGATCATCGAGTTGCGCGCGCTGCTGATGGAGCGCGGCGTGGCGCATGGCACAGGAAAGAGCGCGGGCGAGCCGCGGCGCGTGCATTTCATCCAGCCGGTGCAGGAGCTGCCCGCGTCGTGACGCGGGCAGCGATCCGCGATTTGCGCGCGCGGCGTCGTGGCGCTATACAGAAAGCTAAAGACCATCTACGGAGGATCATCATCATGAACAGCGACCCGACCGAGCCGCGCAAAGATGCATCGGAGATCGGAGACGCCCACCCCGAAGTCGAGCATTTCAACGCGGCGATCTCGCACGTCGACGAGTCCTACGCCGCAGGCAAGATGGCCGCGGGCGCGGCGAAGGGCATCTTGTACAGCATCATCGAAACGCTCGGCACGCTGGTCGGAGATCCGGACTTGCCGGCGCACGCGCGCTCAGGCTACGAAGGCCTGCTCGAAACGGCACGCGAGCTGCGCGCGAAAATCGAGCATTAACAGATTTGTACGGGCAATGTAAGGATGCCCCGAGAACGCCCGGAGCTATATCTACGTCGGCGCAACGTCGGATTAATTTACATATTGCTTTCGTTGCGCGGTCGTTTTCTCGACGCCTGAATCATCGTTTGACGCGGCGCGCGCGTGGTTGCGTCGCACCGCTGGTCAAGTCATCATCCCGCCCCGATAGTCGCCGCGAGCCTTGCGCTGCAACATTCGCGACAGCCTTCTCCGTCAAGCTCCACCTCTTCCCAAGACGCGCGCCGCCGGCCCTGAGCGGCGTTGCAGCACGCCCGTGAAGCCGCTTCTACGCCATCTTTCTGTCAGCTCGCCGTCAGTTTCGTGCCCGGTTGCCTAATATCTGCAAGACAGAAAATACTGGTTAACCAGACAGTGAAAAAAAACGACACAGAATTGCGTCTTTCTTTCGCATTCTGTCTGTAAGCCATACACTTGCGCTCGATAAAAGTTACGAGTTGAAACATAACTAAGCCGTTATTGCGGCACCGGTTCCAAGACTCGCACGGAAGTAACCGCCCACCGCTTGAGGAGAAAAAATGAAGGGTTTCACGATGACCAAGGTCGCAATCGTCGCAGCCACGGCGTTCGCAGCCGCTGCGCCGGCGTTCGCGCAGAGCAGCGTCACGCTGTACGGTATCGTCGACGATTCGATCGTCTACCAAAGCAGCCAGACGAACCTGGCCAAGACGAACCC
>NZ_FCOA02000011.1 GCF_001544875.2 Caballeronia hypogeia
GCGCTTCGGCAAATGGCTCGAAGCGCGCGCCAAGCGTCAGACCACCGATGCGATCCGCGCGCTCAACGCGCTGCGCCCGGAGCGCGCGCGCGTGCGCGATCGTAACGATCCGTCGCGCGAACGCGAGGTCGCGCTGGCGGATGTGCGGATCGGCGATATCGCCATCGTGCGGCCGGGCGAGCGGGTGCCGGTCGACGGCATCGTGCGCGAGGGCCGCACGCATATCGACGAATCGCTGATCACCGGCGAAAGTCTGCCGGTCGCGAAGGAGCCGGGCGCACGCGCCACCGGCGGCTCGATCAACGGCGAAGGCGTGATCGCGATCGAAACCACGGCCATCGGCGCGGAAACGACGCTCGCGCGCATCATCCGGCTGGTGGAATCGGCGCAGGCGGAGAAGGCGCCGATCCAGCGTCTGGTCGATCGCGTGTCCGCCGTGTTCGTGCCGGCGATTCTCGCGATCGCGCTCGTCACGCTCGCCGGCTGGCTGTTGCACGGCGCGGGCGGCGAAACGGCGCTGCTGAACGCCGTCGCGGTGCTGGTGATCGCGTGCCCGTGCGCGCTCGGCTTAGCGACGCCGACCGCGATCATGGCCGGCACCGGCGTCGCGGCGCGCCAGGGCATTCTCATCAAGGACGCGCAGGCGCTCGAACAGGCGCACGCGATCCGCATCGTCGCGTTCGACAAGACCGGCACGCTGACGGTCGGCAAACCCAGTCTCGTCGCGTTCGAAGCCGCGCCGGGCGTCGATCGCGCCGATGCGCTCGCCCTCGCCGCCGCCGTGCAGCGCATGAGCGAGCATCCGCTGGCGAAGGCGGTGATCGCCGCCGCGCACGACGCGCCGCGCGTGGGCGCGAGCGCCGCGCGCGCGATCGCCGGGCGCGGCGTGGAAGCGCAGGTCGGAGAACGGCGCATTGCGATCGGCAGCGGGCGCTTGCTCGCCGAACGGGGCGCGGAAGCGCCCGCATCGCTCCATGTGCGCGCGCGCGAACTCGAAGCGCAGGGCAACACGGTGTCGTGGCTGATCGAAGGGAACGATGCCGTGCTCGCGCTTTTGGCGTTCGGCGATACGGTCAAGCCGACCGCGCGCGCGGCTATCGACCGGCTCGCGCAAATGGGCGTGCAGAGCGCGCTCGTCACCGGGGACAACGCGGGAAGCGCGCAGGCCGTCGCGCGCGCGCTCGGCATTGCCCCGGAGTTTGTGTTCGCGCAGACGCTGCCGGACGACAAGGCGCGTGTCGTCACGCAACTGAAGGCATCGGGCAAGATCGTGGCGATGGCCGGCGACGGCATCAACGACGCGCCCGCGCTCGCGGCGGCCGATATCGGCATCGCAATGGCGAGCGGCACCGATGTCGCGATCGAGGCGGCCGGCCTGACGCTGATGCGCGGCGATCCGGCGCTGGTCGCGGACGCCATCGACATTTCGCGGCGCACGTACCGCAAGATCCAGCAGAACCTGTTCTGGGCGTTCGTCTACAACCTGATCGGCATCCCGCTCGCGGCTTTCGGCATGCTCGATCCGATGTTCGCGGGCGCGGCGATGGCGTTTTCCAGCGTGAGCGTGGTGACCAACGCGCTGTTGCTGCGGACGTGGCGCGCTCAGGCGGGCGCGGCCGACGAAGCGCGCACCGGCAAGCCGATCACGCGCCCCGCGTAACGCGCGTCCTCGAGCGCGATCGTCGGCTCGGATGCGATGCGCGCGGCGATGTCTTCATCGAATGATGCGGACTTCGGCGCGCCGCTCGAATCGATGTGCATCATCATCTGCTCGCACGCGGAAACCGGCTCGTCGCCGTCGCCTTCGAACATCTCCAGATAGAGATGGATGCGCTTTCTGTCATGCGCGATCACGCGCGATTCGACGCGCACCGCCGCGCCCTCCTTGATCTCGCGCAGATAGTTGATGTGCGCTTCCATCGTGTAGAGCGTGCGTTGGCGCGCGCTCCGTCCGGCGTCGTCGAGGCCGATGCGGTCCATGAACGCATCGGTCGCGAGGCTGTAGATCAGCATGTAGAAGGCATCGCGCAGATGGCCGTTGTAGTCGACCCATTCGGGCTTCACGGTGTCGCGATAGATCGTGCTCATCTGCGCTGCTCCTTTGATCTTCAGTCTTCGATGCCGTGGCGCGCCTTCGCCTGCGCGATCGCCTCGATCACGCTCGCGATGCAGTCGTCGCGGTAGCGCTCCAGTTCCTTGATGCCGCGTCCGTTCGTCTGATGCGACGTGCCGTCGACCACGCGGTCAATGAGTTCATCGGTCAGTTTCGGCGCGACGAGTTTCGTCCACGGCAGTTCGAGCGCGGGGCCGAATTGCTGCATGAAGTGTCGCATGCCCGCCTCGCCGCCCGCCAGCGTATAGGTGAGGAACGTGCCCATGAAAGACCAGCGGATGCCCGCGCCGTAGCGGATGGCGTCATCGATTTCGCCGGTAGTGGCCACGCCGTCGTTCACCAGATGCAGCGCCTCGCGCCACAGCGCTTCCAGCAGCCGGTCGGCGATGAAGCCCGGCACTTCTTTTCGCACGCGCAAGGGCCGCATGCCGATGGAGGCGTAGAAACTCATGGCCGAGTCGATCGCTTCGCCTGAGGTCTTCTCGCCGCCTAGCACTTCGACGAGCGGCAGCAGATACACCGGATTGAACGGATGCCCGACGACGCAGCGTTCGGGGTTGACGGCGCGCGCGTAGAAATCGCTCGGCAAAAGCCCTGACGTCGACGACGCGATGATCGCATCGGGTTTCGCCGCGCGGCTCACGCGCTCGTGCAGCGCGAGCTTGAGTTCCTCGCGCTCGGGCGCGCTTTCCTGGATGAAATCGGCATTGGCGACGCATTCCTCGACCGTCGCGACGACGCGCAACTTGTCCTGCGATGCGCCTTCTGCCAGCCCGACGCGCGTAAGCGCCGGCCACGCGTTCGCGACGTTCGCGCGCAGTTGCGCTTCGGCGCCTGGCGCGGGGTCCCACGCGGTGACGTCGAGTCCTGCTCCGAGCGCGCGCGCCACCCAGCCGCTGCCGATCACACCCGCGCCGAGCGCGGCGAATTGCTTGACTTGCATGTCGTCGATTTCCTTTGTGCTTGATGTGCCTGCTTGTGCTTCTGCTTCAGGCGATTTGTTCGAGCGCGCGCTTTTCCAGCGGGCGTTCACCGCGCGGCGGCAGGCCGAGCTTTCTGCGTCCTTCGGCGGGCGTGAGCGCGCGAGCGCCGAGCCGTTCGATGATTTCGATCGCGCGCTGCACGAGCGACCCATTGGTCGCGTGGACGCCGCGATCGAGCCACAGGTTGTCTTCCAGCCCGACGCGCACGTGGCCGCCTAGCAGCATCGCCTGCGCGACCATCGGCATCTGCATGCGGCCGATGCCGAAGCCGGCCCAGTGCGCGCCGGGCGGCAGGTTGTCGACCATCGCTTTCATCGTGCCGGTGTCGGGCGGCGCGCCCCAGGGAATGCCCATGCACAGTTGAAAGAGCGGCGGGTCGTCGAGCAGGCCTTCCTTGAGCAACTGATTCGCGAACCACAGATGGCCGGTGTCGAAGATTTCCAGTTCGGGCTTCACGCCAAGCTCCTGGATGCGTTTGGCGCCGGCGCGCAGTTGGGCGGGCGTCGAGACGTAGATGTAGTCGCCGTCGCCGAAGTTGAGCGTGCCGCAGTCGAGCGTGCAGATTTCGGGCAGGAGTTCTTCCACATGCGCGAGTCGCGTCAGACCGCCGACGAGGTCGGTGCCCTTGCCGAACCGCATCGGGTCTTCGCCGGGACCGATTTCCAGGTCGCCGCCCATGCCCGCCGTGAGGTTGATGATGACGTCGACGTCGGATGAGCGGATGCGGTCCACCACTTCACGGTATAGCGCGGGGTCGCGGCTGCCTCGTCCGGTATGCGGATCGCGCACGTGGCAGTGGGCGACGGTTGCGCCCGCGCGGGCCGCTTCGATTGCCGCTTCCGCGATCTGTTTCGGCGTGACGGGGATGGCCGGATGACGGCTGGTCGTGTCGCCTGCGCCGGTCACTGCGCACGTTACTATCACTTCGTGGTTCATGAGTTGCTTCCCATTTCGTTAGGGTTCCTGCATGTTTGATTCAGGCTTGCGTCTCCATGAAAACGCAAGCAGACCAGAAAACCTTTAAAGCCCCAAATAACTCCGAACCGCCGGCAATCCATCTTTCCCGTCGACAGTCTTGACGCCTGCCAACCATGCATCCAGAACCTGCGGGTTCTTCTTCAGATAAGCCTTCGCCGCCTCGGCAGGCCGCTCCTTGTTCATCACCGGCTGCATCAGCCGATTCTCCAGATCGGTGGTGAAGCGAAGATTCGAAACCAGCTTTCCGGCATTCGGACACCGCGTCAGAAAATCCGGATTGGTCAACGTGTACACCCGCGCTTCGCCGTAGTTCGGCCCGAACACCTCATCCCCGCCCGACAGATAATTGATCTTCATCTGGATATTCATCGGATGCGGCTCCCAGCCGAGAAACACGACCGGCTTCTTGTCGCGAACGGCGCGCTCGACCGTCACCAGCATCCCCGCCTCGCTCGATTCGACCAGCTTGAATCCGCCCAGCCCGAACTGATTCGAATCGATCATCTTCTGGATCTTCGCGTTCGCGCTGCTGCCCGGCTCGATGCCGTAGATCTTGCCGTCGAGTTCGTCGCGATGCTTCGCGATATCCGCGAACGTCTTGATGCCCGCGTCGTACGCATAGCTCGGCACCGCCAGCGTCGCCTTCGCGCCCGACAGGTTCGGCGGTTCGAGCTTCTGAATGCTCTTCGATTCGAGGAACGGCTCGACCGCCTTCTGCTGCACCGGCCACCAGTAGCCCAGGGATACGTCGATCTGCTTGCTTTTCAGGCCCGCCAGCGAAATCGGCACCGAAGCCACCGTCGTCTTCGGCGCGTAGCCAAGCCCCTCGAACACGACCGAGGCCAGCGCGGTAGTCGAAGTGATGTCGGTCCAGCCGATGTCGACGAAGCGCACCGTGCGGCAACTCGCGTCGTCGACGCCCGCGGCATGCGCGAGGGCGACGCCCACGGCGCACGCTCCGGCGACGAACAGTTTCGAAGTGAAGCGATGTCTCATGTCGTGCCTTTCAGTGAGAGTTGCGGATGGAGCCGGTTGGTGGCGCCGGCATGCATACAAAGTAACGCCGCATAAAAGTACCCGAACGCCCGCTTGCGACCGCGACTTGACTGCTTGCGACCTGCCGGTGCAAGGCATCCAGGCACGCTCGTTCGCAGGCGCTGTCTCCGTGGCCGATCAGACGGAATGCGGCTATCCGATTGGCTCTAATGAGCAGCACGGGCGGCCGTGAGTTTCGCCGACGCAACAGACCAACGGGGACCGGCGACGGTCACATGAGCCAGGAAAAATAAAAATGGCGTCGTTCCGGAAAAACTTCGCGATCTTGATGACGATGCAGGTCTCCACCTATCTGGTGCCGCTGCTGACCTTGCCATGGCTCGCGCGCGTGTTGTCTCCGAGCGGTTACGGCCAGCTCTCTTTCGGGCTCGCGTTTCTCAGCTATTTCGTCGTATCGACGAACTTCAGCTTCTCGCTTACCGCCACGCCGCGTATTTCGGTAAACAGACATGACCGCGCCACGCGCTCACGTATTTTCTGGGAAACATTTTCCGCCCAGATATTGATTACGGTGGCCGGGCTTGCGGTCTTGCTCGCGCTCACTTTCATCTTTGCTCCGCTGGCGGAAAACCGCACGCTTCTCCTGCTCGGCTTCGGACTCGTGATCGGCACTCTGATGATTCCCACCTGGTACTTTCAGGGCATGGAAGATCTGGGCGTGATCAGCATGCTGGTTTTCATCGGCCGCGTGCTCAGCATTCCGGCCATATTTCTGCTCGTGCGCGAACAGAACGATATTTTCTGGGCCATGGGCATCAACTCGATGGTGAACGTCGTGACCGGCGTGGCCGTGCTCGTTTATCTCTTCCGACGTAAGGAAATTGATTTCGTGTGGATCCCGTTCAGGTCGATCGTGAATGCGCTGAAAAACGGCTGGACGGTCTTCATGGCGACCGCGATTGTCGAGATTTATTCGTCGAGCAATATCGTGCTGCTCGCACTGATGGCCGGCAATGTCGCGGCCGGTTATTTCGCGGCGGCGGACAAGCTGATCCGCGCGGCGCTCAATATACTCAGCCCGCTCAAGACCGCGGCTTATCCGCGCATCAGCTTTCTGATGCACCATTCGCGCGGCGACGCTTTCGCCTTCCTGCGTGTGATGTTCGCCGTGCAAGGCAGCATCACGCTCGCGACCTCGCTCACGATCTTCTTCGGCGCGCCGCTCGCGGTTCGCCTTCTGTACGGCCCGGAGTTCCTGCCGACCGTCGACGTCCTGCGCTGGATGTCCTTCGTTCCTTTCATGGCGGGCCTCTCCGACCTCTTCGGCGTACAGACCATGCTGCCGCTCGGCATGAAGTCGCAGTTCACGCGCATTCTGATCGGCTCGGCTGTGCTCAACTTCCTGCTGCTCGCGATTCTCGCGAACCTGTTCGGGGAACAGGGCGCCGCGGCAACCGTACTGGCCGTCGAAGCTGCCATTGCCGCTGCCATGGCAATTACGCTTTATATGCGTGGCGTGCCGATTCTTCGCAAAACCGCACTGCAATAAGGACCGCGTCGTGTCACATTCTGGCCTAACGCACCATAGTGTTTACGCGTATTGGTATGCATACGTAGGAACATTCGAGTAGCTATTTCCGCCATTCGTTATCCAAAGCATATTCCCAGCTTTTTGCGCAAGAGCAAAGTTTGCCGAAACGCCACAGCCTCTGTGGTTGGTCGCACATAGCAAGGTTTTCGAACGGGGTAATCTGATTTCCGAGGGATATGCCCGCACCGACAACCGCGGCGCAAGGGAAATGGAGAGGTTTCCAGCGATGTTGTCGGGCACATAACTATCTAGACCAGACTAACAGGTGCCAATAATGGACCGACCCGACGCCATCCGAGAGAGTGCGCGCCTGTATGCGCGCGAGCCTCTTTTTTACCCCCCCACAGAACGAATTGCCAACTCGAGGATGACGGCCTTTACCTTGGCCTTCGAGAAAGCAACCGGCGAGCGCTTCGACAGTTACGCCGATTTTCACGCCTATACCGCACGCGAATACCGCCTTTTCTGGAAATGTTTTTTGGAATCGGCGCATGGGCTGGAATGGTCCGGATCGAATGAACCGGTTTGTATTGGAAACCAATGCGAAACAGCGCGCTTCTTTCCCAGCGTCGAACTGAATTACGCAGAAAATCTGCTCGGCAAACGCATTGCCTGCGATGACGCTCCGGCGCTCACCTCGCGCTATGCCGATGGCCGGCGTATCACCTATACGCGCAGCGAATTGCGCGAGCGCGTCATGCGGCTCGCGCAGTCGCTGTCCGAGATGGGGCTGAAAGAAGGCGACCGCGTAGTCGCGATCATGCGCAACGACGGCGACGCGATCACGACCGCGCTCGCCGTGACCGCGCTCGGCGCGACGCTTTCGACGGCGGCACCGGAGAACGGCGTGCAGGCGATCCTCGACCGCTTCGCGCCACTCGCTCCGAAGATGCTGTTCGCGCACACGATGCAGCGCCCCTTCGACACCGGCGGCTCCATCTCGGGTCACGTCGCCGCGGTGGCCGCGCAACTGCCGTCGCTGACGGACATCGTTTGTCTGGACGAAACCGATCTGCCGAGCACGGTGACGCAGCGTCAGCACGAACTGCGCTCGCTGATCGTGCGCGGCGACGCGACGCGCTTCACGTGGAAGCGCTTCCCGTTCAACCATCCGCTCTTCATCATGTTTTCGTCGGGCACGACCGGCAAGCCGAAGTGCATCGTGCACGGCGCGGGCGGCACGTTGCTCGAGCACGTGAAGGAGCATCGCCTGCATAGCGATTTCGGTCCCGGCGACAAGCTCTTTTTCCACACGAGCTGCTCGTGGATGATGTGGAACTGGCAGTTGTCCGTGCTCGCCTCGGGTGTGGAGATCGTCACGTATGACGGGCCGGTGGCGGCCGTCGACACGCTCTGGCGCATCGTCGCGAACGAACGGGCGACCGTTTTCGGCACGAGCCCGGCCTATCTGAAGATGAACGAGGACGCGGGTCTGGAGCCCGCCGAGCAGTTCGACCTCTCCGCCCTGCGCGCGATGATGTCCACCGGCGCCGTGCTCTTCGACTCGCAGTTCCAGTGGGTCAGCGAACACGTGAAGCAGTTGCAATTGCAATCGATCTCGGGCGGCACGGACATCATCGGCTGCTTCGTGCTCGGCAATCCGAACCTGCCCGTGTACGCGGGCGAAGCCCAGTGCAAGACGCTCGGCCTCGACGTGCAGGCGTTCGATCAGGGCGCAAGCACGATCATGCCGGGCGAACTGGTCTGCACGAATCCGTTCCCGTCGCGCCCGCTCGGCTTCTTCGGCGACGACGACGGTTCGCGCTTCCACAAGGCGTACTTCGCGGCGAACGAAGGCGTGTGGACGCACGGCGACATCATCGAGTTCTCGCCGGAAGGCTCCGCGCGCCTGCACGGCCGCAGCGACGGCGTGCTCAACGTGCGCGGCATCAACGTGAGTCCGGGCGAGATCTACCGCATCCTGAGCGAGATCGGCGAGATCCGTAACGCGATGGTCGTGCCGCAAACCGGCGCGAACGCGGGCGACGACGGCCAGCGCATCGTGCTCTTGCTGGTGCTGCGTCCGGAAGCGCAACTGAATGCGGCGCTCGCCGCGCGCGTGCGCCGCGAGCTCACGCGCCAGGGTTCGGCCGCGCTCGTGCCGGATGTCATCGTGCAGGTGGATGGCCTGCCCGCCACGCACAACGGCAAGCCGTCGGAAGCCGCCGCGCGCGACGCGGTCAACGGCCTGCCCGCGCGCAACGTGTCGTCCCTCGCGAATCCGGAATGTCTCGATCAGATCCGCGAGCATCCGTCGCTGACGCGCGCCAAACGCGAACTGCCCGCGCCCGGCGAGGCGATCGAATCGCTCGAAGCGTGGCTGTGCGCGCTCTGGGAGCAGCATTTCAGCTTCTCGCCGATCGGCCGCGATGACAACTTCTTCGAGCTGGGCGGCCATTCGCTGCTTGCCGCGCGCATGCTCACCGAGGTGCAGCGCACCACCGGCCGCACGCTGCCGCTTTCCACGATGATCGTCGCGCCGACCATCGCGCGTCTCGCCGCCGTTCTCGCCGCCGATCCGCAGACGCGCGCCGGCAACTCGACGCTCGTGCAGATGCGCGCGGGCAGCGGCCGGCCGCTCTTCATGATCCACAGCATCACCGGCTCGGTGATGGAGTGCCTCACGCTCGCCGGCATGCTGCAGAACGAGCGTCCCGTGTACGGCCTGCAGGCGCTCGGCCTCGACGGCGACGAAGCGCCCCAGCACAGCGTCGAAGAGATGGCGCGCGGCTACGTGCTGCGCATGCGCGAGGCGCAGCCCAAGGGCCCGTACGCGCTGGTCGGCTATTCGTTCGGCGGGCTGATCGCGTTCGAGATCGCGCAGCAACTGGTCGCGGCGGGCGAGAAGATCGAGATGCTCTGCCTGCTCGACACCTACGTGCACGAGCACTGCCTGCCGTTCGCGCACTGGTCGCGCTATGCGGCCGGCGTACTCGCGCAACGCGTGCGCGAGTTCCGTGCGCTCGATGCGGGCGAACGCGTGGACTATCTGCGCGGCAAGGCACAGGCGCTCAACGATCGCTTGCGCATGCGAATGGGCAAACAGGCGCACCAGCCCGCGCCCGACGCCCAGGGCCTGCCGCCCGTGCTCCTGCGCGTGCGCGAGTCGATGCGCGTCGCGATGACGACCTACAATCCGCGTCGATACGACGGCGGGCCGATCGTCTACGTGCGCGCGACGGTGCTCGACCCGCATCGCCCCGATCCGCTGCCGGTCTGGCAGCGCGTCGCGGCACATGGCCTGCGCATCATGAAGGTCGATGGCAAGCACACCGACCTGGTCGTGGAGCCGCATCTCGCGCGCGTCGCGCAGACGCTCACGAGCGCCCTCGGGACCGCCTGAAACCGCATGCGCATCGCTGGCTCCGGCGCGCCCTACGGGGCGCGCCGGATTGCGCATGCTTTTTGCAATTGCTAGGGTATCCGGCTCGCTCATCGACCTGACTCAATCGATCGATCCGATGCCCGAACCACACGATTTCCATTTCCTGCTGCTGCCCGAATTCTCGTCGATCGGCTTCATGTCCGCGATCGAACCGCTGAGAGTCGCGAACCGCTTCGCCGGCGACCTGTACCGCTGGCATATCCTTTCCGTCGATGGCGGCCCGGTCGCCGCGAGCAACGGCATCTCGCTCAACGCGGAAGGCGCGTTCGACAGCGTGACCGACGCCCACACCGTGTTCGTCGTGTCGGGCTTCGAGCCGCTGTCGCGCTACTCACGCGCGATCGCCGACTGGCTCAGGCGCCTCGATCGCGCGGGCGCGACGCTCGGCGGCATCGACACGGGCAGCATCATTCTCGCGGAAAGCGGCCTGCTCGCCGGCAAGCGCGCGACGCTGCACTGGGAAGCGGCCGCCGCGTTCGCGGAGCGATATCCCGACATCGAAACGAGCCAGGAGCTCTTCGAGATCGATGCGCGGCGCATCACCTGCGCGGGCGGCACGGCATCGATCGACATGATGCTCGACCTGATCGCGCGCGAGCACGGCGCGAACCTCGCCGCGCAGGTTTCCGAGCAGTTCGTGCTGGGACGCATCCGCCAGCCATCCGATCATCAGCGGCTGCAGATCGCGGCGCGCTACGGCCTGCACAACCGCAAGCTGATCCAGGTGATCGAACTGATGCAGGAGCACATGGAAGAGCCGCTGTCGCCCGATGAGCTCGCGCAATCCATCGGCGTCACGCGCAGGCAGCTCGAACGGCTCTTCTGCGCGGCGCTCAACGACACGCCCACGCACTTCTATCTCGGCCTGCGTCTCACGCGGGCGCGCGAGCTGCTGCAGCAGACCGAGATGTCGATACTCGCGGTATGCGTGGCGTGCGGCTTCGAATCGCCTTCGCATTTTTCGCGCACGTATCGCGCACGTTTCGATACCAGCCCGCGACAGGACCGCAGCGCCTTGCGCGCCACCGGCCCCGCGCGACGCGCCGCGGCCTGAGCGGGCCGCGCTCAGAACGAATGGCGCATGCCGACACGCACGTCGGCCTGCGTATTCGACGACGACGGCGTGAAGCTGTAGCCGATCACGGCATCGATCGGACCGGACGCGCGCAGATAGTCGCCGGAAACATAGACGTCCGTGCGCTTCGAGAGCAGATAGTGCAGGCCGAGCGAGCCCTGATTCCAGTGATTGCCTTCGAAGCGCGTGTGCTGATAACCGCCGTAGAGGTTCAGGTCGGGCATGAAGCTGTATGACGCGCCGCCTTCGTACACCTGCATGTGCGAAGTCTGGCCGAGGCCCTTGATCGTCGTGTAGGTGAAGTTGCCCGACAACATCAGCTTGCCGATGGTCCACGCGGCGCCCACCGCGAACGCGCCCTGCTTGTCCACCGGAAACGCGGTCGAGCTGTAAAGGTCGGTGACGGCGCCCGTGGCCGGATCGACGGAGACGGTCGGCTGGCCGAGGAACGTGCGCGCGCCGATCATCGCGTAGGGATCGAATGCGTAGATGCCGTTGGGATTGTTCAACTGCGTGTACGCCGCGCCCATGTTGAACGAGCCCGCCGCATAGTGCCCGCCGACGCTCCACGCGCTGTTGCGATGGAAGTCGCCGGCCTGATTGCCGAACGAATACATGCCGCCAAACGTGAAGCCGCCGAAGTCGTTCGACAGGAACTTGATCGAATTCGGCAGGCGGTCGCCGTTCATGCGGTCGAAGTCGCCCTGGTGGATCGCATAGCCGCTGGCCCACGCCGAGATGTTGTAGAGATAGACGAACTCCTCGGTCATGTCGAGCTGATTGCCGAGCGACACCGTGCCCCACTGGTTCTTCAGGCCCACATACGCCTGGCGGCCGAATTCCGCGCCGCCGAATCCCAATTGGCCGTTGCCGAGATGGAAGCCCGACTCCAGCACGAACACGGCCTGCAGCCCGCCGCCCAGATCTTCGACGCCGCGAAAGCCGATGCGGTTGCCGTAGGAAATGCCGTCATCGAACTTAACGACGTGCGAGCCGCCGGTGTTGCTCACCCACGTGATGCCCGCATCGAGAATGCCGTAGAGCGTCACGCTGCTTTGCGCGTGCGCATGCATGGGCGCGCTCGCCGCGCCGGCGGCGATGGCGAGGCCTGCGAACTTCGATGCAACGTGTGCGGCATGTCCTTTTCTCATTTGCTGGTCCTCTGCTCGTGCGGATCGGTACGTGGTTGGAAAAAGCGATGCCCTGCCCCGCGCCCACGGCGCGAGGGCATGTCGCATGCTGACCTGCGGGGAACTGCTGAAGACTGTGTTCTGCCTGCGATGCGGCGCGGTGACGCATCATGCCTGCCGGTGTCTTGAAAAATAAGGCTCCATATATGTCGCGGCTCGACCCATTGCGACGCAAATCTGTCCAGTTGCGACCACTGCAACAGCGTATTTCCCTTCGCTCGAACTAATCCGAATTCAGACATGCCCGATTCTCGGACCGGGACTCGCTGCGCATACTTCGGAATCTGTAAAAAAGCCGCATCCCCGAATCCCGTTAGTTCCGCTTCAGCAATTCGAGTTAGACATGACCACCCGCTGCCTGAGCATCTTCAGCACCGATGCACCTCACGTTCTCACCAATCACAAGCACTACGCGTCCCAGATGGGCTACCAGCACGCGTCCGTCTCGACGACAGCCATGCCGGGCAGCGCCCAGCGCCTGCTGCTCAAATACGAAGTGATCCTGCATCACCTGCGCAACATGCCCGACATGGCCTTGCTCGTTTGCATGACGCAAGACTGCATCGTGCTGAACATGCACCCGGTCGAGCCCATCGCCGATGGTCGGCAGCATGCGCTGATGTCCGTGTCCGGACGCGACGAAGGACACCAGACCGACGTGCAGATATGGCGCAATACGCCGGAGATCCGCAGCTTCATCGTCTCGTGTGTCGAGCAATGCAAGCTCGGCGGCACGCCACGAAACGAAACGGAAATGCTCTCCTCGCTGGACTACATCGAACCGTTCGGCGAACGCGGCGGCGTCATGTGCACGATGCATTGCGGTCCGCGCTTCGATCCGACCTGGTCGCGGCAAACCAACCTCTGGACCATCGCACTCGGTGAGGTGGACACGTATGGCGGCATCCACGCGAACTTCCGCGAAGCGCTCGCCGAGCACATCAACGACTTCCAGCAAAAGGGTTCACTGCTCTTTCACTTCCCCGCCGAGTCCCAGGCTCCGAACGAGGAGCACAGCGTCTACAACCCCGGCCAGCCGATCGCGCTCGTCACGTATTACACGCCCAACGTGCGCGCGTACGGCGCGATCGCCGAACTGAACATGCGCCGCTACTGCGAGCGCCACGGCTATACGCTGTACGTCTATCGTCAGACCCCGGCGGAAGTGGGACCGGGCACATCGGGCACGTGGCTCAAGCCGTGGTTCCTGCGCAAGCATCTGCCCGATCACACCTGGGTGATCTGGGTCGATGCGGACATCCTCTTCCACGATCAGCGCAAGCCGCTCGAGCCTTTGCTCACGGGTCGCGACATTTTTGCGGCTCACGACATCGGTCCGTGGGTCATCAATGCCGGCGTGCTCGGCTTCCGCCGCAAGCCCGCAGTGAGCGCCTTCGTCGAGGAGATTTACGAAAACGTGAGCGCCGCACCGGACAAGTCGAGCACCTACGCGAACGGCGGCGACCAGACGATCATCGCGAATCTGCTGTCGGAACGTCTCGGCTGGAAAGTGGAGCACGGCGTCGACTGCATGAGCATCAACACGCCGTGGTACTTCCAGCAGGCGGATAGCCTGATGGTGCACTTCGTCGCCATCCAGTCGCCGTTGCGCGCCGTGGTCATGGCCGCGCAGGAACGCGCCAGCCTGCAACTCGGCTGAACGCGTTTCCTTTCCTTCCTCCTTCCGTCACTTCACGCCGAGCGCGGTCTGAACGGCTTCCAGGCCGTTGCCGCCGCTCGCCGTGGTCACGCCGTCAAGCCACGATTTCAGCAGTTCCGGATGATGCTTGAGCGCATCCGTCGCGGCGGCGTCGACATTGGTCTTCTTCTCCAGCACGTCGGTGATCACGCCGTTTTCCAGATCGACGTTGAACGCCATCTGCTTGAACAGCCGGCCTACGTTCGGACACTGCTGTTCATAGCCGCTGCGCGACACCGTGTTCACCGTCGCGCCGCCGTAGTTCGGACCGAAGTACTTGTCGCCTCCGTCGAGATAGGTCAGCTTGAACTTCGTGTTCATCAGATGCGGCTCCCACGCGAGGAACACGATCCACTTCTTGTCGCGCACCGCACGCTCCACTTGCGTGAGCATCGCGGTCTCGCTCGATTCGACGATCTTCCAGTCGCCCAGACCGAAGGCCTTGTCGTCGACCATCTTCTTGATGTTCTGATTCGCGGGCGCGCCCGGCTCGATGCCGTAGATGCGGTTGTCGAACTTGTCGGCGTTCTTCGCGAGGTCGGCGAACGAATGCACACCCGCCGCCGCGACATAGTCCGGCACGGCCAGCGTGAACTTCGCATTTGACAGATTCGGGCGCACCACGTCGATCGACTTCTCCTCGAAGAACGGCTTCACGAGCGGCGCCTGCGCGGGCATCCAGTTGCCGAGGAAGACGTCGATCTGGCCTTTCTTCAAGCCCTGATATGTAATCGGCACCGACAGGTTGGCCACATTCTGCTTGTAGCCGAGCGCCTTGAGCACGATGCCGCTCATCGCGTTGGTGGCGTCGATGTCGGTCCAGCCGGGTCCGGCCATGCGCACTTGCGTGCACGACTGCGGCTCGGCGGCAAACGCGTGAGACGCCACGCACGCGAGCGCGGCGGCGAAGAGCGCATGGATGAAGCCCTTTTTCATGGTGCGTTCCTGTCGTGTGGGGTAATGGTGGGGATAACGTGCTCAGTGCTCGACAGCGGGAAAGCGCGCCATCGCTTCGAGATCGTCGAGGTCGATGTGATTGCGCATGTAGCGCTGACTCGCATCGACGTGCGGCTGCCAGTCCCATGACTGGATCGTGCCCTGCGTCGTGGCCGCGAAGTGGAAATGGCGGCGGCGCTGGCTCTTCAGCACGTCTTCGTGCACTGCATCGAGGTTCCAGCGCCTGGCGACTTCCGCGCGGAATTCGGCGACGAGTCCGGCGTGGCGTTCATCGCCTGCGAGGTTCTCGCGTTCGAACGAATCGGCCTGCACGTCATAGAGCTGATCGGGGTCGACGCTCGTGTGAATGAACTTGAAGCGTCCGCGCCGGATCATCACGATGGGCGCGATCGCGCCTTCCGCGAGATATTCGCCGATCGCCTCGTCATGGCCGCCGCTCTCGCGCAGATGCGGCACGAGACTCCGGCCATCGACGCTGTCGGGCCACGATTGCGCGGACTCGCCGCGCGCGAGTTCGACGAGCGTCGGCAGCACATCGAGATGCGAGACCGAATCCGCCACGCGTCGCGCGCGAAATTGCTTCGGCGCATGCACGATCAGCGGCACGCGGCAGCCGCCTTCGAAGAACGTCATCTTGTACCAGAGGCCGCGCTCGCCCAGCATCTCGCCATGGTCCGACGTGACGACGATGATCGTATCGTCCGCGAGACCGGCCTGTTCGAGCGCTTCGAGAATCGATGCGAACTGGTCATCCACATACGACACCGCGCCGTAGTATGCGCGCCGCGCGTTGCGAATCTGGCGCTCGGTGGGCGGCGTGCGATCCGCTTCATAGACGTGACGCAGGCGCTTCGAATGCGGATCGCAGGCGTCGAGCGCATCGCGATACGAAGGCATGTCGACGTCTTCATCGCGATACAGGTCCCAGTACTTGCGCGGAATCGCATACGGGTCGTGCGGATGCGTCAGCGATGCGACCATCATGAACGGACGCGCGTCGCGGCCCGCGTTGCGCTCGCGGGCGATATCGAAGAGCTTCTGACGCGTCGTGAAGGTCACTTCGTCGTCGAAGTCGAGCTGATTGGTGCGCACGCACGGGCCCGCGTCGATCACGGAACTCATGTTGTGATACCACGTGGGGCGTGCTTCGGGGTTTTGCCAGTCGGGCGTCCAGCCGAAGTCCGCCGGATAGATATCGGTCGTGAGGCGTTCCTCGAAGCCGTGCAGCTGATCCGCGCCGCAGAAATGCATCTTGCCCGAGAGAATCGTGCGATAGCCTTCGGCGCGCAGATAGTGCGCAAAGGTGAGCGTTTCGGACGGAAATTCGGCGGCGTTATCGTAAGCGCCAATATTCGAAGGCAGCTTGCCCGCGAGCAGCGAGAAGCGCGACGGCGCGCACAACGGGCTTGCGCAGTATGCAGACTCGAAGACCACGCCTTCGCGTGCGAGCGCATCGATACACGGCGTCTTCGTCACGCGGTTTCCGTAGGCGGACAGCGCGAAGGGTGTGAGCTGATCGGCCATCAGCACCAGGATATTTTGTTTCGTCTCCAGCATGAACACGGGCCTCGCATAGAATCGTTGGTTGAGCGTTCACGTCACTATTGCCGTTCAAATGGCGGCTGTGAAGACGGCATTTCGTTATGCGCATATAAGGGGCACTTATGTCGCGGCAAGAACGCCTGCCACCCATGCAGGCGCTGTTGATGTTCGAATCCGCTGCGCGACTCGCCAGCTTCACGGCCGCGGCGCGCGAGCTCGGCTCGACGCAGCCGGCCGTGAGCCAGCGCGTGGTGCAGCTGGAAGAATCGCTCGGCGCGGCGCTGTTCGAGCGCGGGCATCGCGGCGTCACGCTCACCGAGGACGGCGCGCGCCTTTTCGAAGCCGTGCGTTGCGGACTCGACGTGATTCGCGCGGCCACCGCCGATATCCGCTCGCGCCATGCGCTGCGCACGCTTACGATTTCGACGGACTTCGGCTTCGCCACTTACTGGCTGATGCCGCGCCTGCCGCAATTCAAGGCCCTGATGCCCGATGTCGATGTGAAGATCATCACGTCGCAGAGCTTGCCGAGCGCATCGGGCGATCATGCGGATGTGGTCATCGTGTTTGGCGACACACACGCCGACTGGGGCGCAAAGAGCGCGGTAAAACTCTTTCCCGAGCGCGTGATTCCGGTGTGCAGTCCGGCGCTGATCGCGAACCGGAATGTCCCGCTCGCGCCGGACGGTCTGCTCACGCTGCCGCTGCTGCATCTGGAGCCGACGCATCCGGAGCGCTGGCTTTCGTGGAGCGCGTGGTTCGAGGCGCACGGGCTCGCCGCGCCGCCGACACAGGGCGGCTTCACGTTCAACAGCTACGCGCTCGTCACGCATGCGGCGGTGATGGGCCAGGGTGTCGCGCTGGGCTGGACGCCACTCATCGACGAGCTGATCGCGACGGGGCAGTTGATCGCATTGTGCGATGCACCGCTCGTGACCGATCGCGGCTACGTGCTGGTGACGCCGCGCGAGCCGGTGGCCGCGGTACGCGCGTTCAGCGCGTGGCTGCTGGACGAATGCGACGTGGCCGGCTGACGCTTTCGTACTACATCTGCGGCGGTTCGCTTCTATCTTGGAATCGCATGCGTACGCTCTACTACCGGATACGCTCGCTGCATTTCGCGGCGCTGCAACCATCCGAATGTGGAGCACGCATGGCAGCCGATTCCCGCTTTGATCAACTGGTGCTTACCGTTTCGTGCCCGAGCGCGGCGGGGCAGGTCGCCGCCATCGTCGGCTTTCTGGAACGGCATCACGGTTATATCGACGAACTCACCGTCTTCGACGACGATCTCTCCGGGCGCTTTTTCGTGCGCTGCGTCTTTCACGGCGCGCGTGCCGATGATCCGCTCGACCTGGAGATGCTCAAGCGCGAGTTCGGGCCGATCGCGGAAAGCTTCTCGATGACCTGGGCGATGCACGATCTCGCGGTGCGGCCCAAGGTGTTGCTCATGGTGTCGAAGCTGGAGCATTGCCTGGCGGACCTGCTGTTCCGCTGGCGCATGGGCGAACTCAAGATGGACATCGTGGGAATCGGGTCCAACCATACGGATCTCGCGCATCTGGCGGAGCAGCATAAATTGCCGTTCCATCATCTGCCGATTACCGCCGACACGAAGGCTCAACAGGAGGCGCGTCTGCTCGATCTGTTCGACAGTTCCGGCGCCGAATTGATGGTGCTCGCGCGGTATATGCAGATCCTTTCGGGCGAAACGAGCCGCAAGCTCGCAGGGCGCGCGATCAACATTCATCATTCGTTCCTGCCGGGATTCAAAGGCGCGAAGCCTTATCATCAGGCGCACACGCGTGGGGTGAAGCTGATTGGCGCCACCGCGCATTTTGTCACCGACGATCTCGATGAAGGCCCGATCATCGAGCAGGAGGTCGAGCGGGTCGACCATTCCTATAGTCCGGAGCGGTTGCTTACGACCGGGCGGGATGTCGAATGTATTACGCTCGCGCGGGCGGTCAAGGCGTTTATCGAGCGGCGGGTGTTTATCAACGGAGAACGAACCGTGGTCCTGCGCTAAGCGGTTTGTCACTGGATCACGAGAGATCGAGAAGAGCAAAAAAAGCGCCGCGGGCAACAACCCGCGGCGCTCAGCGTTCGCCCAAACGCAAAACCGATTACTTAGTCCACGAATCCACGCGATCCTGATGGGCGCCGATCCAGGCATCTGCCGCAGCCTGAGGCTTTTCGCCGTTTTGCGTAGCGAGCATCACGCCATCGATCTCACCCGGTTTCCACTGGAACTTCTTGAGAAACGCGACGACGTCCGGCGCCTTCTTCTCCAGTTCCGGGTTGATCACGTTGTCCACGTGCTCCGCTTCACCGAAGACCTTCTTGGGATCTTCGAGGAATTTCAGCTTGTACTTCGCGAACATCCAGTGCGGCTTCCAGCCCGTCACGATGATCGGCTTGTTGGCCGCTTCCGAGCGCGCCAGTTCCGCCGTCATCGCCGAACCCGAACTCGGCAGCAGCTTGTAGTCGAGGTTATAGGCCTTGATTGCCTCGCTCGTCTTCTGCATCACGCCCGCGCCCGCATCGATGCCGACGATGCGGGAATCGAATTCAGCCTTCTTGGCTTCGAGGTCGGACAAGCTGTTCACATCGACATTCGCGGGCACGATCAGACCGATCTTCGCATCCTGAAAGTTCGGGCCGAGATTCACGACCTTCGACTTGAAGTTGTTCCAGTACGCGCCGTGCGTGACCGGCAGCCACGCCGACAGCGTCGCATCCAGATCGCCGCGCGCCACGCCCTGCCACATCACGCCCGCCGCCACCGGCACGAGCTGCACCGGATAGCCCAGCTTCTTCTCGATCACGCGCGCCGCCACGTTCGACGTCGCCACGCTGTCGTCCCAGCCTTCGACGTAACCAATCTTGATGGTCGGCTTGTCAGCGGCGTTGACTCCAAAGCTCGCGGCAAGGGCGGCGGTCATCGCCCCGAGCACGAACACTCTTCTCATCGATTTCATTTGGTTTCCCCCTTAGCGGCCCCAAGCCGTGTAGCGAACAGAATCACCAGCCAGAATTGGCCCGTAACGCGCATTTCCGACACTCAATTGTCAAGAAACGACGCACCCCGATCCGGGCCCGCCCGAGGACTTTACTTGTCGACGACGAGATCGCTCAAAGGCTTGCTGCAGCACAGCAGCACCATGCCCTGATCGATCTCGCGCTGGCGGATGCCGCCCGCATGCTTCATGTTCACCTGGCCGGACACGAGCTTCACCTTGCAGGTGCCGCACATGCCCTGCGTGCACGAAGAAGGCAGACGCACGCCCGCCTTCTTCGCGGCATCGAGCACATGTTCGTTGCTGCCGCATTCGATATCGCGGCGGCTCTTCGCGAAGTTCACCTTGAACTTCGTGTCGATCAAAGGCTCGACGACCGGCTCCGCAATTGGCTGCACCTCGGGTTCCGCGATCGGCTCCGTCGGCGCCGGCGCGAAGCCAACCGCTTCCTCACGCGCTTCGACGAAATCCTTCTGCGTAGCAAGCGCATCGGCGACATGCGCCGTCGTCAGGTCCGCCGCGACTTCCTCGACCACGCCGAACGAGAAGCTCTCCTCGTGGTATTGCTTGCGATCGAAGCCGCCCTCGTCGAGCAGATTACGCACGGCCTTCATATACGGCGCGGGGCCGCACGTGAACACCTCACGCTCCAGAAAGTCCGGCGCGATCAGCTTCAGGAGCGGCAGGCTCAGAAAGCCCGTCACGCCCGGCCAGCTGGTGCGCGCACCCAAGCGCTCGCACACGAACGACGTGCGGAAATTCCTGTGATTCGATGCGATCAGATCGAGCTCGCGCGCGAAGATGATGTCATCGGGCGTGCGCGCGCTGTGCACGAACACGATGTCCGCGTCCTCGCCCAGCTCGTGATGCGCGCGGCTCATCGACATGAGCGGCGTGATGCCCGAGCCCGCCGAGAGAAAGAGATACTTGCGCGCCGGATGACGCGCGCAGGTGAACTCGCCCGACGGCCCGAGCACGCGCACGGTCGCGCCCGCGACCATGTTGTCGTGCAGCCAGTTCGACACCGGCCCGCCCGGCACGCGCTTCACCGTGATGGAGATGGTGTGCGGACGCGTCGGCGACGACGAGATCGTGTAGCAGCGATTGATCTGCTCGCCGCCGATATCGAGCTCCAGCGTGATGAACTGCCCCGGTTCGAACACGAACGTGCGTTCGCCGGGCGCCTTGAAGAAAAAGCTCTTGACGTCGTGCGTTTCCTGCCGGACGTGACAGCAGACGAGCGTCTCGTCCGTGTCACAGTCCCAGCGCACGGGCAGCGCTCCCCAGAACTTCGGCTGGGTCACGCGGTTGTCGGTTGGCTCGAACGTAGCCTGATCGCGCATCATGTAATGCTCCTGCAGCAACGGCTTTAGCGCATGAAGGAAACGACTTTCTCGCCGAGCGACGCATCGACGCCATGCTCCGGCGCGTTCGCGTAGTCGGCAAGACGTCCGATGTACCACTCGCAGAACTTCTCGACGAGCCCTTCCGTGAAAGGCGAATACGGACCCGGCTCGTATGCGCTGCTCGCCACGCCGAGTTGCGAATACTCGACCAGCGTGCGGTCCTGATCATTGGTCGCGCGCCACACGGCGGTGAGGTTATCGACGTTGTAGTCGATGCCCTCGCGCGCATCCTTGTGCACGAGCCACTTCGTGCGCACGAGCGTTTCACCCGAGGCGAGCGGAATCACGCAGAACGTGACGATGTGATCGCTCATGAAGTGATGCCACGAGTTTGGCTGCGTCCAGAACGACAGACCACCCAGGTCCGCGCGCTCGAAGCCGCCCAGCAGCTTCTTCGATGCGACCTTGGCGTCGAGCGTCTGCGATTCGCCGTCGCGGTCGAGCGGCAGGCGTTGCGTGCGGAAACCCGTCACGAGATCGGCGAGCCGCTCGATTTCGGCGGACGGCAGGCACATGGCTTCCCACTGCTTCGTGCGCTCTTCGACCGTCTTCTCGAACGCCGCCATGCCTTCTTCGTTGGCGGGCGAGCGCTGATAGCCGAAGCCGTATTCATAGAGCGAAATGGTCAGCTCCGGATGGTTCGCGACGCAGTGATAGCACTCGCGATTGTTTTCCATCGTGAGCTTCCAGTTGCCTTTCTCGACGATATCGATGCTCGCCGCGATCTTGCAGTCTTTCAGGCCGTGCGGCGCGAGATACGGCTCCATCGCTTCGCGCATCACGGCGAAGTCGGCGGGCGGCTCGTCGGCGAGACAGATGAAGATCAGGCCCGCGAGATTCTGCACATGCACCTTCTTGAGACTGTGCTTGCAGCGGTCGAACTGGTCGCCCATGTGCTCGGCGAACATCAGGTCGCCGGAGAGGTTGTACGTCCAGCTGTGATACGGGCACACGATATTGCCGAGCGACCCCTTTTCGTCGTTGCACAGACGCGCGCCGCGATGGCGGCACACGTTGTAGAACGCGCGGATCTCCATGTCGTCGTCGCGCACGATCAGGATCGAATCGTTGCCGATCTCGACCGTCGTGTAATCGCCCGGCTCGGGAATATCCGGTTCGATGGCGACCTGGATCCAGGTCGTGCGGAAAATCGCATCGAGGTCGAGCGCGTGGATCTCCGGGCTCGTATAGAACGGCGCCTCGAGCGTATGGCCCTTTTTGCGGCGTTCGATCATCGCGCGAACGTCTGCCGAAACTTTCATCGTGTGCTCCGTTTTGCGTCACGTCTGGTGCCCCGCCAAACACCTTTGAACGCGGGCTGCTGCTTTCGTATGTGGGTTTCGAAACTGCTTGAAGAATCAGTAATCGACGAGTTGATGCTCGCGCAAATACGCCAGTATCACTTGTGCTTTTTCGACAGAACTTCCTTCAATTACGACGCTGCCGCCGCGGCTTTCCGTTGTCGTCGCGGAGAGCATGCGCGAGTGGCCCGAACGCTTCTCGGGGGCAGCGAGTTTCTTCGGCTTGGCCGTGACCGGGCCGACGCTCCACGCCGCGCGTTCGCGGTCGGCGGAAGCGCTCGCGGCGACGGGCGCCACGCGTCCTTCGCGCATGCGCGCATAGGCATACCGCGGCGCAGCATTGGCGAGCGGATGCACCGCCACCAACGCGGGCAGCGGCGCGCGCACGCGGCGGCGCAGGCCCTTCGGCATGAACTGGCGCACTTCCACGCCTTCCTTCGTCACGCTGACATCGACGGCCGCGCCGACGAGCGGAAGATTCAACGCATCGGCCAGCTTGTACGGCAGCGTGCCGCTGTCGTAAGCGCCTTCTGCGCGCGTGCCGGTGAACACGAGGCTATAACCCGCGAGGCGGTGTGCCAGAACCGCGCAGGCATCGCCGTCCGTGTTGAGCACTTCGACTTTCGGCGCGCCCAGCGCGAGATATTCAGCGAGCGCCGGATTCGCCGGATCGCCCGCGTGCAGCACGTCGAGCTGCGCGCCGTGCTTCGTGGCGATGCCGATGGCGATCGTCAGCGCGGCGGCGTCGTTGCGGCTATAGCGCGCGGTGCCGCTGACCGGATGACGTCCGGTGGATACGAGAACGGCGATCTTCATGCTGCAACTCCTTCGGCAACAGCCGCGCTTTGCACGATCGGCGCGCCGCTGGCACGCGCGGCGCGCGCGGCGGCGGCCGCATCGGTCAAGGCCTTGATCGTCTCCTGTGCGTCGGCGACGATCGTGAGATTGGCGCGCTTCGCAATCGGCGCGCTGGCGTCGAGATTCACGGCGATCACATGACGGCAATCCTTGATGCCCTGCAAATGCTGCACGGCGCCCGAAATGCCGAACGCGATATACACGCTCGCCTCCACCGTCTTGCCGGTCGCGCCGATCTGCTTGTCGCGCGTGAACTTGCCGTCGTCGACGGCGACCCGGCTCGCGCCGATCGCCGCGCCCAGCGTTCCCGCGAGCGTTTCGAAGGACGCGATATCGGACACGCCGTTGCCGGCGGACACGATGAAATCCGCCTCTTCCAGCGCCACTTGCGCGGCATCCATTTCCTCGATGCCGAGATCGACGTAAGCACTCACTTTCGATGCCGGCACGATGTCTTCCGCGCTCACCGCTTCGCCCGCACCGACGAACGGCAGCTTCGCATCGACGGCGTTGGGGGCGAGCAGCACGACATCGGGCAAGGCGCGCGATGCGATGGCACGGCCCGCATGCACATAGGAAGCAACATGCGATGCGTCGAGCTCGACGACCTGCGTCGCGATGGATGCATCGGCGCGTGCGGCATAGCGTCGGCCGAGATCGCCGTCGCCGGTTGCGTTGTCGGGCATGAACAGATGCACCGGCGCGAAGGCCGCGACGCAGGCCGTCAGCGCGCGCACTTCTTCGTCGGGCGCGAAATTGCGGCGATCGAATTCTGGCAGTTCGATGTAACGATCCGCGCCCAGCGCGGCGGCATCGTCCTTGAACTCGCCGAACGCGATCAGCACGACTTCGGTTTCATCATTCGCGAGCAGCGCGGCGGCGGCGAGCGCCTGACGCGCGTGGTCGTCGAGCGCACCGCGATCCGTGTGCGCCGCGACCAGCAGCGCGCGGGTCGCGGGCTTCGTCGTGCGCAGCGGCTTTGTCGCCTGCTTGTGCCCGCCGTGCGTGAATTCGAGCACGACGCCATTGCCGATTTCACCCAGCGTGATGCGCTTGAGCCCTGCCGCCGTGACGATGAAAGGCCGGCGCGGATCGATTCGTTTGATATCGTTCATGACTTTACTCCAGCGCTGCGGCGACCAACTCCGCCACGTCGAGCACTTCGGGACGTTCTCCGACCACGCCTTCCAGCATCGCGGTGCATTGCGGGCAACCGACGGCGACCACTTCCGCGCCGACCGACTTCGCGTCGTTGATGCGGATATCGGGAATGCGCTGCTTGCCGGGAATATCCGTCAGCGGCGCGCCGCCGCCACCGCCGCAGCAACGTGCGCGCATGCCGTGACGCTCCATCTCGACGACCTTGATGCCGATGGTCTTCAACAGCTTGCGCGGCGCTTCCGTCTCGCCGTTATAGCGGCCGAGATAGCACGGATCGTGGTACGTGATCTTCTTGTCGTTGAACACGGCGGCGGCTTTCGGCGTGAGCTTGCCGTTCGCGACGAGCTCCGCCATGAACGCCGTGTGATGCTGCACTTCGTAATAGCCGCCGAGCGCGCGGTACTCGTTGCGCAGGCTGTGCAGCACGTGCGGATCGGCCGTGACGATGCGGCGGAACTGATACTGCGACAGCGTGTTCATCAGCTTCGACGCGCATTGCTGGAACGTGGCTTCATCGCCGAGACGACGCGCTGTGTCGCCCGTGTCCGTTTCCGCGCCGCCGAGCACGGCGTAATCCACGCCGGCCTTGTTCATCACCTTGGCGAGTGCGCGCAGCGTGCGCTGATAACGCATGTCGAACGCGCCCTCTCCGGCGATCAGCAGGACATCCACCGGACGTCCCGGCTGTGCGACCTGCACTTGCAGATCCACCGACCAGTCGTAACGCGCGCCGATGTCGTAACCGTTCTGGCTGCCCGTCTCTCGCAGGTTCGCGAGCGTGATCGGACCCTTGCCCGGCACATTGCCTTCGACGAGCGTCTGGTTGCGCCGCATGTCGACGATCGCATCGACGTGCTCGATCAGCATCGGGCACTCCTGCACGCAGGCGCGGCAAGTGGTGCAGGACCAGATCGTGTCCGCTTCGATCATCTGCGAGATCAGCGGCTTGGCCGGACCGCCGGAATGCTTGCCGACCGGAATGCCGGGCGTCGGGCTGCCCGCATATTGCGAGTCCGATCCGCCGACCATGCCGACGACCAGATCCTGAATCAGCTTCTTCGGATTCAACGGCTGACCCGATGCGAACGCGGGGCACGCGGCTTCGCACTTGCCGCATTGCACGCAGGCGTCGAAGCTCAGCAGCTGATTCCAGCGAAACTCGACCGGCTTGCCGACGCCGTATTCCTTCGCATCGAGAACCGGCATTTTCAAAGCCGTCGGCGGCACGACTTCCTGCTCGGTCTTCGCGTGGAAGCGCTCCTGGCGCGGATGAAACGCGAGATGCAGGAGACCCGCCATCGCGTGCTTCATCGGGCCGCCTTGCGCCGCGCCGAAGGTCATCGTGTAGGCGCCCGCCGCGATCAGCAACGCGACGATGATCGCGAGCGCGCCGGACATCCACGATGCGGGCAGCAGCATGAACAGCGCGAGACCGAGCGCGAACGAGCCGAGCAGCAAGGGCAGGCTGTCCCACGGTCCGTGCGACAGACGCGCGGGCACGTCCTTCGCGCGACGGCGCTTGTACACGAACACGGCGCCCACGAACATGATGATCGCCGCGATGAAGATCGCGCGGTCGAGCCACGGCGAGTAGATCGCGAGACCGTAGTTGATGAAGACCAGCGCCATCGCGAGGATCGCACCGCCCGCGGTCGCGACGTGCGTCTTCGCGATATACGGGTCACGCGCCACGACATGGTGCAGATCGACGAAATAGCGCTTCGGGATGGTGAGCAGATTCGCCCAGCCATATGCGCCGGCCGTGGTGGCCCGGCCTTCGCGCCAGTAGGCTGCGCGCTTCAGCAGGGCGAACGCGAGGCCCGCCATCGAGAGCCACAGCAACGCGGTGATGACAAACACGGGGTTCATCTTCCAGTACCTCGTCAGAAGTCTTTGCAGAGGCGCAGCGAATCGTAGATCGCGCTATGGATGTTGTGCATCGAGATGCAGTCGCCGACGCGGAACAGTGCGAAGCGGCCATTGCCGAGCTCTTCGCTCAGGCACGGTTGCGCTTCGGCGGCGAACAGCTTGTGCATGTCGAGCTGCCCGCGATTGACCGACTCGGGCTTGAGCTTCCAGTAGAGCGCGTCGTTCGGTGTGATGCCGTTCTCGATCACCACCTGATCCACCGCGCGTTCTTCCTGCTCTTCCGTGTACTCGTTGCGGATCACGGCGATCTTCTTGCCGTCTTCCTCGTACACCTTGTCGAGCCAGTAGTTCGGCGTATGGACCACGCCGAGCGCGTAGAGCCGGCGATAAAAGATCGGGAACGTGGTGCCGCCGGTATCGTCGGCGACTTTCACATCGGGCGTGACGATCTCGACGTTATTGCCCTTCGACGCGATGAAGTCCGCGACGCCCGCGCCAGCATGCGTGGACACGCCGTCATAGACGAGCACGTTCTTGCCCGGCTCGACCTTGCCCGACAGAATGTCCCACGAGCTGACCGCGAGACCTTGTTCGACGCCCCATGCGGGCACCTGATCCGTGAACGACGAACCGCCCGTCGCGAGCACGACGATGTCCGGCTTCTCCGCCATGATCATCTTCTCGTCGGCCGCGACACCGAGACGGCGATCGACGCCCAGACGCTTCGTCTCCATGTCGAACCAGCGCACGATGCCCGCCATCTGTTCGCGCTGCGGCGCTTTGGCCGCGAGCATGATCTGGCCGCCGACATAATCGTTCTTTTCGAACAGCACGACGTCGTGACCGCGCGAACGCGCGACGCGCGCCGCTTCGAGTCCCGCGGGACCGGCGCCCACGACAACGACCTTGCGCTTCGGACCACGCGATTTCTCGATGACATGCGGCATCGTCTCTTCACGCGAGGTCGCCGCGTTCTGCACGCACAACACATCCAGCCCGTTGTATTGACGGTCGATGCAGTAGTTCGCGCCGACGCACTGCTTGATCTCGTCTTCGCGGCCATCGCGGATCTTGATGACCATATGCGGATCGGCAATCTGCGCGCGCGTCATGCCGACGAGATCGACCATGCCGTTGGCGAGCAGCCGCTCGGCCTGGCCCGCATCGCGAATGCTCTGCGCGTGCATGATCGGCAGCTTCGTGACCGTCTTGATGCCCGCTGCGAGATGCACGAAGGGCTCGGGCGGCAGCGCCATCGGCGGCATGCAGTTGGCGAGCGTGTTGTGCGTGTCCGCGCCGGAACCGATCACGCCGATGTAATCGATGAGACCCGTTTCCGACATCGCCTGCGCGATCTCCTTCAGGTTCTCGTGCGAGAGGCCGTCTTCATGGAACTCGTCGCCGCACATGCGCAGGCCGACGCAGAAATCCGGGCCCACCGCTTCACGAACCGCCTGAAGCACCTCCACGCCGAAGCGCAGACGATTCTCGAGCGAGCCGCCCCATTCGTCCGTGCGGAAGTTGGTGCGCGGGCTCCAGAACTGATCGATCAGATGCTGGTGCGCCGCCGAAATCTCGATGCCGTCCATGCCGGCATCCTTCACGCGCTTGGCGGCCGCCGCGAAGTCCTGAATGATGCGCTTGATCTCTTCGACTTCGATGATCTTCGCGTTGCCGCGGTGCACCGGCTCGCGCACGCCGGAAGGCGACATCAGATGCGGCCAGTGCTCGCCGTGCCATGCGGAACGGCGGCCCATGTGGGTGGCCTGGATCATGATGAACGCGCCATGACGATGCATCGCTTCGGCGAGACGCGCGAGCGGGTCGATGACCTTGTCGGTCGCGAGGTTCACCGACTTCCACCAGCCTTGCGGGCTGTCGATCGACACGGGACTCGAACCGCCGCACACGGCGAGGCCGACGCCGCCCTTCGCCTTTTCCTCGTAGTAACGGATATAGCGGTCACCGGGCAGGCCGCCCGGTTCGGCATAGACCTCAGCATGCGCGGTGCTGACGATACGATTGCGCAGGGTCAGCTTGTTGAGCTGAAGAGGCTTGAAAAGGTTCGGGTAACGCATTGCGATCGACCTCGGGGGATGGTTTTATCCGTAATACCTTGCTGCCGCGCTGTCTCCGGCGCGTGTCAGGCAAGCGGCGAAACTTCGAACACGCAGTGATCGTATCCTTCGGCCGCGCATTGCGTCTCGACGGACTTCGAGCGCGGACCTTTCTTCGCGCTGTCGGGCGCGGTGTCGTTGACCCAGTCCATCGCGCCGGCGAACCAGCCCGCGAACATGTAGCAGAGCTTGCCCTGCTTGCCCGGCTGCTGAAGCACGAACGACGAGTTGCGCAGATGAATGCGCGCATGCGAAGCCGAAGGATCGGCTTCGACGATGTCGAACAGACCCCAGCCGCGTTGCGACAGGCGCTTCAGGTAATGCTCGAACACGGCCATGCCGCTGATGCCGTGCTTTTCCGCTTCCTTGTCGCACCAGTGATAAGCGGACTTATAGCCGGCCTTGTAGAGAATCTCGGCATACGCTTCGAGACCGAGCGCCTCTTCCACGGCGACGTGATTGTTGGTGAAGAAGTGACGCGGCACGTAAAGCATCGGCAGCGCGTCGGTGGTCCAGACGCCGGTTTGCGGATCGACATCGATAGGCAGTTGCGGTTGCATCGCGGGGTTCCTTTATTTGCGTGTGCTATGTGCGTGATCGTTGTGCGTCAGACGTTCCAGACCTGATCAAAGAAGCGCATCCAGTTCTCGCCCATCACCTTCTTGATGCGCGACTCGCTCCAGCCCGAGCGTTCCATCGCGGCGGTGAGGTTCGGGAATTCGCCGATCGTGCGAATGCCTTCCGGATTCACGACCTTGCCGAAGTTCGTCAGACGGCGATAACGGCCCTTGTCGTGCGTGATCCAGTCGAAGAATTCGGTGCTGTAGCCTTGCGTGAAGTCCGTGCCGATACCGACCTTGTCTTCGCCGATCACATCGATCACGTATTCGATCGCTTCGAGGTAATCGTCGACCGTCGCGTCCGGGCCCTTCTTGAGGAACGGCGAGAACATCGTCACGCCGACGAAGCCGTTGGCATCGGCGATCTCGCGCAGTTGTTCGTCCGACTTGTTGCGCGGATGATCCTTCAGACCCGACGGGCAGCAGTGCGAGTACGTGACCGGCTTCTTCGAGCACGCGATCGCATCCGAAGAAGTCTTGCCGCCGACGTGCGACAGATCCACCACGATGCCGACGCGGTTCATCTCCTGAATCACTTCGCGGCCATAACCCGACAGGCCGCCGTCCGCTTCATAGCAACCCGTGCCGACGAGGTTCTGCGTGTTGTAGCAAAGCTGCACCACGTTCACGCCGAGTTCCTTGAACACCTCGATATAGCCGAGGTTGTCCTCGAACGCATACGAGTTCTGGAAGCCGAAGATGATGCCGGTCTTGTTCTCCTGCTTCGCGCGGCGGATGTCGTCGGTCGTGCGCACGAGCGTGAGAATCTCGCTGTATTCGCGGATCTGCTGCTTCATTTCCGCGATGTTGTCGATGGTCTTCTGGAAGTCTTCCCACACGGAGACCGTGCAGTTGACGGCGGTGACGCCGCCCTTCCTCATGTCTTCGAACACGGAGCGCTCGAACTTCGAGATGTTCAGGCCGTCGATGATGATGCTGTCGTTGTGGAGGGTGCTCATCGTGATGCTCCGTGTGCTCAGTAGATGGGGAAGCGTTCGCACAGCGCGAAAATCTCGCGGCGCACGCGTAGTTCTGCTTGCGCGTCGCCTTCCGGATGCGCGCGCAGCGATTCGAATACTTCGAGAATGAGGCGGCCGACTTCGCGAAACTCGGCAACGCCGAAGCCGCGCGTCGTGCCTGCCGGCGTGCCCAGGCGAATGCCCGAGGTGATCGTCGGCTTTTCTGTATCGAACGGAATGCCGTTCTTGTTGCAGGTGATGCCCGCGCGTTCCAGCGCTTGTTCGACCTGATTGCCCTTGAGGCCCTTCGGACGCAGATCGACGAGCAGCAGATGGTTGTCGGTGCCGCCCGTGACAAGATCGACGCCGCCGGCCTTCAGCACTTCGCCCAGCGCTTTCGCGTTCGCGAGCACGTTGTCGATATACGCCTTGAATCCCGGCTCCAGCGCCTCGCCGAACGCGACGGCCTTGCCCGCGATCACGTGCATGAGCGGGCCGCCTTGGAGGCCGGGGAACACGGCGGAGTTGATCTTCTTGGCGATCTCTTCGTCGTTGGTGAGGATGAAGCCACCGCGCGGGCCGCGCAGTGTCTTGTGCGTCGTCGACGTGACCACGTGCGCATGCTCGACCGGATTCTGATGACGCCCCGCCGCGATGATGCCCGCGATGTGCGCCATATCGACCATCAGCTTCGCGCCGGCGTTGTCGGCGATCTTGCGCAGGCGCGCGAAGTCGAGTTCGCGCGGATAAGCGGAAAAGCCCGCGATGATGAGCGTCGGCTTGTGCTGTTGCGCGAGTTCCTCGATCTGCTCGTAGTCGATCAGCATCGTGTCGCGGCTCACGCCGTACTGCACCGCGTTGAACCACTTGCCCGACAGCGCCGGCTTCGCGCCGTGCGTGAGGTGGCCGCCCGCATCGAGCGACATGCCGAGCACGGTGTCGCCTGGCTTGGTCAGCGCCAGCATCACCGCGCCGTTGGCCTGTGCGCCCGAGTGCGGCTGCACGTTGGCGAACTTCGCGCTGAACAGTTGCTTGATACGGTCGATGGCGAGCTGCTCGACTTCATCGGCGAACTCGCAGCCGCCGTAATAGCGCTTGCCCGGATAACCTTCCGCGTACTTGTTCGTGAACACAGAGCCTTGCGCTTCGAGCACCGCGCGCGAGACGATGTTTTCCGACGCGATCAGTTCGATCTGCGATTGCTGGCGTTCCAGCTCTTTCAGGATCGCGCCGCGCACCGAGGCGTCGCGGCTCCCGAGCGGCTCGGCGAAGAAGGGATTCGTGTTCGACATGGAAGGTCCGTAAGTCAGAGTGACGGTCGTGCGACTCAGGTCTCACGGGGTTTCCAGCGCGTTCCCGATGCCTTCGTCGTTGCGTCTATTCTTGACTTTCGCCCTGCCGGTCAATTTACGAATTTAGACGTGTTCTTGGCCTTTTCCGACATGCGCGTCTGTTTTCGACAAGTGGCTAATTCGGATTCGGTGTAGCGCATTTTTTTGCATCGTCTGCTGCACTGCACCGGAACGATCGTGCGCCCGGACGGTGCGGCCCTTGGCGCAATTGGCGTGCGCCTGGTGCGCCGGTGCAGCAAAGCATTTGCAATGCCTCATATTGCTCAGGGTTTAGCCTGATGGCATGGTAGTTGCACTCGCAACCAAAATTGGAAAAGTGACCAAGCGCCGCAGTGACGGCGCTCATCAAATAGATTCGAAGGAATCAGTCCTCACATGTCCCCCGATCGCACGGCGTCGCTGTCGCACTTCGCGTTCATGCCGCTTCCGAACTTCACGATGATCGCGTTCACCAATGCGATCGAAGTCCTGCGCATGGCGAACTATCTGACGGGACAGCCGTTGTACCGGTGGTCGATCGTCAGTCCCGACGGCGGTCCGGTGACGGCGAGCAACGGGCTTTCAGTCGATACCGGACCGGTGGATTGCGTGGGCACGCCGGACATCGTGTTCGTGGTCGGTGGCATCGACGTGCAGCGTTCCACCACGCCCGAACATCTTTCCGCGTTGCGCCGTTTCGCGCGCACAGGCAGCGTGCTCGGCTCGCTGTGCACCGGCACATATGCCTTGGCGCGCGCGGGTCTGCTCGCCGGCTACGCATGCGCGATCCACTGGGAGAACATGTCGGCGCTCAAGGAAGAGTTTCCCGACACGCGTTTTCTGAAAGAGCTGTTCGTGGTCGACCGCGATCGCGTGACATGTACCGGCGGCGTCGCGCCGCTCGACATGATGCTCAACCTGATCGCCGCGCGCGTGGGCACGGCGCGGGTCACGCAGATCGCCGAACAGTTCATCGTCGAACATGTACGCGATACCAGCGCGCAGCAGCGCATGCCTCTCGTGGCGCGCCTCGGATCGGCTAACAAGTCGCTCTTCGAAGTGATCTCGCTGATGGAGAACAATATCGAAGAGCCGCTTTCGCGCGAAGAACTCGCGCGGCTGGCGGGCATGTCGCAACGGCAGTTGCAGCGGCTGTTCCGCGAGCATCTCGGCATGACGCCGACGCATTACTACCTCACGCTGCGCCTGCGACGCGCCCGCGAGCTCCTGCTGCAAACCGACATGTCCATCATGCACATCACGATGGCGTGCGGCTTTCAGTCGGCTTGTCATTTCTCGAAGAGTTATCGCGACGCATTCGGCACCGCGCCCACGCGCGAGCGGCGCAAGCAGGTTCCGCCGTTGTCGTCCGTTCCCGCGATGGTGGCCTGATTCGTGGCGTGAGTTGATCGTTCAGATGGTCATGTGAAGCCGCGTCTCGCAGACTTCGCATCCGCCGACTCTCTCCGTGCGGAACACGCCGTCCAGCGCAAAACCGAGCGCCTTATAAAAGCGCAAGCCGCACGCGTTTTCTTCCAGCGCCCAGAGCGTCATCTCCCGATAGCCTTCGCTCGCGGCGGCGTTGATCGCTTCCTCGATCAACACCCTGCCCGCGCCCTGACGCCAATGCGGCGGATCGATGTAAATGGCTTCGACTTCCGCGTCCGTGCGTCCCTTGTCGTGATCTCGTGAAGCGCCCCATGCAATCCAGCCCAGCACGAAGTCGTTGCGCTGCGCCACCATCACGCGCGGATTGCCGCGCGTGATCAGTTCAGACCAAAGCGCGCGACGCTTCGGAATGGAAAGCGAGTCGAGAAAACCAGCGGGAAAGATGGAGCGATAGGCGGCCTGCCAGGCCTTGACGTGGATGCGCGCGATTTCCGCGGCATCGTCGGCGCGTGCCAGGCGAACGGAAAGCGCGGTGCGGAGATAATCGGCGGTCATACATCGAGTATGCCGCCGATTTCATTCGAAAGGGCGAACTCAGGCGGCCTTCAGCAGACCATGCGGATCGATGACGAATTTGCGCGGCGCGCCGCCATCGAACTTACGGTAGCCTTCCGGCGCTTCGTCGAGCGTCACCACCGACACATTGACGATATCCGCGATCGGCAAACGGTCCCACAGGATCGCCTGCATCAGATTGCGGTTGTACTTCATCACGGGCGTCTGGCCGGTATGGAACGAATGCGACTTCGCCCAGCCGAGACCGAAGCGGATGCTGAGACTGCCCTTCTTCGCGGCGGCATCGACCGCACCCGGGTCGTCCGTCACGTAAAGACCCGGAATGCCGATCGCGCCCGCAGCCGTGGTGATTTCCATCAGCGAGTTCAGGACGGTGGCAGGCGCTTCGTGGCCGCTATCGCTGCCGTGGCCATGCGCTTCGAAACCCACGCAATCCACTGCGCAATCCACTTCCGGCTTGCCGAGAATCTGCTCGATCTGCTCGCCGAGCGTCGCGTCGTTCGACAGGTTGATCGTCTCGAAGCCCATCGCGCGGGCATGCGCGAGTCGTTCCTCGTTCATGTCGCCGACGATCGTCACGGCCGCGCCGAGAAGACGCGCCGATGCCGCCGCCGCCATGCCGACCGGACCCGCGCCCGCGATATACACCGTCGCGCCCGGCTTCACGCCTGCCATCACCGCACCGTGGTAGCCGGTCGGAAGAATGTCGGAGAGGCAGGTGAGATCGCGAATCTTCGACATGGCCTGCGCCTTGTCGGGAAACTTCAGCAGATTGAAGTCGGCATACGGAACCATCACGTATTCTGCCTGGCCGCCGATCCAGCCGCCCATGTCCACATAACCATACGCGCCACCCGCGCGCGACGGATTCACGTTCAGGCACACGCCCGTGTGTTGCGCCTTGCAGGTCGGACAGCGCCCGCACGCGACGTTGAACGGCACCGACACGAGATCGCCGATGGACAGCGTCTCGACATCGCGCCCCACTTCGATGACTTCGCCCGTGATTTCGTGACCGAGCACGAGGCCGACTTCGGCGGTCGTGCGGCCGCGCACCATGTGCTGGTCGGAGCCGCAGATGTTGGTCGTGACCACTTTCAGAATGACGCCGTGGCCGATAGCGCGGCCGCGTGGATCGACCATTTTCGGATAGTCAATGGATTGCACTTCGACCTTGCCTTGCCCCAGATAAACGACGCCGCGATTGCTGCTCATTGATCGTCTCCATGTTTCGTGGACGGCATGCGCGATGTTTTCAGCCGCACCGATCCGGCTCATCACGCCCGTAAAGCGAGGGTAGCGCCGCCGTGCACCCGCGACTGGCACTGAATGCGACGCGCGCTTGACTGAAACCGACATCGCCACTTCGGCACGGTTTTTATTGATTGACCGTTCAATATAAAAAACCTAGTATCGGCGCTTGTTCCTCGTATCCACGCCGCCATGCCCAAGCTCGGAATGCGCGAAATCCGCCGCGCGCAACTCATCGACGCCACGCTGCACACCATCGACCAAGCGGGGCTCGCGGGCGCCACGCTCGCCTCGGTGGCGCAGCGGGCGAGCATCTCGACGGGCATCGTCAGTCATTACTTCGGCGACAAAGACGGCCTGCTCGAAGCCACGATGCGCCACGTGCTGCGCTCGCTGTGGCAGGGCACGTCGCGCCGCCGCAAGGCCGCGAAACCCGATCCGCGTTCGAAGCTGCGCGCGGTGGTCGCGGCGAATTTCGATGTCGAACAGGTGAACGGGCCCGTCATGAAAACGTGGCTCGCGTTCTGGTCGGAGAGCATGCACAAGCCGGAATTGCGGCGCTTGCAGCACGTAAACACGCGGCGCCTTCATTCGAACCTGTGCGCCGATTTCTCCAGATCATTGAGCAAACCGGCGGCACGGCGCGCGGCCAGCGGACTCGCCGCGCTGATCGACGGCCTGTGGCTGCGCGGCGCGCTGGCCGGCGAGCCGTTCGACACCAAGGGCGCGCTGCGGCTCGCCTACGAATACATCGACCTCGTGCTGCAGGCGCGCGATTGATCCCACACTTTTGAAGGAGCGCGACATGTCCGTCTTTGGAGAGCAACGTTTATATATCGGCGGCGAATACGTCGATGCGACCAGCGGCGAAACCTTCGACACGCTCGACCCCGCCACGGGCGAAACGCTCGCACGCGTGCAGCAGGCGTCGCAGGCGGATATCGACCGCGCGGTGCGATCGGCGCACGAAGGGCAGCGCGAATGGGCCGCGATGACCGCGATGCAGCGCTCGCGCATCCTGCGCCGTGCCGTGGATTTGCTGCGCGCGCGGAACGACGAACTCGCCGCCATGGAGACGCGCGACACCGGCAAGCCGATCGCGGAGACGCGCGCCGTCGATATCGTCACGGGCGCGGACGTGATCGAGTACTACGCGGGACTTGCGACGGCTATCGAAGGCGAGCAGATTCCGCTGCGCGAATCGTCGTTCGTTTATACGCGGCGCGAGCCGATCGGCGTGTGCGCGGGCATCGGCGCATGGAATTACCCGATTCAGATCGCGTGCTGGAAGTCCGCACCCGCGCTCGCGGCCGGCAACGCCATGATCTTCAAGCCGAGCGAGATCACACCGTTGACCGCGCTCAAGCTCGCGGAAATCTATACCGAAGCGGGCGTGCCTGCGGGCGTGTTCAACGTCGTGCAAGGCGACGGGCGCGTCGGGGCGATGCTCGCCGAGCATGCGGGCATCGAAAAGATTTCGTTCACGGGCGGAGTGGAAACGGGAAAGAAAGTGATGGCGCGCGCGGGCGGATCGACGCTCAAGGAAGTGACGATGGAACTGGGCGGCAAGTCACCGCTCATCGTATTCGACGACGCCAATCTCGAACGCGCCGCCGATATCGCGATGAGCGCGAACTTCTTCAGCTCGGGACAGGTATGCACGAACGGCACGCGCGTGTTCGTGGAGCGCGGTGTCATCGGGAAGTTCGAGGCGCTCGTACTGGCGCGTGTGAAGCGCGTTCGCATCGGCGCGCCTGACGATCCGAACACGAATTTCGGGCCGCTCGTAAGCGCCGCGCAATTGCACAAGGTGCTCGGTTTTATCGAAAGCGGCAAGAAGGAAGGCGCGCGGCTCGTCGCGGGCGGCGCGCGCCTGACCGATGGCGCGTTCGCCAGCGGCCAGTATGTCGAGCCGACCGTGTTCGCCGATTGCCGCGACGACATGCGTATCGTGCGCGAAGAGATCTTCGGCCCGGTGATGAGCATTCTCGCGTTCGACGACGAGGACGAAGTCATCGCGCGCGCCAACGATACCGACTACGGCCTCGCGGCGGGCGTCGTGACGGAGAGCCTGTCGCGTGCGCATCGCGTGATTCATCGGCTGGAGGCGGGCATTTGCTGGATCAATACGTGGGGCGAATCGGCTGCTGAAATGCCGGTGGGCGGATACAAGCAATCGGGCGTCGGGCGCGAGAACGGCATCGTCACGTTGAATGCCTATACGCGCATCAAGTCCGTGCAGGTCGAGCTCGGTCCCTATCAGCCCGTTTTCTAAGGAGTTTTCGATGAGCGCGAACGAATACGACTACATCATCGTCGGCGCGGGATCGGCGGGCAACGTGCTCGCCTCGCGTCTCACCGAGGACGCGGACGTGACCGTGCTGCTGCTCGAAGCGGGCGGGCCGGACTATCGCTTCGACTTTCGCACGCAGATGCCTGCGGCGCTCGCGTATCCGCTGCAAGGGAAACGCTACAACTGGGCGTATGAAACCGAGCCCGAGCCGCACATGAACAACCGGCGCATGGAATGCGGGCGCGGCAAGGGACTGGGCGGCTCATCGCTGATCAACGGCATGTGCTATATCCGCGGCAATGCGCTCGACTACGACAACTGGGCCTCGATGTCCGGTCTCGATAACTGGAGCTATCTCGACTGCCTGCCTTATTTCCGCAAGGCGGAGACGCGCGATATCGGACCGAATGCGTATCACGGCGGCGATGGTCCCGTGCATGTGACGACGAGCAAGCCCGGCAACAATCCGCTGTTCGCGGCGATGGTCGAAGCCGGCGTGCAGGCGGGTTATCCGCGCACCGAAGATCTCAACGGTTATCAGCAAGAAGGCTTCGGCCCGATGGATCGCACCGTCACCGCGCAGGGACGGCGCGCGAGCACGGCGCGCGGCTACCTGGATCGCGCGAAGCATCGTGCAAATCTGACGATCGTGACGCATGCCACGACTGACCGCGTATTGTTTTCGGGCAAGCGCGCGATCGGTGTCGCGTATCTGCATGGCGGGCAACGCGTGACCGCGCACGTGCGGCGCGAGGTGCTCGTGTGCAGCGGCGCGATTGCATCGCCTCAACTGCTGCAACGCTCGGGCGTGGGGCGGCCGGAATGGCTGAAGGAGCTGGAGATTCCGGTCGTGCATGACCTGCCGGGCGTAGGTGAGAATTTGCAGGATCACCTCGAGATGTACATGCAGTACGAATGCAAGGAGCCGGTGTCGTTGTATCCCGCGTTGCAGTGGTGGAATCAGCCGGCTATCGGACTCGAATGGCTGCTGCACGGGACGGGTGTTGGCGCGAGCAATCAGTTCGAAGCGGGCGGATTCATCCGCACGCGCGATGACGACTTGTGGCCGAACATTCAGTATCACTTCCTGCCGGTCGCGATCAATTACAACGGGTCCAATCCGATCAAAATGCATGGGTTTCAGGCGCATGTCGGATCGATGCGTTCGCCGAGCCGTGGACGCGTGAAACTCACGTCGCGCGATCCGAACGCGCATCCGAGCATTCTTTTCAACTACATGGCCGACCCGCTGGACTGGAGAGAGTTTCGCGACGCCATCCGCATTACCCGGGAGATCATGCGACAGCCTGCGCTGGAGCGATATCGCGGGCGGGAGCTGCATCCGTCCGATGACCTGAAGAGCGATGCGGAACTCGATGCGTTCGTGAAGGCGAAGGCGGAGACGGCCTTTCATCCATCGTGTTCATGCAAGATGGGATATGACGATATGGCCGTCGTGGATGGCGAAGGACGCGTGCATGGAATGGAAGGCTTGCGCGTGGTCGATGCGTCGATCATGCCGCAGATCACCACCGGGAATCTGAATGCGCCGACGATCATGCTGGCGGAGAAGATCGCGGATCGGGTGAGAGGCAGGGAGGTGCTGGAGAGGGTGGAGACGCCTTATTTCGTGGCAAAAGGGCGGCGTGCGCGCGGTAGTGAGGTATTCGACGGCCGAGCGCGTAACGGTGCTTCGGAGAAGGTGATCCATCAATAAGGCAACGAAAAAAAAGGCCGCGCAAGCGCGGCCTCCAAATCGCCCTACCTTCTCCCAACTGCAAACCTAGAAAGAATCAACCATCAAACCGCGCCCGTGCGGTCGCCGCAATCCGCATCAACGCATCCACGCTCAAGCGCGCCGCAATCGTCTTCACATAATCGTGATGCCGTCCTTCGAGCGGCGCATCCAGATACTGCGCGTGCAGATACCGAATCAACGCGATGCGCCTATGCTTCAACGCGATGCTGCGATCGAGCAATGCCAGCGCTGCTTCCGCATCGCGCTCCTTCCATGCGCGCTCGGAAAGCTGCGTGACCGCATCGCGCGACGCGCTCATCGCACCGACGCGTGGCCGGCGGCAGCTTGCATCCGCCAGGCGTCGAAATCGGCGCGTCGCCAGTCGAGTTCGAGCGCGAGACGGCGCGTGCCCTCGCGAATCTTGGGTTTGTGCAACGTGAGCGTGAGCGCATCGAGCGCGGGCCATTCATCGAACGAAAGCGCGGCGATCTCCACCGCGAGCGTCTCCAGCAAGCGGGTATGCGGCTTCTCTTCGAGAAACGCGCTCACGCGATTGCACCACGCTTCGTAGTCGATCAAACCATCGTTCGATTCATGCGGCATGCCGCGATAACGCAGGCTCGCGTCGATGCACACGGGCTGCGGCCCTTCATGCTCATGCTCGTACAGGCCGACGCGTGTCTTCACCATCAGTTCATCGACGACCACGCGCCAGCCCTGCCCGCCCGCCGCCAGCGGCTCGAACGGCTTCATGCGAGCAGCGGCGCGGCCGCGTCGAGCATCATCTTCACGAAATAATCGGCGAAGCTGCGTCGAATCACGAGCTCGTAACGATCGCCGCCCAGCGGCACGATCGTCATCGATGCCTTGAAGTAGTGGCTCTGCGCGCACTGACCTTCACCGAAAAGCTTCGGATGCAGATCGAGCGGACAACCGCGCGACAGCACTTCGCGCGTCTTGGGACCGTCGATATCGAGCACCGTGTAGCCGCTGCCGATATCCACCGCCGCCGAGAACTGCCCGACGAACGCCTCGCGCAGCTTTGCCTCCAGCGGCGCGGGACGCGATGCGTCGTGCGACGCCTCGGATTGCACGAGCCATTCGTCCGGGCCGAGCCACAGCATCGTGTAGCCGTTGCCGCGCGCGACGGTGTTCGGCTTCTCGGGCGGCATGCAGCCGATCACGCTTTGAATCGACTTCGCGAAAGCGGGATCGCGCGTATCTCCACGCACGTTCACGAGCTCGAGGAACGGGCGCTCCGTCAGACGAAAAGCCTTCGGCGAGCCGCCCTGATGCGTCTTCATCAACGCATCGGTGCCTACGAGCGGGGACTCCTGCCACACGCCTTGTCCGCTGATGGCACGGTCGACGACCGTCGCGGATGCCTTGATTTCATTCAACATGCTGACGTGCTCCTTCGCTGTCGTAGAACACCGAACTGGTGATTTTCGCGTTGATCCGCTTGCCGTTCGCGAGCGGAATCATGACCGATTCGCCGATCTTCTCGAGACCGCCCTTCACGACGGCCAGCGCAATCGAACGCTTCAAAATAGGGCTGTAATAGCTCGATGTGACGTGACCGAGCATCGGCGCGGTATCGCCCTGAAACGGACCCGCGACGATCTGCGCGCCTTCCGGCAGCACGTATTGCGGATCATCGGTGAGCAGGCCGACGAACTGCTTGCGGCCCTGCTTGGCCGTATCGGAACGCGTGAGCGAGCGCTTGCCGATGAAGTCCTTCGACTTCGCGACCAGGCCGCCCATGCCGAGGTCGTAAGGCGTCATCGAGCCGTCCGTATCCTGGCCGACGATGATGTAGCCCTTCTCCGCGCGCAGCACGTGCATGGTTTCCGTGCCGTACGGCGTGATGTCGAACTCCGCGCCCGCCAGCATGATGGCTTCCCACACCGCGCGCCCGACGTTCGCCGGCACGTTCACTTCATACGCGAGCTCGCCCGAGAAGCTGATGCGCATCACGCGCGCCGCCGCGCCCGCCACCGTGCCATCGCGATAGCTCATGAACGGGAACGATCCATTCGCGAAGTCGATGTCGTGACACACCTTCTGCAAGACCTTGCGGCTGTTCGGGCCGACGACCGCGAACGTCGCCCAGTGGTCCGTCACCGACGCGAGACGCACGCGCATGTCGGGCCATTCCGTCTGCAACCAGCGTTCGAGCCACGTCAGCACGCGCGCCGCGCCGCCGGTGGTCGTCGTCATCATGTAGTGCTGTTCGCCGAGACGCACCGTGACGCCGTCGTCGAAGATCATGCCGTTTTCGTCGAGCATGAGGCCGTAACGGCACTTGCCGACTTCGAGCTTGCTCCACGGATTCGTGTACATCCAGTTGAGCAGCTTTGCCGAATCCGGGCCTTGAATGTCGATCTTGCCGAGCGTCGATGCATCGAGAATGCCGACGCTCTGACGTACCGCGAGCGATTCACGCGCGACCGCCGCGTGCATGTCTTCACCGTTCTTCGGGAAGTACCAGGGACGCTTCCAGTTGCCGACGTCCTCGAACAGCGCGCCGTTCTCGACGTGCCATTCGTGAATCGCCGTCTTGCGCACCGGATCGAGAAACTCGCCCAGCTCGCGACCCGCGAAGGTGCCGAAAGTAACAGGGGTGTAATTCGGACGGAACGTCGTCGTGCCCGTCTCGGGAATCGTCTTGCCCAGCGCGCCCGCGAGAATCGCCATGCCGTTGATGTTGCCGAGCTTGCCCTGATCGGTGCCGAAGCCCATCGCCGTATAACGCTTCACGTGCTCGACGGACTCGAAGCCTTCGCGCGCCGCGAGATAGATGTCCGCCGCCGACACGTCGTTCTGGAAGTCAACGAACTGCTTCGGGCCGCGCGTCGCCATGTCCTTGTTGCCGACGATCCACAGCGGCATCAACGGCGCCTCGACGATTTCGGCGACCTTCACCGGCTGCGGCTTCGCGACGATATGACCCGCCGCGCGCGCCGCATCCGCGCCCGCTTCGACGCCCGAACGCAGGCCACGCGCCAGCGTGAACTCGCCCGCGCATGCACCGACGCTGCTTTCCGCCTGCATCGCCTTGCCGGGCACGAAGCACGCTTTCTCGTCGTGCCAGTGCGCCTTGCCGCCCGATTGCGCGAACAGGTGCAGCACCGGGCTCCAGCCGCCCGACATTGCGACGAGATCGCACGGCAGATCGCTCTGCTTTTGTCCGACCTGGCCATTCGCATACGACGACACTTCCACCGATGCGACACGCAGCTTGCCGCGCGCCACGGTGATCACCGCGTTGTTCAGCACGCGCAGACCCTGGCGGCGCGCGAGCGCCGGCAACGTGCCCTTCGATTCGGCCGGGCGCGGATCGACGATGGTCACTTCGGCGCCTGCCGCCTTCAGGTCGAGCGCGCACTGATACGCGTCGTCGTTGTTGATGAAGACGACCGCGTTGCGGCCCGGCAGCACCGCATAGCGATGCAGATACGTCGACACCGCCGACGCCAGCATGATGCCCGGCAGATCGTTGTTGCCGAACACGATCGGACGCTCGTGCGCGCCGGTCGCGAGAATCACGCGCTTGGCGCGCACTTTCCACATCAGCTCGCGCGTGCCGCTGCGGCGCGACACCGGCAGATGCTCCGTCAGACGCTGCGTGATCGTGACGAGGTTGTGGTCCTGATAACCGAACGCCGTGCTGCGCGAAAGAATCTTCACGTCCGGCATCTTGCGCAGTTCGGCTTCGATCTTCTGCACCCATTGCAGCGCGGGCTTGCCATCGATTTCGGCACGGCACGACAGCAGCGAGCCGCCGAGTTCGCGCTGATCGTCGACGAGAATGACGCGTGCGCCCGAGAGGGCCGCCGCATGCGCCGCCGCGAGGCCCGAAGGACCGCCGCCGACCACGAGCACGTCGCAATGCGCGAAGCACTTGTCGTAGCGATCGGCGTCGAGTTGCTTCGGTGCTTCGCCCAGGCCCGCTGCATCGCGGATCACTTCTTCGTACTTCGGCCAGAACTTGCGCGGCCACATGAAGGTCTTGTAGTAGAAGCCCGCGGGAATGAAGCGCGCGATCTTCTGGTTGACCGCCATGCGATCCTTTTCGATGCTCGGCTTCGCGTTCACGCTCTGCGCAACGAGCCCCTGATACAGCTCGACTTCGGTCGCGCGCGCATTCGGCACGGTGTATGTGCCGGTTTCGAGCTGCACGACTGCATTCGGTTCTTCCACGCCCGCCGTGATGATCCCGCGCGGACGGTGATACTTCCAGCTACGCGCGACGAAGCGCTCGCCGTTGGCCAGCAGCGCCGAGGCGAGCGTGTCGCCTTCGAAGCCCTGATACGTCTTGCCGTTGAACGTGAAGGTCACGGGGATCGCGCGGTTGATGCGCCCGCCCATGCCGAGTCGGTCTTTCTGGCTCATTTCGACGTGCCTCCGTTGTTGTCCATCACAGCCAGCGGACGGTCGAACGTCTCGTAGCCTTGAATTTCGTAACTCACCGTATCGCGCTGCACCTTGAACCAGCGGCGGCAGCCTTGCGTATGCATCCATTGCTCGCGATGCACGCCGCGCGGGTTCTTGCGCATGAAGAGGTAATCGCCCCACTCTTTGTCAGTGAGCTTTTCGGTTTCCAGCGGGCGGGCGATATCCGCTTCGCCGCCGCAGGAGAATTCGGTTTCGGCGCGCGGCCCGCACCAGGGGCATTCGATCAGCAACATGGTTGTTTCCTTGTGCGGTTAGCTTTAGTGAGCCACGGCAGCCGCGCCGTGTTCGTCGATCAGATGACCGGTGTAGAAGCGATCCAGCGAGAACGGCGCGTTCAACGGATGCGGTTCGTCGCGCGCGATCGTGTGCGCGTAGGCGAAGCCCGAACCCGGCGTCGCCTTGAAGCCGCCCGTGCCCCAGCCGCAGTTGAAGTACAGACCCTTCACGTCGGTCTTGGAGATGATCGGGCACGCGTCCGGCGAGACATCGACGATGCCGCCCCACTGACGGTTCATGCGCACGCGCGAAAACACCGGGAACATCTCGACGATCGCCTCGAGCGTGCCTTCGATGATGTGGAAGCTGCCGCGCTGGCCGTAGCCCGCGTACTGGTCGACGCCCGCGCCGATCACGAGATCGCCCTTGTCGGACTGGCTGATGTACGCGTGCACCGCGTTCGACATAATCACCGTGTTCACCACCGGCTTGATCGGCTCGGACACGAGCGCCTGCAGCGGATGACTCTCGATCGGCAGACGCACGCCGGCCATGTCGGCGAGCGTCGTCGTGCTGCCGGCCGTGACGACCGCGACCTTCTTCGCCTTGATGAAACCCTTGGTCGTGTCGACGCCCGTCACCTGATTGCCGTCGCGGCGAATGCCCACGACCTGGCAGTTCTGGATGATGTCCACGCCCGCGCGGTCGGCGCCGCGCGCGAAGCCCCAGGCCACCGCATCGTGACGCGCCACGCCGCCGCGACGCTGAATCGACGCGCCCAGCACCGGATAACGGCTGTTCAGGTTGATGGTCGGCTCGATTTCCTTGATCTGCTGCGGGGTGAGGAACTCGGCATCGACGCCGTTGAGGCGGTTCGCGTTCACGCGGCGCTCGGTGTCGCGCACGTCCTGCAGGTTGTGCGCGAGGTTCATCACGCCGCGCTGCGAGAACATCACGTTGTAGTTGAGGTCCTGCGAGAGCCCTTCCCACAGCTTCATCGCTTTCTCGTACAGCGCGGCCGATTCATCCCACAGATAGTTCGAGCGCACGATGGTCGTGTTGCGCGCGGTATTGCCGCCACCGATCCAGCCCTTCTCGAGAATCGCGACGTTCGTGATGCCGTGCTCCTTCGCGAGATAGTAAGCAGTCGCGAGACCATGGCCGCCGCCGCCGACGATCACCACGTCGTACTCGCGCTTCGGCTCGGGACTTCGCCACTGGCGTTCCCAGTTCTCGTGATACGACATGCCGTTGCGCAGCAGGCTGAATATCGAGTAGCGGCTCATGGGTGTTTCCTTTGGTGCAGGGTTTTAGCGTTTGGGCTTCTCAGCATTCGATGACGTTCACGGCGAGGCCACCGCGCGACGTCTCCTTGTATTTCGTCTTCATGTCGGCGCCGGTTTCGCGCATGGTCTTGATGACCGAATCGAGCGACACGTAGTGCTTGCCGTCGCCCTTCATCGCCATGCGCGCCGCGTTGATCGCCTTGATCGCGCCCATTGCATTGCGTTCGATGCACGGAATCTGCACGAGGCCGCCGACCGGATCGCAGGTCATGCCGAGGTTGTGCTCCATGCCGATTTCGGCGGCGTTCTCGACTTGCGCAGGCGTGCCGCCCATGACGGCGGCGAGCGCGGCCGCGGCCATCGAGCACGCGACGCCCACTTCGCCCTGGCAGCCCACTTCCGCGCCCGAGATCGAAGCCGTTTCCTTGTAGATGATGCCGATGGCCGCGGCCGTCAGAAGGAAGCGCACGATGCCGTCATCGTTCGAGCCGTGCATGAACTTCACGTAGTAGTGCAGCACGGCGGGAATCACGCCGGCCGCGCCGTTGGTCGGCGCGGTGACCACGCGGCCGCCCGCGGCGTTTTCCTCGTTGACGGCCATCGCGTAGAGATTGACCCAGTCGAGCATCGACAGCGGATCGCGCAGCGACTCTTCCGAGCGCGAGCGCAGCGACGCGGAAAGATCGGCGGCGCGGCGCTTGACGTGCATCGGGCCGGGCAACTCGCCGCGCTCCTTGCAGCCGCGCTCGACGCACGCGGCCATCACGCGCCACACGGCGAGCAAGCCTTCGCGCACTTCCGCCTCGCTGCGATTCGCGCATTCGTTCTGCATCGTCACTTCGGCGATAGACAGGCCTGTCTCCTGGCAGACGCGCATCAGGTCGTCGCCGGTGCGAAACGGATGCGGCACCATGTTGCCGGCGCGCAGGCCGTTCACGCGATCGCCTTCGCGATTCACGACGAAGCCGCCGCCGACCGAGTAATACTCTTTTTCGACGAGCAACTGGCCGTTGTCGTCGAACGCCTGGAAGCGCATGCCATTCGGATGCACGATGCTGGAACCGGGCGCGCCCGGCATCAGCTTGCGATAGAAGCCGATGTGCTCGCGCTCCTCGAACACGACTTCGTGCTTGCCGAGCAGCTTGAGGCGCTTGCTCTTGCGAATCTCCGCGAGTCGCGGCGCGATGATGTCCGGGTCGATCAGATCGGGCAGGTTGCCTTCGAGGCCGAGCAACACGGCCTTGTCGGTGCCGTGGCCCTTGCCGGTGGCGCCGAGCGAACCGAACAGCTCGGTGCGCACGCGGGTGACGAAGGCGAGCAGATTCGCGTCCTCGATATGCGACGCGAAACGGCACGCCGCGATCATCGGCCCGACGGTATGCGAGCTGGACGGTCCGATGCCGATCTTGAAAAGATCGAAGACGCTGACGTTCATGGGCGAGTCCCTTGGCTTGGCGCGGCGCGTAGTGCGCAAACGTGGTTTCGGTATGGCGCTCATTGCACCAAACCCTAAAAAGACCCGATAGAACAAAAACGCCATCGAAATGGGATCGCGGCGTCAGTGTCTGTTTCCACCTGAATTCAGTGGCGCTTTTCCCAAGCTTTCTGACGCGCGAAGGCAAGTCCGGGAGGCGCCGGCGCGCGTAGCAGAGCCTTTCCGGTTTCGCGCGTTTTTGCGCATCTTCGTTGCACTTCGCAGCTTTTTGAGACTGGTCCGAGGCAATCGGCGAGCGGGCATCGGTATATTCCCTAGGTCCTCAGGTGAGCCGAGCCGCACTCCGCATCACCCTCCGTTTTTTGCCCTTTCTCGCTTCTCCGGTTTGCATTCGATGGAAACTCACGCCTTACCCGACCAGTTCTTCAAATCCTGGACTCTCGCGTTCCTTATCGGTCTCGGTGTCGTCGGCACGCTTCAGTCGATCGACGTTCTCGCGATCGATCGCGTCCTCACGCGTCAGGCGCCGGTCTGGGCCGCGCTCACGCTGCTCTGCTCGATCGACCCGCTGCTTCGCTACTTCGGCGTATTGAAGGCGGAGATCGAACAGCGCTGGGGCGATTACGCCATCGCCAGCGTGCTCGGCCGTGCCAGCGGCGCGCTCATCGGGAGCGTGTTCGCGTGGGGCATCGCGGTGCTCGGCGGCTGAAAGCCACGCCTCATTTCATCAGCGGTTTCCCCCGGCCGGCCTCTCACGACGCCGGCCGTGTTCTTTCCGAAGCACGCGCGGAGCGTGCGGCCGGGTGTTATGCTCGCCGGATAACATCCAGCCGCATGTCACCCGCATGAACCCCGCAGAGCCCCTTCCGCCGCTTTCCGTCGACGGTCAGTCGAAGTCACGCATCCGCTTCGGCATCATCCTGTTGCCGAACTTCACGCTAACCGCGTTCGCCGGTTTCGTCGATCTGTTGCGCCTGTCCGCCGACGAAGGCGATTTCAGCCGCCCCGTGCGCTGCTCGTGGAGCGTGATCGGTGAAACGCTCGCGCCGGTGCGCGCGAGTTGCGGCATCCAGATCACGCCGTGGGAAACCTACGATCGGGCCGAGCCGTTCGATTACGTCGTCGTGGTCGGCGGCCTGCTGCATTCGGGCCCCGCCACGAGCGATGCGACGCTGCAGTTCATCCGCCGCGCCGCGGCATCGAACGCGACGCTCGTCGGCATGTGCACGGGCGTGTTCTCGCTGATGCGCGCGGGCGTGCTCGAAGGGCATCGCATCTGCGTGAGCTGGTTCCACTACTGGGATTTCGTCGAACGTTTTCCTCATGCGGACGAACAGGCGCTCGTTGCGGACCGGCTCTTTGTCATCGACAGAAGGCGCATCACGTGCTCGGGCGGGCGCGCTTCTATCGACGTGGCCGCCGCGATCCTGCTGCGTCACTTCGAAACGGCGACGGTGCAAAAGGCGCTGCGCATCCTGCTCGTCGACGACATGCAGAAAGGCAATGCGCCGCAGCCGCATCCGCCGGGCCTCGCGCCCGCCACGCATCCGAAGGTGAAACGTGCGATCCTGCTGATGGAGCAGCATGTCGGACGCTCGCTCACGCTGGACGAGCTCGCGCACAAGCTCGATCTGTCGACGCGGCAACTGGAGCGGCTCTTCAAGGCGGAAACCGGCAAGGCGCCGCAGGCTTACGCGAAGCAGGTGCGGCTGCGCACGGCCGCGTGGCTGCTTACGAGTTCGGACAAGACCGTGGCCGATATCGCATCGAGCTGCGGTTTCTCTGATGCATCGCATCTCGGCCGCGAATTCCGCAAGCAGTTCGGTGTGCCGCCCATGGCGTATCGCGAACAGGGCGGCGCGCAGGACGCGACGGATGCGAATCAGGCAATGGACTACGACGAAGTTTTTCCGGGCCGCGCCCAGGCAATCTAGAAGGTCTTTCGCAGTACGTTTTCCGCGGCTCATCAAACCAAGGAGGAACGGCATGGAGACTCACGGATACTCGCAGGAAGAATGGAAGGTGCGTTGCGATCTCGCGGCGCTGTATCGTGTGATTGGGCATTTCCGCTGGACCGACATGATCTTCACGCACATCAGCGCGCGCGTGCCGGGAGCGGATCATCACTTTCTGATCAATCGCTATGGCGTGCTGTTCGACGAGATGCGCGCGTCGGATCTGGTGCGCATCGATCAGGAGGGACGTCCGGTCGAAGCGGGCGCGGGCAACGATCCCGAGCGCTATCGCGTGAACCCGGCCGGCTTCACGATTCACTCGGCGATTCACATGGCGCGGCCCGATGTGTTTTGCGTCGTGCATACGCATACGGCGGCGGGCGCGGCGGTGTCGGCGCAGAAACAAGGTCTATTGCCGATCAGTCAGCATGCGTTGAAGTACTACGGCCATATTGCCTATCACGACTACGAAGGCATTGCGCTCGATCTCGCGGAGCGCGACCGGCTCGTGAACGATCTCGGTCTGCACAACGCGATGATTTTGAAGAATCACGGATTGCTCACGTGCGGAAAGTCGATTCCAGAGGCGTTTCAGGAAATGTATTTTCTGGAGCGGGCGTGCGAGATCCAGATTCGCGCGCTGGCGGGCAATGCGGAATTGAATCTGCCGTCGCAGAAGGTGTGCGAGGTGACGGCGGCGCAATATCGGCGCGATGAGTCCGAGGGGATCATGGCGCTGCAGTGGGAGGCGGCGTTGCGGATGATCGAAGGCGCGAAGGTCGACTATCGGACCTGACGCGCCCTCGCACGCGCATCACTGCACTCAGTTGCCGGCGACGTACGCCTTCACCGCCGGCAACCCATCCTTCCCGTCGAACGTCTTCACGCCCGCGAGCCACTTGTCGAGCACGGCCGGATTCTGCTTCAGCCATTCCTTCGCCGCCTTGTTCGCATCGGTCTTGTTCATGATCGGCAGCATCACGTGATTCTCGATGTCCGTCGTGAATTGCAGATTCGACACCAGCTTCGCGACATTCGGGCAACGCGTGTCGTAATCGGTCGGCGTGACCGTCAGCACTTTCGCCTCGCCGTAGTTCGGACCGAACACGTCGTCGCCGCCGGCGAGATAGTCGATCTTCATCTGCACGTTCATCGGATGCGGTTCCCAGCCGAGGAACACGATCGGCTTCTTCTCGCGAATCGCGCGATTCACCTCCACCAGCATGCCGGCCTCGCTCGACTCGACCAGCTTGAACTTGCCGAGCCCGTACATGTTGTTGTCGATCATCTTCTTGATGAGCGCGTTGCCGTCGTTGCCCGGCTCGATGCCGTAGATCTTGCCGTCGAGCTTGTCGTAGTTGTTCGCGATGTCGTTGAAGTTCTTGATGCCCGCCTGATACGCATAGTCCGGCACCGCCAGCGTGTATTTCGCGCCGACCAGATTCGGCGTCGGCAGGATCTTCACCTGATTCGCCTTCTTGAACGAATCGATCATCGGGTCCATGGTCGGCGACCAGTAGCCGAGGAATACATCGATCTGCTTGCTCTTCACGCCCGCGAACGTGATCGGCACCGAAGCGATCGTCTTCGTCGGGTTGTAGCCCAGGCCTTGCAGAACCGTCGATGCAAGGCCCGTGGTTGCGGCGATATCGGTCCAGCCGACATCGGCGAAACGCACGTTCCTGCACGCGGCCGGTTCAGCCGCGCTGGCGGCGCACACACCCGACAGCATCGCCGCAGCCAGCGGCGCGATCCACAAGCGTTTCATCTCTTCTCTCCCAGGTCTTTTGAAGGCGCAACACGGCCCGCGCGCGGCGTTGCGAACGCCGGCGCGGATCATTGAAATCAGGAAAAAAACGTCAGGCCGATAATCGACGCTCGACGCTCGGCGCATGGCCGAACTGCGCACGATACGCCTTGCTGAAGTGACAAGGCGAATGAAAACCGCAGATGCTGGTCACGCGCGCGATCGATGCGTCGGTGTTGCGCAAAAGTTCGCGCGCGCGCCGCAGCCGCAAGGTCAGGTAGTAATGCGTCGGCGACACGTTGAGGAACATCTTGAACATTCGCTGCAAGTGCCGCTGCGACAGATGCACGAGCCGTGCGAGCTCTTCGAGCGAGAGCGGCTCCTCGATATTCGCTTCCATCAGCCGCACCACTTCGACCAGCTCGGCGCGCGAAAAGCCGACGCGCGCATCGACCGGAATATGCTGGTAATCCGTCGATCCGCGAATCCGTTCGACGATGAACTGCTCCGACACCTGGGTCGCGTGCGCCTGCCCGAGCCGCATGCCGACGAGATTGAGCATCAGGTCCAGCGGCGCGGTGCCTCCGGTGCAGGTCATTCGGTCGCGATCGATCACGAAGAGTTCGTCCGCGAAACGCACATGCGGGAAGCGCTTGTTGACCGGCGACATGTCTTCCCAGTGCAGCGTGCAGCGATATCCGTCCAGCAGCTTCGCCGCGAGCAGCGCGTACGGCCCGGTGCAGATGCCGCCCAGCGGAATGCCCGCTTCATGCGCGCGCTGTAAAAGCCCGATGACCTTGTCGTCGACATACTCTGCGACATGCCAGCCCGCGCACACGATCAGCACGTCGGGCATGCCCGCTTCATCGAGCGTGACCGTCGGCTTCACGGTGATGCCGTTGCTCGCCCGCGCCGGTTCGCCGTCGGGCGTGATGATCGACCACGTGTAGTGCTGCGCACGGCCGACGTAATTGGCCATGCGCAGCACCTCGACCGCGCTCGTGAACGCGATCATCGAGAAGTTCGGCAGCGTGAGAAAGCCGAAGTGCGCGAGATTGGACAACGGTGAATCGGTTACCGCTGGGACGATCGCGTCGCGCTTCATAGCTCGTGTGCCTTGTTAGCCTTGTTGCGTCGCCGGCGTGCGGCGCACCTTCATCACGCTCTTCAGTCCGGCGAACAGCGGAGCGCGCGCCATGCCGGGCGAACGTCCGAAGCTCTCGGTGATGCGGTCGAGAATGATCGCCAGCAACACCACCGACAAGCCGCTCTCGAAGCCGAGCCCGATATCCAGACGCTGAATCGAAGCCAGCACGTCGTTGCCGAGACCGCCCGCGCCGACCATCGACGCGATGATCACCATCGACAAGGCCATCATGATCGTCTGGTTCACGCCGGTCATGATCGAAGGCAGCGCGTTCGGAATCTGCACCTTGTAGAGCAGCTGGAACGGCGTGCAGCCGAACGCCTGACCCGCTTCCACGATCTCGCGATTCACCTGCTTGATACCGAGCGCGGTGAGACGCACGGCGGGCGGCATCGCGAAGATGACGGTGGCCAGAATGCCAGGCACGCGACCCAGGCCGAACAGCATCGCGGCCGGAATCAGGTAGACGAAGGCGGGCATCGTCTGCATCAGGTCGAGCACGGGGCGCACGCCCATTTCGATGTACTTGCTCTTCGAGGTCCAGATGCCGAGCGGAATGCCGAGCAGCAGGCTGATGAACGTGGACGACAACGTGAGGCCCAGCGTGATGACCATCTGATCCCAGAAGTTCGTCGCGTAGATCAGCAACAGCGAGGCGAGGACGAACACCGCGAAGCGCCAGCCGACGCGCCACAGTCCGATGCCGACGAAGATCGCCATGAGCGCCCACATCGGAATGGCCTGCAGGCTATGCTCGACCGCCGCGGCGAAGGTTTCGATGACCTTGCCGATGGAATCGAAGGTCTTCGCGTCGTGATCGAGGAGATAGTGGACGCCGTGGTCCACCCAACTGCCAAGCGGAATGATTTCAGACATGGGAACCTCGATGGTGCGTAAGGACCTTCAGGACATTGGTCTTGTTGATCGAACCGCAGTACGAACCGTCCGCCTCGACGACGGGCAGCGGCGCGGGACTCGCGACCACACGGTTCACGACATCATCCAGCGTCATGTGGCGCTCGATGCATTCGATGGGTTTGATCTGCGGCGTCGCGTTGCCGCTCGCATCGCGCCCGACGAAGCCGCGAATGCGCCGTTGCGCGTCGAGCACGAAGGCGTAGTCCGCGCTGCCGTTGAGCGTCGCGGCGACGCTCGATGCATCGATCTGCGGCGAGTGCTTGATGAGCGGCACGTCGTCGGTCTGCATCAGGTCGCCGGCCGTCAGGTAGCGGCTCGTGTCGATGCCTTCGAAGAAGGCCTCCACGTAATCGTCCGCCGGATTCGTGATGATTTCCTGCGGCGTGCCGATCTGCACCACGCGGCCGCCTTCCATGATCGCAATACGCGTGCCGATGCGCATCGCCTCTTCAAGATCGTGCGAGACGAACAGGATCGTGCGGCGCTGCTCGCGTTGCAGATCGAGCAGCACGTTCTGCATTTCCTTGCGCTTCAGCGGGTCGAGTGCGGAAAACGCCTCGTCCATGATCATTAGCGAAGGATTCACCGCGAGCGCACGCGCGAGACCCACGCGCTGCTGCATGCCGCCCGACAGCTGCGCTGGCAGCTTCTGTGCGAATGGTGCGAGGCCGACTTGCTCGAGCACGGTCATCGCCCGCGCTTCGCGCTCCTTCTTGCCGACGCCCGCGACCTCGAGGCCGAATGCGGCGTTGGAAAGAACGGTGCGCTGCGGCATCAGCGCGAAGGACTGGAACACCATGCTCATGTCCTTGCGGCGCAGCGCCGTAAGTTCCGAGCGGGCCACGGCGGCCACATCGCGGCCGTCGATCAGCACCTTGCCGGCGGTCGGTTCGACCAGCCGGTTGATCAGCCGGATCAGCGTGGATTTGCCCGAGCCTGAAAGGCCCATGAGCACGAAGATCTCGCCTTCCTTGACGTCGAAGGAGACGTTGTGGACGCCGACGATCTGTCCGGTGCGCTTGAAGACTTCTTCCTTCGTTGCGCCGCCGGCCAGCATGTCTAACGCCTGTTTGGGGCTGTTGCCAAACACCTTGCACAGCCCTTCGACTACTACCTTGGGGGAATTCATCGAATATCTCCTGGCGAGTGCGGACGCGTGTCCGCGCTGTTCATACATAGTTGCCAGAAAAAAGTCGCGTCTGCCGACTATTTGCGACAAACACATGTGGAAATACGACACTGGAATAAGGGCCGATGCGACGACGGTGAATCGAAGCCTTGCTGGACAAGGGTTTGCGGCGGGCGCGGCGAAGAAACGGGAGTTTTTTGGGATGTCGCGTAAGGACAAGTCCCGATGCCTTTTGCGATGCAGGCATCTTGCGAAGCGACCGTCAGCCGGGCGAAAGGTGGTGTTTTGATCGCGCGCGAGCGGCGCCAAGGAAGGGATGCGTCTCGAAACGACGCTGGACCAACAAGAAATCTGCTAGAAAAACTACATGCTGAGGAAGAACTAGCGGGCGGGTCGTACGGCGCTTGCCGTCGTGTGTTGCTCGTATTGTGTTTCCCGCGCCGCCTTCAGCCGCGCATTACAGACGGAAGCCGAATGCCGTGCCGCGCGACTTGCGTTGACGCTCCGATTCACGGAAACGCGCTTGATACGAGTAATCCTTGTCCATCGGCAGGTGCGGCGATTCGAACAGCGAAGCAAACTTTTGCAGCAGGGCGAAGAGGTAGCTCATGATTGACTCCGGTTAGTTACAGAGGGTTTTCCCTTAGAGAGAATTATAGGGTTTGCCCTGATCGATTTCTAGTGCAATGCAACATTTCATGGATAAAAATTTGGTAGTTTTTCTACAAAGTTACCGATCGAAATGCGCGAAATAAACGGGGACGGGGCGCAGGAGGCCGCGCGGCGGGCGCTCGGCGCCGAGACGAGCGAAAACCGCGACACGCCGCCGCAGCGCGGGGTGTCGCGGGAATCCGACGCATGGGATCAGTGCGCCGAAGAACCGGCGCGATGGTGCGGCTGACGCGTGTGCTTTTTCGGCGCGGAATCGGCGTTGGTGACCCGTGCGGCTCCGGCGGCGCTGACGGGCTGGACCGGCGAGGCGTCATCGGCTTCGCGCGGCCTGTCGGGAGACTGGCGCATGCTCACGGTCGCCGAATCGGTATCGAAGAGCGAGGCGAGGGTCGCCTGCTGGCTGAGCATCAGTTGCTCCATGCGGTCCTGCTGCAGCTTGCCGTCGCGGCTCATGTGCATCAGCACGACGGTTTGCGCGATTCCCGTCGCCACCGTGCCGAGCATCACGCAGACGATGATCGTCAGCATCGTTTTCAGGCGGCGCGCGTGGGCGGCGGTCGACGTGCGCTGTTCGGCGATCACGGCGTAGAGCGCGTCGATGGTGTCCGCGAACGCCGTGGCGCGGGCGCGGTCGAGTTCGGGCGCCGCGTTTCGGCTGGCCCGCTGGGAGACACTTGGGCCGCTTGTGTCTTCCATGCCATCGCGGTCGTGTTCGACTCGCGCGGAAGCGACGCCAAACGAAGCACGCGCGGGACTTTCCGGCGCCGCGGAGGTGCTGATGCTCGCCAGGCGTGCCGTGGCCGCAGGCATCGCCGCGATGGCTTTTTCCCTCAGCACAGGCTCTGCGGGTGGCGCGTCGGGGGTTTCGAGGAATTCATCCTGAAAAAGGCCCTGCATTGGCGCCACGGGCGTCAGCGCCGCCGTGCTTCCGCGCGCAGGCCGCTTCGACGCAGCCAATTCCGGCGTAGCTGTACCGCAAGTGGATTGCACCGCTGCCAGAAACACATCGGGCAGCTCGAATCCCTCGAACGTACCTTGGCGGATATCCGTGTTGAGCGCCTGCTGATGCGCGCGTTCGGCATCTTCAGCGAACAAGTCGAGCGTTTCGCCGCCGCGCGCGCCTTCGCTCAGTTGCGCGAGGCGCTCCGCGGAGCGCGCCGCGCGCGCCAGTTTCTTTTCGGTGTCGGCGTTGTCCTGCAGGAGTGGCGGGTCGTCTGGGGCCGTTGCGCGTCGACGGCGGGATCGTGCCGCGGGCTCGTCCTGGAGCGTTTCGGATTCTCTATTTACAGCGGCATCTGGCATAGGTTCGAAAGACGGCGGCCGGCGCGCGACGCACACCGCGTATCGGCGATTATTTTCGAGAGGGCCGCATTGTCGCATGGCCGCGCGTGCAATCCTGCACCATCACGGTCATTTTCAGGCCGCGTCGTCCTCGCGGAACTCACGCACGACGTCGAGTTGCCGCAAACGTTCGCAAATCGCCTGATATTCGAGCGTCGATGCCCGCGACAGCTCGACGCGAACCTCGTCCAGATCGGGCGAGTCGTCGCTCTGCTGCACGACGAACTGCTTTACGCGCACGCTGCCGGGGCCGAGCGCCTCGTGCAGCGCGTGGAAGGAGAGCGAGCCGCGCTCGACCAGCATCGTCAGTTGCCGGCGCTGCTTCACGCTGATGAAGCGGCGCTCCAGCGGCTTGATCCCCGCGAGAATGAGCAGGATGATGGCGGTCGCCGCGATCGACGCCGTGTAGAGCCCGCCGCCCACCGCGAGCCCGATCGCCGCGACCGACCAGAGACTCGCAGCGGTGGTGAGCCCGCGCACGATCTCGCCGCGCAGAAGAATCGACCCCGCGCCCAGAAAGCCGATGCCCGATACGACCTGTGCCGCCACCCGCGACGGATCGAGCACGACGTGATCGGCCTTCAGCGCATCCTCGAAGCCATACGCGGACACGATCATGATGAGCGCCGAGCCGACGCACACCAGCATGTGCGTGCGCAGCCCCGCTGCCCACGACAGCCGCTCGCGTTCGAAACCGATCACGCTGCCAAGCGCCGCAGCCATGACCAGCCGCGACACGATTTCCATATTTCCCAACATGTTTTGACCCTCCGCACGTCGATGGCCCGTACGCGGTCCGCCTCGAGCGGTTCGCGCCGGTCCGGTTTTGCTATCCTTTCCTGCTGTGCGCGCCGGGCGAGTCCGCGCGCCTCCCCGGAACCATCAGAGCCTTTCTATGCAGGATCAGCAACCAAACGCTTCGTCGCCCTTGCAATCGTTGCGCCCGGATTCCCCGGCGCGCCTGCGCGAGCACTACGCGAACGTCGTGCTGCCCGTCTGGCGCGGTCCAGGCTTCAACGCGACGCTCGGCCTCGCATATGAAGCGGTCGCCCCGGACGACCACGCGCCGCAGCCGCCGAAACGCTATCGGGCGATGGCCTGCGCGCGCCAGCTCTTCGTATTTTCGGAAGCCGGCGACCTGACGCACGCCGCGACGCTGTTCGAATCGCTGCGGCACTATTTTCAGGACAAGCGAAACGGCGGATGGTTCTACAGCGTGGACGCGTCCGGCGCGCCGCTGGAGCGTCACAAGGATCTGTACACGCATGCGTTCGTGATCTTCGCGTGCGCGGCATACGCCAAGCGCAGCGGCTCGGCGCACGCGCTCGCGCTGCTCGACGAGACATCGCGGCTGATCGAAGCGCGCTTTTCCAGCGGCGGTGATTTGCTGAACGCCGTGCTCGCGGAGGACTTCGGCGCGACGCTCGAGACGCCGCTGCAGAACCCGCTGATGCATCTCGCCGAAGCATGGCTCGCCGCGCGCGAAGCCACCGGAGAGTTCGCCTACGACAAGCGGCTCGCCCTACTCGCGCGCTCCGTCGCTGATGCGTTCGTGCACGAGCCGAGCGGCTCGATCGCCGAATTGCCGATGGGCGCGCCGGGCAACCGGCTGGAGCCGGGCCATCAATTCGAGTGGTATTTCCTGGCGATGGGAAGCGGACACGCCGCGTTCGAGGCGGCGGGACTGAATGCGGGTCTCGCTCGCGCGTTCGATTTCGCGCAGCGGCACGGCGTGGATCGGGAAACAGGCGGCGTCTGCGCCGCGCTCGATGAAACCGGCCGTGTGATAGACGGCACGCAGCGCATCTGGGCGCAGACCGAATATCTGCGTGCACTGGCCACGCGCGGCGATCAGGTGGCGCAACCGATCGAGCGCTTCGCCGCGCGCTTCCTGCACGAACGCGGCTGGGTGGAATGCCGTTCGGCGCAGGGCGAGATCACCCGCGCCGAAATGCCGTCGACGACGCCGTACCATCTTGCGACGTCGTACGCGGCTTTGCCTACACGCTGATGTTGATCTGGCGCGCCGTGATTACCCTGCTTCGGGATAAATCGCCTGGCGCGCACGTTGCACGAATCGGTCGATGGCCTCCACGATTTCGCTATGTTCACGCGGATGCATCGGCTCGCCCATTGCGCGTCGGAAGAATCGAGCGGCATGGCTGTTTTGGTGATAGTGCATGCGCACCCACTTTCGGCCTCCAATCCGAAAACAGCCGTAGATGTCATTTACCGCATTCGATAATGCGGAGTCTTCTCCGCCATATCGGCGAAAGACTTCGTCGAAAGGAAAGCCGCCCAGCGCGAGAAACACCGAGCGCTTGATGACCAAGCTGCTCGCCACGCTGTCGCTCATGACATGGGCAAGCTGCTCGAAATTCGGTCCAGCGATAATTTCACTCGGAAAGGTGGAAAAGTCGACGTCGAGTCGAACAGCCGGCCGCAACGGGTTCTGCGAGAGATAGGTCGTAGCTGTTGCGAGAGCGCCAGGCAGATATTCGTCATCTGCGTCTAAAAATGCGAGGACCGGATATTTCGCGTGATTTGCGCCATAGTTTCTTGCTTTTGCAGGCCCGCAATTTTCACACATCTTCAGCAGTTCGACTCGTCGGTCCTTGAGCGCGTAATATTGAACGATCGCAGCTGAACTATCCTGCGAATTGTCGTCCACAACGATAACTTGCGCCGCTTCCTGTGCCAGACAACTATTTAGCGCGCGGGACAATGTGCGCGCAGCGTTAAAACATGGAATGATAATGCAGACATTTGGCATTTCAGCGCAACCTGTTTTCTTCAATCGAGAATCTGATTGCCGTGAACCGTCAAATCAAATTCGTCCGATTTTTCGTCTATTTGATAATAGAGGCAATGAAGTGACCGCCAGTTCGGAACCAGCAGTCACGACTTAATCGCTGCTAACTACACGGAATCATGACCGATGCACTCGGGTTCGAATTCGGGTATGCGCTCGTGCTGAAGTTGCTGTACACGGTCACCTTCCCGGCGCTCGCCATGCCGCTCGGATCTCTGTAGGTATTGCAGGAATAGTCGGCAGTCGTTTTAGTCGTTTGGTTGACCGCGATATTCGTTCCTTGCCAGGTGAGCAAGCTACCGTCGATGGTCGTTACGCAGGTTCCCTTATTTCCTCCCGAGCATTGCAATTGCATGGCCTGATCGGCCCAGACTTTGGACGCCCCGGTCGCGACCACTATTGCCGCCATACTTGAGTACAAAACTCTAGAAATGTTCATGAATTTTTGGCCCTCGTTTTTATTAGGAAAGCCAAGCTTTTCATGAAATAAGATGTACATCAACCACTCAAGCTAGGAAGACATAAAATTCAACAATTTCACGATCGCCCTGAGAGCTGCTACTGCCTGACGCCGAAAAAAGGCAATGCGCCGCGTTCGGAGCAGGCGCCGAGATGACGTATCACCTCCGCGACGTCGTACGCGGCGCTCCCGCTCTAAGCAGAATCACGCGAGCTGAAACACCGAAACCGCCGCTTTGAGTTGCCGCGTCTGCTCGTGCAGCGACGACGCAGCCGCCGCAGCCTGCTCGACGAGCGCCGCGTTCTGCTGCGTCATCTCGTCCATCTGCGTGACGGCCTGATTCACCTGCTCGATCCCCACGCTCTGCTCCAGCGACGACGCGCTGATCTCCGCCATCATTTGCGTGACGCGCGAAATCGACGTCGACACTTCGCGCATCGCCGCGCCCGCGCGCTCGACCAGCACCGAACCGTCGCTCACCTGCGCGACCGATTCGCCGATCAGCTCCTTGATCTCCTTCGCCGATTGCGCCGAGCGCTGCGCGAGCCCGCGCACTTCGCCCGCCACGACCGCGAAGCCGCGCCCCTGCTCGCCCGCGCGCGCCGCCTCGACGGCCGCGTTCAGCGCAAGAATATTGGTCTGGAACGCGATGCCGTCGATGACCGAGATGATCTCCGCGATCTTGTCCGAGCTCGACGCGATGCCGCGCATCTTCTCGACGACGTCATCCACCACGCTCGAGCCGCGCGAGGTCGCGTCGAGCGCCTCGCCCGCGAGCGTGTTCGCCTCGCGCGCGTGCTCGGCGTTCTGGCGCACCGTCGCGGTCAGCTCTTCCATGCTCGACGCGGTTTCCTCGAGAGAGGCCGCCTGATTCTCCGTGCGCGCGGAGAGATCCGCGTTGCCGCTGGCGATTTCATCGGCGCCGAAGTTGATCGAATCCGAGGTCTCGCGCACCGTCTTGACCGTGCTCGCGACGCTCGCCTGCATCGTCGCGAGTCCCGCGAACAGACGGCCGATTTCGTTCGTGCCGCGATTTTCGATGCGCTCGTCGAGACGCCCGTTCGCGATGCGCTCGAAGTGACGCCCCGCTTCCTCGAGCGGCTGGATCACGCCACGGCGCAGCGCGGCATGCACGAGCACGATGCCCCCGACCAGCGTCACGAGAATCGCGAGACCGACGGCGCGGAACCAGGCGTAGCGCGTGTCGATCGACGAGAGATAGGCGCGGCCGGCTGCGTCGCCGAAATCGACGAAGTTCTTCTGCTCGGCGAGATAGCGGTCCTGAAAGCCTTGCGTCGGCTGATCGAGGAACGCCTGAATATTGCCGGCGTCGAGATATTGAACGAGCTCGCTCAGCGCCTTCGCGTATTCGGCGTACTTGGCCTGCAGCGCGGTCATTCGCGCGGCGTTTTCCTCGCCGGTTTTGCGCGCGTTCAGGAACGCCGCGAAGGACTTGTCCGCCGCCGCGATCTGCTCCCGCGCGTGCTGGACGATCTCGGTCGGCTCCGTGCCGCCGCGCACCATGCGCGTACCCGCGCGCGAGAGGTTGATACGCGCGTCCATCAGATGCTGCGTGGTCTCGTTGACCGCGTTGACCTGCTTGAGCGCGATGTCGGAGAGACTGCCGACATCGTCATGCGTGCGTGACAAAGACCAGAAGCCGAGCCCTTCGGTCACGAGCTGAAAGAGACAGAACACCACCAGAACTGCGAGCAAACCCGACGAAACCTTGATCTTTCCGAACATCCGCGACACCCACAATTTCCGAAAATAAGCCCGCCTGAGCGGGGAACAGTGCGGGTTTACGGCAACGGCCTTCGAAAGCTTGAATCGTTTGCCGCAATGGTTTGTCTACGCGAATGCAGGGAATGCGCCGCGGCGTCGGAGCGTTACGAAGACGCGCGAAGCGGCGCGCATGCCGCCCGAAACGCACCGTTGCACATTTTTTGCATGACTTCCTTGCAGTGCGCGCGAACGCTTCCTATTGTCTTTGCAGGACGGCACCGAACCCACCCAAGGAGTGTCCGAATGGCCGAAATCGTCGATATCGCGCGCGGTGCGCTGAATGCGCAACCGTTCAGCGCCTTGCTCGGAACCAAACTCATGCAGGTCGATTCAGCGAGTCTCACGCTGTGCCTGCCGATCAGGGATGAGCTCAGGCAACAACACGGTTTCGTGCACGGCGGGGTGGTGAGTTATCTCGTCGATAACGCGCTGACCTTCGCGGGCGCGCTGCGTCTCGGGCCGAAAGTCGTGACCGGCGAGTACAAGATCAATTATCTGCGTCCGGCCGTGAGCGGCACCCTGATGGCGCGGGCGCGAGTCGTCCACGCGGGCATGACGCAGGCCACCTGCCAGTGCGACGTGTTCGTCACGGATGGCGGCGCCGAGCGGCTTGTCGCGGTCGCGCAGGGCACGATCACGCGCATCAGCGAAACCACGGCCGCCGAGCCGGTGTTCCACGGCTGAACCTCTCAAATCCGTCGTCCGAAACAAAAAACCTCGCTTTTCAGCGAGGTTTTTTGCTTTCTACGGGTGTCGCGTCACTGTGCCGCGACGGTCTTCTGCGTCTGCTCGCCGAGCCCCTGAATGCCGAGCTTCATGGTCTGGCCGGCCTTCAGATACACCGCGTTCGGCTTCACGCCCATGCCGACGCCCGGCGGGGTGCCCGTGGAAATGACATCGCCCGGCTGCAGGCTCATCACCTTCGACAGATACGCGACCAATTGCGCGACCGTGAAGACCATCGTCTTCGTGTTGCCGTTCTGATAGCGCTTGCCATCGACTTCGAGCCACAGATCGAGCTTCTGCGGATCGGCGACTTCGTCCTTCGTGACCATCCACGGGCCGATCGGGCCGAAAGTGTCGAAGCCCTTGCCCTTGTCCCATTGCGTGCCGTGCTCGAGCTGCCACTCGCGCTCGGAGACGTCGTTGATCACGCAGTAGCCGGCGACGTAATCGAGCGCATTGGCTTCATCGACATATTTCGCTTCCTTGCCGATCACCACGCCGAGTTCGACTTCCCAGTCGGTCTTGACCGAATTGCGCGGGATTTCGACATTATCGTTCGGACCGCAGATCGCGCTCGTCCACTTGTTGAAGATGACCGGCTCGGTCGGCACCGGCAGGTTCGATTCCGCCGCGTGATCCGCATAGTTCAGACCGATGCACACCATCTTGCCGACGCGCCCCACGCACGGCCCGATGCGCGGATTGCCATCGACCACCGGCAGCGTCGCGACATCTACGCCGCGCAGTTTCGCCAGGCCCGCATCGGTCAGCGTCGCGCCGGCGATGTCATCGACGACCTTCGACAGGTCGCGAATCTGGCCCTCTGCGTCCAGCAGACCCGGTTTTTCCTGACCCTTGGGGCCGTAACGAAGCAGCTTCATCTGTTTTGATCCTCTTTCGCGTTGCAAAAACGGTTGATAGGCGCGGCTTAGTTCGACCAGCCGCCGTCGATGACATGAATCTGACCCGTCGTGAACGACGATTCGTCCGAGCCGAGATACAGCGCGAGCGCCGCGATCTCTCCGGCGCGGCCCACGCGTCCCATTGGCTGACGCGCGACGAAGGCCGCCTGCACGGCGTCGACCGAAGCGCCCTGCGCCTTCGCCTGTTCCGCGATGCGGTCCTTCAGCGACGGCGATTCCACGGTGCCCGGACAGATCGCATTGCAGCGCACGCCGCGCGTGACGAAATCGGCGGCGACGGACTTGGTCAGTCCGATCACCGCCGCCTTCGACGCACCATACACGAAGCGATTCGGCACGCCCTTCACGCTCGACGCCGCCGATGACATGTTGATGATCGAACCGCCGCCTTTTTCGAGCATCTTCGGCAAAAACGCGCGAATCGTCCGATACATCGCCTTCGCGTTCAGGTCGAAGGCGAAGTCCCAGTCCTCTTCGGTCGCCTCCAGAATCGATCCGGCGTGCACGTAGCCCGCACAGTTGAAAAGCACGTCGATCGCTCCGATCTCGTCGGCGAGCGCGGTGATCGCTTGCGCATCGCGCACGTCGAGCCGCTTCACTTCGAAGGACTTGCCTTCGAGCGATTCCGTGCGAATGTCGGTCGCGATCACGCGCGCGCCTTCTTTCGCAAACAGCTCGGCGGTCGCGAGCCCGATGCCTTGCCCCGCCGCCGTGATCAGCGCCGTCTTGCCTGCCAGTCTTTGTACCATCTACAGCTCCAGTCGAAGGTGTTTTTGAGACATGCCGGGTATTTCGGGTGTTTCAGAGACGGTAGAACGCACGGGCGTTCCCGCCGAAAATTGCGTCTTGCTGCGCTTTTTCGAGATGCGAGGTCAGATTTGTGGCGGTGTCGTGCCAGGCAGCGTAGCTGCCATTCATGTTCAGTACCGGCCAGTCGCTGCCCCACATCAGCCGCGCGGGTCCGAATTGGTCGAGAAGATGCGCGACGTAGGGTCTTAAAGTTTCCTCGGTCCAGTTCGGCGATGCTTCGGTTGCCAGTCCGGAAAGCTTGCAAAAAGGTTTTTGCGGTAACGCGGCGAGTTGCACGATGCCGTCGGCCCAGGGTTGCCAGCCCGCATCGATGCCCTCGCGGATCGGCGGCTTCGCGCCATGGTCGATCACGATCCTGAGCTTCGGATAGCGCTCGACAAACTCGATCAGCGCAGGCACGTGCCGCGCGAAGATCAGCGCGTCGAAGGCGAGATCGAGTTCGATCAGGCGCCGGATCGCGGCGTCCAGCGGCGCGTGTTCGATCCACGAATCGTCGGGAAGGTCTTGCAGCATCGGACGCACGGCCTTGAACTTCGGCTCGCGCGCCAATTCGTCGATGATCTTCACCGCGTCGATCGAATCGAGCGGCACCCAGCCGACGACACCCGCGATCGAATCATCGCCGCGCGCGAGGTCGAGCAAATAGCGCGTTTCCTCGACCGTCGGCGCGGCCTGAACGACGACGGTTCTTTGCACGCCTGTTGCCTGTCGCAATGGCGCGAGGTCGTCGGAGCCGAATAAGCGATACAACGGTTTCATCTCCGGCGTGAGCCAGCCGTAATCGCCGCGCGCCGGGTCCCAATAGTGTTGATGTGCGTCGATGGTCATCGTCGTTGTCATCGCGGCACCGGCGCGTTCGCGTGAAGCAGATTTTCGGCGCGCAAGGCATCCCACAGCGCGGCTGGAATTGGAGTCGCGAACGATGACGCGTTCTCGCGCACCTCCGCCGGCGTGCGCGCCCCCATTAGCACCGTTGCCACGACTTTATGCGCATAAGGAAACTGGATGGCCGCGGTCGAGAGCGCGACGCCATGTTCGCGACACACGCGCTCCAGCTTGCCCACGCGCTCGACGATTTCCTTCGGCGCGTCGCTGTAATTGAACTTGAGGTCGCCATGTGCTTTGGCATCGAGGCCGCGCGCGAGAATGCCCGAGTTGAACGCGCCGCCCAGCAGAATGCTCACGCCGCGCTTCTCGCATTCGGGCAACAGATCGTTGAGTGTGTTCTGCTCCAGCAGCGTGTAACGGCCGGCCAGCAGCGCGCAATCGATATCGAACGCCGCCATCATTTCCATCACCGCCGCGCCTTCGTTCACGCCGAGCCCGACCGCCTTCACGCCGCGTGACCGCTTCAGTTCGTCGAGCGCGCGGAAGCCGCCTTCATCGCTAAGTTGTTTCCAGTAATGCGCGTTCATTTCACCGTGCGTGACGCGGCCGATGTCGTGTATCAGCACGATGTCGATATCGGTCATGCCGAGCCGCATCTGGCTGTCTTCGAACGAGCGCAGGATCCCGTCGTAGCTGTAGTCGTAGATCGCCTGGAAAGGCAGCGGCGCGGCCCAGCCTTCGCTCCCGTCGTAGCGTGTCGTGCGCGGTACGAAGCGACGGCCGACTTTCGTCGACAGCACGAAGTCGCCGCGCGGATATCGCCGCAATGCATCGCCGAGCCGATGTTCCGCCTTCGTGTGGCCGTAGTGCGGCGCAGTGTCGAAAAAGCGAATGCCGGATTGCCACGCGGCATCGACCGTCGCGCGCGCCTCGTCTTCCGTCAGTTCGTGATACAGGCCGCCGAGCGGCGCCGTGCCTAGCGACAGCGCCGTAACTTCCAGCGACGTGCGGCCGATCCTGCGTCGCGGTAAAGCTGTCTCCTGCTGCATTTGTGCGGTCATGTGCAAACCCGTCAGTTTGTTTTGGAATCCGCCATTCGAGCCGCAACACTAGCGCGTCCCGTGCTGACGGGCAAACGCGCGGATTCGACCCGCTCGAACCTCATCGAGATCAGCGTGAAAGTTTTCAGCTTTTCCAGCGTCTGGTCTTTCGATTCATCCATCAGCGAACGTATTATTCATATACGCACAAAACGAAGTCAAGAACCGCGCGTGACGCGACCTGCCGTGGATTGCCGCGACAGGCCGTCGATCGCGCGCGCCTGTCGGAAGACTTACACTCGCGTGGCCCCAACATGAATCGACCTAGACCGAGAATGGCCCCCGATGCTATCGATGCTGACGGCGACGCTGACCGCTACCGCGCGCCCGCGCTCGACAAAGGACTCGATATTCTCGAATTGCTGTCTGAGCAGAAATCGGGGCTCACGCGCGCGGAGATCACGAAAATGCTCGGGCGAAACGCAAGCGAGATGTACCGGATGCTGGAGCGGCTCGTCGCGCGGCAATACGTCATGCGCTCGCCCGAAGGCGACCGTTATTCGCTGAGCCTTAAGCTTTACGCGCTCGCGCATCGTCATCCGCCGATGAACCGGCTGATTGCCGAGGCGCTGCCGGTGATGCAGCGATTCGCCGATGCAGCCGAGCAATCTGTGCATCTCGCGGTCTACGATCGCGGCAATCTGCTTGTCATCGCGCAGGTGGATGGGCCGGGAGCGTGGGGCATCTCGGTGCGACTCGGCTCGCGCGTCGGGTTGATCGATACCGGCTCCGGGCGCGTGCTGCTCGCCTTCCAGACGGACGAACAGCGTGGGCACATGCTCGCCGAGCACACGAAGGTCAAGGGCGAAGTCGCGCTGGATCGCGCGATGGTCGACACGGATTATCGGCAGATTCGTGATGTCGGTTATTCACAGAAGGACAGTCAGCAGACCTTCGGCGTGACGGACGTGACATTTCCGCTACTCGGGCCATCGGGACAGGCGATCGCCGCCCTCACCTGTCCGTACATGCGGCGCATCGACGAGTACATTGCCCCGTCGATCGACGATGTCACCGCGCTGCTAAGGGAGACCGCGGCATCACTTTCGATGATGCACGACTGAACGGCATGGGCATCGCGCGTTAGAATGGCGGCCCTCTCAAAATGGTGGCGCGCCGCGACGACGCGCCGCCGTGCTCACACTGACGTATTCCTGATGGCGAAACTTCTTTCCGATTCCGAATTCCTGCGCTTTTCCGAACTCCAGCAAAAACAGGCGAACTTCACGATCACGTCCGATGAAGCGGACGAGCTGCGGGAGATCGTCGCGCACGCGCAAAAGAAGCGCGACGACCGCGCGGCGGCGATGCAGACGATCGAAGCGTATATCGCGCAATTCGACATCACGCCCGACGAGCTTTTCTCGGCCGAGCAGATCGGCGACGCGGCGCGCACCTTCGGCCTGATCCCCGCCGCCAAGAAGGAGCGCACGCTGCCGCCGCAACTGACGCACAACGGCAAGCCGTATCAGTGGACCTCGCGCGCGCTGCCCGAGGAAATTCGCGTGCCGCTCTTCGAGGCGTTCGCGGCGGGCCAATCGGTGAAACCGTTCATCGCGACGCCGAGAGACACGTCGCGCTGCGCATTGACGATCGCCCGGCTCGAGAAGGAAACCGGAAGTTCGTATGCCGAAACATTGCTCGATGAGTTGTCACTCACGCGTGCCCAGATCGACGACGCGCTCGCGAAACTCGCGGCCTGATCGGCGCGACCAGTCAACTCGTCGCGCGCGGCTGTGACGGCGCATCGCACAGCCGCATTCTGAAGCCGACGACCCCCGGGTCTTCGGTCTTCGTCAACTCGAAGCCGCTGTTGCGCGCCAGCGCGATCATGCCGGAATTCTCGCGCAGCGCTTCGCCGACGATCCAGCGCGTCCCGCGCTTTCTCGCGTATTCGATGATGCGCGACAGCAACAACGATCCCAAGCCCTTCCCTTTCATGTCCGAGCGCGCCGCGACAGCGAACTCGGCTGTCTCGTTGTCGGGATCGGCGATCGCTCGCGCGACGCCGAGCGTCTCGTCCACGCCCTCGCCGTTCGCCCGTGTGACGATCAGCGCCATCTCGCGGTCGTAATCGATCTGCGTCATGCGCGCGAGTTGCGAATGATCGAAGCTGCGCACCGCGCCGAAGAATCGCAGACGCAAATCCTCGGCCGTATTCGCGGCGACGAAATGCGCATGTGCGTCCTCGTCCTCCGGACGGATCGGCCGCACGGTCACGCGCATGCCGCGCCAGTCGAGCGTCTCTTCCAGGCAGCGCGGATACGGCACGATCGCAAGCGGCTTGCGATGCGCGCCTAGTGTGAGTTGCGGCTCGTGCACGGCGACTGAATCGCGCGTCACGCGCAGCACGAGCCGCAGCGCGACTATTTCCTCGATATAGCAAACGAGCTGCGACAGCGCCGTCAGCGTATTCAGCAGCATCTCGGCCGGCAGTTCGCGCGAGCGCGGCGAACGCATGACGAGGTCGCGCGCAAGTATCGGATTGAGCGGCGGGAGCGCGAACTCGTGAAGCGCGTCGGCGAGGCCGAGCGCGCCCTCGGCCCTGAACTCGAACACCGGGCCGAACACGCGATGATTGAGCAGACGCGTCTGGATTTCGACGGCGTCGCTCGTCGGCGCATCCGTCGGTCCGGGTTTCACAGCAATGCCGAAGCGGGAGAGCACCCGCACCGCGCGTTCGCCGTTCAATTCGCCGATGCCGTTGTCGAGCGCGATGCGGATCTCGCCATGCGCGGCATCGATGTCCTCAGGAAGTTCGGCGGGCAGACCGTCGGGGGTTTGCATCAGCAACTCACGGCCTTGTCGGAAATCGACGAGACGCGCGAAGCCGCGTGCCAGCCGATGCGGCGTCGTATGCACTGGAATGCCGTTAGCGTGCAATTCGTCGCGCGTCGCGGAATCGACGCAGCCGAAAAAGCACGCGAGCAATCCGCGATACGCGTGGCGCCGCTCGGCGATCAGCGTGCGCGCGACTTCGGCGACGGGCGCGCTATGCGTGGGAGCGTGCACCACGAAGACGGTGCCGGTTTCGCGATACGACGCGAGCGCTTCGAGCGCAGTGCCGAAATCGGCGGCTGTCGCATCGTCGCCGAGCAAAAGCGGATTGCCCGCGTGGGCGCGGGGTAGTGCGGCGGCCACGGCGTCGCGCGCGGCGGCGGGCCATGGGGCGAGTTCGTCACCTGCGGATGCAAACGCATCCTGCGCGAGCGCCGCGACTCCGCGATCACTCGTGATGACGGTGGCGACATCGCTCGCGGCAACGCGACCGATGCCAAGCGTTTCGATTTCGTCGAGCAGGTCGTCGAGGGAATCGACGCGAACCAGTCCCGCGCGGCGAAAGGCGGCGCCGTACAGGCGATCGAAGGGATCATCCCGGCCGGTGCGTAGCACGAGAACTGGCTTGTTTCGCGCGGCGGCTCGCGCGGCCGACATGAACTTGCGAGCAGCACGAACCGTTTCGACGGCCAACAAAATCGCGCGCGTCGAAGGATCGCTCGCTAGGAAATCGAGAATATCGCCGGAGTCGACGTCGGCCTCATCGCCGAGGGCGACGATTCTTGAGAAGCCGAGTCCACGCGCACGCGCCCAACCAAGCACACCGTTGGTAAGCGCGTTCGATCCGGATACCCAGGCCACGCCACCGGACTTCACACTGCACGCGGGAGCACCGAGGAACGCGCCAATGGAGGGCGTCACGACACCCAGACTGGCTGGCCCGACGATGCGCACCAGGTGAGGCCGTGCGGCGGCAAGCGTGCGCAGTGTCCATTCGTCGGCATTGGTGTGTGATGTCTGAGTCTTCTGCTGGGCCGCGGGCCCTGAAGCGCTGCGTTGCGCCGCTTCGCCCACGATTACCACGGCTTTAGTTCCGCGCTGGCCGAGACGTTCGACCAACCCCGGCCAAGTATGGGCAGCCGTGCAGAGCACTGCCACTTGCGGCGCTTCGGGCAAGGCATCCACATCCGCGAAGACCGACTCTCCGCCGAGAGACTGATATTTCGGATTGACCGGCCAAATCGGTCCCGAGAATTCCCCGCATAAGGCGCGCGTCCATACCATCGCGCCGATGCTTCCCGCGCGCGACGAAGCGCCCACGATTGCAATCGACTTCGGCGCGAACAGGATGTCGAGGTTGCGAACGGTCATGACGACTCCAGGCATAGCGGCAGTGGAGGAGCGCTTAGGATAGGCGATTTTGTTTTGCTGGTGATGACGGTGGGCGCCGGGAAGCTCAGCTCACGTCGTGAGAGATGAGGGTTCGACTTTATGCGCATAAAGCGGGGGTGACGAGGTTGCTTTCGAAGCGGCGGATTGCTTGATAGAAGACCGCCCGGGCTTTATGCGCATAAAGTCAGGCTCAGATCGGTTAGAACCGTGTGTTTCGAAATCAAGGCCGCGCGCTTTTGCGCGCGATTGATCGAGCCGTTCGGCGCGCTTGTGCTCGTTGCGTCGAATCAGACAACGAAAATTCCCGGCATTCAGGCCGGTCGACGCGCTGTCGGAACTCCGCGTGCAAACACTAGCGGCCTTTATGCGCATAAAGTGCGAGAGCTGCCAGCCTCAGACTTCAGCTCGCCTCAAACCACGTGCTCAATCAAGCGCGCGCCAACGAACTTTATGCGCATAAACCTAAGCCGAATGGCCAACGAAGCCAATTAATGTTGAATTGCGCTGGAAAAATAACTACGTCAATGTAAAATTCAACGAACTTCAAAATCACGGAGTAAAACGTGGCGGCGGAAATCATAGCGATCACGCAGCAGAAGGGCGGCGTCGGCAAAAGCACGATTGCGATGCACCTTGGCGCGGCCTTTCACGAGAAGAAGAAGCGTGTGCTGGTAGTCGACGCGGATGGGCAGAACACACTGGTTCATTGGTCGAGCGCTGCATCAGATGGCGCGAGCGGAATCCCTTTTCCCGTCGTCAATCTTTCAGAGGCGGGCGGACAGATTCACCGCGAAATCAAGAAGTTCGTCAACGACTACGACATCATCGTCGTAGATTGCCCGCCGTCGATTACCGAGAAAGTCTCCGGAGTCGTGCTGCTGGCGGCAAGCGTCGCGGTAATCCCTACGTCATCATCGCCCGCCGATTATTGGTCGAGCGTCGGCCTCGTCAAGCTCGTCCAACAAGCGCAGGTGATGAACGAAGACCTCCGCGCCGTCTTCCTGCTCAACAAGACAGAAGAGAAGCGCATGCTCACGCGCGAGCTCAAGGTCGCGCTAGAAGAGCTCGGCTTTCCTTTGCTGAAAACGCAGATTCCCACGCGCGAGTGCTACAAGCAGGCCATGGCACTCGGGCAAACCGTGCTTCAGATGACTGACCGTGGCTCGCGGCTCGCCGCGACGGAGATTCGCGCCGTCGCCGATGAAATCCTCGGCATGCTCCCCTGACTTTATGCGCATAAAGGACCCTGAATGAAACCGTCCCAGTTTGCAAAGGGCTTCAAGGCCCGCCCTGATTCGACGAGCAGCGAGAAACGAACGGCGCTCGACCGACTGAACGCGATCGACGGTATCGTCGACATCCAGCACGTTGGGCAGGCCGCGGCGAACGGACGCTCGAGCGCTTTCGTAGCCGACGAACCGTCCGACGCTGTCGCGGGGTCGGAATCCGACGAGTATCGGGCGTGGAGGCGCGCTAATCGCTATTCGAACGGACAGGTCATCGAGTTGCCGTTGAAAGCGATCAAGCCGAGCCCGTTCAATCCGCGCCATTTCTATCTAAAGACGTCGATCGCTGAACTGGCCGTCAATCTCGCGAAGCAGGGTCAGCAACAGGCAATCCATGTCATTCCCGATTACGAGAATCCCGGAACGTTCTTTGTGAGCGATGGCGGTCGTCGCGTTCGGGCACTCAAAGAGGCGAACAAGGAAACGGTCAAAGCCGTGGTCGTCGATCTGCCCGTGGGAATTCAAAGCTACAAGCTCGGCTACGACCTGAATGTCCAGCGCGACTCGCAGACCGTGTTCGACAATGCCGTGGTCTGGAGGCGTTTCCTCGATGAGCGGCATTTCCAAAGCCAGCGGGAGCTCGCCGATCATCTCGGTCTCGACGAATCCACGATCGCTGTGGCGCTTTCGATCGCCAAGCTTCCCGAAAACGTCATGCACGAGATGGTGGCAAGGCCGGACCGTTTCGGCTCCAACATGGCTTATCAGATCACGCGCTACCACGCGGCTCGCGGCAGCGACGCCACCTTGCGACTGATCAACAAGATCACGTCCGACGATCTGAGCACCCGCCAGGTGGCCGACATCGTCAAAGGACGCGCCACGGCGCAGGAAGCTCCGAAGGCGCCGGGACGCCAGCGCTATGCGCAGCGGCTGGAGATCAAGCTGGATGGCGTCGCGGTCGGAGACCTGAAGTCTTACGGGGAGGACCGTCTCGAATTGCGACTGCGCGGCCTGTCGCGGGAAAAGCGCGACGAGCTGCTGCATCAGATCGAAACGATGCTGCAGTCCGACTCGAGCATCAAATAAGCGAGTGGATGGCCGCCGCTTTTGAGGAGGCCGCCCTCTGTGGCCTCGGTCGGGGGAGAAAGCTGCGGCGGTGCCGCAGGCGTTCACCCGGCGCGGGACTGGCTGAGCGTGAACGCGAGCAGATCGCCATCCGTGGGCTCGCCCCACGTCTTGCGGGCAAGCCAGTCGAAGAAGGACGTTTCAGCCAGTTTCGAGTCGAGCCCGCGCTTGCGCCAGTCGTCGCGCATGTGAGTGCCCAGTCCCGGAAGGACGTCTTCCTCGAAAGACTGGCGCGCCAGATCCCGTTCTTCCTCACCTTGCTCGTCGTAGAGCACGCGCGCTTCCTTGCGGCGGTACGCGGAGAATTCACTCAGCAAGCGAGCCTTCAGATCATCGGCCGCCGAGGCTGACGCCGCGACGCGCGGCGCAGTGCCGGCCGTTGCGGGCGCCAATGTCTCGACTGGCGGTGCATAGCCCTTCTTGAGCGCGTCCTTGAACAAAGCCGCTGCGCTACGCACCGGCGGCAAGGACGTGCTGCGCATGCGCTGCTCCGTCATCTGCAATGCGGCGCGGATGCGATTCTCCTCGCTGTCCGCATAGAGCGTCTGGGCATCCTTGAGCGGAATGCCGATCTTGACCATCCGATCGACAAGCGTGCTGTCGAACACATTCGGATGTTCGTCCAGCGCGAGCATTGGCTGCTTGCGCTCCGTCACGCGAAACTGAATTTCCGCGACCCGCCGTCCCTCGCGATGCTCCACCAACTCCACAAAAATGTTGGTGACGGCGTTCACTTCGGCAATCGCCGGCCGCAGATAGTCGCGCTTGAAGTACTTGTACTCGCGCTTCGCTTCGTCGCCCGCTTCGGTGTCGGGTGTGCCGGAAAGAATCGGGCGCCACCACTCCCAAGTCTCGCGCATCGTCAAATGACTGGGATTGGTCAGGTAGCGGACGCAGATCTCGTAGAGCGCAAGTCCCGCACTGCTGCGTAACTGACTTTGGAACTGCAGGCTTAGACGCGCGTACTGCACGGGGTCGAGCAGCTTCTTCTTGATCTTGGGCGCAAACGAAAATTCGACCCAGACACGGCGCGTGGTCGGATCTTCGAGAATTTCGGCATCGGCGATGAGTGTCGAAATACCCCACTTCCGGCCGGGCTTCTGGCTCGACGTACCGGTGCTCCACTCGACCTGCACCGAAACCATCCGACGCAGATGCTCTTTGACCAGTGCTGTATCGTTCGAATCGAATGCGGAGTTCGCGACGATGTCCGACAGCAGCGCGCGATAGGTATCCCCGGAATCGTCAGCCTGCTGCGCCACCGCGAGCAACACGTTGAACAGCTTTCTGGTGAGCAGCGTAATCTTGCCGCTTTTGGGCTGAATCGCAATGGCCTCGACTGCCTTGCGCAACTCCGCCGAACTCGGGCTGACTACGTCGGTCTTCTTTGCGCGCTTGGTGGCCATTCCATGGTCAGATTCGTTAGTGCGAGCAAGGATACCGATTGGGGTGAACTGCGTCTATAGGGGCATCTTCACCGTTTTGGGGTGAAGACGGACGAGTTGCTCAGGCTCACTGCGGTGCGCTCCCGTAAACGCTCACCACTCACCGATTGCGCAGACCTCACGCATGCACTGTCCACGCGGGTAAACGGATTGCGCTTGATTGCGGCCCGTTTTTGAGCTGCGCGCGGGGGTCCTGAAAACGCTCACCTCAAATTTTTTTGGAGCGCGTCGCTGCGATGTGGCGCGTCGGAGACGGCCGGATCTATACCTAACCGCGCCTCCAATAATCCACAGAGGTGCGAATTCGCGGCGTTGGCAGGCTCACGTCTGGATCCTTGCGCGCGGTCGATCCTGAAAACTCTCACCTTCACGCGGGAAATGCACCGTTTTGGGTTTCTGGACAGCCCGACTATGTCGGAGCATGACAGCCATTGCGTCCCGTAAAGACTCACCTTTGCTCTTCCCTCGACTTTTTCACACCTCCGATTGCGCTCAAACCACTAGTTCCCGCAAAGTCTCACCATTCCGGTCAGCGGTAGTAAAAACATCGGCATTCCAGGCATTTAAGTCGCTTTCTTCGTGCAAATCCGAGCATGCGACTCCCGAAAACACTCACTTCTTACCACCAATCGACCTCTACCGCGACCGCAAAACTCCTCCCGAAAGCTCTCACCTTTGCGCTATCAGTCCACGTTGATATCGATCCAAACCACTGTTTTTAAACAGAATTTGTGCCAAGATCGAAAATAATTCGACTTCACCATCGCGCGGGACATAACACTCGCTCCCGTATCGTCTCACCCTCGATGCGAGCTGTCGGTCCTGCGCGCCTCGCATCTTCCGCGAGCTTTTTCTCCTGTAAAGGCTCACCTCAATGCATCTCAAGTGCGAAAATCGGTCAGCACAAGCCGGAAAATGAGCGACCGAGAATCCCGAAGCAACTCTTCGGTCCCGAAAAGCCTCACCATTAGGTCGTGAACGCGCGATTTTCAGGCCTGGAGGCGGCCGCTCACCCGCAAAGGCTCACCCTTCGCGACCGTTGCTTCCTGAAAACCCTCACTTATCGGTAAAAATGACCTTCTATAGCGCCCAGAATACCCTTCTCGGCTCGTCCCGAGAAGTCTCACCTTTCCTTATGCGCCCTCGCTAATCGCTTCCAGGCTAGTAAATGGATGCGCGGAGTCCGTCTCCCGAAATCGCTCACCGAGGAGTTTCGACGCGTTCCCGAATCCGCTCACGATCTTTCCTGCCTTTGCTCACCGGACACCCCGAAGCTCATCACCGATCTATCCCGTAGAACTTCACCAAAGGTCCCGCAGAGTCTCACCCAAGCGCCCGCAAAGCCTTATCCAGCAAGCGTTTCCAGCGGCGTTAACTGTTTTAACAAGGTTCAACGGTGTTTACTTCTATTACTCTCAAGAAGCGTTGTGGTTCCAAAAAGTACGACAAGCAAACCAAGTGCAAGGACGCCGAGCCGTGAAACAGCGACGCAAATCGTAAAGATGACTAAAATACGTGCTAAATCATACGTTTGCCGCGATTACTTCAGGATGTTTCACGACAACACCTGCGCGGTGTAATTTGCGATGAGCAAAGGAGCCGCCAGCGACGTCATCAAGGCAATTGGCAACCAATTTTGGTGCATGAGGTAACGCCGCGTACGTAAAACGTTATGATCGATACATTTGAACTGCTCATCTTACGCTCGATATGAACCAGGATATCCGCGAATCGCTGCGCCACGAGCTCGATGCCATGCGAAACGCCGGCGCTCGTCGGCATGATCTTTCGCAGCATGCCTGCAAACGACTTTTCTTCGATTTGGGCGTTCGTCCTTCTGTTACGACGGTTCGTGAACTGACGCAGACAGGCAGCGCGAGCGATATTCCCAAGGACATCGAAGCATTCTGGACCGGTTTGCGTTCGGCGCTGCGCGTTCGCGTCGACGCGGGTCCGGTACCAGAAGCGTTGCAGCAGCGCGCAGGTGAATTGCTCGCAGCTTTATACGATGACGCCCAACAACACGCTCGCGCCGCTCTTGCAGACGATAAGGCCCAAATCGACGCCTCCGTGAAAGCTGTCGAAGCGCAGGTTCGCGATGCCGAAATTCGCCGCGGAGCAGTTGAAGAGGCGCTTCAGCGCGCCGAGGCACGAGCGGACGCCGGCGCTAGCCATATTGCATCGCTGGAAGCCGAACTGAGGACACTGCGTAGCCAGGGATCGGACGCCCAGGCGGGTCTCCGCGAAGTCATCGCGCGGTGGGAAAAAGAGAACGAAGCGCTTTCCCAGCGCCTGCAACAGGAGCAATCGGCTGCCGCGGGCCTGCGCGAACGCATCGACGAGTTGCAGACCGAACTGCGTCACAACACCGAAGACTACGCGCAACAGATCAAGGATGCCGTCAAGGAAGCCGAGCGGCGAGTGCGGCCGATGCTCGTCGAACTCGATTCTTTGCGCGGCATGGCCGCCACTTACCAGTCCGGCGTTCGTGAAGCGAGCCAGAAAGAATTCGATTTTATTCAACAACTTAGCACAGCCAGAAATCGCGCGGACCGGCTCGAATCGCAGGTCCGCACGCAGTCCGACGAGATCGATGCCCTCGTGCGCGAGCGCGATGCGCATCGGGTCCAGTCCGGCGTCAGCGCCGAGGCCGGGGCGTTGATTGCATCGCTTGCAGCGCAAGGACGCCTGAGCGCCGCGGAAATCGCGAGCCTGGGAACGCAAGTGGACGCTCACGTCGCCACGCCCGTCGCGTGTCCGGCGTGCGAGGAAGGCGAACCGGAATTGCAGCGTCACGAAGACGAGTACGAACTCTCTTGTCCTAGCTGTGAGCGAACGTCGGGTGCGACGTCGTCGAAGCTTGCGGCCATCGAAGGATTTCTGAGTTCAGCGCGCGAGCGGACCTCCTGAGCCCCCCGTCCAAGCCCGCCCGACGTCAAAGGTGAGAGTTTTCGGGATCGCCGAACGGAATGCGCGAGTCCGGATCCCGAGTGCCGCCCGCGCGCGCTTGCGCCATGTCACGCTCCCGTATTTGCTCACCCATCCATTCCTGCCACGCACGATGCAGCCGGTGAACCGACACGGTCTGCTGAAAGCCGAGCCACTGTCCGACCCTGTCCGGGTCGGTCCCGTCTTCGAACAGCTCCGCCGCATAGGTGTTGCGCAGCGTTTGCGGACTGGCCCGCGCGACACGCGACGCGGCAATGCCTGACGCGGCCACGACGGCGTCGATCGCGCGCAGCATGGTCGCCTTGTGCATGGAGCGTCCGGAGGGTGCGGCGGGAAACAGCAACTCGCCCGCGAGGCCCGCTGTCTTGCGCTCGACGATCCAGCGATCAAGCAATTCGACGGCAAACGGCGCCAGTCGCGCCTGCCGGATCACCAACGGATTGGACGCATCCACGGTCACGTAAGGCGCGCCTGCCGCATAGCAATCGGCAGTCAACTGCGCCGCTTCGCCCGTCTTCACGCCGCCGCCGAGAAACACGGCGACGAGCGCCCGATCGCGCCACTCGCGCCAACGCTGTCCGGCGGGCAGCGCGCCGATCGGCGCGAACAGCCGCGCGATCAGCAACGCGCGTTCGTCGTGCGTGAGAAAGCCAGTCGGCTCGTTGTCGCGCGCTCGGCGCCACGCGGCATCGCCGTCCTGGGCGATGAAGCGCGCCGGATTTGTCGGCGCGGATTCCACTTCGCGCACATGATCCAGCACGCGTTCGATGAGCCGCAGATAGCGCATGCGCTGCGTGCGGCGGATATCCAGTTGTGCGACGAACTGCTCGATGACGGGACGCTGTACCGTTTGCAGCGTCGCGCGTTTCGCGGTGAGCCAATCGAGAAAGTTGCCCCACTGCGCCCGATAGACATCCGCCGACGATGCCCGGAACGCCTGCTGTGCAAGCCACGCATCGAAGGCCGCGCGCGGGTCAGCTTCCCAGTCCGCGCGTTGTTGGTCGAAGAGATCGGAGGTGTTCGGCATGGTGTCGGAAGGCGCGCGTCGCGCTGTATTGCACTGCGCACAGGGTCGTGCTTCGAGACGCATACGTCAAGCACGGGTGTAAGCCCAAGTGTCGATGACTGTCTTGCCCGATGTGCGATTCCTCGTCTACTGTCCTGTACATGGCATCCTTCCGCGCCGGAGTGCGAGAACAAAGGAGTGAACGATGGCTCAGCAATCCTGGCAGGAACGCCGCGCGAGCGGACGCGCCGCGCGCGAACGCACGCCACGTGGCTCGCACGAGACGATGGGCGATGTCGATCGCGATCCCGTCGAACTGCTGCGGGCGAGCAGCAAAGGCCGCGTCAAAGCACTGATTCCGTTGCGCTATGGACGCATGCTGGTATCGCCGTTCACGTTCTATCGCGGCAGCGCGATCCTTCAGGCGCACGATCTGGCCGGTGCGCCAGACAGCGGCATCTCGATCCAGATCTGCGGCGACTGTCATCTTTCGAACTTCGGCGGCTTTGCGACGCCGGAGCGCGCGCTCATTTTCGATCTCAACGATTTCGATGAAACCGCGCCCGGTCCCTGGGAGTGGGACGTGAAGCGGCTCGTCGCGAGTTTCACGATTGCCGGGCGCAATCTCGGTCACGGCGATCTTGCCGCCGATGAGTTCGCGTTTCTCGCCGCGCGCAGCTACCAGTCGCGCATGCGCGAATACGCCGAGATGAGCGTGCTCGATCTCTGGTATGAGCGGATCACCTTCGAGCGTATGTCTGAGACGGTGCAGAGCGAAGACGCGCGGCGGCGCATCAAGCGCGGCATCGAACGCGCGTCGCGCCGGACGCACGAGACGATGCTGCCGAAAGTCGCGGATCGGAACGGCCAGACGTGGCGTATTCGCGATGCGCCGCCGGCCGTGTTCCACATTCGCGGCACGAGCACGCTGATCGACCGAGACGACGGCTGGATGACGATGAAAGGCAGCCGCGAGGAAATTTTTGCGGCGCTGATGCACAACTACGTCGCGACACTCACGCCCGAGCGCGCGGCGCTCCTGTCGCAGTTCGAACTGCAGGACGTTGCGTTCAAGGTGGTCGGCGTGGGCAGTGTCGGCACGCGCTGTCTTGTTCTGCTGCTCACTGACCCTCACGACAAGCCGCTGTTCCTGCAGATGAAGGAGGCATCGACGTCGGTGGTCGCGCGCTATGCGAAGCGGGTCAGGGGCGCGGACCGTATCGAACACGATGGTCAGCGCGTCGTTCACGGGCAACGCCTGATGCAGGCGGCCACCGATCCGTTTCTCGGCTGGGCAACGGGCCCGCTTGGGCGCGCGCTCTACATCCGTCAACTCCGCGACATGAAGATTTCCGCCGAACTCGAAAGTCTGAGTGGCGACGCGTTTCGCGAATACGCTTCACTTTGCGGTTGGGCGCTGGCTCGCGCGCATGCCAAGTCGGGCGGCTGTGCGCCGGAGATCTCGGGTTATCTCGGAAATAGCGATCGCATGGCCGAGGTACTGGTGCGCTACGGCCGGGCCTACGCGGATCAGGTGGAAAGGGATTACGAGACATTTCGCGTTGCGTGTCGCGCTGGCAAGCTGGAAGCGCGCTCGGATGTGGACATGGCAGCGGACTTTGGGTCCTGAGGTTGAGCCCCACTGTCGAGCACTGATGCGAGATGAACAGACGGGGACGAAGCGATGCGCGACCAGATGAGGCACGCGGGTCTGGCCGCGTGCCGGGTGCGGCAATGTCAGTGCGCGGCGATGGTGAGCTGCGGTCGGCCGTGTCGCGCGGCGCGCTCATAGGCGTCCACGGCGAAGGCGAAGACGGCGGGCAAGGCGTCGGAGGAAGCGACGTCGACTACGTCGTCGGTTTCAGGGAAATGAAAGTTATCGGGTCGCGCGAACAATTCGCGCAGCGCCGCTTCATGCCGTCCAGCGAAACCAAGGTCCGCGACGGCCTCAGCTTCGATTGCATGCAGCAAGCGCCACGTAAGCGGCACGCCCTTGTCGATATAACGCCCCGCGATCTGTCGTGTGATGCGTTCGAGGTCGCGCACTGCGCGGCCAAACTGCCTTCTGCTTAGATTTTCGCCGTTCGACTCCATGTCTCACCCCTTCCAGCTGGTCTTATAGTACTGTACAAACATACAGTACTTGTTGCAATGAAAATAGCGTCTCGCTAGTCGTTTCGGGTGTATGTGCGATTCCGCCTACGTGCGTTTCAGACATGCGCCGCTATGCGTGCTGGCCAACGAAGCGCATCGTGGAAGCGTGCTTGGGAGAGGTTCCAAGCAGCGCGCAAAACACCGATTTCTGCGCGAATTCGAGCACGCTGCGCGGCTCATCGCGCTGCAAACCACGGGAGAACCGAGATGAACAAGGATCAAGTCGAAGGCGTTGGCAAGCAGGTCAAGGGAAAGATCAACGAGGGCGTCGGAAAGATGACCGGCGACAAGGCCCAGGAAGCCAAGGGCGACATGCAGCAGGCTGCAGGCAAGGTTCAGAAGGGCGTGGGAGATGCGCGCGAAGATCTGAAGGACAGCGTCAAGAAGAACCCGTAAGCGAAGGCGACTTCTGCGGGATCTCGGCGTCGTGATGGAGGCGCCGCTTTGGAACGGGACGCGCTTATGCGCGTCCCGTTTTTCATTGCACCATCAGGGCGCTGCTGCCAGACTTTATGCGCATAAACGCCCCCAGGTCAGCCAATGCAATGTGTTTAGCCGTGAATGACCACGAGCAACGCCTTTGCGTCCGCGCGCCCTACATTGCGGATGGCGTGCTGTTCGTCGGCGGCATAGCGGGCAGTTTCTCCGACTTTGAGCTTGCGCGTCGCGCCCGATGCTTCCACTTCGATCGAACCATTCAGCACCGTGAGATGTTCCTGCGTACCCGGCTCGTGCGCGTTCGACGTTAGCGCTGCGCCCGATTGCAGAGTGAGTTCGTACCACTCGAACTTGCCCGCGAGTTCGATTGGCCCCCATACGCGTAGCTGATAACCGCCGTTGTCGCCCGACAGCGTGGGGATCTCGTGCAGACCGGCGACGCGGATCGCTTCGGCCGGTTTTTGCTGCGCAAACAATTGATCGAGACTGATCCCGAGCGCGTTGGTCAGTCTCCACGCCACCGCGATGGTCGGATTGGCTTTATCTCGTTCGATTTCCGAGAGCATCGATTTCGACACACCTGCCGCGCGCGATAAATCGTCGAGCGTGAGTTTCCGTTCGTTGCGCAACCGCTGTATGAGTTCGCCGACGCGCGGCGGCGCAGCGCCTGGCCCCGCGAATTCGCCCGCCTTGGCGTCCGGTCCCGAGCTTGCCATGAATCGATCAATCCCTTAAAGTGTTCGGTATATCGGAAATGTGTTCGAAATATCGAACGTGTCCGATCTGCTGGATGCACTATAACAGGGCTAAGGACCGTGTGCGCGAGCAAGCGCCGCGGGGATTCCGGCCGCCGGCCAAGAACAAGGATTGCGATGAAAGACCGATACCTCACTCATTTGCGTTCGACTATCGACGAGATTCGCGCTGCGGGCTTCTACAAGACCGAACGTGTCATTGCCAGTCCGCAGTCATCGGACATTCGGCTCGCGAACGGCCGCGACGTGCTCAACTTCTGCGCGAACAATTACCTCGGGCTCGCGGACGATGCGCGCCTCATCGATGCCGCCAAAGCCGGGCTCGATGCCGACGGGTTCGGCATGGCGTCGGTGCGTTTCATCTGTGGCACGCAAACCGTACACAAGCAACTCGAGCAGGCCGTCGCGAAATTTCTCGGAACCGAGGACTCAATTCTCTATTCGAGCTGCTTCGACGCGAATGGAGGTTTGTTCGAAACCTTGCTGACCGAAGAAGACGCGATCATCAGCGACGAACTGAATCACGCCAGCATCATCGACGGTGTGCGCCTCTCGAAGGCGCGGCGGCTGCGCTACAAGAACAACGACCTCGCCGATCTTGAAGCGCGGCTTCAGGAAGCGGACGCCGCAGGCGCGCGCTTCAAGCTGATCGCGACGGACGGCGTTTTTTCGATGGACGGCATCATTGCCGACCTGAAAGGCATCTGCGATCTCGCGGACCGCTACGGCGCACTTGTGATGGTCGACGACTCGCATGCGGTCGGCTTTATCGGCGAAAACGGCCGCGGCACGCCGGAGCACTGCGGCGTGCTGGATCGCGTGGACATCATTACCGGGACGCTTGGCAAAGCGCTCGGCGGCGCGTCGGGCGGGTATGTGGCCGCTCGTAAGGAAGTCATCGAATTGCTGCGTCAGCGCAGCCGCCCCTATCTCTTCTCGAATACATTGGCGCCGAGCATCGCGGCGGCATCGTTGAAAGTGCTCGAACTGCTCGCGAGCGACGAAGGCGCGACACTGCGCAAGCGCGTCCGAGACAACGGCGCGCACTTCCGAAAGGCAATGACCTCGCTCGGATTCGATCTCGTCCCCGGCGAGCATCCGATCATTCCGGTCATGCTCGGCGACGCGCAACTCGCGTCGAAGATGGCCGATGCGCTGCTCGAAGAAGGCGTCTATGTCATCGGTTTCTCCTATCCCGTCGTGCCCAAGGGACGCGCGCGCATTCGCACGCAGATGAGCGCGGCGCACACGCCGGAGCAGATCGATCGCGCGGTCGACGCGTTCGCGCACGTAGGCCGATCGCTCGGTGTGATCCGTTGAGCAGCCGAACCCCGGCTCCGACACCTTTATGCGCATAAACCTGAGAGCGGACCACGAGCCCGCAACCAGCAAGCGAAGCACCCCCAAGACCACGAGTCAGCACAAAAACGTCAGCACCAAACGTCAGGATCAACCGCAATGAAAGCCCTCGCCAAACTCGAACGCGCACCCGGCCTCACCTTGACACGCGTGAAGCGGCCCGAAGTCGGCCATAACGATGTGCTCATCCGCATCCGTAAGACAGCGATCTGCGGCACCGACATCCACATCTGGAAGTGGGACGAATGGGCACAGAAGACCATTCCGGTGCCGATGCACGTCGGCCATGAATACGTCGGCGAGATCGTGGAGATGGGGCAGGAAGTGCGAGGCTTCGCCATCGGCGATCGGGTGTCGGGCGAAGGTCATATCACCTGCGGGTTCTGCCGGAACTGTCGCGCGGGGCGTCGTCATCTGTGTCGCAACACGGTCGGCGTTGGCGTGAACCGTGAAGGGGCGTTCGCCGAGTTTCTCGTGATCCCGGCGTTCAACGCCTTCAAGATCCCGCCCGATATCTCCGACGATCTCGCCGCTATCTTCGATCCGTTCGGCAACGCGACCCACACTGCCCTCTCGTTCAATCTCGTCGGCGAGGACGTTTTGATTACGGGCGCGGGTCCTATCGGCGTGATGGCGGCCGCGATCGCGCGGCACGTCGGCGCGCGCAACGTCGTCATCACGGATGTGAACGACTATCGGCTCGAGCTTGCCCGCAAGATGGGCGCGACGCGCGCGGTCAACGTCGCCAACGAAGATCTGCGTGACGTCATGAGCGAACTCGGCATGACCGAAGGCTTCGACGTCGGTCTGGAAATGTCCGGCGTGCCGAGCGCTTTCACCGCGATGCTCGAATCGATGAACCACGGCGGCAAGGTTGCCTTGCTCGGCATCCCTCCCGCGCAAACCGCGATCGACTGGAACCAGGTGATTTTCAAGGGACTGGAGATCAAAGGGATCTACGGGCGCGAGATGTTCGAAACCTGGTACAAGATGGTCGCGATGTTGCAAAGCGGCCTCGATCTCTCACCGATTCTCACGCACACCTTCCCTGTCGACGACTATCAGCGCGCCTTCGACACGATGCTCTCCGGCAACAGCGGCAAGGTAGTGCTGGACTGGACCGCGGCCTGAACGTACTGCAGCTTCAAGGCGAAGGTGAAGGCGAAACATCGGGCCGCGGCTTCGAAAATTCCGCCTGAATGGCGACGTGCACATCGTCGCCTACGGCGGGATACCACGTCGTCAATCCGAACTGCGCGCGGCTGAAATGTCCATCGGCTGAAAACCCCAGGGTTTCCTGCTTCGTGAGCGGATTGACCGCGTGTCCGTTGAACGTGACGTTCAGCGTGACGGGTTTCGTCGTGCCGCGGATTGTCAGGTCGCCCGTCATCGTGCCCTTGTCGTCGCCAGTCCGCTGAAAGCTCCTGCTCGTGAAGGCGATCTCCGGATAACGCGCGACGTCGAACATGTCCGGCCCTTTCAGCATGCGATCGAGCAGCGGCACATTGGTGTTGACGCTCGCCGCATCGATGCTCGCGCTCACCGAACTCCCCGACATTCCGTTTGCATTCCAGTCGAGTTGTGCCGTTGCCTTGTCGAATCGGATGACGAAGCGCGAATAGTGGAAATGATCCACATCGAAGCTGACGTTCCAGTGGTGTGGGTCGAGCTGATAGCGCCCCTGCGGCACGCTCGCCTCACTCGATGACACCCGATGCGTGACTACTTGCAGCGGCGTGCACGCCGTCAACGCCGACATGACGAAAAACAAGACGAAACGCCTGCACAGTTTCATTGCGCGTTGCCCCGAATGCAAACTCGATAACGACATAGAAAACGAAGAATCCGGCGACAAGTTTCGCCGAGATGGCGAAATCGCGCGCGCTCCGTCATGGAGCTTTCGCCTGCACACACGAAAATGGCGCGTTCAGGTAGAGTTCGCCTCGACCTCCATCTTAAAAAAGGCGCCATGCGTACGCGCGATGGCGGAGAACTATGCGTGCATGGCAGTGCCGTTTAAGAACCTCCCGCGCTAGCTTTTTGACGGTTGCCGCATTGACCGTTTCGGCCTGGACGAGCGCCGCGCATGCGGGCTGGTGCGGCGACGGACTCTGGGTCGATGCGATGGTCGCCTCGTATCACGTTCATCCGGACAAGGATTTCGAGCAGTTCAATCCCGGCATCGGCGCGGAATGCTGGGTCGCGCCGCAATGGGCGGTGACGGGCGGCTACTTCCGCAATTCGCTTTCGAAGCCGTCGTTCTATGGCGGTGGCGTCTGGGGCCCGGACTTCCTGCACTGGAATTACATCCGGCTCGCCGTGATGGCCGGTCTCATCTCCGGTTACGACTACGGCAGCTATGGCATCGGACACAACCATACGGTGGGACCGGTGGCCGCGCCGCTCATCATGCTCGAATACAAGCGCGTGGGCGCGAACATCATCCTGGTTCCGCCGATTCCTTCGAGCGATCTTCCGTTCACGCTCGGCTTCATGCTCAGAGTCAGGTTCTAAGCGATCCTGAGCGATCGCGCCGCATCCTGCAGGCACTCCAGCAATACCGTCGCGGCGGGCGTCAGCGGACTGTCCCGCCGCGTCACGACGCGCACCGACACTACCGGCAGCGGGTCCGCGACCGGGAACACCGCGAGCCCTTCGCTCACGCCCGGATGGTCCAGCAACGCGGCGGGCATCGACGCGAGCGCATCCGTTCCGCGCAACAAACCATGCGCGATGATGAAGCTCGGACATTCGATCACGCGCCCCGGCACCGCGAGTCCGCGCTCGGCGTAGTAGTCGAGCAAGGCCTGCGTTGAACTTTCCGGCGACGGATTCAACAGCCACTCGGCTTCCGACAACTCCGCGAGCGTCGTGCAGTGCCGCAACGGATGATCCGCACGCCCGACGATCGCGGAATGGCTCTCATATAACTCGAGATGGTCGAACTCCGGCGCCAGATGTTCGGGCACGACGACCGCGACGACGAAGTCGAGCGAGCCGTCGCGCAGACGCGGCATCGCGACGCCCGGAAAGCCTTCTATGAAACTCACGCGCGCGTTCGGCATCTGTCGCCGGAACGCGCGATACGCCTGTGGCAAGACCGAAAGCGCCGCCGTCGGCGTGATCGCCGCGCTGACGCTACCCGCGCCCGCGCCCTTCATCTGCGCGATGTCGTCCTCGGCGCGGCGCATCTCGCTCACGATCAGATGCGCGCGCACCCGCAACTGCTGGCCGAACGCCGTCAATTGCACGCCGCGCGCGGTACGCAACACGAGCGGCACGCCGAGATCCTGCTCCAGTTCCTTGATCGCCTTGGTCAGCGCAGCCTGAGAAAGATGCAGGCTGCGCGCCGCCGCGCGAATGCTGCCTTGCTCGGCGGTGGTCAGAAACGCGCGCAACTGGTGATACTTCATGCTCATGGGCGACATCCTAGGGTTAGCACCGACAACCAGTGGTAATCACGCATTAAATTTACCGTCTTTTGGTTTGCTTTTCGGCTTTATATCCTTGGGACACGTTGAAATCACGTCGCAACCGCATCGAGCAAGGAGTGTCACATGTTGTCTGTCGAGCCCGTCATCCCCGGCATTTCCGCCATCGCATCCGAATTCATCGATGTCCGCCGTCGCATTCACGCGCATCCCGAGCTTGCGTATGAAGAAACGCAAACCAGCGAACTCGTCGCGGGATTGCTCGCGCAATGGGGCTACGAAGTGCATCGCGGGCTCGGCAAGACGGGCGTCGTCGGCGTGTTGACGCAGGGCGAGGGCGGCAAGCGCATTGGTCTGCGCGCGGACATGGACGCGTTGCCGATCGAGGAAGCCACCGGCCTGCCGTACACCAGCAAGCATGCCCGCACGATGCACGCATGCGGCCACGACGGCCACACCGCGATGCTGCTGTGCGCGGCGCGCTATCTGGCCGAAAGCCAGCAATTCTCGGGCACGCTGATCGTGATCTTCCAGCCCGCCGAGGAAGGTGAAGCGGGCGCGCGCGCGATGATCGAAGACGGCTTGTTCGAAAAATTCCCGTGCGACGCCGTGTTCGGCCTGCACAACATGCCGGGCCTGCCCGCCGGCGACATGTACTTCACGCCGGGTCCGGGCATGGCTTCGTCGGACCGCGTGAATATCACCGTGCGCGGCGTCGGCGGCCACGGCGCGATGCCGCACGTCGCACGTGATCCGATGCCAGCGGTCGCATCGATCATGCTCGGGCTCAACAGCATCGTCGCGCGCGAAGTCGATGCGCAGAAGTCGGCGGTCATCACCGTCGGCAGCGTGCAGGCGGGCGAGGCGTGCAACGTGATTCCCGAAACCGCGCTGCTGAAGCTCTCGGTGCGCGCGCTCGACGCGGATGTGCGCACGCAGCTTCAGGAGCGCATCACTGCGCTCGCGAAGGCGACGGCGCAAGCCTACGGCTGCACCGCCGAGATCGACTACGAGCTCGGCTATCCGGTGCTCGTGAACCACGCCGAGCCGACCGCGTTCGCCACCGATGTCGCCGTCAAGATGCTCGGCGCGCAGCGCATCGACCCGGCCGCGAAGCCGTTGATGGGCAGCGAGGACTTCGCCTTCATGCTCGAAGCGTGTCCGGGTACGTATGCGTGGATCGGCAACGGCGTCGGCTCGAAGGGCGGCTGCATGGTGCACAACCCCGGCTACGATTTCAACGACGATATCCTCGCGATCGGCGCGAGCTACTGGGTGCGCCTGGCCGAAGCCTGGCTCGCCGACTGAAGCCGACTGAACCTCACCAGCCCTTTGCCTCGCCCGACGCCCCGGAGCACATGATGAATACACCCACGTTAGCCAGCGCGAGCACGTCGACGACGAGCGCGCCGCACACGACGAAAGCGGCGCGCGCGCGTCTGGTCGCGGCGGCGGCCGTCGGCAACGCACTTGAGTTTTACGACTTCACGGTCTATGCGTTCTTCGCGCTCGTCATCGGCAAGCTGTTCTTTCCGGTGAACGATCCGCTCGGCCAGTTGCTGCTCGCGGTGGCGAGCTTCGGCGTCGGCTTCTTCACGCGGCCGATCGGCGGCCTTTTGATCGGCATGTACGCCGACCGCGCCGGCCGCAAAAAGGCGATGCTGCTCACGCTCGGCCTGATGGCGCTCGGCACCGCGATGATCGCGGTCGCGCCGACCTATGCGCAGGCCGGGATCGCGGCGCCGGTCATCCTCGTGATCGCGCGGCTGATTCAGGGCTTTTCGGCGGGCGGCGAAGTGGGCGCGTCGACCACGCTGCTGCTCGAACAGGCGCCCGCGAACCGTCGCGGTTTCTACGCGTCGTGGCAGTTCGCGAGCCAGGGACTTTCGGCGCTGGCGGGCGCGCTGACGGGCGTCGCGCTCACGGCATCGCTCACGACGGCGCAACTCGAAGGCTGGGGCTGGCGCGTGCCGTTCATCATCGGCACGGCGATCGTGCCGGTCGGCTGGTGGCTGCGCCGCACGATGGAAGAAGCGCCGCGCGAATCGGTCGCCACGGCTCATACGGCGTCGAAGGCGCCGAAGATTCCGCTCGTCACGGTGTTGCGCGAACATGGCCGCGCGGTGCTCAACGGTCTCGGCCTGACGATCGGCGGCACGTCCGCGCACTTCATCATCGTGTTCTATCTGTCGATCTACGGTGTGAAAACGCTGGGCCTGCCGAACTGGACCGCAATGCTCTCGGGCTGCGTGTCGGGCGCGATTCTCTTCATCGTCGCGCCGGTCGGCGGCTATCTTTCGGATCGCATCGGCCGCAACAAGCTCGCGCAGACCACGCGCATTCTTTTGATGCTCGCGATCTATCCGGCCTTCGTGCTGCTGAACAAGTCGCCGACCACGGGCACGCTGCTCGCCGTTGTCACGGCGCTTTCCATCGTGCATTCGCTCAACGTCGGCCCGACCGGCGCGATGCTCGGCGAGCTGTTCCCGCGCCAGGTGCGCGCGACGGGCGCCGCCATCGTCTACAGCCTGGGCGTGGCGATCTTCGGCGGCTTCGCGCAGTTCTTCGTGACCCTGCTCATCGACGTGACCAAGAACGTGATGGCGCCCGCGTGGTACGTGATCGGCTGCGGCACGCTGTCCGTGATCGCGGTGGCCTGCATGCGGGAACGCTCGCGGGAGACGCTCGACTGATCGTCAAATCTTGCGCAGCGCGCGCGCCGGGTACGTGAGCGAGGTGTATAACTCGACGTGTCCGGGTTTCGAAATTCGAAAAGGCCGCCCGCGAGCGGCCTTTTTCACTGGATCCCACACTATGAAGAAAGCGCGATAAAGAGGGGACTTCCATGCGCAAGCTACGTTCGCAGAGCTGGTTCGGCGGCAACGACAAAGACGCCTTCATTCATCGCTCGTGGATGAAGAATCAGGGCATTCCTCACGACGAGTTCGACGGCCGGCCGGTGATCGGCATCTGCAATACGTGGTCCGAACTCACGCCCTGCAACGCGCATTTCCGCGAGCTCGCCGAATACGTGAAGCGCGGCGTGCGCGAGGCGGGCGGCTTCCCGCTCGAATTCCCGGTGATGTCGCTCGGCGAATCGAATCTGCGGCCCACGGCCATGCTGTTCCGCAATCTGGCGTCGATGGACGTGGAAGAGTCGATACGCGGCAATCCTATCGATGGCGTGATACTGCTCGTCGGCTGCGACAAGACCACGCCTGCGCTCTTGATGGGCGCGGCGTCATGCAATCTGCCCGCGCTCGCGGTATCGGGCGGGCCGATGCTCAACGGGCGCTTTCGCGGCCGCACCATCGGCTCGGGCACGGGCGTCTGGCAGATGTCGGAGGAAGTGCGCGCCGGCACGATGACGCGTGAGGAATTCGTCGAGGCCGAGTCGTGCATGAACCGTTCGCGCGGCCATTGCATGACCATGGGCACCGCTTCCACGATGGCCTCGATGGTCGAGTCGCTCGGCATGGGCCTGCCGCACAATGCGGCGATTCCCGCCGTCGATTCGCGCCGGCAGGTGCTCGCGCACATGGCCGGGCGGCGCATCGTCGACATGGTGAAAGAAGACCTCACGATGGACAAGATCCTCACGCGCGAGGCCTTCGAGAACGCGATCCGCACGAACGCGGCCATCGGCGGTTCGACGAATGCGGTGGTGCATCTGATCGCCTTGGCCAAGCGCATCGGCGTGGAGCTGAGGCTGGAGGACTGGGAGCTGGGCAGTAAAGTGCCGTGTCTCGTGAACCTTCAGCCATCGGGCGAGTATCTGATGGAGGACTTCTATTACGCAGGCGGCTTGCCTGCCGTGCTGCGGCAACTGGGCGAGCAGGGTTTGCTGCATCGCGATGCGCTCACCGTGAACGGCCGCACGCTGTGGGACAACGTGAGCGATGCGCCGAACTACGACGAGAAGGTCATCACCCGATTCGAGCAGCCATTCAAGCCGCACGCGGGCATTGCGGTCCTGAAGGGCAATCTCGCGCCGAACGGCGCGGTCATCAAGCCTTCGGCGGCGACCGAAGCGCTGCTTAAGCATCGCGGGCGGGCGGTCGTGTTCGAGAACGTCGAAGAACTGCACGCGAAAGTCGACGACGATTCGCTCGATATCGACGAGCACTGCATCATGGTGCTCAAGGGCGCGGGTCCGAAGGGCTATCCCGGCTTTGCCGAAGTAGGCAACATGCCGCTGCCGAAGAAGGTGCTGCAAAAGGGCATCACCGACATGGTCCGCATCTCCGATGGCCGCATGAGCGGCACGGCCTACGGCGCCGTCGTGCTGCATGTATCGCCCGAAGCGGCGGCGGGCGGACCGCTCGCGCTGGTGCGGACGGGCGACATGATCGAACTCGATGTGGCGGCGCGCCGCCTGCATCTCGAAGTATCGGACGAGGAACTCGCAAGACGCCGCGCCGCCTGGCAGGCGCCCGAGTTGCCCAAGCGCGGCTATTACCGCTTGTATGTGGAGCACGTCTTGCAGGCGGATCAGGGCGCGGACCTGGACTTCCTCGTCGGTTCGAGCGGCGCGCCGGTGCCGCGCGACTCGCACTGAACGGAGGCGCGCGATGTCGGATCAACCAACGCCGCCGCCCGGCATGTGGCCGGTCCTCTACGCTTACTTCGACGCGCTGAACCGCCTCGACGGCGACGCCACGCGCAGGCAGATCGACGCGACCATTGCGGCGGGCGCGCCCGCCATCGTCACGCTCGGACTTGCGACCGAAGTGAATCGACTCTCCGACGACGAGAAGCGCACGATGATCGACGATTGCGCCGCGCATATCGCGGGCCGCGTGCCGCTCGCCGTCACGATCACGGGCGATTCGGCGGACGCACAAGTCGCGCTGGCGAGCCATGCGCTCGAACGCGGCGCATCGTGGCTCATTCTTCAGCCGCCCTCGATACGCGGCGAGCCCGAGGCCTTCTACTTCGACTTCTTCGCGACCGTGCTCGAACGCACCGGCGCGAGCGCGGGCATTCAGAACGCGCCGGAATATCTGGGCGTGGGTTTATCGGCGGAATCGATCGCGGCGCTCGCGGCCGAGCAGCCCAACTTCCGCCTGCTGAAAGGCGAAGGCCCGGCCGTCACGATACGCGCGACCATCGAACGCCTGCGCGCGCTCGAACAGTCGCTCGCGGTGTTCAACGGACGCGGCGGGCAGGAGCTCATCGACAATCTGCGCGCCGGTTGCGACGGGCTGATCGTCGCGCCCGACGCCTTCGACCATCAGGTCGCGATTCACGAGGCCTACGCCGAAGGCCGCGAGCAGCAAGCCGAAGCGCTGTACGCCGAAGCATTGCCGGAAATCGTCTTCGTGATGCAGTCCCTGGAAACGCTCACCTGTTACGGCAAGCGCATCGCGGCGTGGCGCATGGGTTTCGATGTCGCGCACGATCGCGGCGCGCGTCCGACGCAATTCGGCATCGAATGCGCGCGACGCTTCGCGCAACATCTCGGGCCGACTTCGCGCTTCTTGCATCGATGAATCAGCGGGCCGGGCGGCGCGTGAAGCGCTGTTCGGTCACCGTCGCGCCCCATTGCGTGCCTTCGGCTTCGTCCGCCAGCCCGAAGCCGAACGATTCATACAGATGCCGCGCGGCGTCGAGACCCTTGAAGGTCCACAGACAGGTCTCGTCGTAGTGGGCGTCGACGAAGGTCATCGCGCGCGTCATCAACTGTCGTCCGATACCGCTGCCGCGCAACGCATCGTCGACGATGAACCAGCGCAGATGCGCGACGCGCGTTTGCAGGTCGCCATCGATCGCCAGCGAACCCAGCGTGCGCTCGCCTTTCATCACGAGCCACAGCGCCTTGCCGGGCGCGGGAAGCGACTCCGCGAACGCGGCCAGCCCGGTCGCGACCTTGCGTTCGAAGAACACGCCGAAGCCCGCATGCTGCGCGTAATAGCGCGCGTGCAGACTCGCCACATCACCGATGCAGCCCGGCCGATATCCTTCCACGACACACACGCTTTCCGGGTGCGCGTCGCCCGGCTTCTTCGGCTTGCGATCATGACCGTGCGCGAGCGCATCGGCATAAAGCGCGAGCGAGCGCACAAGCGTTTGCTGATCTTCGGGCACCATGCGGCGCAGCGCGTCGGAGACCTGATCGGTCGCGAACTTGTCGATCCTTCTGCGCAGCTTCTGCCCCGCCGCGGTGAGGTACAGCTCGGACGAGCGCGCGTCCTCGCTCGATGTCTGCCGCGTGACGAGGCCCGCCGCTTCGAGCCGCGCGATCTGCCGGCTCGTGTTCGACTTGTCGAGCCGCAGAATGCCGGCGATGTCGCGCGCCTGGATGCCGGGCGCCGCGCCGATCTCGATGATCGCGTGCACCGCCGAAGGCGCGAGGCCGCTGTCCGCGAGCGTGTTGCGCATGAAGCCGAGTTCGCGCACGAGCTTGCGCGAGAAGTCGCGCAATTCGAGTATGGTCTTGTCGCGCGATTGAACCGGTGTGTCGATGAAATCCATGACGTCTCCATCGGTTGCGGAGCGCAACCATATCGGCTCAATATAGTTGCGGCTCGCAACTTGTTCAAGGGAAAAGTCCAGGCCCCGAAAATCCTCACCTTTGCCCACGCAGCCGCGCAAGACATGCGGGCCGATGCGTCATGAGGCGGCCGCCGGATTCAGGCAATGGCCGAACACATCGGCGAAACCGCCGCGCGTTACGTCCGTCGCGGCGATCGCTTGCGCGACGCGCGGCGAGCACAGCGCGGCGAGCTCGTCTGCGTGATGGTAGTCGCGCATGGCTGGCGTGATCGGCACGAGGCCGAGCGTCGCCGGGTGGCTGTAGATTTCCAGCACGCCGCGCGGCGCTTTGGCCAGCGCGCCGAGCAGCGCGGCCTCGTCCATGCGGCCGGTCCCGGCGAGCCCGGCGATCCAGTCGTTATGCGCGATGCCCGCGCGATCGAGCCGCGTGCGCACCCATGCGAGCCACGGCGCGAGCCAGGGCGACCCGTTGCGCTCGCGCGGCAGGCGCATCGCGCGCATGCCGAATTGCGGGCCGATCTCGAGAATCAGCGAGAGTACGGTCGGATGCAGATGAAAATGCTTGTGCGTGTTGACGTGATCGAGCGTGAGGCCGGTCGCGGCGAACGCCTTGAACTGCGCGTGGATTTCGCTGGCGAGCTGCCGCCGCACGTCGGGCAGAAAGAAGAAGCGCACGCCGTTGGCGAGCATCGTGCCGACGAAGCTGCCGCGCGTATCGACGAGATCGGGAATCGACCATTGCGGCAGCGACGCGAGACCATCGGTCAGCACGAGATGCAGGCCGATGCGCAAGCGCGGATTGGCACGCGCGATCTTCACGGCGTCATACGCGACGGGCGCGCCGACCATCAGACTCGCGCACGTGAGCACGCCTTCGCGATGCGCGCGCTCGACCGCAGCGTTCACGCGCTCGTGGAGGCCGAAGTCATCGGCGGTGACGATCAGGCCGTGCATCGCGTCTCGCGCGCGCCCGGAACGATGAAAAGCGTGTGTTTCACGAATGCGAAGTCCCGCGGAGTGGTCATCGGCTGCCGGATGCACTGGCGTCATAGTGCTTGCCCGCACGGTCAACCGTCATGCGCACGCCGCGCCACACGACGCGCGAACCTACCGATGCGGCGGGCCATCGCAACCCCATCGGCGTGTCGCGCAGCGCATACGCGCGGATGAGGCGTTCGACGACCGCGGCGGCGGGATCGCAGGCGCTCGCCACGCCGAACAGCAATTGGTACGACGGATACGTCCGCATGCACGGATGCACGAACGCCGCGAGCGTGACGTGGCGCGTGACCGCCCGGCATGGCGCGATCAGAACCCGGAGAAGGAGCGGAATCGAATGCACGGTCATCGCCGGGCCGCCTGCGAGACGGGCTCGGCGCGCGTCGTCAAGGGCGCGTCGCGCCCGGGCGACGGCATGTCGTTCCTTGCGGCTGGCTTGCACATCGAAGGCATTCGTGAGCGTTCCGGGAATGGCAAGGGTGACGTGCGGCACCTTATGGGATGCTTAGCGAAGCGAACGGACGCGCATCGAAATACGCTTGAAAGGCATCGGCGAGCTAGGCCGGGGAGCCGGGCGGCCGACCAAAAAAAACCCGGCATTGAAGCCGGGTTAAGGGGATCGGGCATGTTCCGAGGTCACACCCGACCGCGTGGCACTCTGCAGGACGCCGCCGCCTGCGCGCATGAGGGAGCTGCGCCTGACCGAATTTCCGCAGGATGAAGTTCGGCGTGAAGTTGTACGAGCCAGTCGCGCGCGTCCGGACTGGAGATCACGATGCCGTGGGTCTTCGCCCGAATGCGCCGGGCGGAGTGCGCTTCTGCGAACGCCAGCTTCGCTGCGCGCCGCACGACCAGCACGATGGCCACGGCGCTCGCGAGGGTCGCGGCGCGCACCAGGTTGCTCTGGATCGCGTTGACGTGCCCGGTGCAGCCGCAGACGGCGAGCCACGCCGCATCCGACGCCGCGACGCACAACGCGATCAACACCGCGTGCGCGCGCAGGGAAACGAGGGTGGATGCTCGCATCGGCACTCCGGAGCAAGGTGGCCGCGGAACGGCACGGTGACGGTATGGTGCGTGTCCTTACCTTATGCGATGCTTAAGCGCGCCGATGCGCGGTCTCGCGTGACAGCCGGAATGTGCGTGCCCGTGCGTTGCTTAAGTGACGCTTAAGCATGCCGGACGGACAATCTGCGGCCTGTGCGAGGATGGAGAACCTGGATGCGCCTGTTATTGGTGGAGGACGACGAGATGATTGCGGAAACCGTGCTCGCCGCGTTGCGCCGCGCGAATTACACGGTGGATTGGGCGCAGGACGGCCGCGCGGCCGAACTGTCGCTCGGCAATGGCGTGTACGACCTCGTGCTGCTGGACCTGAACCTGCCCAAACGCGACGGCCTCGAAGTGCTCGCCACGTATCGCAAGAACGGCGGCGATGCGCCGGTGATCATCCTTACCGCGCGCGATACCGTCGACGATCGGATTCGCGGCCTTGACACCGGCGCGGACGATTACCTGATGAAGCCCTTCGATCTCGACGAGCTCGCCGCCCGCGTGCGCGCGCTGCTGCGACGGCGCACGGGGCACAAGCATCCGGTGTACACGCACGGCGAGCTCGCGCTCGACCCCGCCGCGCACGAAGCCACCAAGGGCGGCGTCGCGCTCAATCTCGTGCCGCGCGAATTCGCGCTGCTGCAGGCGCTGATCGAGGAGCCGGCCCGGGTGTTCCGCCGCTCCGAGCTCGAAGAGAAGCTGTACGGCTGGGGCGAGGAAGTGGGCAGCAACGCCATCGAAGTCCATGTGCACAGTCTGCGGCGCAAGATCGGCGCGGAGGAAATCGTGACCGTGCGCGGCGTCGGCTATCGACTGAAGAGGATCGGATGACGTCGATTCGCCGGTGGCTGCTGGGCTGGCTCATCTGCGGGCTCGCGCTCGCGTGCGTGGCCGCGGGCATCGGCATCTTCAACACCGCGCGGGTGGAGGCGGGCGAGCTGTTCGATTACGAGCTGCGCACCGTCGCGCTTTCGCTGCCGCATTCGATCAGCGCCGAAGATGTCGCGCAAGGGCGCAATCCCGAGCTGCACGGCATCGCGGACGACCGGCTCGTCATCGACATCTGGGATCTGTCGGGGCGTCTCATCTATCACTCGCCGCACGAGCCCGCGCTGCCGCGCTTCGGCGACGGCTTTCGCTCCGCCGAACGCGAAGGCCTGAGCTGGCGCGCGTTCGGCGTCGCGCAGCAGGATCGTTTCGTGCAGGTCGCGCAGCCCGCCTACATTCGCGACGATCTCGCTCTCTCGCTCGCGCTGCGTACCGTCTGGCCGCTCGTGCCGCTGATTCCGGTGATCGTCGTGATCGTGCTGCTGGTCGTCGCGCGCGGGCTTTCGCCGGTGCGCTGGCTGTCGGAGGCGCTTGCCGCGCGCTCGCCCGAATCGCTCGAGCCGGTCGAGTTCGCCACGCCGATGCCTCTCGAGTTGCGCCCGCTCGTCGATGCGCTGAACGGGCTACTCGCGCGCCTCGACGAGGCGTCGCAGGCACAACGCACCTTCGTGGCGGACGCGGCGCACGAACTGCGAACGCCGCTCACCGCGCTCAAGCTGCAGATTCAGGGCGCGATAGGCGACGGCTCGCTCAAGGTGGACGGCGCCACGCTCGCCAAGATCGACGGCCGGCTGAACCGGCTCATCCATCTCTCGCAGCAGCTCCTGAGCATGGCGCGCGAGGACGCCGCGCAGGAAGCCGCGATCGCGCCGATGAGTCTGCGCATGCTCTGCGAGCAGCGCGTGGGCGATTTTTCGCTGCTGGCGGAGGCGAAGTCGATCGATCTCGGCCTCGAACTGGAGCACGCGCTGGGCGACCGGGACGCGTTCACGATCATGGGCGACGCCCACGCGCTTGCCGTGCTGATCAACAATCTGCTCGACAACGCGATACGCCATACGCCGCGCGGCGGACGCGTCGATGTGTCGTTGCGGCGCGAGGACAACGGCATCGCGCTGACGGTGCTCGATTCCGGCGCCGGCATTCCCGAAAGCGAGATCGAGCGCGTGTGCGACCGCTTCTATCGGTGCATCGGCACGGCGGGACACGGCAGCGGACTCGGGCTCGCGATCGCGCAGCGCGTCGCGCAGCGTCATCATGCGATGCTCGAAGTGAAGAATCGCGTCAATGCGAGCGGGCTCAGCGTGTCCGTGCGCGGCTTGCGCACGATCACGCCGCAGTCGCACACGAAGGATTTCGTCGGCGGAATGCAGGTCTGAATGAAAGCGCAAGATGCGGAGCGCGCGGCGCCCTGCATCTTGCGATGCTTGCCATTCTGTTTCCTCCATGCGGATCAGTCATGCCGAAGTCGCTTTCGTCGCGGCATCCGAGCCCAAAACGCTGAAAGAACGTCTGGGCGACAAAGCCAGCGACGCCCCGAAGGAAGTCCCCTTGGGGGATGAGCCGTGCGTCGACAATTGCAAGGTGCCCGCCGAGCAGCGCGGCACGAAGGTGCGTCCCGATACCTGCGCTCGCTGAAGAGCGCGCGTTTGTGGTACCGTTGGCGGGTGTACTAATTCGTACAAATATCAAGGAGCCCGCCTTGTCGTCTACTCAAACCTCTTCCGTCCTGCGCCTCGGCATTCTCGGCGGCGCGAATATCGCCAGGCAGTTCGCGCGTGATGTCAGGTCAAGCACGAACGTGCGTGTCGTGGCCGTCGCGAGCCGCAGCGACGACAGCGCGAAAGCATTTGCCGAATCCAATGGCATCGAACGCTGGTTCGGCAGCTATGACGCGCTGCTCGCGAGCCCGGACATCGATGCGGTCTACATTCCGCTTCCGAACAGCCTGCATGCGGAGTGGGCGATCAAGGCGGCCGAACACGGCAAGCACATCCTGTGCGAGAAGCCGCTCGCGCTCGATCGCAACGAAGCGGCGCGCATGTTCGAAGCCGCCGATCGCAACGGCGTAATGCTGCTCGAATCGTTCCCGTGGTACTTCCAGCCGCAGACCGCGGCGATGATGTCGCTGATCGGCGAAGGCGCGATCGGCGACGTGCGCGCCATTCAGGCGAACTTCGGCTTCACGGTGGGCAATCCCGGCGCGAACATCCGCATGAAGCCCGAGCTCGGCGGCGGCGCGCTGCTCGATGCGGGCAGTTATCCGCTGAGCCTCATTCGCCTCGTGATGGGCGCGGCGCCGCAACGTGTCGACGCCATCGCGACGTGGGCCGACAGCCGCGTGGACATCAGCCTGATGGCGACGCTCGTCTACGCCGATGGCCGCCGCGCGCAGGTGTCCTGTTCGATGGACGCGGCCAACCATCGTCACGCGACCATCATCGGTACCCAGGGCACGATCGAAACCGAATACCTGAATCACACGAGCGAGCAGAGCGGCGGACATCCGTACGGCTATCTGCCGAGCCAGTTGCGCGTGCGGCGCGGCATTCCGAATTCGGTGCCGTTCGAGACGATCGAATCGGAACCGGGCAGCGGCTTCTTCTTCGCGGCGGAGAGCTTCGCGCGCATGATCGCGACGCACGACACCGCGGCCATCGAGTACTACGCGCAAGTGAGCCTCGACAATGCCGCGACGCTCGCTGCGATCATCGCGAGCGCGCGCGGCGAAAGGTCCGTCGCGCTCTGATGCGCACAAGCGATTCACGCGCCGCCGGGGCGCGTGAATCTTCGTCGAGCGCGGCATCAGTGGCTCAACGCTTGACGACCACCACTTCGAGATACTCGCTCGGCACCACGAGCGATGAGGTTCCGCCCACATTGCAGCGATCGAGCAGCGCCGTGATATCGCGATCGAGATCGGCCTGTTTCGCGGCATCGAGCGCGGCGAATGCGCGAAGCGTCGGCCCGTAGAAATCGCGGAACATCTGAATCCAGTGCGCGCTCGATTCGTAGCGGAAATTGAAGTACTTGCGCACGCAACGAATATCGGCGGCCTGGGCGCCGAACAACGCGACCAGATGCGGCTCGGTGCCCCACAGCGCGGGCGACTGCAATCCCGCGGGCGGCGGCACATAAGCGCCGATCACCTTGAACAACTGGCCGATGAAACCCTCGGGCGTCCAGTTCGCGAGCCCGATGCGCCCGCCGTTTCTCGTCACGCGCAGCATTTCGCGCGCGGGGCGCTTGTGATCCGGCGTGAACATCGCGCCGTAAGTGCTGAGCACGACGTCGAACGCGCCGTCGTCGAAGGGCAGGTCCTCCGCATCGGCCACCTGGAAGTCGATGGCGAGGCCCTCGGCTTGCGCGCGCGCCCGGCCCTTTTCCAGCAGCGCGGGCACGTAGTCCGTCGATGTCACGCGCGCGAAGCGGTGCGCGGCGGCGAGCGTGGCGTTGCCGTTGCCCGCGGCGACGTCGAGCACGCGTTCGCCGGCGCGCACGTCGGCGGCTTCGGCGAGCATCTCGCCCACGATTTGCAGGGTCGTGCCGATCACGGCGAAGTCTCCGCTCGCCCAGGTGGCCTGCTGCCTGGCCTTGATCGCAGCGTAGTCGGGTTCGCTGGCTTGTGCGGGAGCCGGCTCGTCGTGAACCGCGGATGTATTCAACGCATGCATGGTTCCTTCTCCAGATGGTGTGTCGAACGTCGCCCTGATGGCGGGCATGAGCAGTATCCCGTTACCATCCTGTAAGCACCTGTCCGCAAGTCGACGCGAATGTGCTGTTCGTCCACGATGCGCGGCGTAGTCCAATGACTCCGCGGGGCCGACATGAGCCACGACATCCTGTCCGATGTGCTGCGCACCGTGCGCCTGCGCGGCGCGCTGTTCTTTCATGTGAGCGGAAACCGCGACTGGGCGGCCGAGGCGCCGCCCGCGCGCGAGATCGCGAGCATCGTCATGCCGGATTGCGAACACGTGATGGAGTATCACGTCGTGACGCACGGCAACTGCTGGGGCGCGATCATCGGCGAAGCGCCGGTGCGGCTCGCGAGCGGAGACATCATCGTGTTTCCGCATGGCGACGCGCATGTCATCTCGAGCGCCCCCGGCATTCGCGCGGCGCCGGACGCGGATCCGCTGGCGAAGAAAATCGAGCAGCTACCGTTTTCGCTGACCTTCGACGCGCGCGACGATCCATCTCCGGCCGACGGCTACGAAACCGCGCTCGTATGCGGCTTTCTCGGCTGCGATCTGCGTCCGTTCAATCCGCTGATCGCCACGTTGCCGAGGCTTCTGCATCTCAGGGAAACGGCGGAGCATGGCTGGATCAGTCATTTCATGCATCAGGCGGTGGCGGAGTCGCGCCACAAGCGGCCCGGCGGCGAAGCCATGCTCGAACGCATGAGCGAAATGATGTTCGTCGATGCGGTTCGCCGTTATGTCGATGTCCTGCCCGATGAAAGCCGCGGCTGGCTTGCGGGTTTGCGCGATCGTTTCGTCGGCCGCGCGCTCGCCGTCATGCACGATGCTCCCGCGCACGAATGGACGGTGGAGGAACTGGGCGAGCGCGTCGGTCTGTCGCGTTCGGCGCTGCACGAGCGCTTCGTCGACATGATCGGCTTGCCGCCCATGCAGTATCTCGTCAACTGGCGCATGCAGGTGGCGGCGGGGCTGCTGCGCAATTCCAATTCGACCATTGCCGCGATCGCGCAGGACGTGGGTTATGCGTCCGAAGCGGCGTTCATTCGCGCGTTCAAGCGTCAGGTGGGCACGCCGCCGGCGACCTGGCGGCGCGAAAAGAGCCGCGCGGAAGAGGCGAAGCAGGCGCATTGAGCATAATCGGATTGACTCTGGTTGATTCTCTGACTAAGGTCAGAGACATGGACTCGACCGACATCAGGCAGATTCGCAGCTTCAATCGCACCGTCGCCGAAGGCATAGGCGCGCTCAACGACCGCTTTCTCGGACGAGGGCGGCCCATGGGCGAGTCGCGTCTGCTCTGGGAAATCGGTGCGCACGGCGTCGATCTTCGCGTGCTGCGCGAGCGTCTCGGTCTCGACTCGGGCTACCTGAGCCGCACGCTCGCGTCACTGGAAAGGCAGGGTTTGGTGATGCTAAACGCTCATCCCGAAGATCGCCGCGTGCGTTGTGCCCGTCTGACCGAATCGGGCCACAGGGAACGCGACGAACTCGAACGGCTTTCGGATGTCGTCGCGCGCGGCATGCTGGAGCCTCTGAACGAGGCGCGCCGCCGCAGGCTGATCGAGGCGATGGCGGAGGTCGAGCGCCTGCTGCAGCCGTCCCTGGTGCGCTTCGCGGTCGAAGACCCGGCGAGCGAAGACGCGCGCTGGTGCATCGACCAATATTTCGCGGAACTGAACGCGCGCTTCGATGCGGGCTTCGATCCGTCGCTCAGCCTGTCCGCCGACACGCGCGAGCTGACCGCGCCTGAAGGCGCGCTCATCGTCGCGCGCTTGCGCGGCGCGGCGATAGGATGCGTCGCGCTCAAGTTTCACGGCGAGTCTCCCGCTGAGCTGAAAAGAATGTGGGTGAGCGCTTCCGCTCGCGGGCTGGGCGTCGGGCGCCGCCTGCTGGAAGAAGCCGAAAGGCACGCTCGGCAAAACGGAGCGGGCGCGGTGCGACTCGAGACGAACAAGGCGCTGGACGAGGCGATCGGCCTGTATCGGCAAGCAGGGTATGTCGAGGTCGACGCGTTCAGCACCGAGCCGTACGCCGATCACTGGTTCGAAAAGGCCTTGCGCTGAAGCCGAAGTGCTTCGTCAGCGCGCGAGCGTCAGCGCAACCACGAGATCGAGAAACGCACGGGTCTTCGCCGGCGGATGATGCCGCGACGGATAGAACGCATAGAGCGGGAAGCGCTCGTCGGGCCAGTCGGGAAAGAGATCGACCAGCTTTCCCTCGGCCAGCAGATGCTCGTGACCGAGCGCGAGAATCTGCGCGATGCCGTGGCCCGAGAGCACCGTGCTCAACATCGTGCCGGGATCGTTGAGCGTGAGACGCCCGCGCGTCTCCACGACAATGCGCTTCTTCTTGCGATGAAACTCCCACGCGAACGGCCGCCCCGTTTCGGGATCTCGAAACTCGATGCAGGTGTGCGCGCCATCGCCGAGCGCCTGCGGCGTCGCGGGCTTGCCGCATCGTTTGATATACGAAGGCGCGGCGACCGTGCGCACCGGCGTGTCGAGCAGCCTGCGCGCGACGAGGCTCGAGTCGCGCGGCTCGCCGAAGCGAACGGCGAGATCGAAGCCGTCCGCGATCATGTCGCCCAGGCGGTCGCTGGTGATGAGATCGAGCTGCAGATCGGGATGCGCCTTCAGGAACGCATCGAGTTTCGGTCCGAGCAGCAGGCGCGAGAAGATGGGATCGACATTCACGCGCAGGCGTCCGCGCACGGCGGTCGCTCCGCCCGATGCGGTGGCCGCCGCTTCCTCCAGGCCCGCGAGATGCGGCATGACCAGCTCGAAGAAGCGCCGGCCGTCGTCGGTGAGGGCGACGCTGCGCGTCGTGCGGTCGAACAGACGAATGTTCAGACGCGCTTCGAGTCGTGCGATGGCGCGGCTCACGCCCGGCTGCGACATGCCGAGCCGGTCGCCCGCCGCGGCGAAGGTGCCGGCATCGACGATCGCCGCGAACACGCTGATGCCGTTGAGCATGCGTTCGTTGAAGCCGGCCATTGATGCCTCCGTGTCATCGATGAAATGGTTTTCATGTTATCGCGATATGCGTGAAAGACGCGCAGAATGGGCATCGTTCAATCGGTCGATGCGAAAAGGAGGATGGACATGGCGCGGGTTTTCATCACGGGATCGACGGACGGGCTCGGCGCCATGGCGGCGCGTCTGCTGATCGACGAAGGGCATCGCGTCGTGCTGCACGCACGCAATCAGACACGCGCGGACGATGCACGTGAAGGCATGCCGGAGGCGGAAGCGGTCGTCATCGGCGATCTTTCGGGCATCGATGCGATGCGCGACGTCGCGCGGCAAGTGAACGCGCTCGGGCGCTTCGATGCGGTGATTCATAACGCGGGTATCGGCTATCGCGAGCCGCGGCGCGTCGAAACAGTCGATGGTCTGCCGCAGGTGTTCGCGATCAACGTGCTCGCGCCGTATGTGCTGACGGCGCTGATCGAAAGGCCGGCGCGTCTCGTCTATCTCAGCTCGGGCATGCACCACGGCTCGCGCGCGAACCTCGACGACGTCGAGTGGACGCGGCGGCCCTGGAACGGCGCGCAGGCGTACGCGGAAAGCAAGTTCATGGATGTGCTGCTTGCGCTGGCGGTTGCGCGTCGCTGGTCGGATGTGCTGTCGAATGCGCTGGAGCCGGGCTGGGTGCCGACGAAGATGGGCGGACCATCGGCGCCGGACGATCTCGATCAGGCGCATCGCACGCAGGCGTGGCTCGCCGTGAGCGACGAAGCCGCCGCGCGCGTGACCGGCCGCTACTTCTTTCACATGCGCGAGCGCGCATGCGATCCGGCGGCCCGCGACGAAGCGATGCAGGATGAATTCATCGCAACGTGCGAGCGGTTGTCGGGTGTGCGGATGCCCGCTTAGTTGCGATCGAAGCGCGTGGGAATCGTGAGGCCGAGCAGCGTCTCGATCTGACCTGCCGCGCGCATGATCGCGTAGAGATCGAGGCTCCGAACGTCTTGCTTCCCTTCCACGAAATGCGCGAGATAGCGTTCGGATCGCGGCATCACGCCATTGCGATGACACACCAGATACGCGACCGATTCCGCCTCGATCTCGCACTGATGCTCGTGCAGGCGCGGCCGCTCCTGAATCCTCAGAAGCGGGTCGGCCTTCAGGTGCCCGAGGAACAGGTGCCCGAGTTCGTGCGCGAGGGTCGCGAACTGCACGGCGGGATGGTGACGTACATTGATGCCCAGCCGATAGCGACGCGTCGCGTCGTCAACGCTCACGCGCGGTTCGCTTTCGATGTAGCCCGCATCGTCGGGGCTGCCGTCATACCAGTGAACCGTGATGTTCTTGCGCGCGAGGATGGTTTCGAACGGAAGCATGATCTCCGGCGTGATCGGTCCGACCGCCTCGAAGATCGGCGCGCCGTAACCCGGCAACGGATGACCTTCCGTGTCTTCGGCATCGTAGACCAGCGCGACCGGGCCGAAGGGCCACAGGATCAGCAAAGGTCGCGCGTCCTCCTTCGGGTAACGGCCGAACCGCTCGCGCCAGTCGCGCGCGGAAGCCGCATGGCGCAACCCTGGCCGCTGAATCTGCAACAGCATCGCGTTGAAGGGCGCGAAGTTGCGCAGCTTCACAACGAAGTCGAGCAATGCGCGAAACTCCGGCCCGTTCCGATACAACGTGGAATCCGCAAGCATGCGATCGAGCAGCGAGCGCTCGATCTGCACGAGAACATCCGCGTCGCGCGGAGGAAGAGTAGCGGGCATCGTATCGTCGGGCATGTGAGGTCTCGTCGCTGGTTTGTCGCGATTGTAGGCGGATCGTAACCTCGCGGTGTCTGCCAGCACACCCAGCGTGCAAGCAAGTTCGATATCGACCAAAAAAAACGGGCCCCGAAGGGCCCGTCAAATCACTCCAACACGGTCAACTGTTACGCGTGGCGCGCGGCCTTGTCCACTTTGGCCACCGAGATCGAGTCGGCGCGCAGGCGCTCGTACTCTTGCTCGCTCATCGGCACGGCGTCCTTCTTGCCCAGATCGTTCAGGCGGATGCGATACGTTTCACGCGCCGTGTAGGCGGCGATCGAAGCGATGATCGTCACGCCGAATGCAATCGCGCCGACCGTCAGCGGGATGTTGTCCGATCCCGGGGGCGCAACCGCCGCGAACAGCGCGGGCAGCAGCGCGGTGATCGTCGTGCCGATGTTCTGCGCAATCGCCATTGCCGAAACACGCGAGCGGGTCGGGAACAGTTCCGGATAGAAGCTCGGGAAGATCGCGTTATAGCCTTGGTACACGATGCCCCACATCAACAGCGACATCAGGAAGGCGAGCGGCACGTTGTGAATGCTGATCGCGTAGAGATAGGCGAACGACAGGAGACCCGAGAGCAGCGAACCGCCGATCATCATCGGACGACGGCCGATCTTGTCCGAGAGATTGCCGACGAACGGAATCACCAGCACCGCGACGATATTGCCGACCACCGGAATCCACAGATACACGCTCTTGTGGAAGCCGATGCCATACGAAGACTGCACCGCGTACGCCGCACCGAAGATCGTCGCGACCACCGGAATCACGTTCATCAGCGCCATGCAGACGACGCGCACCATGTCGGGCGTGCTGTTGGCGAATGCTTCCTTGATCGGCGACGCCGGCAGCGCGCCTTGTGCGCCTTCGGCCGTGAACGCCGGCGTCTCGTGCACTTCCTTACGGATGATGTAGCCCGCGACCAGCACGAACGCCGACAGCAGGAACGGAATGCGCCAGCCCCACGAATTGAACATGTCTTCCGGCATGAACGTGGCGAGCGGCAGGAACACGGCGGCGGCGAGAATCTGGCCGGCCTGCACGCCTTGCAGCGTGAAACTAGCGTAATAACCGCGACGGCCGAACGGCGCATGTTCGAGAATCATCGAGCTCGCGCCGGAAATTTCACCGGCCACCGCGAAGCCCTGGATCAGACGCAGCACGACGAGCAACGCCGGCGCGAGCATCCCGACGCTGTGATACGTCGGCAGCAGACCGACCGCCATCGTCGAGAAGCCCATCAGGAACATGCAGATCAGCAGCACGTTCTTGCGGCCGTGCGTGTCGCCCAGATGGCCGAGCACGAATGCGCCGATCGGACGGGCGACATAGCCCACGCCGTAGGTCGCGAGCGACGCGATGATCGCCACTTTCGGATTGCCCGACGGGAAGAACAACTGCGGGAAAATGAGCGCTGCTGCCTGGGCGTAAATGAAGAAGTCGTAGTACTCCAGCGCCGAGCCGATCCAGCCGCTCGCGGTCGCTTTTTTCGCCTGGCGGCCGCCGTGCGCGTCGTCCTTAGGGCTAGCCATAGAGATGTCTCCGAACAATGGGTTTATGGAGTTGAGCTTGAAATCCGGTCAAGCAACGAAGCATTCGGATCGTCCAAACACGCGCTGCTCTGAAAGTGATTGGAGAATAAAAGCGCAACCCTTTTCGATCAATGTTTTGTGATAAATTTTGCGCGATTATCGTACGCGAGTGTCCGATAATCGATCACTTTGGGGGTTAGCACTAGCAATTGGCTTTGGCGTACCGCCGAAACATCCCGCGATCCATAACTAAACAAGCATGTCACCATGACTAAACCGGCACTCGACAAGCGCGACTGGATCGCTGGTCTGGAGAAGGGCCTGGCAATCCTCGAAGCCTTCGACGATCAGCACGCGCGCATGACGCCCACGCAAGCCGCGACGCGCACCGGGCTGACGCGCACGGCCGCGCGCCGCTATCTGCTGACGCTCGCGCATCTCGGTTACGTGCAGACCGACGGCAAGCTCTTCAACCTCACGCCGCGCGTGTTGCGCATGGGCTGGTCGTACTTCGAATCGGCGCGGCTGCCGCGCATCGTGCAGCCGTATCTGCAGCAGTTGAGCGCGTTGATCAACGAGTCGGTGTACGTGAGCGTGCTCGACGACTGGGAGCTCGTCATCATCGCGCGCAACGGCTCGACGCGCGTAATGACCACGGGCTTCGTGCTGGGCGCTCGCGTGCCGGCCGCGCTGATGTCGGGCGGCATCGCAATGCTCGCGTACAAGGACGAAGCCTCGGTGCGCACATGGCTCGACGCGACCGAATTCAAGCCCTTCACGCCGCTCACGATCACCAATCGCGAGAAGCTCTACGACAAGATCCGGCAGGCGCGCGCGGATGGCTTCGTCGCGATGGAGCAGCAGTTGCAGACGGGTGTGCGCGGCGTCGCGGTGCCGATGAAGAATCGGCATGGAGAAGTGGTCGCGGCGCTGTCCGCGAACATGCCGATAGGAAAGGAGACGGGCGAGGCGGCGCTTGCGCGCGTGTTGCAGCCGCTGCAGGAGACGGCTTTGTCAATGTTGAATGTGATTTAGCGGGCGTCGGTCTGGCAAAGGTGAGGGTTTTCGGGGAAAGGCTTTGGCGTCGTGTTTTGGGCCCTTGTTTCAAGGGGTTTCGAGTAACGCGTGAGGGTCAAAGGTGAGGCTTTTCGGGAGCCGAGTTCGTGCTAATATGTATCGCAATTGCGATACAGCGAGGCCATCATGAAATCAGCAACCATTCCTGCGCTGAGAGTCGAACCGGAACTGCGCCAGGCGGTGGAAGACGTGCTTGGCGAGAACGAGACGCTATCGTCGTTTATGGAATCCGCACTGCGTGCGGGAGTCGCTCGCCGGCAACTCCAACGAGAATTCATTGCGCGCGGGCTCGCGGCACGAGAAGAAGCGCGACGGACCGGCGAGTATTTCGATGCCGATGACGTGCATGCTGAACTTCAGGCAATGTTGAATGCTGCGAAGGCTGAACGGGAGCGCCATTGAGTTACACGGTCAGATACACGCGCTCCGCACGCGCGGATTTGATTCGGCTGTATCGGTTTCAGCTTGAACGTGATTTGAACGTTGCGGAACGAGCAGTCGAAGCCATTCGCGAGGGCATTGAGATCTTGAAGCGATTTCCCTTCACCTGCCGCAAAGCGGACGAGCCGAATCCGTTTCTGCGTGAACTGCTCGTCTCGTTTGGCTCATCGGGCTATGTGCTTCTGTTCGAAGTCGATGACGACACCACAGTAAGCATTCTGGCTATCCGCCATCAGTTGGAAGACGACTACTTCTGACGCATGGGACAAGCGCCCTCACTTTCGCCTAATTCCCCATCTCTAGACTTCGTTTCCATGGTTGCAGCGACAAACGCGAAGCAATCGCAACGGACATCGAAAAAGGGAACAGGGGAAACGAAATGACCCAGCTCAAACACACGAACAAAGCCCGCCTTCTGCTTCTCAAGCTCTCCGCCGTATCCATCGTCACGGCGCTCTCGCTCGGGGTCGGCTCTGCGCCGGTCTACGCGCAGGCGCTGCCAATGGAAAACGACACGGCCATCCACGTCCAGCCGGTCAACATGCGCGCGCTGCACGATCAGCTCAGCCTCACGCCCGATCAGGAAGTGCAATGGCAGACCGCGCTTCAGACGATGCAACAGGGTCATTCCAGCGAGCGCCTGAACGCGGACCAGATGCAGTCGCGCATGCAGACCATGCTCCAGCAGCCGATTCTCGATCTCTCCGCGCTGCACGCGATGCACGACAAGACCGCGCAGCAGGACGCGCCGTTATCTGATCAGTCCGCGCAAGCCTGGCTCAAGTTCTATAGCGGCCTGAACGACCGGCAGAAGCGCACCTTCAGCGATGCGATGCGGCCGCAATTCGAAAACATCGCGCATCATCCGGCGCGCCCGTACGACCCGCGCACCGGACTGTGAAGCGATGCAGCTCAGGACGCGCCCGTGAAGATCGGGCCTTGTCCGCCCGGCACGAACGCGCGTGGCGCATGATCGTCGCTCGCGCCGTGCTGAGCGCCGCTGGCCGTTGCCTGCGCGGGATCGCGTAAGGTCACGGCAGTCTCGGACGTGATCGGCACGCTCGGCTGCGCGAGCAGTTCGGTCTTGCGCATGGAACCCGCCGACGTCCCGAAGTAATAGCCGATGATGCTGATCCACGCGGTCCCGAGCGCGCCGACCACGACGTTCACCAGATCGCGATTCGCCTCGGGCAACGCACGCAACGCCATCAGCAGCAGGATGCCGAAGAAGCCGCCGGTCACGGACATTGCGAGCACCTTGGGCACCCAGTCCTTGTTGGCGATGCCCATCGCACGCGCATCGGCCCGATCGCCCGCCGCGATGCGCGCCATGTCGGCCTCGAACGACAGCCGCGCCTGCGCCGCCGCGACCACGAGCTGCTGCAGCTGCAACGAGTTCGCGCTCTCGGCCTGCGCAATTTTCTCGAGCGCAGCGGGATCGTTGAGCGCGGTTTCGACGACATCCGGATCGCCCGGCGTGCCGAGCGCATGCGAGATGATCGCGGCCGCCGTCGTCACGCCGAGGCCCACGGGCCCGCCGATCAGACCCGCCAGAAGAGGCGCTTTCGCGCCGATGCTTGCCGCCACTTTCGTCCAGTCCATCATGCCGCTCCCAGAAGAAGATTAGTCGCCATGCGTTCGGTCCAGCCGCGGCTGAACGTCGGCCATGCGTGCAGGCCCTTCAGATAGCGCAATCGATAGGCGACGAAGCGCAGCACGAAGCGCATCGGATCGGCGGCCTTCACGGCGTCGACGGTATCGGGGCCGAACTTGCCGTCTGCCTGCGCGCCCGACGCCTTCTGCATCCACAGCACGACGAGGCCGCCGTTGTAGTTCGCATCGAAGATCTGGAAGGCGACGCGCGGATCGAATTCGTCGAGATGCAGCGGGTCCCAATACTTCTGCTTGGCGATGCGCCTGGCCAGATCGAGCGGCAAGTCCTTCATCGCGCCCGCATAACCGTAACCGCGTGCGACGCGCGCCGTCACGCCCCACATCGTTTCGCCGCCCGGGTCCGCCGGATTAAACGAATAGCCGCCTTCGCTGCCGATGAGCGCCTCGAAGGCGTCGTCGAAGTTGTTCATGGTTGGCTCCTTGGCGCCTCTCGTGTACCGCCGGAAGAAACGGGCCGGCGCACGAGGCACCGGCCCGGACGCGTCGAACAGTGGCAGGCAGTAGCGACGCGACGGCAAGCCTCAATGCATCGGCCATGCCAGGCGCGGGAGGGAAGGCGCGCGAGCCTTATGTGGCAAGGCCCGCGAGGTGCGAGGGAAGACGGGAAGAAAATCGAACTGTCGTGCGCCGGCCAACGATTTTTTAATGTATGTGTCGGGCCGGCGCGGACAGTGTTCAGTGTGCGGCGGTCGCGAGCGAAGTATCGGCTTCTTTCTCGTTCGTGCGAATGGTGATGACGGCGAGCAGCGCCGCCGCGAGCGGCACGGCGAGCGTCAGATAGAAGCCGCTCGGCCCGCCCATGTTCAGAAACGTGCCGCCGACCGCGGAGCCTGCGATCGCGCCGACGCGGCCCATGCCGATGGCCCAGCCGGTGGCGGTGGCGCGCAGGGTCGTCGGATACGCGCCGACCACGAGATAGTTGAGCGCGATCTGTTGTCCGCCGATGCCCAGCCCCGCCGCGCCCGCGAGCGCGAACACGAGTCCCCACGACGTACCCGCATACGCGAGGCCGATCGAGATCGCGATGCCGAGGGCGAGCAGGGCGATCAGGAGACGCCGCGTGCTGATCTTCGGCAATACGATGGACAGCGGAATCGCGCAGACGATGAACACCGCGTTCACGACGACCGTGCCGAGCGGCGCCTGCGCGGCCGGCAGACCGGCTGCTTTCAGCACGGTCGGCAGCCACGAAAGAAACATGAACCACGCGATCCAGTTGAAGCAGTACACGGCCCAGATCGCGATGGTGTTGCGCGCGTTGCCCTCGCGAAACAGCGCGGCGACGCTCGCGCGCGCGGCGGACTCGCGTACCGCGAAGCGCGCATCGTCGGCGAGCGGCCATGTGACGATGCGCTCAAGCACCGCACGCACGTCGCGATGATCGTCGCGCGAGCGCGTGACGAGATAGTGCAGCGATTCGGGCAGCGCGAACCAGAGCAGCACGAGCAACGCGAGCGGCGCCGCGCCGCCCACGACGAACACGCCTTCCCAGCCGATCACCGGCATCATGCGCGCGGCGAGCAGGCCGCCCAGCATCGCGCCCGCGGGCAATCCGAGCAGCACGCCGGTCATGATCGCGCCGCGATGCCGCGCCGGTCCGTATTCCGCGGCAAGCGCGAGCAACACCGGCGTGCAGCCGCCCATGCCCAGCCCCGCGATGAAGCGCAACAAGAGAATCTGCCCGGTGCCGCTGGCAAACGCCGTGGCGAGCGAAGCGATGCTGAACAGCGCGACGCCGCCGAGCAGCGCGGGACGCCGCCCCACGCGATCGCCGACGAGCCCGAGCGTCATCGCGCCGATGGTCATGCCGAGCGTGCCCGCGATCAGAATCGGCGCGAGATCGCCCGGCGCGAGACTGAATGCCGCGACGATGGCCGGTCCGGTATAGGCGATGGCTTGCGTATCGAAGCCATCGAATAGCGTGGTCGCGAAGCAGAGCAGAAAGATGGCCCATTGAAAGGGCCGGACGCGTTCGCGGTCGATCAGCGACGCGATATCGAGAGGCGTGCTCATGGTGTCTCCATTGTTGGTCTCCGTCGAAGAGTAGAAGAGCCACGCGCGCCGCGTCCAATACCGATGCGGACTGGCGCCATACCGTACGGGTATCGGCACCCTCATTCGACGCTCATTGTCCGCGCCTACGATGCGAAGCATCCAGGGCGGCGCGGCTTCATCGAACCTTCGCACTGCCTTTCGTTGCAGTACTTTCATCGAGGAGTACACCATGCGTCACTATCCATCGGACAGTCCGCGCGCGGCGGCGCGCATCGTCGTGATGTCGCTGATCGCGGACGGACATATCGGCAGTGCGGAAGTGGAAGAACTCGAGCGGCGCGGCTTCTATGCGCGGCTCGGGCTTCATGCGGGCGAATTGCATGAAGTCGTGCGGGAAGTGTGCGAGGACCTTACGCGTTGTTCGTACCTCGCATGGGACGACATATGCCGCGTCGATGCGCACGTCGTGTCACAACTCGCGCAAGAAGTCAGCGACGAACGCATGAGACGCGACGTGCTCATGCTCTGCGAGTCGGCGGTCGTCGCGGACGGCGTGATGACCTGCACCGAGGCCGCCGTCATCGATACGGTGAAGCGCGCCTGGCGCATGCACTGAAAGCGCGTCAAAGGAGACGACATCATGCAAAAGCATATTCTTGTCGCGGTGGGGCCGGCGTTCAGCCATGCCGCGCTCACGCTCGGCATTGCGCGCGCCCGCGAATGCAATGCGCGCATCACCGCGCTTCACGTGGTGGACCGCACGCCCTTCTGGGCGGTATCTTCGGCGCAGCACGATTTCGGCGCGGCGCTCGCGCACGTCGAAGCTCATGCGCGCGAAGTCGAGAAGCGCACGCTTCAGGCGCTGCGCGCATCGAGCGTGAACGGCGCATGCGTGACGATGGACCTGCCCGGCGGCACGACGCTCGCGCGCGTGATCGCGCAGGCGGCGCGCGAGTTCGGCGCGGATCTCATCATCATCGGCCGCACGAAAGAGACTCGCTGGCGCTTCTGGGAAGAGCGCGTGTCCGACGCGGTGAGCCGTCACAGCAATCGCCGCGTGCTGATCGCGCCGAACATTCGTGCGCCCGTTGCAACAAAAGCGACACCGTTACGTTTTACCATCGTCGATTCCACGCAGCGCAAACCCGCCCCATCGTACAGTTCGAGAGGAAGCTCGCCATGCCGGATCGCATCGTCAAACCGTCCCGACGCACCCTGCTGAAGGGACTCGTTTCCGGCACGGGACTCGCGCTCACCGGCGCGGGTCTCGCCGATGCGCTCGCGCAAGGCGTCGCGCCCGCCGTCGTCACGTCCGGGAAGTTGCGTCCGCAACTGCCCGGCGGCGTGATGAGCGGCGACACGACCGCGACGAGCGGCATCGTCTGGAGCCGCACGGATCGTCCGGCGCGCATGATCGTCGAATACTCCTCGAACGAGAGCTTCAGGACCTTTCAGCGGCGCATCGGGCCCGCGGCGCTCGAAAGCAGCGGCTTCACGGCGCGCGTCGATCTCACGGATCTTCCGTCGGGCGCGGACATGTTCTATCGCGTGCGCTTTCAGGATCTCGTCGATGGCAAGGCCTATAGCGAACCCTTGACGGGCCGCCTGCGCACGGCATCGCTCGATGCGAACAAGCCGGTCTGCTTCGTGTTCTCCGGCGACGAAGCGGGGCAGGGCTGGGGCATCAACGAGCGCTTCGGCGGTTATCGCATCTATGAGGCGATGCGCCGCGAGTCGCCCGACTTCTTCATTCATCAGGGCGACCAGATCTACGCGGACAGCGTGATCGAGTCGGAGGTGAAACTGCCCGATGGCACGATGTGGACCAACCTCGTCACCGAAGGCAAGTCGCATGTCGCGCAGACGCTCGACGACTATCGCGCGGCCTTCGCGTACAACCAGCTCGACAAGAACAAGCGCCGCTTTGCCGCGGAGGTGCCGTTCCTCGTGCAATGGGACGATCACGAAGTGCGCAACAACTGGTATCCGGGGCAGATCATCGGCGAAGCGGAGAAGCGCTATCAGACGCGCGCGATCAACCTGCTGGAGGCGCGCGCAAAGCAGGCGATGTTCGAATACAACCCGTATCGCATCAACCAGCTCGACCCGGAGCAGGTCTACCGCGGCTTCCGGTTCGGCCCCCTGCTCGATGTCTTCATGCTCGACGAGCGGTCGTATCGCGGCGCGAATTCGCCGAACAAACAGACCCGTCTCGATGCCGACTCGGGCTTCCTCGGCTCGCAGCAGACCGAGTGGCTGAAGGCGTCGCTGAAGGCTTCGCGCGCGACGTGGAAGGTGATTGCGAGCGACATGCCGATCTCGCTCGTCGTGCCCGACCTGAACCCCGATGTGCCTAAGGGCACCTTCGAAGCGTGGGCCAATGCGGACAACGGCGCGCCGCTCGGCCGCGAACTGGAGCTGAAGGAGATCCTCGGCTTCATCAAGCGGGAGAACATTCAGAACGTGGTGTGGATCACGGCGGATGTGCATTACGCGCAGGCGACGTATTACGATCCGTCGCGCGCGCAGTTCACGGAGTTCAAGCCATTCTGGGAGTTCGTCGGCGGGCCGATCAATGCGGGCACGTTCGGTCCCAACGATCTCGACACGACCTTCGGCCCGGACCTGCGTTACGTGAGCGTGCCGAAGGACAATCCGCAAAACCGCTCGCCCGCCGCGCTGCAACAGTACTACGGCCGCGCGAAGATCGATCCAACGAGCCGCGCAATGACGGTCTCGCTGCACGATCTGAACGGCAAGTCGCTCTATGAAGTGAAGCTCGATGTCGAGGCTTGAGCGTCGATGCACCGCAAGCCGATGAGCGTCGCTTCGATGGCGTCTTCGAGCGGCGTGTGCGGTTCATGGCCGAGCGTCGCGACGAGGCGCGCGTTGTGCATGCGGATCGGCGTGCGCCATAGATAGCGCATCTCGCGCATTTCGCGAAACGTCGCATTGAGCGGCGAGGCGAGATCGAGCAGCCACCACGGAAAGGCGCCAATGCGCGGCCTGCGTCCCGTATGGCGCTCGATCACGCGCTGCATCGCGGCGGCGAATTGCGTGCCGTCGTCGTCCCAATGGCCGCGCATGTGAAAGCGCGCGAATGGTTCGAGATTGTGGCGCCGCGCGAGCAGTTCGACCATCGTGCGCGCCACATCCGGCAGATACGACCATTGATGGCCGACGCCGCGCGCGCCCGGATAGCTGATCCTGCCGACCGGCTGGCCCGGTTTCACGAGTCCCTGCGAGAACCAGTTGTTGCCCGCGCGCGGGCCGAAGAAGTCGCCTGCGCGCACGATCAGCACGCGCGCGCCTTCATCGCTTGCGCGCTTCAGACGCGCTTCCATCTCGACGCGAATCGCGCCCTTGCGCGTCACCGGATGTTGGGGCGAATCCTCGCTCAGGAGCGGGAATGCATCAGGGCCGAAGTTGTAGATCGTGCCCGGCAGGACGATGGTCGCGCGCTCGCGCGCCGCCGCAGCGATGGTGTTGTCGAGCATCGGCAGAACGAGTTCGGCCCAGCGCCGGTATCCCGGCGGATTCACCGCATGCACGACCACCGCGCAGCCACGCGCCGCGCGCGCCACGTCTTCGCGATTCATCGCGTCGCCCTGAATCCATTCGATGCCTTCCTCACTTTCTCGGACCGCCGCGCGACGCAAGCCGCGCACGCGCCAGCCCGCATGGCGCAATTGCCGTGCGACTTCGCCACCGATGCCGCCCGTCGCGCCGAGTACCAGAACCGCTTCCTGCTGAGTCATGCCGCGTCTCCATGCCTATATCGACAAGCCGATTCTGCGCGTTTCATCGATGCAATAAAATTGCCGAACAGCGTTGATCGGATATACAAATTTGTATGGCGGAAAACATCGGCTGGGAGTTGTATCGAACGTTTCTCGCGGTGTTGCAGGAAGGCTCGCTGTCAGGCGCCGCGCGCTCGCTCGGCATCACGCAGCCCACGGCGGGGCGGCATATCGAGGCGCTGGAACATGCGCTCAGCGTGAGTCTTTTCACGCGCTCGCAACTCGGCCTGCAGGCGACCGACGTCGCGCTCGCGCTGCGCGCGCATGCCGAGGCGATGCAGAGCACCGCCGCCGCGCTCGAACGCGCAGCGAGCGGTCATGCGAAAGGCGCGGGCGTGAAGGGCGTGGTGCGCGTGTCGGCGAGCGAAGTGGTCGGCGTGGAAGTGCTGCCGCCGATCATCGCGGCGCTGCGCGAGGCGCATCCGCAACTCGTGGTCGAGCTCGCGCTGAGCAACCGCGTGCAGGATCTGTTGCTGCGCGAAGCGGATATCGCCGTGCGCATGATGCGGCCGACTCAGGCGCAACTGGTCGCGCGGCGCGTCGGGCGCATCGAGGTGGGCTTGCATGCGCGCCGCGACTATCTGGACAAGCACGGCACGCCGCGCAACGCGAAGGCGCTGTGGGAGCACGCGGTCATCGGTTACGACAAGCCCAGCCCGTTCCTGCGCGGCGCGAGCAAGACGCTGCCCGGCTTCACGCGCGAAGCCTTCGCGTTGCGTGCGGACAGCGACCTCGCGCAACTCGCGCTGATTCGCGCGGGCGCGGGCATCGGCTTCTGTCAGGTTGCACTCGGGCGGCGCGATGCGCTGATGCGCGTGTTGCCCAAGACCTTCGCGTTCCAGCTCGAAACCTGGGTGACCATGCACGAGGACCTGCGCGCGAGCCCTCGCTGCCGCGCGACCTTCGACGCGCTCGCCGAAGGTCTCGAACGCTATGCGCGGTTGTGACGCGTCAGCGTCATCCGGCGAGCTTCGCCGCCAGTTCGGCGACGTGCTTGCCCTGATAGCGCGCGATATCGAGCTCGTTCTGCGACGGCTTCCGGCTGCCGTCGGGCGCCGCGAGCGTGGTCGCGCCGTAGGGCGTGCCGCCCGAGACCTCGCTCATGTTGGTGAGTCCCGCGCACGCATACGGCACACCGACGATCACCATGCCGTGATGCAGCAGCGTGCTGTGAAACGACGTGATGGTGGTTTCCTGCCCGCCGTGCTGCGAAGCAGTCGATGAAAACACGCTGCCGATCTTGCCGATCAGCGCGCCTTTCACCCACAGCCCGCCGGTCTGGTCGAGAAAGGTGCGCATCTGGCCGGCCATGTTGCCGAAGCGCGTCGGCGTGCCGAAGATGATGGCGTCGTAATCGGCGAGCTCGTCGATGCTTGCGACGGGCGCCTGCTGATCGAGCTTCACGCCGATCTTCGCGGCCTGGTCGGCGGGAATCGTTTCGGGCACGCGCTTCAACGTGACTTCCGTGCCCGCGACGCCGCGCGCGCCTTCGGCGATCGCCTGCGCCATGGTCTCGACGTGGCCGTACATCGAATAGTAGAGAACCAGTACTTTCGCCATGATGTGTGTCCTTGGTTGAGGGCAGAGATGCGCATTAAAAGATAGGCATCGGTTCGGGCATGCGCAAGGAATTGGCCTGCCCGCACGAATGCGAAGCGTTCATGGACGCAGGCGCAGGCCTTCGACGACAATCACGCCAAACCCGTATGGAGACACAACCGTCATGAATGGCCACGCCTTGCTCAGCGCGAACCTGCTCATTGCCTATTCGGCGTATTTCGTCGGCACCGCGAGCCCGGGGCCCAGCAATCTCGCCATCATGTCGATTGCGAGCACGTCGGGCCGGCGCGCCGCGTTCGCGTTCGCGGCGGGCGTCATGTCCGGCTCGTTCTTCTGGGCGATGCTCGCCGCGCTCGGCCTTTCCGCGGCGCTCACCGCGTATTCGGGTTTTCTCGTCGGCGTGAAGATCTGCGGCGGGCTGTATTTGCTGTGGCTCGCGTTCAAGTCGGGACGCGCGGCGCTGAAGCCGCCTGTGCGGACTTCTTCAACGGACGCGCAAGGGCAGAGCGCCCGCAAGCTCTATGCGCGCGGCGCGCTCCTGCATCTGACCAACCCGAAGGCGATTCTCGTGTGGATGTCGGTGGCGGCGCTGGGCTCGTCGGCGGGAGAGGGGCCGGCGCATATGCTCGTGGTGGTCGCGGGCTGCCTGTGCATCGGCGCGTGCGTGTTCGGCGGCTACGCGGCGCTCTTCTCTATGGCGTCCGCGCGGCGCATCTACAGGCGCATCCAGCGCGGCCTCGATGCGTGCCTCGCGCTCGCGTTCGGCGCGGCGGGCATCCGTTTGCTGACCTCGCGCGTGTGAGCGCTGTAGCGAATTAGCCGCACCTCGCGCACTCAGGCTTTGCTTCCGGGCGATCGGCGTCTACGCTCAAACCAGACGCCCGATCAATTCGCATGACAATGCCATCCGACGATCCCGCCCGAAGCCCCCCATCGATTCTCAACGAAAGCGCCGCGATGTTCGGCGCGCTGGCCCGTATCGTCCGCGATGCGCTCACCGCGCTCGGGCGCGAGCTGATCGCGTTTCGCCCGACGCCCGCGCGCGCCCTGTTCGCGACGCAGGCGATGCTGTCCGTCGGGCTCGCGGTCGCCCTCGCGTACGGGTTCCATCTGAGCAACATCTGGTGGGCCGCGATCAGCGGCTTCGCGGTGATGCAGTCGAAGTTCTCGGCGTGCGCGCAGCGCGGCGTGCATCGCGTCGTCGGCACGGTGGCGGGCGCGATCATCGGCGCGGTGGCGGGACCGTTGATCGGCGACGTGCCGTGGATCTTCGTGCCGCTGCTCGGGCTGATCGTGGGCGTTTCGGTGTATCGCGCGCTCGTGTCGGATGCGGGCTACGCGTGGGTGCTGGGCGGCGTGACCTCGCTGATGGTGACCTTCGAGGCGCACCGGCTCGTATCGGCGTCGGTGACGGCGTTGTTCGCGCTGTTGCGCGTCGCGGAAGTGGCGGTCGGCACGTTCGCGTGCGTGGCCGTGTCGGCGCTGTTTCATGCGGGCTTGCAGCACTATCGCAAGGCGCGCGGCGCGGCGCCGGTGCCGCGCGCGCAGGCGGCGTCGACGGTCGATCGCGTCGATGGCGCGGGCGCGCAAGCCATTACCGTGTTGCCCTCCGACGCGGCGCGGGCCGTGCAGACGCTCGATGCGTCTCACGTCGCGGGCGCGGAGCTGGCGGCGCACGTCATGCGCAGGCGTCTCGCGTGGCAGGGCGCGTGGTCGGTGATGATTCTCGCGACGCTCGCGTATGCGTGGAATTTGCCCGGCTTCGCGCAGGCGATGGTGACGGCCGTCGCCGTGCTGATTCTGCCCGCATCGGCGCTCGGCAAGCCGACGCGCAAGCCGATTGCCGAGCGCATGATCCAGCGCTTTCTAGGCTGTCTGCTCGCGGGCGCGGTGAGTCTCGCGCTGCTGCCCTTGCTCGGCGATCACGCGTTCGCCTGCATGATCGCGCTGTGCGCGGGCGTGTGGATCGGCTGTCACGTGCAGACAGGAACGCAGGGCGCCAGCTATGTCGGGCGGCAGTTCAGCATCGCGTTCATCATGGTCTTCGTGCAGGATCATCACTGGTCGTCGGACCCGCAGCCCGCGCTGATGCGGCTCGCCGGCATCCTCGGCGGGATCGTGGTGTTGTCGGCCGTGATGGGGATAAGCGCGGCGTGGTCGGAGCGCAAGGCGATGCGGTGACGTGACATGGCGCCAGCCGCATCGCTTTTCATTGCATCAGGCTTCTTCGGCCCAGGCGAGATTCTCGCGCGCCATCAGCGCGCTCGATGCCGCCGGCCCGAACGTGCCCGCCGTGTAGCCGCGCGGACGGTCGCCCAGTTCCTTCCAGCCGTTCAGGATCGGCTCGACCCACGTCCATGCCGCTTCGAGTTCGTCGCGCCGCATAAAGTGCGTGAGACGCCCGCGAATCACGTCGATCAGCAGGCGCTCGTACGCTTCCGCGCGCCGCTGCGTCATGGCCTGCTGCAGGTCGAGATTGAGCGTGACCGGCTGCATGTGCATGCCGCTGCCGGGTTCCTTCGCCATCATCTGAAGCTGGATGGATTCTTCCGGCTGCAACGTGATGGTCAGGCGATTGCCGTAATGACGCGGGCCGTCCGGAATGATCGAGAACGGCAGATCCGCGAAGTCGATGACGATCTCCGAGCGCCGGTTCTGCATGCGCTTGCCCGTGCGCAGGAAGAACGGCACGTTGGCCCAGCGCCAGTTGTTGATATGCGCGCGCAACGCGACGAAGGTTTCCGCGCGGCTGTCGGCCGGCACGTTCGCTTCTTCCAAATAGCCCTTCACGGCTTCACCGCCCACCGCGCCCGCCGTGTACTGGCCGCGCACCGTGTCGCGCGCGATGTCCGCGACGGTCATCGGCCGCAGCGATTTCAGCACCTTGAGCTTTTCGTCGCGCACGGCGTCCGGGTCGAGCGACACGGGCGGTTCCATCGCGACGATGCACAGCAGTTGCAGCAAGTGGTTCTGCACCATGTCGCGCAGCGCGCCGGTGTGATCGTAGAAGCCCGCGCGGCTGCCCACGCCCACCGTCTCCGATACCGTGATCTGCACGCTCTTGATATACGGCGCCTGCCACAGCGGCCCGAAGATCGCGTTGCCGAAGCGCAGCACCATCAGGTTCTGCACGGTTTCCTTGCCGAGATAATGGTCGATGCGATAGATCTGCTCTTCCTTGAAGTGCTTGCCCACCGCGTCGTTGATCGCGCGCGCCGAGGCGAGATCGTGGCCCAGCGGTTTTTCAAGCACGACGCGCGCGTTGTCATCGAGGATGCCGGCGTTGTCGAGGTTGGTGCAGATGGTGACGAACAGTTCGGGCGAGGTCGACAGATACAGCACGCGCTGCGAGCCGGGGCGTGCGGCTTCGGCGAGACGCTGGAAGTCGCCGGGATTTTCCACGTCGATGCGCACGTAGTCGAACAGTGCGAGGAATTTGTCCCACGACTGCGCATCGAAGACTTTCGCGTCGATGAACGGGCGCGCCTGTTCTTCCATGAAGTTCTTCAGGTAATCCTCGCGCGACCAGTCCTTGCGGCCGATCGCGAGAATGCGCGTGTCGGCGGGCAGGTTGCAGTGCGTGTGCGCCATGTAGAGCGCCGGCAGGAGCTTGCGCGCGGCCAGGTCTCCGCCGCCGCCGAAGATGATCATGTCGAGCGGGCGTTCGTTTAAGGGAGAAGTCGGATTCGTCATGGTGCGTGAGCCGGTAAAGGTTCAGAAAGGCCGAAAGCGCGGCGATCGGTGCGATCGTTCGAGACAGCTATGTTGCATGTTTTGCCGCTATTTTGCACGGCGAGCGTGCTAACGCCCGTTCGATTCGATCACGGAACGATGAAATCCTGCGGACAGCGGGCGTGTTTAGCGCGCTCAGCGCAACGAGTCGTCGGCGCGCAGCGTCGTCACGGCCAGATCGAGGAACGCGCGCACCTTCTGCGTGACGTGGCGTCCCTCGCGATGCACGAGATGAATGGGCAAGGGCGGCGGCTCGAACTCGGCCAGCACGATGACGAGCTTGCCCTCGTTCACATGATGCGCGACCTGATACGACATGAGCCGCGCGATGCCGAAATCGGCGAGCGCGGCGGCGATGGCCGAATCGTTCGTGGTCGTGGTGAGACGCGGCTGCGCGCGCACGAGAAACTGCCGCTCGCCGTCATGCAGGCGCCATTCCGGCGGCGAAGACGAGCCCGTCGACGAGATGATCACGTGTTCCGCGAGATCGTCGGGATGACGCGGCGTGCCGTGCTTGTCGAGATACGCGGGCGAAGCGCACAGCACGCGCCGCACGCGCCCGACGTTGATCGCCTGCAACGACGAGTCCGGCAATTGCGCGATGCGCACCGCCACGTCGATGCCTTCGTCCACGAGATTCACGACGCGGTCGACGAACCAGCAGCTCGCATCGGCTTCAGGGTAGCGGCGCAGATAGTCGAGCACGATGGGCGTCACGTGCAGCCGGCCGAACATGACTGGCGCGGTGATGGAAAGCAGGCCGCGCGGCGACGAATGCGTGCCCGTCGCGGACAGTTCGGCCACGTCGATTTCGCCGAGAATGCGGCGGCAATCTTCGAAGTAACCGCTGCCGGCATCGGTGAGACGCACGACGCGCGTCGTGCGCGTGAGCAGGCGCACGCCGAGATGCTCTTCGAGTTCCGTCACGACGCGGCTCACGACCGACGGCGATACATCTAGCTTGCGCGCCGCCGATGCGAAGCCGCCGGTCTCGACCACCGTGACGAAGGTCGTCATTGCCTGTAACCGATCCATGGGAAAGCGCGGAGACCCGCACGCTTGAACGATGCCGTGCATTCTCGGGTATCCGCGCGCGCCGCACAATCCGCGCAACGCAGTCGATGGCTCAGAGTTCGAGTTCCAGCGTGTCGCCGGCGTCGGCGGCGGGCCGCGCGCAGCAGATCAGCGCTTCGTCGTCCTCGACATGGAACGCCGGTTCGCTTTCATACGACACCGCGCCTTTCGCGATGCGCGTGCGGCACGTGCCGCAGGTGCCGCCCCGGCAGTTGAATTCCGCGTCGACGCCCTGCGCTTCAGCCAGTTCCAGCAGCGTGCCGCTTCCCGGCTTCCACTGCGCTTCTTTCCCCGACTTCACGAACTTCACGACTGCTTCAGTCGCGACGGGGCGCATTGCCTTTGCATCGGCGCCGTGATCCGCCGTGCGCTTCAACGATGACGGACCGAACGCCTCGGCGTGGATGCGCGTATCGGACACGTTGAGCGCGCGCAGGCCGTCGTAGATCGTCTGCATGAACGCGCCCGGGCCGCACAGATAGAAGTCGTAGTCGTTGAAGGGCAGGCGGCTCGTCAGCAGGTCGATATCGATGCGCCCAGACGCGTCGTAATCGCGCTCGAGCTTCGCATCGGTCGTGTCGCTCAGCACGCGGATCACGTTCACCGCGCCGCCCGCGCTTCGCGCAAGCGCATCGATTTCCTGCGCGAACGCGCGGCTTTCGAGCGAATGCGCCGACACGATCATCCACACCGGACGCACGCGGCGCTTTCTCACGCCTTCATAGACGACGTGCCGCAGCATCGCGAGCATCGGCGTGATGCCGACGCCCGCCGCCATCAGCACGGCGGGACGGCGCTCGAACGGATCGATCGTGAAGTCGCCCGCGGGCGCGCGCGCTTCGATGATGTCGCCGGTCTTCAGCGTGTCGTGCAGATGCGCCGACACGCGGCCGTCGCGCTTCACGCTGATCCGGTACACGCCATCCGACGGCGCCACCGACAACGTGTAAGTGCGAATCTGCGCTTTCGTCTCGCCGGGCAGCGTGACGCGGATCGGCAGATGCTGGCCGGCCTTGTGCGGAATCAGGCCGGCGTCGTCGGCGGGTTCGAGATGGAACGAGCGGATGGCGGCGCTTTCATCGACGACCTTGCTCACGCGGAAGTTGCGCCATACGTTCGCCAGCGCGGCGGCCTTCAGGCGCTCGGTCACCTGCGCCCAGTCGCCGGTCATCAGCGAATTCGGCGATGCGCCGTCGCCGCGCGCCTTCCATCGCAAGGGCAGCGCATCTTCGCGATAGACGATCCGGCGCGGCGTGAAGCGCCATATCCGTTCCGCGCCCTGAAACGCGGCGATTTCCGGCGAATCGAGCAGCACTTCGGCTTCACCGGCGAGTTGCAGCAGCGCGCCGGTTTCGAAGTCCGCGAACACGAGGCCGGCGCGCCCGTTCACCAGAATGTTGCCGAGCGTGTTGAAGAACAGATTGCCCGCGAAGTCGGGAATGGTGAGCGCGCCGTCGTCGGAAAGGCGCACGAAACCGGGCTTGCCGCCGCGATGCGATACATCCACTTGCCGATGCCCGTCGTCGCGATCGAAATACGAGGCCACGAAGAAGGCGTCCGCGCGCGCGATCATTTCTATCGCGCGCGGCGACAGCGTGTCGAGGACGAGCGGTTGCACCGGCGACGGCGCGGCCGGCGCGCGCACGAACTCGAAATCGCGCAACTGGATGTACTGCGGGCAGTTGCCATAGCTCTGCTCGACGGCGACGTCGAACTTCGCCCGCGCGCCATCGCGACGAATCACGCCGTTCATGCGGTTGCGCCGCCGCGTGTGCAGCTCGATGCCGAGCAGGCCGATCGACTGGCCGTCGTTCATGCCGGCGTCGGCGGGATCGAGCGGATCGCGCGCGTGTTCGAAGGAAAGCGTCGTCGCGTCGGGCGTGTGCATGAAGCCGGGATGCCCGGCGATGAGCGTCGCCCACGGATCGCCGCGTTCGTCCACCGTGCCCGCGACCATGAACGGCAGTTGCGCAAAGAATTGCCGATGCTGGTCGGGCATGTAGCTGCGCACGACGCGCCGCCCGACGTCGTCCATGCGCTCCTGCACGCCGAACGCCTTCTGAATGGCGAGTTCGCCGGGATGCCACGGCGCAGACCCGGCGACGGGCTTCGGAACGACTGCGGATATCGCGGAAGTGGTCATGATCGTATGACTCCACGCACGGGCGACGGCGCGCACACGCTGCCGTCGCCGCGTCACTTTAAGCCGCAAGACCGGCGGCTGTCTTCTGGAAGGGCACGAAGCCGGGCAGCGCTTCGACACGCGCGAGCCACGCGTTCACGCTGGCGTAGCCGGACAGGTCGACGTTGCCTTCGGGCGCGCTGGAAATGTAGCTATAGAGCGCGATATCCGCGATGGTCGGATGCGCGCCGCCGATGTCCGCGATCCAGTCACGCGTGGCGAGCTGCGCGTCGATGATCTTCAGAATGGCGTGCGCGCGGGCGATGACTTCCTCCGCGTTGAACTTCGCGCCGAACACTGTGACGAGGCGCGCGGCAGCCGGCCCGAAGGCGATCTGGCCGGCGGCGACCGAGAGCCAGCGCTGCACGGCGGCGGCTTCGGCGGGCGTTTCGGGGAGCCATTGCGTCGCTCCGGATTTCTTCGCGAGATAGACGAGGATCGCGTTCGAATCGGCGATGACATTGTCGCCGTCGACCAGTACGGGAAGTTGCCCGAAGGCGTTCAGCTTCAGATATTCGGGCGTCTTGTGCGCGCCCTTGGCGAGATCGACGAATTCTTCTTCGTGATCGATCCCGAGCAGGCCGAGAAAAAGACGCGCGCGGTGCGCATGCCCGGACAGCGGATGGTAATAGACCTTCATGGCAAGTTCCCTTGGTTGATTGACGGCCAGATGTCCTGGCCTGTGAATCAAGTATGGGTTCCTGCGCCTGGGAGGAGAATGGGGCGGAAAATCAAATCACTCTTCTCGAAACGAGAATGGTGAGCGCCGCAAGCGCCTGCGGCTCACGTCTCGATTGCTACTGACTCGTCGGCACGTTCGCCTTGCTGCCCGCGAGCGGCGAGCCGTAGCCGCCGCTGTTCGCGTTGTTTGGCAAGCCATTGACGAGCTGGGCGCGCGGATCGCTCGGATTGAGGTTGAGCTCGCCGGCCTGGGCGTTGCCGTGCGTCGGATACTGGCTGCCGAGCGGCGCGTCGGGCATCAGCTTCGTGCTGTTTTGCGGCGCATACATGTCGGTTTCGACGCTGGGATGCAATTGCGCGCAGGCGGACGTGGCGGCAAAAGCCGCAGCGGCGATGAACGGGGCGGGTCTGAGATTCATGCGTGACTCCTGAAAGGCCGGTCGCGCTTTTTAGTGTAGTCCGCACGTGAACGGCGAACGCGATTCCCCTACCGTCAACCAGTCCAGAATTTGTTCCCCGGGGCGCGTTATTTCTTGTGCTTCTTGAGCTGCGCCTTGCGTTTCGGCCGTTCGTCGATGATGCGGGCGCGATGCTTGTCCTTCATCTTCTTCCATTTCCTGCATTCGTCCTTCGTGCGCAGGCAACCGATGCAGAGGCCGGTTTTCTCGTCGAATTTGCAGATGCTGATGCAAGGTGAGTCCACTGCCATGATCGATTGGTGCTAACGGATGAGTAGCCGCGAATGTCGCACGCGCGATGCCCGCCCATCCAACTGATTGTTCCGATGGTCGCGATAGAGCGGGGACACACTCCCGTATTGCCTCACCGCTTGCAGCGAATACAGTAGAATTCGGCTCCCGAACAGTCTCACCTCAAGCGCGCCAGGCGTCGCCAATACGGCACGCGCCTTGCTTGATCGTCGCCTGAGACCTGCACGTAAGCTGACGGTGCAACGCGCAATTCGTGCGCTGCGCGCCTCCCAATCAAAAAGCGAGCCGTTCCATGCCGCAAGCACCCGGGCCGCGCCGGCCACCCGCGAAAGTCCTGCCGCCCGAAGCGCCCGGCGTTCGCGCGCTGGCCTCGCTGGTGACGGGCGTCGTCGTGATCTGCGCGCTGTACTTCGGCCGCGCGGTGATGATCCCGATCATTCTCGCGATCCTGCTCAGTTTCCTGCTCGCGCCATTCGTCGATTTCCTGCGCCGGCTGCGTTTCGGCCAGGTGCCGTCGGTGATCGTCGCCGTGGTGATCGCGCTGTCGGTGCTGACCGCCGTCGGCGCGCTGATCGGCGCGCAGGTCGCGCAGCTCGCGGGCGATCTGCCGAAGTATCAGGTTGCCGTCGAGCGCAAGATCGACACCGTGCAGAGCATGACCGTGGGCCGCGCGGATGCCTTTCTCGGGCGCGCGTCGCGTGCGCTGAAGCGGCTGTCGCCGGCGCGCGATCAGGAGCCGAAGAATGAGGACAATCCGGCCGCCTCGCCGATCGACCAGCCGATGCCCGTCGAAGTGCATCAGCCCACGCCGACGCCGCTCGAACTTGCGCAGCGCTTCCTGTCGCCCATTATCAGTCCGCTGGAAACCACCGGCATCGTGCTCGTCGTCGCGGTGTTCATCCTGTTGCAGCGCGAGGATCTGCGCGACCGTCTGATCCGGCTGTTCGGCTCGCGCGACCTGCACCGCGCCACCACCGCGATGGACGAAGCCGCGCGCCGCCTGTCGCGCTATTTCCTCGCGCAGCTCGGCATCAACATGGGCGTGGGCATCGTCATTTCGATCGGGCTTGCGATCATCGGCGTGCCGGGCGCGCTGCTGTTCGGCGTGATGACCGCGCTGCTGCGCTTCGTGCCGTATGTCGGCACGTGGATCGCGGCGATCATCGCGGTCGTGTTCGCGGCGGCGGTCGGTCCCGGCTGGGCGATGCTCGTGTGGACCATCGTGCTGTTCGGCGTCACCGATATCGTCGCGGGCCAGGTTGTCGAGCCGCTGCTGTACGGGCATAGCACGGGGCTGTCGCCTTTCGCGGTGATCGTCGCGGCGATCTTCTGGAGCTGGATCTGGGGGCCGATCGGCCTCGTGCTCTCGACGCCGCTCACGCTGTGTCTCGTGATTCTGGGCCGCCACGTCGATCGCCTCGAATTTCTCGACGTGCTGTTCGGCGACCGGCCCGCGCTCACGCCCGCCGAGAACTTCTATCAGCGCCTGCTCGCCAACGATCCCGACGAAGCGCTGGTGCAGGCCGAGACGCTGCTCAAGGAGCGCTCGCTGATCGCGTATTACGACGAAGTCGCGCTAGAAGGGCTGCGCTACGCGCACAACGACGTGCTGCGCGGCGTGGTGACGGCGGACCAGTTGCGACGCATCAACGAGTCGGCGCTGGATATCATCGAAGGACTGGAAGATGCCGACGACACGGCGGTGAGCGTTGCGCCGCGCGAACAGTTGCCCGCGAGCTTCGAATCGCCCGACGACGCGCCGCTCGCGCCAGAAATGCCGCCCGCGCGCTTCGATGCGGTGGCGGAAGGGCACACGGCGTCGGTGCTGTGCATCGCGGGGCGCAGCGAGCTCGACGACCTCGCGGCGACCATCGCCGTGCAACTGTTCCGCAAGCACGGCCTGCACGCGGACCTGGCGGGCTACGACCGCTTCTCGCGCGGACGCTTCGGCGAAGTGACGCTCACCGGCGTGTCGATCATCTGCGTCGTGTCGTTCGATGCGGCCGAGTCGCCGCCGTATCTGCGCAATCTGCTGCGGCGGCTGCATCAGCGCGCGCCGACGGCGGAGCTGATCGTCGGGCTGGTGTTTCCGGAAAGCCCGCTGCAAGGCGAAGTGCTGGTGCGCACGAGTTCCGCGGCAGTGTCGTTCCGGGAGCTGGTGGACGCGTGCGTGGCCGCCGCGCGCCGTCAGTCCACCGACGGCGTGCCGTGGGCGGGCCTGAACGACACGGATGGCGAGGCCGCGCTGAACGGCCCGGACGGCGCGGCGAGCGCCGACGTGCCTGAACTGCGTAACGCGTGAGGGGCGTGAGGCCGCGCGTCAGCGGTTGCCGTCGAACAGATCGTTGAGCATGGTGTCGAAGGCGGCTTGCGCGTCTTCGAGCTCCTGGAGCGCGGCGTCGAAGGTTTGCAGCGCCATCTGCGACGGGCGGCCGTCGCCTTCCGGCGGGAACTGCGTCTGCAGCGCGAGAAAGGCGGCCTGAACCTGGCGCGTCGCGTTGACGATACGTTCCATCGCTCGCGCTTCTTCTGCTCGATTGTTCTCAGCGGTCATCGGAAACACTCCTCGTTGGCAATGCTCCGATAGTACCAAGCGACGCGCCTCTCGCGGTTCCGTCTCGTCGTCCTTTCCGCCCTTTCACGCCTTCGCGACGGTGAAGAGGCGCACGGCCTCGTCCAGCACCACGGCGCGCTCGGCGAGGCGCTTGGCGGTGGCCGCGGCCTGCTCGACGAGCGCGGCGTTCTGCTGAGTCGAATCGTCGAGATGGGCGACGGCCTGATTCACCTGCGCGATGCCGTCGGCCTGCTCGCCGCTCGCCTTCGCGACTTCCATGATGATCGTCGAGACGCGGTTCACGGCTTCGTCGATCGCGCGCATCTGGCTCGTGGTGCGCGTGACGAGGCTCGTGCCTTCCGCGATCTGCGCGACGCTGGTCGCCACCACGCCTTCGATTTCCTTCGCCGAAGCCGCGCAGCGCTGCGCCAGATTACGCACTTCGGTCGCGACGACCGCGAACGAGCGGCCGGCTTCGCCCGCGCGCGCCGCCTCGACGGCCGCGTTCAGCGCGAGGATGTTGGTCTGGAAAGCGATGCCGTCGATGACATCGGTGATGTCCGCGATGCGCCGCGACGCCGCCGTGATGCCCGCCATCGTCTGCTCGACCTGGCTGGCGATGCGTCCGCCGTCGTCGGCCGCGGCCTGCGCTTCCTTGACGAGTTCGAGCGCGCGCACGGTGGCGTCGGCGTTGCCTTGCACCGTGGTGGTGAGCTGATCCATGGTCGCGGCGGTCTGTTCGAGCGAGGCTGCCTGCATTTCCGTGCGGCGCGACAGGTCGGTGTTGCCGCTGGAGATTTCGTTGGCGGCGTCGAGCATGCCGCCGATCTGGCCGCGCACGTCGAACACGATCGCCGCGAGATTCGCCTTCAACTGGCCGAGCGCGCGCTGCACGTCGCCGAGATCGTCGTGGCGGGCGTCGGGCATCTCGGCGGTCAGATCGCCGGCGACCATGCGCGCGGCGAAGCCGGACATCGTGCGCACGGGGGCATCGACCTGACGCGACAACGCGACCCATGCCGCGACGCTCGCGGCCGCGCTTGCGCCGAGCGTGCACCAGAACGGCAGCGGCGGCGCGCCGTGCCAGCCGACGAGCGCGGCGATCAGCGAGACGACCGGCACGGCGGCGAATGCCGTGCCCAGACGCGCGCTCACCGGCAGGTTGGCGAGCGCGGCAAGCCTGCCGGCGATGCCGTCCTTCACGAGCACGCCGCGCACAAGCCGATGCGACGCCTGGCCGGACTTGATCTGCGCATACAACGTGGTGGCTTCGCGGACTTCGTCGCGCGTCGGCTTCACGCGCACGGAGAGATAGCCCACGACCTTGCCGTGCTTCATCACCGGCGTGACGTTGGCGCGCACCCAGTAGTGGTCGCCGTTCTTGCGGCGGTTCTTGACGAGCGCGGTCCACGAGCGGCCGGCGCGGATCGTCGCCCAGAGATCCGCGAAGGCTTCGCGCGGCATGTCGGGATGACGGATCAGGTTGTGCGGCTGGCCGATCAGCTCGTCGCGCGAGAAGCCGGACACCGACACGAAAGCCGGATTGCAGTACTGGATGTTGCCGGAGAGATCGGTGGCGGAGACGAGCATCTCCGAGGCGGGAAAGTCGAACTCTTGCTGGGTGACGGGCTGGTTGGTGCGCATGATGTCCTTGTTCTTCTCGATGCGCGCGCCGCGCGGATTAAGGCGCGGCGCGCTTCGGATTACAAGGGCATAACGGCCTTAATCCCCACGATCTTTAGGGGAATCCGAGCAAAACGCTCAAGTGCGGCGGAATGTCGCCGATGCATGCGCGAGCGTCGCGCGGACGGTTACTGCGCGCTCCAGCCGCCGTCGATCTGCAGCGCGGAGCCGCGCATTTCGCTGGCGGCGTCGGAGCAGAGGAACACGGCCATGTCGCCGATCTGCTGCGCGGTGACGAACTGCGCGGACGGCTGCTTGTCGCCGAGCAGCTTGGCGCGGGCGGCGTCGGGCGAGAGCGACTCGCGGGCGGCGAGGTCGTCGATCTGCTTTTGCACGAGCGGCGTGAGCACGAAGCCGGGGCAGATGGCGTTGACGGTCACGCCGGTGCGGGCGTTTTCGAGCGCGGCGACTTTGGTGAGGCCGAGAATGCCGTGCTTGGCGGCGACGTAGGCCGACTTGCCCGCCGAGCCGACGAGGCCATGCACCGACGCGATATTGATGACGCGGCCCCAGTTGCGCGCGCGCATTTGCGGCAGCGCGACGCGCATGGTGTGGAAGGCCGAGCTCAGATTGATGGCGATGATCGCGTCCCAGCGGTCGACGGGAAATTCCTCGATGGTCGCGACGTGCTGGATGCCGGCGTTGTTGACGAGGATATCGACGGCGCCGAATTTTTCGTTCCCGAAGGCGAGCATCGCTTCGATTTCCTCGGGCTTGGTCATGTCGGCGGGGTGGTGAGCGGCCTGTGCACCCGTCGATTCGATCTGCTTCAGGGCGGCGGCGGTGTCGCCGAAGCCGTTCAGCACGAGGTTCGCACCGGCGTTGGCGAGCGACGTGGCGATGGCCAGGCCGATGCCGCTGGTCGAGCCGGTGACCAATGCGGTTTTTCCTGCGAGGGGCTTGTTTTGCTGGGTCATGTGCGGTTCTTTTCCTTTCAGTTCTTTGGAGGCGTTCGTGCGGCCCTGGCGATTTCCGTTGTGAGTTTGGATTGCCGTGGCGGCTGGGGATATTAGGGTTGGCTTGGGTTTTCGTGAAATCCCGCGGATCAGGATTTCACGACCCATCCACCCGCACCGCGCAAGCGAAAATCCTCAAACAATTCCGGTCAGGTAATACACGGCGATCACAAAGAACACGGCGAGGGTTTTAATCACCGTCACCGCGAAAATATCGCGATAAGACTCCCGATGCGTCAGCCCCGTAACGGCGAGCAGCGTAATGACCGCGCCGTTGTGCGGCAACGTATCCATGCCGCCAGAGGCCATCGCCACCACCCGATGCAGCACTTCAAGCGGAATATGCGCCGCCTGCGCCCCCGCGATGAACGTATCCGACATCGCCGCCAGCGCGATACTCATGCCGCCCGAAGCCGACCCGGTAATCCCCGCGAGCGAGCTGACCGAAATGGCTGCATTGACCAGCGGATTCGGAATGCTCTTCAGCGCATCGGAGACGACGAGAAACCCCGGCAATGCCGCGATCACGCCGCCGAAGCCATATTCGGAAGCCGTGTTCATCGCCGCGAGCAAGGCACCCGCTACCGCCGCGCGCGTGCCTCCCGCAAAGCGCTCCTTCACCCGCGAAAACGCCGTCAGCAACACCAGCACGATGCCGAGCAGCAGCGCGCCTTCCACGGCCCAGATCGCGACCACGGTCTTCACGGCGGTCGTAACCGGCGCATGCACGCCCGGCAGCACTTCCGGCGGCACCGTATAGCTCGCGCCGTACCACGTCGGAATCCACTTCGTCAGCGCGAAGTTCGCGACACCGACGAGAATCAGCGGCGCGATCGCCAGCACCGGATTCGGCAGCGACTTCGACTCGACACGTTCCGGCTCGTTCACCAGCGACGTGCCGTAGCCTTCGCCCTTGGCCATCGCCGAGCGGCGGCGCCATTCGAGGAACGTCAGACCCACGACGATGATGAACAGCGAGCCGATCACGCCCAGCCACGGCGCGGCCCAGCCGGTGGTCTTGAAGAACGTCGTCGGGATGATGTTCTGGATCTGCGGCGTGCCCGGCAGCGAATCCATCGTGAAGGAAAACGCGCCCAGCGCAATTGCGCCCGGCATCAGGCGCTTCGGAATATTGCTCTGGCGATACATCTCCGCCGCGAACGGATACACGGCGAACACGACGACGAACAGCGACACGCCGCCATAGGTGAGCAGCGCGCACACCGCGACGATCACCGCATTCACGCGCGACCTGCCGATGTAGCGAATCGCGGCCGCCACGATCGACTCGGAAAATCCGGACAGCTCGATTACCTTGCCGAACACCGCGCCGAGCAGGAACACAGGGAAATAGAGCTTCACGAAGCCGACCATCTTCTCCATGAAGATGCCGGAGAAGACCGGCGCGACGGCGGCCGGATCGGTGAGAAGGACGGCTGCGAGCGCCGCGATCGGCGCAAACAGGATGACGCTGTAGCCGCGATACGCGGCGAGCATCAGGAACGCCAGGGCGGCGAGCACGATGATGAACGACATTGAGTCTCCGGGAGTGGTTTGTTCTTTGGAACGTTGTCCGCGCGCTTCTTTTGAAAGCGCTGCCGGTGCGAGGGCGCGCACCGCGCGGGCGTTATGCAGTTTTCATGCCAATGCGCGAAACCCAGCCGAAATCAAGCCGCGACGGGCATCGCGCCAAGCATGCCAGCGAAACGTTTCATTCCGATGTCTCCAAACGGAGACATACGCGAAGTCCCGAGAACGCTCATCATCCGAAAAAATCAGTGTTGATGCCGATTGTCGAACTGTCTCCAAATTGAGATATTCGTCTCGATAAAGAGATAACGGAGACATGTGCCGACATGCGCAACGACTGGATCAACGTTCCCGCCGACTACAGCGACGTCATGCGCCGCGCGATGGAGTCGCTGTTCAAGACCTTCGAGAACCTCAGCGAAGGCACTTTCATCGTCGATGCGGACGCCCGCGTCGTATGGATCAACAAGCGTTATGCGGCGCGCTTCGGCTTCTCGGATCCGCTCGACGCCATCGGCCTCGACTGCGAGGCGGTGATTCCGAACAGCCTGATGCGCGAAGTCGTCGCGACCGGCAAGCCGATCCTGCTCGACGTGCTCGAAACCGGCCGCGAGCCGCTCGTCGTCACGCGGCTGCCGCTGAAGGACGAGGCAGGTGCCACCGTCGGCGCGATCGGTTTCGCGCTCTTCGACGAGATGAAGGCGCTCACGCCGCTCTTCGCGCACTACTCGCGCGTGCAGCAGGAACTCATCGCGACGCGCCAGTCGCTCGCGCAGGCGCGGCGCGCGAAGTACACGTTTTCGAGCTTCGTCGGCACGAGTCCGGTCAGCCTCGAAGCGAAACGCCAGGCGCGCCGCGCGGCGCTCGTCGATTCGCCCGTCCTGCTGCTCGGCGAGACCGGCACCGGCAAGGAACTGCTCGCGCACGCGATCCACGGCGCCTCGACGCGCGCGGGCAAGCCGCTCGTCACCGTGAACGTCGCGGCGATTCCGGACACGCTGCTCGAAGTCGAATTCTTCGGCGCGGCGCCGGGCGCGTACACCGGCGCGGACCGAAAAGGGCGCGTCGGCAAATTCGAACTCGCCGACGGCGGCACGCTCTTTCTCGACGAAATCGGCGACATGCCGCTGCCGCTCCAGGGCAAGCTCCTGCGCGTGCTGCAGGACAAGGAGTTCGAGCCGCTCGGCTCGAATCGCATCGTGCGCGCGGATGTGCGGATCATCGCCGCGACCTCGGCGGATCTTCCCGCGCTGGTCGCGGCGGGACGCTTTCGCGCGGACCTGTTCTATCGGCTGAACGTGCTGACGATCCACGCGCCCCCGCTGCGCGAGCGTCCCGGCGATATCGAGGCGCTCGCCTATTCGATCCTCGAAGAGCTTTCGGCCGACGCGCGGCCGGGGCACGTGAGTCACTTCGTGCTGCACAAGGACGCGTTGCGCCTGCTGATGGCGTATTCGTGGCCCGGCAACGTGCGCGAGTTGCGCAATACGCTCGAACGCGCGTTGATGATGTCGGAGAGCGAGCACATCGACGCCCGCACGCTGAGCGCGTTCATCGACGCCGGGCGCGTGGCGCTTGCGACGCACGCGGAAGCAGGCCCGCCGGACGCCGCGAACCCGTCCGGCCTGTCCTACGCCGACGCGATGGCCGATTTCGAGAGGCGCTTTCTCAGCGATGCGCTGCGCGCGAGCGGCGGGCGCGTGGCCGATGCGGCGGAGAAGATCGGCATCGGCCGGGCGACGCTTTACAAGAAGATCGCGGCGCTCGGCATTGCTGTCTGACGGTTTGTGCGCACAGGCAAAATCGTCGCGAAAGCAAGGCGTGGCATACTCGCGAAATCGAAAATAACGACCAAGAATCAAAGGGGTAACGATGAAGCGCGGGATGAAGCTCGGCCAGGCGATCGGTCTTTCACTCATGCTTGCGGGCGGCGCTCTGTCGCTTGCCGGATGCAGCAGCGCGCCGCCGCTTTTTTCCGCCGATGGTCGCCCCACGCAGCAGATCCAGTGCCCCGCCTACGGCGGCTGGCGCAACTGTACGGACAACGCGAAGGTGCAGTGCCCGAGCGGCTACGACGTGCTCGATCAGTCGACCGAGAACAATCAGAACACGCTGCTGGTTGCCTGCAAGGCGAACTGATCGCGTCGTCGCGGTAGCGCAATATCAGACGTGCTGCGTCTCGCGCAGCATGGTCACGTCATAGCCGAGCGCGCGCGTACGCTCGATCAGGGTGCGGCGCAGTTCCGCCGATGGCTTCGGCTCGCGCGTAAGTATCCATAGATAGCGGCCGCTCGGTTCGCCGACGATGGACCACGAGTAATCGTCGGCGTGATCGAGGATCCAGTAATCGCCGACATAGAACGGGCCGAAAAACGACACCTTCAGCTTCGTGCCGTTCGATCCCGGCACGATCTTCGCGCGTCCTTCGGCTGAACGGTACGGACCGTCGAGGCCGCCTTGCCGGCACGCGTTGATGACTGAAACGAGCCCGTCCTCGCGGCGTGCGTAGTTCGCCGTAACCGCTTCGCAATTGCGCTCGAAGCGGTTCTCGTAGCGCGCGAATTCGTGCCAGTGACCGAGATAGCGGTCCAGATCGACAGCCTTCGACGGTTCCGGCACCTGGTCGTTGCCGCTCTTGCGCGCGCCGTTCGATGCGCACGCGAACAGTGTAGCGATGCCGCCGACGAGAGCCAGCGCCGCGGCGCCGTAAGCCCAGGGTCTTGTGATTTTCATGTAGCGCGAGTGCGTGATGCCTGTGAGTCCGAAACTGAGCAAGCAGCAAGCATCGTTCCGTCCCCGGTCGGCTCCCGAATTTGCTCACCTTTGAGCGTCCGCGATACAACGCGCGAGGCCACGCGCAATGCGCAAGTGGCTGTGGATGCAGGGATTTCTTCTCAGCTCACCGCCCGGCGACACGCCGTTCGTACCGCTCCCGTATGATCTCACCTCAAACCCGGCGCCCCTTCTCACCGATGCAGGATCGCATTCCCATCACCGTCGATGGTCCGCGCATCGCGTTCAGCAGCGCGTCATATCGGCCGATAACGAATGCTTTACGGAACAAAGGCTTGCATCATCCCGTTCATGACGTGGCTAAAGTCCCGAAGCTGCTTGGCGATCCCGACGATTCACTCAAAAGTGAGCCGCATACGCAGGGACCCGCTCACCATCGCGCCGATCCCGAATCGTCTCACCTCTTTATGGCGGAGTATGCTTCGCACTCTCCCATAAAGACTTAAAAGTAGCTTCGTCATGGCTTCGCCGGTTTCCCTGCCTTCCGCATTTGCATCCCTGCCTTCGCTGCTCAATCCGCTCTTCACGATCATCCTGCCGGTCTTCGGCCTCATCTTCGCGGGCTATGCGTGCCGCAAGCTGAACAAGCTCGGGCCGACCGCCGCGTCCGAACTGAACCGCTTCGTCGTGTATCTGGCGCTGCCCGCGCTGCTCTTCGACATCATGGCCAAGACGCCGTGGAGCATGCTCGATCAGCCCGCGTTCATCGCGGCGTTCGGCATAGGCACGGCGGTCATCTTCGTGCTGACGGTCGGCGTGCGGCTGATGCAGTCGCGTCACCTGGCGGATGCGAGCATCGACGGCCTGAATGCGGCGTATCCGAACACCGGCTTCGTCGGCTTGCCGCTGTGTCTGCTCGCGTTCGGCAAGGAAAGCCTCGCGCCCGCCGTGATCGCGACGATCCTCACCGTGTGCGTGCTGTTCGCGGTCGCGATCGTGCTGATCGAGCTCGGCCTTCAAACCGAGAAGCACATCGGCCGCACGCTTGGAAATGTCGCGAAGTCGCTGGCGAAGAATCCGCTGCTGGTCGCGCCGGTCGCGGGCGCGTTGCTGAGCGGTTCGGGCGCCCACGTGCCGGCGGGCGCGGAGGCGCTGCTCAAGCTCCTGGGCGGCGCGGCGAGTCCGTGCGCGCTGGTCGCGCTCGGGCTGTTTCTCGGTGCGAAAGGCGAGGCGCGTGACATGCGCACGACGAGCGCGCTCGTGACCCTCAAGCTTCTGGCCCAGCCGCTCCTGACGTGGTGGCTGGCGTTTCACGTGTTCAGCCTGCCGCCGCTGTGGGCGAAGAGCGCCGTGATCCTGAGCGCGCTGCCGACCGGCACCGGCCCGTTCATGCTGGCCGAGTTTTATCGACGGGAAGGCGGCGTGACGTCGAGCGCGATTCTGTTCTCGACAGTCGTCTCGCTCGTTACCGTCACGCTCTGCCTGACCGTTCTGCTCTGAGCGCGCAAAAAAAACGCCCGGTGCGGACGCATCGGGCAAAACCACCTTCTGTCGATGGTGGAGGAGGGACGGTTCAGACTGCTTCCTCTGATGCTTGCGCCGCTTACCGCACGCGCTGACCGTCGCGCGCGTCGGCGCGAAGCTGCGCGTGCCGTTCCTGATACGGACGCAGTTGCGGATAGCTGAGCGAATTGACGGCGTCGAGATCGCCCGCGCGACGGGCGCTCGCCAGTTCCGCCTTCACTTGCGCGCGCGACATGCCCGCATTGGCGGTTTGCGCGAATGCGGGCGCCGTGGCGAGAAGCGCAGACAAAACCAGACCGCTGATCAAAGTGCTTTTCACGGGAATTCTCCTGGACTCGATTGCGTCGGGGCGACGCTTGCACAGAAGTCTAGGAGGAAAGCTATTGGCTAAAAATACCGATTGGGCCAACACATTGTTGTCGAGAGCGGTTGAATGCTGGCCCGCGATTCGAAACTGACGCGCCGGTCAGTTCGACGATTGTTGCCAAGACGGTAACGATCGATTCCGAAACGGATTATTTTTGAGAGAGGGCCCTGCCATTAAGGTAGCGGCCATCGATCGAACGCGGTCGAGCAACAATATTGATCCGAAGGTATCTCATGAAACGCATTTTCACTATTTTGGTCGCATCAATTGCCGTGTTTGCTGCAGCAGGCGCGGCTCGGGCAGCAGATTTGCAGTCATCGGAATGTCAGGGGCCGGCAACCTATTGCAACGTGTATTTCGGCCATTGAGCGGCAGGATTTCCTGCTCAGCTCAATCTAGCGAGGCGTCCTGATGGGGCGTCTTGTTTCGTTTACGTATCAAAAACTAAACGGAATGATTCCTTGCTCATAGTTATCCACAGTTTCTGTGGATAACGGTGGGGATAGACGTCGAGAAACCGCGTGGCGACGCGGCGCGAGGTAGATTGCTCGATTTGTCGCAAAAATAGCCCCCAATAGTCCGACATGAAGTCGCGCCGGCCGCAGACGTCTTCGACGCGAAACGCCTATCATGTGCACGCGCGCCGGCCGGATGATCGTCCGGCTGATCCAACTTTTCGTCCTTTACAGGGGAAGAACTCATGGCCTTGAAGATCGCGGTGGTCGTCGGAAGCTTGCGACGGGATTCGTTCAACAAGCAGCTCGCGCACGCGCTGGTGTCGCTCGCGCCGGGCGATTTTTCGTTCGACTTTCTCGATATCGGCACTTTGCCGCTCTACAGCCAGGATTACGACAGCGACTTTCCCGAGTCCGCGCTCGCCTTCAAGCAGAAGATCGCCGATGCCGACGGCCTTCTCATCGTCACTCCCGAATACAACCGCTCGATTCCCGGCGTGCTGAAGAACGCGCTCGACTGGGGCTCGCGGCCGTGGGGAAAGAGCGTCTGGGGCGGCAAGCCGGGCGCGATCATCGGCACCTCGGTGGGCGCGATCGGCACGGCTATCGCGCAATCGCATCTGCGCGGCGTGTGCGCGTATCTCGACATCGTGCTGATGAACCAGCCGGAGATGTACATCAAGCACGACGAAAAGCGTATCGATGCGAACGGCAACATCGTCAGCGAGGACACGCGCAAGTATCTGCAGACCTTCGTGGACAAGTACGCCGCATGGGTGCGCGATCGCGCCGCCTGATGGCTCACCCTCGCCGTTAAAAAAATGGCCCGCGCGAGCGGGCCATTCGACATCTGCAAGGTGAAATAAAGCAGGATCAGACGTGATGATGTCCCGTCACGCGATCCCAGCCGTGACGGATCGCGGCCTTGAAGCGCTCCCACGTATCGCCTTCGAGATGCTTGCTTTCCCAGTCGCGGCGCGTTTCGTATTCCATCTGGTCGTCCCAGTTGCGGCTGCGGAAGCGGTCGTCATTGCCGAGCGTCGCGCCGTAGCGATACGCGCCCTGATAGTCCTCGTAAGGCTCGCCCGTCGCGGAATACTTCGACTCGTAGTCGGCGCGGAAATCCTCTTCGTATTCCATGTACTCGTTCGGCACGGTCTGCGGACCGGCGGTGGGCGCCGGACCGATCGGCCCCGTTGCCTGCGTCCCCGCCGACGCGATCACCGGGTCGGGCGACGAGCCCGTCGCGCGCGTTGCGCTCTGAAGCGGCGCGGGTTCGTCCAGCGGACTCAGCGGCTCGACCGAGCGCCATTCGGAAGCCATGTCGGTGCGCACGCCCGGCAACGGGCCGCGTTCGCCGGCCGTGCCGCTCGCGGGCGGAACCGCGCCCGTCGTGCGCAGCGGATCGCGGCCCGCCAGCGCGTCGCGCTCCGAAAGCGCTTCGCCCGCAAGCTCGGTATGCGTCGCGAGCGGATCGGCCGGCGTGCCGGCGAGCGGGTCGATTCCGGTCGTCGCCATCGGATCGCGCCCCGTCAACGGATCGCGGCCCGCGAGCGGATCGCGCGTCGTGCGTTCCGAGGTGCCCGTCATCGACTGCGATTGCGACTGTGACTGCGTCCCCCAGTCCGATTGCATGCCGCGCCCGAGCAATGGATCGTCCGCCGGATCGCTGACGTAATCGCGTGGCGCGACCATGCCCGGGTCCAGCGGCGTTTCGGCCGGGTCGCCCACATCGGCGCGAGGATAAGCCCGCGCGCGCGGCGCGTTCAGATTCGGATCGTTGACCGGCTCGCGGCCAGGCACTGCGCTGCCGCGTCCGAGACCCAGCTCGTCGAGCACGGAATGATCGCGCTCGTCTTCCGCCGCGGGCATCGCGGGCGCGCCATGTTCGAGCGTCGTCCAGCTTGCCGCGCGTTCGTCGATATCGATTGCGCCCTGACCCGAAAGCGTCGCGCGGGCGACGTCGGCCTGCTCGGCGCTCGGCGTATCCACGGCGACGAGAATCGCTCCGCGCCGCACCGCCTCCGAGTAATGCGCGACCTCGGGCGGCTGATCGCGCCCGCCGAACAACATGCTGAAAAAGCGCTCGATATTCGCGAGCATGCCCGGCTCCGCATGTGTTTCCGCGTCGGGCATGTCGGAGGGCGCGGCGGCATCGTCGCGCTTGGGATTCGCCTGCAACTCGATGTCCGCGCGCGGGAAGCCTGCAGCGATCAAGGCCGCGCGCGCGTCTTCGGCTTGCGCATAAGTGTCGAAAACTCCGATGACGGTGTGTCGCATTTACGCCTCCTGCGGATGGGCGGAATTCCGGAAATCGGCGACTACCTGTCGCCGTGCATGCGGAGGCTTACGCAACTCGCGTGCCGGACAGGCTTCGATTGATCGAGGTGGATCGGCAGGCAAACCGTCGATCGGCCCTTTTACAAAAGGGCGCATAAAAGATGACAAAGATTCAGCGATCCACGGAGCGAGTGGATGGCGTTTCGGCGGGAGTCGCGTCCGGACCGCGCGTGCGTTCGCGGATCGCCCGCAGCAGCGAGTCGAGCAGCGCGATGTCGAACGGTTTCGACAGCACGCGCGCGCCGACCTGCCGCGCGCGGTCCAGTTCCTCCGCGTAACCCGTGACGAGAATCACCGGAATCTGCGGCTCGAAGCGCTGCAGCATTTCCGCGAGGTCGATGCCGTTCATCCGTCCCGGCATGTGGATGTCGGAGAGCACGACATCGAAGGGAAATCGGGTCCCCGCTTCGGCCCGCGCGGTTTCCAGCACGTTGACGGCCGTATCCGCATTAAAGACATAGGTGACGCGGTGGCCCATCATCGTGAGCAACGCCTCGGTGCCCGCGGCGACTTCCTCATTGTCTTCGACCAGCATCACGCGCAGTCCTTCCGCTTCCCTGGCCGCCGCCTGCTCCTCGCGCGGCGCCGCGTGGGTCGTATCCGCCGTCGCGGCCGCGCGCGGCAGATACAGGCGCACCGCGGTGCCCGCGCCGATCGCGCTGTCGATGGTCGCGAGCCCGCCCGCGCGCTCGCAGAACGCGAACACCTGCGGCAGACCGAGGCCCGTGCCCATGCCCTTCGGCTTGGTCGTGAAAAGCGGCTCGAACGCGCGGCCGAGCACTTCGGCGCTCATGCCGAGGCCGTTGTCTTCCAGCGTGATCTGCACGAAATCGCCGATCAGCGGAAAGCCGTCCTCATGACGAAAGCGCACGTTGTCCGCGCGCACGGTGAAGGTGCCGCCGTTGGGCATCGCGTCGCGCGCGTTCACCGCCACGTTGATGAGCGCCAGCTCCAGCTCCGCCGGATCGACGCGGATCGCCCAGACTTCCGGCGCGACTTCGACGTTGAGCGCCACTTTCGCGCCGAGCGACGCGCGCAACAACTCGCGCCCCGCAGGCACCCATTTGCCGATCGCGATGATCTCGCTCCTGAGCGGCTGCTTGCGCGCGACGCCGAGCAACTGCCGCGTGAGGGACTGGCCGCTCTTCAGCGCGCGCTCCATCGCGGAGAGTTCGCGGTCGAGGCCGGGCGCGCCGCGCCGCCGCGCGATCTGCACATTGGTCGAGACGATCATCAGCAGATTGTTGAAATCGTGCGCGACGCTGCCGACGAGATTGCCGAGCGCCTCCATCTTGCGGGCCTGCCGGTACGCGGATTCGATCGAACGGCGCATCGACGCTTCCGCCTGCCAGCGCTCCCACGCTTCCTCCTCGGTCGCGAGCCGCCGCAGCGACTGGCCGATCACGCCCCACAGCACCACGCACGGCGCGAAAATCGACAACGCGAGCACGCTCAGGTGCCTGTACCACGCGGACCAGATCGTCGCGATCGGATAGCCGCTCGACACATAGACCGGATACGTGCCGACACGGCGAAACGCGACGATCTTCAACTGGTTGTCCAGGCCCGAGACCATCTTCACGACCCCGCTCCGAACGCCGGCGTTATAGGCCTCGCGCAGCGGCGAACTGGCCGCGAGCGACATGCGATCGGGTTCGCGCGGCGGAAACCACGCGAGCACTTCGCCGTCCGAGCGCGCCAGGCCGAGCGAGATGCTCGGGTTGTCGCCGATCAGCTCGCGATAGAACGCGGCGAAATAGTTAGGGCGCAGCGCGATGGACACCATGCCGTCGAAGCTGCCCGAGGGCGTGCGCCGCGCGACCGCGGTGTTGAACACCGGCTCGCCGGCGACGCGCCCGATCATCACGCGCGAAATCAGCTGCATCTGCTGCCCGGAGCGCAGGCCCTTGAAGTCGTCGCGGTCCGCGACGGAAATGTCGGGCGTCGGATAGGTGCGGCTGGTCGCGAGGAGCTGGCCGTCGGGGCCGAACACCGAAGCCGCCGCGACCTGCTGATAGATGCCGCTGATTCCCTTCAGGCGCCGGTGGATCGTGTCGCTGTCGCGGCGGATCGCGTCGGCATTCAAACCGTCGAGCAGATCGACGATGCGCTCGTTCAGCGTCACGTTGAGGTCGAAGACCTTGAGCGCGTGCTCCTCCGCGACACGAGCATTGCGCGCGACGAACTCGGAGGCGTCCGCGACGCGCGCGTGGTAATCCGTGAACGCGATGACCGCCACGTACACGCACGGGAGCACGATCGCGGCGACCAGCAGCGCGTAGAGCGTCAAACGCTGCGCGGCGAAGTTGCGCTCGGGAACCACCGGATAAGGCGGCTCTTCCTGCCATGATTCCGCGGCAGGCCCGGCGTCGGACTCTTCACGTGGCAGGGTCATTTTCGGCAGCGAATTGGAAAACTTACCCGGACACGACGCATTTCGTACGCCGGAGCGGGCCCACGAACGCAGTAAATCGAGTGCGAGCGATGCAAACGCGAAAAGGACGCACGAAGCATGCCGGGCAGCCCGTTGGAACGCCGGCGGCGGTCGAGGGATCGCTCGGCACGGCGCGCAGTTAGCGAGATTATCGGAAGCGCAAACGTACACAAAAGTACGAGTACGTATCAAAGCATGATTGATCGAGTCAAAATTTCCTATATATCCCCAGAATTCATCATATTGATTCGCACAGATGGTGAAGTCGAGTTGCTTTGACATTCTGTTAGTCCGACAATGCAATCCTCCGACGTATACGTACCGCGTGCCGCGCGCACTCGCGCGCACGACGGAGACATGAACAAGCTCGCGGCGCGTGCCGGGGAGCAGTGACGTTCGCGGCGAATATGCCGACGAGCCACGTGACCGCGCGAGAAACGGAAGGCCACGGCTGTGAGAAGGCCGGACCAGCACGGGGGCAGGCAACATGACGCCGATCGAGACCCAGCACGCGATGCGCGCTGTGCGGACGCCGACCACGCCGCAATCGCCCGCCGGATGGCGCGCGTATGTTCATTTGCGCCGCGCGTGGCTTGCGGCCGCCGCGTGGCCCGGCCGCCGCGTCCGCAATCCTGGCGAACGACTCGGACCGCACCGGCGCATCGGTGATTCTCCCCATAAAGATCGCCGCGAAAACGCCGTAATCCCGTTCGAGAGCACGTTGTGTACGCCGAAAACCGCCTAACCGATCCTTCCGACCATGCCGTTGCCGATTGTCATTGCCGATGATTCCCTGCTCGCGCGCAAGGTGCTGACGCGCGCGCTGCCCCCGGAGTGGGACGTCGAGATCTCTTACGCGACCAACGGGCGCGAGGCGCTGGAGCATTACCGGGCGGGCCGCGCATCGGTCATGTTCCTCGATCTCACGATGCCCGACATGACCGGCTATCAGGTGCTCGACGCCTTGCAGCACGAGGACCTGAACACTTTCGTGATCGTCGTGTCCGCCGATGTGCAGCCGATGGCTCAGGAGCGCGTGCGCGCGCTCGGCGCGATCGCGTTCCTGCCGAAACCGGTGACGCCCGAAGCGCTGCGTCCTGTTTTGAAGGAGTACGGACTCCATGGTTGATGCCGCCCTGAACGAAGACCAGCGCGACGCGCTGCAGGAAGTCGCCAACATGGCGATGGGCCAGGCCGCGACGCGCCTCTCGAAGCTGCTCGGCACGTTCATCGAATTGTCGGTGCCGCGCGTGCGCGTGGTGAGCGTGGCGGAGGCGTCGGCGGCGCTGCGCGAAATGACCGGCATCACCGACTCCGTCACGGCCGTGCGGCAGGGTTTCCGCTCCGACATCAAGGGCGAGGCGATCGTGCTGTGCAAGAGCAGCAGCGTGGATCAGTTGTGCGCGCTCGTCGACGATCCGTACACGAAATCCGCCTACGAGGCGACCACGCGCACCGAGCTCGTGTTCGACGTCGCCACCGTGCTGATGGGCGCGTGCGTGTCGTGCATTCTCGACCGCCTGGGCCGCTCGCCGATCTTCTCGCCGCCCGGCATGCTCGGCCAGGAAATCGGCCTCGACGACGTGTTCCAGCCCGCGATGCTCGCGTGGAAGACGGCGCTGCTGCTGGAAGTGAATTTCGCGCTGGAAGACCACAGCTTCCGCGCGCACCTCGTGATGCTGATGGCCGAGGACGCCATCACGCATCTGAACGAAGCGCTCGATGCGCTTCTCTCCAGTCTCTGAGCAGGCGCGTATCGTGATCATGGACGAACTGCACGTGCTGAGCGAACTGGTGATCGAGCGCGTGGGGTTCGGCGTTTTCGTGCTCGACCGCGACCTCAATGTCCTGATGTGGAACCGCTTCATGGCGGACCACAGCGGCCGGACGGCCGAGCAGGTCGTCGGCAAGTCGATTTTTGCGAGCTTTCCGGAATTGCCGCGGGTGTGGTTCACGCGCAAGGTCGAAAGCGTGTTCCAGCTGGGCAGCTTCGCTTTCAGCTCGTGGGAGCAGCGGCCGTATCTGTTCAAGTTCGACCACGACCGGCCGATCACCGGCGGCGTCGATTTCATGCAGCAGGACTGCACCTTCATGCCGCTCACGCACGAGCGCGAGGTGCGCGCCGTGTGCGTGACGATTTCCGACGTGACGCACGCCAGCATGATGCAGCGCGCCCGCGACGAAGCCGTCGCCAAGCTGCAGGAGTTCGCCGACCGTGACGGCCTGACCGGCATCGCCAACCGGCGCTACTTCGAGCTGCGCCTCGCCGACGAATTCTCGCGCTGGCAGCGCTACGGCGGCGAGCTGTCGATGCTGCTGTTCGACCTCGACCATTTCAAGCGCATCAACGACGATCTCGGGCATCTGGTCGGCGACACGGTGCTGCGCGTGATGGCCGAACGCGTCGCCAGGAGCGTGCGCGTGCAGGACGTGTTCGGGCGCTTCGGCGGCGAGGAATTCGCGCTGCTTCTGCCGTGCACGAATTTCGACGACGCGATGATCGTCGCGGAAAAGGTGCGGCGCGCGATCGGCGAGACGCCCATCGACGTGCAGGGCGCCCGGGTGCCGGTGACGGCCAGCGTCGGCGCGGCGCGTGCGCGGACTGGCGTGACCTCGTCCTACGAGGCGCTCATCAACGAGGCCGACGCCGCGCTCTACACGGCCAAGCGCGAAGGGCGGAATCGGGCGATCGGGTTCGTCTGACGCACTTTCCGGCATCGGCCGCATCGCCGCTGCGCCTTGCCCCGCGCGGCCCCGGCGCAATCGGGCAAAGTATTGATATACTCTTTGCCGCTTCCGGCGCAGTCGCAGCCGGCTCGCGCCGGCTTCCCCCTTCGAACCAGCCCCGTTTCACGCATGCGCCATGTCGTCCCGCGCGCACCGGGTTGCATCGAAACCGGCGCCTGATCACTTAATTTGCCCTTGGGGGCGCCACAGCGGAGTTCGTCTTGGCCGTTTCCAACATCATCGCTGACGAGCCTGCTCCAGACGCCGCGAAAACGTCGTCGGGAAGCTCGTTTTACCTCGCGATGCGCATCCTTCCCGTCGAGCAGCGGGACGCGATGTACCAGATTTACGCGTTCTGCCGCGCGGTCGACGACATCGCCGACGAAGGCTCGTTGCCGCGCCGCGAGCGCGCGCTCGCGCTCGATCAGTGGCGCGAGGACATCGACGCGTGCTATACCGGCACGCCTAAGAAATCGCTCGAAGCGCTCACCCGGCACATCCAGGCTTTCCGACTTTCCCGCGACGACTTCCAGGCCGTGATCGACGGCATGGCGATGGACGCCGCCGGCGATATCGTCGCCCCCGACGAAGCCACGCTCGACCTCTACTGCGATCGCGTCGCGAGCGCGGTCGGCCGGCTCTCGGTGAGAATCTTCGGGATGCACGAGGACGCCGGGCGACGCCTCGCGCACCATCTCGGCCGCGCGCTGCAACTGACCAACATCCTGCGCGACATCGACGAAGACGCGGAAATCGGCCGCGTGTATCTGCCGCGCGAATTGCTCGCGCGCGAAGGCATTTCCACCAGCGACGTGGCGAGCATCGTCGGCGACGCGCGTCTGCCGCGCGTGTGCGCCGTGCTCGCCGAGCGCGCGAAGGGCCACTACGCCCAGTCCGACGCGATCATGGCGGCGTCGCCGCGCTCACAGGTGCGCGCGCCGCGCATCATGTCGGCGGCGTATCGCACCGTGCTCGACGCCAATCTGAAACGCGGCTTCGACCTGCCGCGCACGCGCGTGCGCACGCCGCGTTCGCGCCTGCTGTGGATCGTGGCGCGCAATCTGATCTGATGTCCCGGCGGGTCTTTGTGGTCGGGGCGGGGCTTTCGGGCCTCGCCGCCGCGGTTCAGGCGCAACGACGCGGCGCGCGCGTCGTGCTGCACGAAGCGGCGCCTTTCGCCGGCGGCCGCTGCCGCTCCTCCTTCGACCCGAAACTCGGTGTTACCGTCGATAACGGCAATCATCTGCTGCTATCCGGCAATCATTCGACGATGAGCTATCTTCGCGCAATCGGCGCGACGGATACGCTGATCGGCCCGACGCAGCCCGAATTTCCGTTCTTCGACGCCGCCACCGGCGACGCGTGGACCGTGCGCATGTCGCCCGGACGTCTGCCGCGCTGGATCTTCGACGCCGATGCGCGCGTGCCCGGCACGCAGCCCGCCGACTATCTGCCGGTTCTGCCGCTGTTTTTCGCGAAGCCGGGCCGCACGGTCACGGAATCGGTTCGGCGCAGGAATCGCGTGTGGCATCTGCTCGTGCGCCCGCTCCTGCGCGCGATGCTCAACGCCGATCCCGCCGACGCCAGCGCGGAACTCGCCGCCGGCCTGATGCGCGAAACGCTGGCGCAGGGCGGCCAGGCCTGCCGTCCGCTGATTGCGAGGAGTGGCCTGTCGCATGCGTTCGTCGAACCGGCGCTGCGTCACCTGCAATACGGCGGCGCGGAGATTCGTCTCGGCTCGCGGGTCGCGAGCATCGGCGTTTCGGGCACGGATTCGAAGGAGCGTGTAAGCTCGCTGGCTTTCGAGGACGCGGCCGAGCCCGTCATGCTCGGCGCGGATGACGGCGTCGTGCTCGCCGTGCCGCCCGATGCGGCGCGCCGACTGGTGCCGGACCTGAGCGCGCCGGACGCATCGAATGCAATCGTCACCGTGCATTTCGCGGTCGATGCGCCTCTCGGATTTCAGCCGCTGACGTGCGTCGTCAACGGCATGTCGGACCGGATTTTCGCGGCCGACGGGCGGGTTTCGGTCACGCTCTCGGACGCGAATGCCCGCCTCGCGACGCCGCACGAGGAACTCGCGGCGGCGGTATGGCAGGAAACGGCGCGCGCGGTGCGCATGCCCGCCGCGCCGACGCCGCCGTGGCAGGTCGTCGCGGAACCCCGCGCGACCTTCGCCGCCGTGCCCGCGCAGGAGGGCTTGCGGGCCGCCACGCGCACGCGCTGGCGCAATTTCACGCTCGCGGGCGACTGGACGGCCACCGGCCTGCCCGCGACGATCGAAGGCGCGATCCGCTCAGGCCAGAAGGCCGCGGACGCGTTGTTGAACCCATCGATGGAATGCTGATGAACGATTTATCCCTGTCGGCCGCGGGCGCGCAAGTGTCGAACGCCTCGCTCGATACCGCGATCAACCACGCCACCGACACGCTGCTCGCCGGGCAGCATCCCGAAGGCTACTGGCTTTACGAACTCGAAGCGGACGCGACCATTCCCGCTGAATATGTGCTGCTCGTCCATTATCTCGGCGAGACGGCGGACGAGAAGCTGGAAGCGAAGATCGGCCGCTATCTGCGCCGCATCCAGCGCGCGGACGGCGGCTGGCCGCTTTTCAGCGACGGCGCGATGGACGTTTCCGCGACCGTGAAGGCGTATTTCGCGCTGAAGATGATTGGCGATTCGCCGGACGCCGAGCACATGCAGCGCGCCCGGCGGGCGATTCTCGCGGCGGGCGGCGCGGAGAGGGTGAACGTGTTCACACGCATCCTGCTCGCGCTGTTCGGCGTGGTGTCATGGCGCGCGGTGCCGATGATGCCGGTCGAGATCATGCGTCTGCCGATGTGGTTCCCGTTCCATCTGTCGAAGGTGTCGTACTGGGCACGCACGGTGATCGTGCCGATGCTCGTGCTCAACGCGAAGCGTCCGCGCGCGCGCAATCCGCGCGGCGTGCGCATCGACGAAGTGTTCACCAATCCGCCGGTCAACACCGGCATGCCGACGCGCTCGGGGCATCAGAGCCGTGGCTGGTTCGCGTTTTTCCGGGTCGTCGATGCGATCCTGCGGGTGGCCGATCCGCTCCTGCCGAAAGCCGGCCGCGAGCGCGCGATCGACGAAGCCGTGCGTTTCGTCGACGAGCGTCTGAACGGCGAGGACGGCCTCGGCGCGATTTTCCCGGCGATGGCCAACTCGGTCATGATGTACGACGTGCTGGGCTATCCGCCGGAACATCCGAACCGCGCGATCGCGCGCAAGTCGCTCGACAAGCTGCTCGTCATCGACGAAGCCGACGACGGCGAGGCGTATTGCCAGCCGTGCCTGTCGCCGGTCTGGGACACGTCGCTCGCGGCGCACGCGCTGCTCGAAACCGGCATGCCGAAGGCGCGCGCGGCGGTGAAACGCGGCCTCGACTGGCTCGTGCCGCTGCAGATTCTGGATGTGCGCGGCGACTGGATTTCGCGCCGTCCGGACGTGCGTCCCGGTGGCTGGGCGTTCCAGTTCGCGAACCCGCACTATCCGGATGTCGACGACACCGCGGTCGTCGCGATGGCGATGGAGCGCGCCGACCGCGAGAACGGCACGGCGCTGTACGGCGAATCGATCGCGCGGGCGCGCGAATGGGTCGTCGGCATGCAGAGCAGCGACGGCGGCTGGGGCGCGTTCGAGCCGGAAAACACGCAGTACTACCTGAACAACATTCCGTTCTCCGATCACGGCGCGCTGCTCGATCCGCCGACCGTCGACGTGTCCGCGCGTTGTCTCTCGATGCTCGCGCAACTGGGTGAAACGTCGCAGAACAGCGAACCGGCGCGGCGCGCGTTCGACTACATCGTGCGCGATCAAGAGCGCGACGGAAGCTGGTACGGCCGCTGGGGCCTGAACTACATCTACGGCACCTGGTCGGCGATGTGCGCGCTGAATGCGGCCGGCGTCGCGCCGACCGACCCGCGCATGACGCGCGCGGCGAACTGGCTCATCGGCATTCAGAACACGGACGGCGGCTGGGGCGAGGACGGCGAGAGCTACAAGCTCGACTATCGCGGTTACGAGCAGGCGCTGAGCACGTCGTCGCAGACGGCTTGGGCGTTGATGGGACTGATGGCGGCGGGCCTCGTCGAACATCCGGCGGTCGCGCGCGGCATCGAATATCTGATCCGCACGCAACAGGACCACGGTCTCTGGGACGAAACGCGCTTCACCGCGACGGGTTTCCCGCGCGTGTTCTATCTGCGTTACCACGGTTATCGCAAATTCTTCCCGCTGTGGGCGCTCGCGCGCTACCGCAACCTGACGCGCGAAGGTCTCACGCGCGTGACGGCGGCGATGTGAACGCGCCGGAGCAACGTTCCGCGCGCACGCTGCATCAGGCGGAAGCGGGCGCGCCGGTCATCGCTGTGACGGGCATGGCCTTCGAGGCGAAGATCGTGCGCGGGCGCGGCGTCGAGGTCGTGTTTGCGGCGCGCGCCGACTGGCTCGAACGCGCGCTGTCCGATGCGATCGCGCGAGGCTGCTCGGGCATCGTCAGCTTCGGCACGGCGGGCGGGCTTGCGCCGGATCTCGCGCCGGGGGCGCTGATCGTCGCGGACAGCGTGTGCGGGCCGCTCGGCGAATTGCATACCGATGCCGCGTGGTCGGCGCGCATCGTCGAGGCGTTCGCGGGAACGCCGCTCGCGCGCGTTGCGCGGCGCGGCAAGATGGCGGGTGTCGCCGCGCCGGTCAGGAGCGAAGCGGAAAAGCGCTCGCTGCATTCGTCTACGGGCGCGCTTGCCGTCGATATGGAATCGCATGTCGCCGGGGCGATCGCGGCCGCGCGCGGGCTGCCGTTCGCGGTGTGCCGCGCGGTGGTCGATCCGGCTTGGCGCACGTTGCCGCCCGCGGCTACGGCGGGCCTGCGCGATGACGGCACGACGGCGATCGGCCCGATCTTGCGCGAACTGCTGCGCGAGCCGTCGCAACTGGGCGCGCTCCTGCGCCTCGCCTCCGATGCGCGCCAGGCCCGCGCGACGCTGGTTCAGGCGCGGCATGCCTTGGAATCGGCGCGAGCGCTCGTGCCTGGTTGATTTGCCCTCGCGCTTGCTTTCTGCGGGTTAACCCCTATCTCAGTATAATCAGGGAAAACCCTAATCGAGCGCGCGTTGCCTTGCTTTGTTCAAGCGACGCGCGCGGCAAGGAAAGCGAGGTAACGCAAATGAATTTTCACACCCGGAAATGGGTCAAGCCGGAAGACCTGAACCCGAATGGCACCTTGTTCGGAGGCAGCCTCCTGCGCTGGATCGACGAGGAAGCCGCCATCTACGCGATTTCGCAACTGGGCAACCAGCGTGTCGTGACCAAGTTCATGTCGGAGATCAACTTCGTGAGTTCGGCGCGTCAGGGCGACATCATCGAACTGGGCATCACCGCGACGCACTTCGGCCGCTCGTCGATCACGCTGCGCGCCGAGGTGCGCAACAAGATCACGCGCAAGAGCATTCTGACGGTCGAGAAGATGGTGTTCGTGAATCTGAACGCGCAGGGCGAGCCGGCTCCGCACGGCCGCACGAAGATCCGGTATGCCGATGAACTGTTCGAGGCGTATCGGCGCGATCAGGGACCGGTGGAAGCGCCCGCGATTTCAAGCGACGATCTGTTCGAGGAAGAAGCGGAAGCGGCACACTAAAAACAACACGGGCGCTCAAGGCGCCCGTTCTTGTTTCAGAGCTCACTTGCCCGCAGGCTGCGCCCCCGGGTCTTCGTATTGCGGCAGTCCTTGCGCCTTGCTCGAACTCGGCGACGGCGTGCCTGCAGGCGCAGCGGGCGCCTTCTCTTCCGACGCAGGCGACTTGCCGCCGACTCCGCCCGCGGGCGAAGCCGCCGCGCCCGGATCGACATACGTCGGCAAGCCTTGCTCCTTGCTGCCGCCGCCGCTTTCGCCCGGCGCACTGGCGCCTTCCGGTGCGCTCGCACCCTCGGGGCTCGTCGCGCCTTCGTCGCCATAGTCCGGCAGTGTCGATGCGCCACCGCCCGTCAGCAGATACTGCCGCCGCTGCATGTACGCGTCGCGCACGAATGCGTACTTGTCCAGCGCCGCCGCCGAAAGCAGATCGGTCGCGCCGATCAGATCCGCGCGCGCGCTGATGAAATTCAGACCGAACATCGGCCAGAGAATGTCGGGGCCCGAGTAACTCAGCGGATTCACGCGCCAGTCGACGGCCCATGTGGTCGCGTCGCGGAACGAGCTCGGGCCGAGCAGCGGCAGCACGAGATACGGTCCGGAAGGCATGCCGTAATGCCCGAGCGTCAGACCGAAATCCTGGTGATGCTTCGGCAAGCCAGCCGGCGACGCAATGTCGATCAGGCCGCCGATGCCGAACAGCGAGTTCATCGCGATGCGCATCAGATCCTGCGTCGCATCGGTGATCTTCAACTGCAGCAGGTTGTTCGCGAAGTTGGAGAAATCCCCCAGGTTCGAGAAGAAATTGCTGACGGCGGTGCGGAACGGGCTCGGAGTGTAATCGACGTAGAACTGCGCGACGGGCTTCGCCACGTAAGTGTCGAGCGTGTCGTTGAACGTGAAGATCTTGCGGTTCATCGGCTCCAGCGGGTCCTTCGGGTTGCGGTCCGGGCCGGTCGCGCATCCCGCGGTCGCGAGCGCGCACGCAATCGCGAGACTCAAACCGAATTTACGCACAGCAGGAGCGGTCAAAGCCGTCGATCCCGACTTCATTCTTCAATTCCTCTAAGGTTGTCATGTCGTCGCGCCGCGCGCAGCTTGGCCCGGTCCGCGGCGCGCACGCGACGCGGCTTGCCCATCAGGACAGGCTGGAAAACCACGGCGCCGATCAGCGTGCAGAACAGCGACAGCGCCAGCAGTCGCCCCATGCTGGACGTGCCCGGATGATGAGAAAACCACAGACTGCCGAACGCCGTCGCGGTGGTGGCCGCGCTGAACATCACGGCATGCGTGAGGCTCGACTGTAGCAAGCGCGTCTGGCCGGAGCGCCACGCCATCACGAAATAGATCTTGAACGCCACGCCGACGCCCAGCATCAGCGGCAACGCGATGATGTTCGCGAAGTTGAGCGGCATCCGGAAGACGACGCACAGTTCCAGCGTGACGATCGCGGAAACGAGCAACGGTACCAAAGTTCTCAATACATCGCCGAAACGACGCAGCGCGATCCACAGCAGCACCGCGATCGCGAGGAGCGAGTACGCCGCCGCCTGCTCGAACGCCTTGATGATGGTCTCCGCAGAATGACGAACCGAGATCGGGCCGCCGATCGCGTCGGGCTCGGCCTTCTGCACCGCGTCGGCGAAGCGCGCGAGCATCGCGTCGTCGTTCGGATCGACGCCCGGCGGAATCTTCGGCGACACGCTGACGAGCGCTTTCCCATTCGGCGTCACGAAGTTCTCGACCATCTGCGGCGGCAGGCTCGCGCGCGTGATCTCCGCTGGCGTGAGCAGCGCGTGCAGTTGCGCGAGCGCGAGGCGCAGCGGCTCGGCCATCGCGTGTTCGGCGCGGTCGCGCGCGGCGGCGTCGGCTTGCGCGAGCTTCGCGAGCGTCTGCGACAGATGCTTGGCTTCCTTTTCGCCGGGGCCGGGATGTTCGTCCGCCGCGAGCGCGAGCTGGCTCGACACGCGTTTGAGCGCCGCGACCCGAACCGCGTCGGTCACGGGCGCGGCGGTCTGCTGATCGAGCGCGGGCAAAAGCTGGTCGGCGGCGGCCTTGATGAGCTCGAGCTTCTTCGGCTGATCGGCGGGGATCAGCGAGGACAGCGTCGTGGCGCTGCCGACTTCCGGAAGCTTCGCGAGCTTCGCGGCGATGCGGTCTGCGTCCGCCAGCGAAGAGCCGAGCACCGCGACATCGTTCACCGCGCCTTCGGGCGAATCCTTGAGGGCGATGAGCGTCGCCATCGACTCGGTATGCGGGTCCTTCAGATGCAGCGGATTGAAGTCGAAGCGCAATTGCGTGAGCAGCGGCAACGCGCCGATCACGACCACGAGCGTGCCGATCAGCACCGGCTTGCGATGTTTGTCGAGGAATTCATCGACGGGCGCGAGCATCGGAAAGCCCGGCGAATGCGCCTCGCCCGGCGGCGCGAACACCTTGATGAGCGCGGGCAGCAGCGTCATGTTGGTCAGGTAGGCGACAAACATGCCGACGCCCGCGATCAGCCCCAGCTCCGACACGCCGCGATACGCGGTCGGCAGAAACGAGAAGAAGCTGGCGGCGGTCGCGGCGGCGGCGAGCGTGAGCGGCACGGCGACATGGCGCGCGGTCTCCGCGAGCGACACGTCGAGCCGCTTGTGCCGATGCCTTTCCTCGCGATACTTCACGCCGAACTGAATGCCGAAGTCCACGCCGAGCCCGACGAACAGCACCATGAACGCGACCGAGATCATGTTGAGCGCGTGGACCATCATGAGGCCGAGCGCCGCAGTGATCGCAAGGCCGACGAACAGCGTGATGAACACCGCGACGATCATGCGCTTCGAGCGCAGCGCGACCCACAGAATCATCAGCACGACGAGGAAGGTCAGCACGCCGTTGAGCACGGCGCCGTCCTGCACTGACGCGAATTCTTCGTCGGCGAGCGGTTGCGCGCCGGTCAGATGCAGCGTCGCGCCATACTTTTTGTCGAGCCCGAGTTGCACGGCTTTCGCGCGAATCTCGTCCGAGGTGCCGGCCGCCGCCTTCAGCGCATTGAAGTTCAGCTCCGGGAGCACGGAGACGAATGCGCGCCCGGGCGCATCGTCCTTCGATGATCCCGCGAGGCCGCGCCACGAGAACGCGGCCGACTGATTCGCGAGCACGCGGTCCAGCACGGTCGCGCTTTTTCCGAGCAGGCCGGCCATCTGGCCGAGGTTGACCTGGCCGAGCGTCAGCGGCAGGTTGAGCGTGGTGTTGAGGGTCTGCGCGAGGCCGGTCAGCGTGGGATCGTGCGCGAGCGTGTTGATGAGCGGGCGCGCCTGCACGAGCTGTTTCGTGACCTGCCCGACCTGGTCGACCGGCAGATAGAGCAAACCGTTGTGCTCGAAGAACGCGCCGCCCGCCGGTTGCGACACCGACTTGAAGTGGTCCGGCTCCTTCGCGAGCGCGGCGGCGAGTTCGTTCGCGGCGGCATCGGCGAATTCCTGAGCAGGCGCTTCGACGACGATCAAAAGCGTCGCGCCGCGCTGCGGAAACGCCTCGTCGATCGCCTTGCCGCGCGCGGCCCATTCGGGCTCGGTCTCGATCAGCTGACTGACATCGGTGCTGATCTTGAAGTGATGGACGACATAAATCGTGCTCAGCACGCCGAGCACGAGCGAAACCGCGATAATCCACGCCGGGCGGCGGATGGCAAGGGTGACGAAGCGAGTAATGTTGGACGTCAGCATGAAGACGCTACCTGGGGTGTCCTGTTGTATTTGCGCGTTGCAACGCGCGAATTGCGTGATGCCGACCGCCGGATTCCGAATCGTGCCGCAAGTCGATGCGGTGTGCCGCGCAAGTATACCGGTCGCGCCGGGACACTCTGTCCTTGAACTGTCGCGGCGTTGCGGTGTCGGTATACTGGCTTCGCAGCCAATTGCCGCGCCACGACGTCTGAAGGCCGCCGAACCCGCGCCACCAAAAACCTGATTAGAGAACGGGTGCCATGAAACGCTATCTGTCGATTTGCTTCGCTTTCCTCCTTGGCTCGATGTTCGTCGCCGGCGAGGCCCTCGCACAAACGAGTCCCGACGCCGTCGTCAAGGCCGCCGTCGAGGGCACCGTCAACGCAATGAAGGCCGACCCGCAGGCACGCGGCGGCGACATGGCGAAGATCACGCAACTCGTCGAAACGCGCTTCGTGCCCGCCACCGATTTCCAGCGGACTACGCGCATCGCGGTCGGCAAGGCCTGGACGAGCGCCACGCCCGAGCAGCAAAAGCAGCTTTACGAGCAGTTCCAGACGCTTCTGGTTCGCACTTACGCGGCATCGCTTTCGCAACTGCGCGACCAGGACGTGAAGTTCAGCTTCGACGCCCCCAAGGTCGACGCCAACGCGAAAGACACGGTCGTCGAATCACACGTCATTTCCACGGGCGGCGACAATCCGGTGCGCTATCGGCTCGAGAAGACGCCGCAGGGCTGGAAAATCTACGACATCGACATGATGGGCGCGTGGCTCATCCAGGTCTACCAGCAACAGTTCGCGGGGCAGTTGCAGAAGGGCGGCGTCGACAGCCTCATCAAGTTCCTCTCCGAGCATAACGCCCGTTCGGCGGGCTGAAGCTTCGCGTCTTACTTCGCGGGCGGCCGGCTTCAGGTTCTGCGGTGCTCCACCGCGAACTTGATCAGCTCGGCCTGTCCGTCGATGTCCAGTTTGCGCTTCAAATTCAATCGATGCGTCTCCACCGTGCGCACAGACAGCCCGTGCTGCTGCGCGATCTGCTTGCTCGACAAGCCTTCCGCCAACGCGTCGAGAATGTCCAGCTCGCGCGGCGTCAGGCGCTCGAGCGGCGTCTGCATCGACTGTGCCTGAAACAGGCGTGACGCGAGCCCGGCGCTGAAGAAGGTCTTGCCGGCGAGCACCGCGTCTATCGCCTGGATGATCTCGGCGGCGGGCGAATCCTTCAGCACGTAGCCGCTCGCGCCCGCGCGCATCGCCTGCTTCACGTATTCGATGTTGTCGTGCATCGACAACATCAGCACGCGGATGCCCGGAAACTGCTCGTGAAAGCGCGCCGCGAGCTCGATGCCGCTCATGCCCGCCATGCCCACGTCCATCAGTGCGAGATCGGGCGGCGCAGTTTCGCTTGCGGCGAGCGCGAGCGCCTCGTTCGCGTTGCCCGCCTCGCCGGTCACGCGCAAGTGCGGCACCGAGTCGAGACGCGCGCGCAGGCCGTCGCGCACGAGCGGATGATCGTCCACGAGAATGATGCGTGCGGGTTCAACGCTCATGAGTATGTCCTTGTTGTAGATTCGGCGCGGACAACGGCAGCGGCACGGTCGCGGTGATCGCGGTGCGGCCCAGTTGTGAGGCGATCGCGAGCTTGCCGCCGAGTGTGTCGAGCCGTTCGCGCATGTTGCGCAGGCCGACGCCGCTCGCCGGATCCAGAAGCGCCTCGTGCGCATCGAAGCCGCGGCCGTTGTCGCTGGTGTCGAGCGTGACGGCGTGCGCCGCGATATCGAGCGCGATCGCAGCGCGCGACGCTTGCGCATGCCGCGCGATGTTGGTCAGCGCTTCCTGCGCGATGCGAAACAGCACGGTGTTCACCGGATCGGGCAGCGTCGCGTGCTGCGTCGCGGCAGGCGCGCCGTTCTCCGTCAGTTCGAAGCGCACTTCGAGGCCGTTCTGACCATCGAGCTCGCGCGCGAGTTGACCGAGCGCGGCGGCGAGACCGAGATCGTCGAGCATCGCGGGGCGCAGCGCATGCGAAATGCGGCGCACTTCGCGCAGCGTGCCGGAAAGGCGTCCGAGGCTGGTCGCGAGCGCGGCTTCCGCGGTCGGCTCGCGCGCCGGACCGCGTTCGAAACGCGCGAGCGCCGATTCGAGCAGCAGCTTCACCGAGACGAGCATCTGGCTGATGCCGTCGTGCAGTTCGCGCGACAGGCGCGCGCGCTCCTGTTCCTGTGAATCGACGACTTGCCGCGCGAGCAGCTTGAGCTTCGCGTCGGCGCTGCGATGTTCGCTAATGTTGAGGACCGCCGCGCACACCGCGATGATCGCGAGCCCAGCCAGCGCGATCGCGCCGATCCACATCAGCGTGTGCTGAATGTTCGATGCCGCCTGCGCGTCGATGCGCGCGAGCGTTGTCTCGACATCCTCCAGATATATGCCCGTGCCCATCATCCAGCCCCAGCGTTCGAGCGGCACGACGAAGCCGAGCTTCGGCGCGAGCAGGCCGGTGGACGGACGGCGCCAGACATAGCGCACATAGCCGCCACCCTTCGACGCCTGCTGTATCAGCTCCTGAATGGTGAGCGCGCCGTTCGGATCGCGCATCAGCCAGAGATCGCGCCCGACGAGATCGGGCTGGCGCGGATGCATGAGCGAGGTGCCGCGCATGGTGTAGACGAAAAAGTAGCCGTCCTGGCCGAAGTCGAGACGTTGCAGCGCGTCGAGCGCGAGCCGCTGGCGTTCCTCGTCGCTGTGCGGATCGGCGGCGGGCGCGTCGTAGTATGGCGCGATCGCGCTCTTCGCGATTTCGACGTAATGCCGCAGCTCGATTTCCTTGCTCGACATATACGCGGCCTGCGTGGTTTCGTGCTGAGCCTGCGCGAGCGCCTGCGCCTGCTGACGAACGCCGTAGGTGATCCCGCCGATCGCGAGCGCGAACGGCACGATCGCCAGCAGGAAAATCTTGGCCTTCGGAGTCATCCAGGGTCTGTGATACAGGGTTTTCCGCTACGTGAAGCCACGTAGCGCGCATACGTAGTTATGCGCTTGTAAGCGCCGGGGCGAAAGCGAATACTACCGCCCAATGCGCTATCACGGCGCAGTGAACGATGCCGCGGGCCTTTGTCCCGGTCATAACACTCAAGGAGACGCCATGAATCGGGCTTCCGGATTTCTGGTCTGGATCGCGCTCGCGCTATTGGGCGCGTTCGCATTCGGCACCATCGCGCTCGCGCACGGCGAGCGGATCAGCGCACTATGGATCGTCATCGCGGCGGTCTGCGTCTATCTCATCGCTTATCGGTTCTACTCGCGCTTCATCGCGGCGAAAGTGTTGCAGCTCGACGGCCTGCGCATGACGCCGGCCGTGCGTCACAACGACGGCCTCGACTACGTGCCGACCAACAAGTACGTGCTGTTCGGCCATCACTTCGCGGCGATCGCGGGCGCGGGTCCGCTCGTCGGCCCGGTGCTCGCCGCGCAGATGGGCTACACGCCCGGCATGCTGTGGATTCTCGCGGGCGTGGTGTTCGCGGGCGCGGTGCAGGACTTCGTCGTCCTGTTCATCTCCACGCGCCGCGACGGCCGCTCGCTCGGCGATCTCATCAAGATGGAACTGGGCACGGTGCCCGGCGTGATCGCGCTGTTCGGCACGTTCCTCATCATGGTGATCATTCTCGCGGTGCTCGCGCTGATCGTCGTGAAGGCGCTGACGAATTCGCCGTGGGGCACATTCACCGTCGCGGCGACGATCCCCATTGCGCTGTTCATGGGGCTTTACACGCGCTATATCCGGCCGGGGCGCATCGGCGAGATTTCGATCATCGGCTTCGTGCTGCTGATGCTCGCGATCATCTTCGGCGGACAGGTCGCCGCGTCGCCCGCGCTCGCGCCGTGGTTCACCTTCACCGGCGTGCAGCTCGTGTGGATTCTGATCGGCTACGGTTTCGTCGCATCGGTGTTGCCGGTGTGGCTGCTGCTCGCGCCGCGCGATTATCTGTCGACGTTCCTCAAGATCGGCACGATCGTCGGCCTCGCGATCGGCATTCTGATCGTCGCGCCGGAACTGAAGATGCCGGCCTTCACCAAGTTCGTCGATGGCTCCGGTCCGGTGTGGGCGGGCAATCTGTTCCCGTTCCTGTTCATCACGATCGCGTGCGGCGCGGTGTCGGGCTTCCACGCGCTGATCTCGTCGGGCACCACGCCCAAGATGATCGATAACGAAGTGAACATGCGTTTCATCGGCTACGGCGCGATGCTGATGGAATCGTTCGTCGCGATCATGGCGCTGGTCGCCGCGTGCGTGATCGAGCCGGGCATCTACTTCGCGATGAACAGCCCGGCCGCGCTGCTCGGCTCGACGCCCGAAGCGGTCGCGCAGACGGTTTCGAGCTGGGGCTTCATGCTGACGCCGGACATGCTGACCTCGACGGCGAAGGCGGTCGGCGAGACGACCATCGTCGCGCGTGCGGGCGGCGCGCCGACGCTGGCGGTCGGCATGGCGCACATTCTGCATCAGGTGATCGGCGGCGAAGCCATGATGGCGTTCTGGTATCACTTCGCCATTCTGTTCGAGGCGCTGTTCATCCTGACGGCCGTCGATGCGGGCACGCGTGCGGGCCGCTTCATGCTGCAGGATCTGCTCGGCACATTCCATCCGGCGCTGCGTCGCACGGAATCGCTGCCGGCGAACCTGACCGCCACCGGGCTGTGCGTGGCCGCTTGGGGCTACTTCCTGTATCAGGGCGTGGTCGATCCGTTCGGCGGCATCAATACGCTGTGGCCGCTGTTCGGCATCTCGAACCAGATGCTGGCGGGCATCGCGCTGATGCTGGGTACGGTGGTGCTGTTCAAGATGAAGCGCGAGCGCTACGCGTGGGTCACGCTCGTACCGACCATCTGGCTGCTCATCTGCACGTTGACGGCCGGCTGGCAGAAAATTTTCGATGCGAATCCGAAGGTCGGTTTCCTCGCTCACGCGGGCAAGCTTAAGGAAGCGTTCGATGCGGGCAAGGTGATGGCGCCGGCGAAGTCGCTGTCGGAGATGCAGCGAATCATCTTCAACGATTACGTCGATGCGGCGCTTTCCGGTCTGTTCATCTTCGTGGTGTTGAGCATCGCGGTGTATGGCGTGATGGCGGTGCTGCGCGCACGCCGCGAAGCGAAGCCGACGGTCCGCGAGACGCCGTTCGAAGCGATGCCGGCCGGTGCGAGCGCGGCGGTGCGCTCGGGTCATTGAGGAACGCCGCCATGTTCACCGATCTTCGACAGGCAGGACGGTATCTCGGCCAGGCGATGCGTCTGATGGTCGGGATGCCGGACTACGACGCGTACGTCACACACATGCAGGCGACGCATCCCGACAAGCCGGTGATGACGTACGCGGAGTTTTTCCGCGAGCGGCAGGAGGCGAGGTATGGCGGCGGGGCGGGGAAGTGCTGCTGAGTCGATGCTGATTTCTGGCAGACGATGAGAACGCGACGGTGATGAGCCGTCGCGTTTTTTTTGGCAACTAACAAAAAGGGCAGATGGCCCAAGCCATCCGCCCTTCGCTTTTCAACCAGACAACCGGCCTAAACCAACCTCAATTCACCGCTGCTGCTGCTTTCACGCCCTTGTTCTTCTGCGCGCGTCCGATTTCTTCGAGCTTGATTTCCACATGCTTCGAGAACACAAACTCCGCCGGACGCTGCTTGTCGATCGGCAGATCCTTCGCGAACGCGCCCGTCGTGCGCGGACCCGACAGCGCGATCCTTGCGGCCTTCAGCGGATGCGCAACCGTATCCATCACGGCCGTCGCCTCGAAACCACAATGGACCATGCAGTCCGCGCACTTCTCGTACTTGCCCGTGCCGTACTTGTCCCACTCGGTGGTTTCCATCAGTTCCTTGAAGGTCTTCACGTAACCTTCGCCGACCAGATAGCACGGCTTCTGCCAGCCGAACACCGTGCGCGCCGGGTTGCCCCACGGCGTGCACTGATACGTCTGGTTGCCCGCGAGGAAATCGAGGAACAGCGTCGACTGGCTGAACGACCAGTTCTTGCCGTTGTTGCCGCGCTTGAAGATTTCGCGGAACAGGTTCTTGGTCTTGTCGCGGTTCAGGAAGTGCTGCTGATCCGGCGCGCGCTCATAAGCGTATCCCGGCGAAACCGTGATGCCATCCACGCCGATCGGGCCCAGCGTGTCGAAGAACTTCGCCACGCGTTCCGGTTCGGCGTCGTTGAACAGCGTGCAGTTGATGTTCACGCGGAAACCACGGCGCTTCGCTTCCTTGATGGCCGCGACGGCCTTGTCGTACGTGCCCGGTTGCGACACCGAGTGATCGTGCGCTTCGCGGTCGCCGTCGAGGTGCACGGACCAGACGAAATACGGGCTCGGCTCGTAATCGTCCATTTTCTTTTCCATGAGCAACGCATTCGTGCAGAGATACACGAACTTCTTGCGCTCCATGATGCCGCGCACGATCTGCGGCATTTCCTTGTGCAGCAGCGGCTCGCCGCCCGCGATGGACACGACTGGCGCGCCGCACTCGTCGACGGCGCCGAGACACTCTTCCAGCGACAGGCGCTGGTTCAGAATGGGATCCGGATAATCGATCTTGCCGCAGCCGTTACAGGCGAGATTGCAGCGGAACAGCGGTTCCAGCATCAGCGCGAGCGGATAGCGCTTCGTGCCCGTGATGTGCTGCTTGAAGATGTAGGCGCCAACGCGCGCCTTCTGGAGCATCGGGATAGACAATTGCGTCCTCTCCTTATTCTTCGCGAACGTCCGTCGCCGCGACGGCGGCGAGCGGTTGCATGAGTTTCGCGGGAAGTTTGAATTCGACCTTTTCCTCGCGCCCGTTCATCGTCGTGACTTCGACGTGTCCGATTGCGCGCAGGGCATCGATCACATGTTCGACCATTTCCTCAGGCGCCGACGCGCCGGCCGTGATGCCGACCGTCTGCACATTGGCAAACCATTCCGGCCTGATTTCCGAACCGTCCGCCACGAGGTAGCTCGGCACGCCGCTTTCGGCGCCGATCTCCCGCAGGCGGTTCGAATTGGAACTGTTGGTGGCGCCCACCACGAGCAGCACGTCCACCTCGCGTGACAGCTCGCGCACGGCGGCCTGGCGGTTCTGCGTCGCGTAGCAGATATCGCGCGTGTCCGGTCCGACGATGTCGGTGAAACGGCGCTGCAATGCGTCGATGATGCCGCGCGTGTCATCGACAGAAAGCGTGGTCTGCGTGACGTACGCGACCGGCGTGTCGCGCGCGAGCGTCAGCGTTTCGACCTCGGCTTCGCTCTGCACCAGCACGACCTCGCCGGGAATCTGCCCGATCGTGCCTTCCACTTCCGGATGTCCCGCGTGCCCGATCAGAATCAGCGTGCGGCCCTGCGACACGTATTGCCGGCCCTGCACATGCACCTTGGTGACGAGCGGGCAGGTGGCGTCGAGTACGTCGAGACCGCGATTCTGCGCGTCCTGTTCGACCGTTTTCGCCACGCCGTGCGCGCTGAAAATCGCGACCGCGCCGTGCGGGACTTCATCGAGTTCTTCGACGAAACGTGCGCCCTTGCTGCGCAGATTGTCGACGACATGCCGGTTGTGAACGATCTCATGACGCACATAGACCGGTGCGCCATGCCGTTCGAGGGCCCGATCGACGATTTCGATCGCACGGACCACACCCGCACAAAAGCCGCGGGGTTGAGCAAGGATGATACGCATATTCGAACGAACTCTGACTGACGCGGGGTTAGCCGGCGCGAAGCTGCCGCTTTCCGAATACGACCTGGATGGACGTTCGAACGTCCAGATGAGGCAGGCCGGAAAGCAGACCGGAAAAAAAGACACGGTATGCCGGTCTAGGCGCCGAAGTTGACCGCGTATTCTAACGCTTTCCCTTTTCGGGTGCTCATTGCGCGCGTCCAGGGGCGAAACGGCGCAGCGCGTGCAAATACAGCGATTTTCAGAACCCAGTAAACTGTCCGACACTTCGGGCCGCGCGCCTCAAGGCCGGCGCCCGCACCATCGCGCCTGCCTGCCTGCGAGACAGGTCTTGCGCGCGGCCCGGTCCATGTATTTTTCACGCAACGCCCAAGCCGTCACGTCGCGCGATACGCCCTTTCAGGCGCCGAAATCGAACGCGAATCGTGCGGTTCCGTTGCGCATCATTTTCGAGCTGACCATTTATTCATGCTATTGATCGCCTGGCTGTCTTTCTTGATCTGGATCGTGCTGCTGTTGGCCCGCGGCGGCTTCTGGCGGGCCGAGCCCGCAGCGGCGCTTTCGGAGACGACGGTGCACGCGGTCGGCAACGCCGAGATCGCGCGGCGCGGCGCCTGGCCCGCGCTCGTGGTCGTCGTGCCGGCGCGCAACGAAGCCGATGTCATCGGGCGCGCGGTCGGCTCGCTGCTGAAGCAGGACTATGCGGGCGCGTTCCACGTGATCGTCGTCGACGACCACAGCACCGACGGCACCGCCAGCGTCGCGCTCGCCGCCGCCCGTGATCTTGGTCTCGAAGACCGTCTGACCGTGCTGACCGCGCAGCCGTTGCCGACGGGCTGGTCGGGCAAGGTCTGGGCGCAGTCGCAGGGCATCGGCGCGATCGATTCGCTCGGCTTGCCCGCCGAATTCCTGCTGCTCACGGACGCCGACATCCACCATCCGGCCGATGCCGCCACGCAGCTCGTCGCGCGCACCATCCTCGAAGACCGCGATCTCGTCTCGCTGATGGTGCGTCTGCGCTGCGATTCGCTTTGGGAAAAGGCGCTGATTCCGGCCTTCGTGTTCTTCTTCGCCAAGCTCTATCCGTTCGCGTGGGTGGGCGACGTGAAGAAAGCCACGGCGGGCGCGGCGGGCGGCTGCATGCTGGTGCGCCGCTCGGCGCTGATCGAAGCGGGCGGGATCGAATCGATCCGCCAGGAACTGATCGACGATTGCAGTCTCGCCGCGCGCATCAAGCATCGCGCGGGACGCAACGACGCACGGCCGATCCGTCTCGATCTCGCCGAGCGCAGCGAATCGCTGCGGCCTTACGACAACTGGCGCGAAATCTGGAACATGATCGCGCGGACGGCCTTCACGCAGTTGCGCTATTCGCCGCTGCTGCTCGCGGGAACCTTGCTCGGCATGGCGGTGATCTACCTCGCGCCGCCGGTGCTGGCGCTCACGTACGGCGCGCGCGCGTGGCCGGCGTGCGCCGCGTGGGCGTTCATGTGCATCGCCTACGGACCGATGCTGCGCTATTACCGCAGGTCGCTGTTGTGGGCGCCGCTGCTGCCGCTCGTCGCGTTGTTCTATGTCAGCGCGACGATCGGCTCGGCCGTGCGTTACTGGAGCGGAAAGGGCGGGCAGTGGAAGGCGCGCGTGCAGGCGCCGACGCAGGAAGGTTCGTAACCGCGGCGCAGCGGCGGCTTCGTTCGGGAAGCCGCCTTACTTCTTCGTCAGCATGGCGTACAGCTCGATGACCATGTTCGGCGAAAACGTGAACGGCACCCAGCCGTGACCGGCGTGACGCAGGATCAGCAGGCGGTCGCCGTTTGCATGCTTCTGCGTCGCCATGACCGGATTCTTCGTGGCCGCGAAGCGCCATCCCGGCGCGATGCCCGTCGGCTGCTCCACCGACATCGACGCGCGCACGTTCGACAACTCCCCGATCAGTTCCGATATCCCTTCCGGGCTCAGCTTCACCGTCTTGCCCGCGATCGTCATTTCGATCGCGTTCTGCTCGGGGCGCGAGACGACCAGCGTGGGCGGCTCGTTGAGCGCGGGCGGTTCGTCGGGCGTGGGCATTTCGCCGCCCAGTGCTGGCGGCTCGTCCGGTGAGGCCTCGGCTTGCGCGGATGATGCGGGCGCGTTGTCGGGCGCGCCGTGCGTCGGCACGGCTGCGTCTGTCTTCGATTCAGCAGACGATGGATCGCATGCGGTGGCGGCCTGAAGGAGCGTGTCGAGGCTCGACTCCAGCGCGCCGAGCTGGTCTTGTAGATTCATTGCGTGAGTGTCTGTCTAGCGAGCTTGCGGCGAGGCACAGATTCTACTCGCTCACATTTGGGGAGGCCGCCACAGGTTGTAACCAATTGCACGCATCGTGCGGATTACGCGACAGATTTCTTGCGTGCGATGCGCATCGGCGCTAATGCGCTCAAGCGCTGCGACGTCGAGCGTGCCCAAAAACAAAACCGGCATCGCCCGAGGCGATGCCGGTTCATCGACGAGGCGCGCGGCTTGTGTTGCCCGCCGCGCCCCGCACTCGCTTCGCGATTACTTCGCGTTTGCCTGCGCGATCGCGGCGTTGAGCGTCTGGCTCGGACGCATTGCGGCTTCGAGCTTCTTCTCGTCCGGCTTGTAGTAGCCGCCGATATCCACCGCGTTGCCCTGCACCGCGGCGAGTTCGTCGACGATCTTCTGCTCGTTCTCGGCCAGCGTCTTCGCGAGCGGCGCGAACTGTTCGGCGAGCGCCTTGTCTTCCGTCTGGTTCGCCAACTCTTGCGCCCAGTACATCGCGAGATAGAACTGGCTGCCGCGATTGTCGAGCTGGCCGGTCTTCGGCGACGGGCTCTTGTTGTTGTCGAGCAGCTTGCCGGTGGCCGAATCGAGCGCCTTCGCGACGAGCTTCGCACGCGCGTTGTCGTTCTTGATGCCGAGCTCTTCCAGCGACACCGCCAGCGCCAGGAATTCGCCCAGCGAATCCCAGCGCAGGTGGTTTTCCTGCACGAGCTGCTGCACGTGCTTCGGCGCCGAGCCGCCCGCGCCCGTTTCATACAGTCCGCCGCCCGCCATCAGCGGAACGATGGACAGCATCTTCGCGCTGGTGCCGAGTTCCATGATCGGGAACAGATCGGTCAGATAGTCGCGCAGGATGTTGCCGGTGGCCGAGATCGTGTCCATGCCGCGGATCACGCGCTCGAGCGTGTAACGCATGGCGCGCACCTGCGACATGATCTGGATGTCGAGGCCCTTCGTGTCGTAATCCTTCAGGTACGTTTCGACCTTCTTGATCAGCTCGGCTTCGTGCGGACGATACGGGTCGAGCCAGAACACCGCCGGCGTGCCCGAGTTCTTCACGCGCGTGACGGTGAGCTTGACCCAGTCGCGGATCGGCGCGTCCTTGACCAGGCACATGCGCCAGATGTCGCCCTTTTCGACTTCCTGCGTGAGCCCTTCGATGACTTCGCCCGTCGCGTTGTCGACGATGCGCGCCGTGCCGTCTTCGGCGATTTCGAAAGTCTTGTCGTGCGAGCCGTACTCTTCGGCCTTCTGCGCCATCAGGCCGACGTTCGGCACCGTTCCCATGGTCTTGGGATCGAACGCGCCGTTGGTCTTGCAGAAGTTGATGATTTCCTGATAAATGCGCGCGAACGTGCTTTCCGGAATCAGGCATTTCGTGTCTTGCGGACGGCCGTCGGCGCCCCACATCTTGCCGCCGGCGCGGATCATCGCGGGCATGGACGCGTCGACAATCACGTCGTTCGGCGCGTGCAGGTTCGAGATGCCCTTGGCGGAGTCGACCATCGCCAGAGCCGGGCGCTTTTCGTGACACGCGTGCATGTCGCGGATGACTTCGTCGCGTTGCGATTCCGGCAGCGCCTCGATCTTCGTGTACAGATCGACGAGACCGTTGTTCACGTTGATGCCGAGCTCTTCGAACAGCTTCGAGTGCTTGGCGAACGCGTCCTTGTAGAACACCTTCACGGCATGACCGAAGACGATCGGGTGCGAGACCTTCATCATGGTCGCCTTGACGTGCAGCGACAGCATGACGCCGGTGTCGAACGCGTCCTGCATCTGTTCTTCGTAGAACTCGACCAGCGCCTTCTTGCTCATGAACATGCTGTCGACGATCTCGCCTTCCTGCAGCTTGACCTTCGGCTTCAGCACGATGGTTTCGCCAAGCTTCGTGACGAGTTCCATGCGGACTTCGCGGGCCTTGTCGTTCGTGACGGACTTTTCACCGTGATAGAAGTCGCCGTGCTTCATGTGCGCGACGTGGGTGCGCGAAGCCATGCTCCACTGGCCCATGCTGTGCGGATGCTTCTTCGCGTAGTTCTTCACGGCCAGCGGCGCGCGGCGGTCCGAGTTGCCTTCGCGCAGCACCGGATTCACGGCTGAGCCGAGGCACTTGCCATAGCGCGCGCGAATGGCCTTCTCTTCGTCGTTCTTCGGCTCTTCGGGATAGTCGGGCAGCTTGTAGCCCTTCGACTGGAGCTCCTTGATCGCGCTGGTCAGCTGATGCAGCGACGCGCTGATGTTCGGCAGCTTGATGATGTTGGTGTCGGCGTCCTGCGTGAGTTCGCCGAGCTTCGCGAGGTTGTCGGGGACCTTTTGCTCGTCGGTCAGATACTCGGGGAATTCGCCCAGGATGCGCGCGGCGACCGAGATGTCGCTGGTCGCGACGTTCACGCCCGCCGGCGCGGTGAAGGTGCGGATGATCGGCAGAAAGGCGCTGGTCGCGAGCAGCGGAGCTTCGTCGGTCAGGGTGTAGATGATGGTGGGTTGCTGATTACTCATCGCTTGTCTCGACATCCGAAAACAGGTTGGAAAAAACCGCCGGCCTCAATCGCCCTTCCGGCAACAAACCGCTATTCTGCCTGATTTTGTGAGGCGCGCGTGCGAATTTCGGCTCCCGTGAACCGATAAAACAGGCGTTTTTATTGCTATATCAATGACTTAACGTTTTTCGAGTCTTATACAAGAGTTGCGATTTTCGAGGTCCGTCGCCACCGCCGCGCCGTTTCACGCAATGACGCGGCGCTTCACGCAGTGAGATAGCCGTTCGCGCGGAACCATTCCAGCGCGTCTTTCAGTCCCTCGCGATAGGGCCGCGCGCCGTAACCCAGCTCGCGCTCGGCCTTGGCCGACGTGAAATACATCTTGTTCTTCGACATCTTGAGCGCATCGACTGTCACGAACGGCTCCTTGCCGCTCACCTTCGCGAAAAGCTCCGCGCCCACCGCGAGAGGATAAAGCGGTCCGCGCGGCAATTTGATGGTGGGCGGCTTGCGGCCGACGAATCCGGCGATATCCGCGAGCATCTGCTGCAAGGGCAGATTCTCGCCGCCCAATATATAGCGCTCGCCGATGCGGCCGCGTTCCAGCGCCAGGAAATGCCCGTTCGCGACGTCATCGACATGCACGAGGTTCAGGCCCGTATCGACGAACGCCGGAATCTTGCCCGTCGCCGCTTCCACGATGATGCGCCCGGTCGGCGTCGGGCGCACGTCGCGCGGGCCGATCGGCGTCGACGGATTGACGATCACCGCGGGCAGCGAGTTCTGCGCGACCATGCGCTCGACTGCGCGCTCGGCCAGCACCTTGCTGCGCTTGTAGGCGCCGATGGTGCTCGCCGCATCCGACGGCTTCGTCTCGTCGACGATCGCGCCCGAGCTCGTCACCTTGAGCGTCGCGACGCTGCTGGTATAGACGACGCGCTCGACGCCCTCGGCCAGCGCCGCGCGCATGGTCGCTTCGGTGCCTTCGAGATTCGCGCGCTCGATTTCGCCGGGATCGGGCGCCCAGATGCGGTAATCCGCCGCGACGTGGAACAGGAAGCGGCAGCCTTTGAGCGCCGCGCGCATGGACGCTTCGTCGCGCATGTCGCCGACGACGATCTCGGCATTCAGCGACTCCACGTTCTTGCGCGGGCTGGTCGCGCGCACGAGCACGCGCACGTCGAAGCCGCGTTCGATGGCGAGCCGCGCGACCGCGGACCCGACGAATCCCGAGGCGCCCGTAACGAGCACGCGAGAGCCGGAAAAATCAGTCATTCTTACCTCATTGAAAACGTGCGCGCGGCCCTTTTCGTAACGATTGCCGCGTCAAAAATTGCCTGCAAAGCCCGATGTGACAAGGGCTCGCGGCTCATGCTATGGTCCTCGCCTGCTGCCGGCGCGAGGCCGCGCAAAACGTGAACACAACCGGTCAACGATGCCTCAAGACACTCGAAGCCTACGCTCCTGGATTTACCTGGCCATCGCGATCACGCTCGCCGTCGTGTTCGCCATCGACGCGCTCACGCCGATGCGCGTCGCGATCTGGGTGTTTTACCTGCTGCCGGTCGTGCTCTGCGTGTGGGCCGACCGGCCGTCCGTGCCGCTCTTCACGGGCGGGGCGTCGGCGCTGCTGATCATCGCAGGCTACGCGTTGGCCCCGGTCGATCCGAACACGACCCGCGACGTGCTCCAGATCAACCGCGCGATGGGCATCGTCGTGCTGCTCACGCTCGCGGCGGTGGCGCATCTATATATCAAATCGCGGCTTGCCGTACAACGCACGGGCTGGCTGCAGCAGGGCATCATGCAGCTCGGCCTCAAGCTGCGCGGCGAGCAGTCTCCCGCTTCGATCGGCGTGAGCATCCTGCGTTCGATCGTGCCTTACGTGAACGCCAAGGTCGGCGTCGTCTACGCGCTCGACCACGATGCGCTCGTGCGCGTCGCGGCCTGGGCGCTGCCCGACGACGCCAGCGCGCCGCAGCGGATTGCGCGCGGCGAAGGGCTCGTCGGCCAGGCGATCGAGGAAGCGCGCGTGTTCGAACTGCGCGACGCTTCCGGTCATTACCTGCGAACCGGTTCCGCGCTCGGGTCGACGACGGCGTCGAGCGTCGTGATCGCGCCGTTTTTCGCCGACGGCGAAGTGGCCGGCGCGATCGAGCTCGGTTTCGTCGGCGCGGACGGGCAGGTCGACGACGCCCGCGCGCTGCTCGAAATGGCCGCCGAACCGCTCGGCATGGCGCTGCGCTCGGCGCGCTATCGCGCGCGTCTCGTCGAATTGCTGGAGGAAACGCAGCGTCAGAGCGAGGAGTTGCAGGTGCAGCAGGAAGAGCTGCGGGTGTCGAACGAGGAGCTCGAAGAGCGCGGCCGCGCGCTGCAGGATTCTCAGGCGCGTCTGGAGCAGCAGCAGGCGGAGCTCGAAGAGACCAATGTCCAGCTCGAAGAGCATACGCAGCATCTCGAACGTCAAAAGGCCGAGCTTTTGGAGGCGCAGCAGGAACTGACCGCGAACGCGCTGGAAATGGAGCGCGCGAGCCAGTACAAGTCGGAGTTTCTGGCGAACATGTCGCACGAATTGCGCACGCCGCTCAACAGCTCGCTGATTCTCGCCAAGCTTCTGCAGGACAACAAGCAGGGCAATCTCACTGACGAGCAGGTGCGCTATGCCGCGACGATCCATTCGTCCAACAGCGATCTGCTTTCGCTCATCAACGACATTCTCGATCTCTCGAAGGTCGAGGCCGGCCAGATGGACGTGCAGTTCGCGCCCGCTTCCGTCGATGCGCTGCTGCAGACCTTGCAGCAATCCTTCGCGCCCGTCGCGGAAAGCAAGGGACTCGAACTCGTCACCCACCATGGCGAGAACGTGCCCGGCTACTTCGTCACCGACAGCCAGCGGCTGCTGCAGGTGTTGCGCAATCTGCTGTCGAACGCGTTCAAGTTCACCGAGCGCGGCCGCGTGACGGTCGCGGTGGAACGCGCGAGCGACGACGCGCTGCGCTTCGAGGTGCGCGACACGGGCATTGGCATTGCGCGCGAGAAGCAGGACATGATCTTCCAGGCCTTCCAGCAGGCCGACGGCACCACGAGCCGCAAGTACGGCGGCAGCGGCCTCGGACTGTCGATCTCGCGCGAGTTCACGCGGCTCCTGGGCGGATCGGTCGCGGTATCGAGCGAACTGGGGCACGGCAGCGTGTTTTCGGTGACGCTGCCGATCGGCGCGCGCGAAGGCACCGTCACCGCGAAGCTCGACACCATCGGCCATATGAGCGAGCCGGAACCGGTCGCGGCGCAACCGGTGCATCCCGCGCCTGCGCAACCCGCGCCGGTCACGATGCAGCCCGCGCATGTGCCGATGCCCGCGCCCGAACCCATGGCGATCGCCGACGACCGCGCCGATCGGCAGCGTCCGGACCGCGTGATTCTCGTCATCGAGGACGATCAGCCGTTCGCGCATATCCTCTACGATCTCGCGCACGAACTCGACTTCGACTGCGTGCACGCGGCGACCGCGACGCAGGGCGTCGAGCTTGCGCGCTCGCTGCAGCCGAACGGCATCCTGCTCGATATCGGTCTGCCGGACCAGTCGGGCCTCACCGTGCTCGAATGGCTCAAGCACGATCCGCTCACGCGCCATATTCCGATCCACATCGTCTCCGCGACCGATCACGCCGATGTCGCGCTGCATCTCGGCGCGATCGGCTATACGTTGAAGCCGAGCGCGCGAGAAGAGCTTGCCCACGCCATTCGCAAGCTCGAAGCGCGGTCCGCGCAGGGCATGCGCCGCGTGCTGGTCGTCGAGGACGATCCGGCGCTGCGCCAGAGCATCCACGCGCTGCTCGCAAGCGAGACGGTTGGCATCGTGGAGGCGGGATCGATCGCGGAGGCTATCGAGGAGATGCAGCGCGGCGTGTTCGATTGCGTCGTGATGGATCTCGCGCTGCCCGACGGCTCCGGCTACGAACTGCTCGAACGCGTCTCCACGACGGGCGGGCAGTCCGCGCCGCCGGTGATCGTCTATACGGGGCGCTTGCTGTCGCAGGAAGAAGAGCAGCGCCTGCGACGCTACTCGAAATCGATCATCATCAAGGGAGCGAAGTCGCCGGAGCGCCTGCTCGACGAAGTGACACTGTTCCTGCACAGCGTCGAGAGCGCGCTGCCGCCGGAGCAGCAGCGCATGCTGCGTGCGGCGCGTCAGCGCGACGACGTGTTCGAGGGCCGCACGATCCTGCTCGCCGAAGACGACGTGCGCAACATCTTCGCGCTCTCGCGCGTGATCGAGCCGCTGGGCGCCACGCTCGAAATTGCGCGCAACGGCCGCGAGGCGCTGGAGGCGCTGGCGCGTCGCGGCGATATCGACCTCGTGCTGATGGACATCATGATGCCCGAGATGGACGGCCTCACCGCGATGACCGAGATCCGCAAGCAGCCGGAGCACGCGCGCCTGCCGATCATCGCGCTCACCGCGAAGGCGATGCCGAGCGATCGCGAGAAATGTCTCGGGGCGGGTGCGGACGATTACATATCGAAGCCCATCGACGTGGATAAGCTCGTGTCTTTGTGTCGTGTATGGCTGCGGCAGCGATGAACATGACGAACGACGGCGGGCACGACGAAGAAGCGATGTTCGACATCGAACTGAAGCTGATTCTGGAAGCCATCTACCTGCGTTATCAGCACGACTTCCGGCATTACTCCGTGAGTTCGCTGAGGCGCCGGCTCGCGCAGGCCGTGCATGATTTCAACATGCCGACGCTCTCGCATCTGCAGGAGCGCATCCTGCGCGATCCGGCGCTGTTCGCGCGGCTGTTCCAGTACCTCACCGTGCAGGTGAGCGAGATGTTCCGCGACCCGCAGTATTTCCGCGCGATCCGCGAGCAGGTCGTGCCGATTCTGCAGACTTACCCGTCGATCAAGGTATGGGTCGCGGGATGCAGCAGCGGCGAGGAACTGTGGTCGCTCGCCGTGCTGTTCGCGGAAGAAAAGATCGCCGAGCGCACCGTGTTCTACGCGACCGACATCAACGCCGAAGCGCTGCGTCAGGCGGAGAACGGCATTTATCCGCTGGAGCGGATGGCGGGCTTCAGCCAGAACTATCTCGCGGCGGGCGGCAAGCGTTCGCTCTCCGACTACTATCACGCGGCCTACGGCGCGGCGAAGTTCTCGCAGGCGCTCAAGTCGCGCGTGGTGTTCGCGGATCACAGCCTCGCCACCGACAGCGTGTTTCTCGAAGCGCATCTGGTGTCGTGCCGCAATGTGCTGATCTATTTCGATCGTGCGCTGCAGGATCGCGCGCTCGGCCTGTTCAGCGATTCGCTCGTGCGGCGCGGATTTCTCGGCCTGGGCAGCAAGGAGAGCCTGCGTTTTTCGAAGCACGCCGACCACTTCGCCGATTTCAATCCGCACGAGCGGCTCTATCAGAAGGTGTGACGATGTTCGACGCGCAACGCATCGGAGCAGTCGTGATCGGCGCATCGGCGGGCGGCGTCGAGGCGTTGAATCATTTGCTGCCTATGTTGCCCAAGACCTTCGCGCCGCCCGTGCTGATCGTCGTGCATGTGCGGCAGGGACAGCCGAGCCTGTTGCCGGGACTGTTCGCGACGCGCTGCGAACTCGCCATCGAAGAGCCGTTCGACAAGGACGAGATCGCGCCCGGCACCGTGTATTTCGCGCCGCCGGGCTATCACATGCTGGTCGAGGCGGAAGAGGGCGCGGCGCCTTCCATCGCGCTGTCGGTCGACCCGCCGGTGCGTTTCTCGCGTCCTTCGGTGGACGTGCTGTTCGAATCGGCCGCGCACGCGTATGGCGAGCGGCTGCTGGGCATCGTGCTGTCCGGCGCGAACGATGACGGCGCGCGCGGCGCACGCGCGATCCACGGGGCGGGCGGCGTGTGCTGGGCGCAGGAACCGGCGACGGCCCAGGCGGCCGCCATGCCGCTCGCGGCCATCAGGGAGAATGCGGTGCACGAAGTGCTGACGCTGGACGAAATGGCGATGCGGCTCGCGCAGTGCATCGACCGCAGGTAATGAAGGAAGCTAGGAGTCACCAGATGACGCAACCCATCCACGTGCTGATCGTCGACGACATCCGCAACAACATCACCGCGCTCGAAGCGTCGCTCGCGCGGCCGGATCTGTCGGTGCTGAAGGCGGAATCGGGGCCGGCCGCGCTCGAGCTTCTGCTCAAGCACGAAGTAGCGCTCGCGATTCTCGACGTCAACATGCCAGGCATGGACGGCTTCGAGCTGGCCGAGCTGATGCGCGGCAGTCCGCGCACCGCGCATGTGCCGATCATCTTCCTGACCGCGACGGCGCAGGACGCGAGCCGCACGTTCCGCGGTTACGAAGCGGGCGCGGTGGATTTCCTCTACAAGCCCTTCGATTCACGCATCCTGAACTCGAAGGTCGATGTCTTCATCCAGATGGAGCGCCAGAAGCAGCAACTCGCGACGCAGCTCGCCACCGTGCAGCAACTGCTCGATGCGAACGAGATGCTGATGGCCGTGCTCGGCCACGATCTGCGCACGCCGCTCTCCGCGGTGATCGCGTCGGCGGAATATCTGTCGCGCTTCGTGAAGGACGAGAACGTCGCGAACATTGGCGAGCGCATCAAGTCGAGCGGCATGCGCATGGTGCGCATGGTCGATCAGCTGCTCAATCTCGCGCGTCTGCGCGGCGGGCGCGTGACGCTGCAGCCGCGCGCGGTGGAACTGATGACGCTCGCGAAGAATATTGTCGACGAATACGAGGCGCGCGTCGGCAAAGGGCGCATCTTCGTGCTGCGTCAGGGCGACACGCTGCTGCAGGGCGATGGCGATCTGCTCTCGCAAGTGTTCTCGAATCTGATCGGCAACGCGCTGCAGCACGGTCTCGAAGGCTCCGCGATTCAGGTACGTCTCGACGGCAACGCCGACGACGTGACCATCACCGTGCAGAACGCCGGCGAGATTCCCGTCGACGTGCTGCCGACGATCTTCGCGCCGTACCGTTCCGGGCGACGTCAGCACGAATCGAGCGGTCTGGGACTCGGGCTCTACATCACGCGCGAGATTGCGCAGATGCACGGCGGCGACGTCAGCGTGCGCTCCACGGCCGACGCGGGGACGACCTTCGAAGTGCGCCTGCCGCGTGCGTTTCATCCGCGTCCCGGCGAGCGCGCCGACACGGCGCAGCCTTTCCGCCTGAGTTGACGAGCGTGTCTACAATGCGGCGTATCGACATCTGAAAGGAGAAAGCGCAATGCCCGGCCCGGATCTGGATACGAGAATCGAAACCTATTACGTGCGCGTGCGCGGCGTCGTGCAGGGTGTCGGCTTCCGGCATCACACCGTGCGACGCGCCCATGCGCTGGGCGTGCGCGGCTGGGTCGCCAATCTCGACGACGGCTCGGTGGAAGCGATCGTTCAGGGCGCGGCCAATCAGGTCGACCTGATGCTCGAATGGCTGCGACGCGGGCCGCCGCATGCCCGCGTCACCGAGTTTCACAGCGAAGAGCGCCACGTCGAAAAGCGTTACGAGCGCTTCGAGCAGCACTGAGCACTGAGCACTGAACGCTAGCGCGCGACCAGCAGGCTCTCCGCGAACTGCCATTCCTCGTCGCGCCATTGATGCGTGCATTCGAAGCCCGCGTCGGCCGCGATCGGGGCGACTTCCTCGGCCGCGTACTTGTGGCTGCTTTCCGTCCAGATCGTCTCGCCCTCGCGGAAATCCACGCGCAGGTCCGCGTCGCGCACACGTACGGAAAGCGCGCGCTTCGCACGCAAGTGCATCTCGACGCTGCGCACATCCGGATTGAAACGTGCGACGTGCTCGAACGCTTCGAGCGGAAATTCGCCGCCCAGCTCGCGATTGATGCGCGCCAGGATATTCAGGTTGAACGCGGCGGTCACGCCGATCGGGTCGTCGTATGCGGCGATCAGCGTCGGCAGCGGCTTGATGAGATCGGTGCCGAGCAGGAGCGCATCGCCGGGCTTGAGCATGCCGCGGATCGAGCGCAGGAACTTGGTGGCCGCGAGCCGCGCGAAATTGCCGATCGTGCTGCCGAGAAATAGCACGAGCAGCCTTTCGCCTTCCTTGCGTTTGGCGCTGACTTCCGAGAGACCCGCGAGGTAATCCCGCTCGTGTCCGACGATCGACACACGTTCGATATCGCTCAGTTCGCGCCGGCACAACTGCAAGGCGGTGCGCGAAATTTCAATCGGATGGTAAGCGGTGGGCTGCTTTTTACACAGCGCCTCCAGAATGCGGCGCGTTTTGCGGCCGCTGCCGCTGCCCAGTTCCGCGACCTGGATGTCGCCCGGCATGGCGGCGACGATATCCGTCGCGTGGTCCTTCAGCACGCGCTCTTCGGCGCGCGTCACGCCGTATTCCGGCAACGCGGTGATCACTTCGAAGAGGGCGGAGCCGACTTCGTCATACAGATACATCGAGGGCAGTTCTTTCTGCGGACGCTTGCTGAGTCCGAAGTGGACCGCCTCCGCAAAGGCGCTGGCGAAGCGGGGCGACAAGGCTGGTTGAGTCATGACGTCTCCATCGATGCGGCGTTTTCGTCGCGCGCCAGCGCGTTTGAACGCTGACACGGCGCGGGATGCTGCGGATGCTCTGCGACGCGAGCGGCGAATGAATTCGCCGCTCGGACTTCGGGACGGGCCGGCATCGAGCCGGACCGACAAGACTGGCCGGTCGTCATGACCGGCCGAAGACCACCGCGATTCACATCGGCTGATCGCAGAAGACACGCCGCGCGCGGCGAAGTTCATGCGGAAATGCGAAGCATGAAGGAAGCAAAAAGCGGGCACGCAAGGCGAATTCGTTTGAAGCGGTTCTTGAAAAAAGGCGGCGACGTCCGTTTAGAATGCGCATTCCCGCGCATATTTCACTTGCGTTCAGCTTGCGTTTCACATTCGGCGCGCAGCGCTCTCTTCGATGAATCAGCATGACCTGGGGCGCGGCGTCGCGCTGTCCGTCGCCGCTTCCGCGCTCTTCGCGCTCCTGTCCGGCTATACGAAATGGCTCGCGCCGCTCGACGGGCTCGATATCTTCGCGTGGCGCATCATCTGGACGCTGCCCGGCGCGCTGGCGCTCGTCGCTTTGCGCCGGCGCTGGCCGCAATTGCGCGAACTGCTCGTCCGGCTCGTCACGTCGCCGCGCCTGTTGCTGGCGTTCGCGCTCGTCGCGGCGCTGCTCGGCGTGCAGTTGTGGATCTTCCTGTGGGCGCCGCTGCACGGGCGCGCGCTGGAAGTCTCGCTCGGTTACTTTCTCCTGCCACTCGCGATGGTGCTGCTCGGCCGCTTCCACTACGGCGAACGGCTCGACGCCTTCCAGTGGGCGGGCGTCGCGGCGGCGGCGGCAGGCGTTGCGCATGAGCTCTTCGTCACGCATGCGTTCGCGTGGCCGACGCTCGTCGTCATGCTCGGCTATCCGCCGTATTTCGTGCTGCGTCGCCGGCTCAATGCCGATCCGCTCGTGTCGTTCGCCGTCGAAATCATGCTGATCGCACCGGTCGCGGCGATCATGCTGTTCGTGCGCCACTCGTTCTCGGATGTCGCCGGCGAGCCGCATCTATGGCTGCTGCTGTTGCCGGGGCTCGGCGCGTTGAGCACGATCGCGCTGGCGTCGTATCTGCGCGCGAGCCGTCATCTGCCGCTCGCGCTGTTCGGCATTCTCGGCTACGTGGAGCCGGTGCTGCTCGTGGGCGTCGCCGTGCTGTTGCTCGGCGAGCCGTTTTCGACGCGGCAACTCGGCACCTATGTGCCGATCTGGATCGCGGTCGTGCTGACCGGCGTGCACAGCGCGCTTCTCTTGAAGCGCGAGCGCTCGCGCAAGCAGACTTTGCCGATGAGCGAGCACCACGCAAGCGTCGAGCACGAAACCGTTGCGGAGGAAGTCGAGCGCATCGACTGATCAATGCGCGGTGCGTGCTTCGATGGCGTCGTGCAAATCGCGCATGAGTCCGAGCGCGAACAGAAGCTCGACGAGAATGAACAGCGGTCCAATGAGAAGGCCGATGATGTCATCGACGAACGCCGGCTTGCGATGCTCATAGCGCACATGCCCGACGAACTGGAACACCCAGCCGGTCACGAACATGCCGATGCCGATGACAAGCCACATCGACGTGACTCGCGACGCGGCCCACTGCCCGAACGCCGCGGCGAGCGCGGAGACGATGCCCATGCCTATGCCGAGCGGCACGTCGAGCCAGAGATAGTAGAAAGTGGCGAGCGCGAATAGAATCCACGCGGGCGTCAGCACGAACGCGCCCGACAATACGGGCCACGCGGGACGGCTGAGCAATGCGGCAATGGCAAGCACGATGAGCGGAATGCCGATGAAGTGCGTGGCGACATTGCGCCTGTCGCGATGATATTCGGCGTACTGCGACAACTGCTCGGTCAGCGTTCGCATGATGGGCGTCTCCTTCGTGTTCTTTTATTTCACGAATGATAAGCGCAGCGTCGACCCTGGAGCGTAGAAGCTTTAGTCGGAAGTTATGGCTGGTAGCCATAAAAAAGCGAGCCCGAAGGCTCGCTTCAACCGAACGCACTGGATTGTCTTTATGCGTGCCCAGTGCGCGATGCGATGACGCCGGCCTCCCTTACTTCTTCGCCGCGTCCACCTTCGCATCGGCGGCCGACTTGTTGGCGTCGTTTTGCGCCTCGACTTTTTCCTTGTCGGCCTTCGCTTGCGCCACGTTGGCATCTTTCGCTGCGTCCTGCTTCTTCTTGTCGGCCTTGCTTTGAGCAGCGTGCTTTTTCTTGTTGGCTTTCGCCTGTGCCTTGGCGGCATCACCGCGAGCGTCGGAAGCTTGTTCCGGCGTGGTCGCCTGCGCTACCTTCGCGGCTTCCTTGTTGGCGTCGGCTTGCGCCGATGCCTTGTCCTCGTTCGCCGATGCCTGCGCCTTCGCGGCGTCGTGCTGTGCATCGGCCTTTTTCTTGTTGGCCGTCGCCTGAGCCTCGGCTTTTTCGTTGTTTGCCTTCAGTTGGGCTTTGCCGGCATCGGTTGCGGCGGTCTGCGCGAAAACGGTGGACACGAGCATTGCGGATGCGAGAGCAGCGACGATCTTCTTCATGGTTTGAAACTCCCTTGATCTCTTCTTCAGGATCGCGTGGCGCGCAGTGCGCCGCGCTGACGATGAAAACGCCGCGTCTCTCGCCACCGTTGACGTTGCTCTGGTGACAAACGGTAACCAGTGGCGAGCAAATGCAACGGCGCGCGGTAAATGCGCCCAGTTCCTTGAGGCGTTTGTGCGGGCATTACCGGGCCGCATCAAAAAATGGTTACGCTTCGGCGAATTCACTTCAATTTGTAACGGCATGACTTTTAATTTGGCATCCGAAATGAAGTTGGCCGATGCTGTTTTCCGAAGCCGAATTTGTAATCGTTGAAATGCGCGGTTACCAACTGCTGCAGTTATTTCTTAGCTGTCTGCTTAAGATGGCTTCCATGAACCCGGCCAAGCGGGAATTGGAGAAGCTAATGAAACGCGCAGCACTTGTCTTGTTGATGATCGGTAGTTTGTCGGTGGCGGGCGAGGCATCGGCGCATGGATACGGCGGTCACGGCGGCGGACATGGCGGTGGCGGCGATGGCGGCGCGATCGTCGGTGCGCTGATCGGCGGCGCCGTGCTCGGCGCGCTGGTGACATCCGTTGCGAATGCGCAGCCCGCTTACGCACAACCTGTCTATGAACAGCCAGCGTATGCCCAGCCGGCATATGCTCAGCCGGTGTACGCGCAGCCGGCCCAGCCGCCTGGCTACTGCTACGACAACTATCGCAACGCGTATGTGCCGTGCGGTTACTGATGCGATAGCGCGAGAAGTCGCGGCACGTCCCTTGCGCGAATGCGGGACGGTTGCGGTAATCCAATACTTCGCCGCGACCGTCTTACATATCAGGGAGTCCGGAAATGAACGCGACTACTAAGAAGCTGGCGATCTCGGCGTTGGTGCTCGGCTTATCGGGCGGTGTCGGCAGTGTCTATGCGCAAGCAGGCGGCGGCGCGACGGCGGGCGGTTCAATGGGCGCGGGCGGCAACGGCTCGTCGGGATCTGGATCGGCTGCTGCGGGCAAGGGCGGCGGCGTCGGCATGGGCGGCACGGGCATGGGCGGTTCGGCGGACGGCACGACGGGCACCGGTGCGGGCGCGAAGAGCGGCATGGGCAACGATGCGACCAACGGCATGGGACAGGATCAGGGCACCGTGCGCCGCAGTGTGCCGAACAACGGCAACATGAATTCGGGCGGCACGAATCCGAATGGCGCCGGCACGCAGAAGGGCTATTAAAGCGAGCTATCGGAACGATGCGAGCGTGCACGCGGGTGCGATCGCCACAACGTTATTTCATGGATGTGATGCGGCATCCGCCTGGCGGCGGCGCGTGGGCTTATGAAGACGCGGGACTGATATTTACCAACCGCTTGCCGAAGCCGCATCGGCCGACGCAACGGGTTCGAACGTCTTGGCGCGCAAGCTGACCTTTTCGGCGTAAGCGCGCGATCCACCATAATTCTTCAGCGCGGCTTCGACATCGCCCTGGGCGGACTTCATATAGCCGTGCAGGATGGCCGAGCCGGTTTCGATATTGTCTTCAGGGTCCGTCAGGTCCACATTGCGCACGAGCTGCCTGTGTGCCGACGGCACCACTTGCATCAGCCCTGTTGCGTTGTTCGGCCCTTTGGCCGTTTCCTTGAAGCGCGATTCGATGGAGATGATCGCGAGCAGCAGCGCCGGCGGCAACGAATACTTCGATGCAGACGACATGACCGCCGCTGCGATGGTCTGCGCCTTCTCGCGCGCCACACCGAACTTCCCCGTGAGAACTTCCGAAATCTTGTGACTGGCCAACTGCGTCTTCGCGTCTTGCGCATCGGCGGATTGCGCGGTATCGGCGGCGACGGGCGTGTTGTCGCGCATTTCCTGCGCAAGGGCGGTGTGCGCCGAACTCAGCGAGAACGCAAGGACGGCAAGAAGGACGGGTAGACGACGCATCGGGGAAGCGGATCAAAGCGGAATCGCATTATAGCCACATAAAAAATCCTTGTGGATCATGTACTTGTCTTAAATCTGATGTTTTATTTTGCAAATCGGCATGATTTACGTCCGTCCTGCGCGCTTCGCCGTGGGCGCGGAGATGCCCTCACCAGCGTCCTGCGAGAGCCGTGCGAACATCGGCAGCGAGGCCAGAACCACCAGCGCCGTCACGATGAACGCGCACGCCAGTTGCCAGCGCTCGGTCTGCGCGCTGCCGGAAATCAGCATCGTCGTCTGGATCGTGCCGGCCGCGACCGTCACGCCGATGGCCTTCATCAACTGCTGCGCGGTGCCCTGAAACGAGGTCGCGGCGGCGAGCCGCGGCTTGGGGACATCGGCGAAGGCGAGCGCGCCCATCGTCGCGAAACTGAGCGAGCGGCCGAGTCCGCCGAGCAGCAATAGCAGGAAGATCGCGGCGGCGGGCCAGGCCTGTGACATCGTCGAGCAGACGAGCAGCACCGCCGCGAACACCGCGCTGCCCGCGCAGAGAACCGCGCGCACGGAGAATCGCCGCAACGCGAGGGCCGTCATCGGGCGCATGCAGAAGGAGCCCAGCGCGCTCGCGAAGGTCACGAGGCCGCTGGCCGTCGCGCTGTAGCCGAAGCCGGTCTGCAACGTGAGCGGCACGAGAAACGGCAGCGCGCCCGCACCGGCGCGAAACAGGCTGCCCGCGACGGTCGCCGCATGGAAAGTGGGAATCGAAAGCAGCGAGAAGTCGATGGCCGGATTCGACACGCGGCGGCAATGCAGCACTGTCATCCTGAAGAGCAGCAGGCCGACCGCGGCGCAGACCCAGGGCACGCCGGCCGGCAGCACGCCGCGCCCCGCGCTCTCGATGCCGATCATGAACAGGCTCAGTGACGCACCCGAGAGCAACATGCCGCGCAGATCGGGCGGCGTGCGGCTTTCGGGCGGCGAGGGCGGCAGAAGTTTCCACGTCAGCACGAGCCCGATGCAGCCGACCGGCACGTTGACCCAGAAGATGCTGCGCCACGAGAGCGCGTCGGTGAGAAAGCCGCCGAGCGGGGGGCCGAGCAAAGGGCCCACGAGCGCGGGCATGGTGAGCCAGGTCGTCGCCTGAAGCAGTTCCTCGCGCCTCACGCCGCGAAACAGGATCAGCCGTCCGACGGGCACCATCATCGCGCCGCCGAGACCCTGCACGACGCGCGCGGCGAGCAGTTGCGGCAGGTTCATCGCGGCGGCGCAGGCGACCGAGGCGAGCGTGAATGTCGCGATGGCCCACATGAACACGCGGCGCGCGCCGAAGCGGTCGGCCACCCAGCCGCTCGCGGGAATGAAGACCGTCAGCGCGACGAGGTACGCGGTGATCGCGCTGGAAAGATGAACGGGATCGACGTTGAGATCGCGCGCCATCGTTGGGATGGCGGTGGCGACGATGGTGCCGTCCATGTTCTGCATGAACAGGGCCGAAGCAACGACGGCGGCGGTGACGCGGAAGTTGCCGCCTTTCACGGTGAGGCGCTCGCAAGCACGCTGAAGGCCGCTCTCCAGGCGTGCTGAAATGGGAATGGTTGCATGGCGCACAGTCTAGCGCGATACCCGAACGGGCGTTCTTGGATGAGTCGCCCGACCACCGACCACGACGAGAGGAGCCGCGCGTGCCCACGGCGTTTCAACTGCAGGCGAAAGCCGTGCTCGATCGCGCGCTGCTCTCGCTCGCCGATGTCTTGTCGCGCACCATGTTCGGTTGCCCCGCGTATTTCATCGGCGACAAGCTGTTTGCGTGCGTTTATGGCAAGGGCGTGGCCGTGAAGCTGCCGGCCGATGAAGCCAGCCGATACTTCGCGGCACATTCGCATGCACATCCGTTTCAGCCTTACGACCGCGCGCCGATGCGCGGCTGGGTGCAATTCGACCGCACGCAGCCCGAGGATCTGCTGAAGGATCTCGATGCGATCCGACGCGCGATGGAATTCGTGCGCGACCGAGCCTCAGGCGCGCGTCAGCGCGACGCTCGCCGCCATCTCCATGAAGTACGGCAGCGCGGGCGTGACACGATGCGCATCCTTGGCCTGGTCGTCCCAGCGGCGCAGCGCGATGGCGTCCTGCGCATAGGGCCTGGCGAGAAAGGCTTGCGCGGCGCCATCGTCGAAGATGCCGCCTTGCAGTTGCAGGCTGCGCACCGAATCCGCCGACAGACGCGCGTGATACGTCGGATCGATCGCGCACAGGCAGCGCTTCGCATCGACGTGCAGGCGAATGGGTTCGAGCACGGCGTCGGAGAAAAGCGGGCGCAGGAACGGCAGCGCGTAGTACTGGTGCAGGTCGTCTATGCCGCGTTCGCTCGGCGTTTCGCCTTGCAGGTTCAGCAGGTGACCGAGATCGTGCAGCAAGGCCGCGACGATCAGCTCGCGGCTCGCGCCCGCGGCTTCTGCGAGCGTCGCGCTCTGCAGCGCGTGTTGCAGTTGCGTGACCGGCTCGCCGCTGTAGGCCATCGGGCCGTGTTCGTCGAACAGGCGCCGGATGTCGTCGAGTGAAAGCGCCATCGTAAGGAAACGGTAGGAGAGTATCCTGCAAGCGTCGAAACGCGCGATTGTCGCCGCGCATCATGACGGATTCATGGCGACGCGCGCAAGGATAGAAACCGATGCCCTTCTCCTTCAGCCGTCGCCCCGAGCTGGCCGGTCTGACGCGCCCGGCGCGGCGCGATGTGCGTCGCATCGCCTGGCATTTCGCGCAGCGGCACTGGACTCTGCACGCGCCCGCGTTCGTGTGGTTCGTCTATGTGCTGTTGCACACGCGCTTTCACGTCACGCCCGAGCGGCGCGACTATCTGCTCGTCACGCTTGTGATCTTCGTCGTGGCGGTCGTCAACATACGGCTCCATATCGCGCGCTACCTGAAACCCGCCCGCGCCATCTTCGATGTGCTGGGAAATAGCGCCGCGCGCACGATTACGGGTCGCTAGCCATTCGTGTTGCAGAGCCGCATCGCGCGAATGGACCCTGTTTCTCGCGTGTTACGATGCTCGGCGACCCGTATCCACCGAACGCAAGATGGCAACGCTATACGAAACGCTCGGCGTGAACGAGCACGCCACCGTAGAAGAGATCAAACGCGCATATCGCAAGGCCGCGATGCGCAGTCACCCGGACCGCAACGCCGGCAACGAAGACGCCGCGCGCGCAAAGTTTCTGGAGATCAAGGAAGCCTACGCGATCCTGTCCGACCCGCCGCAGCGCGAGGTCTACGACCGCACCTTCGCCGAAGAGATGCGCCGCTTCGAGGCGCGCAGGCGTCAGGAAGAAGCCGAACGCGAGGCGCGGGAAGCGAAGGAGCGCGAGGCACGCGAGAAGCTCTACGCAAAGCGCGTGTCGCTCGCGATGCGTTACGCGTCGCAGGGTCATAACCGCGACGTCGTGTTCGGCGTGCTGCTGGGCGCGCACTGCGACCAGGCCACCGCGCGGCAGATCGCGAACAGCGTGGTCGCGCTGCACGAATCGCGTCAGGCGAAGGAAGAAACCAGCGAGGGACGTCCCGAAGAACAGAAGCCAGGCATCGATGGCAAGGACGCAAAGGAAGAGAAGGAAACCGCCACGGCCGGCGCCGCGAATCCGCTCGGCGCGATGTGGTTCCAGTTCCTCAACAACCTGCGCTTCTAGTTCAGCGCGCGGAACCACACCGATAAAAGCATCAGGCCGCGAGGCGCTCGCCGCGCATGTTGCTGCTTCTCGGCGCAGGCGGATAAACACACCACTGACCGTCATCGTGACGGAAGAAGAACAGCGCACGCGACATCGCGCCGTGCAAGGTCTCGATGCACACATAACGGCGCCCGTCCGCGCGCGTTCGGCTGAACTGCCTCACATGTACCGGCACGCTGCCCGGTGCGAGCCATTTTTCGACCTGGTAACGAAGGGACCGCTCATTCGCGCATTTCATTTCAGTCTCCCGCATGCGGCATTCATATACTGGATAACGGCCGAATGTGCCGATGTTTGAAGCCCAGTTCGTGAAACCCCTGCCGCAACGCACCACGTTCTTGACAAAGCACTTGAACTCTACGCCTGGAATCGTGAGCAGTGCCCGTTTTTGCGAAATAGCAACAGCGAGCTTTCACGCGTCTTCCGCCATGCTTCGTTCACGAAGAACGCGTAAGTCCGACGAGCCCATCGTCGTATGACGTGATGCGCGGGTATGTACGCGAACGGTCATATCAAATGGTCGATGCGTACGCTTCCCGTCACTTCGATTGAAGCGAACGTCGTGCCTGCTGAGTGCCGGTCAGAGCGGTTTCGCGAAGCTCAGTTCGTGGCCGTCGGGATCGGTGAGATGGAAGTAGCGCTCGTTCCAGGGCGCATCGCGCGGCGCGAATTGCGGCTCGATGCCGTGCGCCCGGACCTTCCGATAGAACGCGTCCACGTCGGACACGTAGATGACGACGCGGCCCCAGAAACCGATCGGGCCATGCGTCTCGCTGGTGAGATTGAGATACGAATTGCCGAGCGCGAACGAGGTGAATGCTTCGTTGCCGCCGCCGTACAGCTTGCGAAAACCGAGCGCTTCATAGAAGCGCACCGCGCGCGCCATGTCGTGTGTGGCGAATGTGATGGCGCTCAGGCTTTCGACGTGCGCGTCGTCTTGCTGTTGCTTGTCGTTCGATGTCGTCATGCACTGAATGGTCGATGGTCATCCCGGCTGATGATGCGATACGAGCGCGAGCACCGAAAGATCCGGATGCGTGCCATCGACGATGCTCCTGCCGATATGCCGCGCATCGTCCACGGCGTCCTGCGCGGTCTTGTATTCGTCCTCGCCGTCGGCATGAAAATGCACCGCTTCGCCGGGCGTGTCCGCGTTCGCGCCGGGCCGGCACACATGGCCGATATACACGTAGCGGTCCACGTTGCGCGGCGGCGCGTGCTCGGGCGTCGGCTTCAGTTGCGGCAATACGTGGACCTCGAAGCCTTCGTAATCGAAGACGTGCCATTGAGCGGGATCGTCGGGCATGATCGCCTCCTTGTGCATTGTTCGCTCGCCGTTCAACGTTACTCCTGTTGGCGCGGGGAGGCCACCACCGAGCGTCGCTTCCATAGCTCATACGAAAGGTGCCGGCGGCGCGCGAAAATTGACAGCATTCTGCCGCGCGGCGGATACTTTCCGGCGCACTTCGAGCGCATCCGTCAAGCCGTTTCCCTGCATCGGGAGGCGTCGTGAAGCCAGCCACGCCACATCGCACGGTCCTCGCGCGCGCCATGCCGCGCGTATCGGCGCTCGTCGGCGATATCACCGCGGGCACCGTGTCCACGCTCGTCATGCTGTGCTACGCGATGAGTCTCGGCACGCTCATCTTCAGCGCGGATCTCGCGCGCTATGCCGAACTCGGCGTGCCCACCGCGCTCGTCAGTTGCATCGTCACGGCGTTCGTCATTGCGCTGACGAGTTCGATGCGTTCGAATATCGGCGGGCCGGACAGCAACGCGACGGCCTTTCTCATCGGCGTCGCGGCGGGCGTCGCGAGCAGCGTGCGCGCGAACGGCGGCTCGCCCACGATGATCCTGCTGACCGTGCTCGTCGCCATCGCGCTGTGCTCGATCGTGACGGGCCTCATCCTCTTCGCAATCGGTTCCTCGAAGCGCAGCCGCTCGCTCCAGTTCCTGCCCTATCCGGTGATGGGCGGCTTTCTCGCGGGCACCGGTTATCTGCTGATCGCGGGCGCGTTTCGCGTGCTGACCGGCGTCGCGCTCGACTGGCACACGTTGCCGATGATCGCGCGCCTGCACTGGCTCGCGTGGGCGCCCGCGCTGTTCGTCGGTGCGCTCGCGACGATTCTTGCGCGCACCTGGCGCAACGCGGCCGCGCTGCCGATCACGCTCGCCATTGGCATCGCGCTGTTCTACGTGCTGCTGCGCGTGGCGGGCATTTCCCCCGATGACGCGCGCGCCATGGGTCTTTTGCTTCAGCATGTGCCGACTCACGCGCTGCATATCCCGGAGCTTCACCTGCCGTCGTCGCTTGCGCATCACGAGATCGACTGGCACGCGATCGTCGCGCACTTGCCGGAAACGCTTATCGTCACGTCGGTTTCCGCGATTACCATCATCATGAATTCGCAGGCGATGGGCGCGGCCACCGGCCAGGACATCGATCTCAATCGCGAGATGCGCGCCGCCGGTCTGGCCAATATCGCGAGCGGTCTGCTGGGCGGCATGGTCGGCTATCAGTCGTATAACCGCTCGATGCTCAACACGCGTGCCGGTGCGACGAGCCGCGTCGCGGGCGTGTTCGCGGCGCTTGCGTGCCTCTTCGTGCTCGCGGCGTCGCCCGATCTCGTCGCGCTCTTTCCAGTGCCGGTGCTCGTCGGCATGCAGATCTACATGGGTCTGCGGCTGATGGTGGACTGGCTCGTCGGTGCGTATCGCAAGCTCACGTGGCACGAGTATCTGCTCGTGCCGCTGATCGTCGCGGTGATCGCGTTCTATGGCGTGATCGCGGGCGTGGTCGCGGGCGTGGTCGTCGCGTGCGTCACGTTCGCGCTGTTGTATGGCCGCGCGGGCTGCGTACGCATGGAGTTCGATGGCCGCACCCGCACCTCGAATGTCGAGCGCAGCATCGAAGAGACGCGCTTTCTGATCGATCGCGGCGACGAGATTTGCGGCGTCTGTCTGCAAGGCTTCTTGTTCTTCGGCTCGGCGAATTCGATGCTGCAACGTATCCGCGAACGTATTCGCTCGCATGGTCCGCGCCCCGTGCGCTATGTCGTGCTCGATTTCGCGTGGACCAACGGCATGGATGCGTCCGTGTCGCTCGCGTTCGTCAAGCTGCGGCAGGCTTGCGCGAAGATCGGCGCGGACCTCGTGCTCACCGCGTTGCCGCTCAGCTCGCGCGCGTTGCTCAAGCGCACGGGCGCGCTCGCGCTCGGCATCCGCGAGTTCGAATCGCTCGATGCGGGTCTCGAATGGATCGAAGCGCAGCAACTCGCCACGTTGACGCGCGCGCTGACCCTCTGCGAAACGACGGGCGATTTCCGCACGATGCTCGCGCCGCATTTCACGGCGGGCGCGCTGCAACGTCTGGACGCGCTGCTCGACATCTGCGAGATCGGCGCGGGCGAGGCGCTGTTCAGGCGCGGCGATGCGGGCGATGCGCTTTACATCGTCGAGGAAGGGCGCGTGACGGTATCGCTGCCGCTCGAAGGCGGGCGTTCCGTGCGGCTGCGTTCGTTTGGACCGGGGACGATCCTTGGCGAGATGGCGGTGTACACGCATGCGCCGCGCAGCGCGGATGTCGTCGCCGATGAGCCCGCGCGTCTGCGTCGTCTCACGCTCGCGGCCTTGCGCCAGCTCGAACTCGACGATCCGCTGACGGCGCAGGAATGGCATCGCTTCGTCGTGAAGATGATGGCCTCGCGTCTCGCCATTGCGGATGAAGCGTTGCGCGCGGCTTCGTGACGACATCGATGCACGCGTCCCACAGCTTGATCGCCGCGTGAATGCCCGGTATGTTGGACGCGCGCCGACAGGAACGCGATGTGCTTGTGGCGCACGCATGCGTTCGTCATCGAGACCGCGACATGACCCATACACTTCGGGCATTACTCCCGATGGCACTCGCCGTCGCGGTATCCACGATCGCCAGCACATCGCTGGCGCAGGCCGCGCCGCCATCCATTGCGATGCTCGACTGCACGCTGATCGACGACAACGCCGCCTATAACGATGCGGAGATCAACCGCATCCAGAACGCGCGGCTCGCGATGATCAGCGGCGCATTGCGCGACGACCTGCGCGAGCGCGCGCTGTTCAGCGTCGCGGACAACGCGCAGGCTGCCGATCTGATCGCGTCGCTGCAACGCACGCAGGACATGAATGCGTGCAACGGCTGCGAGCTTCGTGTGGCGAAGCAGCTCGGCGCGTCGCGTGTGGGCGTTTGCTGGGTGCAGAAGATCAGCAACCTGATCCTCAACATGAACCTGCGCGTGGAAGACGCATCCAGCGGCGCGACGCTCTTTCAGCGTTCCGTCGACATTCGCGGCAACACCGATCTGTCGTGGAAGCGCGGTGCGAAAGCGCTAGTCGATCTGCTTGTGGCCGATCCTTCCGCTGCACGCTGATACTTACGATGCAGCATTGCCGCGCCGAATTCGGGAATTTCTCCCGGCCTGCGCCGTTGCCACCACGGCGCCGATTGGGCTAAGTTGGACTTGCAGGCACGCGCACTGTGCGATGCGCGGCGCGCGTGCGCCCGTCAACTCGAATAATCGAAAGTGAAACCGGTGGAGACGACCATGCAAGTCAGATTCAAGGCGGCGCGCATTGCCTGCGCGTCGGTCATCGCGCCATCGCTTGCGCTGGCCGCGAGTTTCGCGCACGCCGCCGCGCCGACCGCCTATGTGACGACAGAAAACGCCGGTGTCGGCGTGATCGACCTCGACAGTCTGTCGCTCGCGAAGACGTGGGATGTGGGCAAGGACGGCCCGCGCGGTCTGTCGCTGAACAAGGACGGCACGCGCCTGTACGTGGCGAACAAGACGACGAGCGATCTCTCGGAGATCGATACCGCGACGGGCAAGGTCGTGCGGCGCGTGAAGATCGGCAAGAATCCGGAGTTCGTGCGCGTGTTCGGCGGCTATGCCTATGTGACGTACGAACCGGGCGAAAACGGCGGTCCGCCGAAGCCGGGTCAGCCCGAGAAAGATGACGACGACGCCAATTCGCCGCCCGCCGAGATCGCCATCGTCGATCTCAAGACGCTGAAGGTCACGCATTCGGTCAAGAGCGGGCACGAGACCGAGGGCGTCGAATTTTCGCCGGACGGCAAGCGGCTTCTCGTGACCAACGAAGGCGACGACACCGTTTCCGTGTATCAGGTGAAGACGGGCAAGCCGGTGCGCGAAGTGAATTTGCCGAAAGGCTCGCGCCCGCGCGGCATCAAGGCGACGCCCGATGGCAAGCAATACGTCGTCACGCTGGAGAACGCGAACAAGTTCGTCGTGCTCGACGGCGCCAGCATGAAGACGGTCAAGACCGTCGATACGAAGACCGGTCCGTATGGCGTCTCGTTCGATCCGTCGGGCAAGCGGCTGCTCGTGGCGGCATCGCGCGACAAGACCTTGCAGGTGTTCGACGGTACGAGCTTCGAGCACGTTCAGGATGTGCCCGTCGGTCAGCGCTGCTGGCACTTCAGCTTTACGCCGGACGGCTCGAAGATCTTGCTTGCATGCGGACGCTCGAACGCGGTATATGTGCTCGACGGTTCCGACTACAAGGAAGTGAAGCAGATCGGCGATCTGCCGCTCGCGTGGGGCATCGTGACGTATCCGCCGAGCGCGGGGTCGATCGTCGGGCGCTGAGCGTAGATCGGTTGCGCAAGAAAAAGGCCGCACGCAGCGGCCTTTTTCTTGCGCGCGAAGCAATTACTTCCACGCGTAACGCATCCCCACCCACACGCCGCGCGGCGCGCCCACGCCCAGGAATTGCTCGTTCACCGTCGCGCCATTGTTGAAGGTGTGATTCGGTCCGTCGAAGAAGTTCTCGCCGAGAATCGCGAAGTTCGCATAGCGCTTGTTCAACAGGTTCTTCACCGTCGCATAGACCTGCAACTGCTTCGTGATGTTGTAGGTCGTGTCGAGGTCGATCAGGAAATAGCCCGCGACGCTGCCGTTCACGTCCTGATTGTTCTCGTCGCCGCGCGCGAAGATATTGCTGCGATACGTGAGATTCGTGCCGATGTTCCAGCGCGCGATCGGGTTGTAGTCGATACGCATCTTCACCGTATTGGCCGGAATGCCGGGAATGCGGTCGCCGGAATGCACGGTGATGTTGCCGTCCGCGTCGGCGCTGGAGTTGCTCGCGCTGCTTTCGGTCCACGTTGAGCGATACGTCGCGTTGATGTAGCTGTAGCTCGCCGCGACGCCCACCGGCCCCCACTGCGTACGGCCCGCGAGTTCGAAGCCCTGCCGCCGCGTCTTGCCTACATTCTGGAAGTAGCCGAGCGTGCTCGCCGCGCCCTGGCTGCTGACGAACTGAATGTCGTCGGTGAGCGTCGTGCTGTAGGCCGCCGCGCTCCACTGCGTATGACTGCCGACGCGTCCGCGCGCGCCGATTTCAAAGGTCTTCGAAATCACCGGCTTCAGATCCGGGTCCGCGATGAAATCGTTCGGCAGCGAGCAGGGTGCCGCCGGGTCCGCGCACGCCAGTTCGATCGCGGTCGGCGAACGCATGCCTTCGTTGTACGTCGCGTAGGCGGTGAAATAAGGCGTCGGATTCCAGTTGAAGCCGATGGCCGGATTGAAGCGCGAGAACGTGTGGTTTCCGTCGAGCAGCGGCTGTACGCCGCTTTCGTCACCAATGGTCGCCTTCGCCCAGTTGTAACGGCCCGCGAGCGTCATCGACCATTGCTCGTTGAAGGAGAACGTGTTCTCGAAGTAGATGCCCAGATTGGAGTTGTGCGTTTTCGCGTCGGTGGTCGGCGCGAACGGTCCGGTGCCGATGGTCGCGCGGTTCTCTTCGAACTCGGCGGGCTGCTCGGCCTGTGTGAAATGCGAATTGGCGAAGTCGCCCGCTGCGCCGAGGATCAACTGGTTGTCATGCCCGAACAGCTTGTTGAGCAACGTGAGCTGCAGGCTCGCGCCGTAGCTGTCCGTCACGATCACCGACTGATCGTTGAAGGCTTGCGTGAGCTCGTCGGCATCGTCGCCGTCCGGATCGAAGTCGTCGTTGACGTTCGAACTCACGTTCTTGTTGCGATAGTGCCGGTAATACACGTTGCCGCTCAACTGAATGTTCGGCGTGATGTAGTGCTCGGCGTTGATCGTCAGATAGCCGACCTGGTTCTCGTTCATGTCCGGGAACGTATAGGCCTGCCGGAAGTTGTCCATGAACGAGCGCGGGATCGTCTGCGAGCCGTTCAGCGTGTTGTCCGCGCCGCCCATCGAAACCGATACGGTCGTGTCCGCGTCGGTATAGCGGATCTTGCCGAAGGCCTGACGGATACGGCTCGAATTGTGATCGGCCCAGCCGTTGTCGTTCGTGATGTTAGCCGTGAAGTAGTAGTCGAGGTGATCGCCGATTACGCCACCCTGCTCGATTTGCGCATATTTGCGCCCCCACGAGCCGAAGCCGACATCCACGTTGCCGCCCGGATTGCTGCGGCCGTTCTTGGTCGTCACCGCGACCGCGCCGCCGAGTGTGTTGAGACCGAAGGTCGGGTTCGAGCCGGGGATGATCTGCATCGTCTGGATCGCGGCCTGCGGAATCAGGTCCCAGTTGACGACATCGCCGAAGGGCTCGTTGATGCGCACGCCGTCCAGGAATACCGACAAACCCTGCGGCGTGCCGAGCAGCGGCGAAGCGGTGAAGCCGCGATAGTTGATGTCGGTCTGCCACGGATTGCCCTGCGCGTCGTTGGTATCGACGCTGACGACGTTCTTCTCCAGATAGTTTGTGACGGTCGGCGAATGCTGTGCTTCGATCTGCGAGCCCTTGATGGTCTGCACGTTCGCGGGCACTTTTTCGAGCGGCGTGCCGACGCCCACGAGCGGCGTGGTGCCGACGACGACGATGGTGGGCAATTCGGTATTCGGCGGCGCATCCGACTGCGCGACAGTTGCCGGAGCCGGAGCCGGAGCCGGAGCCGATGCCGCCACGGGCGCTTCGGCGGTATCGGCCGGCGGCGGCGTTTGTGCCCACGCGGCCACTGTGATGCTCGCAAACGCGCTGCCGAACACGAGCCGCAAACCGGCTCGGGGTTTGAACGGATGCGCGAGCGCGAACTTGCGCGGCATGCTCTTCATCGTCATCTCCTCTTGTCTTTTTGATCCACGCGAAAGGAATGTTTCTTTCAATGAAAGCGTCGCATAAGAACCGGTGCGTGGACCGGGAGCTTTTCCCGATCGCGCAGGGAAGCGTTCCCAATTGCGTCACCGTGCCTCCACCGCACGCTGAAGCCGTGCGTAGAATGCATTCCGTGATGCCATCCGAATCCTTGCCCTCTCTCGCGAAAGATGTTCGCGCACGCTCGCCGGTCTGGCGCGATCTCGCCTGCGTGATCGGCATCGCGCTGATCGCCGGCGCGCTGTTCGCGCATTTCGATTTCAGCGAGCACGTCTATTGGCTGACGCGCCGCGCCGAGCGTTTCGATGTCGATGAACTGCCGCCGACGCTCCTCGTGCTCGCGCTCGGCTTCGCGTGGTTCGCATGGCGGCGCTTTCGCGAGGCGCAGTCGGAAGTGAGCAGACGTCGCGCGCTGGAGGAGGAGGCGGAGCATCTGCTCGCGGAGAACCGCAGGCTCGCGAGCCAGGCGATCGCCGCGCAGGAGACCGAGCGCCGTCATCTCGCGCGCGAACTTCACGACGAGCTCGGTCAGTACCTCAACGCAATGTCGCTCGATGCGGGGCGCATACGCGATCTGTCGGCGGGGCGCGAGGCGGAGATACATCGGCTGTCGCTTGCGCTGATGCAGAGCGCGACGCATGTGTATCGCGAGATCGGCGGCATGATCCGCAAGCTGAGACCGATCGGTCTCGACGAGTTCGGCTTGCCGACGGCGCTCGAACATTGCGTCGATGGCTGGCGCGAGCGCTTGCCCGAAGCGACTTTCTCGCTGGCGGTCGATGGCGATTTCGACAACCTGAGCGACGCGCTCAACATCACGCTTTACCGGCTCGTACAGGAAGGGCTGACGAACGTATCGAAGTTCGCGCGCAATGCGCGCGTGGAGATTTACCTGGCGCGCGCGCCCGAGGAAATCGTCGTGACGATGGCCGATGACGGGCCGGGCGTCGATCTGGCGAAGCCGCGCCGTGGACTGGGCATCGTTGGCATGCGCGAGCGCGTGGAAGCGCTCGGCGGCGAGTTTCAGATCGCGAGCGAGCCAGGCGGCGGCTTTCTTTTCTGCGCGCGCGTTCCCGCTCAGGCGGGACTGCCGTTACCCACTTCAGGCCCGAACGAAGCCGCCGCGGACGAAGCGAAATCAGCGAAGTGAAGTCCCAGCCGATTGGCGATCTGCGCGAGTTGCACGCCGTTGTCCGCGCCGAACTTCTGGCGAATCACGGATTGATGGTTCGCCACCGTCTTCTGGCTCAAACCCAGTTTCTCCGCGATGCTCGGCAGCGTATAACCCTGCACCAGCAGGCGCAGCACCTCGAACTCGCGCGCCGATAGCTGACGTCCCGGCGGGCCTTCCTGAATCGTCGCGCGCAATGCCAGCGCCTGCGAGATATCCGGGCTGAGATAGCAAACGCGCTTCGCTACCGAGCGCACTGCTTCGACGAGCACATCGGGTGCGCTTGCCTTCGTGACATAGCCACGCGCGCCGGCATCGAGCGCGCGACGCACGAAGATCGCTTCCTCGTGCACGCTGAAGATCAGCACATGTGCATGCGGCTCGCGCGCCAGCATGCGCCGCATCGCCTCGATGCCGCTCGCGCCGGGCAACGCGAGATCCATCACTACGACATCCGGCTGCAGCGCGCAAAACTTCTGATAAGCCTCGGCGGCATTCGCGGCTTCCCCCGCGACGTTCACGTCGGGGCTCAGTTCAAGCAGACGCTTGTAGCCTTCGCGGACCACGGCATGATCGTCCACGAGCAGCACGGATATGTCGGCGTTCATTGCGTCTCTTCTCCTTCTTCTGAACCATTACCGTTGGCTTGCGCTGCGATGCGCCGCGAGTTCGCATCGTTGCGGAAGAGGATGGGCTGCTCCTGCGGCTCCTGTCTCGCCGATGCCGCGCGCACCACTTCGATCACGCGTTCGTGATGCGGAGACTTGTCGCACACCGGGTCCGCGTTCGCGGGATCTTGCGTGAGCAGATACGCCTGACAGCGGCAGCCGCCCATGTCGATGGACTTCTCGTCGCAACTGCGGCACGGCTCCTTCATCCAGCCGTAGCCGCGAAAGCGATTGAACGCATCGCTCTCGTACCAGATGTCCTTGAGCGGCGTTTCGGTCACGTTCGGAAACGTGAGGCCCGGCAGCGAGCGCGCGGTGTGGCACGGCAGCGCGGCGCCATCGGGCGCGATGCCGAGAAACACCGAACCCCAGCCATTCATGCACCGCTTCGGTCTGCGCTCGTAGTAATCGGGCACGACGAAGAAGATCTTGCACTGGTCGCCGATCTCGCGGCGATAGCGCTCGACCACGGCATCGGCTTCGTCGAGCTGTTCTTTCGTTGGCATGAGTTGCGCGCGATTCGCGTGCGCCCAGCCGTAATACTGCGTGTTCGCGAGTTCGAGATACTCGGCGCCCATCTCGAGCGCCATGTCGATGATGCGTCCGATATGCGGCAGGTTATAGCGATGCAGCACGCAATTGAGCACCATCGGAAAGCCGTGCGCCTTGATGAGGTTCGCGACGCGCTTCTTGTAGTCGAAGGTCTTCGTGCTGGAGAGAAAGTCGTTGAGCTCCTGGGACGAGTCCTGGAACGAGAGCTGAATGTGATCGAGCCCGGCGTCCTGCAACGCGCTGATGCGCTTCTCCGTCAGGCCGATGCCCGACGTGATGAGGTTCGTATAGAAGCCGAGCTTGCGCGCTTCGGCGACGAGCGTTTCCAGGTCGTCGCGCAACAGCGGCTCGCCACCCGAGAAGCCGAGTTGCGCCGCGCCGAGCGCGCGCGCCTGGCGCAATACGTCGAGCCATTGATCGGTGTCGAGCTCGCGCGTGTGATCGGTGTAATTCACCGGGTTGTAGCAGAACACGCAATGCAGCGGACAGCGATACGTCAGCTCCGCGAGCAGCCACAACGGCGGCGCGACGGGCGCGCCTTCGTGCTCGGGTTTCGCGATCGGTTCGGACAAGTCGGTCATGACACTACTCCAGCCAGCCCCGCGCACGCGCGCCGGCGATGAACGCCCGCACGTCGTCGCCGAGATTGGACGCGTTGAACGCCTGCTCCAGATCGGCGACGAGCGCGGGGATATCACGCGTGCCGTCGCAGCGTAAAAGAATCTGTGCCGCGCTCTGATTCAGCTTCACCATGCCTTCGGGATAAAGCAGCACATGCGCGTCCTGCGCGGGTTCCCATTGCAGGCGAAAGAGGCGCTTCAGTTTCGGATGCAACGAATCGTCGGGCGCTTCGACGGCTTCCTGCTTTCGTTGAGTCGGATGGTTATCGCTCATTGCGGAAAGGCCTTTTCGATCGAATCGAGCATGGTCCACAAGATATCCAGCTTGAACTGCAGGATGTCGAGCGCACGTTGCTGCGCTTCGCGCGTTTTGAAATGCGCGAGCGTCACTTCGAGCCCGTGTTCGACATCGCGCTGCGCAAGCGACACGCGCGAACGGAAATACGAAAGCCCTTCAGGCTCGATCCATTTGTAATGCTCGGGCCACGTCGCGAGCCGGTCCTTGTGAATCTGCGGCGCGAACATTTCGGTCAGCGACGAGCACACCGATTCCTGCCACGGCGCACGGCGCGCGAAGTTCACGTAAGCATCGACGGCGAAGCGCACGCCCGGCGTCACCAGCTTGAGCGACCATAAATCGTCGCGCGAGAGGCCGACCGCGTCGCCCAGACGCGCCCATGCCTCGATGCCGCCGGGCTGGTCTTCATAGCCGTCGTGATCGAGAATGCGCAGCACCCAGCGGCGGCGCGTTTCCCGGTCGGGGCAATTCGACATCACCGCCGCATCCTTCAGCGGAATGTTGATCTGATAGTAGAAACGGTTCGCGACCCAGCCGCGTATCTGTTCCTTCGAGCATCCGCCACCATTCATCTTCACGTTGAACGGATGATGGATGTGATACGCCGTGCCCTTCGCGCGCAACTGCGCCTCGAATTCCTCGCGCGTCCACGCGGAGCCGTCGTCGTTCACTTTCGTGAAGATCGGGCCTGTGGTCGGGTTGAGCATCGGATAGAACATCGAACGGTCTCCAGTACAAGGGCTGATGTCATAGCTCGAAGGTCATGCCGTCGTGCGCGACCTCGATGCCGTGCTCCGACAGAATGCGCCTTTCGGGTCCGTCCTCGATGAGGATCGGATTGGTGTTGTTGATGTGGATCAGCACCTTCCTTAGGTCCGCGCGATCGATCGAATCGAGTACTTCGATCATGCCGCCCGCGCCGCTTTGCGCGAGATGGCCCATGTCGCGGCCGGTCTTCTTCGTGAGGCCGAGACGGATCATTTCATCGTCGGTCCAGACGGTGCCATCGACGAGCAGAAGGTCCGCTTCGCGCATCGCATCGAGCACGTGATCTTCGAGCGCGCCCAGTCCCGGCGCATAGAACGCGCGCTTGCCTGTAGCGGTATTCGTGAACATGAGGCCGATGTTGTCGCCCGTTTCCGGTGCCTCGCGATGCGGCGAATAAGGCGGCGCCTTGCTCGACAAAGGCAGCGCGTCGATCTTCACGCGCGGCAGTTCCGGCACGGAGAACGCAGCGCCATCGAGCACGATGCGCCGGTGCTCGACGCCGCAGTAATGCGACAAAATCGACGTGATCGGAAAACCCGTGGACAAGTCCTGCCACACCGCGTCGGTCGTATAGAGCGGCAAGGGCGTGCCGCGCTCGCGAAGCATCAAAAGGCCGGTGACGTGATCGATCTGCGCGTCCATCGTGACGACCGCCGCGATGCCCGTATCGCGCACGCGTCGCGCGGGCTGCAGTTCGGGATTGGCCGCGATCTGCGCGAGGATGTCCGGCGATGAATTGACGAGCAGCCAGTCCTCGCCGTTATCGGTAACGGCGATGGACGACTGCGTGCGCGCACGCGCCGAAATCGTGCCGCGCCGCACGCCGTCGCAGTTGCGGCAGTTGCAGTTCCATTGCGGGAAACCGCCGCCCGCCGACGAACCGAGCACGCGAATCTTCAAGGCCACATCCTCCGCAAGAGACCATCACGGTCGATCAATTGATGTTTCATCGCACCGAGAACATGCAGGATCACGAACGCGGCCATGATCCACGCGAGATATTCGTGGATGCCGAAAAAGATCCCCCGCAGATGCTTGTCGTCCCAGCCCCATTGCGGCAGCGCGATGCCCCAGAACTTCGTGCCGAACTTGTTGAACGACGAGCCGAGATAGCCGGTAAGCGGCATCCCTATCATGCCTACGTATAAAAGAGCCTGCGTAATGCTCGCGGCGGCGCGTTGCCACGTTCGCATCGGCGGCAGAGGCGGTCGGCCATAAGCCAGGCGTACCAGGATGCGGAGCAGCACCAGCAGGAAAACGGTGATTCCAAGCGACTTGTGGAAGTTGACGAGGTCCGACTTGAACGGCAGTCCGCGCGGCAGGCCGACCATATAGAAGCCGATGCACAGCATCGCGATGATTGCGATCGCGATCAGCCAGTGCAGTGCGATGATCGGGCGTGCGTAACGCTCGCTGCCGGCATCGGCTTCGCCGTTGCGCGACGTTGCGGTGGTCCGCGCCGTGCTCATGACATCCCTCCCGTGAAAATGGTTTTCGTTTCTCGAGATACAGGGTCCATTCTTTTCCGCGAAGCTATGAATTGGCGATCAGCAATTCCCCCCGTCCGTCCACCGCGAGATCGCCTGCGTAGCGTCTCGGCAACACATTGCCGGCCAAATTAGAAAAGGGCGCCATCTCGCGCGCGAGCATGCGTGTGATGAGGAGCCAGAACACATCGAAACCGCGTCCGCCTTCGGTGAACGTCGGCGGCAGGGAAGATGGCGCGTTTGTCAGCAAGACGGTGCCCCGCCGCATGCCGTATCCCAAGTGTGCGCCCACTTTCCCGGCGATGCAGACCGTTCCCGCGATCAGTCGCGACGCCGCGAAATCGCCCGCATCGCCACCGACGAGCACCGTGCCGCGCCGCATGCGATCCGCGAGACGCGCGCCCGCGTTGCCGTGAATCGCGAGCGTGCCGCCGCTCATGCCTTCCATGTCGCCGGGCAGCGCGCCCGCCGCGAAATCGCCGGCATTGCCTTGCACCGTGATGCGTCCGCCCTGCATTTCGCAGGCGATGAAACCGGCCGCGTCGCCACGAATATGCAACTCGCCGCCGGACATTTTTATGCCCGCGTAATCGCCCGCGTGCCCGTGTACGTTGAGCGTGCCTTCGGTCATGTTCGCGCCGATGCGATCGAGCCAGCGTGCATCGCCGTCGATCGTGAGCGAGGGTTTGTCCGCATCCGCCTGCGTGATATCGAAGAGATCGCCCACTGCGCACGTTTCGCCCGCGCCTTGCAGCATGATGCGCGGCAAATCTGAAACTGTCGTGGCAGCGAGAATGGCGGGCAGTAACTTCGACCCATCGACTCGAAAGCCCGGTGCATTTTTTACGCGCAACGTGATCGCGTTCATGCGCGGCTCCCGTCGATATCCTTCGACAGCTCGTGCAGCTTGAAGTGATACGGTCCGAGCTTGCCCCCATAATTGCCCGCCGAGATGCGCAGCACGCCGCCCGCGCGTCCTATCCTGGTCGCCGCCGCGATGCCCGCGGTCATGGCCGCGCCTACATCGGCGTCGGTGAGGCCGTCGATCACGATTTCGAGCACGCACGCGACCTCGGGCGTCAGCTCGCTCTTCTTCGACAAGCCGACGAGCGTGGGGCAGAACGCATCATTCGTCGATGCCGTCGCGCCCGCGTACTTCGAGCCGATCTTCGAGCCCGAGCGCACGACGCCGCCCGGAAACGGCGTGATGATGTTCGGCAACCGGTGCATTGCATCGACGGCGGATTCGGCCGCGTGCAGCGCGCTGTCGATATCGCGCGCGAGGAACAGCAGATTGCCGCCGCCGACCGCCTTCACCGTCGCGGTGAATTCCTCGCAGACGAACTCGCCGTCCATCACGGGCACCCGCCAGTAACGCGTGCCGTCGAGCACTTTCGATATCTGATAACCGTCGCCGAAGAAGCGCAGGCCCGCGCCGAGCGGCGCGTTGTCGGAGAGGGGCGCGCGCGTGTTCGCCGGATCGATGCCGCCGTACACGGCGGTCGTCGGACACGTAAGCACGCATTGCCCGACGCGCCGCGCGATCTGCTTGGCGAGTTCCTTCGACGATATCGCGAAGATCAGCACCGCGACGCCGGGCCGGCCATCGGGCGTTTCATGGCGGGCCAGGTCGCGTTCGATGCCCGCCTCGCAGCCGCAATCGATCACGGACGTCGCGAAGCCCGTGAGCGAATCGGCCGCGTGACGCGCCCAGGTCGGCGTGTGCGCGGTGATGACGAGGCGCGTTGCCTTCATCGGGAAGGCTTCGGCGAAGGTGTCGTCGATTTGCGTGTCGTTTATGCGCATGCGGCTAGCCCTCGCTCGCGGCGAAGCACGCAACCGGCAGGAGCCTGCCGCCATTGCAGCACGCGCAGATTTCGTCGTTGCCGATGGCGATGTTCTCGAAGCGCGTCGCGAGATTCGCCTGGGCGTAATCGCGCACGCGCTTTTCGATCGAGCGGTCGTAGTCGGGGCTCACGAAATGAATGCCGCCGGTGGGCGTCGCGAGCAGCGTGCCGTCGCGCGCGATCAGTTCGCCGTCCTTGAACACATACGCAGGCGACGTGAACATGCGCTCGCGATCCGCGTCCTCGCGATACACGGCGATATCCGCCGCCGCGCCAGCGCCGAGATGCCCGCGATCCTTCAGGCCGAGCAGCTTCGCCGGACCCGCGCGCGTGATGATCGCGATGTCGTACAGCGAGAACTCGCGCGTGATTTCGCCGAGCGCGCTGGCGGTTTTCGCGTCGGCGTGGAGCTTGTCGAGTTGCTCGTCGCGAAAGGACTTGTCCATCAGAAGGCGGATCAGATGCGGATAACTCGTGAACGGCGCGCCGTTCGGATGATCGGTCGTCATCGACACGCGCCATGGATCGTCGACGAGCAGAAATATTTCCAGCCCGATGATCCATTGCAGCGCATTCACGAAGCTCTGCTCGCGATACTTGAAGGGCACGACGCCGCAGCCCGCATCGCATTCGATATCGCCGAGCACCCATTTGCGCGGCCGGGCCATCGGTGCGTTCTTGAACTGCATCATCGTGTCGCCGGACGCGGTGACCGTCTGGCCGAAGATGATCTGACCGACATCGATGCTCACGTTGGGCCGCGCGTTCACCGCTTCGGCGATCGCGCGCGCGCCCGACGAAAACTTGCGCGGACCGTCCGTGCCGTAGCTATGAAACTGGATATGCGTCAGATGAATGGGCAGGCCGTCGGCGGCGTCCATCGTCCTGATCGTCGATTCGACGTTGCCGGGCACACCGAGATTGCTCGCATGCACATGCAGCGGATGCGGCACGCGCAACTCCGTCAGCGCGTGCGTGAGCGTCTTGAGCACGTCGCGCGGCGTGATGCCGTAATGCACGTGCTTTTCATCGACATCGAGCGAGCGCTGGTTGAACTTGAACGCCGAGATGCCGCCGGGATTCACGACCTTCACGCCGAGCGCCTTGCTCGAATGCATGGTCCAGCCGACGTAATCGCGCAGACGTTCGAAGTCTTCCTGTGCGGCGAGCATTTGCAGGAAGAGTTCGTCGTTGCCCATCATCACGTAGGCGCCGTGATCGATGATCGGCGTGTCGCCCATTTCCAGATGCGCGTGGCGTGCGTTCGAGGCGATCATCGCGGGTTCGAACGCGGCGGTGTAGCCCATTTCCGCGTAGCGATAGCCTGCCGCGAGCGTGCCGGGCGCGCACACGCCGCACGAAGGCAGGCGCATGTAACGTCCTTCGCCGGGGCGATCGGGCACGGCGCGTGGATCGTCGCGATGATCTTCGGGCAGGAGCAGACGCGACAGATTGGTCTTGCCGCCGCCGATATGCGAATGCAGATCGATGCCGCCGGCCATGACGACCATGCCGTTCGCGTCGAAATCGTGGTCGATGCTCTCGTTCGCCGCACGATCGACGATGCGGCCATCTCGGATATAGATATCGTGTTTCGCGCCGTCGACTTTATTGGCGGGATCGTAGAGCGTGCCGCCTTTGAGGCGCGTGAGGCTCATTGAGGCCTCCTTGCCTGCGTGAGCTGCGATGCGATCGAGGCGACCGTCGGCAGGCCGGCGTCGCGTGCGGCTGCGAGCGGCGCGACCACGGAAGTATCGACGCGAAACAGATGGCCGCCGCTGTCGATGCCGGGTGTGGCGACCGGAATGAAGACCGTTGCGCCCTTGCGTGGGGGCACATTCATCGATGGATGCGCGAGGATGATCGCGGGCATGTCGTCATCGAGTGCTGCGGGCAGAGGTTCGGGCGCGAAGCTCGACACCCAGACGAGCGCATCGATTTCCTTGCGGGCGAGAAGCGTCTCGGTGCGGTATCGATACGAATCGTGATCGAGCGGCAGGCCGAACGCGACGCGCGTGCGCAGCGGGTAGCCCGAGAGCCACGTGATGGCCTGGTTGACGGAGGCGGCGCCGTCGTCGCCGGTCAGCGCGATCGTGCCCGCGCGCGAGGTGCGGTTGATCGCCTTGACGATGCGCTGCAAAGACTCGATCGCGAGTGCGGCGTGGGGCGCGGGCAGCGTCGACGGCTCGTAGACGAAGGCTGTGTACTTCGCGGCGTTGATGCGCTCGGTGAGCGTGAGGAGTTCCGGTGCGCCGATCGGGCGTCCGCCTTCGACATGCGCGGACCAGAGCGCGAGCGTATCGAAGGGATCGGCATTGCTCAGGATCGATTCCGCGCGCGGCGCGTTTGCGGCCTGATCGACGTCACATCCGACGAATACGATGCCGACGTCGCGCCCTTCGCTCGCGATGCGTTCGTAGAAGCGCGGATAGCGGCGCGACGGCTGGCACGCGAACACGACGATGAGATCGGCGCGCGAGCGCACTTCCGAGAGCGTGGTGAAGAACGATCCGCGGTCCTGCAGTGCGCGGTTGCTGTGCGCGAGGGCGTCGCCATGCAGGTGATCGAGGATGGCGCCGCAATGCGCGGCGAGTTCATAGAGCGCGCGTGCGCCGGAGACGTCGGTCGCGAGCCCGCCGAAGAGCGGGCGACGTGCGTGCGACAAGATCGCTGCGGCTTGTGCTAGCGCCGACGCGGGATCGGTGTCTTGCCCGTCGATTGTGGGTTTCCGGCTTGCATCCTGCGGACCGAAGCGGGCAAGGGATTCCGCCAGACGCGCGCAGTCGGTTTGCGGCGCCGCGAGGCGCCGGTCGTCGGAGGGTGCGAGCACGATGTCGTCGCATAGCAAGGGGCAGAACGGACAGGTCCAGGTTTTTTTATCGCCTGCGGCTTGGGCGTTCTTCTCGGTGAAGGAATCGGGCATGGTCGTGCTTTAGAGCAAGGTTTATGCCGATTTGGGTTTGCTGGCGCTGGATGTTTCGTTCGCTTGTGCTTCTGTGAAATCCTGCGTTCGTGTCGGTCTATTAGCTCTGCCCCTCCCCGGGGCGGGGGTAACTTTCTTTGCGGCTGCAAAGAAAGTCACCAAAGAAAGCAGCTTTTCAGGCCCGCGGTCACACGCAATTTGGCCACGCTTATTCCTTCCCAATGGCCCTCGCCTAAGTGTCGCCCTCATAGGCCCCACCGGGCTTGGATCGCGGACCCACTGTCACATCGCGCCGCTTAACGAACCGGTGCAGCGCCTGATAGCTCCGGCGCTGCGCTGCGCGCCGCCGACCGGTCCATCAGGTCCGCCCGTGCTTTCGTGCTGACGCTGCCATCTCATAGCATTCGCCCAAGGTCGGTGTCCCTTGCATGCCCCACGGCAGCGCGTAGCGCTGTGCCGGTGCTCTTTCGTGCTGAACCAGCCACTTTGACGTTCTAGCTCGTCAGACCGTGCGCGATCCAATTCGCGTCAGGCCTACGAGGAAGACACTTAGAGGCTGGGCCACTCAGAATCATGACGACGAGCCCGCCTCAAGCACTCCGGGTCAAAAAAAAGCTGCTTTCTTTGGTGACTTTCTTTGCAGCAGCAAAGAAAGTTACCCCCGCCCCGGGGAGGGGCAGAGCTGATAGACCGACACGAACGCAGGATTTCATGGAAGCGCACGAACAAAAAAACTGCTCCACGCTGCAACACACTGTCACTTTTGGATCACTGCCTGCAACACCCCCTTGCCAAACGTTTACGCGCCAGCCAAGGCCAACAAACCTTGGCACAAATATTGAGTCACCCGTCCGACGACGGCGACGCCAGAGCAGACCCCGCCCCGCGATCCACATCACGACGCCCTACCGTCCCATCGTGAATCGCGGAAGCGACGAGCCACGCACCGGCGCCACCGTCAGCGGCCAGCGCGAGATCAGCGTCATTACGGACGCCTCCCGCGCCGATCACCTTGCGCGCACCGGCAATCGCACGGACGGCAGTGAGTGTTTCGAGATCGGGTCCGGCATACGCGCCCACGTGATCCAGCGTCATCACGATCACGCGCGACGGCCACCACGCGCTCTCGATATGCCCCGCGCCGAGCGCGCCGCCGCCGCGGTAGTCGAGCGAGAGAATCGGCTCGAACCCGCAGGCGGAAGCCTCCGCGATGGCGCCGATGTCGAGCAGCGTCTCGGTGCCGAACACCGGCACGATCGCAGCCGGCGCGGCCGAGCGTGACAGGCGCGTGATGCGCTCGACGAGGGCGCGCATCGGCGCGAACGCCGTGAAGCCCGCGTCGAGCCAGATGTCGAAGCCGTCGCCTAGGGTGTCGCAAAGCGCGGCGAGCGCGTGATCGTGTGCGCCGCGCAGCAGGATCGCGCCGAGATCGGCCACGTACAAGGTGCGTGAGCCAGTCGCGGCGACGAGCGCGCGCGCGATCGAAACCGGATCGCTCGTCGCGCACAACGAGGACTGGATCGGCCGATAGCGTGAACGCTCGCCGCGCACCGCGCGCACCGCGTGGCCGTCGAGCAGATCGAGAACGGGTATCACCTGCATGGATGGCTTTCCTTTGACCAAGATCTTTGTATTCGAGTATCTCACCGGCGGCGGCATCGATCCGGACGTGGCGGGCGCAGGTAGCCTTGCCGACCTCTCTGCGCTCATCGTCGAGGGCCGCGTCATGCGCGACGCCATCGCCTCCGATCTGCGCGCGTTGCCCGGCATCGAGGTGACCGTCGCGAGTTCGCGCTTCGAACAGCTCGACGACGAAGCGGGCTACGCGCGCGCTCAGCCGGGCGAGGCGGTCACGCGCTTCGTCGGCCGCATGGCGCGCGAGCACGACTATGCCTGCATCGTCGCGCCCGAGTGCGACGGGCTTTTGCTCAAGCTGCACGATGTCGTCGGCCAGGCGCGCTGGCTCGGCTGCGCGAAGGAAGCAATCCGCGCGGCATCGAGCAAAAGTGCGACCGCCGCGTGCCTTGCCGCGCGCAGCATTCCCGCGACGCCCGCGCTCGATCCCGACATCGCGACGCCCGGCCTCGGGCGCCGCTGGGTCGTCAAGCCCGACGACGGCGCAGGCGGCCTCGACACCTACGTCTACGACGACCTCGCCGCCGCGCGCGCCGAATACGAAGCGCGCGCGGAAGCCGGCCGCAATCCGGTGCTGCAGGAATGGATCGATGGCGAGCCGCTCAGCCTTTCGCTGATCTGCCGCGACCGGCTCGCGCGGCTCGTCAGCATCAACCGGCAGCGCATCGGGCTTTCGGATGCGACGGGCTCGGAGCGGCGCGAGCGCATCGTCCAGTTCGACGGCGTCGACGTCGATCGCATCGACCGGCACGGTCCGCAGGGACGCGCGCTCGAACGGCTCGCGCTGCGCGTCGCCGAAGCGTTTCCGGGCTTGCGCGGCTTCGCGGGCATCGACGTGGTGTGGCATCCGGAGCGCGGCCCGGTCGTCATCGAGGTGAATCCGCGTCTCACGGTCGCGTATGCGGAACTGAACCGGCGCGGCGGCAGGAATCTCGCGGCGGAGTTGCTCGCGGCGCATCGCGTGCCCGGTTTCGACGGCGATGCCGAACGGCTGCGCGCGTGCGGCGGAGCGGCGTCATGACGACATCCACTTCGAACGACGCGCCGGTGTTCGGCTGGGACGTGGGCGGCGCGCACGTCAAGGTGTCGATGACGACGCGCGCGGGCGCGCTCGTCGATGTCGCGCAATGGGCCTGCCCGCTGTGGCAGGGTCTCCCGCATCTGGAGCGCGCGATCGACGCCGTGTTCGAGCGCTGGCCCGTCGCGGCCGATTCGTCGGCGCGTCATGCGGTCACCATGACCGGCGAGATGGTCGATCTGTTCACCGACCGCGCGCAAGGCGTACGCACGCTCACGCGCGCGCTCGCGCAACGGCTCGGGCCGCGCACGATGTTCTTCGCCGGCGACGCGGGTTGGCTCGCGCGCTCGGCCTGCGCGGACGGCTGGCGCAAGGTGGCGTCGGCGAACTGGCTTGCGACCGCGCAATGGGTGGCGACGCGCGAGTTCGATGCGCTGCTCATCGACATCGGCAGCACGACGACGGACATCATCCCGATCGTCGGCGGCCGGGTGGTCGCGCGCGGCTCGAACGATGCCGAGCGCCTGATCAGCGGCGAGCTCGTGTACCAGGGCGTCGTGCGCACGCCTTTGTGCGGCATCGCGCAGCGCATCGCGTTTCGCGGCGAGGCGACGGGCGTGATGAACGAATGGTTCGCGACGACCGCGGACGTGTACCGTCTGACGGGCGAATTGAAGGACGGACACGACCAGCATCCGAGCGCCGACAACGGGCCGAAGACGGAGGCCGCGAGCCGGGCGCGCATCGCGCGGATGATCGGCCGCGACGCCGTCGACGCGAGCGATGCCGACTGGCGCCGCTTTGCGCAGAGCTGGCGGCAGGAGCAGTTGCGCACGCTGGAGGCGAATCTCGCGCGCGTGATCGCGCAGGATGCGGCGCTGGCTGCGGCGCCGATCGTCGGCGCGGGCTGCGGGCGGTTTCTGGCGGCGGCGCTCGCGCGGCAGGAGGCGCGCGGCTATGTGGATTTCGCGCGTCTCGCGGGCGTGGCGAACGACGACGCGGCGCGCGCCGAATGGGTCTCGACATGCGCGCCGAGCGTGGCGGTCGCGCTGCTCGCCGCGACGGCGGCGAACGGAAAGAGCGCGGCGGATAACGAAACTCGTCCTTCGAACGAGGCGTCGTCGCGCGCGGCGTGATAGCGTGCCCGATACAGCGTGGCGAAGGCGCGGGATGGAACCGGGTGCGTGGCCCGGCGGCAAGATCGAACGAGGACAGGAACCATGTGGGTGGTGAAGATCGGGGGGAGCCTGAGTCACGACCCGGCGCTGCGCGAGTGGCTCACGCGGCTTTGGGAAGTGGGCGGAGGGCGCGTGGTGATCGTGCCGGGTGGAGGCGATTTCGCGGATGCGGTGCGGGCGTATCAGCGCGAATGGCGTTTCGACGATCTCGCGGCACACAACATGTGTCTGCTCGCGATGGCGCAATACGCGATTCTGATGCAGGGCGTGGTGCCGGAGCTGGTGCTGGCGTCGAACGAGAATCGCATTCGGCGCGCGTTGCGGGACGGGCGCGTGGCGGTTTGGGTTCCGACCGATCTTATGCGGACCACGCCGGATTCGATGACCAACTGGGACACGACCTCCGATAGCCTGGCGGCGTGGCTTTCCACTTCGCTCAACGCGGAGCGGCTGATGATCGTGAAGTCTTGTGACGTGCAGGGGAACGAGTCGCTGGAGGCGCTGGCCGCGAGGGGCATTGTCGATCGACGGTTTCCCGGATATGTGCGGGATGCGAATTATCTCGTCGAGATTTTTAGCAAGTCGGATGCTTCGATCATGAGGGACCGGTTGCTTAACGTGGCGGTTTAGGTGGCTGATTCTCTGGCGCCCGATGTTTCGCTTGCCTGCGCTTCATGGAAGCACAAGCAGGCGGCCTCCGGCTAAACCAATTCATGCGCGGAATGCAACGCCCGCGCCAACTTCTCAACACGCCGAGCGTCGAGCGTCCCCTGTCGCCCTTCGCGTTCATCGCATAGCGCCCCGCGAAAGCCGGCGATATCGGGCGCAAGCCTGCGAATAGTATCGAGATCGCCCCATCCGAGCGATCCAGCGATCGCGATCATCGTTCCGCGCGCGCGCCCATCGGCGATGCAATCAGCCAGCACCTCCACGTCGACATGATCGAACAGCGTGCTGCCGTCCTTGCGCGCAGTGTCGAAAACGATCGCCACAAAGCCCAGTCGCGCGGCGAGCGCCGCCAGCTCGCGATCCACGCCGTCGTCAGAGAGAAGAACAGGCACGACCGCCGCCGGCAGCCCCGCCAGATGCCGCAAACAGGCAACCGCACCCGCCCCGGGCATCACGCCCACCTTCACGTAATCGACGCCCGTCGCGGCGACCTCGAGCACGCGCGCGCCTATTTTATCGAGCGCATCGTTCGGCAAATCGCCGATGGTCGCGCTGATCGGCCGCAACGCATAACGCGCGCGCAGCGCAGGCACGATCCGAGCGATCTCGCCGATCGCCACGCCGCCCAGCGCGCCCGCGTGCGGCTCCTTCAGGTCGATCAGCTCGGCGCCGGCCTGCGCGGCGTCGAATGCTTCCTGCGCCGAGCGAACGCTCGCCAGCAATGCGGTCATCGTGAAAACTCCAGAGGGATGGTGCAGATGAGGCGTCAACCGCTCGTCTTCGCGCGATGCGCGTCGATCGAGCGCAAGAGCCATTGCCATGCCTCGCGTTCGGCGTCGCCCGCGGTCTTGTCGATCGCGATCCGAAGATACGCGATCTCGCTATCGACCTTGTCCGCCGGCAGCATGAACAGCCGGCTCACCAGAATCGCGCCTTCGACGACCGCAGCCTGCGCGCGATTGAAGCCCGGAAACGGTGCATGCGTCGCGCGATGCACGCATTCCATGCGCAGCGTCGGACGCGTGTCGTCGTCGCTGATTTCGGCCAGGCGCAGTTCGGTGTGCGCGAGCGTTTCAGCAAGGCGCACGCTCGGCACGGTGTCCGCGGCGACGGTCGGCCACTCGCGCGCGATGCCCGTCACGCAGCCTGCGAACACGCGCACATCGGTTGTGAAGTTGACACACGCGCTCTTCGTCGCGATGACGTTGTCGAGCGTCGTGGATGGCCGGAACGGCGCGAGGATCGCGAAGCCTCCTTCGAAGCGCACGCCCATCGGCGCGATGTGAGGCCGGCCCTCGCCATCCGCGGTCGTGACGATGGTCTCGTAGATCATGATGGTCGGCGCAAGAATTCATGACCGCACGAAAAGGCCGCGATCGCTTCGACGCAGCCCCGTGCGGTTCGTCCGCGTTGGTTAGCGGGTGGCGATATACATCGTGATTTCAAAACCAAAACGCATATCGGTGAAGCTGGGCGTGGTCCATTGCATGGGCGTTCCTCCATGTGAGTGAATTGCTGCATCCAAATACTGCCCGATAACTTCCGACAGGTGACCGGTAAAAAGGCCGGCTCATCTCCGATGCAAGCGCCATGCCAACGACATGAAGCAGATGCCGAAGAGCGCCGGGTCGCCGCATGCGGATGAACTGTGACGGAATCAGAGCAAAGTGTCCCATCGCCTCAGCCATAAACGCATCAGGGCTAATCCCGACTAAGGCATCGCTTAAGGTCGCGCAAGCAAATCGTGAATTCCTTTCTTCGCGGTCAATGCTTACTCTGCATTCACAGCAGGGCAGCAAACGCACGTCACTCTCATCTCTTCAGTCGAGGAACCGGAATGAACGACTTCAGCAAAGCAGCCGTCGAAGCGGCGCGCAATCCGTCCGATCCGCGCTCGCGTTATGCGGCCGGCGTCATGAAGTATCGCGAGATGGGCTACTGGCAGCCCGACTACACGCCCAAGGACACGGACGTGATCGCGCTGTTCCGCATCACGCCGCAAGCGGGCGTCGAGCCGGAAGAAGCGGCCGCGGCCGTCGCGGGCGAATCGTCGACGGCGACCTGGACCGTCGTGTGGACCGACCGTCTCACCGCCTGCGACATGTATCGCGCGAAGGCGTATCGCGTGGAGCCGGTGCCGAATCAGCGCGCGGACGAGCCACAATACTTCGCTTATATCGCTTACGAGCTCGATCTGTTCGAGGAAGGCTCGGTCGCCAATCTGACCGCGTCGATTATCGGCAATGTGTTCGGCTTCAAGCCATTGAAGGCGCTGCGCCTCGAGGACATGCGCATTCCGGTTGCGTATCTGAAGACTTTCCAGGGGCCGCCGACGGGCATCATCGTCGAGCGCGAGCGGCTCGACAAATATGGACGTCCGCTGCTTGGCGCGACGGTCAAGCCGAAGCTCGGCTTGTCGGGCAAGAACTATGGACGGGTGGTGTATGAAGGCCTCAAAGGCGGCCTCGATTTTCTGAAGGACGACGAGAACATCAACTCGCAGGCGTTCATGCACTGGCGCGACCGCTATCTGTTCTCGATGGAAGCGGTGAACCGTGCGCAGGCCGAAACCGGCGAAGTGAAGGGCCACTATCTGAACGTGACGGCCGGCACGATGGAGGATATGTACGAGCGCGCCGAGTTCGCGAAGGAACTGGGTTCGTGCATCGTGATGATCGATCTCGTGATCGGCTGGACCGCGATCCAGTCGATGTCGAAGTGGGCGCGCCGCAACGACATGATCCTGCACCTGCATCGCGCGGGGCATGGGACTTATACGCGGCAGCGCAATCACGGCATTTCGTTCCGGGTGATCGCGAAGTGGCTGCGCATGGCGGGGGTGGATCATGCCCATGCAGGCACGGCGGTTGGCAAGCTCGAAGGCGATCCGTTGTCGGTGCAGGGCTACTACAACGTGTGCCGCGAGGCGCGTAACGAGCCTGATCTTTCGCGTGGAATTTTCTTCGATCAGCCGTGGGCCGGTTTGCGCAAGGTGATGCCGGTGGCGTCCGGAGGCATTCATGCGGGACAGATGCATCAGTTGCTCGATCTTTTCGGCGATGACTGCATTCTGCAGTTCGGCGGCGGAACGATCGGGCATCCGCAAGGCATTCAGGCCGGGGCGACGGCCAACCGTGTCGCACTCGAAGCCATGGTCAAGGCGCGAAACGAAGGGCGCGATATTGCCAACGAAGGGCCGGACATTCTGGAAGCCGCCGCGCGTTCGTGCACGCCATTGAAGCAGGCGCTCGATACGTGGCGCGATGTGACCTTCAACTATGCATCGACGGACACGCCCGATTTTGCGGTGACGGCGACGGCTGCCGCGTAGTTCATCGTTCTTCCCGGAATTTCGCGGAAGCCGGAATCTCATGGAACATAAGGATATCGAAATGAACATAACGCAAGGAACCTTTTCCTTTCTCCCTCCGCTGACTGACGAAGAAATCTCGGCGCAGATCAACTACGCCCTCGACCAGGGCTGGGCCTGTTCGGTGGAATTCACCGACGATCCGCATCCGCGCAACACGTATTGGGAAATGTGGGGCCTTCCCATGTTCGACCTCCACGACGCCGCCGGCGTGCTGATGGAAGTGAACGAATGCCGCAAGACGTATCCGAATCACTACATCAAGGTGAACGCCTTCGACTCGGTGCGCGGCTTCGAAACCATGCGTCTTTCGTTTCTCGTCAACCGCCCGGAGGAAGAGCGTGGCTTCCGTCTCGAACGTCAGGACGAGCGCAGCCGCATCCAGCGTTACGCGATCCGCACCTACGCCACCGATCGCCCGAGCGGCGTGCGCTACTGATGAGGAGGAACGACCATGAGCGCCGAAGCCACGCTCGACGAAGCGACCGAACAGACCCGCGAGGTCAGGGAAACCCGCGCCGACCTGATGGCGCTCTACCGCGAATCGCGCATTGGAGAGGTGCTGGCGGAGCTGGATCGCGATCTCATCGGACTCGCGCCCGTCAAGACGCGTATCCGCGAGATCGCTGCGCATCTGCTCGTGGAACGCGCCCGCGAGACGCTGGGTATCGCCTCGGGTGCGCCCACGCTGCACATGTGCTTCTCCGGCAATCCCGGAACCGGAAAGACCACGGTTGCATTGCGCATGGCGCAGGTGCTGCACCGGCTGGGCTATATCCGGCGCAATCATCTCGTCTCGGTGACGCGCGACGATCTCGTCGGCCAGTACATCGGCCACACGGCGCCCAAAACGCGCGAAGTGCTCAAGCGCGCGATGGGCGGCGTGCTCTTCATCGACGAGGCCTATTACCTGTATCGCCCGGAGAACGAGCGCGACTACGGGCAGGAAGCCATTGAAATCCTGCTGCAGACGATGGAGAACCAGCGCGACGATCTCGTCGTCATTCTTGCCGGTTACGAGTCGCGCATGGAGACCTTCTTTCACAGCAATCCCGGCTTTCGCTCGCGTATCGCACATCACCTGGTGTTTCCGGACTACGCGCCCGATGAACTGTTGCAGATCGCCGAGCACATGCTGACCGATATGCACTACCGCTTCGACGACGACGCGCGCAGCGCCTTCGAAGACTATCTCGCGCGCCGCATCCGGCAGCCCAACTTCGCCAATGCACGCTCGGTGCGCAACGCGCTGGACCGTGCGCGCCTGCGGCAGGCGAACCGTCTCTTCGCCGCGGCCGAGCAAGGCAGCGGCGCCGCCGACGCGGATGCGCTGATGCAGTTGGACGCCAGCGATATCCGCGCGAGCCGCGTGTTCACCGATTCATAACTCCAGGGAGAGCATGATGCAGGATGGACGCACGACCTTATCGAAGTTCCTGATCGACACGCTGGACCGCAAGCCCGGACCCGAAGCGGCGAGCGGCCTGTCCGCATTACTGATCGACGTCGCCGCGTCGATCAAGACCATCGCCGCCGCATTGACGCGCGGCGCCCTCGGCGGGCAGCACGGTTCCGCGCAGTCGATCAACACGCACGGCGAGGAACAGAAGAAGCTCGACCTCGTGACCAACGACATCTTCCTGCAGCATTGCGAATGGGATGGCCTGCTCGCGGGCATGGTGTCGGAAGAGATGGACGAGGTCTATGCGATTCCCGAGCCGTATCCGCGCGGCGAATACCTGCTTGCGTTCGATCCGCTCGATGGTTCGTCGAATATCGATATCAACGGCGTGGTCGGCTCGATCTTTTCCGTGCTCCGGCGCGGCAGCGACGAAACCGATGCGCCCGGCGCTGCATCGTTCCTGCGCCAGGGCCGCGAGCAGGTCGCGGCGGGCTACGCGATTTACGGACCCTCGACGATGCTCGTGCTTTCCGTCGGCAACGGCACGCATGGCTTCACGCTGGAACGCGATGTCGGCAATTTCGTGCTGACGCATTCCGATATCCGCATTCCCGAAGATTCATGCGAGTTCGCGATCAACGCATCGAACGAACGCTTCTGGGAGCCGCCCGTACGCCGCTATGTGCAGGAATGCAAGGACGGCCGCACCGGTTGCCGCGCGCAGGACTTCAACATGCGCTGGATCGCATCGATGGTCGCGGAGGTGCATCGCATCCTGATGCGCGGCGGCGTGTTCATGTATCCGCGCGACTTCAAGACGCCCGAGATGGAAGGCCGCCTGCGCTTGCTGTATGAAGCGAGCCCGATGAGTTACATCGTCGAGCAGGCGGGCGGGCTTTCGATCACGGGACGCGAGCGCATTCTCGATCTCGAACCGCACGCGCTGCATCAACGCGTGCCGGTGATTCTCGGCTCGCGCAACGAAGTGGACCGCATTCAGCGCTATCACGGCGAATACGATCGCGGCGAGGACAAGCCGTTCACGTCGCCCTTATTTAAGGAACGTTCGCTGTTCCTGCCGGAAACCGAAGCGTAATCCCGCATCTGAAACAGCGCTCACTACATATACCTACATGGGAGGCAAGCGCATGTCAGTCAAACATCCGATCGTCGCGGTGACCGGCTCGAGCGGCGCCGGCACCACCACCGTCATGAAGAGCTTCACGCATATCTTCAGGCGCGAAAAGATCAACGCGCAGATCATCGAAGGCGATGCGTTTCATCGCTACGATCGCCTCGGCATGCGGGAGGCGATGAAGCAGAGCGAACGCGATGGTCTCGTCAACTTCAGTCACTTCGGGCCGGAAGCGAATCTGCTTGAAGAGCTCGAACACCTCTTCGAAGTTTACGGCGAAACGGGCGGCGGCCAATTCCGCCATTACGTTCACGACGACGGCGAAGCCGCGCACTACAAGCAGGACGCGGGCACGTTCACGCCGTGGGAAGACGTGACGCCCGGCACCGACATGATGTTCTACGAGGGCCTGCACGGCGGCGCGGTCACGGGCAAGGTGGACATCGCGAGCCATGCGGACCTGCTCGTCGGCGTGGTGCCGATCATCAATCTCGAATGGATTCAGAAGCTGCATCGCGATCAGACCATGCGCGGCTATTCGCACGAAGCCGTGGTCGACACCATCCTGCGCCGCATGCCCGATTACGTGAATTACATCTGCCCGCAGTTCTCGCGCACGCACGTGAATTTTCAGCGCGTGCCGACGGTGGATACGTCGAACCCCTTTACCGCGCGCGAGATTCCGCAGCCCGACGAGAGCTTCGTCGTGATCCGCTTCGCGAAACCGAAGGGCATCGACTTTCCTTATCTGCTGACGATGCTGCACGACTCGTTCATGTCGCGTCCGAACGTGATCGTCGTGCCCGGCGGCAAGATGGGACTCGCGATGCAACTCATCTTCACGCCGATGATTCTGCAGCTGCGCGACCGGCGCGCGCGCGCCTAGAAAAGCTTTCTCATCATCGCATCAAAGGAGGCATCCATGAATGCCGTCGCTGAAGCTTTGCCCCGACATCACCGCTCACCCGACACGCGAAAGATGGCGAACGCGTTGCGCATGCTCGCCGTCGATGCCGTGAGCCGCGCGAACTCCGGTCATCCCGGCATGCCGATGGGCATGGCGGAAATCGCGGTCGCGCTGTGGGGACGTCATCTGAAACACAATCCTCTCGACCCCGACTGGCCCGACCGCGACCGCTTCGTGCTCTCGAACGGGCACGGCTCGATGTTGCTGTACGCGCTTCTGCATCTCACCGGCTACGATCTGTCGATCGACGAGATCAAGCGCTTCCGGCAGATGGGCAGCAAGACGCCGGGGCATCCCGAAGTGGGCATGACGCCCGGCGTCGAGACCACGACCGGGCCGCTCGGCCAGGGCTTCACGAACGCGGTCGGCATGGCGCTCGCCGAAGCGCTGCTCGCGCGCGAGTTCAACCGGCCGGGACACGAGATCGTCGACCATCGAACCTATGTGTTCGTGGGCGATGGCTGTCTGATGGAAGGCGTGTCGCATGAAGCGGCGTCGCTCGCGGGCACGTTGCGGCTGAACAAGCTCACCGTGCTCTACGACGACAACGGCATTTCGATCGATGGCCACGTCGACGGCCGGTTCACCGACGACACGCCGAAGCGCTTCGAATCGTACGGCTGGAACGTCGTGCGCGCGGTGGACGGTCATGAAGTCGATGACGTCTCGCACGCGTTGCAGCGGGCGCGCGAGTCGGACAAGCCGACGCTCATCTGCTGCAAGACGGTGATCGGCCTGGGCGCGCCGAAGCTTGCCGGCACGCACGACGTGCACGGCGCGCCGCTGCCCGCCGACGAGATCGATGCCACACGCCGCTCGCTCGACTGGACGCATGCGCCGTTCGAGATTCCATCGTCGATTCGCGCGCTGTGGGACGCGCGCGAGCCGGGCGCGGCCGTGCAGGAAGGCTGGAATCGCCGCATGGCCGCGTACCGGCGCGTGTTCCCCGCCGAGGCTGCGGAGTTCGAGCGTCGCGTGCGCGGCGCGCTGCCCGCGAACTGGCGCGATGCGGCGCACGCGTTGCTGCGCGATGCGGATCGCGCGCGGCAGACGGTTGCCACACGCAAGGCTTCGCAACTGGCGATCGAAGGGCTGGCGCGTGCGTTGCCCGAGCTGCTCGGCGGCTCGGCCGATCTGACGGGCTCGAATCTCACGCGCTGGAAAGATGCGGTCGACGTGAGCGCGGCGCCCGAGAAAGGCAACTACATCCACTTCGGGGTGCGCGAATTCGGTATGAGCGCGGTGCTGAACGGCGTCGCGCTGCATCGTGGCCATTTGCCGTTCGGCGGCACCTTTCTCACGTTTTCCGACTATTCGCGCAACGCGCTGCGCATGGCGGCGCTGATGAAAACGCGCGCGGTGTTCGTATTCACGCACGATTCGATCGGACTCGGCGAGGACGGCCCGACGCATCAGCCGATCGAGCACGCGGCGACGCTGCGCATGATTCCCGGCCTCGATGTGTGGCGTCCGTGCGATACGGTGGAGACGATGCAGGCGTGGATCAGCGCAGTGGAGCGCGACCGGCCTTCGTGCCTGTTGCTGTCGCGCCAGAATCTGCCGTTCGTGCCGCGCGACGAAGCGCAGATCGACGCGATCGAGCGCGGCGGGTATGTGCTCGCCGACTGGCCATCGACTTGCGAGCGCGATGCCCGTCGCGTCGTGCTGATCGCGACCGGTTCGGAAGTGGCGCTCGCGCTCGCGGCGGTCGAGCCGCTGAAGGATGAGGGCATTCTCGCGCGCGTCGTGTCGATGCCGTCCACGACCGTGTTCGATCGCCAGTGCAACGCGTGGCGCGAGCGCGTGCTGCCCGAGGGCGTGCCGCGCGTCGCGATCGAAGCGGGCGTCACGTCGTTCTGGCGGCAATACGTGGGCCTGAAGGGCGGCGTGATCGGCATCGACCGCTTCGGCGAATCGGCGCCCGCGAGCGAGTTGTTCGCGCACTTTCGCGTGAGCACCGAGGCGCTCGTCGATGAAGCGCGCCGCGTGGCCGCCTGAGATTTCGCAACGCTGGTTTATGGAGACTTCACTATGGCTTTCATCGCACTGAGGCAGTTGCTGGATCACGCGGCGGAGCACGGTTACGGCGTGCCGGCCTTCAACGTCAACAACATGGAGCAGGTGCACGCGATCATGCAGGCCGCCGAGGCGACGAAGAGCCCGGTGATCCTGCAGGCGTCCGCGGGCGCGCGCAAATATGCGGGCGAGCCGTATTTGCGGCATCTCGTGCTCGCCGCCGTGGAGGCGCATCCTGATATCCCGGTGGTGCTGCATCAGGATCACGGTGCGAGCCCGTCCGTGTGTCAGCAGGCCATCCGCTCGGGCTTCACGTCCGTGATGATGGACGGCTCGCTCATGCCCGATCAGAAAACGCCCGCCGACTACGAGTACAACGTCGAGGTGAGCCGGCGCGTGGTGGATGCGGCGCATTCGGTGGGCGTGTCGGTCGAGGGCGAACTCGGTTGCCTGGGCTCGCTCGAAACCGGCCTCGCGGGCGAGGAGGACGGCGTGGGCGCGGAAGGCGCGCTGAGTCACGATCGGCTGCTGACAGATCCCGATGAAACGCGCGCGTTCGTCGAAGCGACGGGCATCGATGCTTTGGCGATCGCCATCGGCACATCGCACGGCGCGTACAAGTTCAGCAGGCAGCCGACCGGCGATATCCTCGCGATCGACCGCATCGCCGCGATCCACGAACGCATTCCGGATACGCATCTCGTCATGCACGGATCGTCGTCGGTGCCGCAGGAATGGCTGGCGATCATTCGCGAGCATGGCGGCGAGATTCCGGCGACGTTCGGCGTGCCCGTCGAGGAGATTCGGCGCGGGATCGCGAGCGGTGTGCGCAAGGTGAATATCGACACCGATATCCGACTGGCGATGACCGGCGCGATGCGCCGCGCGATGGCGTCGGCGAAGTCGGAGTTCGATCCGCGGCATGCGCTGAAAGCGGCGACGGCGGCGGCGCGGGATTTATGCGTCGCGCGCTTCGAGGCGTTCGGCTGCGCGGGACATGCGGATCGCATCAAACCGATGGGGCTGGAGGCGATGGCGAAGAGGTATCACTGAGTTGGCTGGAAGCGCCGCTCGTAACTTCGGGGCGGGCGGCGCTGGATCAGGCGGGGACAGCCGCGTCAAAGTATTCGGAAAGCTCGCTGTCGACTGTCAGGAACCTGAGCACTTCTGTTCGCGCCTGCGCGACCAATAAGCGATCGAACGGATCGCGATGCAGATCAGGCATATCGCGTACCGCTCTGGCGTGTTTGAACTGAACAGGAAGCACAATGAACGGTTTCTGTTCCAATTCGTCGATTGCGCGTTCACCATTCGGGTCCAGTCTGCCGCGCGCCGACTTGATCGACAGCTCCCAGATGCTGGCCGTGCTGACGTAAACATGCGTGGCATCTTCAATGTCTCGCCGGAATTTCTTCGGCATCTTTGGATCGTTGGATACGCTCCAGAGATAGATGTGGGTGTCGAGCAGCAGGCGCATCATCGGCCTACGAGTGCGTTGCCGGCCTCATCGAAAAGCGGCTTGTAGAACTCCTCGATGATGTCGTCAGGCAGAGGCTTGACGGCTTCATCCTCCAGCACGTTCTCGTCGACATAAGCAATGACGATCGATCCACACGACTCAGGATCGCCTTCGGACAGATTTCCGACGCCCCGCACACGATTTAGAACAGCGGGATGTTCTCCGCCGATTGCGACTTCCTTGCCTTGGGCCACCAGGGCGAGTACTTTGGGCAGATCCTTCTGCGCTTCTTCAACACTGAAAATGTACATGAATGCTCCGGATAACTAAGAAGGAAATTTCATGCTATCCGAGCCGGCGCTACCCGCCAATATGCCGAATGGCCGATTGAAACAATTGGGAGCTATCTCATGCCTACCGAATCTCCGCTTGCCGAACTCGGCGCGCCTGCCGCCGCATTCACGCTCCCCGCGACCGACGGCAACACGCACACGCCTGATTCGCTGAAGGGCTCGAACGGCCTCGTGCTCGTCTTCATGTGCAATCACTGCCCGTACGTGAAAGCCGCGCTGCCGAACCTGATCCGCGATGCGCGCGCGCTGAAGGCGATCGGCGTCAACGTCGCCGGCATCAATGCGAACGATTCGAGCGTCTACACCGACGACGCCTTCGACCGCATGATCGCGCTCGCGAAAGAATGGAACCTGCCTTTCCCGTATCTGCATGACGAAACGCAGGAAGTCGCGCGCGAATACGGCGCGGTCTGCACGCCCGAGTGTTTCGGTTTCGATCGCGACTTGCGCCTGAAATATCGCGGCCGGATCGATGCATCACGCAAGGAGGCCTTGCCGGATGCGCGTCGCGACCTCTACGAAGCGATGCGCGCCATAGCCGAAACCGGCGACGCGCCCGAGGAGCAATATCCCGCCCTCGGCTGCTCGATCAAATGGAAGCCTTAGCCCTTCGTCTTCGTCGCCCCGGGCGCGCACCATGCCATCAGATCCTCATCCGGCCGATCCACCTCGCAGCCCCAGTCGAGCGGCTGATCCTGATCGAAGCGCTTGCCGAGTTGCCACGCAATCTCCGCACGCGCGAGCTGCACGCCGAGATAGAACGCGTGCCCGCCATCGCTTTCGACCTTGAGTTCTGGATACAGCGCGAACGGATCGACGGCGACATGATGTCCGTCGCGGTTATAGACATGAATGCCGTCCGCCGACACCTGCACGCGATAGTTCGGATCGCGCACCGCGGCCGCGAACGTGCCGATTTCATCGGCGTCATAGGGAAACGGGCGCTTAGCATGCAGCGCCGACAGATCGGCTGAAATGCCCTTCGGCAATGTCTGCGTTTCGCGTGCGGCATGCATGATGCGGCGCGCGACATCGGCTTCGCGCACGGCGCGGCGCGCGTGCAGACTCACCGAAGTCGTCAGCACCGCGGCCACGCGCAACTCGGCGGCCATGCCGAACAGCACCGCATTGATGCCGCTCGTGTCCGCCTCGGTCAGCTCGGTGACATTGCCGACGCCCATCATGATCGGTATATCGGGGTAACGCTCGCGCAAGGAGACATAGCGCGCGATCGATGCCGCGAGTCCGAACGGAATCGGATCGAGAATCGGATCGGCGAGGAAGGCGCGGCCGCGCTTCGTCATGCCTTCGATCGCGCGATCGAGCGAGGCCTCATCGGCCGGCTCGCGCGGTACGAGAATGGGTGTCGAGGCGATCTCGTCCGCGATCCATAACGTGTCGGCGTTGAGGCTCATCACGTAGTCGGCGCCCGCGCGCCCGCCGCGCACGAGTTCGTCCTCGCGCATCGAATCCACGCTCACTCGATAACCTTGCTCCTTGAGCATCGTCACCGCGTCTTCGAGATGCGGAAACGGCGTTTCCGGCAGACAGCCGATATCGATGACATCCGCGCCTTGCCTTCGATATTCCCGCGCGCGCGCCGCGATGCCGTCGAGATCGAGCCTGGGCGCATCGACGATTTCGGCGAAGATCTCCGTCTCGTAGCGCGACAGATCGACATGCCGCGCCTCGCGCCCGAAGAACTGCGGCAAGTCCTTCACTTCCTCGGGACCGCGCTCGACCTTCACGCCGTAATGCGCGGTGAGCGCGTCGAGATCGCCGCGGCATCGGCCGGGCACGATCATGCGCTTCGTGCCTTCGGTGAGCGGCGCGGCGACGCGGCGGCGGATCATCTCGGCGGTCATCAGGCCCGCGACCTGAAGGCCGATCTCGCGCACTTCCCACGTGAAAGGCTCGCGCTTCGCGACCGGCGCGATGCTTTCGAGCACTTGTTGCAGGCTCAGTTGCGCAAGCCGTCCCGTCAGGAAGACGATGTGTTCCATGCGAGCTTGAGTTCCGACAGGCGTTGATCGAGCGCGGCTTGCAGATCGTCGAGCGAGCGGGCCACGGTGGTATGCGCGAAGCGCGCCAGCCGCTCGACGTTCTCGAACTCGATCGCGCGCGGTCTCACCTCGACCCATTCCTTCGGGGCGTGCGTGATGACGGACGGCGCGGTGTCGCATGCGAACACGATGCCCGGCACGCATTGCTTGCCGGCTTGCGCATAGAGGTTGGTGGGCAGCGTATCGGAGATGCCGAACGCGCATTTTGCGACAGTGTTGCTCGTCGCGGGCGCGATCACGACCGTGTGATAGTCGCCGCTATAGAGCATGCCGACGGGCACGCTGCTCGCGCTGTTGTCGCGCAACACCTTGAAATGCTCGCGCAGTTTCGCGAGCGTCCAGCCGTAGAGCGGCAGCACTTCCTCGCCGGCGGCGGAGAGAAACAGATCGACGCCGGGCAGGCGCCGCGCGAGCGCGATCGACTCCTCCAGCATATGGCCGGAGCCGGTCACGCACCACGCGAAGCGCGCGTCGGGCTTGAACTCGTCGAGCCGGCGGGCGGGCGTGGGTTGCGTCATGCGTCGGAGGCTGGGTTGTCGGATGCGGGCGTGTCGTGGGACAGGCGAATATGCAGCCGATGCATCTTCCGATACAGCGTGTTGCGGCTGATGCCCAGCACCTTCGCGACGTTGCTCACGTTCCAGCGATGCTCGTCGAGCAGTTGCAGCACGGTCTCGCGTTCCTTGACCTGAATCGCGTTGAGCGACGATGTGTCGGCGTCTTCGGCGAGATGCGCGGGCGGCGTGCTCGTCGCGGGCGCGGGTGGGGTGCGCGTCGCCGTGCTCGCCGCGCCGCTGACGATCTCTGGCGGCAGATGCGCGAGACGAATCTCGGGACCGTCGCACAGCGCGATCGCCATTTGCAGCACATGGCGCAACTGGCGGATATTGCCGGGCCACGCGTAGCTCAAAAGCGCATTGCGCGCCTCGGCCGACAGCGCGGGCGGTTCCTCGGTCTCGGTTTCGAGAATATGGCCGATCAGCGCGAGCGCATCGGCGCGTTCGCGCAGCGGCGGCAAATTGATCTCGATGCCGTTCAGCCGGTAGTACAAGTCCTCGCGGAACGTGCCGTTCTGCACCAGTTCGATGAGATTGCGGTGGCTCGCGCTGATGAGCTGAAAGTCCACCTTCACGGTGGTCTCCGCGCCGAGCGGCGTCACTTCGCGTTCTTCGAGCACGCGCAGCAGACGCGCCTGCAGCGCCAGCGGCATGTCACCGATTTCGTCGAGGAACAGCGTGCCGCCGTTGGCCTGCACGATCTTGCCGCGCCGACCTTCGCGCTGCGCGCCCGTGAACGCGCCCGCGCGATAACCGAAGAGCTCGCTTTCGATCAGATTCTCCGGCAGCGAGGCGCAATTCACCGCGACAAACGGACCCGCGCCGTTCGGGCTGATGCTGTGCAGCGCGTTGGCGAACACTTCCTTGCCGGTGCCGGTCTGGCCGCGCAGGATGATCGGAATCTTGCGCTGGATCACACGCGCGGCGAGCTGGATCTGCGAGGCCATGCGCGGATCGCCGAATTCCAGATGCGAGAGCTTGTCGAGACGGCCGGTCGCGGCGGCGTTGGCGTCCTTGCGGGGCATCCTCGCGCGGGTGGACGGCGCGGTGGACATGCTCTGCGACGCGGGATCGTTGAGCAGAATGCGCGTCGCGCCGTTGGCGCCTTCGCGCGGCGTTTGCGCCGTGAGGAAAAAGCGGCTGTTGGCCTTGGCGCTGTAGATCGTCACCGGATGGAACGAGCCGCGGATGCTGCGCGCGATCATGTCCTCGAGCGTCGCGTTGAAGGCTTCCTCGATGCGCTTGCCGCATAGTTCGGCGGGCGAGCGCAGGTCGAGCTGGAACAGCGCGCTGCGGCTCGCTGCGAGCACGACCCCTTCGTCGCTGACGGCGAGCTTGCCCGCGTGCAGCGTGCCGACGAATTCGGGCCGGCTGTGGAAGTGGATCATGTTCGCGTGCCGGTAGCGCGCGTCGATCAGACGATTTTCGATCATCTGCCGCGACATGCCGACGAGCACGAGCGAATGTTGCTGCAGGAGCTTCGAGCGGCTGGTGACGTCGAGCACGCCGACGACTTCGCCGCGTTCGTCGAAGATCGGCGCGGCGGAGCAGGTGAGCGACGTATAGCGCGGATAGAAGTGCTCGTGCTGGCACACGGCGATGCAATCGCGTTCGATCAGGCACGTGCCCATGCCGTTGGTGCCGGCTTCGCGCTCGCTCCAGAGTGCGCCGACGCGCAGGCCGTCGGCGGCGACGGCCTCGCCGAAGGGCACGGAGGAGACCTGATGCACGATGACGCCATCGGAATCGACGAGCACCACGGCGAGTTCCGGGTCGGCGAGCTGCTGATACAGCGTGGTCATTTCGAGCTTCGAGCACGCGATGAGATCGCTCGCGGCTTCGCGGCGGTCGTTCAGCTCGTGCTGCGTGAGGACGGGCGGCAGGACGAAGCGGCCGGGATCGAGCTGGAATTCCGTGAGGCAGCGCAGCCAAGATTGCGCGACCGAATCGCGGGCGCGGCGCGCGGCGAGCGGATTATGGACGATGTTCAGCACTTCCCGGACATGCGTGTCTACGTCAGCGAGCGACGACATGAGGGCGTGTCTCCGTTGCGCCGCGTTCCGGTTCGCGCGTGCTCGCGCGGCCGTCGGGCGCAGAATCTGTTGTGTGTTCCGCAGGCGCTGCGGCGCTTTGGGCCTCGTTCATTGCTTGTGGTTTGCGCTCGCGCGCGCGCCTCGTGGCCGGGTTGTCGGGGCGACTCGACTGCTGTCCTGGACTCCGATCTGGCCCGGTCCTCAAAAACTTTACATCCTATGACGGATCGGTTCAATAAGGAGTGTCATAGAGATGTCGAGAGTTTGCCCGATTTTTGCTTGCTGCTTACGGATGCCTTCGGCGATCTCGCGCCGGATTTCTGTGACCAAAGGAACCGCGATTAGCGGCAAAAAACATATGGGCCGATTCGAACCGATCCGCGAAGCTGTTTATGTTGCGCCGCAACCTTCGGCGGAGGGGCGCGCGGCGATGGATATCGTCTATATCGAGGGGCTCACCGGGCAGACGGTGATCGGCATCGACGTCAGTGAGCTGCATGAACCGCAGACCGTACGGATGAATCTTGCGATTGGCGTGCCATCGATACGGGCGTGTCATACGGATCGGATCGAGGATACGGTGAATTATGCGGCGGTGCGGGAGGCGATTCTTCACTTACTCGAGACGCATGGGTTGCAGCTGCTGGAGGCGCTCGCGGAGCGCATCGCGCAGCTCGTCATCGCGGATTTTGGTGCGCATTGGGTGCGGGTTTCCCTTGCCAAACCGGCCAAGTTCGAGGATGTCGATGCGGTGGGGGTGGTGATCGAGCGGCGCAGAGTCGTCGATGCGCGGGCATCGGGGGCGGTGTCGTTGGCCTGGATCGGCCGAGGGTATGTGCCGGAGTGATCTTCACTGGCGCTGGATGTTTCGTTCGCTTGTGCTTTCGTGAAATCCTGCTTTGTTGTCGGTCTATTGGCGTCGCCCCTCCCCGGGGCAGGGGTAACTTTCTTTGCTGCTGCAAAGAAAGTCACCAAAGAAAGCAGCTTTTTGGACCCGGAGTGCTTCGATCTCGCTCGTCGTCATCGTTCGGAGTGGCCCAGCCTCTACGTGTCTCCCTCGTAGGCCTGACGCGAATTGGATCGCGCACGGTCTGACGAGCTAGAACGTCAAAGTGGCTGGTTCAGCACGAAAGAGCACCGGCACAGCGCTACGCGCTGCCGCTGGGTCTGCAAGGGAAACCGTCGGTGAGCAAATGCCGCGCGATGGCGGCGTTAGTAAAGAAGCGCGCGCGGACCCGATTGACCGGTCGGCGGCGCGCAGCGCAGCGCCGGAGCTATCAGGCGCTGCACCGGTTCGTTAAACGGTGCGATGTGACAGTGGGT
>NZ_FCOA02000012.1 GCF_001544875.2 Caballeronia hypogeia
ACGGAAAGCCACGTGATGCTCGTCGATCTGCGCGCCAAGAAGATCACCGGCAAAGCGGCGGAAGCGGCGCTCGGCGCGGCGCATATCACGGTCAACAAGAACGCGATCCCGAACGATCCGGAAAAGCCGTTCGTCACGAGCGGCGTGCGTCTCGGTTCGCCCGCAATGACCACGCGCGGCTTCGGCACGAAGGAAGCGGAGATCGTCGGCAATCTGATCGCCGACGTGCTCGACAATCCGGAGGATCAGGCGAACCTCGAGCGCGTGCGCGCGCAAGTGGCCGACCTGACCAAGCGCTTCCCGGTCTACCGTTAAGTCGCGAGCCGAACGCCGATGCGCTGCCCATTCTGCCGACACGAAGACACCCAGGTCGTGGATTCTCGCGTGTCGGAGGATGGCGCGGCCATCCGGCGGCGGCGGCGCTGTCCTTCCTGCGACAAGCGTTTCACCACCTACGAGCGCGTCGAGCTCGCGCTGCCTTCGGTCGTCAAGAAAGACGGCAGCCGCACCGAGTTCGACCGCCGCAAGATCGTTGCGAGCATGCAGCTTGCGCTGCGAAAGCGGCCGGTCGCCGCCGATGCGATCGATGCCGCGGCGTCCCGCATCGAATATCAATTGCTCGGCAGCGGCGAGCGCGAAGTGCAGAGCGAGCGTCTGGGCGAGCTCGTGATGAACGAGCTGCGTCAGCTCGACACCATTGCCTACGTGCGTTTCGCATCGGTCTACAAGCGTTTCGAGGACGTCTCCGAATTCGAAGACGTGCTCGAAGAATTCCGGCGTGCCGCGCCGAAGAAATCGACTTCGCGCAAGCGCTGACTTTTTCCGCATCATTCCCTCCCGACCTCCGGTCTTTCCGTTCGCTCCCGCAGTGTGCCGGGCATCGGACGGTGTGAACACTCGGCCATTCGGCTAATGGCGGCGCGCATTTCTTCTCGCTAGATTGGGCCTTTCCGCTCAACTCGATCGATAAGGCATGCCGATGATCCGCGCTTCAAGACAAGGTTTCACGCTCGTCGAACTGTGCGTGGTGCTCGCTGTAATGGCGATTCTCGCGACGTTCGCGGCGCCATCGTTTTTCGCGTGGCAGACCCGCGATCGGGTCGACGCGCGGGCGCGCTCGCTGCTCGCCACGCTGTCGCTCGCGCGCGCCGAAGCCGTGCGGCGCGGTGCGCGCGTCACGCTGTGCCGGATCGACGCATCGAGCCACTGCCTCGCCGCGGGACGCAACTGCGGCGACGGCATCACCGACTGGTCGTGCGGATGGGGCCTGTTCGTCGATCGCGACGGCGTGGCGACGCTCCTGCGCATGCAGCCGGAGATGACGTCGATCGCCATCGCGGGGGCGTCGACGGATCTCTCGTTCACGCCGCCTTCGGGCCAGGTGATCGGCGGATTCCGCAGCTTCGATTTCGCACCGCGTGGCGCGGATGCCGCGGCGAATCCGGCAGCGCGCCGCTGCGTCCGGATCGCGGCGGGCGGGCGTGCGCGCATTTCACCGGGCAGTTGCGGAGCATCGGCATGAAGCGTACGCAACGTGGAAATTCCTTGCTGGACGTGATGGTTGCGCTGTCGCTCGCGGCGGTGAGCGCGCTCGGCGTCGTCGCGGTGCAGAGCACGCTCGCGCGCCACGAGCGCATTGCGTTGTTGCGGGAGCGCGCGACGTTCATTGCGGATTCGGTCGCGGAAGGCGTGCGCAGCGACGCGGACCGCGGAGCGATCGTGTCCTTGTGGCAGTCGAGGGCGGCGCTCACGCTGCCCGCGGGCGAAGTCGCGGTGTTCGATCGCGCGGACGGCGTGCGCGTCGCCGCCGTGAGCTGGCGTGCCGAAGACCGGTCCGAGCCGTGTCCCGAGCCGCAGGCCAGGCCGCTCACGTCCTGCATCGCGGTGGCGTTCGCGCGATGAGCCGACGTTCATTCACCTCGCGCGGTCACACGTTGCTGGAGATGACGATCGCGCTCGCGCTGGGCATGTTGATCGTGGTTGCGTCGCTGTCGCTGTATCGGGCGCAACGCGCGGCGTTCGAACGCGCCGCGGATGCCGCGCGGATGCACGACTCGGCGTCGGTCGCGCTGGACCTGATCGGCCAGCAGATTCAGATGGCCGGGTTTGCGTCCGGCCATGATCCGGGCGCACGCGTCGAGGCGGCCATCTTCGGTTGCGCGCAAGGGCGCGTCGTCGGTGTGGATACATATGCATCTTGCGAAGCGCTGGCGAGCCGTTCGGACGGCGTGCAAGTGCGCTACGCCGTCGATGCCGTCTCCACATGGCCGTCTTCCAGCGGCGCGCCGACCGACTGTCTCGGTCAGGCGGCCACCGACGCGATCGTCACGAATCGCTTTTACGCGAAAACCAGCGCGTCCACAGGCGAGCCGGAGTTGTATTGCGAGGGCGGCGGCAGGCAGGCGCAGCCGCTCGTGGAAGGGATCGAACGGATTCGTGCGCAGTACCGGCTGGCGGGCTCGCCGTCGGCGCTGGATGCGTCGGCGCTGGCGCGCGAACGCTGGGCGGATGTCCACGCGGCGGAAATCTGCGTGCTCGTGCGCGGCTTCACGGCGCAGGCGAAGCGACGAACCCGCTATGTCGATTGCAACGGCTCGTCAGCTTACGCCGACGACGGCCACGCCCGTCAAGCCTTCTGGCGACGCGTCGCGATCCGGAATGCGCCGGCGACCACGAAAGGAGACGCGCAATGAAGCGACCTTCGTCATCGCGCGGCGCCACGTTGCCGATCGTCCTGATTCTCGCCGCGATGATGCTTGTCACCGCGAGCGCGTGGCTGCATACATCGCTTGTGGCCACGCGCGCGACGCTCGCCACGCGCGAGCGCGTGCAGGCGTTCCACGCGGCGGACAGTGCGCTCATGCGCTGCAGCCGAATGCTTTCTCTCGCGCTGCCGTCAATGAGCTCGTCGCTGAACGAGGAACCTTCGCGCTGGCGCCTCAAGGCATCGTTCGAAGGACCGGGCGCCGCCGCCATCGCGCCGTTCGCAGCCTGGCCGTACGCGCGACGCGCGCCGCAGTGTCTGATCGAATCGTGGGCGAGCACCTCCTTCCTCGTCACTGCGCGCGGCTTCGGCGCGACGCCGGGTTCAGAAGCATGGCTTCAGCTTCGAATCGATGTCGCCGAGGGCGCGAGCACGCAACACTGGCGGCGCGTCGTCGCGCGGCCGTTTTGAGGAAGCGACATGAGAGAGCGCAAAAGAGAAAGCGCATTCAGCTTGCTGGAGTTGATGATCGCGTTGGGCGTCGCGGCGATCATCGCGGCGTTCGCGATTCCGGGCTGGCGCGCGCACATAGCGAAGGCGCATCGGCTCGACGCCGCAGCGGCGGCGCTGCGCGCGGTCCAGTTTGTCGAAACGGCGCGTCTTGCGCAGACCTTCGAAAGCGGCGACGCCATCGCGCTGAATGCCGGCTTCGACCAGGCTCCGGCCCATGGCGCAGCGGTGTACCGCGTTGCCGTGCTTTCCGAGTCGGCGACCAACGGCGGCTACGCGATCGAAGTCACGCCGGTCGTGTCCGGCCCGATGCAGGACGACGCTTGCGGCGCGTTCGTCATGGATGCGACCGGGTTGCGCTCGAACCATGCGCCCGGCGCGAGCGCACCACTAGATAGGGCGCAGTCCGCCGCGTGCTGGGCCGGCAAGGGTTGATGCCGATGTTTCAGAACACCGTCGGATCGACGGCGTTATTGGACGTTTCGGTCGTCGTCGACTTCATTTGCTGATAGATGCGCCAGCCTTCCCAGCCGGCGAGCGCGAGACCGCCCCACTTGAGCAAGGGTTTCGCGCCGTGCAGCACCTTGGTCCTTACCGGCTTCGTGAGGATCAGCGAAGCGAGCGAGCCGATGATCGGATATTGCTTCAAGAGCACGCCGATGCTGCCCGAGCCGAGCAGCGAACCCAGCACGCCGCCGATGCCGCCCGAAGACGCGCGCCCTCTGCCCCAGCGGCGCGAGCCGCCGCCCGGCATCAGGAAACGCAGAAAACTGAAGTGCGTGACGGACGCGCGCAGATCGTACGTGGCCTGGCGCAGTTCCATGCGCTCGACGTCCGCGCGCGCAATCAGCAGTTCCTTGCGCAGCGCGCGCATTTGCGGCGTGCGCAGCTTCTGCATCTTGTCACGCCTCGGCGTCTTGAAGGTGTTGTCGTGTTGGCTCATGGCTGGATGTGGGCGCGGTTTTCAGCGGAACGTATCGCGGTCCTTGCGGAACTCGGCGAGCGTGTCGTCGAACATGTTCGGTGCGTCGCGCAGATTGTTGCGCGCCTTCAGGCCGCATACGATCGCGATCAGCGCGTACAGGGCGGTGATGCCGCCGAGCGCCTGCCACCGATACGTATCCCAGAAGAAAATGGCGATCAGCACGGTGAGTGAGATGAGCGCCATCATCGCGAGCATCATGGCGGCGAGTCCCAGGAATAGCACGCCGATGAGCCGCTCCTTCTCCTCCTGAAGCTCGATGCCGATGAGTTCAAGGCGCGTCTCGAAGATGGCGAAGGCGGAGCTCAGGATTCGTCGCAATGGTCCGGGGGACGATTGCTGCGGGGGCCGTTCTGTCGTCATGGCTTGAATGCGAGAAGCGCGATGTTGCCGCTTTTTATGTATGGTTCCGGTCGGCGGTGCAGCAGCCGGCCGGTGCGAGTGTCGAGCCGCGCGCCCGGGCAGAGCGCTCGCGGTTCAGTCCGATTTGGACCGCGACAGCGACCGAATTAGCAATCAGCGGGCCATTGGTGTAAGGACGGTTGCTTATTTGCGGTTGATCAACAGGCCGATGACCATGCCGATGCCCGCCGCGATGCCGATCGACGCCCACGGATGCTCGTGCACGTAGTCGTCGGTGGCGCGCGCGGCCTTCTTGCCCCGCTCGATGACGACGACCTGCGCGTCGGCGGCCTTTTCCTTCGCCTGCTTGAGGCGCGTGAGCGCGCTCTCGCGCAGTTCGGAAGCGCGTTCACCGGTGGCGCTAGCCGCTTGCTTCAAGAGATCTTCGGCGTCAGCGAGTACTGATTTGATATCCGACATGAATCGCTCCTTGTTGATTTCAGACATTAAAGGCTCCAATCGGTGAGGCTACGCGAATCGTAACCAAAGATGGGATCGCTGACGAGGAGGCTTATGTCCTGCAGCGCGGACTGACGCAGATTCTGTTCCAGTCGCGCGAATCCGCAGGAAATAGCCGGCCGCCTCGTCATGTGCATCGACACCGTTTGGGATTGATACGATCTGACCCGTAAAAGTTTCAGGCGGTTTATCGAAAGTTACAAGAAGCACGACAGGAAAATTCGCGCGAAACGGCATTCATTCGCGCTTCAAGCGCCCATTAAACAAAAAAGGCCGGCGAGTGCCGGCCCTTCATTGTTTGAACGGAGCTCTTAGAAAAACGCCTGAATGCCCGTTTGCGCACGGCCGAGAATGAGCGCGTGAATATCGTGCGTGCCTTCGTACGTGTTCACCACTTCGAGGTTCACGAGATGACGCGCCACGCCGAATTCATCGGAGATGCCGTTACCGCCGAGCATGTCGCGCGCGAGACGTGCGATGTCGAGCGCCTTGCCGCACGAGTTGCGCTTCATGATCGAGGTGATTTCCACTGCCGCCGTGCCCTCGTCCTTCATGCGTCCGAGGCGCAGCACGCCCTGCAGGCCGAGCGTGATTTCGGTCTGCATATCGGCGAGCTTTTTCTGAATCAGTTGGTTCGCGGCGAGCGGACGGCCGAACTGCTTGCGATCCAGCGTGTATTGCCGCGCTGTGTGCCAGCACGCTTCCGCCGCGCCGAGCGCGCCCCAGGAAATGCCGTAGCGCGCCGAATTCAGGCACGTGAACGGACCCTTCAGGCCGCGTACGTTCGGCAGGATGTTTTCTTCGGGGACGAACACTTCGTCCATCACGATTTCGCCGGTGATCGATGCGCGCAGCCCGACCTTGCCGTGAATCGCGGGCGCGGACAGCCCCTTCCAGCCTTTTTCGAGAATGAAACCGCGAATCTCGTCGCGGCCGTCTTCCTCAAGCTTCGCCCAGACGACGAACACGTCCGCGATAGGCGAGTTCGAGATCCACATCTTCGTGCCGGACAGCGAAAAGCCGTTCTGCACTTTCTTCGCGCGCGTCGTCATGCTGGCCGGATCGGAGCCGGCGTTGGGCTCGGTCAGGCCGAAGCAGCCGATCCACTCGCCGCGCGCGAGCTTCGGCAGGTACTTTTCCTTCTGGGCGTCGCTGCCGAAGGTGTTGATCGGCACCATGACGAGCGACGACTGCACCGACATCATCGAGCGATAACCCGAATCCACGCGCTCGACTTCGCGCGCGATCAGGCCGTAGCACACGTAGTTGAGGCCGGGGCCACCGTACTGCTCCGGAATGGTCGGTCCGAGCAGGCCCAGCTCGCCCATCTCGCGGAAGATCGCCGGATCGGTCTTTTCCTCGCGGAACGCCTGCATCACGCGCGGCTGCAGCTTGTCCTGCGCGTAGGCGCGCGCGGCGTCCCGCACCATGCGTTCGTCTTCGGTCAGTTGCTGGTCCAGCAGAAGCGGGTCTTCCCAATTGAAGCGGGCGGCGTCGGCCATGTTGCAGTCTCCTGATTACATCGAAAAGCGCCGGATGCCGGGCGGCTTGCTCGCAGGTCTTTCACGACACGACCGGCCGGGCGCACGGAGCGCTTGACTTGAGTTCCGCTAGGCGAAACAATGTTTTGCAAATCAGATCCGAGTCTAACACCCAATGTCAGCCGATTCCACACGAAATTCAGCGTCGATTTCAATGCGCCACGTATCGTCCGAGGACATCGACGAGCGCAAGTTCGTCGTCGCGCTCGCGCGTGGGCTCGATCTGTTGCGCGCGTTCCGTCCGGGCGAGACGCTGCTCGGCAATCGCGATTTCGTCGAGCGCACGGGCCTGGCGAAGGCCACGGTCAACCGGCTCGCCTACACGCTGACGACGCTCGGCTATCTGCGTTTCGATGAACCCGCCGGCAAATATGCGCTCGATACCGGCGTGCTCTCGCTCGGTTTCACGCTGCTCGCGGGTGCGGACACGCTGGAGCTCGCGCGCCCGCACATGCGCGAACTCGCGCGCGAGATCGGCGCGGCGGTGTCGCTCGGCTGCCGCGACGGGCTCGACATGATCTATCTGGAAACCATCCGCAGCGAGACGGCGCTGACGCTCGGCCTTGCACCCGGTTCGCGGCTGTCGATGCTGACGAGTTCGATGGGCCGCGCCTATCTCGCCGTGCAGGACACGGCGGCGCGCGAAGCGCTCCTGGATGAACTGGGCCGAAGCGAAGGCGCGGAAAAGGTCGACGCCGCGCGCCGCGCCGTCGACGATTTCACGCGCGACGGCTGCTGCTACTCGTTTCGCGAATGGCACGACGACGTCAACGCCATCGCCGCGCCGTTCCGCGATCTGCGCAATGGACGCTGGCTCGTGCTGTCGAGCAGCGGGCCCGCGTCGTCGATGGACGAGGCGTATTTCCGCGAGACGATCGGTCCGAAACTGAGGGCGCTGGCCGCGCGTCTCGCGTAGAAGCGCGTCAAGCTCAAAGCACCGTCCGGACATGCCACAGTTCCGGAAACAGCACGACATCGAGCATCTTGCGCAGATACGAAGCGCCCGCCGTGCCGCCCGTGCCGCCCTTGAAGCCGATGATGCGCTCCACCGTCGTCACATGACGGAAGCGCCATTGCCGGAACGCGTCTTCCAGATCGACGAGCTCTTCCGCCATCTCGTAAAGATCCCAGTGATGCGACGGATCGCGATACACCGCGAGCCACGCTGCCTCCACCGACGGATCGTGCGTCGTCGGCTGCGTCCAGTCGCGGTTCAGCCGCTCGGGATTGATCGCGAAGCCGCGTCGCGCGAGCAGGCGGATCACTTCGTCGTAGAAGGAGGGCGCTTCCAGCGTCTCGCGCACCTGCGCGAGAATCTCCGGCCGATGCTCATGCGGTTTCAACATCTGCGCATTCTTGTTGCCCAGCATGAACTCGATCTGCCGATACTGATGCGACTGAAACCCCGACGACTGCCCGAGATACGGGCGCATCGCGGTGTATTCGGAGGGCGTCATCGTCGCGAGGACGTTCCAAGCCTGCACGAGTTGCTCGAAAATCCGCGACACGCGCGCGAGCATCTTGAACGCGGGCGGCAGTTCATCGCGATGCACAGCCGCGAGCGCTGCGCGCAGTTCGTACAGCGCGAGCTTCATCCATAGCTCGCTCGTCTGATGCTGCACGATGAACAGCATCTCGTTGTGATCCGGCGAAAGCGGATGCTGCGCGTTCAGGATCGACTCGAGGCCCAGGTAATCGCCGTAGCTCATTGAATCGGAGAAATCGAGCTTGGCGTCGTGCCAGCCTTTTTCCGTTGCGGTTTCCGTGGCGCCGTGACCGAACGGACAGCCTTGCGTATTGCTCATGTCGACGCTCCTCTCAGGTCACCGATGCGCGCTCGGCGAATTCGGGCGCGCGCCAGCTTTCGGTGGCGAGCACGTCGCGCAGGACTTCGACGGCGTCCCACACATCGACGAAGCGCGTGTAGAGCGGGGTGAAGCCGAAGCGCAGAATGCGCGGCTCGCGATAATCGCCGATCACGCCGCGCGCGATCAGCGCCTGCATCACTTCATAGCCGTTCGGATGCTCGAAGCTCGCCTGCGAGCCGCGTCGCGCGTGCTCGCGCGGCGTCGCGAGCGACAGCGGAAATTCGCCGCAACGTTCCTCGACCAGCCTGATGAACAGATCGCTCAGCGCGAGCGACTTCTTTCTGAGCGCCTGCATGTCGGTTTGCAGGAACACGTCGAGTCCGCATTCGACCAGCGACATCGACACGATCGGCTGCGTGCCGCAAAGAAATCGGCCGATGCCGTCGTCCGGCCGATACACCGGGTTCATCTCGAACGGCTTTTTATGTCCCCACCAGCCGGAAAGCGGCTGCGAGAACGCGCTCTGATGACGCTTCGCGACCCACACGAACGCGGGCGAGCCGGGGCCGCCGTTCAGATACTTGTAGGTGCAACCAACCGCGTAATCCGCGCCGACGCCGTTCAGATCGACCGGCACCGCGCCTGCCGAATGCGCCAGATCCCACACGGCGAGCGCGCCCGCGCGATGAATCGTCTCGGTGAGCGCGGCCATGTCGTGCATGTATCCGGTGCGGTAATTGACGTGCGTGATCATCGCGATGGCGGTGTTTTCGTCGATGGCCTTCGGCAGCTCGGAAGGGTCATCGACGAGACGCAGTTCGTATCCGCGATCCAGTTGCTCGATCAAGCCCTGCGCAATATATAGATCGGTCGGAAAGTTCGAACGTTCGGAGACGATCACGCGACGTTTCGGATCGCGCTCGTTCGCGAGCTTCAGCGCAGCCGAGAGGATCTTGAAGAGATTCGCCGAGATCGTGTCCGTGACGACGACCTCGTCCTCGTGCGCTCCGATCAGGGAGGCGAGCTTGTTGCCGAGCCGCTTGGGCAGCGCGAACCAGCCGGCCGTGTTCCAGCTGCGGATCAGACCATCGCCCCATTCGGCGGCGATCACGTCGGCGGCGCGCGCGGCGGCGGCTTTGGGCGGCACGCCGAGGGAATTGCCGTCGAGATAGATCACCTCGCGGGCCAACGCGAATTGCTCGCGCAGCGCGCCGAGCGGATCGTCGCGGTCGAGTGCCGCGGTTTCGTCACGATTTTTCATCGAAAAGTCCCTATATTTGAGGATCATCAAGAGAGCGGACGCAGGACGGCGCGAACCGGGCTCGCATCGAGCGTCGAGAATTTGAGCGGCAGGGCGATCAGTTCGTAATCGCCCGGCGCGACGGCGTCGAGCACGAGGCCTTCGAGAATCGCCATGCCGTGCGCGCGGATGCGCTTGTGCGCGTCCATGGTTTTCGATTCCTGCGGATCGAGCGACGGCGTGTCGATGCCGATCAGCTTCACGCCTTTTTCGGCCAGCAAGTCGATGGTTTCGGGCGCGACCGCCGTGAAACTGGCGTCCCAGGCGTCGAGCGGCGCATGCGTGTAAGTACGAAGCAGAACGCGCGCCGGGACATCGGCGAGATGGGCGGCTACGTGCTCGGGCATCACGAGCGGCGCGGCGCCGATGCAATGCACGACGCGGCACGTACCGATGTACGTTTCGAGCGCGACCGCGCCGATCGGCTTGCCGTGTTCGTCGTAGTGAAGCGGCGCATCGGCATGAGCGCCGGTGTGCGGCGAGAGCGTGAGACGCGCGACGTTGACGGGCGACCCCGCCTCCATGCGCCACACGCGCTCGATGCCGACCGGCGTGTCGCCCGGCCAGACGGGCGTGGCGGTATCGATCGGCGGGGAAATGTCCAGAAGCGTCATGACGCGCCCTAGCAGAAAGCGTGGAGATGCGTCAAATCATAGTCGTGTCATCTCGAAAAGTGCTTGCGAAATAACCACCCAAAAGTGTCGCGCTTAGAACATAATTCGATGAAACGGGCTCAGGGGACTCAAAAATGACCGGCTTCACGCTCGATGCAACGGATTGCCGAATTCTGGCGGTACTGCAGGAAGATGGACGGATCAGTAACCTGGACCTGGCGGAGCGCATCTCGCTCTCGCCGTCGGCGTGCTTGCGCCGAATGCGTCTGCTGGAGGAGGAAGGGGTGATCGCGAGCTATCGCGCGTGCCTCGACCGCGAACGGCTCGGCATCGAACTGGAGGCGTTCGTTCACGTCTCCATGCGCAATGATCAGGAAAACTGGCACGAGAAGTTCGCCGCCGCCGTGCGCGAATGGCCGGAAGTGGTCGGCGCGTTCGTAGTCACCGGCGACACGCATTACGTGCTTCGGGTGCTCGCGCACAACCTCAAGCATTACTCCGACTTCATTCTGTCGAAGCTCTACAAGGCGCCCGGCGTGATCGACATCCGCTCGAACATCGTGCTTCAGACGATGAAGGACGACGCGGGCGTGCCGGTCGCGCTGATCGAGCAGCCGGGGCGCGCGCATACGCCCTGACGGCTTATTCGAGCGATCCCAGCGTGTGGAAACCGCCCGCCTGAAAGACGAGCGGCGAGACTTCCGCCGCGTCTTCACGCACGCCGCAACGTTCCACTTCGCCGACGAAGATCACGTGATCGCCTTCGTCGTAGCGGCTGCGGTTGTGGCATTCGAACCACGCGAGCGCGCCGTCGAGCACGGGCATGCCGGTGTCGCCGGCCGCGTGCGAGACGCCTGCGAACCGGTCGCCCTTTACCGTCGCGAAGCGTCGGCACAGTTCGAGCTGCGAGGCCGCGAGCACGTTTACCACGTAGTGGCTATTGGCGCGGAACACCGGCATCGACGCCGATTTGGTCGCGAGACTCCACAGCACGAGCGGCGGATTCAGCGACACCGAGTTGAACGAGCTCGCGGTAATGCCGATCAGCTGACCGGAATCCGTGCGGGTCGTGATGACCGTGACGCCGGTCGCAAACTGGCCGAGCGCGGCGCGAAACGCGGTCGGATCGAAATTCGGGGATTTGGCGCGTTTCATTTGGCAGATGAGCGGGCAAATGGGCGGTCGAGTGTGTCGTGTGCTACCGAGCCGGCCGCGCGTCGCGCTTCAGTCGGAAGGAACTTTTCAAAAGTCATGTAAAAGCTGCGGATTTGTTTCGATTCTAGCGGAATCGGCTGTCGATGGCCGCCGATTGACCGTACGCCGGCAGCAAGTTTTCTGCCGCCCGGGGTTCCCTGCGCGGCTTCGTCAAACCCGTTAAGCTCGATTCATCGCGTGCGCGTAACCCGGCTTCAGGTTGAAGAAGCGGCTGTGCGCATCCATATGCATGATCCGCGGCGTGGCCGCATGCACTATTGAGGAGTGGCACCTTATGACCTTACTCGACCAGCAGAACGGGCAGGCGAAGACCGAAACCGCGACGCTCGGCGGCGGATGTTTCTGGTGCACCGAAGCCGTGTTTCTCTCGGTGCAGGGCGTGGAGTCGGTCGAATCGGGCTATGCGGGCGGCAAGGTGGTGAATCCGTCTTACGAGCAGGTTTGCGAAGGCGATACCGGCCACGCGGAAGTGGTGAAGGTGGTGTTCGATCCGTCCGTGATCGGATATCGCGAGGTGCTCGAGATTTTCTTCGCGACGCACGATCCGACGCAGCTCAATCGTCAGGGCAACGATGTCGGCACGCAGTACCGGTCGGCCGTGTTCACGCATTCGGACGAGCAGCGCAAGATTGCGCTCGACGTGATCGACGAACTGCAGCGCGAAGATGTCTTCGGCGGCAAGATCGTGACGCAAGTGGTGCCGCTCGACGGCGACTACTATCCGGCTGAGGCTTATCACCAGAACTACTTCGCGCAGCATCCGAATCAGGGTTATTGCGCGGCGGTGGTCGGTCCGAAGGTCGCGAAGTTTCGCAAGAAGTTCGCACATCGGCTGAAAGCGTGATGCGCTTCTGAATCGTTCTAGGCGTTTCGCGCGCGCTCTATTTCCTCCGCGATGCCGCGTGCGAGCTCGAAGCAGGTGAGCGGCGCGGAGCCTTCCGCCTTGTTGTTCGCCGCGATCACCACCGGCTGGCCCGCGATCGCGTAACCCGCGGCCAGTTCGGCTAGCGCCTCGCGCGTGTCGCGATCTTCATCGACGATCTTGTCGAACGGCTCGTACTTCGCCTTCGCCTGTTCGTAGCGAAAGCCGCTGTGCAGGCTCCAGCGCACGACGAGCGGGCCTTTTCCTTCTTCATCCAGCACCGCGAGTGCTTTCGCCTGACGGCGCACGTCCGGCATGCGCGCGTGCACGCCGATGCAATAGCGCGCGTTCGCCTCGCGCAGTGCGCGAATGAAGCGCGGCGTGAGCATCACCGCGTCGCGGATTTCGACGGCATAGCACGCGTCGCCTTCGAGCGACGGCAGCGCCTTGAGAAATTCCGACAGCCGGTCGATGAAGCGCGCCGGCTCGACGATCATTGCATCGGGCAGCGGCGAGAACTGGAACACGAGCGCGCCCGCTTTCGCGCCGAGTCCGCCGATGCACGGCGTCACGAAGTCGTCGATGGCGATTTGCGCGTTCAGGAACGCCGGGTTGTCCGCGTCGGGCGTGCCCCGCTCGCCGCGGATGAAGGCATCGGTGACGGAAGCGGGTGCCTTCACGATGAAGCGAAAATGCTCCGGCACCTGCGAGGCGTAGCGCGCATATTCAGCGAGCGACAGCGGCGCGTAGAACGAGCGGTCGATCGACACGCTCTTCAGCAACGGATGCGCGCCGTAGGCGGTGAGGCCGTCGCGGGAGAGTTTCGCGTTCGAGTATTCGTCGCCGTAGACGATGCCGCGCCAGCCGGGAAACGACCATGTCGATGTTCCGAGATGGATCACGTCCGGCAAGCGGCTCGCCAGCGCTTCGAATTCGGGTTGAAAAGGCGCGGGGAGGATACCGCGTGGTTTGGGTTGCTTCGCTTGCTTTGGCGGCTTCGCTTGCGTGGCCGGCTTTTCGGCAGCAGCAACAGGCGCGGGCTCGCCGAAGAGATCGAATTGCTCTTCTTCAGGCTCGCCCGTTTCGAGATGCGTGAGATCGCGGCTCAGAGCGCCTTCTCGTAGATATACCGCCGCGACCACGGCAGCGTCTTCGCGCTACGCCCCGCCTTGCGGCAGATCACCTGATAGATCGACACATCGTCGTTCTCGAACGCATATGCGCAGCCCGCGAGATACACGCGCCAGATGCGGAAGTGCTCATCGTCGACGAGCTTCCTCGCGGCCTCCGCATTCTCCTCGAACCGGTTGGCCCAGACATCGAGCGTATGCGCGTAATGCCGGCGCAGGCTTTCGACGTCGACCGCCTCAAGCCCGCCGCGCTGCATGCATTCGAGCGCGAGGCTGATATGCGGCAGCTCGCCATCGGGGAACACATACTTGTCGATGAACTCGCCGCCACCGAGCGACGTCTCGCCGCTGTCGGCGTCGGAAGACGTGATGCCGTGATTCATCGCGATGCCGTCATCGACGAGCAGATCGTGGATCCTTGCGAAGTATCCCGGCAGATTCTTGCGTCCGACATGCTCGAACATGCCGACACTCGTGATGCGGTCGAACTGTCCGGGAATATCGCGATAGTCCTGCAGGCGGATTTCGACCTTGCCTTCGAGACCCGCCGCCTTCACGCGCTCGGTCGCGAGCTTGAACTGGTTCTCGGAGAGCGTGACGCCAACGCACTGCGCGCCGAACTTCTGCGCCGCGCGAATCACGAGCGCGCCCCAGCCGCAGCCGATATCAAGGAGACGATGCCCCGGCTGCACCTGAATCTTCGTGAGGATGTGGTCGATCTTCTTGAGCTGCGCGGTGTCGATGTCTTCGTCGCCGTTCTCGAAGTACGCGCAGGAGTACACCATGTTCTTGTCGAGCCAGAGCTCGTAGAACTCGTTCGACACATCGTAGTGATACTGAATGGCCTTCTTGTCCGACGTCTTCGAGTGATTGAAGTAGCGTCGCACACGGGCGAGCTTGCCCGCGCTCGTCACTGTATTCTTCGCGAGCGAATAGCTGATGTTGATGATGTCCGAGAGCTTGCCCTCGATGTCGATCTTGCCCTTCACATAGGCTTCGCCGAGATTGTCGAGACTCGGTTCGAGCAGGTAGGGCAGCGCGGTCGCGCTCTTCACGTGCAGCGTCACCTGAGGGGCGGCGAACTGGCCGAAATCGTGCTGCTGGCCGTCCCACAGCACCAGCCGCGCGGGCAGGTCGGCCCGGTCGCGCACTTCCTCAACCCACTGCGTCAGCTTCTTCTCCCAGAACATGCTTGTTTCTCCGCGCTAGATGAAATCAAGGGAAGGCTCGCGCCTCCATGTTCGTGCTGCCTGCCGCTCTCGTCGCTCCCGCTACGGCGCGAGCCGCGCGATGCGCCACGGATCGCCCGCGCTGTCGCGCGAATAGACGATGCGATCGTGCAGCCGCGACGGGCGCCCCTGCCAGAACTCGATGGTCTCCGGCACGACGCGATAACCGCCCCAGTGCGGCGGGCGCGGCGGCGCGTCGCCGTACTTCGCGATCATCTCGCGCTCGCGCGCTTCCAGCGCCTCGCGGCTTTCGAGCGGCTGACTCTGGTCGGATGCCCACGCGCCGATGCGCGAGCCGAGCGGACGCGATTCGTAGTACGTATCGCTTTCCTCGGCGCTCGTCTTTTCGACGCGGCCCTCGACGCGCACCTGGCGCTCGAGCTCGATCCAGTGGAACAGCAGACTCGCCGCGGAATTCGTGGCGAGTTCGCGGCCCTTGCGGCTTTCGTAATTGGTAAAGAAAACAAATCCGCGCTCATCGACGCCCTTGATGAGCACGATCCGCGCGGACGGACGCCCTTGCGCGTCGACGGTCGCGAGGGTCATGGCATTCGGTTCGGGCAACTTCGCATCGAGCGCTTGAGCGAACCAGGTCTGGAATTGACGCACCGGGTTCGGATCGACGTCGGCGGTATCGAGTGAATCGCGCGAATAATTTTTGCGAAGGTCTGCGAGAGTTGTCATTTTTATGCAAGCGCTACAGTCGCGTCAGTATAGCCAAGGTGAAACGATCTTGCCCTGATTACCCCGAACGCGATGTGCGCACACCGGATGCAGCAAGGGCGGCTATCACGTCGAGGGTTTCGATAAGGCAGAATACGAGATTCGCCCGCATTTTGCATGATTGACGACTCAAGTTTTTAGAATCGACAGCCGCTTGTAAGCCTTACTTGACGGGGCACAACGGGCGTTGCACTTTATTTGCTTCTGCTTCGTACGTCACTTCTCCGGCTTTATCCACTCACGACATGAACCCTTCCTCCGATACCGCGGCCACGCTCTCCGCAGACGATCTCGCCGATCGCGACCGACGCTTCGGCGGCATCGCGCGCCTGTACGGCGCACCTGCGCTCGCCGCGTTCGAGCGGGCGCATGTCGCGGTCATCGGCATTGGCGGCGTGGGCTCGTGGGTGGCGGAGGCGCTCGCGCGCAGCGCGGTCGGCAAGCTCACGTTGATCGATCTCGATAACGTCGCCGAAAGCAATACGAATCGTCAGATTCACGCGCTCGACGGCAACTATGGCAAGGCGAAAGTCACGGCCATGGCCGAGCGCATCAGACTGATCGATCCGGCTTGCGATGTGCGGCAGATCGAGGATTTCGTCGAACCCGGCAACTTCGAACAGACGCTCGGTGACGGTTTCGATTATGTGATCGATGCGATCGACAGCGTGCGTACGAAGACCGCGCTAATCGCGTGGTGTGTCGAGCGCAAGCAGGCGCTCATCACCGTGGGCGGCGCGGGCGGGCAACTCGATCCGACGCGCATCCGGATCGACGATCTCGCGCTCACGATTCAGGACCCGCTGCTGTCGAAAGTGCGCGGCCAGTTGCGCAAGCTGCACGGCTTTCCGCGCGGGCCGAAGGCGCGCTTCAAGGTGAGCGCGGTGTATTCGGACGAGCCGCTGATCTATCCGGAAGCGCCGGCGTGCGATATCAGCGAGGGCGCCGAGCACCTCGAAACGGGCGCGGGATATTCAGGACCGGTCGGGCTGAATTGCGCGGGCTTCGGATCGAGCGTGTGCGTGACGGCGAGCTTCGGCTTCGCGGCGGCGGCGCACGTGCTGCGCGAACTGGCGAAGCGCGCGGCCTGAGTCGAGCGCCCCGGAAGCAAAAACGGCCAGCTCGATGAAAGCTGGCCGTTTTGCATTTCAAACGCGGCAATCAGTTGAGCGCCGCGCTCAGCTTGCGCCGCCATTGCGACACGAGATCCGGCTGGTTCGCCGCGAGGTCGAACACCGAGAGCATGGTCTTGCGGCCGACATCGTCCATGAAGGCGCGGTCACGCACGACGATCGCGAGCAGATGCTCCAGCGCGCCCGCATAGTCGCGCCCCGCGATCAGCCGATTGGCCAGCGCGAAGCGCGCGTCGAGATCGTCGGGCTTCGCGTTGACCGCGTCGATCAGCGCGTCGGCGGGCGGCAGGTCGGCTGCAGCGTCGGCGGCGTCGAGCTCGGTCTTGAGCGCGTTGTAGCGCGCGTCGATGCCTTGCGTCGTTTTCGGCGACAGCAGCTTGTCCTCGTCCTTCGCTTCGTCGATGCGGCGCTCCGCGATCAGCCATTCGATCAGGTCCAGACGCGCGTCGTCGTAACCGGGATCGAGCGCGAGCGCGGCCTTGATCGTGTCGATGGCCAGCTTGCGGTCGCCGGCCGCCCACGCGCTATGCGCGGCGCGGCGCTCGGCGTCGGGGCCGGCGGGCACGAGCCGGTCGAGAAACTCGCGCAACTGGCCTTCCGGCAGCACGCCGATGAACTGATCGACCGGGCGGCCCTCGGCGAACGCGATCACGTGCGGAATGCTGCGCACCTGAAAGTGTCCGGCGAGTTCCTGATTCTCGTCGACATTCACCTTCACGAGCTTCCATGCGCCGCCCGCTTCGGCCTCGAGCCTTTCGAGCATTGGCCCGAGCGTCTTGCAGGGGCCGCACCACGGGGCCCAGAAATCGACCAGAACGGGCGCGAGCATCGACGCGTTGATGACGTCGTTCTCGAAGGTGGCGAGGGTCGTATCCATGCGTTTTCTCCTAATGCTTGCGGTCTATCTCGACCAGTTTGGGACGATCCACGCGATTCTCAAGCGCCTAGGCGCCGCTGCGCGCTTACGCGTCGGGCGCGCGCGTTTCGCGGCGCCCCGGCGGCAGCGGGATGAATTCGGTTTCGCCAGGCACCTGGCCCATGCGCTGCTCGGTCCACGCGGTCTTGGCGGCCTCGATTTTCTCGCGCGCGCTCGACACGAAATTCCATTCGATGAAGCGCGGCCCGTCGAGCGGTGCGCCGCCGAGCAGCATCGCGACCGCGCCGTTCGTGCTTTGCAATCTCACGTCAGCGTCTGCCGTGAGCACGGCCATCTGCTCCGCAGGCAGCGGCTCGCCGTCGATGCTCAGATCGCCGCTCACGAGATAGACACCGCGTTCCTCGTGCTCCGTATCGAGCACGATCTCGCTGCCGGGGGCGAACTGCGCCGCGACGTAGAGCGTCGGCGAGAACGTCCGCGTCGGGGCTTTCGCGCCGAACGCGCTGCCCGCGATCACGCGCAGCGTCACGCCATCGCGCTCGATCTGCGGCAGGGCGGCCGCCGCGTGGTGTTCGAACGCGGGCTCGACTTCCTCGCTCGCCACCGGCAGCGCGACCCAGGTCTGGATGCCGTGCATCGTCTGGCCGGCGGCGCGCTCTTCGTCGGGCGTGCGCTCCGAATGGACGATGCCGCGTCCGGCGGTCATCCAGTTGACGTCGCCGGGGGTGATCTTCTGCACCGAGCCGAGGCTGTCGCGATGCATGATCGCGCCTTCGAACAGATAGGTGACCGTCGCGAGCCCGATATGCGGATGCGGGCGCACGTCGAGGCCCTTGCCGGGCACGAGGGTTGCGGGACCGATGTGGTCGAAAAAAATGAAGGGTCCGACGGTGCGCGCCGCGAGCGCGGGCAGCACGCGCCGCACCATGAGGCCGCCGACGTCGTGCTGGTGTGGCTTGAGCAAATCGCGGATCGTCGATGACATGGCGGATTCCGAAGGCAGTTCGGGCGCCGGAATGGCGTCCGTGGAGCCGTCGATTCTACCGGCCGATGCCACGTGGCGCAGGCGCGCCGCCGCGCCCCTCGTTTTTGCGCCGCCGCGCTTGATCGGCGTGAATGCGGCTTCGCGCAACGTTTTGCAACGTAACCAAGGGAGTTCGAGAATGAGCAAGAACAAGTTGATGATCGCCATCACCACGGGCCTTTTCGCCGCCACCGCCGCGACGGGCGCGTTCGCGCAGACCTCGTCGGGCAATTCGTCGGCGGCGATGGGCAACGACGCCATGACCGCCGCCCCCGGCAACGCGGCGAGCGCGGCGCCCGCCAAGAAGCACAAGATGCACAAGCATTCGGGACATGCGGCGAGCAAGAAGACGCCCGCCGCCGAGACTGGCAACAACGGCGCCGCGGAAGGCGGTCAAAGCAAGTAAGCGTTCATCCCTGCGCACCACCACGCAAACCAGCGCTCGCGCCGCCCGAACGGCGCGAGCGCTTTCTTGCCCTCGTCGTAAGCCCTGCAGTATTTGACAAGCCCGCCGCGACGCGCTCGGCTACACTTTACGGCTCGCCAATAACGCAATGACACGAGGGAAAGGCGATGTCGCCAAAGGATTTGCTGATTGCAACGGTGGTCATTTTCGCGTGGGGCGTGAATTTCGTCGTCATCAAGCTGGGTCTGCATGGCGTGCCGCCTATGCTGCTCGGCGCATTGCGCTTCGCGCTCGCCGCGTTGCCGGCGTTCTTCGTCAAACGTCCGCAGGTTCCGCTGCGCTGGCTCTTCGCCTACGGCCTCACCATTTCCCTCGGGCAGTTCGCGCTGCTGTTCTACGGCATGTACGTCGGCATGCCGGCCGGGCTCGCGTCGCTCGTGCTGCAGGCGCAGGCGTTCTTCACGCTGATTTTCGCGGCGATGTTTCTGGGCGAACGCATCCGTCCGGCGAACATCTCAGGTCTGCTGATCGCGGCGTGCGGGCTCGCGCTGATCGGCATGCGTGGCGGCCAGGCGATGACCGTCACCGGCTTCCTGTTCACGCTCGCCGCCTCCGCGATGTGGGCGCTCGGTAACGTCGTCACGAAGGCGATGGGCAAGGTCGATCTGCTCTCGCTCGTCGTCTGGGGCAGCCTGATCCCGCCGTTGCCGTTCTTCGCGCTGTCGCTGGTTTTCGAAGGCCCGGCGCGCATCGAAGCGAGCCTCGCGAACATCCCGCTCGTCTCGGTGTTCGCGATCCTCTATCTCTCGTTCGTCGCGACGCTCGTCGGTTACAGCCTGTGGGGAAAGTTGCTGGCGCGCTATCCGGCGGGAAGCGTCGCGCCGTTTTCGCTGCTCGTCCCGGTAATCGGGCTCGTGTCGGCGGCGGTCGTGCTCGGCGAGGAGATGAACGCGGCGCAGGTGGCGGGCGCCGCGCTCGTCATGGCGGGACTCGTGGTGAACGTGTTCGGTGCACGGCTCGTCCGGCGCGTGCTGCCTTCCACGCGCTGAACGAAGCCGTCATGCGCCTCAGGTCATGCGGCTCTTCGCGAGCGGCGGATTCGCCGCGAAGTAGCGCTTGATGCCTTTCATGATTGCGTTGGCCATCTTGTCGCGATAGGCGTCGTCGTTGAGGCGCGCTTCCTCGTCCGGGTTGCTGATGAACGCCGTCTCCACCAGGATCGACGGAATGTCAGGTGCTTTCAGCACGGCGAACCCGGCCTGTTCGACCGAGCCCTTGTGCAGCTTGTTGATACTGCCGATCTCGTTCAGTACGAAGCTGCCGTAGCGCATCGAATCGCGGATCTGCGCCGTGGTCGACATGTCGAAGAGGGCGCGGTTCACGCTCGCGTCCTGCGACTTCACGTTGATGCCGCCGACCTGATCCGATGCGTTCTCCTTGGCCGCCATCCAGCGCGCCGCCGCGCTCGATGCGCCGTGCTCCGACAGCGCGAACACCGACGAGCCGCGCGCATCGGGCGAAGTAAACGCGTCCGCGTGAATCGACACGAACAGGTCCGCGGACACGCGCTGCGCCTTCTGCACGCGCACGTTGAGCGGCACGAAGAAGTCGGCGTCGCGGGTCATCATCGCGCGCATGTTGGGCTGGGCGTCGATCTTCGCGCGCAGCTTCTTCGCGATGTCGAGTGCGATGTGCTTCTCGTAAGTGCCCTGGCCGCCGATCGCGCCGGGATCCTCTCCGCCATGGCCCGGATCGATTGCGACGGTGAGCAGGCGCGTCGTGCCGGCGTTCTGCTTGGGCGCGGAAAACTGATATTGATCGTCGTCGTCATCTTTCTTCGCGATGACGGGCGGCGCGGGCGGCGTCGATGGCACGCGCGGCTTGACGGCGGGCTTGGGCGTCGGCGCGGCTTCAGCGGGCGCGTCGTTCTGCGCGTACTTCTGGAAGAACTCGTCGGTCGAATCCGGCGTGCCCGGTTTCTGAGCGGTGGCCGGCCCCGAAAGCGTGGCGGGCGGCGGAGCGGTCGGATTCGGATTGGCGCGGTCGAGCGCCTCCTGCTTGCGCTCGGTCTGCGCGAGCAGTTCCATCAGCGGATCGGGGGCGACGGCCGGATACAGGTCGAACACGAGCCGGTACTTGTAGCTGCCGATCGGACCCAGCGTGAACACCTGCGGCTTGACCGACCCCTTCAGGTCGAACACCATGCGCACGACATGCGGCTGATATTGCCCGATGCGCACCGACTGGATCTGTGGATCGTTCGGCGCGATCTTCGAAACGAGGTCGCGCAACGCCTGATCCAGATCGATGCCGGAGAGATCGACGACGAGCCGGTCCGGTCCCTGCAGCAACTGGTTGGCGTTCTGCAGCGGCTGATCCGATTCGATCGTGACGCGCGTGTAATCGCGCGCGGGCCACACGCGCACGCCGAGCACGCTGCTGGCATGCGCTAGCTTCGGCGCGGCGAGCGCGAGCACGAGCGTCGAGGCGCCAGCGCGCAGCACCTGGCGACGACGCCAGTTGTGCGGCGCGGTGGCGCCCGCTTCGATCGAATGGAACGGCTTGATCAACATCTTTCGAGACATGACTTTCCTGTTTCGCTAAACGCCCGCGCGGTCAGGACGCGGCCTTCTTCATTCGAATCGGCTTCGTTCGGCAACGACAGTTGGAACACGAGGTCCGGCACGCCGAGCAGGCCGCCCGCCTGCTGCGGCCACTCGACGAGGCACAACGCGCCCGCGTCGAAATATTCGCGAAAGCCGGCATCGGCCCATTCGGCCGGATCGGCGAAGCGATAGAGATCGAAGTGATAAACGTCGAGCGGACCGCTTTCGATGACGAGCGAGTACGGCTCGACGAGCGTATAAGTCGGGCTCTTCACGCGGCCGACATGGCCGAGCGCGCGCAGCGTCGCGCGCACCAGCGTGGTCTTGCCCGCGCCGAGATCTCCGATCAACTGGACTTGCAGGCCTGAAAAACGTTCAGACGATGTTGCCTTGCGCGTTTCATCGAAGGCGCGCGCGAAGCGTTCTCCGAAAGCGAGCGTCGCCGCTTCGTCGCGCAGGTCGAAGCGGCGTTCGAGAAGCGCGGCGGATGAGTCTTGCGTCGTTCGTGCGGGGCTTTCGGGCATTGCTCGTAAAATGTCGTGATGAACCGATTGCCGGAACATTCCGTTGAAATCACGACCGCGTCCAGCGACGCTGCCGCTGAGTCCGTCTCAGAGTCTCGCGCCTTCACTCACGACGAGGAGGCCGCGCTGGCTGAACTCGCGCAACGCATCAAGGCGTGGGGGCGCGAGTTGGGATTCGGTGCGGTCGGTATCAGCGATATCGACCTGACAGATGCCGAGAAAGGCTTGGCTGACTGGCTCGAAGCAGGCTATCACGGCGAAATGGATTATATGGCCAAACATGGTATGAAACGCGCGAGACCGGCCGAGCTTGTGGCCGGAACGCGACGGGTCATCACCGCGCGCATGGCTTATCTGCCGGCTCAAACGCTGGCCAAACAGGGCGATGAAAGTGTCGTGACAGCCGACGGTCAGAAGAACGACTGGCGCGCCATAGAATGGTCGCGCCTTTCGAAGCCGTCGCAGGCGATGGTCTCCATTTACGCGCGCGGCCGCGACTATCACAAGGTCATGCGCAACCGGCTGCAGCAACTTGCAGAGCGCATCGAAGGCGAAATCGGTCAGTTCGGGTATCGCGCGTTCACGGATTCCGCGCCGGTGCTGGAAGTTGCGCTCGCGCAGAAGGCGGGCAACGGGTGGCGGGGCAAACATACTTTGCTGCTCGATCGCGATGCCGGCTCGCTGTTCTTCCTCGGTGAGATTTTCGTCGATGTGCCGCTGCCCGTCGATCCGGATTCCGAGCACGACGGCGCGCATTGCGGGCAGTGCACGCGCTGCATCGGCGCGTGCCCGACAGGGGCGATCGTGGCGCCGTATCGCGTCGATGCGCGGCGCTGCATCTCGTATCTGACGATCGAGCTGCATGGCGCCATTCCCGAGGACATGCGTCCGCTGATCGGCAATCGCGTCTACGGCTGCGACGATTGTCAGCTCGTCTGTCCGTGGAACAAGTTCGCGCAGGCCGCGCCGGTCGCGGATTTCGACGTGCGGCACGGGCTGGATCGCGCGACGCTCGTCGAGTTGTTCGCGTGGAGCCCCGACGATTTCGACACGCGCATGCAGGGCAGCGCGATCCGGCGCATCGGACACGAGCGCTGGCTGCGCAACATCGCGACCGCGATGGGCAATGCGTTGCGCGCAGCTTCGCTCGATGCGGGCGAACGCCATGCCATCGTCGAAGCATTGCGAGCGCGCGCGGACGATCCGTCGGCGCTGGTGCGCGAGCATGTGCTCTGGGCGCTCAAGCAAGGAGACACGCATGAAGAACCTGCCGTTTGACGCACCCGCTGGCCGCGCGGCCGGCGCTTCGCGAACGCAGCCGGGCATGAAGCCATTCGATGCCGTCATCGACGCGCCGTTCGGCAAGGTCGGCATTCGCGCCGACGAGTCGAGCGTGCGCGAGATCGTCTATCTCCCCGGCGATATCAGAAGCATCGCGCCTGAATCTCCGCTCGCGATGGCAGCCGCCGCGCAAATCCGCGCGTATTTTCAAACGCCTTCGACGCGCTTCGACCTGCCGCTCGCGATTGGCGGCACGGCGTTTCAGCGGCGCGTGTGGCAGGGCATCAGCAGCATCGCGCCGGGCAGCGTCTGGACCTACGGACAACTTGCGCGAGAAATCGGCAGCGTGCCGCGAGCGGTCGGGCAGGCGTGCGGCTCCAATCCGCTGCCGATCGTGATACCGTGCCACCGGGTAGTGGCGTCGGGTGGAATCGGCGGATTCGCGCATCATCCCGGCGAAGGTTTTTATCGCAACGTGAAGCGCTGGCTGCTGGCGCACGAAGGTGTATCGATCGCATGACGAGCGCAACGACTGAAGAAATTCCAACGCCCGGGCTCGCCGCGAGCCATGACTCGATCGATCTCTTTTGCGACGCGCTGTGGCTCGAACACGGGCTCGCCAAGAACTCGCTCGAAGCATATAGACGCGACCTGAAGCTCTTCGCCGAATGGCTCGGCAAGACACGCGGCGCATCGCTCGATTTCGCCGTCGAAGCCGACATGAACGGTTACATGGCCGCGCGCCGCGGCGACAAGGCGACCTCCGCGAACCGTCGCTTGTCCGTGTTTCGCCGCTATTACGCGTGGGCTATGCGCGAGCATCGCACTGCCGCCGATCCGACGCTCAAGCTGCGTTCGGCGAAGCAGCCGCCGCGCTTTCCTTCGACGCTCAACGAGGCGCAAGTCGAGGCGCTGCTCGGCGCGCCGGACATCGAGACACCGCTCGGACTGCGCGATCGCACGATGCTCGAACTGATGTACGCGAGCGGGCTGCGCGTGACCGAACTCGTCACGCTGAAGACGGTCGAGCTCGGTCTGAACGAAGGCGTCGTGCGCGTGATGGGCAAGGGCTCGAAGGAGCGCCTCATTCCGTTCGGCGAGACGGCGCACGACTGGCTCGAACGCTACCTCCGAGAAGCGCGTCCGGCGCTGCTCGGCGCGCGCGCGGCGGACGCGCTGTTCGTGACGGCGCGCGGCGAGGGCATGACGCGCCAGCAGTTCTGGAACATCATCAAGCGCCACGCGCTGAACGGCGGCGTGCATGCGCCGCTGTCGCCGCACACGCTGCGTCATGCGTTCGCGACGCATCTGCTCAATCACGGCGCGGACCTGCGCGTCGTGCAGTTGCTGCTCGGCCACTCGGACATCTCGACCACGCAGATCTACACACACGTGGCGCGCGAGCGGCTGCACAAGCTGCATCGCGAGCATCATCCGCGCGGGTGAGCCGAAGCGCTATATCTCCGCGCCGCGCATCAGCCCGCGCGCGATGATCACCTGCTGAATCTGCGACGTGCCTTCGTACAGCCTGAAGAGCCGCACGTCGCGATAGAAGCGCTCGATGCCGTATTCCGCGATATAACCCGCTCCGCCATGCACCTGCACCGCGCGATCCGCGACGCGTCCGCACGTCTCGGTGGCGAAATACTTCGCGCACGATGCCTCGATCGACACGTCGCGGCCTTCGTCGCGACGGCGCGCGGCGTCGAGCACCATGCATTCGGCGGCGTAGAGTTCGGTCTTGCTGTCGGCAAGCATGGCCTGCACGAGCTGGAATTCGGCGATCGGCTGGCCGAACTGCTTGCGCTCCATCGCATAGGCGAGGGCGTCGCGCAGCATGCGCTTCGCCGCGCCGACCGCGATCGCCGCGATATGGATGCGGCCTTTGTCGAGCGTTTTCATCGCCGTCTTGAAGCCGACGCCTTCCACGCCGCCGATCAACTGATTCGCCGCCACGCGGCAGTTCTCGAAGATCACGTCGCTCGTATGCGCGCCGCGCTGCCCCATCTTGCGATCCGGCTTGCCGATGGAAAGTCCTGGCGTGTCGCGCTCCACGATAAACGCCGAAATGCCGCTTGCGCCTTTGGCGTCGCTGGTGCGCGCCATGACCGTGTAGATGCCGGCCTCGGGCGCGTTCGTGATGAAGCGCTTGGTGCCGTTGAGTACGTACGCGTCGCCGTCTTTCGTGGCGCGCGTTTTGAGTGAGGCCGCATCCGAACCCGCGTCCGGTTCGGTAAGACAGAACGAGCCGATCAGCTCGCCCGACGCCAGCTTCGGCAGATAGTGCGATTTCTGCGCCTCGGTGCCGTCGAGCAAAATGCCGATCGAACCGATGCCGTTGTTCGTGCCGATCACCGAGCGGAACGCCGGCGACGTCTGCCCGAGCTCGAAGGCGATGCGTACTTCCTCTTCCATCGTGAGGCCGAGGCCGCCGTAGGCTTCCGGAAGCGTGAGCCCGAACATGCCGATCTCGCGCATCGCGTCGATGAGGTCGGCGGGAATTTCGTCGGTTTCGTCGACTTCGGTCTCGCGCGGCACGAGCCGCTCACGCACGAAGCGGCGGATCGAGTCTTCGAGCAGGGTCTGGGTTTCGGCGTCGCGGATCATCGGCATCTCCTTGTCATTCGCGAACGATCGTGCCACGGCGGCTCTCGTTTGAACACCTCGGCCGAATGGCTAATGGTGGGGCGCGAAACCCGCCGCTACAATGCGTCCATGTCGAAAAGCAAACACGTGTCCGAAACGCCCGCGACGCAATTCCTGCGCCGCCACAAGGTCGAGTTCGGCGAACATCCCTACGCTTATGTCGAGCACGGCGGCACGGAGGAATCCGCGCGGCAGCTCGGCGTGGACGAGCATATCGTCGTGAAGACGCTCGTCATGGAAGACGAGCAGGCCAAGCCGCTCATCGTGCTGATGCACGGCGATCGCACCGTGTCCACCAAGAATCTCGCGCGGCAGACCGGCGCGAAGCGAATCGAGCCGTGCAAACCGGAAGTGGCGAATCGGCATTCGGGCTTTCTGGTGGGCGGCACCTCGCCGTTCGGCACGAAGAAGGCCATGCCGGTGTACGTCGAATCGAGCATTCTCGATCTCGACCTGATCTACCTGAACGGGGGGCGGCGCGGCTATCTGGTGAGCCTCAAGCCGTCGGTGCTGACCGATTTGCTGAAAGCCACGCCCGTGCAGTGCGCAAGCGTCGATTAGAATGCATTCCGCTCTCGCTACCACCGAAAAAACATCATGATTTTTCTGATCGTCGCCGTCGTGTCCTATCTGATCGGCTCGATTTCATTCGCCGTCGTCGTCAGTCACGCGATGGGGCTGGCCGATCCGCGCTCGTACGGTTCGGGCAATCCCGGCGCGACCAACGTGCTGCGCACCGGCAACAAGAAAGCCGCGATCCTCACGCTGATCGGCGACGCCTTCAAGGGCTGGCTGCCGGTGTGGGCCGTCGTGCATTTCGGCGGCAGTTTCGGCTGGGATCCGGCGACGATCACGACGGCCACGGCACTTGCAGCCATCGCCGTGTTCCTCGGCCATCTGTACCCGATCTTCTTCAAATTTCAGGGCGGCAAGGGTGTGGCGACGGCGGCGGGCGTGCTGCTCGCGATTCATCCGGCGCTCGGGCTGGCGACGCTGCTGACCTGGATCATCATCGCGTTCTTTTTCCGCTATTCGTCGCTGGCGGCGCTGGTCGCGGCGGTTTTCGCGCCGTTCTTCCAAGTGTTCCTGTTCGGGCCGAGCCGCATTTCGCTCGCCGTGCTCGCCATGAGTCTGCTACTCATCTGGCGGCATCGCGGGAATATTTCGAAGCTGCTGGCGGGCAAGGAAAGCCGCATCGGCGACAAGAAAAAAGCGGTGCAATAAGCAATAAGCTCGCGCCCGGAGGGCGGGTTTCCAAAGGCAAAAAAGCCGTTCCGGCATTCGACCGGAACGGCTTTTTTGTGTCTGTCGCGGCGCGAGTTCAGTCGCGGAAGTTGTTGAAGTCGAGCGGCGTGTCCTGTACTTCCTTCTTCAACAGCGCCATGGTGCTCTGCAGATCGTCGCGCTTGGCGCCCTGCACGCGCACGGCGTCGCCCTGAATGCTCGCCTGCACCTTGATCTTGCTGTCCTTCACGATCTTGACGATTTTTTTCGCCAGATCGCCCGACACGCCTTTCTTCACCGTGACGACCTGCTTCAACTTGTCGCCGCCGATCTTCTCCTGCTTGCCGTAGTCGAGAAACCGCACGTCCACGCCGCGCTTGGCCATTTTGTTCAGCAGAACGTCCTTCACCTGGCCGAGCTTGAAATCGTCGTCGGCGTAGAGCGTGAGTTCGCGCTCCTTCTGCTCGACGCGTGAATCCGAACCCTTGAAGTCGAAGCGCGTCGAGATTTCCTTGTTCGATTGTTCGATCGCGTTCTTCACTTCGATCATGTTTGCTTCGCTGACGACGTCAAACGATGGCATCTGTCTTTCTCCTTCATTGAGGCGAGCGCGCTGAAGGGGCGCGGCTCGCGCAATCGCTATAATCACGGACCTGACGTCATTCTACCGACGCGCCTCCTTCATGTCGCTTCAGCTTCTCACCGATTTCCCGCTGCTCCCGCATAACACGTTCGGTTTCGACGTGCGCGCGCGGCATGCCATGCGCATCGATTCCGTCGATGCCGCCGCCGCGCTCGCCACCGACGCGCGCATCGCGAACCTGCCGCAGCTCGTGCTCGGCGGCGGCAGCAATATCGTGCTGACGCGCGATTTCGACGGCGTCGCGCTGATCGTCGGCATTTTGGGAAAGCGCGTGATCGACGAAACCGGCGACGCATGGCTCGTCGAAGCCGGCGCGGGCGAGAACTGGCACGATTTCGTCGCCTGGACGCTGGCTCGAGGAATGCCGGGGCTCGAAAACCTCGCGCTGATTCCGGGCACGGTCGGCGCGGCGCCGATTCAGAACATCGGCGCATACGGGCTGGAAATGGGCGAGCGCTTCGAGCGGCTGCAAGCGGTCGAGCTCGCAACGGGCGCGCGCGTCGAATTCGATCGTGCGGACTGCGCGTTCGGCTATCGCGACAGCTTTTTCAAGCGGGCAGGGCGCGGACGCTTCATGATCACCTCGGTCGTGTTCAGGTTGCCGAAAGCCTGGACGCCGCGCGCCGATTACGCGGACGTCGCCCGCGCGCTCGAGGGCGCGTCGAAGCGCGACGCTCAGGCCATTTTCGATGCGGTCGTCGCGGTACGGCGCGCCAAGCTGCCCGACTGGACCGTACTCGGCAACGCGGGCAGCTTCTTCAAGAATCCGGTGGTAAGTGCACAGGCGTTCGAAGCGCTGAAGGCGCGCGAGCCCGGCGTCGTTTCCTATCCGCAAGCCGACGGACAGGCGAAGCTCGCGGCGGGCTGGCTGATCGACCGATGCGGCTGGAAAGGGCGCGGCATAGGCGGCGCGGCGGTGCACGACCGTCAGGCGCTCGTGCTCGTCAATCGTGGCGGCGCGACGGGCGCGCAAGTGCTGGAGCTCGCCAATGCCATCAAGCGCGACGTGCTCGCGCGCTTCGATGTCGAACTGGAAATGGAGCCGGTCGCGCTCTGAATCAGAAGTGCATAAAGAAACCCGCCGAACCAACGTCCGGCGGGTTTTTTCATTTTCAGAACCAGCGAATTACTCGCCGCGCTTGCGACGCGCGTTCTCGGCAATCCGCATGCGCAGCGCGTTCAGCTTGATGAAGCCGCCGGCATCGGCCTGGTTGTAGGCGCCGCCGTCGTCGTCGAAGGTTGCGATGGTCTTGTCGAACAGCGTTTCCTTCGAATCGCGCGCGACGACCGACACGCTGCCCTTGTAGAGCTTCACGCGCACCCAGCCGTTGACCTTTTCCTGCGTGTGATCGATCAGCACTTGCAGCGCGCGGCGCTCCGGGCTCCACCAGTAGCCGTTATAGATCAGCGATGCGTAACGCGGCATCAGATCGTCCTTCAGGTGCGCCACTTCGCGGTCGAGCGTGATCGACTCGATGCCGCGGTGCGCCTTCAGCATGATCGTGCCGCCCGGCGTTTCATAGCAGCCGCGCGACTTCATCCCGACGTAGCGGTTCTCGACCAGATCCAGACGGCCGATGCCGTGCTTGCCGCCCAGACGGTTCAGCTCGGTCAGCATCTCGGCCGGCGACAGGCGCTTGCCGTTCAGTGCGACGGGGTCGCCGTGCTCGTATTCGATATCGAGGTATTCGGCCTGATCCGGCGCCTCTTCCGGCGACACGGTCCAGCGCCACATGTCGGCTTCGGCTTCCGCCTTCGGGTCTTCCAGATGGCGGCCTTCGAACGAGATGTGCAGCAGGTTCGCGTCCATGGAGTAGGGCGCGCCGCCTTGCTTGTGCTTCATTTCGATGGGAATGCCGGCCTTCTCGGCGTACGCGAGCAGCTTTTCGCGCGAGAGCAGGTCCCATTCGCGCCACGGCGCGATCACCTTGATGCCGGGTTCGAGCGAGTAATAGCCGAGCTCGAAGCGGACCTGGTCGTTGCCCTTGCCGGTCGCGCCGTGCGAGACGGCCTCCGCGCCGGTCGCGCGCGCGATCTCGATCTGACGCTTGGCGATAAGCGGACGCGCGATCGACGTGCCGAGCAGATACTCGCCTTCATAGATCGTGTTCGCGCGGAACATCGGGAACACGAAATCGCGGACGAACTCTTCGCGCAGGTCTTCGATGAAGATGTTTTCCTGCTTGATGCCGAGCTGGAGCGCCTTCTTGCGCGCGGGCTCCAGTTCCTCACCCTGGCCGATGTCGGCCGTGAAGGTGACGACTTCGGCGTCGTAGTTGTCCTGCAACCATTTCAGGATGACGGAGGTGTCGAGACCGCCCGAATAGGCGAGCACGACTTTCTTGATATCGCTCATGATGAACTCGTGTGCGGAAAAGCCGGTGCGGCGGTTGTGCGCCGCTTCGTGTCCGCCGTGCGCGCGACGGGCATGAAGTGCGCGGAAAAAACACTATTTTGACATTAAAAAGCCGCGCTTCCGTAAATTCGGGATGCGCAGCCTTTTCGGTACGCGCCGGCTCAGTGGTTAAGTTTGCCGAGCAGCAGGTATTCCATCAGCGCCTTCTGGACGTGCAGACGGTTCTCGGCTTCGTCCCAGACCACGCTCTGCGGACCGTCGATGACCTCCGCGCTCACTTCCTCGCCGCGATGCGCGGGCAGGCAGTGCATGAACAGGGCATCGGGGTTGGCGCGGGCCATCATCTCGGCGTCGACGCAATAGTCGGCGAACGCCTTCATGCGCGCTTCGTTCTCGGCCTCGTAACCCATGCTGGTCCACACGTCGGTCGTGACGAGATCCGCGCCGGCGCAGGCTTCGTTCGGATCGTCGAATTCCTGGAAGAACGGCTTGCTTTCTTCTGCGACCAGCGCGGGATCGAGCTTGTAGCCCGCAGGTGTCGACAAACGCAGTTTGAAGCCGAGAATCTGCGCGGCTTCTATCCACGTGTAGAGCATGTTGTTCGCGTCGCCGACCCACGCGACGGTCTTGCCGTGAATCGGCCCGCGATGCTCGTAGAACGTGAAGATGTCTGCGAGCACCTGACACGGGTGATATTCGTTGGTCAGGCCGTTGATGACCGGCACGCGCGAGCTTTCGGCAAAGCGCTTGATGATGTCCTGGCCGAACGTGCGGATCATGATGATGTCGACCATGCGCGAGATGACCTGCGCCGAATCCTCGATCGGCTCGCCGCGGCCGAGCTGCGTGTCGCGCGTGTTCATGAACACCGCGTGGCCGCCGAGCTGGAAGATGCCTGCTTCGAACGAGAGGCGCGTGCGCGTGGAGCTTTTCTCGAAGATCATCGCCAGCGTGCGATCGTGCAGCGGATGATAGGTCTCGTAGTTCTTGAACTTGCGCTTCAGGATGCGGGCGCGTTCGAGCACGTACTCGTAGTCGTCGAGCGAAAAATCCTTGAACTGAAGATAGTGGCGAATTTTCTTGGCGGTCATGAAACGCAAGCGGCGGCTTCGAACCGGCCGCTGCGCTTCGCTCATGGGCGACGGATCAGGACCGGACGGCGCCGCCGTCGGGAGTGGTATCACTTTTGAGCATAAAGGATTTTGCGATGTTTGACGAGGCTGGCCAAAAGGCCGTCGCCCCGCGCGCAGTCCCGAACTGCGCAGTCGTCCACGACCCCGGAACGACCCCAATGGACGCCACGGTCATTTGTGTGCGCTGCGGAAAAGAGGCCGCTGCTGTATAATTGCGTTCGCTCGTTTCAACAGTTCTGCAACATTCAGCACCGGTTCACGCGCATCTGCGGCGAAGGATTCTCAAGAGTCCGGTCGGCGTGTTGCCGCGCGTTTCGGCTTCGCGGTGGATTGCACAGTGCTGTCGAGTCCGCCATTCCTGTCGCGGACGCGGACGGTTCAGAAGATCCGGCCCGCGCAAGACCGCCCGGCGCCCTGAGCGCGTCGGCCCCTGCGGTTCCGTGTGCCAGGCATGTGCGTTCCGGTGCGCGCCACCGGCCGTCAAAAGGTATTGCTACATGGCTGAATCATCCCCTACCGAGTACTTCATTCAAGGCATCACCAAGAGCGGGAGGAAGTTTCGGCCGAGCGACTGGTCCGAGCGCCTGTGCGGCGTGATGTCGGGCTTCGGACCGAAAGCGAAAGGTCCGAACGCGCGGCTGCAATATTCCATTTACGTTCGTCCCACGATGATCGGCGACATCAAGGTCGTGATCGTCGATTCCCGCCTGCGCGACGTCGAGCCGATGGCTTTCGACTTCGTGCTGAACTTCGCGAAGGACAACGATCTGGTCGTGACCGAGGCGTGCGAGCTGCCGCCGCATCACGGCACGCAGACTCAGCAGCAAACGTAAGGCTGCAGTAAAACAAGCTCCGGATGCAAAGAGTCCGGCCGCAAAAAAGCCCGCCGAATTTTTAACCCCGGCGGGCTTTTTCGTTACTGCGCAGCGGAAACAGGAAGCTGCTTCGGCGAACGCCCGATCAGAAAGACTGAAAGGCGCCCGCCAGAAGCGAGCCGGAATTACTGGGCAGCGGGGGCTTGCAGGCCCTTGATGGCTGCAGCCAGGCGGCTCTTGTGACGAGCTGCCTTGTTCTTGTGGACGATCTTCTTGTCCGCAATGATGTCGATGGTCTTGACCGACGACTTGAACAGTTCGGCGGCCTTGGCTTGATCGCCGGCGTCGATAGCCTTGCGAACTGCCTTGATGGCCGTGCGGAACTTCGAGCGCAGCGCCGAGTTGTGCGAGTTGGCCTTGGCGGCCTGACGGGCGCGTTTGCGAGCTTGTGCGGAATTTGCCATGACGGTTTCCTTGTCCTGTTTCTGCTGTTACTTGTCCGGAGCGGGCTTCACCTTCGGGCCGGCTCAAAGCCGGGAGCGGTGATCGGTGCGCGCTGCCTTTGATCTGAAATCCCGGGAACGATTGCCCGAGAACCTCTAAAACATCGCCGGCCGGGGCCGGAAAAGACGCGAATCTGCCGACTCGATGAGAAAGCCAACGAGTTTTGGAGCTTCGAAACCCGCGATTATAGCAAGGGAATATGAGACGTGACAAGCGCGGCGTTAGAACGGGGAAACCCGGTTGATCCCGTCGGGCAATCGCGAGGTGTCGCACGCCAGCAATTCGGGGCGCGTCGTGTGAGCCCGCGGTGCACGCCCGTATAATAAGCGCCCCATGAATCTATTCCGAGCCCTCCTGACGGTCAGCGGCTTCACGCTGCTGTCGCGCGTGACCGGCCTGATCCGCGAAACGCTGATCGCCCGAGCCTTCGGCGCAAGTATCTATACCGACGCGTTCTACGTCGCGTTCCGGATTCCCAACCTGCTGCGGCGTCTGTCCGCGGAAGGCGCGTTCGCGCAGGCGTTCGTGCCGATTCTCGCCGAGTTCAAGAACAGCAGAGGTCATGACCCGACCAAGGCGCTCGTCGACGCGATGTCGACCGTGCTGACCTGGGGTCTGGTCGTTCTGTCGCTGCTCGGCATGGCGGGCGCGAGCTGGGTGGTGCTCGCGGTGGCATCGGGTCTTGCGCACGAGGGAACCGCGTACGGACTCGCGGTCGAGATGACGCGCATCATGTTTCCGTACATCGTGTTCATCTCGATGACCACGCTCGCCTCGGGCGTGCTCAACACGTACAAGCAGTTCTCGCTGCCGGCGTTCGCGCCGGTGCTGCTCAACGTGGCCTTCATCTTCGCGGCGGTGTTCGTCGCGCCGCATCTGAAAGTGCCGGTGTACGCGCTCGCGTACGCGGTGATCGCGGGCGGCATCCTGCAGTTGCTCGTGCAGTTGCCAGGGCTGAAGAAGATCGACATGGCGCCGCGCATCGGGCTGAACTTCCGTCGCGCGCTCGCGCATCCGGGTGTGAAGCGCGTGCTGCTGAAGATGGTGCCCGCGACCTTCGCGGTGTCGGTCGGGCAGCTGAGCCTCATCATCAACACGAATATCGCGTCGAATATCGGCGCGGGCGCCGTGTCGTGGATCAACTACGCCGACCGGCTGATGGAGTTTCCCACCGCGCTGCTGGGCGCGGCGCTCGGCACGATCCTGCTGCCGAGCCTCTCGAAAGCGCACGTCGATGCGAACAACGACGAATACTCCGCGCTGCTCGACTGGGGCCTGCGCATCACGTTCCTGCTGGCCGCGCCGAGCGCGATCGCGCTGTTCTTCTTCGCCGAACCGCTCACCGCGACGCTGTTCCACTACGGCAAATTCGACAATCATTCGGTCGTGATGGTCGGCCGCGCGCTGTCGGCCTATGGCATCGGACTGATCGGCCTGATCCTCATCAAGATTCTCGCGCCCGGCTTCTACGCGAAGCAGGACATCAAGACGCCCGTGAAGATCGCCGTGTTCGTGCTGATCATGACGCAGGTGAGCAATTACATCTTCGTGCCGATCTTTTCTCATGCGGGTCTGACGCTTTCCATTGGTCTCGGCGCGCTCGCCAACGCGCTTCTGCTGTTCGCGGGCCTGCGCCGGCGCAAGATCTATCATCCGTCCGCGGGCTGGCTGCGCTTTTTCGTGCAACTGACCGGTGCGTGCCTGATTCTTGCGGGGGCGATGCATTGGGTCGCGATCAACTTCGACTGGATCGGCATGCGGGCGACGCCGTTCATGCGCATCGCGCTGCTGGGCGCGAGCCTCGTCGTGTTCGCGGCGTTATATTTCGGTATTCTGTCCGCGATGGGCTTCAAATACGCCTATTTCAAGAGACGCACGCTTTGATGACGACAACGCGTATCCTCGACTACTTCTCCGCGCTGATGGCGGACGACGACAGCCTTCCGCTCACGGAAGCGGCGTTGTCGCTTGCGCAGGACGCGTATCCCGATCTCGACATGCAGGCGGTGCTCGCGGAGATCGACGAACTCGTCGTGCGCGCCCGCCGCCGCATGCCCGACGACGCGGACGTAAAGCAGAAAGTCGACGCGCTCAATCGCTACTTCTTCCGCGAGCTGGGTTTCTCCAGCAACCTCAACGATTATTACGACCCGGACAACAGCCATCTGAACGTCGTGCTGCGCCGCCGTCGCGGCATTCCGATCTCGCTCGCGGTGATCTATCTGGAAATGGCGGAGCAGCTCGGTTTGCCGGTGCGCGGCGTGTCGTTTCCGGGACATTTCCTGTTGCGCGTCGGCACGCCCGGCCAGGATCTGATGCTCGATCCGACGACCGGTCAAACACTCTCCGAAGCGCAGATGGTCGAGATGCTTGAGCCGTACGTGCAGCGTGCCGGTGAATCGATCGGCAGCGCATTGCGCGTGCTGTTGCAGCCCGCGACGCGGCGCGAGATCGTCGCGCGCATGCTGCGAAATCTGAAGGGAATTTACTTGCAGACGGAGCGCTGGCAGCGTCTGCTCGCGGTTCAGCAGCGGCTCGTGATCGCGCTGCCGCACAGCATCGAGGAAGTTCGCGATCGCGGCTTCGCGTATGCGCGGCTCGATTATCTGCGTCCGGCGCTGGAGGACTTGCAGCGTTACATCGAAACGCGGCCGGATGCCGAAGATGCGACCGTCGTCGAAACCGAACTGCACGAGTTGCGACAGCGCACGCAGCAGAACGGCGATTGAAACGCAAACGGCGGACTTCGAAAGAAGCCCGCCGTTTTCACATGACGCGCGTTGCTTCGGCCGTTACTTCGGCTGCATGCGGATCGCGCCGTCGAGGCGGATCACTTCGCCGTTGAGCATCGGGTTGTCGAAGATCTGCTTGACGAGCATCGCGTATTCGTCCGGTTTGCCGAGGCGCGACGGGAACGGCACCATTGCGCCGAGCGCGTCCTGCACTTCCTTCGGCATGCCGAGCAGCATCGGCGTTTCGAACAGGCCCGGCGCGATCGTCATCACGCGGATGCCGCTCCTGCTCAGGTCGCGCGCGATCGGCAGCGTCATGCCCGCGACGCCGCTCTTCGACGCGGCATAGGCCGCCTGGCCGATCTGTCCGTCGTAGGCCGCAACGGACGCCGTATTGACGATCACGCCGCGCTCGCCCGCCGCATTCGTCTCGTTCTTCGACATCACATCGGCCGCGAGCCGGACCATGTTGAAGGTGCCGATGAGGTTGACCGAAATCACCTTCGAGAAGAGATCGAGCGCGTGCGGGCCGTCGCGGCCGACCGTCTTCGCCGCCGGCGCGATGCCCGCGCAGTTCACCAGGCCGCGCAACGTGCCGAGGCGCGTCGCGGCATCGACGGCGCGCTGGCCGTCGGCTTCCTGGCTCACGTCGCATTTCACGAACACGCCGGACAGCTCTTTCGCGAGCGCTTCGCCCGCGGCTTCGTTCATGTCGGCGAGCACGACCTTTCCGCCTTGCGTCGCGACCAGCCGCGCCGTCGCCGCGCCCAGGCCCGACGCGCCGCCGGTGATCAGAACGACGTTGCCTTGCATCTCCATATCTCTTCTCCTTTTATGTGATTCGCGCGCGCGAGGGCAGGGTGAAGCGCTCGCGCCGATGATCGTCCTCGTGGGAAACGCATCGATTGTAGCGAAGCCGGTCGCTGTAAATTCGCACGACGGTCATGCGTAATCGTGCGTTCACGGCATAAAAAAACCCGCTCGTCGTGAGCGGGTTTTCGTGCAACGCGAGCCGGACGAACGCTTACTTCAGCGCGTCGAACGCGCGCGTGCGGATTTCATCGACCGAGCCGAGACCCGAAATCGCGCGATACGCCGGCGCCTTCAGGCCGTTCGGCGCGGTGCCGTTCTTCGCCCAGTCGTTGTAGTACGCGATCAGCGGCTTGGTCTGCGCGACGTACACGTCGAGACGCTTCTTCACGGTCTCTTCCTTGTCGTCGTCGCGCTGGATCAGCGGCTCGCCGGTGACGTCGTCGGTCATGTCGACCTTCGGCGGATTGAACTTGACGTGGTATGTGCGGCCCGACGCCGCGTGCACGCGGCGGCCGCTCATGCGCGTGATGATCTCGTCGAAGGGAACGTCGATCTCAAGCACGTAGTCGATCGCGACGCCCGCGTCCTTCATCGCTTCGGCTTGCGGCAGCGTGCGCGGAAAGCCGTCGAACAGGTAGCCGTTCTTGCAGTCGTCAGCCTGCAGGCGTTCCTTCACGAGATTGATGATGAGCGAATCCGGCACCAGCTCGCCCGCGTCCATGAAGCGCTTCGCCTCGACGCCGAGCGGCGAGCCCGCCTTGACGGCCGCGCGCAGCATGTCGCCCGTGGAAATCTGCGGAATGCCGAATTTTTCCTTGATGAAGTTTGCCTGGGTGCCCTTGCCCGCACCGGGTGCGCCCAACAGGATCAAACGCATGGTGATCTCTCCGAATCGTCTATAAACCGCTCAAAGCCGCGAGGCTCAATTGACATCCGGTGGCCTGGCTCGTGCGGCGTCGACGACAGGGCGCGCAGCCGAAAGGAGACGGCGGGCACCTGCGGACAGCGGCGCAACGTTGAGCGTGGCGCTGACCGGAAGGCTCGCGCAATCGCTTGATTATGCCACGGCTCTTTACGATCGCGACCGCAATAACGCGTATGGAAACCGCCAAAAACCCCGCCGAATGGGCGTCCGGCGGGTTTACACGGGTTGCGCGGCGGCTTTCAGTCCGCTTTGGAGAAGAGCGCCTGGACGCGCTCGAGGTCGGCGGGTGTATCGACGCCGGGTGGCGGCGCATCCTGCGTCACGCGCACCGCGATGCGCTCGCCGTGCCACAGCGCGCGCAACTGCTCCAGCGCCTCGGCGGTTTCGATCGGCGCCTGCGCGAGGTTCGGGAAGTCGCGCAGGAACTTCGCGCGGTAGGCGTACAGGCCGATGTGGCGCAGCACGTTCTCCGGCACGGAAGGCAGTTTGCCGAGCGCGGCGACGTCGGGCCAGTGCGGCTGCCAGAGATCGCGCGTCCACGGAATCGGCGCGCGCGAGAAGTAGAGCGCGACGCTCTTCGCATCGAGCACGACCTTCACGACGTTCGGATTGAACACGTCCGCCGGATCGTGGATCGGATGCGCGGCCGTCGCGATCGCGCATTCGGGATGCGCTGCGAGATGCGACGCTACGTCGCGCACGAGTTGCGGATCGATGAGCGGCTCGTCGCCCTGCACGTTGACGACGATCGCGTCGTCATCCCAGTTCAGGCGCGTCGCCACTTCGGCGAGGCGGTCGGTGCCGGTGGGATGATCGGAGCGCGTCATGATCACTTCGATGCCGTGATCGCGCACGGCCTCGACCACGCGGTCGGAATCGGTCGCGACGAGCACCTGGCTCGCGCCGGATTCGCGCGCGCGCTCGGCGACGCGCACGACCATCGGCTTGCCGCCGATATCGGCGAGCGGCTTGTTCGGAAGACGCGTGGACGCGAGCCGCGCCGGCACGACCGCGATGAACGGAACGGACATGGCCGGCGGCCTCAGGCGTCGCCGGCCGGCTTGATCGGCTCGACGGGCGTGCCCTCGACCGTCTGGCGCGCTTCGTCGACCAGCATTACGGGAATGCCGTCGCGGATGGGGTAGGCGAGCTTGTCGGCGTTGCAGACGAGTTCCTGCGCCGCGCGATCGTAGTTCAGCGGGCCTTTGCAGATCGGGCAAACGAGGATTTCAAGCAGACGTGCGTCCACGGAGTTTCTCCACAACAAGAGCAATGAGGCGCGGTCGCAGCACGGCTTGCACCGGAACGACCCAGATGCGTGCGTCGCGCCAGGCCCCAAATTTTACTGCATCCTTTTCGGTGATCAGGATGGCATCGGCTTCGACGCCCGCGAACGGATTCTCGCGATACGAATAGTGATCGGGGAAGGCGCGCGTCGACGGCGTGATGCCCGCCGCGCGGAGCGTCGCGAAGAAGCGCTCGGGCGAGCCGATGCCCGCCGCCGCGACCACTTTCTCGCCGGCGAAATCGGCGAGCGGGCGGCGCTGATGCGGATCGTCGAGCAGCCAGGCGTCGCCGGATTCGAGTTCGAGCGCGAAGGTGTCGGGCCACGGCGGCAGCGTCCGCTCGTACGGGCTGTTGATGAGCGTCGCGTCGCGGCGGCGCGACATCGGCTCACGCAGCGGACCGGCGGGCAGCAGAAAGCCGTTGCCGCCGAGACGGTCATCGAACACGACAAGCTCGAACGCGCGCGCGAGGCGATAGTGCTGCAGGCCGTCGTCGCAGACGAGCACATCGACGTTCGGATGCGCGGCGAGCAGCGCGCGCGCGGCGGCGACGCGATCCGGGCAGACGAACACCGGCGCGTGCGTGCGGCGCGCGATCAGAAGCGGTTCGTCGCCGACCTGCGCGGCGGCGGACGTCGGCGTGACGCTCGTGGGCTGCGCGACCTTCGCGCCGTAGCCGCGCGAGACCACGCCCGGCTGAAAACCGGCGGCCGCGAGCGCCTCGACGAGCGCGATGACGGTCGGCGTCTTGCCGGTGCCGCCGACGGTCACGTTGCCCACGACGACCACCGGCACGCCCACATCGATGCGCTTGAACCAGCCCAGCTCGAAGCAGGCGCGGCGCGTCGCGGCGATTGCGCCGAAGATGCACGCGAAGGGCGTCAGCGCCCACGCGACGGGGCCACGGCGGCGCCATTGGCGGGCGAGAAAGTTCTCGATCGGCGGCTTGAAGTCAGACATGGACCGCCTTCGCGCGGCGCGCATGCCGTGCGGGAATCGGGTACGGCGTGGCGTGCAACGGCAGCTCCTCGTGTTTCGGTCGACGTTGAACGGAGTGCCCGGCTTGTGGCGGCGCGAAGCGAGAAGCGCCCGGGCGCCAGCCGGTGCTCGAACCCGGCACTCTAGCGCGCGCGGGCCGCATGCGCCAGTCATGCGCCGGCCGCGCTCGTGCGTCACGTGCGGATGTCACGCCGGCGCGCGCCTGTGGATAACTCTGTGAAGAACTTGCTACTCCGAGACCCGACGCGCTTCCCAGGAAAGAGTTGCCTCGGCAAAGGTTCTGATGTGAGAAATAAAAAACTTAAAAATCAATGATTTGAATCGGACTCACAAGCCTCCGGCGGAGATGGTTCGCGCCTTTCGGTAAGTCTTTCTGTGTGGACACTTGTTACACTTGCACGCGCTGTTGGCCGGCGCTTGTCCATCAGCTTGTCCATTCGGACGATCATCCGTTGCGCGTGCCGTTTTCGATTCCGCCCATGACTCCCGATTCCCTGCCGTCGCAAAGCGGCGACGCCGTCATCCCCGTTTCCGTGCTCAACCGTGCGATCAGCACGATGCTCGAACGATCGTTCCCGCTCGTCTGGGTGTCGGGCGAAGTGTCGAACTTCACGCGCGCGGCGAGCGGTCACTGGTACTTTTCGATCAAGGACGCGGGTGCTCAGATGCGCTGCGTGATGTTCCGCGGCCGCGCGCAGTATGCCGAGTTCACGCCGCGCGAAGGCGACAAGATCGAGGTGCGCGCGCTCGTCACCATGTACGAGCCGCGCGGCGAACTGCAGCTGAATGTCGAGGCGGTGCGGCGCACGGGACAGGGCCGGCTGTACGAAGCGTTTTTGCGGCTCAAGGCGCAGCTCGAGAGCGAGGGGTTGTTCGCGGCGGAGCGCAAGCGCGCGTTGCCGTCGCATCCGCGCGGCATCGGCATCGTGACGTCGCTGCAGGCGGCCGCGCTGCGCGACGTACTCACGACACTCGCGCGCCGCGCGCCGCATGTGCCCGTGATCGTCTATCCGGCGCCGGTGCAGGGCGCGGGCGTGAGCGCGAAACTCGCGGCGATGGTCGAGGCCGCCAACGCGCGCCGCGAAGTCGATGTGCTGATCGTGTGCCGCGGCGGCGGGTCGATAGAAGATTTGTGGGCGTTCAACGAGGAAGTGCTGGCGCGTGCGATCGCGGAGAGCGCGCTGCCGGTGGTGAGCGGCGTCGGCCACGAGACGGATTTCACCATCGCCGATTTCGCCGCCGACGTACGCGCGCCGACGCCGACCGCCGCCGCCGAGCTCGTCAGTCCGCAGCGCGTGCTGCTGCTGCGCGATCTCGATCACCGGCACGCGACGCTCGCGCGCGGCTTCGGACGCATAATGGAGCGCCGCGCGCAGCAACTCGACTGGCTCGCGCGCCGGCTCGTGAGTCCCGCCGAGCGGCTCGCGCGGCAGCGCACCCATCTGCGGCAACTGGCGAGCCGCCTGGTCGCGGCGGGCGCGCGGCCCGTGCGCGATACGCGCGCGCAGTTCGCGCTGCTGGAGTATCGCTGGCAGCGCAGGCGTCCGGATGTCGGCGCACAGCATGAGCAGGTGATGCGGCAGTCGCTGCGTCTTCGGAGCGCGCACGAGCGCCGCGCCGAGCGCGAGAAGGCGTGCGTTTCGGAGTTGGCGGCGCGCTTGCAGGTGCTGAGCCCGCAGCGCACACTCGAGCGAGGCTACGCCGCTTTGATCGACGCGCAAACGGGCCGCGCGTTGCGCTCGCCGGACGCGCTGAAGCCCAAGCGCCCGCTGACCGTGCACCTCGCGGAAGGATCGGCCGACGTGCTTCTCGCCGACGTCCAGCCGCGTCTGTCAGACGAATTCTGAGCGCGGCGCGTTCGTGGCCGTCGACGTATATTTGACGTACGCGCCCACGCGCGCCGGAGCACTTTTTACGCGGCCCGAGGCGTTTCGAAAGCGATCCTCCTCATAAAGGGCACACGGTTTGCCGGGTTATCCCAACTCGCCTACAATCCATTGCTCCACTGCTTCACCCCTCACATCCCACAATCCACATAGAAAGGAAGCTCGCATCATGGAACATACGCTGCCGCCGCTGCCGTTCGACAAGAACGCGCTCGCTCCGCACATGTCGGAAGAAACGCTCGAGTATCACTATGGCAAGCACCACCAGACCTATGTGACGAATCTGAACAAGCTGATCCCGGGCACCGAATTCGAGAACATGACGCTCGAAGAGATCGTGAAGAAGTCGTCGGGCGGCGTGTTCAACAACTCCGCACAAGTCTGGAATCACACGTTCTTCTGGAACAGCCTGTCGCCGAAGGGCGGCGGCGCTCCGACCGGCGCGCTGGCTGACGCCATCAACGCCAAGTACGGCTCGTTCGACAAGTTCAAGGAAGAGTTCGCCAAGGTCGCGACCGGCACGTTCGGCTCGGGCTGGACGTGGCTCGTGAAGAAGACCGACGGCTCGGTCGATATCGTGTCGACGAGCAACGCCGCCACGCCGCTCACGACGGATGCGAAGGCCCTCGTGACCATCGACGTGTGGGAACACGCGTATTACATCGACTATCGCAATGCGCGTCCGAAGTTCATCGAGGCTTACTGGAACATTGTGAACTGGGATTTCGCGGCGAAGAATTTCGGGGCGTAAGTTTCCCGGCCGTTTAGCGCAAAAAGCCGTACCGGTTTTGCCGGTGCGGTTTTTTGTTATCGGGCGACGGTTTTTTTGAGCGAGATCGTTCGGATGCCTACCGGTAGAAGAAGCACATGGCGATCGAGCACGAAGCCGGCGCCAGCCCTAAAATGGCGCTTCGAACCTCGACTTATCATCGCCATGAAGCGCTTCGCCGCCCTCTGTCTCGCGGCCTGGTCAGCCGCCGCGCTGCTTTACTTCGGACGCCATTCCGTCGCGCTCATCGCGTTGTCGGGCGTGATCGCGCTCGCGGGTTTCGATCTGCTGCGTCCCGACACCAACACCGGCTCATAACCGGCTTACGGACGCCTCGTCCCTTCCCAGTTGATGTCCACGCACAGCACTTGTAATCCGTAAGGCGTCTGCGCCGCGATCGACGCCGTCACGCAAAGGTGCGCTTCGTTGATCGACAGATACGGCGCCGTCAGATGCACGCGCCCCGGCGCGCGCAACGCTTCGATGAAATACGGCCGACGCTCCCAGCTCGCGCCCTCCGAATGCAGCAGCGGGCTGAAACGCTTCGCGCGCTGCGACGTGCGCACCACCGGCACGACGTTGTCGCCGATCTGCCGTCCGGCCTGATCGAGCAGGAAGCAGCGCGCCGTGTCGGCGAGTTGCAGCAGTTCGCTCGTCGCGGCGGTGAGCGCTTCGCCTTCCATCAGCTTGACCGCCGCGCGTTCCAGACCGCTCACATAAGGCTCCAGGCGCGCGCCCTGCGCACGCTCGCGGGCCGCGACACGTTCGCGCGATACCGCCGAGAGCGCATCCATCGCGTCCGCCGCGACGTCGCTGTGCACCGCGTCCACGCCCGGATGCGCGAAGTAAGCGCCCTGCACGAAGTCGACATTGCATTCGAGCGCGATCAGCGCGTCGCGCTCGGTCGCGAGGCCGCCCATCAGCACGAGCTGGCCGGATTCGTGCAGCAGCGACACGAGCCGCGGCAGCACGCGCTCGATATGCGAATGCTCGGTCGCCTGCTGCAGGATGCAGCGGTCGAGCGTCACGATGTCAGGCCGCAGATGCCACACGCGGTCGATGTTCGAATGCTTCACGCCGAAGCCATCGAGCGCGATCAGAAAGCCCGACTTGCGCAGCGAATCGATGATCTCGGCAAAGCGCGTCGTCTCGCCGCCCGCCTGCTCGGGCACTTCCAGCACCACGCGCTGCGGCGGCAAACCAATGTCCTTCAGCGACGCGAGCAGTGCATCGCCGTAGCTCGTGTCCATCAGCGCGGCGGGATGCAGGCTCAGAAAGAGCCATTCGTCGTGACTGTCGAACGCATTGAAGTTGCCCAGATGCAGCGATTCGGCCAGCCGGCCGAGCTCGAGCAGATCGCCGCGCCGCGCGGCCTGCGTGAACACCTCGTGCGACGGCACATGCCGATGCGTGTCATCGCGTGCGCGCAAGGACGCGTGATAGCCGATCGCGCGCCGGTGCGACACCGAGAACACGGGCTGAAACACACTGAAGACGGTGTACTCGCCGTAAAGCACGGTGCGACGCGAGCCATCGTCGCCGGCGACGGGGCGAGGCGGCTGGAAGCGGGGAGGGTCGAGGTCAACCATGCTCATGGTGTCGATGCGTCAGGCCTTAACTTTATCGAGATAGTTTACCGGAACGGCACCCGTCCGTTCGAGCAAAAAGCGTGCAAATTCAATCTGCAAGCGGCTCGGGCGGAGTATTGGGTGGATTCCGCCGAACGAATTGTGTGCGGATTGTGCGGCCTTGTCGCGTGAGCGTGCGCGCCGCACCGGCGCGGTGCGTCGCGCGCGCGATTTCGCTCAATTCGATTCCGACGGATCGGGCTTGCGGCCCGCCGCGCGCACTTCCGGAGCGAGCTGGCCGAAGATCCAGGCCGTCGCCGCCGTGATGATGCCCACACACAGGAACGTCGCGTGGAAGGCGGGCAGCGAGTTGGTTTCCGTGACGCGCGGAAGCAGTCCGGTGAAGGTCGAGAGAATCGCGCCGGCGACGGTCACGCCGAGGCTCATCGACAACATCTGCACGAGCGAGAACAGGCTGTTGCCGCTGCTCGCGCCGCCGGTGCCCAGGTCTTTCAGCGTGAGCGTGTTCATCGCGGTGAACTGCATCGAATTGACGGCGCCGAAGATCGCCAGTTGCACGAGCCGCAGCCACAGCGGCTGCTGTGCGCTCGCAAGCGCGAAGCTCGCCATCATCAGCCCGACCAGCACGGTGTTCACCACCAGCACGCGCCGGTAGCCGTGTTTTTCGATCAGACGCGTGACGACGCGCTTGGACGCCATGCCGGCGGCGGCGACCGGCAGCATCATCAGGCCGGCATGAAACGCCGTGTAGCCGAGGCTCACCTGCAGCAGCAGCGGAATCAGATACGGCATCGCGCCGCTGCCGATGCGCGCGAACAGGTTGCCGAGCAGGCCGACGCTGAACGTGTGGATCTTGAACAGATCGAGCGAGAAGATCGGCTGAGGGGCGCGCGTCGCATGCAGACCGTAGGCGACGAAGCAGCCGAACGACAGCACCAGCAGCACGATCACGATGGCATGTTGCAGGCCGAGATCGGCGAGGCCGTCGAGCGAGATCGTCAGCGCGACCATGCCGATGGCGAGCAGCAGATAGCCCGCGAGATCGAAGCGCGCGGTCGCCGGATTGCGGCTGTCGGGCATATACAGATTGGTCGCGATGCAGCCGATCACGCCCACCGGCACGTTGATGAGAAAAATCCAGTGCCACGACGCGATCTGCACGAGCCAGCCGCCGAGCGTCGGGCCGATGAGCGGGCCGATCAGCCCCGGAATCGCGACGAACGCGAGCGCCGACAAGTAACGTTCGGCCGGAAACACGCGCAGCACGGCGAGGCGTCCGACCGGCAGCAGCATCGCGCCGCCCACGCCCTGGACGACGCGATACGCGACCAGCGCCGCCAGCGATTGCGCGTTCGCGCACAACAGCGAGCCGATGGTGAACACGAGGATCGCGCTGAAGAACACGCGTCTGGTGCCGAGCTTGTCTGCGAGCCAGCCGGAGACGGGGATCATCATCGCCATCGTGAGCGAATAGGCGATCACGACGCCCTGCATGCGCAGCGGCGCTTCGCCGAGACTGCGCGCCATCGCGGGGAGCGCCGTGTTGACGATCGTCGAGTCCAGCGTCTGCATGAAGAAGCCGGTGGCGACGAGCCACAGCATGATGGAAAGCGATCGGTCGGACGGCTGGGCTGTGGCGGTGTCGGTCATGGGGCGGGGCTTACGTCGTTACTTTCGCAGCTCGGCGACGAAGTCGTAGTAGTCGTTGCGGCAATAGGTGTCGGTCAGTTCGATCGCGCGCTGATCGGCCGTGTAGCCTACGCGCGTGATGAGCAGCAGCGCGTCGTGCGGCGCTATGCCCATCTGCCCGGCAATCTCCGGACTCGCGTTCACCGCGCGGAAGTGCTGCAGCGCGCGGACGATGGAAAGCCCGCGCGCATCGAGATAGCTGTAGAGCGAATCGCCGATGCTCTGTGGATCGGGAATGCACGACGCGGGGAACGTGGAGTTTTCGACGGCCATCACGATGTCGTCGGCGAGACGCAGACGCTTCAGGCGCGTAACGGTCGCGGCGGGCGAGAGGCCGAGCTGGATGACCTCTTCGCGATTGGCCGGCTCGATGGTGCGCGAGAGCCACCGCGAGCTGGGTTTGAAGCCGCGCCGCCGCAACATCTCGGAGAAGCTCGACAGACGCGACAGCGGATCTTCATAACGCGGCGTGATGAAGCTGCCCGCGCCGTGCTCGCGACGGATCAGCCCTTGCTCGACGAGCAGCGCGATCGCCTTTCTCGACGTGATCCGCGACACGCCGAGCGCCTCCGACAACACGCGCTCGGAGGGCAGCGCTTCGCCGGCGTTCCAGCGATTGTCGTGGATGGCGTCGGCGAGCTTGCGGGCAAGTTGAAGGTAGAGCGGGGTGTCGCTGTCCGGGTCCGGGCGCAAGTCGCGCCAGCGGTCTTCCGTGGTCGGGTTCATAAAGCGGACGCAAATGGGCCAAGCGGGGATTTTAAGACAAACGGCCCTATTGGGGCGCTCGTTATCCGATGGACCGGGGCGTCCGGGGCGTCCGGAACGGACCGTAGGCCGAGGCGCGGCGTCAGCGCGACGTCGGAAGGGGAACGGAAGAGAGAACGCGCCTGCGAAGACTACGGCGTCTGGTCCGCTATGCGCGGTACCTGGACTACATCCGGGCAAGTGCGTTGCCCGAGAATCTGAATTTGGCGGGTCCGCCCGGTTACGGGGCTGTTGTGGCGTTTCCCGTGCGAGCCTCACGTCGATGCGCGCGTCGACGTGAGTTGCGTCACTTGCGCGTTGTCGCGTTGTAGTAGGTCCCGCGATCCAGGGAACGCTGAAGGTTTTCGTTGTCTTGTTCCGACTGACGCATGACGCAGTTGGAATAGGCCTTCGCTCCACGGCCGGAGCGAAGCGGATGGCAGCGTCAGGCAGTCGCCGGCCCACCCACTCCACGCCCCGCGCGCATATAAAGCGCCACCGACAACCCCACTGCCAGCGCGGCCGCCAGCGCGGCGAACAGGAACACAGAGCCGTAGCCGAGCTCACCCGCGACATACCCCGCGAGCGGCCCCGTCAACCCGAGCGACAGGTCGAGAAACACCGAATACGCCGACAACGCCGCGCCACGGCTGGCCGGCGGCACGAGCCCGACCGCCTCGACGCCCAGCGCCGGAAACACCAGCGCGAAGCCGAAACCGGTCAGCGCCGCGCCCGCGAGCGCGAAGGTCGGCTCTGCGGCGAGCCACAGCATCAACAGCCCGGCACACTCGAAGGCGAACGACACGATGGCCACGCGGAACCCGCCGTACGCCTTGATCGTGTTGGCGAACAGCAGGCGCGCGCCGATGAACATCGTGCCGAACACCGTCAGCGACAGAGCCGCGTTCGGCCAGTTATGAGCGGCGTAGTACAGCGTGATGAAGGTCGCGATCGAGCCGAATCCCGCCGATCCGAGCGCGAGGCCCAGGCCGTGGGGCAGCACGCGGAAGAACACGCTGCGATACGACATGCGCTCACCGTGCACGACCGGCACGGGCGCCATGCGCGTCGCGAGCCAGTAGCCGAAGGCGCCCAGCGCGATCACGATCAGTCCGAGCGAAGCGAATCCCAGCGAATGATCGATCGCGACGCCGAGCGGCGCGCCGACCGCGAGCGCGCCGTAAGTGGCGATGCCGTTCCAGGAAATCACTTTCGCGTTGTTCGTCACGCCCACGCGCCCGATGCCCCACGTGATCGATCCCGTGCCGACCCAGCTCTCGCCGAAGCCCAGCACGAGCCGTGCGAGGACCAGCAGCACGAGACTCACCGCATGCCATTGCGCGGCGAGCGCCGAGCAGAGCAGCAGCACGCCGCTTGCCGCGCATGCCACAAGGCCGTAGAGCACGGTCTTCTTGGGGCCGACCGTATCCGCGGTGCGTCCCGCGAGCGGCCGCGACATCAGCGTGGCGAAATACTGGACGCTGATCGCCGCGCCCGCCATCACCGAACCGTAGCCCAGATCCGTGTGCACGAAGCCTGGCAGCACCGCGAGCGGAATGCCGATCGTCAGATAGCAGAGAAACGTGTACAGCACGACCGGCAGAATCCGGAGCGTGACGGCGAAATCGCCTTGCGGCTGGGTTCGAGTCTCGGAGGACATAGGGAAATTGCGGGCTTGTATTCGGCGCGAAGGCATGATTGTCACATATGTTGCGTCGCAACGTCGCACTTGCTTTGTAACCGGATAGAACAAATTGGCCGTCCGGACGGTCGGATGGCGTCGCCGGAAGCCTTGCGGAATAAGGCTCAGCGAACATATCGGGGCGGGAATATGTCGCTCATGCAATGTCGCCTATGGGTTGTGGTTTTTGGTGGTGATAGCTTTCGAACCATCGAGGCGATCGGAGCATTCCGACGAATCGCCCGGAGACAAGCCAAAGCCACCGGCTGCGCACCCCGCGCAACCAGCAAGCAGCAACAGAGCCCCGCGAGACATATCCATGACCCAGCCGATCCGCTTCTATCACCGCAACGCGATTCAGGAAGTGAGCAGCGCGTCGACGACGCGCACCGTCCTGCAATACCTGCGCGAAGACGCGCGCTGCACCGGCACCAAGGAAGGCTGCGCGGAAGGCGATTGCGGCGCGTGCACGGTCGTCATCGGCGAGCCGGACGGGCAGGGCGGCGTCGCGTTCAAGGCGGTCAACGCGTGCGTGCAGTTCCTGCCGACGCTCGACGGCCGCGCGCTCTTCACCGTCGAAGATCTGCGTCAGCCGGACGGCACGCTGCATCCGGTGCAGCAGGCGCTGGTCGACTGCCACGGCTCGCAGTGCGGCTTCTGCACGCCGGGTTTTGCAATGTCGATGTTCGCGCTCTACGAAAAGCACGGCCATGCGACGACCGGATGCGCCGGCAAGTGCGAAAAGACGAAGCCCTCGCGTCAGGAAATCAGCGATGCGCTGACGGGCAATCTGTGCCGCTGCACGGGCTATCGTCCGATCATCGATGCCGCCGAGCAGATGTTCGATCACGCGCCGCTCGCGCCCGTCGACGTGTCGCGGCTCGCGCGCACGCTCGAAAGCCTGAAGCGCGACGACACGTTCCAATACGAGCACGCCGGCCGCAAATTCGACGCGCCGCGCACGGCAGAAGCGCTCGCATCGATCAAGGACGAGAACCCGAACGTGCGGATTCTCGCGGGCAGCACCGACATCGGCTTGTGGGTGACGAAGCAGTTGCGCGATCTCGGCGACATCGTCTACATCGGGCAGATCGAGTCGTTCAAGCATGTCGAGACCACCGACGAATGGATCGAGATCGGCGCGGGTGTGTCGGTCGATCGCGCTTACGACGAACTGGTGAAAACGTATCCCGAACTCGAGGAAACGCGCCTGCGCTTCGCGTCGCTGCCGATCCGCAATGCGGGCACGCTCGGCGGCAATGTCGCGAACGGCTCGCCGATCGGCGATTCGATGCCCGGCCTCATCGCGCTGAATGCGCGCGTCGTGCTGCAAAGCGTGAACGGCACGCGCGAGATGCCGCTCGAAGACCTGTACATCGCCTATCAGAAGAAGGACATGGCGGAGAACGAGTTCGTCGCAGCCATTCGCGTCCCGACGCGCACGGGCAAGCGCGCGCAACTCAAGTTCCGCGCCTACAAGCTGTCGAAGCGTTTCGACTCCGACATTTCCGCCGTGTACGCGGCGTACACCTTCATCGCCGACGGCGACACGATCCGCGAGCCGCGCCTGGCCTACGGCGGCATGGCCGCGACGCCGAAGCGCGCCGCGCATGCCGAAGCCGTGCTCGCCGACGCGCACTGGCACGAGGCCACCGTGCAGGCCGCGATGATCGCGCTAAGCAAGGACTATCAGCCGCTCACCGACATGCGCGCGAGCAGCGACTACCGCCTCGACACCGCGAAAAGCCTGTTGTATCGCTTCTGGCTGGAAACGCGTCCGCGCAATCCGCTGGACAAAGCGAAGCTGGATGTGCGTGCAATCGAACTGGTCGAAGCGAAGTAAGGAGACAAGAACATGAATCAGCAAGCCGAAGCCTTTCTCGCCGATGCCCAGTCGCTCGCGAACGAAATCGACGCTTTCAAGCAAGTCCACGTTTCGCGCCCGCATGAATCGGCGCATCTGCATGTAGCCGGCCGCGCGAGCTATACCGACGACATTCCGCTCGTCGCGGGCACGCTGCACGCCGCGCTCGGCACGAGCCCGAAGGCGCACGCGAAAATTCTCTCGATGAACTTCGACGCCGTGCGTGCGACGCCGGGCGTCGTCGCCGTGTTCACCGCCGAGGACATTCCCGGCGTGAACGACTGCGGCCCGATCATCCACGACGATCCGGTGCTGGCTCAGGGCATCGTGCAGTACGTCGGCCAGCCGATGTTCATCGTCGTCGCGACCTCGCACGATACGGCGCGTCTCGCCGCGCGCCGCGCGACCATCGAATTCGAAGACCTCGTGCCCGTGCTCACGCCGGAAGATGCGCGCAAGGCGGAATCGTATGTGCTCAATCCGCTCAAACTCTCACGCGGCGATGCCGAAGGGCGCATGTCGAAGGCGGCCCATCACGAGCGCGGCGCGATGAAGCTCGGCGGGCAGGAGCAGTTCTATCTCGAAGGCCAGATCGCCTACGCCGTGCCGAAGGAAGACGACGGCATGCACGTCTACTGCTCGACGCAGCATCCGACGGAAATGCAGCATCTCGTCGCGCACGTGCTGAACGTGCATTCGCATAACGTGCTGGTCGAATGCCGGCGCATGGGCGGCGGCTTCGGCGGCAAGGAATCGCAGTCGGGCATTTTCGCGTGCTGCGCATCGCTCGCCGCGTGGAAGCTGTTGTGCCCGGTGAAGCTGCGTCCGGACCGCGACGACGACATGATGATCACCGGCAAGCGCCACGACTTCGTGTACGAGTTCGAGGTCGGTTACGACGATGACGGCAAGATCGATGGCGTCGCCGTCGACATGACATCGCGCTGCGGCTTCTCCGCCGACTTGTCGGGCCCGGTGATGACGCGCGCCGTCTGCCACTTCGACAACGCGTACTGGCTGTCGGACGTGAAGATCGAAGGCTATTGCGGCAAGACCAACACGCAGTCGAACACCGCGTTTCGCGGTTTCGGCGGGCCGCAGGGCGCGTTCGCGATCGAATACATCTTGGATAACGTGGCGCGTTCGGTCGGACGTGACTCGCTCGACGTGCGCCGCGCGAATTTCTACGGCAAGACGGAGAACAACAAGACGCCTTATGGCCAGACGGTCGAGGACAACGTCATCCATGAATTGATCGCCGAGCTGGAGGAGACGAGCGAGTATCGTCGCCGCCGCGCGGATATCGACGAATTCAACGCGAACAATGAAATCCTGAAGAAGGGCATGGCGCTCACGCCGGTCAAGTTCGGCATCGCGTTCAACGTCACGCACTTCAATCAGGCGGGCGCGCTCGTTCACATCTATACCGACGGCTCGATGCTCGTGAATCACGGCGGCACCGAAATGGGCCAGGGCCTGAACACGAAGGTCGCGCAAGTGGTCGCGCACGAACTCGGCGTCGACTTCGAGCGCGTGCGCGTGACGGCGACGGACACGAGCAAGGTCGCCAATACATCGGCGACGGCGGCATCGACCGGAACCGATCTGAACGGCAAGGCCGCGCAGGACGCCGCGCGCCAGTTGCGCGAGCGGCTTGCGAAGTTCGCAGCGGAGAAATTCGGCGGCGGCACGGTGACGGCTTCGGAAGTGCGCTTTGCCAATGACCGCGTGATTGTCGGCGACGATGCGATTCCGTTCGGCGAAGTCGTGCAGAAGGCGTATCTCGCGCGCGTGCAATTGTGGTCCGACGGCTTCTACGCGACGCCCAAGCTCCACTGGGACGCGGCGACGATGCAGGGCCGCCCGTTCTTCTACTACTCGTATGGCGCGGCGGTTGCCGAGGTCGTGATCGACACGCTCACCGGCGAAATGCGCGTGCTGCGCGCCGATGCGCTGCACGACGTGGGCGCGTCGCTGAATCCGGCGCTCGACAAAGGTCAGGTCGAAGGCGCGTTCGTGCAGGGCATGGGCTGGCTCACGACGGAAGAACTCTGGTGGAACGAAAAAGGCAAGCTGATGACGCACGCGCCTTCCACCTACAAGATTCCGACGACCAACGACATGCCGGCCGATTTCCGCGTGAATCTGTTCAAGAATCGCAACGTGGAGGACAGCATCCATCGTTCGAAGGCCGTGGGCGAGCCGCCGCTGCTGCTGCCGTTCTCGGTGTTCTTCGCAATCCGCGACGCGGTCTCGGCGGTCGGCGAGCACAAGATCAATCCGCCGCTGAACGCACCCGCGACGGCGGAGGAGATTCTCAAGGCGGTGAATGCGGTCAGGAGCGCACGATGATGCACGTCGTCCTGTTCGGCGCGGGTCACGTCGGCCACGCGCTCGTGAAGGTGCTGGGCACGTTGCCGTGCGTCGTGCAATGGGTCGATGCGCGCGACGAACTGTTCCCCGACGAAGTCCCGGCGAACGTGCAGATCGAAGCCACCGATCTGCCCGATGCGATCGTCGACGAAGCGCCGGCGGGAGCGTATTTCATCGTGATGACGCACGATCATTCGCTCGATTTCTCGCTCACGCAGCGCATCATGCGGCGCGAGGATTTCGCGTACTTCGGTCTGATCGGCTCGGCGACCAAGCGCGTGAAGTTCGAACGGCGTCTGATGGAGCGCGGCGTTTGCGCGGAGCGCCTGCCGGAGATCACCTGTCCGATCGGCGTGGAAGGTATCGTCGACAAGGCGCCGTGGTCGATCGGCTTGGCCGTTGCCGCACAGTTGTTGCGCGTGCGGGAAATGACAGCGCGGCTGGGCGCGGATGGATTCCGGAAGGCCCGCGCCGCGGCCTGATCGCACGGATGCGCTTCAGGCGATGGCGTTCGTCGCCCTGAAGCGCCCCGGTGCCACCCCATAAAGCTCCTTGAAGCGTTTCGAAAAAGCCGCTTCCGACTGATATCCCACATCTGCCGCTACATCCGCGATGCTCTTCTTCGTGTGCGTGAGCATGGTGCTCGCGAGTTGCATGCGGACGTGACTGAGCAACGTCAGCGGCGAACTGTCCGAATGCGCGGAGAACGCGCGCATGAAAGTGGCGCGCGACATCGCGGCTTCCTTCGCCAGCATTTCCAGTGTCCACGGCTCGGCGGGCCGCTCCAGCATTGCGATAATCGACGCGCCCAGCCGGCGATTCGCCAGCAGCCCCAGCACGCCCGCCAGCGACGGCTCGCCGGCGAGCCATGCGCGCAGCACCATCGTGAAGAGCGCCGTGGACAAAGCCGTGACAATCGACGGCGCGCCGAGTTGCGCCTCTTCGGCTTCGCGCCGCATCGTCTGGACGAGCGGCCCGAGATACGCCCCGGACGCGTTCGAGAACGACACATGCACGACGTCCGGCAGCACGTCGATCAGAAGCGCGCGCGGCGCGTACAGAAAGCGGCCGCACAGCAGATCTACGCCGGGCCCCTGCGCGCCGCCGCAATTGCTGCGCACGGTGACCGCGCCGTTGTCATGCGCTTCCATCGTGCCTTGCGCGGCCGCGTGTCCGTCCGCCTGAATGCTCAGCACGTGCGCGTGGCCGCGCGGCAGGAAGAAGATGTCGCCGGCGGTGAGTTCGAGCGGCGGCTGGCCGGGACGCAACACCGTGCACGCCCCATCCAGCACGACGTGATACACCGCTTCGCCCACGGGCGCGGGCGCATGCTCCAGTTCCAGCGGACCGCTCAGCAGACAGCGAAGATCGAGTGCGCCGGAAAGATTCGCGAGCTGGATCAGTTTGTCGAGTGCGTCCATGTGAGCGGAGAGGCGTGAGGATGTCGTTCGGATACTACCGAACTCCCGCCGTCCGCGCGCTACTTCGCGATCTCGCTCTCGCCCGGCTCGGTGGCCGCGTCCGTTGGGAAAGAGGGCGCGTTCTTCTTGCGCGTGAGCGAATCGGACACGCTCGACATCAGCTCGCGCAGCCACGCGACATCCGTCGGCTGATCGGGCTGCGGCAGCGAAAGCTGATAGCACTTGATGCGCGGAAACGGCACCGGCGACTCCAGCACGGCGAGCGGCAGGATCGATGCATAGTGCTGGGCGAAGCGGCGCGGCGCGGTGAAGATGAGATCCGATTGCAGCAGCACCTGCGGCACCAGCCCGAAGTAGGGAATGGTCGTCACGATACGCCGCTTGATTCCCGCGCGCGCGAGGCCTATGTCGATCGGATGACGCCGGCCGCCGCTGTACGGCGTCGGCGCGAGATGCGCGGCGAGCGCGTAGCGTTCGGCGGTGAGCGGCTCGCGCGCGAGCGGATGGCCTGCACGCATCAGGCAGACGAATACATCCGTGAAGAGATCCTGGCGCTCGAAGCGCGGTTCGGGCTTGGACCAGTTGGCGACCATCAGGTCGATCTCGCCGTCGTCGAGCATGCGCTCGTGATCGCGCATCGGGTTCAGCGATTCGATCTCCAGGCGCGCCTGGGGCGCGGCATCGCGGAACGCCGCGACGAGCGTCGGCATGAAGAAATCGTTGAGGTAATCGGGCGCGGCGACGCGAAAGGTTCGGCGCGAGTTCGTCGGGTCGAAGTCGCCGTGCGGCGTGGCGACGAACTCGACTTCGCGCAGCGCGCGCTGGGCGGGCGCGAGCAGCGACTCGCCATATTCGGTCGGCACCATGCCCTGCTTGCCGCGCACGAGAATCGGGTCGTTCAGGATCTCGCGCAAACGCCGCAGCGCCGTGCTGATCGCCGGCTGCGTCTGGTTCAGCCGCTGCGCGGTCTGCGTGACGCTGCGCTCCTGCAACAGGGTGCGCAGCACGCGGATGAGCCAGATATCGAGTGAATCGGCGGGTTCGTTCATGGGTCGAGCGGTTGTGTTCGGTCGGGCTGACAGTGCGTGCCCACCGCCTTGCCGGATATCGCCGGATGCCGCGCGCGCCGTTTCCCGCGCGTCACCGAACGCCCGAGTCGACAAAATGTCACGCAGCCTGAACCGAAGTTAACCGCTTATCGGATTTTGACGCCATAGCGAGCGCGCTATGCACGGCATATGCGCAGCTTTTTCCGGCCTCGCCGTCAGCCGAAATCCGCGTCGCGAGGGGCGATCGGCAGCGCGCTGATGCGCCGGACTTCGGCGCCCTCGAGCCAGTTCGGCGAACGCGCAACGTACAGCACCATCGGCAAGGTATCTTCGCCCCAGAAAATCTGATCGTTGACGACGAAGGTCGGCACGCCGAACACGCCCATCTCCGCGGCGCGCTCGTTGTTCTCGCGCAGTTGCGCCTTGATGTCCTCGTCCTCGATGCGCGCTTCGGCCTCCGGCATGCCCACGTGCGCGCAGAGCGCGCGAAAGCCTTCCGGACCGGATGGGTCGCGTCCCTCGCGCCAGATATAGCGGAAGATGTCGCGCACACAGGCAGTCTTGCCGCCCGCCAGCACCGCGAGCCTGAGCGGCTTGCTCGGGTCGAACGGATGCGCGGGCGGCATCTTGAACGGAATGCCCAGTTGTTCGGCGCGAAACAACGCGTGCCGGTAGGTGAAGACGCGTTTGGACGGGATCGTGGCCGCGTGAGGCTGACCCCAGCGGTCGAGCAGTTTCATCAACTGGATGGGCACGAGTTCGAACGGCATGCCCGGCCACTTTTCGTGCTGCTCGAGCAACAAATACGAGAACGGCGAAATGAAGTCGAAGAAAAAGTACGGCTTACCACCACTGGCCGAATGCGGGGCACTCATGTCCGTTCTCCCTGAAATCCGTGACTCTTTCGCGCCTCGGGCGCCGGAGCCTGATCTGTTGTTCGTTTTTGCGGTGCGTTCGTGTCCTGCATGCCGGATGAGGCGCCGACGGGCTGACGGCGCCTCATCCGTTCTTCCTGCCGCTTCAATAGATATTACGTGCTGCCTTGTTCCGTGTCTGCCCGCGAAGCGACACCGGATGCGTCCGTTTGCGTCGCCGTTCGCGCAGTTGCGCCGCCCGCCGGCGTGCCGGGCGCAACCGGCGCGTGTGCGAGGCGCTCGCGCACGAAGCCGATATGTTCACGCAGCACATAAAACTGGTCCGCGAACGCGAGCGGCATCTTCATGCCGTTCACGGCCGTTTCGATTGCGTCGATGCGGTCGAGCAAGGCGTCGCGCTGGGCGATGTCCGGGCCGCTGATCGCTTCGCGCTCTATCGCAATGAGCGCGCCATACCAGCGATAGATGCGCGATTTCACGCGCCACCGGTACAGCCCCGGCACGAGCCGCAGGCCCGGAATCAGCACCACGATCAACGGCACCAGCACGACCAGCACGCGATCCGCGAGACTCGCGAGCCAGAACGGCAGCGTGCGATACAGGAAGCTCTTGCCCGATTTGTAATAGCGCTCGGCGTCGTCGCTGATGCGGAATTCGTGTACCAGTGGCGCGGGGAATTCGTTCGCCCGCTGCAGCAGGCTGGCGCGGCCATGCACTTCGCGTGCCGCTTCGATCAGCAGATCCGAAAGGGCCGGATGCAGACTGTCGCGCGCGACCAGCTCGGCGGTCGGCGCGATCATGTGCACCGGGCGCGGCGGCAGGTTGCGGGCGAAATCGAACGCGCCCATCGGCAACTGGATTTCGGTGAGATAGGGAAAGCGGCGCGCGTAGGCGTCGGCCTGGGCGAAGTCCATGAAGCGCACGCCCGGCGTGCGCAGGAGCTTCGCCATGGTCGGCGGCTGGGCGGAGTCGCCCGCGAGAAATACGGCGTCGACCTGGCCAGCTTCGAGGGCCTTGGCGGCATCGTCGCCGGCGAGCGGCAGGAGTTCGGTGTCACCGCCCGGCTCGATGCCGTTCGCCTTCAGCAGCGTGAGCGCCAGCACGCGCGAGCCGCTGCCTTCCGCGCCGATCGCGAGCCGCTTGCCCTTCAGCTCCGAGAGCCGGTTGACGACCGTGGCGCCGCGGTAAAACACCGCGAGCGGCACATATGTCACGCTGCCGAGCGATTCCAGATTGTCGTGCGTCGCGCCGGGCTTACTGAGCCCGCCCTGCACGAAACCGACATCGACGTTCGATTTCGGATCTTCGAGGCGCGTCAGATTGTCGAGCGAGCCTTGGGTTTCGAGCACGTTGAGCGTGATGCGGTTGCGCGCGAGGATCGTTTTGTACTTCTGCGCGCTGTTCCAGAACGAACTGCCTTTCGGACCGGCCGCGATGGTCAGCGTATTCGGTGGCGCGGGCTGGATCAGCCGCACCGCCACATAGAGAGCGATGGCGCAAACGAGCAGAATCGGGCCGAAGGTGAGCGCGAGGTCGCGCCAGGAGATCGCCACGAAGCGCGCGACGATTTTCGGTTGCGGCCTGCGCCGGGGCGGGACATCCGGATCGCGGCCCGGCGTGTTTCCTGAGGATTCGGTCATCTCTTCGGTAATCGGAAAACTTCGTGCGCAGGAGCTTACCTGATCGCGTAACGGCCACGCCGCGCGGGCGGCGCGCATGACGTCGATGGTACCCTCAACCGCCCGACCCCCGATGGTCCGAGCGCATGCGCCGACTGTGACAGGCGTGTGTAGCGGAGTACGGCGCTAACCCGGCGCTGTTGCTTGCGCGCGCTTGGGGCGGGCCGTGTCGTTAAATGTTTTGCGCTAATGGCCGTGCTGGGCTAAATTGACGTTCGCCGCCGCATGACGAGACCCATCTCGCGCCTTGACCCGGAATGTGGGCATCCTGGACGCGCGCCACGCTTTTCAGGCGTAACCAGAGGGCGCGCCGAGCATGCGCCATGCAGCAGGACACATTCGAGCCGACGGGTTCGCCGCCCGACCAACCGGCCGCTTTTTGTTTCTTTCGCCAGTCTCTCGCAGCACCGTGAGCCGCATCAGCCGGCTTGCCGCCGCCATTCCCGCGCGCCTTTTTCAGCGCCGCGGGTGAACGCGTGGCCACGGGCAACCGCTCGATGTCGTAGCTCAGCCGCTGGGAATGCGGTCCGCTTTTGCAGTGCAAAACGAGCGAAGTAGCAACTGTGCGAAGTCAACAAGCGAAACAAAAGGAGAAATCATGAAAGCAGTCGATCTGTTGAAGGCGTTGGGCGTGGTGGTGTGCGTGGCCGTGGCTTCGAGCGCCTATGCCCAATCGAGCGACGCGGCGGCCACGAGCGCGGAAGCGGCGTCGCCGACCAAGGCCCAGAAATCCTCGACCAAGAAGACCGATCGCAAGCTCGGCTACGACGTGCGCCGCGCGCTATCGAAGACTCAGGGCTTCGACGTGTCGAACGTGTATGTGCGTGCGCGCAGCGGCGCGGTGACGCTGACCGGCACGGTGCCGGAAGGCGGCCAGATCGCCCAGGCCGAGGAAGTGGCCAAGGGCGTGACGGGCGTGAAGTCGGTCACGAACAAGATCACGCTCGGCGTGCAAGGCGGCGGGCAGTAACACGCTCGACAGGCACTGGGCGGCATCGCGCGATGCCGCTCGCTTCGCTCGTCACGCGGGCGTTTGAACGGGCTCCGGCGCTTTCGCCGGGGCCCGTCGCCGTTTTGGCGAGCCGTTTCCGGCGCGAGGTAAAAATTCGTCGCGACGCCCGCCCGATATGGCGCGATACTTGAACACCGGCCGCGCGGCGTCGCGGGCGTGCTGTAGTCCTTACGTTGCCTGATTCGATCGAACGGATGGCGGAGGGTCACCATGAAGCAATTCGCGCAGACCTGGCCCACGTTCTCCACGCTGGCCGCGCTGACGATACTCGGCGCGGCGCTCGCCGCCTGCGGCAGCGACGACGACAACAGCAGCGGCGGCGGCACGCCGAGCAACGCCGTGCCGAACTTCGTCTCCGGCGGGATCAGCAGCAAAACCTATGACGGCGTCTCCGACGACCTGCTGACGGCGGGGCTCGGCAAATCGGGCCTCGCGTCGTCGACCGTGCCCGCGATTTCCAATCCGGCCGCTCCGACCGCGGCGGAATTGCGACGCCTCGCCATCTACACGAACTATCGCGCGCTCGTCGATGTATCGACGAACGGCGGCTACGGCGTCTTCTGGGGCCCCAACGTCGACCTGAACGGCGGCGACACGCTCGGTGAAGGCAAGATCGCGGGCAAGGAATACATCGCCTATTCGGACGACGGCAGCGGCACGCAGAACGTCACGCTGCTCGTGCAGATTCCGGCGAGCTTCAATCCGGAACAGCCGTGCATCGTCGCGGCGGCGTCGTCGGCGTCGCGCGGGGTTTATGGCGCGATCGCATCGGCGGGCGAGTGGGGCTTGAAGCGCGGCTGCGCGGTCGCCTACACCGACAAGGGCACCGGCAACGGCGCCCAGGAAATCGCGACCAGTCTCGTCACGCTCATCGACGGCACGCTCGCGAGCGTCAACCTCGCGGGCACCAAGGCCATCTTCAAGGCGAGTGCGAGCGCGTCGTCGCTCACGTCGTTCAATTCGGCGTTCCCGAACCGCTACGCGTACAAGCACGCACATTCGCAACAGAACCCCGAGCAGAACTGGGGCAAGTACACGTTGCAGGCGATCCAGTTCGCGTATTGGGCGCTCAACGACATGTTCGGGCCGGTCAGCGGCTCGACGCAGTTGCGCTTCAACAAGGGCGACGTGACGACGATCGCGGCATCGGTGGGGAATGGCGGCGGCGCGTCGCTGGCGGCGGCCGAGCAGGATGTCGACGGCTGGATCAACGCGGTCGTCGTCGGCGAGCCGCAGATCAGTCTGACGCTGCCCTCGCAAGTGTCGGTGCGGCAGGGCGGCGTGCCGGTCGCATCGTTCGGGCGGCCGCTCGCCGATTACGCGACGCTCGCCAATCTGCTGCAGCCATGCGCGGCGCTCGCGCCTGCCGCGGCGGGCGCGCCCAACCTGTCGACGCTGCTGCCCGCGCCCACCAACGCGCTGCGCACGGCGCGCTGCGCGACGCTCGCCGCCAACGGCCTCATCGCCAGCGGCAGTACCACGACGCAGGCCAGCGATGCGCTCAACCGCCTGCATCAGGCGGGCTGGCTTTCCGACTCGGACCTGCTGCAGGCTCCGATGTGGGATTCTCAGGCGAGCCCGGGCATGGCCGTTACTTTCGTCGATGCCTACATGAAGGCGAGCGTGCTCGACAACCTGTGCAACTTCAGCTTCGGCACGACCAACGCGACGACGGGCGCGGCGGGCGTGCGTCCCATCGTCTCGCCGATGTCGACGATATTCGGCAACGGCAACGGTATGCCGCCGACCAACGGCATCAATCTGGTCTACAACGCGGGAGTGGCGGGCGCGGCGGATCATCGGCTGGCGACGTCCGACGCGAGCTACGCGGGTGCGGCGTGCCTGCGCTCGCTGTGGACCGACAGCAACCCGACGCTCACGGACAGCGTGAACGCGGTGCGCCTGAGCGCGAACCTGCGCGGCAAGCCGGCGATCATCGTGCAGGGCCGCGCCGATGCGCTCGTGCCGGTCAACCATTCGTCTCGTCCGTATCTCGGCGCGAACCGCGTGGCCGAAGGAAGCAAGAGCCAGCTTGCGCTTTACGAGATCACGAACGGGCAGCACGCCGACGGCTTGCTCGGCACGCCGGGCTTCGACTCGCGTTTCATCCCGGTGCAGTACTACAACCTGCAGGCGCTGAACCTGATGTGGGCCCATCTGAAGAGCAACGCCACTTTGCCGCCGTCGCAGGTCGTGCGCACCGTGGCGCGTGGCGGCAGGCCGGGGGACGCGCCCGCGCTCACGTCGGCGAATCTGCCTTCGATTGCGGCCGATCCGGGCTCGAATGCGATTTCGGTCGCCGGCGGAACGGTCAACGTGCCGAACTGACGATCACTGCGTCGCGGACGATTTCGGCAATGAAGACTCTGACGCAGCCGCCGCAGGCTCCGACGCGCTGACCGCGGCCGCATCCGATTCCCGGATCGCGGTGGCCGCGGCGGGCGCCTGCACGACGATGGGCGTCGGCGTGAGTTCGGGCGAGCTCACGATCAGCGGCGGCGCGAGTGGCTTGCTTTTCACGTCATCGGCGGCAACGGGCGCGCTGCGCGGCACGGTGTCGAGATAGTGGCCCATCAGGTGGAAAAAGCGGTCGTAGAACTTGCCGGCGGGCACGGTCTCGCTCGAAATCTTGACCATCGCGTCGGAGTTCGAGCGGATCGGCAGCGACAGCGACCCGAGCACGCTCAGACCCACGCTCGCGGACGTATCGCTCTTCTTCAGCGCGTAGCCGTCCTGCACGGCGTTCACATACGCGATGCTCTGATTCGTGACGTTTTCTCCCGGCGTGCAGACCACGTGAAACGACACGACGACGTGGGTGTCGGCGCTCGGCTGGAAGTTCTTGGTCGCGTCGACGGTGTCGGGCTGACCCATCGTCGTCAGAAAGCCTTGCGACAGCAGCGCGCGGCGCGCGGCCTCGCAGGTTTCGTTGACGGTGGCGTCGAAATTGCGCGCGAAGGGGCTCGCGCCTGTGCTGAAAAGCTCCTGTTGGTAGCTCGGCGCAACGGCGCTGCCGCCACCGCAGGCGGCGAGGGCGATCAATCCTAGGGAAGCGAAAACGAGGCGCAGCGACGGCATGGGCATGAGGCGGCGGATCCGGAATTTGAGTCGACGGCAGACACAGATTGTAGTGCCGCCGGACTGGCCGATGAAAAAGCGCAGTCGGGAAAGCATCGTCGAATCCGTGGCTTACAGCTTGATGAAACAAAGTGCGGCGGGCGGATCAGTGTGACGGAAATGACAAAACCCGGCGCACGGCCGGGTTTCGACTACGGCTGAACGCGCTGGTTCACGGACGATCGAAGTCGACCGGATTCGACGCTTCCGGGCGCACGATGCGATTCAGAAAGCCCAGCCGGCTCGCGTGGCCCGAAGCTGAAGCGCCTTCGCTCGTGCCACCGAAGGACGAAGCGTCCGCGCCTTGCTGTGCACTGACGCGGGCTTCGGCGGCCTGAATCTGTACCGGATAGTTGGTTTCGTCGCCCGCCGGGTTGTAGCCCGCGCGCTCCAGTTGAACCAGTTCGGCGCGCACTTGCGCACGGGTAAGCGGGCCGTCTTCACGCGCCTGGGCGAAACCCGGGACGGCGAGAACGGCAGCGATGGCGATGGCGGGAACGATGGACTCGAACTTGAACATGACGACCTCCGGATGCTGATTGGGGAACGTTGCCGGTGGCGAGGAGTCTCTCCACTGCTTCGTCGTTGAGAGGCAGTCTAGGCGCCGGATGGCTAGGTAAAAACCCTGAGATCGCCAAATCAGTTTTCTACATTTGACATTAATCGCTTCAATCAATAGTTCGCCGACGATTGGTTTGATTGAATCAAACGCCGGCGCTGCCTTCGTTGTACGGGAATCCCCGCTCCCGCCCTCCTTGAAATTGTCAAAACCCATCCATATAATTGGCACTCACTGCACGAGAGTGCTAACAAGATTGCCGTCAGGCGAGATTGTTCTCATCAGACGGGTTTTCCCGCGTTTTCAGTCTCAATCAAGAGAGGAGTGTGTATGAACCTTCGTCCTTTGCACGATCGCGTCATCGTCAAGCGTCTGGACCAGGAAACCAAGACCGCATCGGGCATCGTGATCCCGGAAGCCGCGGCAGAAAAGCCGGACCAAGGCGAAGTCCTGGCCATCGGCCCGGGCAAGCGCGATGACAAGGGCGCGCAAATCGCTCTCGACGTGAAGGTCGGCGACCGCATTCTGTTCGGCAAGTACGCCGGCCAGACCGTCAAGGTCGACGGGCAGGAACTGCTCGTCATGCGCGAAGAAGACATCATGGCCGTTCTGGTCAAGTAAGTATCCTTCCTGCACGTCCGGCTTCGTTTCCTAGCCGCTGCCTTCTGACAGGCGCGAGAAGCGAAGCCAGCAAACCGAATCGAATCAAGGAGTTTGGATAATGGCAGCTAAAGAAGTCACTTTTGGCGATTCCGCACGCGCGAAGATGGTTGAAGGCGTGAACATCCTGGCCAACGCGGTCAAGGTCACGCTGGGTCCGAAGGGCCGCAACGTCGTGCTCGAGCGTTCTTTCGGCGGCCCGACGGTCACCAAGGACGGTGTCTCGGTCGCGAAGGAAATCGAACTGAAGGACAAGCTTCAGAACATGGGCGCGCAAATGGTCAAGGAAGTGGCTTCCAAGACCAGCGACAACGCCGGTGACGGCACGACGACGGCTACGGTTCTGGCTCAGTCGATCGTTCGCGAAGGCATGAAGTACGTCGCATCGGGCATGAACCCGATGGACCTGAAGCGCGGCATCGACAAGGCAGTTGCAGCTGCAATCGAAGAACTGCGCAAGATCAGCAAGCCCTGCACGACGAACAAGGAAATCGCGCAAGTCGGCTCGATCTCGGCGAACAGCGACACGTCCATCGGCGAGCGTATCGCTGAAGCAATGGACAAGGTCGGCAAGGAAGGCGTGATCACCGTCGAAGACGGCAAGTCGCTGCAAGACGAACTCGACGTCGTCGAAGGCATGCAGTTCGACCGCGGCTACCTGTCGCCGTACTTCATCAACAACCCGGACAAGCAAGTCGCTGTGCTCGACAACCCGTTCGTGCTGCTGCACGACAAGAAGGTGTCGAACATCCGTGATCTGCTCCCGGTTCTGGAACAAGTCGCGAAGGCTGGCCGTCCGCTGCTGATCATCGCTGAAGACGTCGAAGGCGAAGCGCTGGCTACGCTGGTCGTCAACAACATCCGCGGCATCCTGAAGACCGTGGCCGTCAAGGCTCCGGGCTTCGGCGACCGTCGCAAGGCCATGCTGGAAGACATCGCGATCCTGACCGGCGGTCAAGTCGTCGCGGAAGAAACCGGCCTGACGCTCGAGAAGGCAACGCTGGCTGAACTGGGTCAGGCGAAGCGTATCGAAGTGGGCAAGGAAAACACGACGATCATCGACGGCGCTGGCGAAGCCGTGAACATCGAAGCTCGCGTGAAGCAAGTGCGCAAGCAAATCGAAGAAGCGACGTCGGACTACGACCGTGAAAAGCTGCAAGAGCGCGTGGCCAAGCTGGCAGGCGGCGTTGCAGTGATCAAGGTCGGCGCTGCGACCGAAGTCGAAATGAAGGAAAAGAAGGCACGTGTCGAAGACGCACTGCACGCAACGCGCGCAGCTGTGGAAGAAGGCATCGTGGCAGGCGGCGGCGTTGCGCTGATCCGCGCTCGCTCGGCAGTTATCGGCCTGAAGGGCGCGAACGCCGACCAGGACGCTGGTATCAAGATCGTTCTGCGTGCAATGGAAGAGCCGCTGCGCCAGATCGTCACGAACGGCGGCGAAGAAGCTTCCGTCGTGGTGGCCGCTGTTGCGCAAGGTTCGGGCAACTACGGCTACAACGCGGCCACCGGCGAGTACGGCGACCTGGTTGAAGCCGGTGTCGTGGACCCGACGAAGGTAACGCGCACGGCGCTGCAAAACGCGGCATCGGTGGCAGGCCTGCTGCTGACGACCGACGCAGCCGTTGCCGAACTGCCGAAGGAAGACGCACCTATGCCTGGCGGCATGCCCGGCGGCATGGGCGGCATGGGCATGGACATGTAAGCTGGCGCAAGCCGATTACATTGGCGCGGGTCTCGCAAGAGACTCGCGTCATGCCAAAAGAAAAAACCCGCAGAAATGCGGGTTTTTTTTCGTCCCTGCGTTTTGCGAAACAGGCGCTACTTGTTCATCTCGTCGCGGAGTTTTTGCGCGGCTGCCTTGTAGTCATAGGTCGGATAGAACTCCGTGCGATATCCGCCCCACGCGGTGCTCTCTATCGCGCGATTTACCTCGCGCAGGCGGTCGGCCGGCACGCGCAGCGTCACCACCTGGCCGATGCCCATCATCACGTACCACGACACCACTTCAATGCCCGGCGGCGGGAACTGCTTGAAGTAGCCCTGTTCCTTCAATTGCTGATTGATCTGCGGCAGCGTCTTCGACTCGTCGTGCTTGAGGAAGATCGTCAGCAGCAACGTGCCGTCGCCGGCGGGCGTCGCGGGTGGCGCGGCGGTGTCCTGCGCGCTAGCGGGCAGGGCGAAGTGCAATAGCGAAGCCGCCAGGGTCACGTGAATCAGCTGCGCAAGCCGTCGCATCGGGGTCACTCCTCGGAAGGAAACGCTATTTGTGATGAACCCGCAGCCGCTCCAGCAGATGCAGCGCGTTGGGCTGCGCGTGGCCTTCGGCGGTATTGTCGAAGACGCACCAGACCTCGGGCGTCTTCTTCGCGCGCGCGTGCAGCGTATGGGCGAGATCGTCGAGATAGGTGTAGTTGTAGGAAGACTTGTAGAGTTCGGGCGAGCCGTGCAGTCGCACATACACGAGCGATGCATCCGCGCGATGCTTGATCTCGCAGTCGTCGGGGATCGGATCGGCGTCCACGTAGGCGATGTGATTCGCCTTGAGCAGCGTCGCCGCTTGCGTCGTGAACCAGCCGTGCTCGCGCGCCTCGCACGCGATCGGCAATTTGGTGCGCTCGCGCAGCGCCTTGAAGAAAGCCTCGGCGACGTCATGATCGAACGGCAGGCTCGGCGGCAATTGCACAAGCCAGCAGCCGAGCTTGTCGCCGAGCTGGCCGGCGGTCTGAAGGAATTCGTCGAGCAGGGATTCCGTGTCGACGAGACGCGCGTCGTGAGTGATCGCCTTGGGCAGCTTCACGGAGAAGCGAAACGAGTCGGGCACGCTCTCCGCCCAATGCGCGTAAGTCTGTTCGCGATGCGGCTTGTAGAAGGTGGAGTTGATCTCGACGCAGGTGAGCACGTGCGAGTAGCGCTCGAGATGCGTGCCTTCGCCGGGAAAGCTCGCGGCGACGGCGCTCGACAGACCCCAGCCCGCGCAGCCGACGCGGATTGCGCCTTGCGGGCCGGGCTTGTGCAGATGGGGCAATCGATATGGCATGCGCTCGCGAAGCCTCCGTTTTTTAGTGTCAGTGCCGCGCTTCTCCGGGCAGCCCGCTCGGATCGTCAGGCAGTGAGGATGCGTCCGCGTCCTCGTCGGCATCGTTCGAACGGGCCCAGAAGAATCGATCCGGCAAATACGCGCCCATGCCGGGACGGAACGCGGCGCGCGCCGCCTGGAACACGTATTCCTGCGCCTCGCGGGCGGCTTCGGCCGGCTCCTGGCCGTTCGCGAGCAATGCGGCGACGGCCGATCCCAAGGTATCGGTCAGGCCCATGATGCGTTGCACGCCGCGCTCCCACGTGTCCTGCCGAACCTGGCCTTCCTCGCTGTAGAGCGTGTTCACGTGCCGGTGCGTACCGGTTTCCATTGCGAGCACGTACTCGCAGCCTTGCGACAGGATGTGCGAAATCGCGGAGTCGAGCGTCGGTGATTCGGCGTCGCTGTCCGGCTGGGCGAGCTGCAGAAGCGTGGCGTGATCGGCAATCAGCATGGTGGTTTGCGGCACGAGCAGATCGGCGAGCGATTCGCGCAGTTCGTCCGCCGACAGCACATGTTCGTCATCGAGCGTGAAATCGGGCGCGAGGATCAGCGGCATGTCGTCGTAATCGGAAACTACCTCGGCGATGGCGGAAACCACCTCGGCGCGGGTCGCCGCGCCGATCTTGAAGGCGGCGACCGGCATGTCCTCCAGCAACATGCGCGCCTGGGTGGCGACGGTGTCCGGGTCGAGGCCGGTTACTTCGTCGCAGGTCGCCGAATCGCGGATCGCGTAGCCGGTGAGTACGGTCGCGCCGTGGCAGCCCATGCTCGCCAGTGTCAGCAGGTCGGCTTGCACGCCGGAGCCGCCCGTGGGGTCCGAGAGGCCGAAGGTGAGAACGATCGGAGGGGAGTCGCCGGTCATGGCAAAAACGGACATTTTGGTATTGGATTGCTTGAATGGACGGCGGGCCAGGAAGCGAACGCCCGCCCGGTCATGGTCTGATTATGCGGCCTAATGCCAGCCGGCTGTTTTCTTTGCGCACTTTTTTCCGGCGCGCTAGGCTTCGCAAGGCAGCTCCGGCGTCTTAGGACTTCGACGAATGTCGCGGCGCACAAGCACACCGGGCTAACCGCTTGCTAGGCATCGACATGGCAACACGGTACCATCATGTCCTAATTTCAACCGACCATTCGACTCGGCATGAGCATTGAACCAAGAAGCTGGATGTGCCTGATCTGCGGCTGGATCTACGACGAAGCTGCCGGATTGCCCGAAGAGGGCATCGCGCCGGGCACGCCTTGGGAAGAGGTCCCTATCAACTGGACCTGTCCCGAATGCGGAGCCCGCAAGGAAGATTTCGAGATGGTTCAGATCTGATCCTGAGGTTCCAGCGCGCCGCATGACTTCGCGTCATGCGGCGCGCGTTTTTTGCGGGCCGCGCTTGGAAACGGGCGAGGCCAGCGCGCGGGCGGACGTCGACAATCCGCTCGCGGCATTTCCGGTCGTGCAGCGTTCGGCGGATTCGTTGCGGCGTCACACGACGCCGAGGCGCGGGTGAATTGTTCGCCGGTCACATTCGATTCACGCACCGGATCGTTAAGGCATACGCTTGGAGCAGGCGCGATGACGCGGCCATCCGACACCAGCCGCGGACACTGCGGCGGGGCGCCGTCGCACTTTCGCCTGTCGACGAAACTTCAACCGCGCGCGACGGCGGCTTTTAACGGCCACGTGCGCGAACCGGCTTGTGAGCGCTTGCTATGACATCTCGTCCCGACCTGCCCGTTCCGTTCGAAGCCCTGCCCAACCCGCGTGGCGGATCGGTTCGACTTGCCGAAATGGCGCTCACCGACGCGCAGCACGCGTTTGCGCGCCAGGGTGAGACCGCGGCCGCGCTGAAGCGCGCGATCGCCGCGCTGCATTCGGCCGGATGGCTGCCCGCGCAGCGTTTCGCCGAGGCGCTCGCGCTCGTCGCGCCGCTCGGCGACGAGTCGGCGGGAAGCCATGCGCGCATTGCGGATGCGCTCGCCGTGTTCGGCGCGGCTGTCGAGCGTCACAATCTGCGCGAGCTTTCCTGCTCGACCGTGCTTTTCGATCACTATCGCGGCCTGCATGCGCTGCTCGCGACGCATACGCGCGTCGCGCCGGTTTCGTACGACGATCTCGCGCTCGCAGGCCGCGCGATCGCGCCGGCGACGCTGCGCGATATCGCGCCCGAGCGCCTCGCGCGCGTGCGGGCGCGTTACGAGGAGACGCTGCTCAAGCTGCTGCGCGGACCCGCCGAAGAAGCCGCCGACGCCTTCGAACGCCTCGACGCGTGTCTCGAAGAATTGCGCGGCGCCGATCCGTACGACTTCTGGCGGCTGGCCACATCCACGGCGCGGGCGTTGCGCGAGCGAGCGCGGCGCAATGGCGGCATCGGCGGCGTGGCGGATATCGGTGGCGTGGGCGGCGGCATCGACCGCGCGGCGGACCACATCGCCGATGCCAAGCGTCTCTATGCGCGCTTCAATCTCGTGCTCGCCGACCAGGCGCACGCGCTGGCCTTCGCGCCGCGTTCGCTCGTGCGCGCGACGCTCGCGCTTTTGTGGCGCGATTTCGCGCTGTATGGCGCGGCGCCCGAGGATGCGGAACACGTCGATGTGCTGCGCGATTACGGCCTGACCGTGGCGTGGCATGTGGCCGCGACGCCGGCGTCGGAGGCCGCGTGGGAAGCGGGCGCGGCGCGCTCGGGTGAGGAAGCCGTCGCACGTGAAGCCGCTACGCGCGATCTCGGCGTGTTGCGCGTGAACGCGGCGGCCTACGAGGATTTTCTGCAGAGCGCGGAAACGGCGATCGATGCGCTCGTCGAGCGCGGCACGCAGGCCAGCGAAACCGGTATGGTCGACGAAGCGGCGGCGCTCGCGGCGGCCGACGCTTCGCATCGGCTGGGCGCGGCGGCGTGCGCGCTGGGGCTCGGCCATGTGGCCTTGCTCGCGGACACGCTCGGACTCGCGTGGCGGCGCGTCGCGCATCACGGCGAAACGCATGCCGACGGCGCTGAAGGCGCGACCCGCGGCGTCGACGCCACCGTACCCGAACGCGCCGCGCAGATGCTGCGCTCGATGCTGCATCAGGCCGCGGCCGGCATCGCGCCGTCGGAAGGGCGCGGGTCGATCGTCGCGCTCACCACGATGATCGAAAAGCCTGCGCTGACCGCGCGTTAATCTTCGTCGGAACGGGTGGCTGTCTTCTTGCCCGGCCCGCGCACCACGTCATAACGCGCGAGCGTGCGGCGGCGCGCGGCATCGTGATCGACGACCGGTTGGGGATAGTCCGCACCGAGTGCGATCTTCGCGGCCTTCAGCGCATCGGGCTTGGCGCGCCACGGCGCGTGGAGATCGCGATCCGAAAGACCCGCGATCTCCGGCACATAGTGGCGGATGAACTTGCCCGCTGAATCGAATTTCTGCGACTGCGTGACCGGATTGAAGATGCGGAAATACGGCTGCGCGTCGCAGCCGCTCGACGCGGCCCACTGCCATCCGCCGTTGTTGTTCGAGAGCTCGAAGTCGTTCAGCAGCGCCTCGAAATACGCCTCGCCGCGCCGCCAGTCGATGCCGAGATCCTTGGTCAGAAAGCTCGCCACCACCATGCGCAGACGGTTGTGCATGTAACCCGACGCGTTGATCTGCCGCATGGCCGCATCGACAATCGGATAGCCCGTCTGCCCCGCGCACCATGCGGCGAAGTTCGCGTCGGCGGCAGCGCCCGTTTCCCATTCGATGCGGTCGTATTCCGGCCGGAACGCGCGATGATCGCCCGGCTCGCCGACATGCGGGAAATGGTGCAGCACGGAGAAGTAGAACTCGCGCCAGATCAGTTCGCCGAGCCATGTTTCCGCGCCCTTGTCGCCGTGTCGCTGCGCGTCGTGCGCGCTGCGGGCGAGTGCGCGAATCGACACCGTGCCATGCCGCAGATGCACGCCGAGATAGCTCGGGCCTTTCTGCGCGGGGAAATCGCGCGTGCGGCCGTAGTCGGTCATGCGCTCGCGGAAGTCGTCGAAGAGTTCGAACGCGCCGCTCGCGCCGGCAGGGAACGCCGGGCCGCGCGCATCGGGAAAACCGAGCGCGGCGAGCGACGGAATCGCATGCCTTACGTCCGACGGTGGTTTGGTCAGCGCGCTCAGATGATCTTCGGATGCGTACGGTTTCAATGCATCCGGCGTGAGCGCAGCGAGCCATTTGCGCTTGTACGGCGTGAAGACCGTGTAGGGCTTGTCCGCGCCTGTCATTACATCGTCATGATCGAAGACGGCCTGATCCTTGAACGCGAAGAACGCGATGTCGTGGCTTGTGAGCTTGTTCGCGACGGCTTCATCGCGTGCTTTCGCGGCCGGTTCATAATCGCGATTGGTAAAGACCGCGTTCGCGCCGCATTCGCGGGCGAGCGCCGGAACATCGTGAACCGGATGTCCGTGGCGCACGATCAGCGCGCCGCCCGCATCGCGCAACGTGCGATCCAGCTCGACGACGCTCGCATGAATGAACGGCACGCGGCGGTCCTTTTTGTCGAGCGGCGCGAGGATCTCGCGATCGAAAACGAAGGCGCACAGCACGCGACGGCACCGTGTGAGCGCGTGATAGAGTGCAGCATTGTCTGCCGCGCGCAGATCCCGCCGAAACCACACCAGTCCCACATCAAAGTCGGCCATCTCGCAGCGCCTTTGTTAAAATTCTGAATTATGTCCAAGACTTCCGATCGCATCAATTTGACGAATCAGTTCCTGATCGCCATGCCCAACATGGCCGATCCGACGTTTTCAGGAACGGTGGTCTACCTTTGCGATCACACCGAGAAAGGCGCGCTCGGTCTCGTCATCAACCGGCCGACCGACATCGATCTCCAGTCGCTTTTCAACCGCATCGATCTCAAGCTCGAGATCGAGCCGCTTGTCCATTTGCCCGTGTATTTCGGCGGTCCCGTGCAGACCGAGCGCGGCTTCGTGCTGCACGAAGCGGGCGAGGGCGAACCTTATAGTTCGTCCATGAGCGTGCCCGGCGGACTTGCCATGACCACGTCGAAGGATGTGCTCGAAGCGGTTGCCAGCGGCAAGGGCCCCGAACGCTTTCTGCTCACGCTCGGCCACGCCGGCTGGGGCGCGGGCCAGCTCGAAGAGGAAATCTCGAAGAACGGCTGGCTCACCGTGGAAGCCGATCCGCGCATCATCTTCGACGTGCCCGCCGAAGACCGGCTCGAAGCGGCGCTCTCGCTGCTCGGCGTCTCGCGCTCCATGTTGTCCGGCGAAGCAGGGCACGCATGAGCCGCGAAGCCACGCTGCTCGCATTCGATTACGGCGAGAAGCGCATTGGCGTCGCTGTCGGCAATACGCTCACGAAACACGCGCGTGCGCTCGTCACGCTGGAAAACCGCGATCGTGAATATCGCTTTGTCGAAGTGGGCAAGCTGCTCGACGAATGGAAGCCGCAAACCGTGGTCGTCGGCATGCCGATGCATCCGGACGGCACGCCGCACGAAATGAGCGCGCTCGCGAAACGTTTCGGCAATCAGGTGAACGGACGCTTCAACGTGCCCGTGCAATGGGTGGACGAACGCTATTCATCGGTGGACGCCAAAGCCGATCTGCGCGCGCGGGGCGTGCGCACCAACGCGCGCGGCCGCTTCGATGAAATCGACGCCGAAGCCGCCCGCGTCATCCTTCAACAATATCTCGACGGACTTGCCGACGATCATGAGTTCCATTGACGCCGAGGCGCTGTATCGCGCGCTCGTCGACCAGATTCGCGCCGCGTATGGTCAATCGCTCGCCGCCGCCGATGGCGCCGTGCTCGCGGGCATCTACAGCGGCGGCGTGTGGCTCGCCGAGCGGCTTGCGAAGGACCTGAACGCGCCGCACTTCGGCGTGGTGAACGTGGCGCTGCATCGCGACGATTACGCGAAGAAGGGCCTGCACAGCCAGGCGCGCCCGACCGAGCTGCCTTTCGACGTGAACGGCCGCCGCATCGTCCTGATCGACGACGTGCTGTCCACCGGCCGCACCGTGCGCGCGGCGATCAACGAGCTGTACGACTACGGCCGTCCGGCGTCGATCGATCTCGCCGTGCTCGCCGATCGCGGCGGCCGCGAAATGCCGATCGGCGCACGCTTCACCGGCGGCGCGGTCGAAGTGCCCGCAAATGAAAACCTCGTGCTCAAGCGGCGCGAGGACGGCGCGTTCGATTTCGTGACCGAAGCGCGCGCCAGCTGAAGCACTCGCATCGGCATCTTTTCAAAGAACATCCGGGATCGACATGAACACCGCCACTCAGGGCGCAGCCGAATCAGGCGCGCCCGCATCCGAGAAATTCCGGTACGGCTTTCTCAAGGGCAATCCGCAGCTCACGAAGAACGGCGAGCTGAAGCATTTGTTGAGTATCGAAGGCCTGCCGCGCTCGATCGTCACGCACATTCTCGACACCGCCGAGCAGTTCGTGAGCGTCACCGACCGTGAAGTGAAGAAGGTGCCGCTGTTGCGCGGCAAATCCGTGTTCAACCTGTTCTTCGAGAACTCGACGCGCACGCGCACCACGTTCGAAATCGCGGCCAAGCGGCTGTCGGCGGACGTGCTGAACCTGAACATCAACGCGTCCTCTACCAGCAAGGGCGAATCGCTGCTCGACACGATCAACAACCTCTCCGCCATGCACGCCGACATGTTCGTCGTGCGTCATGCGTCGAGCGGCGCGCCGTATCTGATCGCCGAGCATTGCGCGCCGCACGTGCACGTGATCAACGCGGGCGATGGCCGTCACGCGCATCCCACGCAGGGCCTGCTCGACATGTACACGATCCGCCATTACAAGCGCGACTTCACGAAGCTGCGCGTGGCGATCGTCGGTGACATTCTGCATTCGCGCGTCGCGCGCTCGGACATTCATGCGCTCACCACGCTCGGCGTGCCGGAAGTGCGCGCGATCGGTCCGCGCACGCTTCTGCCCGGCAATCTCGATCAGATGGGCGTGCACGTCTATCACAATCTCGACGAAGGCCTGAAGGGCGTCGACGTCATCATCATGCTGCGTCTGCAGAACGAGCGCATGAGCGGCGCGCTGCTGCCGTCCGCGCAGGAATATTTCAAGAGCTGGGGCCTGACGCCCGAGCGTCTCGCGCTCGCCGCGCCCGATGCGATCGTGATGCATCCGGGACCGATGAACCGCGGCGTCGAAATCGACTCGCAAGTGGCCGACGGGCCGCAGTCGGTCATCCTGAATCAGGTGACTTTCGGCATTGCCGTACGCATGGCGGTCATGGGCATCGTGGCCGGCAACAGTGACTGACAAAGACGATATGAAGATCCAGATTCAAGGCGGCACGATCATCGACCCGGCCGCGGGCACGGAAGAACGCAAGGACGTTTTCATCGCGGCGGGGCGCATCGTCGGGATCGGCCAGGCGCCGGCGGATTTCAACGCGGCCAAGGTCATCGACGCGAGCGGGCTGTATGTCGCGCCGGGTTTCGTCGATCTGGCGGCGCGCCTGCGCGAGCCGGGCTTCGAGCACAAGGCGACGCTCGAATCCGAAATGGCTGCCGCGATGGCGGGCGGCGTGACGAGCCTCGTGTGCCCGCCCGACACCGACCCGACGCTCGACGAGCCCGGTCTCGTCGAAATGCTCAAGTTCCGCGCGCAGAAGCTGCATCAGGCGCATGTGTATCCGCTGGGCGCGCTGACCGTCGGCCTGAAGGGCGAGGCCATCACGGAGATGGTCGAGCTGACGGAAGCGGGCTGCGTCGGTTTCTCGCAAGCCGATAACCCGATCGTCGACACGCGCACGCTGCAGCGCGCGCTGCAATACGCGACCACTTACGGCTATACCGTGTGGCTGCGCCCGCAGGACGCGTATATGTCGAAGGGCGGCGTGGCCGCGAGCGGCGCGGTGGCTTCGCGCCTCGGTTTGTCGGGCGTGCCGGTGGCGGCGGAAACCATCGCGCTGCACACCATCTTCGAACTGATGCGCGTGACGGGCGCGCGCGTGCACCTGTCGCATCTTTCGTCGGGGGCGGGCGTTGCGCTCGTGCGCGCCGCGAAGGCCGAAGGACTCGATGTGACGTGCGACGTGACCGTCAATCACGTGCATCTGACCGACATCGATATCGGCTATTTCGATTCGCAGTTCCGGCTCGATCCGCCGCTGCGTCAGCAACGCGACCGCGACGCAATTCGCGCGGGTCTCGCCGACGGCACCATCGACGCGATCTGCTCCGATCACACGCCGCTCGACGACGACGAAAAGCTCCTGCCCTTCGCCGAAGCCACTCCAGGCGCAACCGGCCTCGAACTGCTGCTTTCGCTGACGCTCAAGTGGGCGCGCGAGGCGAATGTGCCGCTCGCGCAGGCGCTGGCGCGCATCACGTCCGCGCCTGCCGACGTGCTCAAGCTGCCGGCGGGGCGCATCGTGTCCGGCGCGCTCGCGGATCTCTGCGTGTTCGATGCATCGGCCGAATGGCGTGTCGATCCGCAGAAGCTGAAGAGCCAGGGCCGCAACACGCCGTTCCTCGGCTACGAGTTGCCGGCGCGCGTGCGGGCGACGATCGTCGGCGGGCACGTCGCTTACGAGAGCCGCTGATCATGAACCTCGCGCTGCGCAAGCTTCGGCTCGTGATCCATTTACTGCGTGGCATGTGGATCGTCGCGACGCGCTTCCCGCGCGTGAGCGCGCAGCAGCGCATGGAAATGAATCGCGTGTGGTCGCTGGAGATGCTGCGGCTGTCGGGCATGAAGCTCGTCGTGCATAACGACGAAGCGCGGCTAGACGCGGGCGTGCTCGTGGTCGGCAATCACATCTCGTGGATCGATATCTACGTGATCAACGCATGGCGGCCGACGCCGTTCGTGTCGAAGGCGGAGATCCGCAAGTGGCCGGTGGTGGGCTGGCTCGCGCATCAACTGGACACCGTGTTCGTGCAGCGCGAGAAACGCCGCGACGCGAAGCGCATCATGCACGAGCTCTCGGATCGGCTGATGAAGGGCGAAATGATGTGCGTGTTCCCGGAGGGCACGACCACCGATGGCCAGACGCTGCTGCCGTTCCACGCGAACATGTTTCAGGCGGCGGTGTCGGCGTCGTGCCCGGTCCAGCCGATCTGTCTGATGTACGAAGACGCGCAGGGGCGGCAATCCACGGCGCCCGCGTATGTCGGCGACATGTCGCTCAACGATTCGCTGAATGCGTTGCTACGTGCGGGGAAGATCACCGCGCATCTGTATGTGTGCGATGCGCTCGCGCCGGGCGCGGACCGGCGGCTGCTCGCGAGCGAGGCTCAGGCTTCGGTGCAGGCGGCGCTTGCGCGCATGCGCGGCGCGCCGGCCGCCGTGAGCGCGGCGCCGCTGGTCGAACCGGTCGTCACTTCTTCGTCGAGCAACTCACCTGCGTGAGCACGCGCTGCGCCGGGTCCGCCGTCATGCGCACGGCGGACAATTTGTTGCCCCACACGCAGCCGGAATCGAGGCAGAGCACGTCGTCGCGGATCATGAGGCCGAGCGCGGCCCAATGACCGAAAACAATCGTCACGTCCCGCGTGCGGCGGCCCGGCACGTCGAACCAAGGCATGTAGCCGGGCGGCGCGGCGTCGGGGCCGCCATTGTTGGCGAATTCCATCGCGCCTTCGGGCGTGCAGAAGCGGATGCGCGTCAACGCGTTGTAGACCACGCGCAAACGGTCCGCGCCGGTGAGCGAATCTTCCCAGCGATGCGGTTCGTTGCCGTACAGCGACGCGAGCGTCTCCTTCCAGTTCGGCGCGCGCAGCGCGCATTCGAGCTCATGGGCGAGTTCCATCGTCATGGTCGCGTCCCATTGCGGCAGCACGCCCGCGTGAACCATCAGGATGCCGTTCTCGAAATGCGCGACCGGTTTGTGCCTGACCCATTCGATGAGATCGTCGGCGTCACGCGCGGCGAGGATGTCATCGAGCGTGTCGCCCTTCTTGGGCTTGCGCAGACCCGCTGCGACCGAGAGCAGGTTCAGATCGTGATTGCCTAGCACGACGGTCGCGCGCGAGCCGAGCGAGATTACATCGCGCAGTGTCTGCAGCGAGTGCGGGCCGCGATTGATCAGATCGCCCGCGAACCACAGCGGCGCGCCGGGCTCGGGCGCGGCTTTTTGCAAGAGGCGCCGGAACGGCTCGCGGCAACCTTGCAGATCGCCGAAGACGAGCGGGGCTTGCGAAGCGTCGATGCTGGAGGTCAGTGCGTCGGTCATCGAAGGGGAGAGCGGTTGAAATATGCGGGCATTATGAAACAGACGGCGAATACTGTCTGCGCGTTGACGGCGGGCGGATCGTTATCATTCGATGCAGGCCGCCGTATCATTCAGTGTTTGATCGGCGGGCAATAGTTGATCCCGCCGGGCAATTTCGCGCAACGTTCGCGGGCGTAGCCGAAGCAAAAGGGCATTTATGATTCTCGTGACAGGCGGCGCCGGATTCATCGGCGCAAATTTCGTGCTGGACTGGCTGAAGGGCTTGGATGAGCCGGTTCTGAACGTCGACAAGCTGACTTACGCCGGCAATCTCGGCACGTTGCGGCCGCTCGAGCACGATGGGCGGCACATCTTCCGGCAGGCCGATATCTGCGACCGGGCCGCCCTCGACGAATTGCTCGCGCAGCACAAGCCGCGCGCGATTCTGCACTTCGCGGCGGAAAGTCATGTCGACCGTTCGATTCACGGTCCCGCCGATTTCGTGCAGACGAACGTGGTTGGCACGTTCACGCTGCTCGAATCCGCACGCGCGTTCTGGAGTGCGTTGCCGGAGGCGGAGAAAAAAGCGTTCCGCTTCCTGCACGTTTCGACCGACGAAGTCTTCGGCTCGCTTTGCGCCACCGATCCGCAATTCACGGAAACCACGCCCTACGCGCCCAACAGCCCTTATTCGGCGACGAAGGCGGGCTCCGACCATCTGGTGCGCGCGTACTTCCACACCTACGGCCTGCCGGTTCTGACGACCAACTGCTCGAACAACTACGGGCCGTATCAGTTTCCGGAGAAGCTGATTCCGCTGATGATCGCGCATGCGCTCGCGGGCAAGCCGCTGCCGGTCTACGGAGACGGTCAGAACGTGCGCGACTGGCTGTACGTCGCCGATCACTGCGCGGCGATCCGCGAGGTGCTGGGGCGCGGCGTGCCGGGCGAGACGTACAACATCGGCGGATGGAACGAGAAGAAGAATCTCGACGTGGTGCATACGCTGTGCGATCTGCTGGATGCGGCGCGGCCGAAGACGAGCGGCTCGTATCGTGATCAGATCACGTATGTGAAGGATCGTCCGGGCCACGATCGCCGCTATGCCATCGACGCGCGCAAGCTCGAACGCGAGCTCGGCTGGAAGCCTGCGGAGACTTTTGAAACGGGCCTCGCAAAGACGGTCCGGTGGTATCTGGACAATCAGGCCTGGGTGGACGAAGTCGCGTCCGGCGAGTACCGGAAATGGGTCGAAACGAACTACGCGCAGCGCGCGTGAAGGACTGAAGATGGCGCGCAAGGGCATCATTCTCGCGGGCGGCTCGGGCACGCGGCTCTATCCGATCACGCATGTCGTCTCCAAGCAATTGCTGCCGGTGTACGACAAGCCGATGATCTACTACCCGCTTTCGACGCTGATGATCGCGGGCATTCGCGACGTGCTGGTGATCTCGACGCCGCAGGACACATCGCGTTTCGAGACGATGCTGGGCGACGGCAGCCAGTGGGGCATGAACATCCGCTACGCGGTGCAACCGACGCCGGACGGGCTCGCGCAGGCGTTCATCATCGGGCGGGAATTCATCGGCAACGATCCGTCGACGCTGATTCTCGGCGACAACATCTTCTACGGTCACGATCTGGCGGGCCATCTGCAAAGCGCCGATGCGCGCGAGGACGGCGCGACGATCTTCGCGTATCACGTGCACGATCCTGAGCGTTATGGCGTCGTCGAATTCGATGACGGATTCCGCGCGCTATCGATCGAGGAAAAACCTGCGAAGCCGCGCTCGAACTACGCGGTGACGGGCCTGTATTTCTACGATAACCAGGTATGCGACATCGCGGCGGACATCGAGCCTTCGGCGCGCGGCGAGCTGGAGATCACCGACGTCAACTCGCGCTATTTGAAGGACGGCAAGCTGAGCGTGCAGATCATGGGACGCGGTCACGCGTGGCTCGACACCGGCACGCACGATTCGCTCATCGAAGCGGCGACTTTCATCGCCACGCTGCAGAAACGGCAGGGATTGATCGTCGCGTGTCCGGAAGAGATCGCTTACTGGAGCAAATGGATCGACGAGGAGCAACTCGTGCGGCTTGCCGCACCGCTTTCGAAGAACGCCTACGGTCAATATCTGCTCAACCTTCCGAAGGACCAAGTTGCATGGCCATCCAAGTAACCGCTACCGCGCTGCCCGAAGTAAAGATCATCGAGCCGAAGGTTTTCGGCGACGCGCGCGGGTATTTCTACGAAAGTTTCAACGCGCGTGAATTCGCTGAACTGGTCGCGCCGGGCGTCGAGTTCGTACAGGACAATCATTCGCGATCGGCGCGCGGCGTGCTGCGTGGGCTGCATTACCAGATCGAGCATGCGCAGGGCAAGCTCGTGCGCGTCGTGGAAGGCGAAGTGTTCGATGTCGCCGTGGATATCCGCAAGAGTTCGCCGAACTTCGGCAAGTGGGCGGGCGTCAAGTTGTCGGCGGAGAATCATCGGCAGTTGTGGGTGCCGCCGGGATTCGCGCACGGCTTCGTCGTGCTGTCCGAGTCGGCGCAGTTTCTCTACAAGACAACCGATTACTGGTTCCCGGAGCACGAGCGCAGCATCGTGTGGAACGATGAGTCGATCGGCATCGAATGGCCCATCGACTTCGAACCCATGCTCGCCGCGAAGGATCGCGATGGCAAGCGTCTCAGCGAAGCGGAGTGCTACGCATGACGATCCTTCTGACCGGTGTGAACGGGCAAGTCGGGTTCGAGCTTGCGCGCACGTTGCAGGGGCTGGGGCGCGTGATCGCAGTGGACCGCAACGCGCTCGATCTGCGCGATCTCGATCGCGTGCGAAGTTTCGTGCGCGAGACGAAGCCGAGCGTGATCGTGAATCCGGCGGCATACACGGCTGTCGATAAAGCGGAGGACGAGCGTGAGGAAGCGCATCGGCTGAATGCGGAATTGCCTGCGGTCTTTGCTGAAGAGTGCGCGAAACTGAATGCGTGGTTCGTCCATTATTCGACCGACTACGTGTTCGATGGCGCGAAGTCGTCGCCTTATGTCGAAACCGACGCGGTTGCGCCGCTCAACGTCTATGGCGAGACCAAGCTCGCCGGCGAGCGCGCGATCGCGCAAAGCGGATGCCGGCATCTGATCCTCCGCACGAGCTGGGTTTATGACGCACGCGGCGCGAACTTCATGCGCACGATTCTGCGTCTGGCGGAACAGCGGCCCGAACTGACGATCGTGGCCGATCAGTTCGGCGCGCCGACATGGAGCCGAACGATCGCCGAACTCACCGCGAACATGCTGACGCAGATCGCCGCGGCGGAGCGAAACAAACTCGGCGCATTCGACGAGCACAGCGGCATCTATCACCTGACGAACGGCGGCAGGACTTCGTGGTACGAGTTCGCGCGCGAGATCGTGCGCGTGTGGGGCAAGGAACACCAAACGCGCATCACGCCGATTCCCGCGAGCGCGTATCCGGTGAAGGCGCGCCGCCCGGTGAACTCGTGCTTGTCCAACGAAAAACTGGCGGCGACGTTCGGCCTTGCCGCGCCCGACTGGCTGCGCGCGCTGCAACTCTGCGCGGAGCAGGCGTAAAGCCCTTATTCGAGCACGCCCGAAGCGTCGAAGCGCGCAGCCCAGCTATTCGCTTCGCGGAACGCCGCGATGCCATCGTCGCTGGCGCGGCAGCGCAAAGCGGCATCGACCGCGCCGCCGAGTTGATCGGGCGCATCGATCAGGAATGTCGCCGGTTCATTGCCGCGCAATCTCATCTCGCCGAAGCCCGTCGAAATGACAGGCAGGCCCATTGCCCGGTATTCGTAGTATTTGATCGGATCGACGCCGTCGGTCAGTTGATTGCGGATGAACGGAATCAGGCCGATGTCGAACTCGCGCATCGCCTTCAATGCTTCGGCATGCGGCACGGGCGGCAGCATCCGCACGTTGCCCGGCAGCGCGCCCGTCGGCTGTGAAAACACCGGGCCGATCAGACGGATCGCGTCGTTCGGACGTTGCTTCGCGAGCGCGGTGAGCCATGCCCAGTCGAACCACGGTCCCATCGTGCCGAGATAGCCGATGATCTTCGGCTGGCCATCGCCGAGGCGTGCGAGCTTCGCGACGTCCGCAGCCGGCAGGACTCCCGGATCGAGCCCGTTGTAGATGAGCCGCGCATCGGGCCGCAACGTCTGCCAGCGCGCGCGTAACGCCGTGGATGACACCAGCAACCGGTCCACGCCTGCCGCGATGCGCTCCTCGACGCGCGCCAGCGCCGCGCGCGACACGCCGGTGTAGAAAGCGGGAAAGTCGTCCATGCTGTCGTAGGCCGAGCGCGCGGCGTTCGCGTGCTCCAGGCAATCGAAGGCGAACGCGCTCGGCTTGCCGATCACGAGCAGCGTCTTTTCGGCGGCGCAGAAGCGCGCGACGCGCTCCGCGACCGCCCGCCATGCGAGCCGGTTGATGAACGTGCCGCCGGGCATCGGTTCGATGGGCAGCGCGCGCACGCCTTCGACCGTTACCCATTTCGGTCGATTCACCGTCGCGCCTGACGCACCGGCCGACGGACGGCGCAGATCGCGCAGCGCGGGCAGACGTGTCGCGTAGGGATCGATCCACAAGACGCGGCCGCCGGTCGTCGCGTGAAACCATTCGACGAACTTGTGCGGACGCTGCGCGAAGCTCGCCCACGGCAGGGGCGACAGATAAACGAGTTGCCGCATCAGCAAAGACGTTCCTTCAGCACATCGACGATACGGCTGGCCGCGCGGCCATCGCCGTAGGGCGAGACGCCGCGCGCCATCGCGCGGTATTCGGCGGGGTCGTTCAGCAGACGGCTCACCGCTTCGACGATGACATCGGTTTGCGTGCCCACCAGCCTGACGACGCCCGCTTCGATCGCCTCGGGCCGTTCGGTCTCGTGACGCAGCACTAGCACCGGCTTGCCGAGCGCGGGCGCTTCTTCCTGCACGCCGCCCGAATCGCTCAAAATCAGCGTCGCGCGCTGCATCGCCGCGACGAACGGCACATAGTCGAGCGGCTCGGTGAGGATCACGCGCGGATGCCTGTCGAGCATCGGAAACACCACGTCGCGCACGTTCGGATTCGGATGCACCGGAAACAGGATCTGGATGTCGTCATGACGCGCGAGCAGTTCGAGCAGCGCGCCGCAGATGTTCCTGAGCGGCTCGCCGAAATTCTCGCGCCGATGCGCGGTGACGAGCACCAGCCGCTTCGTCTCGTCCAGGTCGATGCCGAGCGAGGGCTTGTGATCCGCGACGGACAAAAGTGCGTCGATGACCGTGTTGCCGGTCATCCAGATCGTGTCGTCAGGCACGCGCTCGCGCAGCAAGTTCTGGCGCGCGCCTTCGGTCGGCGCGAAGTGCAGCGACGCAAGACGGCCCGCCACGACGCGGTTCATTTCCTCAGGAAACGGATTGTCGATATCGCCAGTGCGGAGACCGGCTTCGACATGCCCGAATTCGATGCGCCGGTAGAAGCAAGCCATCGCGACGGTCATCACGGTGGTCGTGTCGCCCTGCGCGAGCACGAGCGCGGGTTTTTCGTGGCCGAGCACCCGATCGATCTCCGTGAGCAGACGCGCGGTCAGCCCGGCGAGCGACTGATTCGGCCGCATGATGTCGAGATCGATATCCGGAACCAGCCCGAAGCACGCGAGGATCTTGTCCAGCATGCCGCGATGTTGCGCCGTGTTGAGCACGCGCACGTCGAAGTCGTGGCAGGCCTTCAGCGCGAGGATGACGGGCGCCATCTTGATCGCCTCGGGCCGTGTGCCCACGGCGCACAGAATCGTTTGCGGCATGCGTGGTTCCTTTACCACGTGTAGTCGAGATAGAAGTGCGGATAATCGCGCCACTTCTCCTTGAAGTACTGCGCGTTGCGCAGGAACAATGCGGTGTACTTGTCGCTGCCCGAATTGGCTTGCGTGGTCTGATGCGGCTGATGGCGCACGCCCGAGAGATCACGGAACGTCACCTTCATGTCGAGCGCCTTGATCTGGAAGCACAAGTCCGTGTCTTCGAAGCAGGTCGGGTCGTAAAAGGTATCGAAGCCGTGCGTTGCGTCGAAGGTGCGGCGGCGCATGAAGAAGCCGCTCGTGCCGAGAAAGCCGATGTCCGCGCGATAACCGTCGCGGATCGCGACCGCGTTCATTGCGCGGTTCGGGCAGTAGTCGGCGATCATGCCGCCCAGGTCCGTGCGCGTCTTGTCGAACCAGCCGGCGTTCCAGCCGATCACGCCGACGCTCGCATCGTTTTCGAGCACGTGCAGCGCCTCCGCGAAGCCCGACGAACCCGCGAACCACTGGTCGCTGTCGAAGAACGCGATGTACTTGCCCGTGCTGTGCTCGACGCCGAGATTGCGCCCCGACGAGCAGCCGTTCTCCGGATTGCGCACGAGCTTCACCTGCGGGAAGTGCTTCTCGACGATTTCGGCGCCGCCGTCGACGCTCGCGTTGTCGACCACGACGACATCGGCGAGATACGGCGAGCAGTGCGCGAGCAGCGTTTCCAGCGCCCGCGCGATGATCTTCGCGTTGTTGTGGATCAGGATCACCACGCTCACGTCGCGGCGCGGCGCGGCCGGGCACAGGTGTTCGAGACGGCCGAGCCAGCTGTTCTTCGAGACGAAGCTGTCGTCGGCGAGCGGGGCGGATTCCGCCCGGCCGAGTTCCGCGCAACGCGCGGCGAACGAGGTTTCGTCTTCGCAGACATGCAGGCTTGCCGTCGGCGTGATGCCGAAATCGAGCGAGGTCACGACCGGCTTGCGCAGATGCAGGCCGGCGTAGATGCCGGCGGTGGCGTCGCCATCGACGAGCGCATCGCGCAAAAGCGGGAAGAACAGGAAATGCGCATGCGCGACGTAGGCCGGCAGCTTGTCGAGCGGTACCGCCGCGCGCACGACGACGTTCGCCGGCATGTTCGGCGGCGGCGTGCCGTCGGCGATGAAGCAGAAGGTCACTTCCGGCGCTTGCTCCGCGGTGCGGCGCACGAGCGCCCAGTCGACCGATTCGAGGCCGTTTACGCCATGGAACAGCGCGACGCGGCCATTTTTCGCGGCGAATCCTCCGGGCGCTTCGAAGGTCTTGTACGGATCGAACACCGTATGCAGCGCCGCGCCGGGCAGCACTTCCACTTCCTCGCGCTGCTTCTGGCGCACGACTTCCGCGAGCGCGGGCGTCGCGACCGTGCAGCGGTCGGCCTGGGCGAGCAGCGTCGAATACATCGCGCGATGCGGCTCGGCGGCGTGCGTCCAGTCGTAGGCGACATCGAAAATCGTCTCGACGCCGCGATGCTTTGCGTACTGGAAGAACGGCGCCACCCGCGAATCCGGCACGCCGATCACGAGTCGCGCCGATTCCGACACACGCTCGAATACATATTCGAGCGTGGCCGCGTCGATCGACTGATGAATCAGGCCGGGAATCTGCAAGGCGGGCGCTGCGGCCGCGTTAGCCGCGCCATCTTCGGGCGACACGTACAGGTAGATCACGCGATGCCCGGCGTGGAGGGCGGCGAGCGCGAGCTGCGCGTGCCGATGCGCGGCGCCCGCCCAGTCGTAGCGATGCTGCGAGACGATCACCAGCTCCGAGCGCTGCAGCTTGGCCGCAGCGCGGAACCACAGGTCCGGGTCGGTCGGGGCGAGTTCTTGAGGCGCGGCCTCGATGATCTTCGCGTGTGCGTCCTGCATCGCCTGCTGCGTGCGGTAGTGGCGCTTTGCGGCGGAAGCGAGTGCGCGCACTCCACCGTTGCGCAGGATATAGACGGCGCGACCCGTATAGGCGCGCGGAGCGGAGATGAACTTACGTACGAACATGTTCGAACCCAGGGATGAAGAGCGGGCGTTGTCGGCGACCGAATCCGTGGAATCGCTGGCAGAGCCGTGAGGCGCGATTCTGAATAATCGAAATAATAGTCGGTGGTGGTTGCGGATTTCCTGAATCTCGCGCGTCTGGGCGAGCCGTGCCTCGTTCGCCACGGCGAGTTGCTGCTGCGCGACGGTGACCGACTCCAGCGCGGCCTGGGTCTCCTGGCGGCTCGCTTCGAGCTCGCGCCGCAGCTCCGCGATCGAGCCTTGCGACGCGTTGTACATGTCGCTCAGCTCGTGCACGCGCTTCTCGTGGGCCGCGGACTGCTCGCGCACGGCCTGCTCGGCGGCGCGCGCCTGCGCCGCCTGCGCTTCGCTCGTGCTGAGCTGGCTGTCGCGATAGCGCAGGATTTCCAGAGCCTTCTCGCGCATTCTCAGCGCGGCGTTCTTGTGCCAGATGGCCTGTTCGAGCCACGTGCTCATCCAGTCGAAATCGCGGCTTTGCCATGCTTCGCGCGATTGCGACACGCCCCGCGCGCGCTCCATGGCCGCGTCGAGCATGACCTCGTGCACATGCGACGACGACGCCAGCTCCGCGAGCGTTTCAGGCGCGACGACCCATGCGGGCGCATCGGCATCGGCGCCGGTCAGACGGCGCAGCGTGTGGCTGAATTTCGCTTCGTCGTCGGTGAGCTGCACGCGCAGATCGGCGGGCATGCCGGCCATGTCGTGCGCGAGCGCCATCTTGCGGTCGTATTCGAGCGCGGCGGTCGGAATTCTCGACGCGATCGTCATGATGCTCGCGTGCAGGCGCATCGAGAACGCGGCGTCGCACTGGCGCAGCACCGCGAGCGCTTCGTCCGGCGTGAGCCGGTCTACGACGACGCTCGGGATATCCGTGCCGAGCTGGCTCTTCATCGATTCGAGGAAGTCGCGGTCGGAAGTCTGCTCGCGCGTGCTTTCGGACCACTGGAAGCCGACCCACACGACCGACCATTCCGGCGTCAGCGTCTTGCGCAACGCGGCGATGAGCTTTTCTTCCCAGTCGTGCGAGAACTCCCACAGCCGCGCGATGATCGCGAGCTTCCTGCGTCCCGCGAGCGCCTCGATCCCCGGAATCTCGATCGCGACCGGCTCCGCCTGGCCCGCGACATAGCCCCAGCCGGGATCGGCGCCGACTTCGATCGCGCGCGCAACGCCGAGCGAGCGCAGGAGCGCGAGCGAATCGTTATCGCGCAGCGTGACGTCGTCGACCTGCGTGAAGACGTCCTTCACGACTTCGCGCGCCTTCGGATGATTGAGCGGCCCGACGCCGTGCCCCCAGATCGCGGTGCGCAATCCGAACTGCCGCGCCATGTAGAAGATGCGCGCGTAGGCCGCGATATCGTTCTGCGTCGGGTCGTACAGCGCCTCGACGTTGAACGGATGGTGATCCTGAAAGATCCCGCCGCCGCCGAACACCAGCAGGTCGGACTTTGCGAGCGCGCGGCCGACATCGCCGAGATTGAAATAATCGACGGCCTCGATACCCAGCCGCGTTTTCGTGTACTCGGGATTGTTGCTGAGCGCGATGAGTTCGCCGCCTTTCGCGTGAACCTGGCGCGCGAGGGCGGCGAGCAGCAGCTCGTCGCCAACATTCGGTGCGCCGTAGTAACCCACGGCGACCACTCTGATGCGATCCGGCATGTCGTGGCTATCCGTGCTCGTTGGCGTGCTCATTGACGGGCTCATTTCGTGAAGTCGAATACGGGGCAGGGGGCGAGCCAGCCGGAGCCGCCGTTGCTCTGCGGCAGCACGTCGATGTGGCCGGCGTAGGGCAGGCGCGCGTGGCGCTTGTATTCGCCCGACTCGACATCGCCCACGCCGATCGCGACGACATAGCGGTTGCCCGAGAAATTGGCGCGCAGCGACCACGTGAAGTGATAAGTGCCCGCCTCCAGCGAGCCCAGCTCGATGTTCATGTGTTGCGTGGTCGTGCTCCACAGCACGATGTCGTCCACGCTTTTCAGTTGCACGCCGAAGCACGGCCGATGGTTCGGCTGCGCGACCCGAATCGACACGGTGATCCTGAACGGATCGTCGAAGGCGAAGGTCGTGCGCTCGCGGCCGTCCTCGTCGGTGATCTTCACGTCGAGAATGGAGGTCTTGTCGGACACGACCTTCTTTGTCTCGGACACGGTGTCCGCCTGCTCGCGCGCTTCGCTCGCGTCGCCTTCGGGCACGGGAATGTCGATGGCGCGGCCGCCTTCCTCATCGACGAGATCGTTCGCGTAGAGCTTCACGACGTCGCGACACGGGCCGTCCTTGATCAGCCGGCCGCGCTTAAGATAGATCGCGCGGTCGCAATATTCGACCAGCGTATTCGTGGAGTGCGTGACCAGAAGGATGGTGACGCCCGCCTTCTGCATATCGCGGATGCGCGTCAGGCACTTGGTCTGGAAGGCGGTGTCGCCGACGGCGAGCGCTTCGTCCACGACGAGAAGGTCCGGCGACACGTGAATCGCCACCGCGAACGCGAGGCGCACGTACATGCCCGACGAATACGTCTTGACCGGCTGGTCGATGAACTCGCCGATATCCGCGAAGGCTTCGATCTCATGGAAGCGCGCGGCGATTTCCTCGGGCGAGACGCCCATGATGCGCGCCGACAGCAACACGTTCTCGCGGCCGCTGAATTCCGGATTGAAGCCCGCGCCGAGTTCGAGCAGCGCGGAGATGCGGCCGTTGACCGCGATCTCGCCGCTGCTCGGCGACAGCGTGCCCGCGATGATCTGCAGCAGCGTGGACTTGCCCGAGCCGTTGCGCCCGATGATGCCGATGGTTTCGCCGCGCTTAACGGAGAACGACACGTCGTGCAGTGCCCAGAAATTGCGGCCGTACTCGCGCGCGGCGCGGCCCGGCAGCTTGACGCGCGAGGCGAAGGACTGCCGCAGGCGATCGGCTGGCTTGTCGTAGATCCGGAAGACCTTCGACAGGTGGTCGACGTTGACGAGCAGAGTGTCCGTCGATTCCGGCAGAGTGTTCGCGGCAGTTTGCATGAGCATGTATTGGACGGCTGAATCGGCTTCGGGCGTGGCGTGCGTTGCTACGCGGTGCGGCCGCTCGCGGGCGGCCGCTTGTCTTCGTCAGTGCGACGCGTGCGTGGGTTGCGCGGCGGCGCCGGGCGCGATGCCCAGCAGCTTGTTGTACAGACGGCGCTTGATCTCGACGCACGCATCCAGGTTGTAGCGCGTCTGGAGCAACGCCTGCGCGTTGCGCGCCATCTCGGCGCGCTTTTCCGGATCGTTCGCGAGACGGATCATCTGCTCGGCGAATTCGTCGGCGGCGTTGGCGATCGCCAGATCGCGGCCATCGACCGCGCCGAGACCTTCGCAGCCCTTCGCGGTGGAGAGGATCGGGATGCCGTTGCTCATCGATTCGAGAATCTTCACGCGCACGCCGCTGCCCGACAGGAGCGGCACGAAAAGCAGGTGCGCGTCGGCGAGAATCGGCTCGATGGACGGCACGAAGCCGTGCACGAAGATGTTCTTGCCGTCGTGCAGCGCCTTCAGATCGTCCGGCGGATTGGCGCCGAGGAATTGCAGCCTGATGTTGTTTTCCGCGAGCCGGTCCTTCACGAGCGGCAGGATGTCGCGCGCGAACCAGGCGACGCCTTCCGCGTTCGGATACCACCAGAAGCCGCCCATCCACAGCATGTTGACGACATCCTTCGGCTTCTTGCTGTAGTCGGATTCCTTCACCGGAAAGCACAGCGGAATGTAGTGCTTCTCGACCGGCGCGGTCACGCGGTCCATGTCCTCGCGCGAGATGAAGGTCATCGCGTCGAAGTTCCACGCGTTGTCGATTTCGACCTTCTTCGCGTTGCGGCGGCTGATTTCGGCGACCTTCGACACTGCGAGCTTCTGCCAGCCGCCGAGCCCGCCGGGAATCCAGAACGGGAACAGGTCGGACTCGATGTTATGGCTCACCAGCACCGCGGGCAGATTGGGCGCGAACTTGCGGAAGAACGCGAGATGCGTGGTGTGCACCTCCAGCATGTCGATGTTCTGCTCGCGGATGATGCGGCGCGCATTGCGCACGGCGTCGCGGCTGAAATAGCTCGCGTCCATGAACGGCAGGCCGTGCAGCGAATGCATGAGCGAATGCAGCGCGCGGCCGGCGGTGGTCTTGTCGGCGGGCATCGGCGCGCGCGGTTCGACGTGCACCGACTTGAAGTGGCGCTCATACAGATCGCGATGCTGCTCGACCTTCTTCTGCTCTTCTTCGCCGCCAATCGTGAACAGATGGAAATCGTAGTCGTCGACGAGCGGCGCGAGCGTATTCATCGTGTAGATCGCGCCACCCGCGTTGGCGGGCAAGGGCGGCGCCAGGGTGAATACGAGAACGTTCTTTTTACGCATGCTAGCCATGAGATTCGTCGAATACGTCGGTGTCAAAGAAGGGCGAGAAGTCGGTCAGATACGCGATCTCGCGATTGCGCTCGGCGATGAACTTCGCGGGCACGCCGCCGACCACCGTGTACGGCGCGACGTCTTTCGTGACGACCGCGCCGGCGGCCACGACCGCGCCTTCACCGATGGTCACGCCCGGCAGAATGGTCGCGCGCGCGCCGAGCCACGCGTGATCCCTGATCTCGACCACGCCGCCGATAGACGCGAAGCCGGGATGATTATGGTCGTGATGCAGCGAGAGAATGCAGCACTGGAACGAGACGTTCACATTGTTGCCGATGACCACACCCGTACGCCCGTCGAGATAAATCTCGCGATTGAGCACGCAGTTGTTGCCGATGCTCACGTTGCAGCGCGAGTGATAGCCGGTGAAGAACTGGCGCATGCTGACGTGCGTGCGCTGCCCGATGCGGATGCCGAGAATGCGCCGGTAATACGCATTGCGCAGACGTTCCCAGGGAACGTGCGCGATCACGTTGTTGCCGACGTAGTACTTGAGCGCGGCGAGGAAGAAGTAGGTCGAGGAGCGCAGGAGCCTCCCCTTGATGCGCTGCTTGAGGCTCGGGCGCGCACTGGCTTGGCTCATGGCTCAGCTTCGTCCGTAGTTGTCGTCGAAACGGACGATGTCGTCTTCACCCAGATACTCGCCGCTCTGTACCTCGATCATCACCAGATCGACGACGCCCGGGTTCGTCAGCCGGTGCTTGTGGCCGGCGGGAATGTAGGTCGATTCGTTGGTGCGCACGTAAAATTCGTTCTCACCGTTGACGACGAGCGCCATGCCGCTCACCACGATCCAGTGCTCGCTGCGATGGTGATGCAGTTGCAGCGAAAGACTCGCGCCCGGCTTCACCTCGATGCGCTTGATCTTGAAGCGCGAACCTTCTTCCAGCACCGTGTAGACGCCCCATGGCCGATGCACGCTGCGATGCACCTTGTATGCCTCGTGGCCGCTCGCCTTGAGCGCGGCGTACACGTGACGCACGTCCTGCGCGCGATGACGGTTCGCGACAAGCAGCGCGTCCGCGGTATCGACGATCAGCAGATCTTCCACGCCGACCGCGCCAACCAGACGGCTTTCGCTGCGCACATAGCAGTTCGACACGTCATGCAAGAGCGCTTCGCCTTCCACGCGATTGCCGCGCTCGTCGGGATGCGCGAGCTCGCCCATCGCGTTCCACGAGCCGATGTCGCTCCAGCCGATATCGCATTGCACGACCGCGACGTTCGTCGAGCGCTCCATCAGCGCGTAGTCGATCGAGATGTCCGGAGCGAGGCCGAGCGTGTCGCCGTCGAGTTCGATCTGCGCGCCGTCCGCGCCGGCTGCGCGGCGGGCCGCGTCCAGGCACTTGCGCGTGGCGTCGAGCACGTCGGGGCAGTGCTTCGTCATCTCCGCGATGACCGTGCCCGCGCTGAAACAGAACATGCCGGCGTTCCACAGGAAGTTGCCGGAGTCGAGATAGGTCTGCGCGGTTTCGGCGTTCGGCTTCTCGACGAAACGGCGCACCTTCGTGCCGTCCGCCTCGATATAGCCGTAGGCGGTTTCAGGAAATGTCGGCGTGATGCCGAAGGTGACGAGCGCGCCCGCTTGCGCCAGCGTCACCGCCTCTTTCACCGCCGCCGCGAAGGCCGGCTGGTTGCTCACGAGATGATCGGCGGGCAGCACGAGCAGCAGCGCATCGTCGCCGAGCGTGGCCGATACATGCAACGCCGCGGACGCGACCGCCACGGCCGTGTTGCGTCCGAACGGCTCGAGAATGAACGAGGCCGACAGGCCTTCCTTGTTCACTTCGCGATACTCGTCACTCGTTTTGAAAAAGAGGTCGCGATTGGTGACCGTCAACACCTGGGCCACGCCCGGAAGATGCGCGCCGCGCTTGAATGCTTTCTGCAGCAGGCTTTCGCCGTCTTCCAGCCGGATGAACGGCTTTGGGTGCGATTCGCGCGATACGGGCCACAGGCGAGAGCCGGCGCCGCCGCAAAGAATGGTGGGGACGAGTTGTGCCGACATGGTGTTGCTAGCCTCCGGGTAACCTCTAAAATTCCGGCGCGCGGTCAAAGCCGCGCGCCCGATCTGTCATGTGTCGACGGTCTTGCGAATGCTTCCGTCAAGCTTACAGCACATCGGCGAAGCCTTTGCGCGTGCGCTGGAACCACCAGAAGCCCAGCCAGCAGACGATTATGGATCCGGCCATGCAGATGACCCAGCTCGTCCAGTCGGGCTGCTTGCCGAAGATGAGCGTATTGCGACCTTCCTCGATGATGAAGGTGAGCGGATTGAGCCTGATCAAGCCTTGATACTGCGGCGGCAGATTCGACACCGGATAGAAGACGGGCGAAAGGAACATGAGCACGGACGTGATGATGCCGGTGATCTGCGCGATGTCGCGCACGTACACGCCGAAGGCCGACAGAAACCACGCGAAGCCCATCGCGCCGATGATGAGCGGCAAGAGAATCAGCGGGAACAGAATGGCGGTCCAGGGCAGCGTGTGCAGCAGCAGCACTTCCGCGATGATCAGCACGAGCAGGCTGATCGCGCTGTGAAAGAGCGCTGAACCGAGCGCGACGATCGGCAGGATCTCGAGCGGAAAGATCACCTTCTTGACGTAGTTGACGTTCGCGAGAATCAGCGTCGGAGCGCGGTTGATGCACTCGGCGAGCAGGCTGTGCAGGATCAGTCCGACGAACAGAACGACCGCGAACGCGCCCTTGTTGTCGTCGAGCGTGCCCCAGCGCGCCTTGAACACGACCGAGAAGAAGAACGTGTAGACGACCAGCATCAGCACCGGGTTGAAAAAGGACCAGGCGAGGCCCATCACCGAGCCACGATAGCGGCCGATGACTTCACGCTGTGTCATCTGGAGAATCAGTCCGCGGTTTCGCCAGACACTCCTCAAAATGGCGGCGAGCGACGCGGGATGCTTCGAATGTGGATTCATCGAGTTAAGCGAATGCTGTTGAAAACTGCCTTAGCGCATTCTTACGGAACGCAAAGCTGCCATGTTTCTGGGAAAGTCCGGCATGGTAGTCGGCGAGACCCGCTCCGTCCTTGTGACACGCAAAAATAACCCTTTTTGTTGCTTGACTCGAACATTAATCGGTAAATAAGCGCGCCAGCGCCTGATCGATAATTCTTCATACGCTGACACGTAAAAAAACCGCACGACCGTTTGTCGGCGCAAAAGGCAAGCTGCGAATTATACTTCATGCACCTTTTCGATCGCGGTGCTCTGGCCCTGAGGCGCGGCGCTTCGATTAGGCCGGGCCCACGCGCGGCGCAGTCGAAAATCGACGAATTGTGAATCTTCACCTGTCGCGCCCGCGCCAATCAAGCGTTCTTGTAGTTTGAAACGTCCGTTACACTTGTCGCCTGTCGCGTAATCGCCCTGGTTGATAAGGTCCGCACGACGCGACCTGCTCATGGGACCGCTTGTTCCGCTCGCCGTCGCGCATCGTTCGATCACCCGAATTCACTTCACCGGAACTCCATGTCAGAGAGTATCAAGCGCCTGTTCGCTTCCAACGGACTGTTCCGCATATTCGTGGCGCTGCTACTCGCGCTCGGCGCGCTGCATCTGTTCAGCGGCATCGCCGACAACATGGACTTCAATCGCAGCATCACGTTTTTCATTGACCGGCCGGCGGGCTTCAGTTCGCTCTTTCCAGCGCCCGGAAGCGACGAGGCGCATCGGCTTTTCCTGACTTTCTGGCACGACAAGTGGGTATTCAAGGAGCGGTTGTTTGAAAAACCCGCGCTCTTCACGCTGTCGTCCTACAAGATATATCTCTTTATTCAGTCGCTGTTCGTCCGGCTGCTCGATGGTCCGTCGCATGAATACTCGTTCATCATCGGCTCGCTGCTTTCGCGCGTGATTTATTTCGGCGCGTTTCTCGCGATGTTCGCGCGCATGCGCAGAACGGAAAATCTGCTCACGATGTGGGTATTCATGGCCCTGGCCGGCACACTCGCGCTTTCGTCCGAATTCTCGGCTTATTTCAACACGTTCTTCGAAGATCAGGTCGTCATCATTTTCCTGCCGGTGCTCGGGCTGCTCGTTTATCGCATCGACCGGTCCGCGCAGCGGCAGCGCGCGCTGCGCTGGAGCGCGCTCGCTCTCGCCACATTCATCGGCGCGGCGAAGACCGCATACTTTCCGCTGCCGCTGATAGTCGCGCCGTTCGTGTTTCCGCTGTTCGAGGGCCGGCGCGGCGCGTTGAAATCCGCCGCTGCGCTCATGGTGTGCGTGTGCATCACGGTGCTGCCGGTGTTTTCTGGCGCGTTCAAGGGCGTCAACCAGTATCACGCGGTGTACGCGGGCGCGCTGACCGTGCTCAGCCCCGAAGAGATCGCGACCATCGATCACATCGGCGACAAGCCCATGCTCAGGGAGTGCATCAAGGTCGTGGCGTTCGCGCCCAACGGACCGTCGTGCGTCGAGCGCGCCCATTCGACCTATTCCGACGTGCTGCGGCTCGCGGCGATGAAACCGGTGATCGTGCCGCGCATCATCGGCGCGATGTTCCACGCGGGCAACGAGATTCGCATCGGCTATCTCGGCACGACGATGGAGCACACCGGCAATTTCATGACCGTGCCCGTGTTCTCCTGGTGGCGCGACCTGTATGTGCGTCACGTCAACTATGCGGTGCTGGGCGGGCTCGTCTTGTCGCTCGTGCTGATCGCGCGGTATCGCAAGACAGAGCGGGCAGGGCGTCTCGCGCTGCTGAAGGTGTCATGCTTTCTTGCGCTTTTCGGCTTCGTGGGTTACGCCACGTCGTTCGGTGATGGCCTCGCGGACAATACGCGGCATCTGATCGCGGCAAGTTACGCGCTGTCCCTGTCGGCGGTGTGCTTCGTGCCGGGCGTGCTCGCGCTCCTCGCGCGCGGCAGCGATACGGCGCGCGTCGCCGAAGCCGCGCCCGTGCGGCAGCCCGTCTGAATTACCTCAACTCATTCAACCCGGATCCAACCCGCATGCAACTCGTGTTGCTCTACTCCCTCTTTGCCGCGATCGCGACGGCGGCCAACATCGGCGCACAGGACCTTTCCACGCGCATCTACGCCGGCCCGTGGCACATTCTGCTGTCGGTGTTCGTCGGCACGGGCGTCGGGCTGGTCGTGAAGTACGTGCTCGACAAGAAGTGGATCTTCCGCTTCAAGGCGGAAAACGCACGCCACGACGCGACCATGTTCACGCTCTACGTGACGATGGGCCTCGTCACGACGGCGATCTTCTGGGGCGTCGAATTCGGTTTCAATCACATCTTCGGGACGGCCGAGATGCGCTATGTCGGCGGATGCATCGGTCTCGCGATCGGCTATGTGATCAAGTACCGGCTCGACAAGCGCTACGTGTTCCGCTCGTTCGCTTAAAGATTCGAGCGCTTGAACAGGAAGCGCGGCACGTTGCGGATGATGAGCATGATCCCCCACCAGAACCACGGCGTATAAAGCACGTCCTTCTTGCGTTCGACGGCCCGCACGATGTCCTTCGCCACCTTCTCCGGCGTCGCGACGAGCGGGCCGGGCAGCGGCAGGCCTTCGGTCATCGGCGTGGCGACGAAGCCCGGCTTGATGTCGACCACATGCACGCCGACCTTGAACAGACGCGCGCGCAAGCCTTCGAGAAACGCCTGCAGCGCGGCCTTGGCGCTGCCGTACAGATAATTCGACGGCCTTCCGCGATCGCCCGCCACCGATGAAATCACCGCGAGCGTGCCGTGCCGCTGCGCCTCCAGCCGGTTGGCGATCGGCGTGAGCAGCGCGATCAGCGAAAGCGCGTTGGTGTGGAACTCGCGCACCGCGACGGCCGGATCGTTCTGGCACGCGGCCTGATCCGGCAGCGTGCCCGAGGCGACCAGCACGATATCGATGGAATCCATCTGCGCCGTGAGGTCGGCGAGCATGGCGGCGTGATCTTCGAGCTTGTCGATATCGAGCCGATGCACGCTCGCCGCGGCCGCGCCGCGCGCGGTGAGATCGGTCGCGACCTGCTCCATGCGGTCCTGATTGCGCGCGACGAGAAAGAAGCGCGCGCCTTTCGCGGCCCATTCGCGGGCACAGGCAATGGCGATGGCGGACGTGGCGCCTACGATGACGATGTTCTTCATGTGGCGATCATTCGTTTCCAGAAATGCGACAGCATGGCCGGATCGCGAAGCGATTCGAGCTGCTGCCATTGAGGGTAGGCGGCGCGGAAATCGGCGGCCGACATGTGCGCGTCCTTGGCCGGATAAATTCGGCCGCCCGCTTCGTGCACGATGGCGTCGAGCGCGGCGAAGAGCTGCGTGTTGCGCAATTCGTGCTGCGGAAAGTCGAGCGCGAGCGAGGTGCCTTCCATAGGAAAGGACAGAAGACCGGGCGAGGGAATGTCGCCGCAGCGCTTGAGCACCGCGAGGAAAGAGCCCGTGCCGCTCGACGAAATGCGGTCGAGCATCGCGCGTATGGCGTCGCGCGCGCTCGCAGCAGGCACCACGCACTGGTACTGCTGAAATCCCGACGGCCCGTAGATGCGGTTCCATTCGAGCAGGCTGTCGAGCGGATAGAAATAGCCGTCGTAGCCGACGCGCGATATCTCCACGAGCTTGCGCTGCTTGCGGTAATAGAGTTCGTTGAACGCGCGCAGCGTGAGGCCGTTGATGAGCGAGACCGGCGGCGTGAACGGCACGGTGCGCTTGTTGCGCTGCTCGACATCGAGCGAGCCGTGGATCGCGTGATCGCCCGCCATGAAGATGCCGCGCCCGAGCGACGGCCCGCGGCTCGCGCAATCCACCCACGCGACGCAGTATTCGTGCTTCGCGTCGTATTCCTCGGAGAGATCGAAGAACTCATCGAGCTTGCCGAAGCGGATGCTCGTCACGTCGATGAGGCTCGTGCGGATCGGCATCAGCGCGAACTCGGCCCACAGAATCAGTCCGGTGAGACCGAGCCCGCCGATGGTCGCGCCGAACATCTCCGGGTTCGATTCGGGCGAGCACTCGATCAGCGTGCCGTCGCTGCGCGCGAGGCCGAACGCGCGCACGTGACGCCCGAAGGTGCCGCGCACGTGATGATTCTTGCCATGCACGTCGTTGGCGATGGCGCCGCCGAGCGTCACGTACTTCGTGCCCGGCGTGACCGGCAGCATCCAGCCGCGCGGCACGGCGAGCGCGAGAATCTGCTCGAAGGTGATGCCCGGCTCCGCGCGCAGGATGCCGCGCGACCAGTCCGCCGAGATGATGCGGTCGAGCGCGAGCGTCTGGAAGACGTGATTCGAGTCGGCGAGGCACACATCGCCATAGCTGCGGCCGTTGCCGAAGGCGAGCGTCGTGCCGTGCTCGGCCTGTACGTCGCGCCAATGCGCCTGCGCTTCGTCGCGCCAGTGCGCGGCGTGCGGCGTTTGCGGCAGGCGCGGGTAGCGGCCCCAGGAAAGCAGATCGCTCATCGTTCAGGTCGCGAGCCAGAATGCAAAGCCGCACAGCGCGACCACCAGCAGGCTCATGCGATCACGCGCGGCGAACACGATCGGATCGTCGTTCATCTCGCCGCGATGCGCGATCACCCACGTGCGGCTGATCCAGTAGAGCATCAGCGGACACGCGATCCAGATGTACTGCGGGTGCCGGTACAGCGCGGCGGTGCGCTCGTCCTGGATATACATGGCGAGCACGAGCACCGAGATATAGCCCGACGAGGTCCCGAGCGACGACACCACCGACAGATCGCTCGATAGATAGCCGCGCCCGCGCGTCTTCTCGCGCCCGGCCTTGAGCGTGGAATGCACCTCGGTATAGCGCTTCACGAGCGCGAGGCTCAGGAAGAAGAACATCGAGAATGCGAGCAGCCAGAAGGTCAGCGGCACGCTGACCGCGGCGGCGCCCGCGACGATGCGCGTGGTGTAGAGGGCGGCGAGCACGACGACATCGACCATCACATGGCGCTTGAGCGCGAGCGAGTAGGCGAGCGTCAGGATGTAGTAGCCCAGCAAGACCGCGTTGAAGCGCCAGGGCAGGAAGGCGAGCGCTATCGCAAACGCGCCGACCAGCAGGATCGGACATAGTCCCATGCCCCATAACAGCGGCATGGTGCCGGCGGCGAGCGGGCGCTTGCGTTTGACCGGATGATGGCGGTCGTCTTCGAGATCGAGCAGATCGTTGAGCAGATACACGCTCGACGCGCATAGCCCGAATGCGACGAACGCGAGCACGGCCAGCCCGACCAGATGGAAATCGTTCAGGTGATGGCCCGCGAGCAGCGGCACGAAGATCAGGAAATTCTTGAGCCACTGATGCAGGCGTAACGACTTCGCCCAGACCTTGTGCGACGGCGGACGATTCTCGAACACCTGCTCGATGTTGTCGCGCTTGCCCGCCTTGCGCACGACGCCGGAATGCGGATTGACCACATAGGCGCGGTCGGCGGCTTCCCACACGGCGATATCGTCGTGTGAATTGCCGACATAGTCGAAGCCGCGTTCCCCGTACTCGGCCACGAGCCGGTCGCGCTTCTTGTGCGACGAGAGGTTCACGCTTTCATCGGTCGCGAAGACGCGCTCGAAGATGCCCAGGTGCTCGGCGATGCGATGCGCGAACGATTCGTGACTCGCCGTGGCGAGCACGATGCGGCGGCCGGCCGCGCGCATCTCCTCGAGCCACGCGATGACCTGTGTGTTGTAGGGCAGCGTCGTGACATCGATGTTCACGCGCTCCGCGAGCTTTGTCTTGAGCGCGGGCTTGCCACCGCTCGAAAGCCATTGGAGCGGCTGGTAAAACTTCTGCGGAAAGGATCTGAGGAAGGCGAATCCGCTCTCGACCAGAATGTCGGAGTGAATCAACGTGCCGTCCAGATCGACGACGATGGGCTTGCTCATGAAATTCACGGTTTAGGTGATCAGGAAGCCCACAGCGGCGGCCCGGGAGGGGCCTTTGCGATTACTACGGGCCGTTTCGACGCGGCAGGATACTGCATCTGGCGGGAAGAATTTATCACAAACGGAAACGGGGTCCGTTCGCTTTACCTAAATTGTCCACACTGTCGCGCGGTTGCCGAAAATGGCGACTTTGAGCACAATCTGTGCGGTCTCCACTAGTCAGCGCGGTCCGTATTCCTTTCGTGGCGCGGACACCCACTCGTCCGATGAACGCGATTCCCCCGCATAGCCAGCCGGCGCAGCAGCCCGGACATTCCGTCGAACTCAGTATCTCGATCGTCGTCTACCGGCCCGATGCGGCATTGCTCGCGCGCACCGTCGAGACGCTCGTGGCCGCCATCGCCCAACTACACGACGTGGCGGGCCGCCCGTGCCTGTATCTGATCGACAACGGCAATCCCGGCGAACTCGCCGATCTGCCGGTGCCGGACGACACCGACATCGATACCGTGGTGATCGCGGGGCACGGCAACGTCGGCTACGGGCGTGGCCACAATCTCGCGATCGAGCGCGCGCGGAGCCACTACCACCTGATTCTCAATCCCGACGTCGAGATCAACGCCGATGGCCTGCGCCGCGCGCTCGCGTTCCTGCGCGATTCGCCCGAGACGGGCTTGCTCGCGCCGTGGATCGGCGGCGACGACGGTCGTCAGCAGTATCTGTGCCGCCGCTATCCGACCGTGCTCGACCTGTTCGTGCGCGGCTTCCTGCCGTCGGCGCTGCGCAAGCCGTTCGCGCGGCGCCTCGCGCGTTACGAGATGCGCGATGTGATCGGCGAGAAAGACATCGTCTGGGATCCGCCGATCGTATCCGGCTGCTTCATGCTGTTCAGAACCGACGTGCTCACGTCGCTCAAAGGCTTCGATCCGCGCTATTTCCTTTACTTCGAGGACTACGACCTGAGTCTGCGCACGCGCCGTGTCGCGCGCATCGCGTACGTGCCGTCGGTGCGCATCCTGCATCACGGCGGCGGCGCGGCCCGCAAGGGCTCGGTGCACATCAAGCTGTTCGTGACGTCGGCGTGCAAGTTCTTCAACCGTTTCGGCTGGAAGTGGCTATGAACGCGATGCAGCAACGCATCGCCGTGACCGGCGCGAACGGCTTCGTCGGGCGCGCGGTGAGCCGTGCGCTGCTTGCGCGCGGCATCGCGGCGGCGGCGATCGTGCGTGGCGACGCGCACGGCGAGCCCGGCGCCGAGGTGCGCCGTATCGAGGGGCTCGATTCGATCACGCCCGATAACTTCGATGGCTGCGAGGCCGTGATTCATCTCGCCGCCCGCGTGCACATGATGGGCGACGCCGCCGCGCAGTCAGAAGCGGTGTTGCAAGCCTACCGCGCCGCCAATGTCGACGGCGCGCTCGCCGCCGCCGATTGCGCGCGCCGCGCCGGCGCGACGCGCTTCGTGCTGATGAGCAGCATCAAGGCGCTGGGCGAGAGCGATCCGGGTCGTCCCTTCACCGAGGACGACGCGCGCCGCCCGCCGGATGCCTACGGCGTCTCGAAGGCCGAAGCCGAAGTAAAGCTGCTCGAATTCGGCGGCCGCACGGGCATGGAGATCGTGGTCGTGCGCCCGCCGCTGGTCTACGGTCCGGGCGTGCGCGCCAATTTCCTCGCGATGATGAAGGCGATTGCGCGAGGCCTGCCGTTGCCGCTCGGCGCGATCGAGGCGCGCCGCAGTCTCGTCAGCGTCGACAATCTGGCGAGCGCGACGATCGAATGCGCGCTCAATCCGGCCGCCACGGGCCGCGTGTTTCATGTGACCGACGGCTACGATCCGAGCGTCGCGGAACTCGCCCGCAAGCTGGGCGAGCATCTCGGCCGCCCGGCGCGGCTCGTGCCCGTACCCGCGGGATTGCTGCGCGGCATGGCGAAGCTGGCGGGCAAGGCCCCGCAGATCGATCGTCTGACCGGCAGTCTGCGCGTCGATTCGCAACGCATTCGCGAGACGCTCGGCTGGCAGCCGCCGCAGTCGCTCGACGAAGGACTGGCCGCCACGGCAGCGTGGTTCCGCTCGACGCCCGCCCGCTGAGGGCAGAGGGCGTTCAGCGCCGGGGTGTCGGACGCATGCCCAGCTTCCATTTGAGCTTGCGCAGAAAGGTCTTGAGCGCGAGACGTTCGGGATAGTGCCGCAAATTCGAAGGCAGGTTCAGCGCGTGAGGCCGGCGCTCGCTCACGGCCGGCTTTTCGATGACGATGAACTGATCGTCGCCGCGATTGGCGCAACTGAATCGCGTCTCTTCGAGAAAGCGCGTGATGAACGAGAAGTCCCACAGATGCCACGCATATTCGGCGTTGTGCGCGACCACTTTAAAGCCGCAGTGCTCGACGATCTGGCGCAGTTCGCTCATCGTGAATTCGCGGAAATGCCATTCGTACATCATCGGCGGCTGTTCGCGCAGGACTTGCATCATCGACCAGAGGCTCGCGGCGTTCGGCGTCGAGATCAGCGCGCGGCCGCCCACGCGCAGCACGCGGAACACTTCCTCGAGAAAATAGAAGATGCCGTCGAGCGTGGTCGCCTGCCGGTAGCGGATGTCGGAAATATGCTCGATGACTTCGAGGCACACGATGTTGTCGACGGAGCCGTCGGGGAAGGGCATCGGCCTGTGACGCAGATCGTGACGCGTCCCGACGACTTGCGCCTGCGGAAAGAAGGACCAGACGACCTTCGCGGTCAGATAGTCGAGGCTGCCGATCTCGACGCAATACCCCTGGCTCAGCCCGAACGCCTTCATGTAGCCGACCGAAATGGCCATGCGCCGCGCATCGAAATGGCTGCCGCCGCCGCCGACACCGAGCGTCGCATTCGACGACGCGATGAGTTCGTTCACCTGGTCGATGACAACGGGGTCAGCGAATTGCGATTCGAAAAGATCCGTCTCCGTCTTTGTGTCCACTGCTCGCGCTCCTCGGCTTGGGCGGATGAAGGGATGTCCATACGACTTTTGTCGAATTTACCCGAGAATGCGTGACATGGTCATGTTCCTGCGCAGCGCCCGCCAACGTTTGCAGTGCAAGCTCGCCGACAGGCGCTTAGACGTAATTTTTCTTTATTCTTCAGATATTTAAAAGTAATTTTATCGTGGCTTCGCGTATCCTTGAGGGTTTTCTCGAAAATGGTCCCGATGCCATCGTCGGCCGCCGTCAAGCCAATCCGATAACTTTGCATGCTGTCTTCGCTTCTCGAGGCTTCGCCGTCTCTCGCCGCGGTATCGATCGCGGTACTGGCGTCCATCGCCTGCGCGCTGATTCTTCAGGCGCTCCTGCGCACCGGCCTCGCCTGGCGTCTCGCCACCGACATTCCCAATGAGCGCTCGCTGCACGAACGGCCGACGCCGCGTGTCGGCGGCTGGGGCATCGTGCCGGTCGCGGTGGTCGCGCTCTTCGCCATCGCGCCGTCGATGTGGCTCATCGCCGCCTGCGCGGTGTTCCTGGCAGCCGTCTCGCAGATCGACGACCGGCGCGGACTGCCCGCGCGCGTGCGCTTCGCGGCGCATATCGTCGCGGTCGCGGTCGTCATCGCCGCGCATCCGGCGGGCGTGCCGTGGTGGGTGCTCGTGCTCGTCGGCTTTCTGATGGTGTGGCTCATCAACCTCTATAACTTCATGGACGGCTCGGACGGCCTTGCGGGTGGCATGGCGCTGTTCGGCTTCGGCGGATACGCGCTCGCCGCGCTCGCCGGTCCCGCGCCGCAGGCGGATCTGGGGCTGGCGTGCGCGGCCATCGCGGGCGCGGCCGTCGGCTTTCTGACCCTGAATTTTCATCCGGCTCGGATTTTTCTTGGCGATGCGGGGTCTATTCCGTTGGGCTTTCTCGCGGGCGCGCTCGGCTACTGGGGCTGGCAGCGCGGCGTCTGGCCGGTCTGGTTTCCGGCGCTGGTCTTCGCGCCGTTCATCGCGGATGCGTCCGTGACCTTGCTGCGACGCCTTTCCCGTGGCGAAAAATTTTGGCAGGCACACCGGGAGCATTACTATCAGCGCATGGTGCGCCTCGGGGTGGGGCACGCGCGCACCGCGCTCGCGTGGTATCTGCTGATGCTGGCAGGCATAATCCTCGCCAACTGGGCGCTGCGATTTTCTCTCGCGGCTCAGTGGAGCGCAGTGGCGGGCTGGGCAGTCGTGGTCATGGCAGCGGGCTTGGTGGTCGACGCGTGCTGGCGGCGTCATGAGACGCGTCATTCCGAACAATCTTGAGGGTCCGTGCTAATGATGAATCGAATAAAAGCTACGTGGCTGTCGGCGGGTGCGTTCGTCTTCGATCTGGTCGCCGTCGCGGGATCATGGCTTGCCGCCTATATCATCCGCTTCAACGGCGCCGTGCCGCATGATTTCCGCCACGGCGCGCTGATGGCGCTGATCTGGGTGCTGCCGGTCTATGCCATCGTGTTCCGTGTGTTCGGCCTTTATCGCGGCATGTGGGTGTTCGCGAGCCTGCCGGATCTTATGCGCATCTCCAAGTCCATCGCGGTGGGCGCGCTGGTCGTCATGGTGGGCGCGGTGATGTCGCAGCCCACGCCGATCATCCCGCGTTCGGTGCTGATCGTCTCGCCGCTGTTGCTGTTCCTCGCGATGGGCGGCGCGCGCGCTCTCTATCGCGCGGCCAAGGAGTTCTATCTGTACGGCGGGCTGGTCGGACAGGGCAAGCCCGTGATCGTGCTCGGCGCGGGCACGGCGGGCGCGATGCTCGCGCGCGAGCTGTCGCGCTCCAGCGAATGGCGTCTCGTCGGTCTGCTCGACGACGATCCCGCCAAGCAGGGCCGCGAAGTGCTCGGCCACAAGGTGCTGGGCGGATTCAGCGACCTGGCGCGCGTGGCCGAGCAGCTCAAGACCGACTACGTGATCATCGCGATTCCGTCCGCGTCGGTGGAGGAGCAGCGGCGCGTCGCCACGCTGTGCGTGCGCGCCGGCATCAAGGTGATGGTGCTGCCTGCGCTCACGCCGCTCACGCAAGGCCAGAATTTCCTGTCGCGCGTGCGCCAGATCGACCTGGAAGATCTGCTCGGGCGCGAGCCGGTGAAGATCGACATGCCGCACGTCGAGCAGTTGCTGCATGGCCGCGTGGTGATGGTGACGGGCGCGGGCGGCTCGATCGGCTCGGAATTGTGCCGGCAGATCCTGCGCTTCTCGCCTGCGCAACTGATCGCCTACGACCTCTCCGAATACGCGATGTACCGGCTGATCGAAGAGCTGCACGAGAAGTTTCCGGAATGCTCGGTGATTCCGGTCGTCGGCGACGCGAAGGACTCGCTGCTGCTCGACCAGACCATGGCGCGTTTCACGCCGCACATCGTGTTTCACGCGGCGGCCTACAAGCACGTCCCGCTGATGGAAGAGCAGAACGCGTGGCAAGCCGTGCGCAACAACGTGCTCGGTACGCTGCGCGTGGCGCGCGCGGCGATGCGCCACGACGTGCGCCACTTCGTGCTGATTTCCACCGACAAGGCCGTCAACCCGACCAACGTGATGGGCGCCTCGAAGCGTCTCGCCGAGATGGCGTGCCAGGCCTTGCAGCAATCCGCGCCGCGCACGCAGTTCGAGACGGTGCGCTTCGGCAACGTGCTCGGCAGCGCGGGAAGCGTGATCCCGAAGTTCCAGCAGCAGATCGCGAGAGGCGGGCCGGTCACGGTCACGCATCCGGAAATCACGCGCTTCTTCATGACCATTCCGGAGGCCGCGCAACTCGTGTTGCAGGCGTCGAGCATGGGGCGCGGTGGCGAGATATTCATTCTCGACATGGGGCAGCCGGTGAAGATCGTCGATCTGGCGCGCGACCTGATCCGTCTCTATGGTTTCTCGGAGGAGCAGATCCGCATCACGTTCACGGGGCTGCGTCCCGGCGAAAAGCTCTATGAGGAATTGCTCGCCGACGACGAAACCACCACGCGCACGCCGCATCCGAAGCTGCGTATCGCGCAGGCGCGGGGCGTGGCGGACAATTTCATCGACGAACTGCTGCCCTGGCTGATGCAGCATCGCGTGCTGTCCGACGAAGAGGTGCGCCGCGATCTGCGGCGCTGGGTGCCGGAATATCAGACGGCGACGATGCCCGTGCTGCAAAGCGTGCCGGTCGTGAAAGCGGCGAACGAGCGCGGCGCCGCGGGTTGACCGAAGGCGGACGCCGCAGGTTCACCAGGGGCCACGCATGACGACGCTCGACGATGTTCATGCGCTGACCCACGCGGGCACGCTGTTGTCGGCAGACGGCGAGATCGTCGCGCCGTATGACCTCGAAGTCGCGCACGCCGATGCGTCCGGCTTTTCCACTTTGCCCGCCGACGTTCTGAACGCGGGTCGCGAACCCTTCGACGCGGACTACGCGCACGCGCGCCGCGTTCATCTGATCAACGCGTTCGGCGTCACGCTGGGCGATTCGATCATCGGCTTGACGGCGCTTGGCGCGCTCAAGCGCCGGCATCCCCACATTGCCTGGACCATTTATCGGCCGGCGCGCGCGCCGCGATACGTGCGGCGTCTCTACGAGCTGGCTGCGCCGCTGTTCGACGCTTGCGCCGATCTGCCCGTGGCGCTTTCGAGCCTGCCCGCGGATGAGCCGAAGATCGACATCGGCAATCATCTTTTCTGGCCGGGCTTCGCCACCATGCCGATGATCGATTTCTTTCTGTGGGCGCTCGGCGTCGCGCCGGAGAGCGTCGCGGCGCATCAGAAGCGCAATCGCTGGCTCGCGGAAGTGCCGCTCGGCGCACCCACGCACGAACCGTACGTGCTGTTCTGCCCGGACGCGAGCACGCCGATCCGCAGCATTCCCGCCGCAGCGCGCGCGCGGATCGTCGCGCGTCTCGCGGATGAGTTCGGCATCGACGTGTATGGTTTCGGCGCGCTAGATCACCCGCGTTATCGCGACATCGCGCCGCTTTGCATCGATACGTCGGATTTCCTTGCTTGGATCGGACACGCGCGTCATGTGGTGACCGCCGATACGGCGGCGCTGCACATCGCGGCGGGCTTCGACGTGCCGACCACCGCGTTCTTCACGACGATCCCCGCGCATCTGCGCGCGCGCGACTACGCGAATTGCGCGGCGATCGAATTCGCGCTGCCGCATCTGGAAGGCATGCACGCGAGCGCGCGCGCGGCCGATCTGCAGGCGCTCGAGCGCGCGTATCGCGATTACGACTGGGCTGCGATGCCGTTAGCGCGAGCGGCGCCGGACATCGTCTGAAAGTCAGTTGAACTGTCCGTTGGGCTTGCCCTGAAACGTCGGCAGACGGCTATAAAGCTCCGCGACCCAGTCGATGAACACGCGCACGCGCCGCGGCTGATGCCGGTTGGCCGCATACAGCACCGACACCACGCGCGGATACGACGGATACTCGCTCAGCACTTCCCGCAACGCGCCGCTTTTGATGAGCGGATCGAGCGTGTAGCTCGAACCCTGGATCAGGCCGAGGCCCGAGACGCCTGCCGCGATATACGAATCGCCGTCGTTCACGGCGATCTTGTGCTTCATCGCGACGGTGCGCGTTTCGCCGTCGACCACGAATTCCCAGTTACGCACGCGTCCCGAGTTGTTGAGCACGTAGCCGACGGCGAGATGCCGGTCGAGCTCGTCGAGCGTCCGCGGCTCGCCGTGCTTTTCGATGTAGCCGGGCGACGCGCAGGTGATCTGCGTATACGCGCCGATGCGCTTGGCCACCAGCCCGACATCGCCGACCGCGCCCACGCGCACGACGCAATCGACCGCTTCTTCGACGAGATCCACTTGCCGGTCGGTGAGCAGCAGCTCGATGCCGATATCCGGATACGCGGCGAAGAACTCGGGCAGCGCGGGAATGATCGTGCTCTTCGCCATGACTTGCGGCAGGCTGATCTTCACGTTGCCCTTCGGACTCGCCTTCGAGTGCGCGAGCGATGCTTCCATGTCGTCCACTTCGCCCAGCACGCGCACGCAGCGCTCGTAATAGGCTTCGCCGTCCTCCGTGATGCTGATGCTGCGTGTCGTGCGGTTGATGAGGCGCGCGCCGAGATGCGCCTCGAGCGCCTGCAGCGTGCGCGACACACTCGCGGGAGGCAGGCGCAGGGCGTCGGCGGCTTTGGAGAAACTGCCCGCCTCGACGACCCGCGCGAACACTTTCATTGCAAGGAAGCGGTCCATGCTCGGGGTCCGGAAACGTGAACGCGCGCCTGCATGGGCGCGCGCGTTGGGTAGGCCTGCTTTTTCAAGCGACGATCATACTTAAGATCGCCCACGCGCGCGTCCGGCGTGCGCAGGCCGTTTCCGTGTATCAGAGCCCGAGTCCCTGACAGAGCCACCAGGAGTAATGCTCGATCATTCGCTGAAACGGCGCGTGATGACCGTAAGCGATGGACGAAACCGCGAGCAGCCCGACGCCGGCGGCGAGCGCGCGCGGCATCTTGCGCGGCTTGTCGAACACGCGCGTGAGGAGCAGCGCGGCAATGGCCGAGCCGAGCACCCAGCCGGCGACGACTTCGGCGGGCGTGTGCGCGTCCTGGATGATGCGGCTCGCGCCGATCGCCGCCGCCAGCGCGAGGCCGCCCAGCGCGCCGAGCCGATACCAGCCGCCGCCCAGCCCGCCGAACAGCAGTCCGCCCGCCACCGTGTAGATGGATGCGGCGAGCATCGTGTGGCCGCTGATCATGCGCAACTGGATCGCGGAGAATTCGAGGCCGCAGCCGGCGTAGAGAATCTTCGAGAGGCCGACGAGCCCCATGCCGAGCGCCATCAGCACGCCCCAGCGGATCGCGAGGCGCATGTCCACCGAGCGCAGCCAGAAGGCACAGACGAGTGCGAGCGGGAGCAAAAGAGCCGCGTCGCCGAGATTCGAAAGAGTCCAGAGTACCCGTGATTCCATGCGTGTCCGTTTTTTTAGTTAGTCTCGCGGGCTTCGGAATCGAATCTTCGAAAGAAACCCGCCTATGAACCGTCGTCCTTCTTGTGACGGTCCGCGCGCCGGTATTCGGTCGGCGAGATCGACAGCCGCTTGCGGAAGATCTTCGCCAGCCCGTCCCCGCTGCCCGCCCCGCAGCGCCGCGCGATCTTGTCCACCGGCAGGTCGGTCGCCGCGAGCAGAACGCAGCTCGCATCGAGACGCGCGCGCAATAAATATTCCGATGGCGTGAGCCCCATCTGCGCCTTGAAGCGGCGCAGGAAGTTGCGCTCGCTCATCGCCGCGACGCGCGCCGCATCGGTTATCGAAATCGGCCGCACGTAGTTCTCGCGGATCCAGCGCGCGGCCATCTCAATCTTCTGACGCACGCCGCCCGCGTCGGCGTCGTCGAGCAAGGTGGCGAGCTTCTGCCACGCGCCCGGAATCGACCACTCCGACACTTCGCGGGCCACCGCCGCGCCGTGATCGCGCTTGATGATCGAGAGCGCCGCCGCGATCGGGCCTTTCGGATCGTCGAGCGTCAGGGTCTGCTCGACGATGAACAACGGGTTCGACAGCGTCGACGTCGCCACGGGCGAAAGCGCTCGCATCGCGGCCGCGCGGGCGTGGTCGGACGGTCGGTTCTGCGCCGCGAGGTTGGCTGCGGCAAGAATGTGCGCGCCTTCGCCGATTGCCTTGATGAACGGGATCCTCGGCGCGACGCGCCCGAGCCGCTTGCGCAGCGCCAGGTCATGCCGGGCATGCCGCGCGCCCGCGCCGCCCGCGATGAAGAGCGCATCGCACTCGTTCATCCAGTGCGATTCGAGGCTTTCGGTCCAGATGCGCATCGAGCAACTGCTCGCCACGCTGCCGCCTTCACTCGACAAAAATAGCAGCGCGTAGTTGGGTGTTTCCGTGCGCTCGCCAGCATCCGCGGGCAGGCGCACCTGATTGGCGAGCGAGAAGACCTCGGAGATCGAGCTGACCTCGACGAGCGAAAATTCCTCGAAGATCAGAATGCCGATCCGCTTTTCCGCGCGAGCCGTGCCGGCGGGCGGCGTGTCGGGCGCCGCCGCGGTGCGCACGACCTGAAGCCTGCCCGTGCCATTGGCATATACCATCGACTTTCTCCCTGGATCCGAAGCGCCGGATCTCGTGCAGGACGCTGCGATCCTCCGTGAAGGACACGCAAAAGTGCGGGGAAGTGAGCTTACCTGCGTCGCACTATACGCGGCAGCCAACATTCGCCGTCTGCCGAGTCCGAAATTGACGAACTGTTGGCAGATGATTTCGATATTCGAGGAATAAGCTCACTTCATTCTTGTCGTCTGATGAAACCGGACGACGCGTATCAACGAGAAGAGGCGTGCTGCGAAACGCTCCCACGACGCACCGCGCATGCCCTTTCGATCAGACGAGGTGAGCCGAATGTTGAAAGTGCGCAAGGCGGTGTTCCCGGTCGCGGGCCTGGGCACGCGATTCCTTCCGGCGACCAAGGCGAGTCCGAAGGAAATGCTGCCGGTCGTGGACAAGCCGCTGATTCAATATGCGGTCGAAGAGGCGATGGCCGCGGGCATCACCGAAATGATCTTCGTCACCGGACGAAGCAAGCGCGCGATCGAAGATCACTTCGACAAATCGTACGAGATCGAGTCCGAGCTCGAAGCGCGCGGCAAGCAGAAGCTGCTCGATCTGGTGCGCAGCATCAAGCCCAGTCATGTGAACTGCATCTATGTGCGTCAGGCCGAAGCGCTCGGTCTCGGGCATGCGGTGCTGTGCGCGGAGAAGCTCGTCGGTGGCGAGCCGTTCGCCGTGGTGCTCGCCGACGATCTGCTCGATGGCGAGCCGCCCGTGCTCTCGCAAATGGTCAGCGTGTTCGATCACTACCATTCGTCGGTGATCGGCGTCGAGGAAATCGATCGCAAGGATTCGCGCTCGTACGGCGTGATCGAAGGCAAGCCGTGGGACGACGGCCTGTTCAAGCTTTCACGCATGGTCGAGAAGCCGGAGCCGGCGCTCGCGCCGTCGAACTTCGGCGTGGTCGGGCGCTATGTGCTGATGCCGCGCGTGTTCGATGATCTGCGTCGCCAGAAGCCCGGCGCGGGCGGCGAGATCCAGCTCACCGACGCGATCGCCGCATTGCTGGCGGAGGAGCAGGTGCTCGCGTTCCGTTATCGCGGCAAGCGCTTCGATTGCGGCAGCAAGCTCGGCTACCTGAAGGCGACGGTGGAATTCGCGCTGCGTCATCCGGAAGTGCGCGATGAGTTCGAGCGCTATCTTCGCGCGCAATTCGGCATGGCCAAAGCAGCGGCGATCGAAGAACCGCTACGCGAAATAACGGACGAAGGCGAACAGTCGATCGTCGAAGCCTGAAGGTTCTATCAGCTTTCTTGGCGGAAGGGCGGGCGGCGTGCAGCAATGCGCGCCGTTCGTCTTTCAGGCGGCGCCAGACCCGTTTCAGATCGATGGTGTTCATCGGCCGATGTATCCAGCGGGCCTGGTCACGTTCGCGCACAGCGCCTGTGCGCTGTCGTAGACGACGCAGACCGGAGCTTCCGTCAGCACAAGAGGCACATGGCCGTCGCGGTATTGCATGGCCGATGCGTTGCCCATCGTGCGGAACACGGTGACGGCGCCGGACTTCGTCGGCGCACCGACGGCGAGACCGTATTCCACCGCGTGCGACTCATCGAAGCCGTCCGCGCCGGGCCAGGCCGCGTTGTCGTGTCTCCACAGCGCGGGCATGATCCTGCCGCCGTTCAGGCGCTGAAAAGGGCGCGCATGGACGCCCCTGGGCGTGCCGTTGACGTAGCTCAGCGTCGTGCGTGGCCTTGCACATCGCGACGAGGTCGGCGTCCGAATCCGTCCATGGCAGGCCGCCTTCGTAATCCGCTCCCACGCCAGGTGTCGGACCTTTCTCTCCGGTCAGGTGCGAACGCCGATCCCAGCGCCGTCGCGCGACCGTGCGCGCCCGCACGCGCCGATGCGCGTCGTCGGATGAATGGGTGACGGCGGCTCGTGTTGCGAACGTGAACCCGTTCGCGTGCGGGCATGTGCGAGGGCGCACATCGAATTTCACGAGTGAAACACGCGTCGAGCGCCCGTTTCGCACACGCGAAAAGCCGGTCGGACGGAAAAGTTGACCGATTTCCGATTGACGTCGATGCGAGAAATTCGAAGGGCCGGAACATTGATTGCCCGCGAAAAAGGGGCGGCATTCGCCCGACTATTACACAAGCTTTCAATTGGCGATTCGAAAAAAGGCGCCAAAGCGTGCGCCGCCGCAAAAGACTAGGAATTGGCGGATGCGTCCACCGCACGGGCCCAGAGCACATGCAGGTTTCGCGGACGTTCCTTATTTCCGCTGTGCAGCATCCATCCTCATATGAAAACATCGCGCCGGTTTTTTTATAAAAGCCTAAATGCTGAATTTATAATCCCGGGCCGCATTTGTATTCTGAAAACAGATAATCCGTTGAAATTAATAAGCGGAGTAATTGAGCCTTTGAATCCGCGGTCTGGAATAACGAACCTTGTAACTTAATTCAGGTATTTTGTTACCAAAAATTTCAGGCTGAGGCGATGCACGACTATGTAGCACGGAGAATCAATGTTTCACGATTGAATCAGTTTCGTCGACTCTACGCGGCGCCCGGACCGCCCTGTCTGCCGCATAGGGCCGTGCGCTGGGGCTTTGCGGGCGTTTTTCTGTCCGACCGATCAAGACGCCTATGGTATTGCACTTTCCCGCAATCAGAAGGTTTGTATGACAAGTTGCATATTTGTTTTCCCGATCAAGCGGAAAACATGACTGTTCGAATTTGGGGAGGGATATCAATGTGCGCTCACCCTCATAGCGGGACAGTTTTTGTGGTTCAAGCGCGAAAATCTAGAGCACAAAAAAGCATGTCTGCTTATTATTCATCCCAGCGGATCGATTCCGCCATCACTTCGTTCCAATCGGTCACGGCAACCCGGCGAAGTTCGGGAAGTTCTTGATGCGCCGCAATGGCCGAGCGACTTTTCGCGCCTTCCAGGAAACAAGAGCTGCAGAGGATGACCATGCCTTACGCCAATCTAGAACCCGCAGTCATGGGTTGGATGCCCCCCGCGACGAGAGCCTCGCAGACCGAGGTCCGCCGCATTGCGATTCTGTTGTTCGACGGATTCTCCCTGCTGGGCGCCGGAATCGTCGCGGAGGTCTTCCACATGGCGAACGAGTTGTCGTCGGCGAAGTCCCGTGCGGACTGTACCTACGACGTGCGCTTCCTGTCCGTCGACGGCGGCAATGTCGCGTGCTCGTCGTCGGTGCGGGTCTGGACCGACGGCCTCGACGCGCGCCACTACGGCGGCTTCGACGCGCTGTTCGTCGCGGGCGGCCGGGGCGCGGAGGACGCCGCGAAGGATGATCGCATCATCGAATGGGTGCGCCGGGTGCAGACCAAGACGACCGTCGTGCGCGCGATCTCCGAGGGCCGCAAGGTGCTCGACGCTGCGGGCATCGGCCAGGCGCCGGAGTCGCAGGCGCGCTACGGCAACGCGATGATCCACCTCGTGCGCGAGGAGCAGCAGGGCGATGCGGGCGACCGCTATGAGTCGATGAAGGGCGCGCTCATGATCGTGAAGCGCGATCTGGGCATCGAGGTGTCGAGAAGCGTGGCCGAACGCCTGATGCCGGGGTCGGCGGCGAAGCTGGTGTCGATTCTCGGCGACAGCGGCGCGGCCTCCGCGGGCGACAAGATTCGCGCGGCGGCGCGCTGGCTGCAGGACAACTGCGAACGGCCGATTTCGGTCGTCGACGCGGCGCAGGTGGCCGCGATGAGCGAGCGTAACTTTCTGCGCCGCTTCAAGATCGAGATGGGCATCACGCCATCCGATTACTTGCTGCAGGCGCGGCTCGCCGTGACCTGCGCGCTCCTGACCGATTCGGAGCTGCCGGTCGACAAGATCGCGCGCCGCAGCGGCATGGGCAATGGCGACCGGCTCGCCAAGATTTTCCGCAAGCGTCTCTTGATCTCGCCGACGGAGTACCGGATGCAGAGCAGGCGCGAAGCGAACGGCTGAATCCGCTGAACGCTGAGTCGGGTTAAGCGGGGCGCCGCACATCGGTGGCGCAAAGCGTCGAACATTTGGCCGGACCGCAAAGGTGCGGCACTTAATCATTCACGGGCGGCATGGCGCCGCGCGTGAGAATTTGCAGGCAGGAGTGCTTTTCATGACGAACGAGGTACGCACGGCAGGTCGGGTTCAAGCGGGTGTGAGGACGGGTGAGGCCCTGGTGGCCGGACCGTGCCGCCGGCTGACGCCCGTCATCCTCGCCGGCGGCTCGGGTACGCGCCTGTGGCCGATGTCCCGTGAGCAGTTTCCGAAGCAGCTGATCGGCATCGTCGGCCGTGATTCGCTGCTGCAAGCCACCGTCGCGCGCCTGAAGGGCTTCGGCGGCGACTTCGAGGTGGCCGCCGAACCGATCATCGTGTGCGGCGAGGAGCATCGTTTCACGACGGAAGAGCAGACGCGCGAGTCGGGCGTGGATGCGCGCATCATCGTCGAGCCGGCGCGCCGCGACACAGCGCCCGCGCTGACGCTCGCCGCATTCAGGGCGATGGCCGACGGCCAGGACGCGATCATGGTCGCGATGCCCGCCGATCATTCCATCGCGGATCTGCCGGCGCTGCATCGCGCGATCGCGATCGCCGCGGAGCACGCGGAGCGGGGCGTGATCGCGACGCTCGGCATCCCGCCGACGCGCCCCGACACCGGTTTCGGCTATATCCGCCTGGGCGATGCGCTGGAGGAGGGCGCGCACCGGATCGAGCGCTTCGTCGAGAAGCCGGCTGCCGAGCTCGCGGCGCAATACGTCGCGGCGGGCACGTACTGGTGGAACAGCGGCATTTTCATCGTGCGCGCGAGCGTGTGGCTCGCGGCGCTGCAGAAGCTCAACGCCGACATGTACGCGGCGTGCGAGGCGGCGGCGCGCGAAGGCGAGGATGACGGCAAGTTCTTCCGTCCGCAGGCCGCGCAATTCGGCCGTGCGCCGTCGGATTCCATCGACTATGCGGTGATGGAGCATATCGGCACCGCGAACAGGCCGTGCGATGGCGTAGTCGTGCCGCTGGTCGCGGGCTGGTCCGATCTCGGCTCGTGGGACGCCGTGTGGGACGCGATGGACAAGGACGACTCCGGCAACGTCGCGAGCGGCCGCGTGGTGTTCGAAGGCGCGACGTCGAGCTATGCGCGCTCCGAAGGCGGACGGCTCGTCGCGTGCGTGGGCACGACCAATATCGTCGTGGTCGAGACGGACGACGCGGTGCTGGTCGCAGACCGCTCGCGCGTGCAGGACATCAAGGGGCTGGTTGCGCGCATTCGCGAGCAGCAGGCGCCGGAAGCGGACACGCATCGCAAGGTGCGCCGTCCGTGGGGTTTCTATGACTCGATCGAGCATGGCGAGCGTTTCCAGGTGAAGCGCATCGTGGTGTCGCCGGGCTCGAAGCTGTCGTTGCAGATGCATCACCATCGCGCGGAGCACTGGGTCGTCGTGTGCGGCACGGCGCTGGTCACGCGTGGCGAAGATCAGTTTCTTTTGAGTGAGAACGAATCGACCTTCATCCCGCTCGGTGTGAAGCACCGCCTGGAGAATCCGGGCAAGGTGCCGCTCGAGATCATCGAAGTGCAGTCGGGCAGTTACCTCGGCGAAGACGACATCGTGCGCTTCGACGATACGTATGGCCGCAGCTGAGATGGTCCAACGAACAGGAACTGCATGAGGCAATAGAGCGAGCGACTTCTTTGCAACGACTGCCCCGCACAAGACGGGCTCAGGCGAGGGAGGACACGGGAAGGGGCGGTACAAGGGCGATTGCGTTCGGGGGAATGACATGCGCGATTTTGAAGGATTGCTGGCTCGACTGTTCGACGTCTGCGTGATCGTCGGCGGCGCAGCCGTGGCCTCGCAGATCAGGTTCGAATACATCGAGGCGCACACCTGGTCGGTGGCGTTCGTCGCGTTCGCCGCTGCGTTCTCGCTCGCGCTCTTCCCTGGCTTCGGCGTCTATCAGTCCTGGCGCGGCCGCAGCAAGCTCCAGCTCGCCTGCCAGGTGTCGCTGGGCTGGCTCGTCGTGCAGGGCTGCGCGCTCGTGCTGATGTTCTCGCTGCATCGCCTCGATTACGTGTCGCGCCTCTGGTTCGCCTACTGGACCGCAATGTCCGGCGGGCTGATGATCGCCGGCCGCCTGATCACCCACGCGATCCTCGCGCACATGCGCAACGCGGGCATGAACCTGCATCAGGTGGCGATCGTCGGCAGCGGCAGGCATTGCGATTCGCTCATCCGCAAGATCGAGCGCGCGCAGGATTCGGGCTTTCGCGCCAGCGCCGTGTTCAACGCGACGCCGGAGAAGATGCGCCTCAACACGCGCGTGCCGGTCTATGAGGACTTCGAGGGCTTCGTGAATTACGTGCGTCGCAACAACGTGCACGAAGTATGGCTCGCGCTGCCGCTCTCGCAGGAACGCATGCTTCTGCGCTTCGTGAACGAGTTCCGCGACGACCTCGTCAACGTGCGCTTCATTCCCGACGTGCGCAGCCTCGCGCTGTTCGAGAGCGGCGTGACCGACCTGCTCGGCCAGCCCGCGATCAATCTGGTCGCCTCGCCGCTGTCGCCTTCGGCGCTGCTGCAGAAGGAAGTATTCGATCGCGTGTTCGCGCTCGCCGCGCTCGTCGCCGTCGCACCGCTTTTGATCGGCATCGCGCTGGCGATCAAGCTGACGTCGCGTGGCCCGGTGCTGTTCACGCAACGCCGCAAGGGCGCGGATGGCCGCGTCTTCACCATTTACAAGTTCCGTTCGATGCGCCTGCACACGGAACAGGCCGGAGTGCTGCAGCAGGCCACGCGCGGCGATCCGCGCGTGACTCGCGTCGGAGCATTCCTGCGCCGTACCAGCCTCGATGAGCTGCCGCAGTTCTTCAATGTTCTGCGCGGCGACATGTCGGTCGTGGGCCCGCGTCCACACGCGCTAGAGCATGACGACCTGTATCAGAAGGTCGTATCGGGGTACATCCATCGTTACCGGATCAAGCCAGGCATCACCGGCTGGGCCCAGGTCAACGGCTTTCGTGGAGAAACTGATCGGATCGAAAAGATGGAAGGACGCGTCGCTCACGATTTGTACTACCTGGGTAATTGGTCGTTCGGACTGGATATGAAAATCATCGCCGCAACGATCTTCAAGGGACTACGCCACACCAACGCTTACTGATGTAGGGGACGACCATTATGCACAACCAACAACAACCGGGCACCACCTCACTGGCCGCCAACACCAACGTGTCGCGTATCTTCCGCCTCACGAGCCTGGCAGCGGCTGCTTCCTTTACCGTGCTGTTCGCGGGCTGCGGGCTTGCGCCCGGCATGAAGATGGACACGCCGGCGCAACTCGTCGAGACGTCGAACGACCAGGGCGATCCGGCGTCCACGATGAACATTCCGATCACGCCGATCGATCTGTCGCTCGTGAAGAAGATGAAGGCCGCACAGCCTTCGTCGAGCATCGATCCGAACGCGTCGCTCTACGGCAAGGCCGGACCGTACAAGCTGGGCGTCGGCGACGTGCTGCAGATCACGGTCTGGGATCACCCCGAACTCGTCGCCGCGCTCGGCCAGCCGGCGCAGCAGACGCGCACGGCCGACGCCGCGCCGGGCTTCGTCGTCGATGCCGACGGCAACCTGCAGTTCCCGTACGTGAACAAGCCGCTGCATGTCGCGGGCAAGACCGAGGGCCAGGTGCAGCGCGAGCTGTATCAGGAACTCTCGAAGGTGTTCGTGAAGCCGCAGGTGACGGTGCGTGTCGCGTCGTTCCGTGCGTCGCAGGTGTATATCGACGGCGACGTGCGCACGCCGGGTGCGCAGCAGATCAACGACATTCCGATGACGCTCACCGAGGCCATCGGACGCGCGGGCGGCTTCGCGACGACCGCGGACCAGAGCCGGCTCACGCTGATCCGCGACGGCGTCACGTATCACATCAACATGTCGGGCATGACGGCGAAGGGCAAGAGCCCGTCGGACATCGTCCTCAGGCCGGGCGACGCGCTGCGCATCGATTCGCGCGACGAGAACGGCGTGTACGTGATGGGCGAAGTGACGAAGCCCGCCACCGTGATCCCGCTGCGCAACGGCAAGCTCACGCTTTCCGACGCCGTCTCGCAGGCGGGCAGCTTCAACGCGGAGACGTCCGATCCGAAGCAGTTGTACGTGATCCGCAACGGCGAGACGGACAAGCCCGAGGTCTATCACCTCGACGCGCGTTCGCCGGTGTCGATGCTGCTCGCGAACAGCTTCGAGCTGCAGCCGCATGACGTGGTCTACGTGGACAACAACGGACTGGTTCGTTTCTCGCGCGTGCTGAACCTGCTCCTGCCGGCAATCAACGCGGGTCTGACGGCGGCCGTGTTGACGAAGTAACGGTTTGACCGGCGCGCGGCGGCGCGCCGCGGGTTTCACACGGCGTTGCGTGAGCAGCGGCGTTTTCGCGAAGCGCAGATTCCGCGTGACGGCGACGGGCATCGATATAATCGGCGTCCGACTTCGTTTCTTGGTGTCTCGCCCGTGAAAACGCTCACTGCTCTCGCACTCGCTTCGATTCTCCTTGCCGCCTGCTCATCGGCGGAAAAGGAGCAACAGAAGGAACGCACCTTTTTGCTGTCGCAGCAGTCGCTCGACGTAGCGCAGCGCAACGCCACGCTCTCGTGCCGCGACGCCGCGCAATGCGACGCGGTCTGGAAGCTCACGAAAACTTACGTCGAGCAGAGTTCGAAAGAGCGCCTGACGCGCGCGGACGACGCCGCGATCGAAACCGATGTGCCGTCCGGCTCGGGCAAGCCGGTATTCTCCGCGACGCGCGTGGCCAACGGCAACGGCGGCGCGACCATCTCGCTCTTCGCGCAATGCAAGGGCATGTATGGCGATGAAAGCGCGCGCGGCTCCGACTTCGACGACTGCGCGACCAAGATCATCTCCGTCCAGAACGGCTTCGTCACCTATCTGAGATCGCATCTGCCCGCGCAGTGAGTGCGCGCGTTCGGCGCGCCTTTGTCGCTGCCGTCGCCGCCTGCGGCCGATGTCCGCAAAGAGCGTGATTCTGGCTGATCGCCCGGAATCGATGAGCCGAAGATTCAAAGGCCGGCAACGGCATGAGACCAGAAAATATCCGCGATGCGCGTGCGCGCCGAAGCGAGGAATCCCGCAGGACGGGGGTACGAGTCCACGAGGAACGCGCGGCCGAGGCCACGCTAGCCAGAGCATCAGAAAGCGCCTTCGCAGAAGGGACGCGGCATGGACTTGTTCGGCGCGACACGCATGCAGGGACCCCGATCAATCGATCGAATTCGATTTCATCCGGGGACTGGCGATCATCGCGGTGACGGGGATAGGGCCACGCTTGCTGGCACGGCGGCCCGGTATCTCGCCGTCGTGCGGGTCGGCGAAACTCGTCTCAAAAACCACATAGGATTACGAAAGTATTGTTCGAAAAATTCGACGCCTCCGATCGAATTCGCCCAGGCTTCTCCGGGACCTAACGTTACAAACGGCCGTAGTTTTTTGTCGCCCCCGCACTCTTTCGCCAAACCGATGAATCAAAATCTCGCCCGGGTTCAGTTCTAGTCCGGACGCATGGCAATACGTCGATGCCCGGACATCATCCAAAGCAATTGACGGGCAAAGATGCGGTCACTCTCACAAACTTTATCAATCGCAGTCTTCTCGGCTGCAGCGCTGTTGTCGGGATGCGGCGGTGGTGGCGACGGCGGCGGCAGCGGCAGTAACGCGAGCGGCACGAGCGGCCGTGGCATAAGCGGAGGCGGCACGAGCGGCGGTGGCGCCACCGGCGGCGGCACGAGCGGCGGCGGCACAACCGGAGGCGGTACCAGCAGCGGCTCGACCGGTGGTGGCACGCTAACGCCGCCGAAGAAGCCCGATCCCCTCGAGCAATATCAATGGCATCTGAAGAACACCGGACAGAACGCGTTCGCCGGCGTGCCGGGCGTATCGGGTTTCGACCTCAATGTCGACAGCCTGTATCAGGCCGGGATGACAGGCAAAGGCGTGAAGGTTTCGGTGCTCGACTCAGGCGTGGATGCCGCGCATGAAGACCTGGCGGCCAACATCGACCCGAATCTGCTCGCCACGCCCACGGCTGACGGCGCGACGATCGGCGCGAGTACGCTCCCCGAATCGCACGGGACGGCTGTCGCGGGGCTCATCGGCGCGGTGGCCGGCAATGGCGTCGGCGTGCGTGGCGTCGCGCCCGGCGTGACGCTGGGCGCCATCAGCGTCCTGGGCTGTACCGATTGCGGGGGGGCGACAACGGACCCCGCAACGCTTGGCGGTGCGAGCTATTCGAGCAGCATCGACATCTTCAGCGGATCGTTCGGTATGGCGCCGACCGCACCGGTGGAATATTCACCCTTTACGTCCTCCGCCGAGATTGCCCTCAACGGGCTTCAGCAGCTTCGTCAGGGCAAGGGTGCGGTCTATATCCGCTCCGCCGGAAATTATTATGCTTATACGAGAGGCGGGTCCTGCACCACGTCGAGGGCGCTTCAGGTGAGTTGCGGCAACGCCAATCTCGATGCCCAACGTACCTCGCCCGTCACCATCCTGGTTGCCGCAGTCAACGCTCAGGGCAAGCATTCGAGCTATTCGTCAGCCGGTTCCAATATTCTCGTTTCGGGCTTTGGCGGAGAGTTCGGATATGCCGACCCCAGCAAAAAGCCCGCAGGTCCCGCGCTCGTAACGACGGATGTCTCGGGATGTTCGAGAGGTGCGGTGAAGACCGACAAGACGAACTACCGGAACGACTTCGACACACCGGGCACTGCCATCAATCTGCAGTTGAATGCATCGTGCAACTACATGTCCACGATGAACGGCACATCCGCCGCCGCGCCCACCGTCACGGGCGTCGTTGCGCTGATGCTCCAGGCCAATCCGAACCTCACGTGGCGCGATGTGCGCGTGATCCTCGCCTCGACAGCGCGTCAGATCGATGTCGGCCACGTCGCGCCGACGACAACGCTGCCTTCGGGCGAAACATACACGCCGGAACCTGCGTGGTTGCGTAACGCCGCTGGAATGTGGTTCGACAATCTCTACGGCTTCGGCCTCGTGGATGCCGCAGCAGCGGTGGCGATGGCGCGCTCCTACACCAGCTATCTCACCGGTCCGATGAAGGAGAGCGGCCAGAGCCTGCAATTCGAGTCGGCGAACGGCACGTCGATCGCCATGGGCAAGGTTTCGGGCACCGAATTCCCGATCACGCTCGGCGGTTCGGTTCCTGTGTCGAAGGTGGAGTCCGTGCGGGTCGTGCTCACACTCGGGAACGCAACGCCGGGCGATCTGGCCGTCGAACTCATTTCGCCCTCGGGCACGCGCAGCGTCCTGCTGCAGGCGTACAACGTCCTGCAGGGAACGGACATCAGCATTCCGAGCATGACGCTCGCCTCGAACGTGTTCCTCGGCGAGCCCGCCAAGGGCGTATGGAAGCTGCGCCTGATCGACGTGAATCGTCGCGACGGCGACACGCCGATGGTCTTGCAACGCGCTATCGTCAACGTGATGGGCAGTTGATTCTGTCTGGCTATACTCGAAATTATCATGAAGAGAATTCTCCAACTCGGTGCCGTTTCACTGCTCGCCGCGGCTTCCTGTGCCGGCGCTCAGACGCTCGAAATCGGCACCGTCGCTCCTGCCTCGCTCGTTCAACAAATCGAGGGCACGCCGCCGGTCACCGTTGGCTCAACTTCCGTGCGCGTGCTGCCTTCGAGTGCGGTCTTGAAAAGCGAGGGCGCATCCGCAGGTGCAAGCACGTCGAGGTCGACGCTCGTCGTGCGCCCCAGCGACAACCTGATCGGCCGAAGCGATAACAAGCTGGTCGTGGTGTATTCCGACACGGCTGCGGTGAAAGCGAAGTCGTTGTCGCTGGCGCCGGGCGCGACGATCGAAACCCATCCGAACGTCGCCATGACGATCGTGCGCGTGTCCAGTTTCAAGGACCTGCCCGCGCTGCAGGCGAAACTGCACGACGCCTTCCCGAAAGCCACGTTCGATGTTCCGGTGACGTACTTCGAAGATCTGCCCGAGTGATCGCCGCTTTGGTCGTGCCGGTTTCGTAAGCACGGCGCGATCCGATCCTGAAACGCTCGTCGCGCGCCTGCGCGACGAGCGTTTTTTTATCCGGAGAGGAAGCGGTTCACACGAGTCGTCTCCCGGACGGAGCACTAGCCAGAACCGGATCCGCCGCCTAACATCGTGCAACCCGCGCCTCCCAAGGAACCTTTATGTCCGAAACGCTCAGCATTTCCACACCCGATGGCAACTTCGACGTCTACGTCGCCTATCCCGCGCAGACGCCCGCGCCTGCCGTGGTGGTGATCCAGGAAATCTTCGGCATCAACGCCGACATGCGCGAAACCTGCGACGAATATGCCCGCCAGGGCTACGTCGCGCTGTGTCCCGACCTGTTCTGGCGTCTGCAGCCGAACGTCGAACTCACCGACCGCACCGAAGCCGAATGGCAGCAGGCGTTCAAGCTGTACCAAGCGTTCGACGTGAACCTCGGCGTGGAGGACATCGCGGCGACCATCGGTTTTGCGCGCACATTGCCGCAGATGCAGGGCAAGATCGGCTCGGTCGGCTTCTGTCTGGGCGGCCTGCTGTCGTTCCTGACGGCCGCGCACACGGATGTCGATGCATCGGTGTCGTATTACGGCGGCGGCACGGACCAGCATTTGAGCGAACTGCCGAAGATCAAGGTGCCGCTCATGCTGCATCTCGCCGAGGAAGACGAATATATCGACGCCAACGCGCGCAACGCCATTCTCGCCGCGGTGCAGGGCCATGCGAACGTCGAAGCGTTCACGTATCCCGGCTGCAATCACGCGTTCGCGCGCAATCAGGGCGCGCATTTCGACGCCGCCGCCGCGCAGCTCGCCAATGGCCGCACGGCCGAGTTCTTCAGGAAGCACCTGAAATAAGCCGCGCCGAAACGAAAACGCCGCCCGGAGCAGGGCGGCGTCGCGCGTCAGCGAGTAACCGTCATTTCTTCGCCGTATGCGGCCGGCGAAACACCAGCCAGCGCGGCGACTTGAAGCGCACGATGCTTATGTACAGCCACACGTAAGTCGCCGCGAACACGACGACGAAGCAGAACAGATGCACCGTGTGCCGCCAGAAGAGCGTCGCGGGAATCACGGCGATCAGGCACAGCAACCACAGATAAGGCGAAGTGAGCGAGTTGCGCCGCGTCAGTTCATGCGCGTTCTTCACGCCCACGGCCCAGCGCATCAGACGTTTGTAGACGAGCATGTGCAGATGCACGCCGTCCGGAATGCCCGGCGAGATGCCGCGCACGAACTTCTTCCGATAGATCGAAAAGCACGTCTCGAAGATCGGGTACATGAAGAGCAGCACCGGATACCACGCGGAGACATCGCGGTTGCGCATCACGAGCATGATGGAAAGCTCACCCAGCATGAAGCCGACGAAGTACGCGCCGCCGTCGCCGAGAAAGATCAGACCGGCCGGGAAGTTCCATATGAAGAAGCCCATCACCGCGCCCATCATGATGAGCGAGCCGGACAGCACGACCGGATCGTGCACCTGGAACGCCACGTAGGCGAGCGAGGCGAACATCATGAAGCCGACCATCGAGGCCAGGCCGTTGAAGCCGTCGATGATATTGACGGCATTGGCGAGCGCCGCGACCGCGATCACCGTCACGGCGCAGGAAATGATCGCGTAGGAAAGCAGGAAATCGAGCGGTGGCACGCTGATGCGCGTGACCGCGATATCGAGAAAAGCGTAGGCGCAACCCGCGGCGGCCATCGTGCAGATGAGGCGCGCGAGCGGCGAGACGCGCTTGGTCAGGTCTTCCACGAGCCCGGCGAGAAACGCCGGCAGCCCGCACGCGATGATGCCGAGAATGCCGCCCGACACGGCCGGATAGCCCCATCGCAATTGCACGGCGGATGCGGTCAGTCCGCAAATGATGCCGACTCCGCCAATGCGCGGCACCGGCCGCGCGTGAAACTTCTGCACACCGGCGAGATCGGTGTCGCCGAGCACGCCTTCCTGCAAGTGTGCGAAGCGCACGATCAATAACGTCACCAGCAGCGAGACCAGAAAAGCGAGCGCGAAACTAAGCATGAAATAGAACCGGTTGGAAGAAGCAGCCCCGCGTCGGCCGAAAACGCGCGCGGGGCGCAGCGAGACTTTACGCGAATCCTTGCGGATTCTGCGACTGCCAGCGCCAGTGATCCACGCACATGCGTTCGATGCCATGCTCCGCGCGCCAGCCGATCAGCTCCGCCGCGGCCGCCGGGTCCGCGTAACAGGCGGCGACATCGCCCGGGCGGCGCGGCACGAGCTCATACGGCACGCTCTTGCCCGAGGCCGCTTCGAAGGCCTTCACGACATCGAGCACGCTGTAGCCTTGCCCCGTGCCGAGATTCACGACGAAGCTGCGGTCGAGCTTCTTCAGCGCGTCGATGGCCGCGATATGTCCGCGCGCGAGATCAACCACATGGATGTAATCGCGCACGCCGGTGCCGTCGTGGGTATCGTAATCGCTGCCGAACACGCGCAGGCGCTCCAGCTTGCCGACAGCCACCTGCGCCACGTAGGGCATCAGGTTGTTCGGCACGCCCGCCGGATCTTCGCCGATCATGCCGCTTTCATGCGCGCCGACCGGGTTGAAATAGCGCAGCGTAGCGATGCGCCACGTCGGATCGGACACTTCGAGATCGCGCAGGATCTGCTCGGCGATCAGTTTCGACTGGCCGTACGGATTGGTCGCGGAAAGCGGAAAGCTTTCGTCGATCGGCACGCTCTTCGGCACGCCATAAACCGTCGCCGACGAGCTGAACACGAAATTGCGCACGTTGCGCGCTTTCATCACCGCGAGCACGGCGAGCAGGCTGCCGATGTTGTTGTTGTAGTACTCGACAGGCTTCGCCACCGATTCGCCCACGGCCTTCAGCGCCGCGAAGTGAATCGCGCCGGTGATGTCGTGCGCGTCGAAAATGCGGTTCAGCGCGGCTTCGTCGCGCGCGTCGTCCTGATAGAAGGCGACCGTCTTGCCGGTGATGCGCTCCACGCGCGCCACCGATTCCGGCTTGCTGTTGACGAGGTTGTCGATGATCGCGACGCCGTAGCCCGCATCGAGCAACTCGACGCACGTATGCGAACCGATGAAGCCCGCGCCGCCCGTCACGAGAATCGTGCCCTTGGTTTTGCCTTCGGTCGCGGAATTCTGCGACTGGTTGCCATTCATCATGTGCTCTCCAAATGACTCGAATCAGAGTGAAATGCCGGTGATGGCATGTATTGTGCCCTTGTAGCGCTCGACGACATTCTTTTCGTCGAATTCGCGGGCGACCTTCTCGCGGCCGCGCTGAGCCATTGCCGCGCGTTCGTCGGCGGGCAGCGTCAGCATGCGTTCGAGCGCCTGGGCGAGACTGTCCGCGCTCTTCACCTCGCAAAGCAGGCCGTTGACGCCGTGCTCGACCACCTCGCGGCAACCGGGCACATCGGTGGCGACGATCGGGCGGCCCATCGCCGAGGCTTCCATCAGCGTGCGCGGCACGCCTTCGCGGTAAGAGGGCAGCACCACGCAGTCCGCGGCGGCGACGAGCGGCCGCACGTCGCTGGCTTCGCCCAGGTACTCCACGATATTTTCGGCCTCCCAGCCGGCCACGTCCGTGCGGCTGATCGCGCTCGGGTTATCGACGCCGACCGGCCCGAGCAATTGAAAACGGGCGTGCGGAAATTTCGGTTTCAGGCGCCGCGCGGCCTCGACATATTCCGCCACGCCCTTGTCCCACAAGAGCCGGCCGATCAGGATGAAGACGAAATCCTCGCGCGCCGGCAGCGGTTCGAGCGCGTATTCGTCCAGATCGACGCCTTCGCCATGCAGGCGCCGCGCGCGATCCGGATGCGCGAGCAGGTTCTCGTGCTTGAACGCGTGATGATCGTCCTTGTTGAGAAACCAGACTTCGCGCGGAAAACGGAACGCGAAACGGTACATCAGCTTGGCGATCTGCGCGGCGCGGCTTTTCTGAATGAACGTGTAGCCGAGACCGGTCGTCACCGCGATCGACGGCACGCGCGCGAGCATCGCCGCGATCGAGCCGTAAATGTTCGCCTTGATCGTGTAATGAAACACGATATGCGGCCGGCTCGCGCGATATTCGCGATACAGCGCGGCGAGCGTCTTCAGGTCCTCGCGCGGGTCCGTGCCCTTCGACGCCACCGGCAACTCGATGCAGCGGCAGCCCATTTCGATGAGCGGCTCGAAGGTGCGGTCGCGCGGCGCGATGATCGTCACTTCCGCGCCGCGCGTGGTCAGCATGCGCAGCACGCCGCGCCGGTAGGTGTAGATCGCCCACGCCGTGTTGCAGACGAGCGCAATGCGAAGAGTCGATTTTTCTTTCGTCATCCGGAGGTCACGATTTCAGCGGCATGGATCGCGCGACCTGCATCGCGCGGATTCGCCGTGCGCTCAACGTAGCGCAAAACCAAACAAAAAAATTCGACAAAATTTAGTACGCGCGCTTCAGGCCGATGGCGCGCTTTTCAAAAGCTTCGCCTTCAGGCTGCGCAACGCGCGATAGGGCAGCACCAGATGTGCGATGCTCTTCACGATGCCGATCCAGTCGAGCGGGTTGGTCACGCGCGCGTGACGCAGTTGCAGTCGCAAGGTCGAAACGGCCTGCGCGCGCCGTTTCGTCGCACTGATGCCGCTTTCGTTCAACTCGTAGAACAGGCCGAACTCGGGCAGATTCGCGCCGTCGTGGCGTTTCAGCAGCCGCATGAGCAGATCGAGATCTTCGGCCGCGCGGTAGCGGGCGCGATAGTTACCCGCCTCGATCACGGCCGCCACGCGCAGCATCAGCGACGGATGCGTGAAGCACGTGCGCAGCAGCATTTCGCGGCGGATCGCGGCGGGCTCGGTCGGCGGCGTCAGATCGAAGAGCGGCGCGCCGCTCGTCGACACCACATGCGTCCACATGCCGAGCACCGCCACGCGCGGATGCGTTTCCATATAGACGCGCTGCTTCGCGAGCCGGTCGGGCGAAGCGAGATCGCCGGCATCGATGCGCGCCGCATAGCGCACGCCGCGCGCGGCCAGCGCCTCCATGCCCGCCTGCAATGCGCGTTCGATGCCGCCATTTTTCGCCAGACGCAGAATCTCGATGTCCATGCCGTCGATGCGCGGCGCGGCGATCGGCGGCGTGCTGCCGTCGTCGACGATCAGCACGTGCACCGTCGCGCTTTCGCTGAACGATGCGAGCGTGCGCTCGACATCGGCCTGGCCATTGAAGGCGGGCATCAGGACGGCGACATCGGACAAGTCGGAGAAATCGTTCATGCGTTCAGCCGGAAGCGAATGTAGTAGAAGTTGACCGCCGCCGCCGCGACATAGCCCGCCGCCAGGCCGATCAGCGCGCCGTAGCCTTCGAAGCGCGGGATCGCGAACCAGTTCACCGCGAACGCGACGGCGAGCGCGAGCAGCCACTTGGAGAGCAGCACGTACTTCGCCTGATATTTGAGCAAAACGAGATTGCCGATCGCCTCGATGCCCGCCGGCACCGAGAGCCACACGGCCCAGCGGAAGATATCGGCGGCGCCCGCGTAGTGCGGGCCGAACACGCGCGCGATGATGAATCCCGCGAGCGCGTCGAGGATCGCGGCGCCCGCGATCATCAGCGCGGCGGTCATCGCGAAGAGACGCGCGAGATTGCGCTTCAGGCGCGCGGTTTCCTGCACGCGATAGACGAACGCCGGCGCGATGGTCTGCGAAAGCATCAGCGCGAGCGCGATCCAGTTCTCGTTGAGTTGCTGCGCGGCGGAATACAGACCGAGTTCCGCGAACGACACGCGATGCGCGAGCATCAGCCGGTCGAGCTTCAGGAACAGGTACATGCAGATGAGGCCGATCCAGAACACCGTGCCCGCGCTCGCGAAATGACGGAACAGCGCGCGATCGAAATGCCAGCCGAGCCTGCCGCCGTGCCGGCGCATGTAGTACATGACCAGCGCGCCGCCGATGACCGCCGCTTCGAGCGCCCATAGCCAGCCGAAGCGCGCGGGCGGGACCGCCATGCGCACGAGTACGTACACGAGCGCTGCCTTGGCGATCGCCGTCGCCATGCTCGCGATGAGCTGCGGCTTGCTGTAGGTCAGGCTTTGCAGCCACGAATTGATGACGCCGATGAACGGCTCGCGAAACAGCAGCGTGACGGCGAGACCGGCGAGCATCGCGCCGACCATCGGATCGGGGCCGCCCGCCGCGATCCAGATCCACGTGAGCGCGAGCGCCAGCACCGAGACGCCGATGCGCAGCACGAACGCGCTGCCGAGCACCGTGCCGGTTTCAGCCGGCGTGCGGTGGATGATGGTCGGCACGAGAATCTCCGCGCCGCACACCCAGGTGACCGGCGCGATCACGAGGAGCAGCGTGGTCGCGTACTGCCACTTGCCGAAGTTGTCCGGGCCGAGATAGCGCGCGAGCAGGCCCGACACGACGATGGCGACCGCGATCTGCGTGAGCCGTTCGAGCCCGAGCCAGACGATATTGGCGAGCGCGCGCGCCACATCCGGATTGGCCGAGCGCGTGAGCGCCTTCATGCGGCGGATTCCGGGAGGCGGGCGGGCACGCCGCATGCTGGCGCAGCCTGATTGACCAGGGTGCGCGCGTTGTCGACCAGGGAGTGTGGGTTTGCGCGCGAACGCGCCTCATTCGGAGGCATCGAGGCGAAAGGGCGTTTGAGCATTGGATTAGAATGAATGCGCAAGCTTGAACCGGGTACCGGGTGAGCCCAGCGCGCGCAACCACGAGAACGAGAGCGCCGAAAGACAGCGATTATAAGTGTGAACCGTGGCGCGCCCGTGGCTTTGGCGTTTTGCGTCAATTTGCTTCAATTTGCTTCGATTTACTTCCATTTGTTTCCGTCGTATTGATTTAATAGGCGCATAGGCAGAATTCGATACGTCATCTGGTAGTCGTTCGCGCCCGGCGCAACGCAGGGGCGCCAACCGTCACGACCTGCATGCCCTCATGGCTGCATCGCCGAGAATCCATCAATTAATAGACAAGAGGTAGCCATCTCATGAGCCAAGTTTCCCAATCCATCTTCAAGGCCTACGACATTCGCGGCATCGTCGGCAAGACGGTAGATCGCGACGTCGCGAAGCAAATCGGCCAGGCGTTCGGCAGCGAGATCAAGAAGCAGGGTGGCGACTCGGTCGTGGTCGCGCGCGACGGCCGTCTGTCGGGACCGGAGCTCGTCGGCGCGCTCGCGGACGGCCTGCGCGCGGCGGGCGTCGATGTCGTCGATGTCGGCATGGTGCCGACGCCGGTCGGCTATTTCGCGGCGAGCGTGCCGCTGCCCCTGCCGTCGGGCGAGCGTCGTGTGGACTCGTGCATTGTCGTGACGGGCAGCCATAACCCGCCGGATTACAACGGCTTCAAGATGGTGCTGCGCGGCGCGGCCATTTACGGCGACCAGATTCAGGGCTTGTACCAGCGCATCGTGAACAGCGACTTCACGACGGGCGAAGGCAGCTACACCGAATTCGACGTGCAGCAGATGTATCTCGATCGCATCGTGTCGGACGTGAAGCCGGTGCGCGGCATGAAGATCGTCGTCGACGCGGGCAACGGCGTCGCGGGCGGTCTCGCGCCGCGTCTGTTCAAGGCGCTCGGCTGCGAACTTGTCGAACTGTTCACGGACATCGACGGCAACTTCCCGAACCATCACCCGGACCCGGCGCATCCGGAAAACCTGCAGGACGTCATCAAGGCGTTGAAGGAAACCGACGCCGAAGTCGGCTTCGCATTCGATGGCGACGGCGACCGTCTCGGCGTCGTAACGAAGGACGGCGAGGTCATTTTCCCGGATCGTCAGTTGATGCTGTTCGCGCAGGAAGTGCTGTCGCGAAACAAGGGCGGCCAGATCATTTACGACGTGAAGTGCACGCGCAATCTGGCGAAGTGGGTGCGCGAGCAGGGCGGCGAGCCGGTCATGTGGAAGACGGGCCACTCGCTCGTGAAGGCGAAGCTGCGTGAAACTGGTGCGCCGCTCGCCGGTGAAATGAGCGGCCACGTGTTCTTCAAGGACCGCTGGTACGGTTTCGACGACGGCCTCTACACCGGCGCGCGCATGCTGGAAATCCTGTCGCGCGTGGCCGACCCGAGCAAGCTGCTCAACGATCTGCCGAATTCGCTTTCCACGCCCGAGCTGCAACTGAAGCTGGAAGAGGGCGAGAACTTCGCGCTGATCTCGAAGCTGCAGCAGAACGCGAAGTTCACCGGCGCGGACGATGTGCTGACCATCGACGGTTTGCGCGTGGAATATCCGGACGGTTTCGGCCTCGCGCGCTCGTCGAATACGACACCGGTCGTCGTGATGCGCTTCGAGGCGGATAACGATGCGGCGCTGAAGCGCATTCAGGAGGATTTCCGTCGCGTGATCCTGGCGGAGAAGCCGGACGCGAAGTTGCCGTTCTGAGCTGTCTGCGTTTCGAGAGCATCGTCTGATGCCTGATTAAAAAGCGGTGCGGTCAATCAGATCGCGCCGCTTTTTTGCTTATCCGACGCGCTTGCCGCGCTAAAATCCCCGTTTTCCCGCTCACACCGCCGCGCCGTCCGCGCCTCTCAATCCCAGCGTGCAAAAAATCCTGATCGTCCGCGTGTCGTCGCTCGGCGACGTCGTTCACAACATGCCGGCCGTGGCCGACATCCGCCGCCGTTATCCGGATGCGCAAATCGACTGGCTCGTGGAGGAAAGCTTCGCGAGTCTCGTCGAACTGGTGCACGGCGTGCGTCGCGCGATCCCGTTCTCGCTCAGGCGCTGGCGCAAGTCGTTCGCATCGCCCGAGAACTGGCGCGAGATCGGCAAGTTCAAGCGCGAGCTGGCCGCCGAGAAATACGATCTCGTGATCGACTGCCAGGGCCTCATCAAGACCGCGTGGGTCGCGAGCTGGGCGCGCGGGCCGCTCGTCGGGCTCGGCAACCGCACCGACGGCGCGGGCTACGAATGGCCGGTGCGCTTCTTCTACGACCGGCGCGTGCCGATCGAGCCGCGCACGCATGTCGTCGAGCGGACGCGGCAACTCGTGGCGGCCGCGCTCGACCTGCCGAAACCGCAGATGACCGATGACATCGACTTCGGCCTCGACACGCATCGCGCGACGCTCGCCGTCTCCGCGCTCGGGCTGAATCTGCCGGTGCCTTACGTCGTGTTCGTGCACGCTACCTCTCGCGCCGACAAGCAGTGGCCCGAGGCCGCATGGATCGAGCTGGGGCAGGCGCTGGTGACGCGCGGCGCATCCATCGTGCTGCCGTGGGGCAGCGAGGCCGAACGCGCGACGAGCGAGAAGCTCGCGAAGGAATTCGGCGCGGCCGCGATCGTGCCGCCGAAGCTCTCGCTGCCCGCGGTGGTTGGCCTGATCGACGGCGCCGCCGCGACGGTCGGCGTCGATACGGGTCTGGTGCATATTGCCGCGGCGCTGAAGCGCCCGACGGTCGAGTTGTACAATTTCTCGACCGCATGGCGCACCGGCGGGTACTGGTCGCCGCAGGTGGTCAATCTCGGCGACGCGAGCCGGCATCCGACGCTCTCAGAAGTCAAGACCGCGCTGGCGGGCTTCGGCCTGCTGTAGCCTGCCGTGGCGTTTTCATCGTGCGCCGCGCCGTGCGTTGGTAACTTTGGGTCGAAGGCAACATGACGGAATCTCAAATCATCGAAGTCGCGTCCGGCGATTGGCACGGAAAGAATCTTTCCGTGCCGCGCGAGACGCTCCTGGCCGGCGTGGAAAACGGCAAGGTGCTGTATTTCTCCAATCTGCGTTTTCCGATCGAAGGCGGCGAACTCGCGCTGCTCGATCCGAAGATCGCGGACCCCAAGCGCAAGAACATCAGCCTCGCGCCCAACGGCGGCGCGCTAAATGGCGTACTCGGCGACAACGTGATGCAGTCGGCGGTGCGCTCGCTCATCAAGCGTTATCAGGACAACGCGCGCTCGCTCGTCGACGGACTTTTCCCCGAATACGACGGCCGGTTGCGCGTGGCGCCCACGAGTCTGCGGCTGCATCAGGTCGAAACGCGCGAAACCTCGTGGCGCAAGGACGACAGCCGCCTGCACGTCGACGCCTTCCCGTCGCGGCCGAACTACGGCGAGCGCATCCTGCGCGTGTTCACCAACATCAACCCGCAGGGAGCGCCGCGCGTATGGCGCGTGGGCGAGCCGTTCGAGGACATGGCGAAGCGCTTCCTGCCCGGCATCAAGACGCAGGCGCCTGGCTCGGCGTGGCTCATGAACCTGCTGCACATCACCAAGTCGAAGCGCTCGGAATACGACCATCTGATGCTGAATCTGCACGATTCGATGAAGGCCGATCTCGACTACCAAAAGGTCTCGCCGCAGGAAACCATGCCGTTCCCGCCCGGCTCGGTGTGGGTCTGCTTCTCCGATCAGACCTCGCATGCGGTCATGTCCGGCCAGTTCATGATGGAGCAGACCTTCTTCCTGCCCGTCAAGGCGATGGCGCGTCCCGAGTGCGCGCCGCTCGGCATTCTCGAGCGCCTGAAGGGCAGGGCGCTCGTTTGAGCGGCGCCGCGGCTCCGGGCGCGTCGGCTGGCGTGCTGAGGTTCGTCTATCGGACGCTCTGGTGGATCGTCGCACCGCTGGCGGTGCTGCGGCTCTATATCCGATCGCGCAAGGAGCGCGGGTATCGCGAGCACATCGGCGAACGCTTCGGGCGCGTGCCGCCCCGGAGCGGGCGCAGCACCGACGATCTTGCGCCGCTCATCTGGGTGCATGCGGTGTCGGTCGGCGAGACGCGCGCGGCGCAGCCGCTCATCGAAGCGCTGATGAAGGCGCATCCGCAAGCGCGCATCCTGCTTACGCACATGACGCCGAGCGGACGCGCGACCGGCGTCGAGCTCTTCGGCGATCGCGTGCTGCGCAGCTATCTTCCCTACGATCTGCCGATTCTCGTGCGGCGTTTTCTGCGCGCGTGGCGCCCGTCGCTCGGCATCGTGATGGAGACCGAGGTCTGGCCGACGCTCATCGACGAATGCAAGCGCGCCGACGTGCCGCTGGTGCTGACCAACGCGCGCATGTCGGAACGCTCGTACCGGCGCGCGACGAAATTCGGACGCGCGGTGCGCGAAGTGTTCGGCGGCTTCTCGCGCGTGCTGGCGCAGACGCCGTCCGACGCCGAAAGGCTCACCGCGCTCGGCGCGCGTAACGTCGCCGTGCTGGGCAATCTGAAGTTCGACATGAGCGCGCCGCCCGAGCTGATCGCGCGCGGTCAGGCGTGGCGCGCGGCGATCGGCGAGCGGCCCGTGTGGGTCGCCGCGAGCACGCGCGAGGGCGAGGAAGCGCTGGTGCTGCGCGCGTTCGCGGCCCTGAACGTGCCCGACGCGCTGCTGATTCTCGTACCGCGTCATCCGCAACGATTCGATGAAGTGTCTGCGCTGATCGCAAGTCTCGGGCTGACGGGCGCGCGCCGTTCGGTGTGGGCGCCGAAGCCGGCCGCGGCGGGATCGGGTGCGGATGTGCCGGAGCCTTTGCCCGCGAACGTGCAGGTTCTGCTCGGCGATTCGATGGGCGAGCTAGGCGCGTACTACGCGGCTTCGGATCTGGCGTTCATTGGCGGAAGCCTGTTGCCGCTGGGCGGGCAGAACCTGATCGAGGCGTGCGCGGCGGGCGTGCCTGTGCTGATCGGGCCGCATACCTTCAATTTCACGCAGGCGACCAACGACGCCATCGCGGCAGGCGCCGCGTTGCGCGTGCAGGACCCGCAGGAGCTCGCGCGCGGCTTGCGCGAAATCTTCGGCGATCGCGCGCGCCGGCTGTCGATGAGCGCGGCGGCTTCGGCGTTCGCGGCGCGGCATCGCGGAGCGACGGAGCGCACGGTCAGTGTGCTCGGTGCGTTGCTGGAAGAAGGCCAGTCGACGTTGTAAGTGCGCCGCCCTTCGCTGCGATAGCGCAGCGCGAGGCCGCAGAACGCGGACCTAGCCTGGCTCAACGTCGTACAGCGTGTCCGGTGGAGTCGAGCAGTTCCGCCACACAGCGCGCGAAGCGGTTATTGCTCGCGGCGATGCCGTAGTCCTTCGCGCGCTCGAGCGCGCCCGCCTGCATCCGCGCTCTGAGCGCTTCGTCACCCAGCACGCGGCGCAGCGCGTCGGCGAGCGCATCGACCGCGCCGACCGGAAAGAGCATGCCGAAGCGGCCATCGCCCAGGATCTCGCGTGGCCCCGTCGGGCAGTCGCTGGCCACCACGGGCTTGCCGAGCGCAAGCCCTTCGAGCAGGACCATGGGCAAGCCTTCGGTGCGCGAACTGAGTACCTGCAGCCGCGCGCGCGCGACGAGCGCGTGCGGGTTGTTGCGATACCCCACGAAGTGCACGCGGTCGGCAATGCCGAGCTCCTTCGCGAGTGTCTCCAGTTCGCCGCGAAACGCGCCGTCGCCGACGATCACCAGATGTTCTTCGGCCTGCGTGACGTTCACCAGGCTGGCATAGGCGCGCAGCAGCGTGCGGTGATCCTTCTGCAGCTCGTCGAGACGCCCCACCGACACGATATAAGGCGCATCGCACGGCGGCGTTTCCTGCGCCCGGCCGGCGGCGCGGACGCGTTCGATGTCGATCGCATTGGGCAGCACGAAGAGACGCTTGAGCCTGTCGCCGAACATTTCGAGCGCTTGTGCCGCCATGTCGTGATTGAGCACAGCGAGGGCGTCGTAGTGCGCGAACTGCGCGCCGAGTCGCCTTATCTTGCGTTCACGCTTGCCATAGCGCGTGTCCAGGCTGAAATGATTCACGCCGAGCCACGCGACGCCGAACCGTCCCGCGAGACGTCGCAGCGACATGTCGAAGTCGACGATCAGCGCATGCCGTTGCGCGAGTTCGGCGACGCGGCGCTTCACATAGGGGCGCACGGCGAGCGTGTTGAACACGTCACGCCCGATGCGGCCGAGCCCGGACAGACGCCGTGCGTATCGCCGCGCCTGGAAGAAGTTCAGCCAGGATTTGTCGGCGAGGATCTCGATCTCGACGTCACTCGGAACGAGCGCGCGATACCGTTCGTGTAGCGCGGGCGACGGGTGCATGACCGAGAGGGTCACGACGAAGCGCTCGCGATCGAAAATGCGCAGCCATTGAATCAGCGATGACTCGATGCCGCCATCGCCGAAGCCAAAGATGTGAAAGAGCACCGGGATGCGTTCTCGCGCGCATGGCGCGGATGCGGCCGGTGTGGCGCGTGTAAGCGTCGTGGACGCACGCGGCGATTCAATTGCGACTGACAACGTGAGCGCACTCGCGCCTTGGTGACGCGAGCGGAAAGATTGCGAAGCTGGGATGCTAGCGCGCGCGCTCGGGAGAAATGCAAAAATTGTTCGGGGCCCGCACCGTGCCGCCTGGCACGATCACGAGATCAGCAGCCCCTTCTTCTCGATGAACCCGATCACCTGATCGAGCCCGTCAAGCGCCTTCAGATTGCACATCACGAAGGGCCGCTCGCCGCGCATCTTCTTCGCGTCGCTTGCCATGATGTCGAGATTCGCACCGACATGAGGCGCGAGATCGGTCTTGTTGATGACGAGCAGATCCGACTTCGTGATGCCCGGCCCGCCCTTGCGTGGAATCTTCTCGCCGCCCGCGACATCGATCACGTAGATGGTCAGGTCGGAGAGTTCGGGGCTGAACGTGGCCGCGAGATTGTCGCCGCCGGATTCGATGAACACGATATCGGCATCGGGAAACTTAGACACCATGCGATCCACCGCTTCGAGGTTAATCGATGCATCTTCGCGGATTGCCGTATGCGGGCAGCCGCCCGTCTCCACGCCCATGATGCGCTCGGCCGGCAAGGCGCCCGCGACGGTCAGAAGGCGCTGGTCTTCCTTCGTGTAGATATCGTTGGTGATCGCGACGAGGTCGTATTTCTCGCGCATCGCCTTGCAGAGCATTTCGAGAAGCGTGGTCTTGCCGGAGCCGACCGGGCCGCCCACGCCCACGCGCAACGGCGGCAGCTTCTTGGTTCGGCGGGCGGCGGAGGAATAGGCGGGTGCGTTCATGTGATCTCGGTTCAGGAGCGGAATAGCCGCGAGTATTGCGATTCGTGCCGCGCCGACAAAATGCCCAGTTGCGGCGCGAAGGTGTTGATCTGTTCGGGCGATGTATCGAGCGCGCGGCGCACGGCGGCATCGATCGGCTCGCGCAACGCGACGATGATGCGCTGCCCCGCGACCTGTCCGAGCGGCACGGCCTTGAGCGCGGCGGCCGCCTGATTCTCGACCCAGCTGAACGCATACGCGGCGAGCGCGGCATCGGGCGATGCGTCGTGCGCGAAGGCGGCGAAGGCGAACGCGGTCGGCTGCGCAATCGGCTTGATCGAGGCGAGCGTGGCGCGGCGCGCGGCATCGCCCCATTCGAGCGACGCGCAAAGCTGTGCGAGCGACCAGCCCATCTGTTCCGTCTCGCGCCGCAATTCCGCCGACTCGCGGCTCGCGATGTACTCATCGTTCGCGGCGCGCAACGCGGCTTCGTCGTGCGTGCGCCAATGCTCCATCTGATGCGCGAGCAAGGGTAGTTCGCCGCGCGCGAGCACATCGGCGAGGCCGCTCGCGATCCAGTCGCGGGCGCTGTCGCCGTCGTGGATCAGGCCGTGCTCGATCGCCGCTTCGAGTCCCTGCGAATAGCTGAACGCGCCGATCGGCAGCGCCGGCGACGCGAGATGCAGGAGCGCCGTGAGTTCAGCGATGCGCATGGCCGTGGTGGTGATGACCGTGGCTGTGATCGTGATCGTGGCTGTGATCGTGGCCGCACGACGAATGATCGTGATCGTGCGCATGACCATGATGCTCGTCGAACACCTTCTGCGCGAGCGCGTAATCCTCGCCGAAGGTTTCGTCGTGGCCGTGCTTGTGGCCGCCGCCATACGCGCCGGTTTCCGGCTGGAATGGCTGCGCTTCGTGCGCGACGAGCACGCCCAGGCGCTTCAGCATGTCTTCGAGCACGGGATCGGCTTCGAGCTTCAGGTAATCCGCGCCGACTTCCACCGGCGTATGCCGGTTGCCGAGGTGATACGCCGCGCGCGTGAGCAGACGCACGCTCGGCGCGCGCACGATCAGCACGTCCTGCGGCGCGGCGATGACGCGCACGAAGCCGCCGTCATCCGCGACGAGCATGTCGCCATCGGCGAGCACGGTGCCGCGCGGCATGACGATGGCGATTTCCTCGCCATTGTCGAGCGTGGCGGCGAGGCGGCTCTTGCAGCGCGCGTCGAAGGCGAGCGTCAGCGTGGGCGCGCGCTTGACGAGCACGGGGGCGAGTTTCGCGGAAAGGCGTTTGTCGATGGTGCGCATGGGCTCAGAACAGGAAATAGCGTTGCGCCATCGGCAGCACGGTGGCGGGGTCGCAGGTGAGCAATTGCCCATCGGCGATCACCTGATAGGTCTGCGGATCGACGCTGATGGACGGCTGCCATGCATTGTGAATCATGTCGGCCTTCTTCACATTGCGGCAGTTCTTCACCGCGACCACCTGCTTCTGCAAGCCATAGCGATCGGCGATTCGCGCTTCCATCGCCATTTGCGACACGAAGGTGAGCGAGGTCTTGCCGAGCGCGCCGCCGCGCGTGGCGAACATCTCACGATAGTGCACCGGCTGGGGTGTGGGAATCGATGCGTTCGGGTCGCCCATCTGGGCGACCGCGATCATGCCGCCCTTGACGATCATCGCTGGCTTCACGCCGAAGAACGCCGGTTCCCAGAACACGAGGTCAGCCCACTTGCCCGGCTCGATCGAACCGACTTCATGCGCGATGCCATGCGTGATCGCCGGGTTGATTGTGTACTTCGCGACGTAGCGCTTGGCGCGGAAGTTGTCGTTGCGCGCGTTGTCTTCGGGCAAGGCGCCGCGCTGCACCTTCATCTTGTGCGCCGTCTGCCATGTGCGAATGACGACTTCGCCGACGCGGCCCATCGCCTGCGAGTCGGACGACAGCATCGACAAGGCGCCGAGATCGTGCAGGATGTCTTCCGCCGCGATGGTCTCGCGACGAATGCGCGATTCCGCGAACGCGATGTCTTCCGCGATCGACGGATCGAGGTGGTGGCACACCATCAGCATGTCGAGGTGTTCGTCGAGCGTGTTGACGGTGTAGGGGCGCGTGGGATTGGTGGACGAGGGCAGCACGTTCGATTCGCCCGCCACCTTGATGATGTCCGGCGCGTGGCCGCCGCCCGCGCCTTCCGTGTGATACGTGTGGATCGTGCGGCCCTTGAACGCGGCGATGGTCGTCTCGACGAAACCCGCTTCGTTGAGCGTGTCCGTGTGGATGGCGACCTGCGTGTCGGTGTCGTCGGCGACCGAGAGGCAGTTGTCGATCGCGGCGGGCGTCGTGCCCCAGTCCTCGTGCAGCTTGAGGCCGATCGCGCCGGCCTTCACCTGTTCGACCAAAGGCTCCGGCAGGCTCGCGTTGCCCTTGCCGAGAAAGCCGAGATTGACCGGCCAGCCGTCGGCCGCCTGCAGCATGCGTTCCATGTGCCACGGGCCCGGCGTGCAGGTGGTCGCGTTCGTGCCGGTCGCGGGGCCGGTGCCGCCGCCGAGCATCGTGGTCACGCCGCTCGCGAGCGCTTCGTCGATCTGTTGCGGGCTGATGAAGTGGATATGCGAATCGACGCCGCCGGCCGTGACGATCATGCCTTCGCCCGCGATCACTTCCGTCGCCGCGCCGATCGCAATGTTCACGTTCGGCTGGATGTCCGGATTGCCTGCCTTGCCGATGGCGAAGATGCGTCCGCCCTTGATGCCGATGTCCGCCTTCACGATGCCCCAGTGATCGAGGATCAGCGCGTTGGTCACGACGGTATCGACCACGTCGGCGGCGGGGCGTTGCGATTGACCCATGCCGTCGCGGATCACCTTGCCGCCGCCGAACTTCACTTCTTCGCCGTAGGTGGTGAAGTCGCGTTCGACTTCGATGATGAGTTCGGTGTCGGCGAGGCGCACGCGGTCGCCGGTGGTCGGGCCGAACATTTCCGCATAAGCGCGGCGGCCGATGCGTAGCGTCATATTCTTCCTTTGGCTTTTGAATTAAAGCGGACCCATGACGAGCGCGTTGAAGCCATAGACGTGACGATCGCCCGCGAGCGCGACGAGTTCGACGGTGCGCTCCTGTCCCGGCTCGAAGCGCACGGCGGTGCCCGCCGCGATGTTCAGGCGAAAGCCGCGCGCTGTTTCGCGCTCGAACCTGAGCGCCGCGTTGACTTCGTAGAAGTGGTAGTGCGAGCCGACCTGCACGGGCCGGTCGCCGTGATTCGCGACGACGATCGTCACGGTCTCGCGGCCTGCGTTGAGTTCGTGCTCGCCGTCTTCGATGAAATATTCGCCGGGGATCATGTTTCAGGGAATCGGATGATGAACCGTGACGAGCTTCGTGCCGTCGGGGAAGGTCGCTTCGATCTGGATGTCGGGGATCATCTCGGGGACGCCTTCCATCACGTCGTCGCGGGTGAGCAGCGTGGTGCCGTAGTGCATGACTTCGGCGACGGTCTTGCCGTCGCGCGCCGCTTCCATCAATGCCGCCGAAATGAACGCGACGGCTTCCGGATGGTTGAGCTTCAGGCCGCGCGCGCGTCGGCGTTCGGCGAGCAAGGCTGCGGTGAAGATCAGCAGCTTGTCCTTTTCTCGGGGCGTGAGTTTCATGGATCGTTATGTTGGCGGCCCGCGTCACGGGCCTCGAATCGATTGAGCTTTCTAGCGAGAGTCATGCCATCGGACATTTGCACCCATCGTGTGCATGACCCGGTGAGAGGGCGCGAAGCGCGCACCATGACGGGGCGAAACAGCGCATCGGAATGGTGCGCGTTCAGGTCGTCGTCAGGTCGTCCACAGGCGCAGGGGCCTCGCTTCGACACCATGCACGAGTGGCCGAAGCCGCGTCCAGCAATCGGTGAGCGCGCGCTGCAAAGGCTCCATCGAGCGGCTGAGCGCGCGCACGATCAGCACGCCAGGCGCGACGCACGACGCCGCCGCGCGCATCTCGCCGTCGAAGGGCAGTTGCGCGGTGAGCGCTTCGGCGAGTGCATCGTCGCAAGCGGGGCCGATCGCCCAGAGCGCGCCGTAGGCGGGAAAGCCGGCGAGGCCTTGCGCGGCCGCGCGCAGCGGATCGGCTGCATCGAGCAGCGTGCGCTCGAACCAGAGCGTCCCGCCGTTGCTGTGAGCGATACGCGATGTCGCCTTGATGTGACCTTGCGTCCATGTCTCGCCGGCGGCGGCGCGGCCGAGCAGCATCGCATCCCAGCCTATGGCGGTCGCGCCTTCACCCAGCGTCAGATCGAATTCGAGTTCGATGTTCGATGCTTCGAACACGATGTTGTTCTGCGGAAGCCAGTCGAGCTTCGCGTGCGGTGCGAGACCGATATCGATGCGCTGCGTCGCGAGCCGGCCGTTGGCCTTGTACCACTTGGTCGCGCCGGGCGTGGTGATGACGGCGTGCGTGTGCTCCTGCAGTTGCACGTCGATATGCAGCCGATCGCCGCCCGCGACGCCGCCGGGCGGATGCACGATGACAGAATGACAGATATCGCCTTCGGGATAGAGCGGGCGCTGCAGGCGTAGCGGTCCCTCGTGTTTGCGATGAACGCAAACCGTGCGGCCATGCTGACGCGCATAGCCGAGTTCGAGCGAGCCGCGCCAGACGGTGGGGTCGAGCAGCGTCGCGTGCGGTTCATGCAGCATGGGAGCGAGACGATAGAGAGTGAGCCGCCATCATACGGCGATCAGTTCGCGCACTCCATGCGCATCCATTTCCGAGCCCGCGCCGCCCGCGACGATCTCGCCGCGGCTCATCACCCAGTAGCGGTCCGCGAGCTCGCGCGCGAAGTCGTAATACTGCTCGACGAGCAGCACGGTCATGCCCATTTCCTCGACGAGCTGTCGCAGCGTGCGGCCGATATCGCGGATGATGGATGGCTGGATGCCTTCGGTGGGTTCATCGAGAATCAGCAGTTGCGGTTCGCTCATCAGCGCGCGGCCGATTGCGAGTTGCTGCTGTTGACCGCCGGAAAGGTCGCCGCCTCGGCGGTGCTTCATGTCCTTGAGGACCGGGAACAGTTCGTAGATGCGATCGGGAATTTTCGATGGCGCTTTGCGGCTTGCCGCGCCCACCAGCAAGTTCTCCTCGACTGTCAGGCGGCCGAAGATGTCGCGTCCTTGCGGCACGTAGGCGAGGCCGCTCGCGACGCGCGCATGCGTGGGCAGCGATGAAATTTTGCTGCCGCGCCAGGTAATGGCGCCGGTTTTGGCGGGGACAACACCCATCAGGCAACGCAGAAGCGTCGTTTTGCCGACGCCGTTGCGGCCTAGCAGGACGGTGAGGTTTCTTTCGGGGACGGTCATCTTCACATCGCGCAGGATGTGGCTGCCGCCGTAGTATTGGTTCAAGTTTTCGACTTCTAGCATTTCTCTTTGTCTCTATCTTGGGTTCATCGCTTGCTTGCGCTTCACGAAACCACAAGCAAGCAAAAAGGCTCACCGTCCAAGGTAAGACTCGATGACTGCATCGTCACGCTTGACATCATCGAGTGCGCCTTCTGCAAGAACGCTGCCTTCGGCCATAACCGTGACCTTCCCGCTATCGCCAGCAAGCGCCGCAACAAACTCCATGTCGTGCTCGACGACCATCATCGAACACGAGCCGCGCAGCTTGTTGAGCAACTCAGCGAGTTCCATCGTCTCGTGATCCGTCATGCCCGCGGCGGGCTCGTCGAGCAACAAAAGCGCCGGTTGCTGCATGAGCAACATGCCGATCTCGAGCCGCTGCTTCTGTCCATGCGACAACTCGCCTGCAAGCCGCGTCGCCTGATGCTGCAAGCGAATCAGCTCCAAAGTCTCCCCTATCCGCGCCTGCGCCTGCCGATCGAGCCGCGCGCGTAACGAAGCAAACCAGCGCTTTTCCGTCTTCATCGCAAGTTCGAGGTTTTCCCACACCGGATGATTCTCGAACACAGTCGGCTTCTGGAACTTCCGTCCGATGCCCGTGCGCGCGATCACCGGCTCCGACATGCGCGTGAGATCGAAGGTCTGCCCGAGAAACACACGGCCATCGTCGGGTCGCGTCTTGCCGGTGATGACATCCATCATCGTCGTCTTGCCGGCGCCGTTGGGGCCGATCACGCAGCGCAATTCACCCGCATCGATCGAAAGCGTCAGCTTGTTCAGCGCACGAAAGCCATCGAAGCTCACAGTCACGTCTTCGAGATACAGAATCGTGCCGTGCGACACGTCGATCTCGCCCGGCGCGAGCACATGCCCGAGGCCCGCCACGCCATTCACATTCGTCAGATCCGGCGGCAGATCGACGATCAACGCATTGTGTGCAGTCATTCCGCGGAGTCTCCATGCGCCTTCTTGCGGCGCGCGAGATCGATTAGACCCATGATGCCGTTAGGCAAGAGCAAGGGCACGAGCGTGAAGATGAGGCCGAGGAAGAACAGCCAGTATTCCGCGAAATGCGCCGTGAAAAAGCTCTTCGCGCCATTCACCGCGAACGCGCCAATGATCGGCCCGATCAGCGTGCCGCGCCCTCCGACCGCGACCCAGATCGCCATTTCGATCGAGTTCGCTGGCGACATCTCGCCCGGATTGATGATGCCCACCTGCGGCACATACAACGCCCCCGCAATGCCGCACAGCACCGCCGATACCGTCCAGATGAACAGCTTGTACGCGAGCGGGGAATAGCCCAGGAACATCAGGCGCGCTTCGCCGTCGCGCACGCCGGTGACCACGCGCCCGAGCTTCGACGTGACGATCCAGCGCGCCGCGAGAAACGCGAGAACGAGCACCGCGAAGGTCATCAGGAACAAGGCGGTGCGCGTGCCCGGATGCGTGACGGAAAAGCCCGCGATGCGCTTGAAATCCGTGAAGCCGTTATTGCCGCCAAAGCCCGTTTCGTTGCGATAGAAGAGCAGCATGGCGGCGAAGGTCATCGCCTGCGTGATGATCGACAGATATACGCCCTTCACGCGCGAACGGAACGTGAAGAAGCCGAATACCCACGCGAGCACGCCCGGCACCAGCACGACGAGCAAAAGCGCATACCAGAGATGCTCGGTGCCTTCCCAGTACCACGGCAGCTTGTGCCAGTCGAGAAACACCATGAAGTCCGGCAGATCGCTCTGATACGTCCCTTCGCGGCCGATGGAGCGCATCAGGTACATGCCCATCGCATAACCGCCGAGCGCGAAGAAGAGCGCGTGACCCAGGCTCAGGATGCCGCAGTAGCCCCACACGAGATCGAGCGCGAGCGCGCCGATCGCATAGCACATGAGCTTGCCGATCAGCGTCATCGCGTACGCGGACAGGTGGAACGTGCTCGTTTCGGGCAAGACGAGCGCGGAGACCGGAACGAAGACCCCCATCGCGACGATCAGCGCGATCAACGCGATCCAGCCATTGCGCGGCAGCAACGCGGCGCGCGGCGGCAGGCCCAGGGCGAAGCCCGCGTGTGCGGCGCCGGCATCGGATTGCGGCGCGACGTTGAGACTGGCCGTGAGATTGGATGAAGCAGTCATGACTTCAGGCCTCCGCGCTGCGGCCCTTCAGGGCGAACATGCCCTGCGGACGCTTCTGGATGAACAACACGATCAGCACGAGCACCGCGATCTTCGCGAGCACCGCGCCCCAGAACGGCTCGACCGCCTTGCTGACGAGACCGAGCCCGAAGCCGCCGATCACCGTGCCCGCGAGCTGGCCGACGCCGCCCAGCACCACTGCCATGAACGAATCGATGATGTAGCTCTGGCCGAGGTCCGGGCCGACGTTGCCGATCTGCGAAAGCGCACAGCCGCCGAGTCCCGCGATGCCCGCGCCGAACGCGAACGCATACGAATCGACCCGCGCGGTCTTCACGCCGACGCACGCGGCCATGCGGCGGTTCTGCGTCACCGCGCGTACGAACAGGCCGAGACGCGTCTTCGTGAGCACGCCCCACGCGATCAGCACGACCGCGAGCGAGAACGCGAGAATGGCGAGCCGGTTGTACGGCAGGATCAGGTTCTGCATGATCGCGACGCCGCCGCTCATCCACGACGGATTCGTGACCTGCACGTTCTGCGCGCCGAACAGCGTGCGCGTCGCCTGAATCAGGATCAGGCTGATGCCGAATGTCGTCAGCAAGGTTTCGAGCGGACGCCCGTACAGATGCTTCAGCACGAGCCTTTCCAGCACGATGCCGACCAGCGCCGCCGCGACGAACGATACCGGCACCGCGAACAGCGGATACCAGTCGAACGCGGCCGGCGCGTAATGCTGCACGAGGTTCTGCACGACATAGGTCGCATACGCGCCGATCATCAGGAATTCGCCGTGCGCCATGTTGATGACGCCGATCAGCCCGTACGTGATCGCGAGCCCGAGCGCGGCGAGCAGCAGCACGCTGCCGAGCGACAGGCCGGCGAAGAGCGTGCCGAAGATTTCGCTGCGGCGCTGGATCGAATCGAGCGCGCGGATGCCGTCCTGCGCTGCGTTGCGCACGCGCTCGTCGGGTTCGTTGTAAGCGCCGCCGGCTTGCTTCGCGACCAGCGGACGCAGCAGTTCGTACATGTCGAGGTCATGCCGCGCGGCGACGAGCTGCACCGCTTCGAGACGCTTGTTCACGTCGGGATCGTGCAGCGCGGTCATCGCCCAGAGGGTGTCGAGGCGTTTCTTCAGGTCGGGGTCCTGCTCCGCAGCGCGGGCGCGGTCGATCATCGGCTTCATCGACGCGTCGGGGTTCTTCAGCAGCGCGGCGATCGCTTCGCGGCGTTTGGCCACGTCGGTCGAAGCGAGTTGCAGCCCCGACAATGCGCCCGCGACTTTCGAGCGCAGCAGATTGTTGAGTGTGATCGCCTGCGCGTCCGGTGCTTCGACGATCTTGCCCGTGAGCGGGTCCTTGTTGCCGTCGTCGGTCTGGATGTAGACATGGCCGTCGTCGGTTGCGACGGCCGAGCCATCCGACAACGCATTCAGCATGGCGATGGAGGGCGCGTCCGCATTGGCGATGACCTTGTCGATGGCGGCGGATCTGGCTTCGAAGTCATCGCCCGCGAGAGGGGCGAGTTCGTCACTGGTGAGCGCGTGAGCCGTCAGGGACGACAGCGCGAAAGCAAGCGCGAGCAGGGCGCGCACGATGGAACCAGTCATGGTGGCCTTTCTTGTGGAACGCGAGGCGCCGCGCGCGGCCTCGTTGCGTCAGGACGAGCGCGCGGCTTCGTTACATCAGGACTCGGACGCGTTACGCGACACGCACGCGCTGACGCCGGAGGAACGACGGAATCGAGCTGACGACATCCGGCTTGCTTTCGTTACCCGCGATGAACGGGCTCCACGGCTGCGCACGCACCGCGGTCTTGGTCTTCCACACGACGTTGAACTGGCCGTCGCCGCGAATCTCGCCGATCATGACGGGCTTGTGCAGATGATGGTTGCCGTCCATGGTCAGCGTGAAGCCCGAGGGTGCGGCGAAGGACTGACCGACCATCGCGACGCGCACCTTGTCTACCTCAGTGCTCTTCGCCTTCTCGACGGCCTGTTTCCACATGTGGATGCCGACGAAGGTCGCTTCCATCGGATCGTTGGTGACCCGCTTGGCGCCGCCCGGCAGGCTCTGCGACTTGACCCATTCGGCGAACTGCGTTTCGAACTTCTTGTTGTTCGGGTTCTTCACCGACATGAAGTAGTTCCACGCGGCGAGATGGCCGACGAGCGGCTTGGTGTCGATGCCGCGCAGCTCTTCCTCGCCGACCGAGAACGCGACGACGGGCACGTCGGTCGCCTTCAGGCCCTGGTTGCCGAGCTCCTTGTAGAACGGTACGTTGGAATCGCCGTTGATCGTAGAGACGACGGTCGTCTTTCCCCCTTGGGCAAAGGTCTTGATGTTCGCGACGATGGTTTGATAGTCGCTATGTCCGAACGGTGTGTAGACCTCTTGAATGTCCGCATCCTTGACGCCCTTGGAGTGGAGGAACGCGCGCAGGATCTTGTTGGTCGTGCGCGGGTACACGTAGTCGGTGCCGAGTAGAAAGAAGCGCTTGGCGCTGCCGCCTTCCGGTCCCATCAGATATTCGACTGCGGGAATCGCCTGTTGATTGGGCGCCGCGCCCGTATAGAAGACGTTGCGCGACATCTCTTCGCCTTCGTACTGCACGGGGTAGAACAGCAGGCCGTTGAGTTCCTCGAAGACCGGCAGCACCGATTTGCGCGACACCGAAGTCCAGCAGCCGAACACGACTGCGCACTTGTCCTGCGTGAGCAGTTGACGCGCCTTCTCCGCGAAGAGCGGCCAGTTGGACGCAGGGTCGACGACCACCGGCTGGATCTGGCGGCCCATCACGCCGCCGTTCTTGTTGATATCGGCGATGGTCATGAGCGCCGTGTCCTTGAGCGACGTCTCGGAGATGGCCATGGTGCCCGACAGCGAATGCAGGATGCCGACCTTGATCGGACCGGTATCGGCGGCATGGGCTTTCGTGATCGGAAGCTGACCCGCGAGGGCGAGCGCGCCCGACATGGAGCCGAACTTCAGCAGACTGCGTCGTTTCATGATGTGTGTTCCCCTTGCCGATGTGTTTGTTTGAGCAATGACGATTGCTCGTGGCGTTCTGCAAGGGTTATGCCAATCAGGGTGAAATGCCCGTGTGGCAAAGGGTTGAAGCTTGTTTGAAGGAAGTTTTACTTCGTGGGATTCGCGCCCGGCGGCGGGGTTTTGGTGCACGCGGGCAAGGGCGTGCATCGTTGCGGTGCGGTCTTGTCGTTCGCTTGGGCTTTTTGTGAAATCCTGTTTTCGTGTCGGTCTATTAGCACTGCCCGTCCCCGGAAAAACATCTTGTTCCAGCGTGTTCTACGAGGCCCTATAGTGTCCAAAAATCAATGACTTAGGCTTACGCTTGCGTCTCCCGTAACCCCGCATTACCCTGCGTATCACCGCATGTTTGCCCCTAAAAATCCCCTAATGTGGGTCGGGCGCGGCGGCATCACCGGGGATGCACTCGGAGGCACGCATGAGCCGCAAGAAGAACTCCATCACGATCGACCGCGACTTTCTCCGCGGTATCGTCGCGACCGGCAAGTATCAGGAATACGCCGACAACAAACTGGCGGGCTTCGGCGTGAAGGTCACGCCGACCGGTGCGGTTGCTTACACCTACCGCTATACCGCGCCCGACGGCTCGCGCCCGCGCAAGATCATCGGGCACTACCACGCCTGCAACCCGGCGAAGCCCGCGAACTCGCGCGTCAGGAATCCACGTTGCTCGACCATAAGGGCGACTCGCTCACCCAACAAGTTGCGCGCCGGGAGCGCCGCGTCGACGCCCGCGCCGTCGTCGACATGCTGACGCTTGGCGACTTCATCGACGGCCCGTACACGAAGCACCTGAACATCAAGCAGAAGAAGCATCGCGTCGAGGCCAACACCGGCACGGTGCGCAAGGGGTTTCCGTGTTTGCTCGCTCGACGGCTCGATACCATCGTGAAGCAGGATTTCATCGACTGGATCTCGGACCAGAAAGACGCGGGCTATGCGGACGCGACCATCAACCGCAAGACGAACGGTATGCGCGGCGTGTTTTCGCTCGCCGTGGACGCCGAAGTGCTCGCCGTGCATCCAATGTCGCAGGTGAAGAAGCTGCGGGAGCCGTCGGGCATCGTGCGCTTCTTGCACGACGATGAAGACGCGCGGCTGCACGCGGCGCTGGATGCACGGGAGCACGCCTTGCGTGTCAGACTCGACGACGAGCGCGCGGTCGACGAACTGCGCGTGAAGATTCTCGTCAGCCTCAACACGGGCGTGCGCCGCGGTGAGCTGCTGAGACTTGAGCTCGAACACATCGATCTGATTCACCGCACGATAGCGGTCATCGACGGTAACGCAAAGTCCGGCACGCGGCGGTTTTTGCCGCTGAACGGCGCGCTGCGTTTGCAGGACGATGATCTGACGAGCCTGGCACCCGCCGAGATTCTGGATTTGCAAATGCGGTACAAGGCGCCTCGTCCTTACGACGCCAGCAAGCCGATCGGCGAACAGGTTGAAAGAGCAGACCGCTTGCAACGCCAAACTGTCCAGTTGGTCATGGAACGCTGCCGAACCGATGACGAATTGATACTGTTACGCCGCTATCTGTCCATCAGTCCGCCCGAGACAAAAGATCCGGTATGACCGATCCTGCATGAATCAGGCGTTGGCGTTGCGCGGATCAGAACTGCGCCGTCATCTGAAAGCCAAACGTTACACGCGATGTTTCGAACGCCGACGGCTTATAGATCGGCGTTCCGGCGAACACGTCATAGCTGAAACCGGCGTACTTCATCGGCAAGCCTCCACGAATGCCGACTACCGCTCCGACGAGCTGCGTGCCTGCAAGAAACGCAGTGTTCGGTCCGAACACGCGGCCATAGTCGATGCCCGCATAAAGCGCATGGCCAGTCTTGCCGATCGGTACCTGAACTTCGTTGCGCCAGTAGAAGCCGCGCTCCGCAGCAAGCATCTGCTCACCGTCGAAACCGCGTACCGAGTAGCGGCCGCCGATGGTCAGGTCGTCGACGTAGAACAACGTATCGTTCGTGTACTGGCCGCGGAAGGTCGTCGCGTAGCGGAACGCCTGATCGCCGATCGCGAACGGCGCGGACAGGTTCATGTCGAGCACCGCCATCTTGAAACGATACGTCGGACTGGCCGGCTTCGTCGCTACTCCCGATGGAGAAGGGCTCAGGTCTGCATCGAACACAGGGTCCGGCGTCGCGCCGAAGGCACCTATGCCCTGGCGGTATGCCAGTGAGCCATCGAGCTGCGCGCCGCCGAAGTAATGACGATCGGTCAGACCGGCTTCGAAGAACGTGTTGTTTCGCCCTTGTTGCGGAATCGTCGCGTCTTCGAGGAAACTTGCACCGAAGCGCTTCGACAGTTGCGCATACGCGCCGAACACATCGCTCTGGCTACGTCGCAGCACGCGCGCCAGCTTGAAGCCGGCAGACTGCGAATTTCCGCTTGCAACAAACGTCTGACTCGCGCCGGCGATCTGCTGATAATAGGTGTTCGAGTTGCCGAACAGCGTCGCAGTCCAGTACCCCCATGGCACGGAATACGCGCCGTTGAAGCCGTGCGACCCGAGTCCTTTGTCTGCAATGTACAAGTCCTGATTCACGCCCAAGCTCAGCACGTCGTTCAGGCCAAGTAGGTTGTTCACGCCGAGACTGAGATTGCCTTGTAGCTTGCCGGTGGCGCGGCTCCCCGAGTTATCGACCGACGCGACGAGCGACCACGGCTTGGTGCGTTTGACCGTGAGCACGACGTCGCTTTCGCCGGGCGTGTCGGTCGGCTCGATCTTCATGGCGACATCCTGATTCGCGACGCGCTTCATTTGCTCAAGCCCTTGTTCAAGGTCGCGCAGGTCGAGCACGTCGCCGGGTCTCGTCGGGAATGCCGTCTTCCATGTGCCCCATGACAGAGGTTCCGCGAAACGCACATTCCGAATGACGCCGGGCACGAGTGCGAACACCATCGCGCCGTCGGACATGTCCTGCTCGGGGACCAGCACGCGCGTGGTGATGTAGCCGCGCGAAAGGATCGCTTGCTGTAATCCTTTCATCAGCAGACTCACGCCTTCCTTGCCGACGCATTGGCCCATGTAGTGGTCGAGCCATTCGCGTGCGAAGGCGAAGCGGTCGAGCGGAAGAGACGATGCGCCCTTGTCACGAACCGAATCAGGCAAGGTCTCCGGCACGACGAGTGCGAACGTGTCGATGCGAAAGCACGGCGACTCTTTGGCAGATCGGGAAACGCTTTGGCTTTCGGCAAAGTCGAGCGCACCGCCGGCGCTTGCACGGTGGCGTCACGCTGCTGTGCTTCGCGTTGCTGCTGTAGCGCTGTTCGTCGTGACCGCATCGCCTTCGATGCGGCCCGCATTCGACATTGCGTTCGTCGCGTTGACGGTCGTGTTCGACGAATTGATGTTCATCGCGCCGTCGCCTGCGTTGTTGAGCTTGCCGCTCGTGTTGTCGACGCGCGCCGCCGTCACGGCCATCGTGCCGTGCGCGCCGTTGGCGGCGATCGTGCCTTGCGCGTTGTTCAGCGCGCCGCCCGCGTTGATGGACAGATCTCCAGCTGTCTGTGCAGAGCCATTCGCGTTGTCGAAATCGCCTTGCACATCGACATTCAGACCATTGCCGCCATAGAACGAACCATCGCGATTCACGATGCCTGTTGCGCCATTCACGCGCGCGCTTCTCATGGCCAGCAACGTGCCAGACGTGTTGTCGATGCTCGTGCCCGCGGCGATGAGCGCGCCGTTGGTCTGCACATTGCCGCCGACGTTCGAAAGGGCGCCGTTCGCGATCACGGCAAGCGTGCCACTGCCGGCGTGCTGAATCTTGCCCTTGTCGTTCGTGATGTCCTGAGCCTCGACGTTCAGGTTCGTCGCGTTGGTCGCGATCGTGCCGCCGCTGTTATCCAGCTTGTCGCCCACGTCAATCGTCTGATCGGCCGCGCCGTATTGCGTGAGTTTGCCGCCGCGATTGTTAAGATTGCCCGGCGTCGACACAGACAGCGTATCGCCGTCGATACTGCCGATGGTGTTGTCGATGCTCGCGCCCGAAACGGTCGTCGTGGAACCCGAAAGCGTGCCGCCCGCATTATTCAGCGCGCCGGGTGTGGCGACGTTCAGCGCGCGGCCCGCCGTCATGCTACCGGTATGGTTGTCGATGCTCTGCGCACGCACCGTCGCATTGCCCGACGCGGTGAGGGTATCGTGATCGAGCCGATTTGAACCGGCGATCACATTCAGGTTGTTCGCGTAAATCGCCGCATTGACCTGAATCGCTCTCGCCAGAATGTCCACCTGATCGACATTTGTTGCATTCAACCCCGCGCCTTGCACGGTGATGTTGCCGCCCGTTACGTTGAAGCCCGCGAGGTTGCCCGACGGCCCGAAACTCGGCGTCCCGGTCGTCAGGACCGCGCGGGACGTGTTGATGAATCCGCCGCCATCGACCACGAGTCCATTCGGATTCGCGATGATGACTTCCGCGCGTGGACCGGCGACTTCAAGCGCGCCGCGCAACTGCGACGGCGAATTCGACATCACCTGATTGACGATGATCCGCGCTTCGTTGCCGGGCGTCAGGTTTGCATTTCCATTGATGAAGCCGGCCTGTTGAGTCTGCGTGATGGTCGCGGAGTTGTTCAGGATGGCGCCTTGACGCTGGACGTCGAATTGGCTGAACGTACCGACGGAGACACCCGCCGCACTCGGGGTGGCGATGTTTACCTGTGGAAGGCCATTTCGCGTCTCGATGACTTGCGCGCCCGAGCCCGGCGCGGCGACGATCTGCGCGATCGAGTACGTCGATGCAGTGCCGAGCAGCAGCATCGCCGCCCACGCCATGATTCGGATTGAAGGCCCAAAGACCGAAGCTTGCGATGCGGTTCTTGCGGCTGTTTCCCCGCGCGCCTTGCCGTTACCGTGTGCTGTTGCGAATTCAGCCACCGCGACGATCATCTGGCGCACTCGGTTGTAGACCAATCTGTGAGCGTTTTTATTCATATCTCGGCTGTCCGAATTTTGATTCCATCCTGGTCTTTGATTCCCCGATCAATTCGCTGCCTTCAGAACGTTCTGAAAAATTGAATCTGCACTTGTCAAAAAAAGAGCCCTGGCTGCTAAGGAGGGGGCGCAGGCAGGGCCAAAAAGGAGCGGCAAGGCTTCGGATCTAGACCGAGGCAATCAATTTCAGACCCGGTTCGATGATGTAATAATATGGATTGCGAAACGTTGTATAAGACAAAAGACAAACGCATTGACGGCAAACGGTTCGCTATATACCGTGCCCCTGTCGTCTACCAACATACACTCGGTTCGTCACTTGGAGGTCGCGTGGATTCTCAGAGGTTTAGTCAGCAGGTTATCAATACACTACGGTGGAAGATCGTTCCTTTCGCATTTGTGCTCTATTTTTTCAATTATCTAGATCGCGTCAACGTGGGGTTTGCGGCGCTTCAAATGAATCGGGCTTTGAACATAACGCCCACGGAATTTGGCACCATCGCTTCAATATTCTTCGCCTCATATCTGCTTTTTCAGATTCCCGCAAATATTGCGCTTCAGCGCTTCGGGCCGCGTCGATGGATCGGCTTCATCATCGTAGCTTGGGGAGTGGTGACAACACTGACGTTCTTTGCTCAGAACGCAACTCACTTAGCACTTGCGCGCCTGCTGCTTGGTGTATTTGAAGCGGGCTTCTTTCCCGGCATGATCTACTATCTGGCATGCTGGTTTCCGGCTCGGGAGCGCGCAAAGGTGACTTCCCTTTTCATGCTGGCAATCGCCTTCGCCTCAGTGATTGCAGGCCCAATGTCCGGCTGGATCGTCGAGCACGTTCACATTTCCGGATACGATGGCTGGCGTTGGCTGTTTGCAATCGAAGGCGTCCCGACAGTTCTGCTCGGATTTCTGACCTTCGTGGTACTGGTCGATAAACCTTCTGAGGCCCGATGGCTCACGGAGCAGCAGCGAACATGGCTCGAATCGGAACTTCGACGCGAGGCAGGGTCGCACCAGCAGGTCGAAAAGCCGACACTCAAGATGGTGTTTTCGAACGCCACTCTCTGGCGACTCGCGATCGCCTACATGCTGATCCAGGCAGCTTCTCAAGCGTCAAATTACTGGCTTCCCGGCCAGGTGAAGGAATTCGACCCGTCTTTGACCGATACCCAGGTGGGCATCATTATGGCGTTGCCGTTTGTCTGCGCGATGGTCGCAATGCCGCTATGGGCTGCCCATTCGGACCGAACCGGAGAACGCAAGTGGCACGCAGCACTACCGATGCTTCTGGCCGGCATAGGCTTCTACGTCATCGCTAGCGCGGCCATCATGCCCTTGCGACTCGTAGGTCTGGCCTTGTTTGGCGTTGGAATTCTCAGCTTCTACGGACCTTATTGGGCGATCCCCCCCGCCTTGCTTTCACCAGCAGGTCTCGCTCTGAGCATCGCGTTCATCAACTCATGTTCGAGCCTTGGTGGATTTCTCGCGAATCAGGCGCTCGGTCAGATCTACCAAAAGCTCGGGTCGGCGGGAGTATTCGCCGTGGAATCGGCCCTTTGCGTGGTCGCATTCGTCGTGCTTGTAACAATGCGCATTCCGCGCAGCATTCGCACTGTCGAACAAGAGGCAGCGGCGTAACGCCGGCACACAAACTAGTCAACGTTCACGCATATAAATAAGGAATACGAATAAATGAAAATCAGAAAAGTTGAAATTTTTGATTGTGAGGTCAATCGACGTGATCCACGAATGGCGCGCTTCAATCCGATCATCGTTCGTGTTCACACGGATGAAGGCATTAGCGGGCTTGGGGAAGTAGGATTGGCGTATGGGGCGGGAGCGAAAGCCGGCGTCGGCATTGTGCGCGACCTGGCGCCGCGCATTATCGGGAAAGACCCGATGAAAGTCGAGGCAATATGGGAGAACCTGTTCCGGGCGACCTTTTGGGGGATGGGGGGCGGCAATGTGATGTACGCCGGCATGAGCGCAATCGACATTGCACTTTGGGACATTCGCGGTAAGGCTCTGAATGCGCCGGTCTATCAGTTGCTTGGCGGAAAGACAAATACGCGCCTGCGTACCTACGCGAGCCAGCTCCAGTTCGGTTGGAGCGACGTTCATCAAATGCTCACCCGACCCGAGCAGTATGCAGAAGCGGCACGGCAAGCCGTCGAGCAGGGTTACACGGCAATCAAGGTCGATCCGCTGCAAGTGGACCGAAACGGAGGCCCGCCGCTCGATTGGGAGATAAACCAAAACTACTTCGGCTTGTTGTACGAGGATCAGTTGCGCATGGGTGAGGAACGCATCGCTGCCATGCGTGAAGCGGTTGGTCCCAACGTCGACATCATCATCGAGATTCACTCGCTTTTGGGAACCAACGCGGCCATTCAGTTTGCGCGAGCCGTCGAGAAACATCGAATCTTCTTCTATGAGGAACCTGTACACCCTCTGAACTCTGACAACATGGCGCTGGTGGCGCGCAGCATCAACATTCCCGTTGCAACCGGCGAACGGTCCTATACACGGTGGGGCTTTCGTGAACTGCTTGAAAAGCAAGCCGTCGCAGTCATTCAACCCGATGTCTGCCTGTGTGGCGGTCTGACCGAAGCAAAGAAAATCTGCGACTACGCGAATCTTTATGACGCAACTGTCCAGGCGCACATATGCGGTGGCCCGGTTTCGACCGCTGCGGCCTTGCACCTTGAGGCAGCGATACCGAATTTCATCATTCACGAGCACCACACGCACAGCCTCAAACAGTGCATTCGCGAGCTATGCGTGCAGGACTATCAACCGGATAACGGATACTATGCAATCCCGGATCTTCCCGGTTTGGGGCTGGATCTCAACGAATCAGTGATGCGGGACTATCACGCCTACACCATCGAGTAAGTGCTACGAGGGGCTTATTGTCAGGATGCGATGTCTGCCAAAAGGCGTCGCGTCCGCTCAGTGAATCCCGCGTTGACGTGCCGCGCGATTATCTCGCAAGCATCGTCTACTTTTCCGTCCTGCAAAGCATTGGTGATCGCCAGATGTTCATCGATCGACTTTCCCACGTACTCGCGCGAGAAACTCAAGCGGTTACGCATCGCCAGCACCTTGCTACTGATGGCCGAGTAGCAGTCTGTGAGATAAGCGTTATCCGCGTGACGCAGAATCATATTGTGGAATTCATGGTCTAGGGCGCGATAACTCGAAAGATCGAGCGTGTCCACGAGAGACATGGACGCTGCGATGTTCCGCTTGAGATCCGTCACAAGTGGCAACCGGTTCTCGCGCGTTGCCGCGCGTATGGCGGCCTGTTCAAGCGTGATGCGTACCGCGCTGATGTCGTTGATGTCCTTTATTGTCGGCGCGAATATCGTTGCAGTATTGCGCCGCTCTATGACGACAAGGCGGTCACCGACGCTCAAACGCCACAACGCTTGACGAACGGGAGTGGAACTCAAGCCAAAGCGAGCGCACAGACGGCGTCCTGTGACCTGCTCGCCGAACTCCAGGTCGCCGCTGATAATTAATTGTCGAAGCCGTTCCTCCGTGGCGTCGCCTAATGTCGGTAGATCGATCGCGTCGCTATCGGCTCCTTTCATCCTCTGCCTCTCTCTCAGCTATATTGTTTGATGAGTTGCAGATTACGACACTTTCGAGACGTTAGTGAAACGCGTGTTTGTAATTTTATGTGCGCCTCAATGTTTGAGTTGGAGTATGCCCGAATGTTCGGGCGCGGGGATCTTGAGTCCTCCGCCATGCCCGCCGACGTCGCTCACATCGATGTCGTTCCCGCGCACGGGTCTAACGCGAAGTGGATCGCGCACGGTCTGACCAGCTAGTTGCTATAGGTGGCTGGGGTTCAGCACCGAAGAGTTCCGGCACAGCGCTACGCGCTGCCGTTGGGTATGCAGGGGAAACCATCGTGCGGCGAATGCAGCGAGATGGAGACATTAGAAGGGGAGTGCGCGCGGACCCGATTGACCCATCGGCGGCGCGAAGCGCAGCGCCGGAGCTTGCTGGCGCTGCACCAGTCAGTTGAATTGCGCGATGTGGCAGTGGGTCCGCGATCCAGGCCCGTTGGGGCCTATGAGGGCGACACTTAGGCGAGGGCCATTGGGAAGGAGTAAGCGTGGCCAAATTGCGTGTGACTGCGGGCCTGAAGAAGCTGCTTTCTTTGGTGACTTTCTTTGCAGCCGCAAAGAAAGTTACCCCCGCCCTGGGGAGGGGCGACGCTAATAGTCCGACGCGAAATCAGGATTTCACGAAAGCCCAAGCGCCCCCAGCCCAAAGCAAAAGAACCCTTACCGATTAACCATCCGCGCCGGCACGCTCAACACCAGCAACGCACCCAGCACGAGGAACCCCGCGAGCATATACATGCCGCTGGCATTCGAAGCAGTCGCCTGCTTCAACCACCCCACGAGATAGGGGCTCAGAAACCCCGCAAGATTCCCCAGCGAGTTGATCATCGCGATCCCGGCGGCCGCGCCGGTGCCTGCGAGAAACGCCGTCGGCAGACTCCAGAACAGCGGCAACGTCGTAAGAATTCCCATCGTCGCAAGCGTGAGGCCGACCATCGCCAGCGTCGTGTTCGACGACCACACGACCGACAGCACGAGACCGATCGAGCCGATCAACGCCGGAATCGCAATGTGCCAGCGACGCTCGCCGGAACGATCCGCGCTTCGCGCCGCATACAACATGCCGATCACCGCAGCGCCATAAGGAATCGCCGACAAAAGCCCCACGTGCAGCGCATCCGACACACCCATCGACTTGATGATGGTCGGCAGCCAGAAGCTCACACCATAAAGTCCCATCACGAACGAGAAGTAGATGATGCTCATCAGCCAGACTTTCGGGCTCGACAGAATCTTGCCCAGCGGCATGTCTTCCTTCTCGACGTTATCGCTCGCGATATTGCGCTCGAGCAGTTCGCGCTCTTCCGCCGTGAGCCACGTCGCCTCCGAGATGCGGTCATCGAGTTTCAGGAACACGACGATGCCCACGATGATCGACGGAATGCCTTCGAGCAACAGCAGCCATTGCCAGCCGTGCCAGCCGTTCTTCGTGTGGAAGGCGTCCATGATCCAGCCGCTGATCGGCCCGCCGATCAGACCGGAAAGCGCGATCGCCGTCATGAACAGCGTCGTGATGCGCCCGCGACGTCGCGCCGGGAACCAGTACGTCAGATAAAGAATGATGCCGGGGAAGAAGCCCGCTTCCGCCGCGCCGAGCAGGAAGCGCATCACGTAGAACATGGTCGGCGTGGTGATGAACATCGTGAGTGCGGAAATGATGCCCCACGTGATCATGATCCGCGCGATCCACACGCGCGCCCCGACGCGATGCAGGATGATGTTCGACGGAATCTCGAAGATGAAATAGCCGAAGAAGAAAATGCCCGCGCCGAAGCCGTACACGGCATCCGAGAGTTGCAGGTCGGCGGCCATCTGAAGCTTGGCGAAGCCGACATTCACGCGGTCCAGATACGCGACCACATAACAGATGAGCAGAAGCGGCGCGAGCCGCCAGACGACCTTTTTATACGTAGCCTCCTCGAACGCGGATGGCGTCCCCGCGCCGGGGCGAGGCATGGGATTGGCGGTGCTGGCCATGTTGCTTGTCTCCGATATTTTTGTGTGCGCCAGGCTGAGCGGATGGGCCCGCTCTCGTTTACGGTCGCGTAAGGATTCTAGCCCGTCGGCATCGACGTTAAGCGCTTGTTTTCGCTAGGGAAAGCACTGATGTAAACGCGCGCCGCACTCGTCGCGCGGCGCGCTCGCACCACGCTCACACGCAGCGGCCGCCGTCCACTTCGAGCGCGACGCCGGTGATGAACTCGGCCTCGTCGGAGGCGAGATAGAGCGCGGCATTCGCCACATCCTGCGGCGTCGAAAGTCGCCCGAGCGGAATCGTCGCGAGGAACTTGCGGCGGTTCTCCGGCGTGTCCTCCATGCCCATGAACTCGGTGAGCAGGGCGGTTTCGCCCATCACCGGATTGATGCAGTTCACGCGGATGCGATCCACGCCCAGCTCGACCGCGAGCGCCTTGCTCGCGACGATCACCGCCGCCTTGCTGCCGTTGTACCAGACGAGTCCGGGGCGCGGCCGCACGCCCGCTGTCGATGCGATGTTGATGAACGCGCCGCCGCCGCGCTCGCGAAAATACGGCACGAACTGCTCCACGCTCCAGTAGAGGCTCTTCACGTTGACCGCATAGACGCGGTCGAACTCGGCTTCGCTCACGTCGAGCACGGGCTTGTTACGGTGCGTCGTGCCCGCGTTGTTCACCACGACCTGCACGCTGCCGAAGTCCTGGATCGCGGCATCGAAGAGCGTTTGCCAGTCGGCGCGCTTCGTGACGTCGCCCTGAACGGCGATCGCGCGTCCGTGTTTCACCTCCGCCGATGAAGCCAGCGCGATCTCGCTCGCCACGCGCTCGGCGGCCGGCCCGTTCAGATCGTTGACGACCACGTTCGCGCCCTCGCGCGCGAAGGTCTTCGCAATGCCTTCGCCGAATCCCGAGCCTCCGCCCGTCACGATCACCGTCTTGCCTTGCAGTCGCATACGTGCCTCCGGTAAGTTCCGTTATCCGTGTCTGATCGCGATGGTCTTGAGCGTCGTGAAGCCATACAGCGCCTCGAAGCCTTTCTCGCGCCCGTGCCCCGAATGCTTCACGCCGCCGAACGGCAATTCGATGCCTCCGCCCGCGCCGTAGTTGTTGATGAACACCTGCCCCGAACGCACGCGCCGCGCAAGACGCATCTGACGCGCACCGTCGCGCGTCCAGATGCCCGCGACGAGCCCGTAGTCCGTGCCGTTGGCGAGTCTCAACGCGTCGGCTTCGTCGTTGAAAGGCATGGCGGCGAGCACCGGGCCGAACACTTCCTCGCGTGCGAGACGGTGCGTCGGCGGGACATCGCGTAACAAGGTCGGCGCCTGATAGAAGCCCGCTTCGGGCGCATCGCCGACGACTTCGCCGTGCGCGGCCATCGCGATGCCGTCGTGCTGTGCATCGGAGAGAAAGTCCCACACGCGCTGCTGCTGCTTCGCGCTGATGAGCGGACCGCAGTCGAGATCGAGCTTGCTCGGCCCGACCTTGAGCGCCGCGAACGCCTGCGACAGACGCTCGATCAGCGGCTCGTACGCCGCGCGCTCGATCAGCACGCGGCTGCCCGCCGAGCACGTCTGTCCGGCGTTCTGCACGATCGCGGCGACGAGCACGGGGAGCGCGGCGTCGATATCGGCATCGGCGAAAACGATTTGCGGCGACTTGCCGCCCAGTTCCAGTGTGACGGGCACGTGGTTGTCGGCGGCCATTTTCGTGACCGCCGCGCCCGTCGCGGGCGAGCCGGTGAACGATATGTGATCGATGCCCGGATGCCGCGCGAGCGCCGCGCCCGCTTCCTGACCGTAACCGGTGACGATGTTGAGCGCGCCATCGGGCAATCCCGCCTCGGCCGCCAGCTCCGCTATGCGCAACAGCGACAGGCACGCGTCCTCCGCCGGCTTCACGACACACGCGTTGCCGGTCGCGAGCGCCGCCCCGACGCTGCGCCCGAAAATCTGCAGCGGATAGTTCCACGGCACGATATGCCCCGTGACGCCGTGCGGCTCGCGGATCGTGAGCACGGTGTAGCCGTGTTGATAGGGCAGGGTCTCGCCGTGCAGCTTGTCGGCGGCGCCCGCGTAGAACTCGAAATAGCGCGCGATGCCGGTGGCGTCGGCGCGCGCCTGCTTGAGCGGCTTGCCGGTGTCGCGCGCCTCGATCTGCGCGATCTCCTCGTGGCACGCGGCGATCAGCATCGAAAGGCGCGCGAGGATGCGTCCGCGCTCCGCCGCGCTCATTGCGCCCCAGTCGCCGTCGAACGCCTCACGCGCGGCGCCGACGGCCAGATCGATGTCGGCCGCGGTGCCGCGCGCGATCTGCGCGAAGATCTGGCCGTCGGACGGATCGACGACGGGAATCGTCTCGTGGCCCGATGCCGCGACCCAGCGATTGCCGATGAAATGCTTCGCGTCTTCCATGCATGTCTCCTGAAATCGGATGCTCTGCTGCCGAAAACCGATGCTGAAACCGATTATCGCGCCAACGCCCGCCGCGCGCCGGCCGTCGGGGTCGATTGGCTATAATGGCGTATTCAAGCGCAGACATGCGCGAGGGCACGGTAGTGCTGCCCGAGACCGTCCGCCCGTGCGATTCCATCTCCGACTCAACTTCTCCAGAGAGCGCTCATGAGCTTCAACAACGTACCTCCCGGCAAGGATCTCCCGCAGGATTTCAACGTCATCATCGAAATTCCCGCGCAGAGCGATCCGGTCAAATACGAAGCGGACAAGGACATGGGCCTGCTCGTCGTCGACCGCTTCGTCGGCACCGGAATGCGCTACCCGGTCAACTACGGCTTCATTCCGCAGACGCTCTCCGGTGACGGCGACCCGGTCGACGTGCTCGTCATCACGCCGTTCCCGCTGCTGGCTGGCTCGGTCGTGCGCGCGCGTGCGCTCGGCATGCTGCAAATGACCGATGAATCGGGCGTGGACGCGAAGCTGCTCGCCGTGCCGCACGACAAGGTCTGCCCGATGACGGCGAACATCAAGTCGATCGACGACGTGCCCGAATACCTGAAGGATCAGATCAAGCACTTCTTCGAGAACTACAAGGCGCTCGAAAAGGGCAAGTGGGTGAAGGTCGAAGGCTGGGCGGGCATCGACGCCGCGCACAAGGAAATCTCGGAAGGCGTCGCGAACTACAAGAAGTAAGTCTCGCGCACCGGGCGCCGCTGCATGCTTTCGAAGCGGCGGCGCTTCATTCTTCGTCGCTCGCCTCGGTCTGAGGCAGCAACGATCCGATCGAAAAATCCCCCGCGATCAACGCGCGCTTTTGTTGCGCGGTCAGCCGCTTCACGCGATATTCGGCGCGCAACGCCTCCGATCTTCCCGCCAGCTCGAACGACGCCATGACGCGCACGGGCTTTCTCGCCCGCGTATAGCGCGCGCCCTTGCCGCTCGCGTGCGCGACGAAACGCGCTTCGACGTCCGTGGCGATGCCCGTGTAGAGGCTGCCATCGGCGCATTCGATCAGATAGAGGAACCACGGCATCGCGTCGGTCGGCTGGGTGTCCGGGTGTAATAGTTGCCGCGCATTATCGCTGAAAGCACCACGCCGGGGCGCTTTTATCCGCTTCGGCGTGCCATGGCGACTTGCGCGAGAATAGCCGCTTTCGGGCGCGGTATCGTCTTGCGTGCGCCCATCGATATTTCTGCGAGGTAGCCTGTTGAATCGCGAAGTCGAAATTCATGTGGTCGATGCGCTGGACGACATCCCGGCCGACGACTGGAACCGGCTCGCCGGCGACAATCCGTTCGTGCGTCACGCGTTCCTCTCGTCGTTGCAGGAGACGGGCTGCGCGGTGAAGCGCACCGGCTGGCGCGCGCATCATCTGATACTCAGGCGCGGCGGCGAACTCGCCGGCGCAATGCCGCTGTACCTCAAGTCTCATTCGCGTGGCGAATACGTGTTCGATCACGCCTGGGCCGACGCCTTCGAACGTCACGGCCTGCGCTACTACCCGAAGGCGCTGGCCGCGGTGCCGTTCTCGCCGGTGACGGGCCCGCGCCTCATCGCCGCCGATCACGAGGATCGCGTGCTGCTCGCACGCGGCGCGATCGAGCTGACGCGACGGCTGGAGCTGTCGTCGCTGCATGTGCTGTTTCCGCACGCGCGAGACGTCGAGGCGCTAACCGACGCGGGCTACATGCTGCGCGAAGGCGTGCAGTTTCACTGGGAGAACTTGCCCGGCGAGGGCTACGAGAGCTTCGACGCGTTCCTCGCGACGATGAGCCACGACAAGCGCAAGAAGGTGAAGCAGGATCGCCGTCGCGTGACGGAAGCGGGCGTCACGTACACGTGGCTGCGCGGTGCGCAGATCGATGCGAGCGCGCTCGACTTCTTCTACGACTGCTACGACAACACGTATCGCGAGCACTGGAACGCGCCGTATCTGTCGCGCGAGTTCTTCGGCCGCATTCATGCCGATGCGCCCGACAGCATGCTGCTCGTGATCGCCGAAGCGGACGGCGAGCGGCTCGCGGTCGCGCTCAACATGATCGGCGGCGACACCATGTACGGGCGCTACTGGGGCACGCGCGAGTTCGTCTCGGGCCTGCACTTCGAGACGTGCTACATGCAGGGCATCGCGTATTGCATCGAGCACGGTCTCGCGCGTTTCGAGGGCGGCGCGCAGGGCGTGCACAAGATGTCGCGCGGTCTGTTGCCGACGCCGACGTGGTCCGCGCACTGGATCGCGGATCAGCGATTCGCGCACGCGATCGCCGAATTTCTCGATACCGAAACCGAAGCGATGGACCAGCACATCGAAGCGCTCGAAGCCCATACACCGTTCAGGAAGAAGGCTTAAACGCGAATTTTCGCGTGCGATAATCGGCCCTCATCGCGCCCCGTTTCATCGCACGCCATCGATATGAAAACCCGCATCGCACTAGCCCAGATCAATGTCACGGTTGGCGACTTCACCGGCAACGTCACGCGTATTGTCGATGCCGCGCGCGTCGCGCACCATGAAGGCGCACGGCTCATGATCGCGCCGGAACTGGCGCTGTCGGGTTATCCGCCGGAAGATCTGCTGCTGCGCCCGGCGTTTTATCGGGCGAATGCGCAGGCGCTGGCCAACCTCGCCGCGCAACTGAAGGAATTCGCGGGACTGCACGTGCTGGTCGGCCATCCGCATCGCATGCGGGAAGAGGGCGCGAATATGGATGCGCCCATCGCGCGCGGCGTGCCGCCGCTCGATACGTACAACGCGGCCTCGCTGATCGCCGACGGAGAAATCGTCGGCACATATCTGAAGCAGGATCTGCCCAACACCGAAGTCTTCGACGAGAAGCGCTACTTCGCCACCGACCCGCGTCCCTTCGTGTTCGATCTCGATGGCGTGCGCTACGGCGTCGTGATCTGCGAGGACGCGTGGCACGCGTCGGCGGCGCAACTCGCGAAGGCGGCGGGCGCGCAAGTGCTGCTGATTCCGAACGGCTCGCCGTTTCATCTCAACAAGGAATCGGTGCGCTTCGACATTCTGCGCGCGCGCATTCGCGAGACCGGCATTCCGATGATCTACGTGAATCTCGCAGGCGCCCAGGACGAACTGATCTTCGACGGCGGCTCCTTCGTGCTCGATGCGAACGGCGAACTCGTCACGAAGCTCGCGCAGTTCGACGAAGCCATCGGCCATGTCGATTTCGACGGCACCACGCCGGTGCGCGGCGCCGTTGCGCCGGAGTTGTCGCTGGAGGCGCAGGTGTACAAGGCGCTGGTCGTCGGCGTGCGCGATTACATCGGCAAGAACGGATTTCCCGGGGCGATCATCGGCTTGTCGGGCGGCGTCGACTCGGCGCTGGTGCTCGCCGTCGCCTGCGATGCGCTCGGCCCGGAACGCGTGCGCGCCGTGATGATGCCCTCGCGCTACACAGCGGACATCTCCACGACCGATGCGCGCGACATGGCGCAACGCGTCGGCGTGAAGTACGACGAGATCGCGATCGCGCCAATGTTCGAGGCGTTCCGCGGCGTGCTCGCCGATGAATTCGCGGGCCGCCCGGAAGACGCGACCGAAGAGAACATTCAGGCGCGCATTCGCGGCACGCTCCTGATGGCGTTGTCGAACAAGTTCGGCTCGCTCGTGCTCACGACCGGCAACAAGAGCGAGATGGCCGTCGGCTATTGCACGCTCTATGGCGACATGGCGGGCGGTTTCGCCGTCATCAAGGACATTGCGAAGACGCTCGTCTACAAGGTCTGCCATTACCGCAACGCGACCGATGCCTACGGCCGGCGCGACGTCATCCCCGAGCGCATTCTGACGCGCGCGCCTTCCGCCGAGCTGCGCGAGAACCAGACCGATCAGGACAGCCTGCCGCCCTACGAAGCGCTCGACGCGATCATGCGCATGTATATGGAAGAAGACCGTTCGCTCGCGGAGATCGTCGCGGCGGGCTACGGCGCGGACGATGTGAAGCGCGTCACGCGCCTCATCAAGATCAACGAATACAAGCGCCGGCAGGCGCCGATCGGCATACGCGTCACGCATCGCGCGTTCGGCCGCGACTGGCGTTATCCGATTACTTCGCGCTTCAATGAATCACTCGCCGAGTCACTCGCTCGATGAAACGCGACTAGAATCGAAAGCATCTCTCCGAATCCGTCCATCCGGGACACCCATTTCATATCGAAGCGAGGCACGCCATGAAACGCATCACCGCCATCATCAAACCGTTCAAGCTCGACGAAGTCCGCGAAGCGCTGGCCGAAGTCGGTCTGACCGGGCTGACGGTCACGGAAGTGAAGGGCTTCGGCCGCCAGAAAGGGCATACCGAGCTCTATCGTGGTGCAGAGTATGTGGTCGACTTCCTGCCGAAGGTGAAGATCGAAGTGGTCGTCGCGAACGATCAGACCGATCAGGTGATCGACGCGATCATCGGCGCGGCGCGCACCGGCAAGATCGGTGACGGCAAGATTTTCGTGGCCGATGTCGAGCGCGTGATCCGCATCCGCACCGGCGAGGAAAACGAAGCGGCCGTCTGAACGGCGCGCTTTCTTCCTCCGCCATCTCCGGCCCGCCGTTCGCGCGGGCCTTGTTTTTCAGTGTTGCGCCATGCGCACGCACCAGCGCGATGCGCGCCGCAGCGCCGTTTTTTTCCGCCGTCTCTCTCGCCAGAACGCAGGATGTTGCATCCGTGCGGTAACATCGGCTATCTCATAATTATTTTGTAAGGAATCACCGGATGCATCACGCGATCGGCTTCATTCAGGATCTCGCGGTGATCATGGCCATCGCGGGTGTCGTGACGGTGCTGTTTCACCGCCTGCGGCAGCCGGTCGTGCTGGGTTACATCGCGGCGGGCGTGATCATCGGGCCGTACACGCCGCCCTTCAACCTGATCCACGACGAAGCGACGATCCAGACGCTGGGCGAGCTCGGCGTCGTGTTCCTGATGTTCTCGCTGGGGCTCGAATTCAGCCTGCGCAAGCTGTTCAAGGTCGGCGCGACGGCTTTCGTCGCCGCGCTCTCGGAAATCGTGCTGATGATCTGGATCGGCTACGAGATCGGCCGATGGTTCGGCTGGAACGCGATGGACTCCATGTTCCTCGGCGCCATGCTCGCGATCTCGTCGACGACCATCATCGTCAAGGCGCTCTCCGAGCTCGGCATGAAGGGCGAGCATTTCGCGCAGATCGTGTTCGGCATTCTGATCGTCGAGGATATTCTGGCGATCGCCATGCTGGTGCTGCTGTCGGGTATCGCGCAGACCGGATCGGTGAGCGCGGGCGTCGCGGTCGTGACGCTCGGCAAGCTGCTGCTCTTCATGACGGTGTCGCTGGTCGTCGGCATTCTCACCGTGCCGCGCGCGCTCAATTACGTGGCGCAGGCGAAGAGCGACGAGATGCTGCTCGTCACCGTGCTCGGCTTCTGCTTCGGCTTCTGTCTCTTGTGCGTGAAGCTCGACTATTCGATCGCGCTCGGCGCGTTCCTTATCGGCGCGATCATGGCCGAATCGAAGCACCTCGCGCGCATCGAGCATCTGATCGCGCCGGTGCGCGACATGTTCTCGGCGATCTTCTTCGTCACCATTGGCCTGCTGCTGAATCCGACGGTGCTCGTCGATTACGCATGGCCGATCGCCGTCATCACCATCGCGGTCGTGCTCGGCAAGATCGTGTCGTGCGGGCTCGGCACGTTCCTCGCGGGCAAGGACGGACGCACGTCGATGCGCGTCGGCATGAGCGTCTCGCAGATCGGCGAATTCTCGTTCATCATCGCGTCGCTCGGGCTTTCGCTGAAAGTCACGAGCAGTTTTCTCTATCCGATCGCGGTGGCCGTGTCGGCGCTCACCACGCTCTTCACGCCGTATCTGATCCGCGCCGCCGATCCGCTCACCGCGCGTCTCGCCCGCGCGATGCCCGCGCCGATCGTGAATACCTTCGGCCTCTATTCGCAATGGCTCGCGAGCCTCACACCCGTCTCCGGCGGCCCGACGCTGTTCTCGATGACCAGGCGCATCGTCGTGCAGATCGCGGTGAATCTCGCGATGGTCGCGGCGATCTTTCTCGGTGCGTCATATGCCGCGCCGTTCGCGTCTGGCTATCTCGCGCGCTGGCTCGAGACCGACAACGCGCAGCGCGTCGTACTGTGGGGCGCGGCGCTGGTCGTCGCGCTGCCGTTTCTGGTCGCGGTGTATCGGAAGCTCGAATCGCTCGCGTTGCTGCTGGCGGAAGTGAGCGTGCAGCCGGCGAAGGCGGGGCGCTTCACGAGCGCGATCCGCTCGGCGATTTCCGGGCTGATTCCGATCGTCGCGATGTTCGGCGTCTTTCTGCTGGTCGCGGCGCTTTCGGGCGCCATCCTGCCGCCGTTCGGCCTGATGATCGGCGTGCTGCTATGCGCGGCGCTGTTGCTGACGGTGTTGTGGCGCTGGTGCGTGAAGATTCATGCGACGATGCAGATCGCCCTGCGCGAGACCTTCGAGGAGCCGCGCGACCACTGACCCGGTGCTTCGCGGGATACCCCTGACAGCGGCGCGCGCCGGGTTCCCGCGATAATGTGACCCAATGTGACCAATTGTGTGCTGGTTTGCCCCGTGCTGATCGGAGGCGGATAATCAGGAGTCTGTCCATTCTCCTTACGGCGCCTTGCCGCCTGAACCCGGAATGAGCGATAACAAAACGTCCAACGACTCGAGCAGCACCGACGCGCGCCGAAGCGGCGCCGATTCCTCAGCCGCGGGTCATTCGCAAGACGAGACACGCGATAGGCGCAGCGCGAATCCCACCGCGCCGCCCGAAGCGGCGGCTGCGGCCTCGGCGCCCGGCCCGCAGGCGAGCGCGACCGAGCGGGCATCGACGGATGCGCCTTCGAGCGCATCGAATGTCGAACCGGTCGACCCTTCCCAGGCACGGCATGATGAAGCGCGGCAGGCCACGCGCGAGGCCCGCGCCTCGTCGGCGAGCGCCACGGCCGCGCAGGAAGCGGTGGTGCCCGAAACGAGGCGCGCGGATTCCCGCGCCAGCCTCGCGCAGAACCTCGAAACCGCAACCGAAGCGCAAGCCGCGAGCGCCGCGAATTCACATTCCGCGTCATCCGATTCCCCGATGGGCCGCACCGCTTCGCAGCCCGCGGTCGGTCTGCCGCCCGAATTCACCGCGGCGCCCGATTTCGGCAAGCTCAACGCGCCGCCGCTGCCGCTGCCCGAGCATGCCGCGCCGCCGCAGCCCGCCTATCTGAAGCAATCCGATTCGGCGTGGTCGGTGTTCGGCCGCATCATCGCGGCGCGCGCCCGGCAGATTTTCGATCGCGCGGGACAGCGGGTCACGCAACGCACCTTGCGCATCGGCGTATCGGCGCGGATCTTTCATCCGGAGCCGGGCGCACGAGGCTTGCGCGGCAAGACGCTGCAATATCTGGAGGAATCCATCGCGCATTGGGTGATGTCGCGCGACGTGCTCGTCTTCATGATTCCGACAGTCGGCAATCAGGGCATGCTGCACACGAGCAACATTCGCCTGCGCGATTACGCGAAGCATCTCGACGGCCTGCTGCTGCAAGGCGGCGCGGACGTGTCGCCGCAGTCCTACGAGGAAGTGACGACGCGTCCCGAATGGCCCGGCGACCGCGTGCGTGACATGTACGAGCTCGAGCTGCTGCACGAGTTCATCGAGTCGGGCAAGCCGGTGCTCGGCGTGTGCCGCGGCTGCCAGCTGATCAACGTGGCGTTCGGCGGCACGCTCTACGGCGATATCGCCACGGACGTGCCGACGGCCGGCATCCACGTCAACGAGCAATACGACCAGCATCGCCATTCGATCCGTTTCCCCGACGGCTCGACACTCGCCAACATGTTCCCGCATCAGCGCGAGGCGATCGTCAACTCGATCCACCATCAGGCGGTGAAGACGGTGGGGCGCGATCTGAACATCGAGGCCGTATCGGCTTCGGACGGGATCATCGAGGCGGTGCGCTACCGGAAGGCGCCGTTCGTCGTCGGCGTGCAGTGGCATCCGGAGTTTCATCGCGCGGGTGGGGCCGAGTTGCTCGACTGCACGCCGCTCCTCGATACTTTCCTGCGCGTCGCACGGGAAACGCGCTTCTGAGTTCCGCGCGCGGTCCGGCAAGCCATCAAGCGAAGAGGCCCGCTCGAATCGAGCGGGCCTCTTGTGTTTCGGGCGTGTTTCGGACGTGTTTCGGACGCGCGCCGCGCCTGTCAGCGCGATGGAGTCGGGCTCAGTGGCGTGAGTCCGGCTTCCGTCTGCTTCTGCAACTGCTCGACCTGGAGCTGCAAGGTGCGCAGCTTTCGTTCCGCCTCGAGCTTGTCGGTTTGCAGCACTGCCGACTCGGCCTGCAACTGTTGCTGACGCTGCGAGACCTGCGAGTCCTGCTGCTGCGCGAGCGCCAGATCCGCGGAAAGGCGGTTCGCCCGATCCGCCGATTTTGCGATGACGCGCTCGATCAGCGCCTTCTGCGCCTGCAACTGCGTGCGACGGATTTCGCCATCGGCGAGGTCGAAGCTCTTGCGCGCGAACTGCGCATAGATCGATTCCGCGCGTCCCACGTCCTGCGTTTTCACGACGCGCCACCAGCTCGCATCCTGCGACAGCGCGACGTAATACACCATGTCCTGAGCGAGGAAGAAGAGCTTCGCGCCGTAGCTGCCGTTGCGGGTCGCGCGCATTTCCGTGACGGTTCCCGCCTGCACGAGCGCCTGCAGCTCGGCGATGTTGCCGTCGACGCGCGGCGCGCTGCTGTCCGCGTTGAGATCGGAAAGGTCTTCGGCCGCGGCCTGAGCGGGTTGCGCTGGCCGTATCGGCTGATTCGCGTTCGAGGCGGGTTGTGCTGACAGCGAGCCTGCGAACGTGCTCGCGATCGGCGCGAGGATGCCGCAAAGGGACAAGGCGAGCGCGAGCGTCGCGTATCGGATAAAACGAAGTTGCTTCATGTTGGCGTCATGGCCGGAAAGGTTGAGATCGGGCAGTGAAGGCGTCCGGGGGCGCGCACGCGCAGGTTCGCAAGACGGCCTCATCTGCATAGTTACTGTGTGTTTGCCGTGCTGCGGGACGTGGCATTGCTGTCGAGCGTCGGCGAATGCTGAAGCATTTCGTATAGCGTCGCGGCGTTCAGCGAGTCGGTCGTTCTCGCGGACTGATTTCGGGCGATGTCGACCGATGTTGCTCGGACGGACTTCAGCCGCTCGCTTGCTGCCGGCTCCCGCTGTACCGGCGCGTGCAACGCCGCCCGGCGCATTCCGGATTCGCGGTCGGACGCCATGGCTTCGCGCTCAGCGGCCTTGCGCCGCACGGTTTCGCGGGCCATTGCCATCGCTTCGCGCTTTGCTGCTTCTCGCCTCGCGGACTCGCGGGCCATCGTCTCGCGCCGTTCCGCCGCGCGCGCCATGGCCTCGCGGTGTGCCGCCTCGCGCTTCGCAGCCTTGCGCGCCAGCGCTTCGCGTCTCGCAGTCTCGCGTTTCTCGAGTTCGAGCTTTCTTGCTTCGCGCTTCGCGGCCGCGCGACTGGCGATTTCCTGTTTCTTGGCCTCACGCTTCGCGGCCTCGCGATGCGCCGCTTCGAGCCGGACGGCTTCGCGTCTGGCTGCTTCCATCCGCACGGCCTCACGCCTAGCCGCGCGCTCGGCGGCCAGATCGACGTCCGTTTTTGCGGGATTCGCGCCCGATGCCGTCGCACTCTTCTCGCTGTCGATCCCTGCATCGACGACAGCCGGAACGGTTTCTGTCCGCGTGACGACCGGATCGTCCTTCGTGGTTTTCCCGACGCTGCGCGGCCGATCCACTTCTGGCGTTGCCTGTTGCGCTCCGACTTGCGCTCGCGCATCCGGAACGGACGACGGCGTCTTGCGCGACGAGCCTGGTTCGGTCCCGAAGATCATCCAGAGGATGAACCCGGCGGACGCAATGGAGATAGCCGCCGCGACCGGTTTGCTGAAGAAGCTCTTGCGCGTGCCGGCGGCCACGGGCGCAGCGACGGCAAGATGGATCGGTTCGACGAGGGGGTCCGCGGCGGGGCGCTTGAGAACTTCCCTCAGACTCAGCATCCCGTGCGACATTTCTTCCTTGACGAACACGCCCCAGAGACTCACTGCGCTGTAGGGCGAATCGGTATCAGACAGGCTCAGCGCGGCGACATAGCCGGTTTCGAGGCGAGCGCCGAACAACTCGATTTCGGTCTGCGATCGAACGGGACGCGCGCGCGCTGGCAACCATTGCTGACCGAAACTCAGGGACGGATGCGTCAGCGGACGCAGCGTCGGCAGACGGAGATTGCCTTCGACGGCGATCAAGGTTTCGGTCATGAAGATTCCACATGCGTGCGCGGGAGCGCGGGCAACAAGGCGGCCCGCACGGACCTTCGCGGCGCAGGGAACGCACCGCGGGATCGGCGCGAAATGGCCGAAATTGTGACCCGCGATCATACGAAACCGTCAGATTTACGGCGACCAGAGCATTCCTATTCATCTTTTTTGACAGGAATGCTTATTGACGAGCGTGCGGCTTCGTGGTTGGACGAGTGACTTTCGAAGAAGCGCGAACCTATTCGAGCGGCAGGACGTAGCGCAGCGAAAAGACATCGATGCCTGCCATCTGCTCCGCCAGGCGCGCCTCCCGCTTCCAGCCGCGCGACTCGTAAAAGCCGATCGCCGCCGTGTTCTGCTCCAGCACCAGCAGATGCAACTGGTGCGCACCGCGCGAGCGCGCCCAGCGTGCTGCTTCAGCCAGCATCGCGGTGCCGGCGCCGAGACCGCGTCCCATGGGCAGTGCGTGCAGATTGTCGATGTACACGCTGCCCGATGCATCCGGCTGGTCGAAGCAAACGAATCCGACCGGCTCGCCCGCGTGCTCCGCGATGAGCAGGCAACTCGCCCCCGCGACGATTTCCTGCATGCGTGTCTGCCAGTGCGCGGCGCGCTCGGCCTGCAGGTCGCGATCGAGCCAGTCGTCCGGCAGGATGCCGCGGTATGCGCGCGCCCAGCTTTGCGCGTGCATCGAGGCAATCAGCACGGTGTCGTCGGATGTCGCGGCACGCAGGGAAAGCCCGGCGGCTTCAGATTGCAGATGGGCGTCCCGTTCGTTCGTCAGCTTCGAGTTAGACATATGTAATCGTAATTTAAGCTTGATTAAGGGCAATTGGGCGAAGTTGTGTGCAGTGATGCGGACGGCGGCGTTAAGATTGAGGGCGTCGCATTTACACACAGTGAAACAGAGTCGATCTCTGATTCGGTCGTGGGTTCGCCACGGCCGTGTACGGTTCTTGCGTACCCACGCGAAACCGATGTGCGCCCACAGCCCGCCTCCCGAGAAAGTCCATGTCCTCAGCCCACGTAGCACCCGCCAACGAATCGAAATTCAAGACGGTGTTTCGCGTCGTCAGCGGAAACTTCCTTGAAATGTACGATTTCATGGTCTACGGCTATTACGCCTCCGCAATCGCCAAGACCTATTTCCCGAGCGGCGACGAATTCGCGTCACTGATGCTCGCACTGTCCGTGTTCGGCGCGGGCTTCCTGATGCGGCCGGTCGGCGCCATCGTGCTCGGCGCGTACATCGACCATCACGGGCGGCGCAAGGGCCTGATTCTCACGCTCGCGCTCATGGCGGTCGGCACCGCGTGCGTCGCGCTCGTGCCGGGCTATGCGACGATCGGTGCGCTCGCCCCGATCATCGTGTTGGGCGGGCGGCTGCTGCAAGGCTTCTCGGCAGGCGTGGAACTGGGCGGCGTCTCGGTGTATCTGTCGGAGATTGCGACCAAGGGCAACAAGGGATTCTATTGCTCCTGGCAGTCCGGCAGCCAGCAAGTCGCCGTGGTGTTCGCGGCGCTGATCGGCGTGTTCATGAACCGGCTGCTGCCGCCCGAGCAGATGACCGCGTGGGGCTGGCGCGTGCCGTTCCTGATCGGCTGTCTGATCGTGCCGTTCCTGTTCATCGTCCGCCGCTCGCTGCGCGAAACCGACGAGTTCCTCGCGAGGAAGCATCGCCCGAGCATGGGCGAGATCGCGCGCTCGATCGGGCAGAACTGGGGCGTGGTGCTCGCCGGCATGGGCATGGTCATCATGACGACCGTGTCGTTCTACATGATCACGGCGTACACGCCGACCTTCGGCAAGGAAGTGCTCAAGCTTTCCGCAATCGACGCGCTCGTCGTCACGGTTTGCGTCGGCATCTCGAATCTGATCTGGCTGCCGCTGATGGGCGCGGTGTCCGACCGCGTCGGTCGTCGTCCGGTGCTGCTCGTGTTCACGATTCTCACCATTCTGACCTCGTATCCGGCGGTGCAGTGGCTGGTCGCGGATCCGTCGTTCATGCGCCTGCTGATGTGCGAATTGTGGCTGTCGTTCCTGTACGGCAGCTATAACGGCGCGATGGTGGTGGCGCTCACCGAGGTGATGCCGGTCGACGTGCGCACGACGGGCTTCTCGATGGCCTACAGTCTCGCGACGACCATCGGCGGGTTCACGCCGGCGATTTCGACATATCTGATTCACGCGACCGGCAACAAGGCCGCGCCCGGTCTGTGGATGGGCCTGGCCGCGGTCTGCGGCCTGATCGCGACGCTCGTGCTGTATCGCTCGCCGGAAGCGCGCAATCAGTACAAGGCGGCGTGACGCGAGGCGATTCGTCTCGATAAGTCCCCGCGCATCGAACGGCCCCCGAACGTCGGACAACCGTCCGGCGTTCGGGGGCTTTTTTGCGAGCGGGTCACATCCAGAGTGCTTGGCGATGCCCAGCAGCGAGCAGAGCCCCACGATCGCCAGGGGCGGCGTTCGCCAGCGGACGCGCAGAACGAAAGCTGCGGCCGCGATGACGAAATCGGAAGCCGAATGCACGGCGCTCGTCGATACGGGTGAATACAGCGCGCTCGCCGTCAAGCCGACGACGGCAGCGTTCCGGCCCGCCAAGGCGGCGGCCATGTTCGGGCGAGCGCGCAAAGTCTGCCGGAAGGGGAGCGACGCGACCACGAGCAGCATGCCAGGAACAAAGATGCCGAGCGTTGCGATCGCGGAGCCGAGTCAGCGATCGGCCGCCTGGTTCATCGACCATCCGAGAAACGCGGCGAAGCTGAACAGCGGACCGGGAACGGCTTGGACGGCGCCGTATCAGGCGAGGAACGCGTTTGGCGAAACCCATCCGGCATCCACCGTGCGTTGTTGTAGCAATGGCAAAGCGACATGCCCGCCGCCGAACACGAGCGCTCCGGAACGATAGAAGCCTTCGAACACGAAGAGACCGCGCGCCCGACACTTCGCTCGTGGTTGTCCGGCTTGGCGAAAGTTTCTACGACACAAGCGCCGCGGCGATCTCCGCGATGACCGCCTGCCAGTCTCCCGGCGCCGGCTGGCGCACGAGCCGCACGCCCGGATACCACGCGCTCCGGTCCGAGTCGACGCCCCAGCGCCAGTCGGCGGCGTGGGGCAGCATGACGAAGGCCGGCTTGCCGAGCGCGCCCGCCAGGTGCGCGACTGACGTATCCACCGATACCACCGCGTCCAGCCGGTCGACGATCGCGCCTGTATCCGCGAAATTCTCGAGATGTCCGTCCATGAGATGGATCGCGCCCGCATTGGGATGCGCGCGCAGCACGTCGCGCTCGCGCCCGGTGACCAACGGCTGCAGCACGATCCAGTCGATGCCTTCGAGCGCGAACAGCGGCGCGAGCGCATCGACGGGTGCGGAGCGCGTCTCGCCCGGCTGAATCCGCCCGGACCACGCGATGCCGATCTTGCGCCGGTGCTGGCCGCCGATCGAACCGCGCCACTTGCGCCGGTAATCTGCAGGCACGACGAGATACGGCGCGCGCGCAGGAATCGCGTCGGGCGAACTCATGCCGAGCGCGAGCGGCAGGCTGAGCAGCGGACAGAATGCGTCCGCGCGCGCAGGAGCGTCGTCCGATTTGCTTTTCAGTTCGACGCGCGCCGCGTGCGCCGCCGGCGCAAGGAGCGGCACGAGCGCGGGCTGCACCTCCAGCACGAGCTTGCCGACGCGCTTCGCGGCGAACGGCACGAAGCGCACGAACTGCAAGGTGTCGCCGAAGCCCTGCTCGGCGCGCACGAGCAGCGTGCGCACCGGCATCGGCTCGCCGTTCCAGCGCGGCAAGGACGGCGCGGGCTCGCTGCCCGGCGTCTGCAGGCGCCATTCGTAGCCGGGCAGGCCGCGCGCGTAGTCGCCCGTCGCGAGCAGCGCGAGGCCGCGATTCAGATGCGCGGCGGGCATGCCGGGGTCGAGGCGCAGCGCCTGATCGAACGCGCGCAGCGCCGCCCGATGCGCACCGAGCGCCAGTTGCGTGTTACCGAGACACAGCCACGCGACGCCGTATTTCGGATCGAGACCGATCGCGCGCTCGAAATGGGGCAAGGCTTCGTCGTGACGGCCGAGCTTGCCGAGCGCGTGGCCCAGGCCGAAGTGCGCCGGCGCGAAACGCGGCTGCAGGCGCACCGCCTTTTGCAGAGCGGGAAGGGCCTCATCCGGATGACCGTTCGCGTCGAGGAGATTGCCGAGATTGAAATGCGCCGCAGCGTAACCCGGCTCGACATCGAGCGCGGCACGAAAGTGCGAGACCGCGCCGTGTGTATCGCCGAGCGCGTTCAGCGCCATGCCGAGGTTGTTGTGCGCGCCGGCATGGCGCGGACGCAGCGCGAGCGTGCGCCTGAACGCGTGCGCCGCGTCCTTGAAGCGGCGCAGCGCAGAGAGCGCGTTGCCGAAGTTGTTCCACGCGGCGGCGTCGTTCGGCTGCAGGCGCAGCGCTTTTTCGAAGGCGTCGGCGGCGTCTTCGTGACGGCCGGCCGCCGTGTACGCGTTGCCGAGGTTGTATTGCGCGAGCGGAAAGCCCGGCGCGAGCGTGAGCGCGTTGCGAAAGCGCTCGATCGCGTCGTCGAGGCGGCCGAGCGCCTTTAGCGCATTGCCTAGGTTCAGTTGCAGGCTGGCGTCGGTCGGACGCAGATCCACCGCGCGGCGCACGAGCGCAGCTGCCTCCTCGTGCTGGCCTTGCTGATGGCGCAGCACGCCGAGGTAGTGGAGGGCATCGACGTGATGGGGTTCGACGGCGAGCGCGGCCTGATAGTCGCGCTCCGCGTCGGTCAAGCGACCGTCACGATGGGCCGCGAAACCGCGGGCGAAAACGGTGTCCATGACGGAGGGAGCTACTTCTGTCCCGGATTGCAAACCCCGCATTTTCCCACACCGGCGGCATCGCCCGGCCAAAGCGCAGTTGACATGTTGCGGAGATGGCACTTAACATGTGAACACCTATTCATATGTTTGCCAGAGATCGTGGCGTCTCCCTCCGCAGAAATCACCTCCGACGACCGCGTCGTGCCGCTCGCCGACCTGTTCCGCCTGCTTGGCGACCCGACGCGGCTGCGCATCGTGCTGGCGTGCGTCGAGCAAAGGCGCGCGGTCGGTGCGATCGCGGAATTGCTCGGGCTGTCGGCGTCGCTGGTGAGCCACCATTTGCGGTTGTTGCGCGCGGCGCGCATCGTGCGGGCGGAGCGACAGGGCAAGCAGGTGTTCTACGTGGCCGCTGACCGCCACATCAGCGCGATGCTCGGCGAGCTGCTGGAGCACATTGCGGAGCCGCAGGCCTCCGCCACGGAAATCGAGTGAGAGCCACACGCCGATGAGCACGCAACACCACGAAGAACACGATTCCCACGACGGGCACGGTCACGCCCACGCGCACGACGGCCACGATCACAAAGGCCACGGCCACGGCCACGGCCACGGCCACGGCCACGGCCACGGCCACGGCCACGGCGCGGGCGGTCATCACCATCATCACGCGCCGCAGGAAGGGCAGGGGCGCACCTTCGCGCTCGCGGTCGGCCTGAACGTGCTGATCGTCGTCGTGCAGGCGATCTACGGCGTCCTCGCGCATTCCACCGCACTCCTCGCCGACGCCGGCCACAACCTCTCCGACGTGCTCGGCCTGCTGCTCGCGTGGGGCGCCGTCTGGCTCGGCCGCCGCCGTCCGAACGAGCGCTATACCTTCGGCCTGGGCAGCTCGTCGATTCTTGCATCGCTCGCGAATGCCGCCCTGTTGCTGTTCGCGTGCGGCGCGATCGTGCTCGAAGCGATCCAGCGCCTCATCAATCCCGCGCCGGTCGCGGGACTCGACGTGTTCGTCGTCGCGACCCTCGGCATGGTCGTGAACGGTTTCTCCGCGTGGCTCTTCATGCGCGGCAGCAAGGAAGACCTCAACGTGCGCGGCGCCTTCCTGCACATGGCCGCCGATGCCGCGATCTCCGCCGCCGTCGCGGTGAGCGGTCTCGTCATCCTGTTCACGGGATGGAGCTGGCTCGACCCGCTGATGAGCCTGATCGTCGTGTCGGTCATCGTCTGGGGCACGTGGGGACTCGGGCGCGACGCGATGCGCCTCGCGATGGCGGCGGTTCCGCCGTCCGTCGATCTGGCGCGCATCGAAGGCTATCTGAAGCAGCTTCCCGGCGTGCGCGGCGTGCACGACCTGCACGTCTGGGCGCTGTCGACCACCGAGAACGCACTCACCGTGCATCTCGTGATGCCGGACGGCCATCCCGGCGACGCTTTCGTCCAGGGCGTCGTGATGACGCTGCGCCGCGATTACGCGATGCATCACGCGACCGTGCAGGTGGAGTTCGGCGGCGCCTGCGATGCCTGCGTGCTCGACGAGCGCGGCCACGCACACTGAGCGCGGGCGCGCGTCGGATCAGAAGGGGCGGGCGTACACTAGACGTCGCGACGTTTCAGGGAGGACCGCATGTTTGCGCCAAAGCTGAATCCGAACGACAAGCTGGACGTGGCGCCCGTTCTGATCGTCGGCGCCGGTCCGACGGGCCTTGCCGCCGCGATGAGCCTCGCGCGTGCACACATTCCGGTGCGGCTGGCCGACAAGGCGCGCACGCCGTCGCCGCATTCGCGCGCCATCGGCATCCAGGCGCGCACGCTCGAACTTTTCGAGCAACATCGGATCGTCAAGCCGTTTCTCGAACTCGGGCATCGGGCGCGCGTCGCGAATCTCTATTCGAACGGCCAGCGCCTCGCGCGGCTCGACTTCGATCCTTTGCAGACGCGCTATCCGTATCTGCTCTTTCTCGAACAATCGCAGACCGAACTGCTGCTCGCCGAACATCTCGCGGGGCTGCGCGTGCACATCGAGCGCGGCGTCGAACTGGTCGACGTTTCACAAGGTTCGGCCGGAGTGCAGGCCACGCTGCGTCATCCGAACGGCCGCGAAGAACTGCTGCGGCCTTCGTATCTGATCGCGGCGGACGGCGCGCATAGCTTCGTGCGGCATCGGCTGGGTATCGGCTTCGATGGCAAGACCTTCGACCAGACCTATCTGCTCGCCGATCTCCAGGCGGACTCCGACTGGCCCGACGACGAGTTCCATATCTTCGCGTCCGGCGAAGGGCTCGCCGCGCTCTTTCCGATGGGCAACGACCGCGCGCGCCTGATCGCCGATCTGCCCGCGCCCGTGGCGAGCGCGCTGAACGCCGACCGCACCAGGACCGGCCCGACGCTCGACGAATGCCGCGCGCTCATCGAGCGGCGCGTGCATCACAAGATGACGCTGTCGAACCTGACGTGGTCGTCGTATTTCCATCTCAACAGCCGCATGGTGGACCGGCTGCGCGTGGAGCGCGTCTTTCTCGCGGGCGATTCGGCGCACGTGCACAGCCCGGCCGGCGCGCAGGGCATGAACACCGGCATTCAGGAAGCCTTCAATCTCGGCTGGAAGATCGCGCGCATGCTCGCGGGCGGCGCGCCCGAGCGGCTCCTCGACAGCTATCACACCGAGCGGCATCCGATCGAGCGCGACGTGTTGCGCCAGACCAGCATGCTCACGCAGATGGCCGGCGCCGAGCATGGCCCGATGAAGCTGATGCGCGAGCACGTGATGCCGGCGCTCGCGGCGATCGGCCCGTTGCGCGACGCGATGCGGCGCACCGTGAGCGAACTGTCGATCAACTATCGCAAGAGCCCGCTCACGCTGGAACGTCTGCTCGACGGCGGCCCGCGCGCGGGGGAACGCGCACCCGATGCGCGCGTGCATGTCGTGGACGGGCCGCTCGGGCGCGTGCCGGGTGTCGGTTGTCTGTACGACCTGCATGACCCCGGCTGCTTCTCGCTGTTTCTGCTGGTGAGCCCGTCGGGCGAGGATGACATCGCGCTTGCGCCCGCGACCATCACCGTTGCGCACGCGATGCGTGACCCGGACCTCGACGGCCTCGCGAAATCCATCGAAGCGATCCTGCCGAATGCAGTGCGCATCTGGCGCATCACCGACACGCACGGCGACGGCGCGCATTCGCTCACCGACAACTACGGCCGCACGCGTCCCGCGTTCTATCTCGTGCGTCCCGATGGCTATATCGCCGCGCGCGGCCGCGCGCCATCGGATGTGCATGGCTTGCTGCGTCATTGCGAGCTGTGGTTCGGCGCACAGGACACGAGCGCCGAACGGCAGACGGAGCGCGAATATCGCGAGGACTGAAAAGCGACAAGCCCCGCGAGAGCGGGGCTTGTGCGTCGAGACAAAGAAAGCGGCCCGAAGCGTCAGGCTGGCGCCGTCTTAGGCTGCAGATCCTCCTTGTGCAGGTTCAGCGCTTCGAGCACGATCGGCTCGATCGTCGCGCTCGCTTCCGGGTTCTCCAGTGCGGCGAGAATCGCGAGCCGCATGCGCGGCTCCCAGAAGCGGCGGATATGATCCGCGATATTGTCCACCGCTTCGGCGCGATCCGGCATCGAATCGAAGAACTCGCCGATGCGGTTCGCCATCTCGATCAGGTTATCGACATCCATTGCTTATTTTCCTGAAATGGTCGGCGCGACGTCGCGCATGTTCATCAGCTCGAGCTGCTGCGTGTTGAAGCGCGAGTAGTCCTTCTGCCATTGCGACGGCTGTTCCACCGGCATGACCTGCACCGCCGTCACCTTGTACTCCGGACAGTTCGTCGCCCAGTCGGACGAATCCGTCGTGATGACGTTCGCGCCCGATTCGGGGAAGTGGAACGTCGTGTACACGACGCCCGGCTGCATGCGCTCCGAGATCTTCGCGCGCAGCACGGTCTGACCCGCGCGCGACTCGATACCCACCCAGTCGTCCATCTTGATGCCGCGATCTTCCGCGTCCACCGGATGAATCTCCAGCCGGTCCTCGTCGTGCCACTTCGAGTTCTCGGTGCGCCGCGTCTGCGCGCCGACGTTGTACTGCGACAGGATGCGCCCGGTCGTCAGCAAGAGCGGATACTTGCGCGTGACCTTCTCCGGCGTCGCGATGAACTTGGTGATGACGAAGTGTCCCTTGCCGCGCACGAATTCATCGATGTGCATGGTCGGCGTGCCGTCCGGCGCCTTCTCGTTGCACGGCCACTGAATGCTGCCCAGTTCGTCGATGCGGTCGAAGGAAACGCCATGGAACGTCGGCGTGAGACGCGCGATCTCGTCCATGATCTCGGACGGGTTCGCGTAGTTCATCTCGTAGCCGAGCGCGCGCGAGAGCTTGATCGTCACTTCCCAGTCGGAGAGGCCGGCGAGCGGCGGCATCACCTTGCGCACGCGCGAGATGCGGCGCTCGGCGTTGGTGAAGGTGCCGTCCTTCTCCAGGAAGGTCGAACCCGGCAGCAGCACGTGCGCGTACTTCGCCGTTTCGTTCAGGAAGATGTCCTGCACGACGATGCACTCCATCGACGACAGCGCCGCGCCGACATGCTGCGTGTTCGGATCGGACTGGACGATGTCCTCGCCCTGGCAATAGAGGCCCATGAAGGTGCCGTGGAGCGCGGCATCGAACATGTTCGGGATGCGCAGGCCCGGCTCCGGCTGGAGCTTCACGTCCCACGCTTCCTCGAAGAGCGAGCGCACGGCAGCGTCGCCGATATGGCGATAGCCCGGCAACTCGTGCGGGAACGAGCCCATGTCGCACGAGCCCTGCACGTTGTTCTGGCCGCGCAGCGGATTCACGCCGACGCCTTCGCGGCCGATGTTGCCCGTGGCCATCGCGAGGTTCGCGATGCCCATGACGGTCGTCGAGCCTTGCGCATGCTCGGTCACGCCGAGGCCGTAGTAGATCGCGCCGTTGCCGCCCGTCGCATAGGCGCGCGCGGCTTCGCGGACCTTGTTCGCGGGCACGCCGGTGATCGCTTCCATCGCTTCCGGCGAATTTTCCTCGCGCGCGACGAACTCGCGCCATTGATCGAACGCGCGCGCCTCGCAACGCTCGGCGATGAAATCTTCCTTCAGCAGGCCTTCCGTGACGATCACGTGCGCGAGCGAGTTGACCATCGCGACGTTCGTGCCGGGACGCAACTGCAGGTGATACTGCGCCTTCACGTGCGGCGTATCGACGATATCGATGCGGCGCGGATCGATCACGATCAGCTTGGCGCCTTCGCGCACGCGGCGCTTCAGACGCGAACCGAAGACGGGGTGGCCATCGGTCGGATTCGCGCCGATCACGATGATCACGTCCGACTGCTCGATCGACGCGAAGGTCTGCGTGCCGGCAGATTCGCCGAGCGTGGTCTTGAGGCCGTAGCCTGTCGGCGAATGGCACACGCGCGCGCAGGTGTCGACGTTGTTGTTGCCGAACGCGGCGCGCACGAGCTTCTGCACGAGATACGTCTCTTCGTTCGTGCAGCGCGACGAGGTGATGCCGCCGATCGAGTCGCGTCCGTACTTGTCCTGGATGCGGCGGAATTCGCTCGCCGCGTAGTTGATCGCTTCTTCCCACGACACTTCGCGCCACGGATCGGTGATCTTCGCGCGGATCATCGGCTTCTTGATGCGGTCCTTGTGCGTCGCGTAGCCCCATGCGAAGCGGCCCTTCACGCACGCGTGACCTTCGTTCGCCTGGCCGTTCTTGTTCGGCGTCATGCGCACGACGGTGTTGCCCTTCATCTCCGCCTTGAGCGAGCAGCCGACGCCGCAGTACGCGCAGGTCGTGATCGCCGAATGTTCGGCCTGACCGAGCATGATGACGCTCTTTTCCTGTAGCGTCGCGGTCGGGCACGCGGCGACGCACGCGCCGCACGACACGCATTCCGACTCCATGAACGGCACGTTTTCGCTCGCCGCCACGCGCGATTCGAAGCCGCGTCCCGCGATGGTCAGCGCGAACGTGCCTTGCGTTTCCTCGCACGCGCGCACGCAGCGGTTGCAGACGATGCACTTCGACGGATCGTAGGTGAAGTACGGATTCGACTCGTCCTTCTTGTCCTTCAGATGGTTCGCGCCTTCGTAGCCGTAGCGCACTTCACGCAGGCCGACCACGCCCGCCATGTCCTGCAGTTCGCAGTCGCCGTTTGCGGGGCAGGTGAGGCAGTCGAGCGGGTGATCGGAGATGTAGAGCTCCATCACGTTCTTGCGCAGCGATTGCAGCTTGTCGCTTTGCGTGCGCACTTTCATGCCGGCTTCGACCGGCGTCGTGCACGAAGCCGGGTAACCGCGCTTGCCTTCGATCTCGACGAGGCACAGACGGCACGAGCCCCACGGCTCCAGCGAATCCGTCGCGCAGAGCTTCGGCACGTTGACGCCGGCTTCGATCGACGCGCGCATCACGGAGGTGCCCGCGGGAACCGTCACGCTCTGGCCGTCGATTTCCAGCGTCACGTCGGTATCGGCATGACGCAGCGGCGTGCCGTAGTCGGTTTCGTCGAGCGGATCGCGGCGCTGCACCGACGCCGCGCTCTTGCACGCGCAGTTGCCCGAGCCGCAGCCGTTGTTGGTGTTGGACATTGTGTTGTCTCCTGTTCTTTACGCCGCTTTCTGCGCCGGCGTGCGCGGCAAGCCGAAATCTTCGGGGAAGTGATCGAGCGCGGACACGACCGGGAACGGCGTCATGCCGCCCATCGCGCAGAGCGAGCCTGACACCATCGTGTCGCACAGTTCGCGCAACAGCGTGATCTGCTTCACCGACGTGTCGCCCTCGCGGATCTTCGCGATGACTTCCTCGCCGCGTGTCGAGCCAATGCGGCACGGCGTGCATTTCCCGCACGATTCGATCGCGCAGAAGTGCATCGCGTATTGCGCGAGCTCGGCCAGGTTCGAAGTGTCGTCATGCACGACGAGACCGCCGTGGCCGACCACCGCGCCGACCTTCGCGTATTCCTCGTAGTCGATCGGAATGTCCCACTGGCTCTCGGGCAGATAAGTGCCGAGCGGGCCGCCCACCTGCACCGCGCGCGCCGGACGGCCGCTCGCCGTGCCGTCGCCGTAGGTGTAGAGGAGTTCGCGCAGCGTCACGCCGAACGCCAGTTCGACCAGTCCGCCTTGCTTCACGTTGCCTGCGATCTGGAAGGGCAGCGTGCCGCGCGAGCGGCCCATGCCGTAGTCGCGATAGAACGCCGCGCCCTTCGCGAAGATGATCGGCACGGTCGCGAGCGTGATGACGTTGTTGATCACCGTGGGCTTGCCGTACAGGCCGACCAGCGCCGGCACCGGCGGCTTCGCGCGCACGATGCCACGCTTGCCTTCGAGCGATTCGAGCAGCGCCGTTTCCTCGCCGCACACATACGAGCCCGCGCCCTTCGCGACATACAGTTCGAATGCGTGCGAGGTGCCGAGCACGCTCGCGCCGAGCCAGCCCGCGTCGCGCGCCTTTTCGATGGCGCGATTCAACGTCGCGATCGAATGCGGATATTCGCTGCGCACGTAGATGTAGCCCTTCGTCGCGCCCGTCGACACACCCGCGATGATCATGCCTTCGATCAGCATGTACGGATCGCTTTCCATGACGAGGCGGTCGGAGAAGGTGCCGGAATCGCCTTCGTCGGCATTGCAGACGATGTACTTCTGGTCCGCGTATGCCGCGCGCACGGTCTTCCACTTGATCGCCGCCGGGAACGCCGCACCGCCGCGGCCGCGCAGGCCGGATTCGAGCAGCGACTCGATCACGGCGTCGCCGTTCATGTCGAGCACGTTGCGCAAGCCTTGCAGCCCGCCGAGTGCGACGTAGTCGTCCGTCGACAGCGGGTCCGTCAAGCCGATGCGCGCGAACGTCAGGCGCTGCTGGCTCTTCAGATAAGGAATCTCGTCGACGACGCCCACGTTCTTCTCGTGCGCCTTGCCTTCGTGAAAGCCCGCATCGAACAGCGCGGCGACGTCTTCCGCTTCGACGTTCGCGTAGCCGATGCGACCTTGCTCCGTTTCCACTTCCACGAGCGGTTCGAGATAGAACAGCCCGCGTGAGCCGTTGCGCACGAGCTGCACGTCGAGCCCGCGCTTCTGCGCTTCGCTCGCGACGGCTTTGGCCACGGCTTCGGCGCCCAACGCGAGCGCCGCGGAATCGATGGGTACGTAGATGCGCGTCATGCCGTCACCTCCGTCTTGTCGCCGACCTTGGCCTGCGCGGCGGCATAAAGACGATCGAACTTCGCGGGCGTCACGCGCGCGTGCAGTTCACCGTTGATCATCATCGACGGCGACAGCGCGCACTGGCCGAGGCAATACACCGATTCGAGCTCGGTGTCTTCGGCGTGACCGCTGTCGAAGCGGCAACCCGTATGCCCTTCGATGTGTTCCTTCAGCGCTTCTGTGCCCATGCTGCGGCATGCTTCCGCGCGGCAGAGCTGCACGGTGACATGCGCGGGCGGCGCGGAACGGAAGTGGTGATAGTAGGTGATGACGCCATGCACCTCTGCTCGCGAGAGCGATAGCGCCTGCGCGAGCGGCGCGACGGTAGACTCCGGCACGTAGCCGATTTCGTCCTGGATGGCGTGAAGAATGGACATGAGCGTCGCGCCCTGTACGGCGTGGCGACGCACCAGCTCAGCGGATGCAGCGGCGGATAGCTGCGGATGTGTCATGGGGCTCCTCCAACGCTCGGCATATGTTTTGTTAGCGCATATTTGAATCGATATAATCTGGGGTGCCGAGCCTGTAAAAGAACAATAGGCGTCGTGATATATCTTGGCAATAGGAAGGGGGAGTGCATATGGTGGACGTTGAATGCCGGGCCGAACTGGTCCTGCGCGACGCCGATGGCCGGGAAACCAGTCTCAGCGCGGTTGTGCCGCTTTTGCAGCTCGTCGCTCAGACGGGAAGCATCGCGAATGCCGCGAGCGCTAAGGGTTTGTCCTATCGGCATGCATGGGGTTTGTTGCGCGAAATCGAGGTGCGTCTCGGCGGCGCGCTGATCACGAAGTCGCGCGGACGCGGTTCGGTGCTTTCGGAGCTGGGCGAGTCGGTGCTGCGTGCGCAACGCGTCTGCGGCGACCGGCTGGAGGCGCCATTGCAGGCCGTGGCGAACGAAGTCGCCGGCGAGCTGAACCGGCGGCTCTCGGGCGGCGTCAGCCAGGTGCGGATTCACGCGTCGCATGGTTATGCGGTCGCGACGCTCGTGCGCGCGCTCGGCGATCAGCGCGTGCCTGTGGACATCAAATATCGCGAGAGCGCGGAAGCGGTCAGCGCACTCGCGCGCGGCGAGTGCGAACTGGCGGGCTTCCATTTGCCGATCGGCGAATTCCGCGCGACCTGCGCCGAAATCTATCGGCCGTATCTGGACCGCAACAAGCATCAGCTGATCCGGCTCACGCGGCGCACGCAGGGACTGTTTCTGCCGAAGGGCAATCCGAAGGGCATCGCGGGCTTGCGCGATCTCGCGCGCGGCGACGTGCGCTTCGTGAACCGCCAGCCGGGCTCGGGCACGCGCATGCTGCTCGATCTGTCGCTCAGGCGCGTGGGCGTCGATCCGGATCAGATCAACGGCTACGCCACCACCGAACTCACGCACTCGGCGATCGCGGCGTTCGTCGCGAGCGGCATGGCCGATCTGGGCTTCGGCGTGCAGCCGGCCGCGCAGCATTTCGCGCTCGACTTCATTCCGATCATCGACGAGGATTATTTTTTCGCGTGCGAACGCGCTCGTCTCGACGAGGCGCGGCTCGCCTCCGTGTTGCGCATCCTGCGCAGCGACGGCTTCGCCGACAGCGTCGCGCAACTCGAAGGATACGATCCCGCGCAATGCGGCTCGCTCGTCGATGTCGACGAAGGTCTGCGCGGTGAAGTGAGCGCATAACGAAGCCTCGAAACGCGCGGTAAGAGAGTGGGGCGCGCGCGAAACTGTCATCGGCTGCAAATTGGGTTAACCTTACGGCTTGTTGTCGACTTTTCTGCTCTACGCCCGAAATACCGCCATGAAATTTTCGTTGCTCGCTTGCACTTCAGCCGCCCTTGTCGCCGGCGCCATTTACCTGGTTCCTGCCGCCTTCGCCCAGAATTCGCCGGGCGTGCCGGGCGGCGTGCTGCCAGACCAGTTTCGTCTCAACGAACATCCGCAGTTGCAGTTCGCCGCGTCCGCGCCGTCGGAAAAATTTCAGAACGGCAAATCGGCCATGCGCCGCCGTGGCGACAATGGCGACCCCAATGGCTGCAACCTCAAGTGTCCGAAGGACGGCACCAACTGAGCGCCGCTGGCTTTTGACCTGAAGCGCGGCGCGTGCCCTCGCGCGTCGCGAATACATCGTTTCTCGACCCCATCGGTTTTCCTTTGCGGCGGCGCACGGCGGCGCTCGCCTGCCGTCCACTTCTCCCGACTCGTCATCGAACCGCGACCGAAAATCACTACGTGATGGCAGGCGTTTGGTATGGCGACGGCAGTATCTTGCTTTTCTCTAATGCCGGGATTCGCGAAGAGGAGGGCGTCATCGAGATGCCCGACGACGGTGACGAGCGTGCTGGCGCGGCAATCTGGCGGCGGGTCGGCGTCGACCCGGACAGGGGACGCACGAAGAGGAGGGCGCGCGCAAAAGCCGCTCCGCCCACGTCGGAATCGCGGCTATGCCTTTGCGCATAATCTCCCCGCGAGCGTTTGCGACGCGGGCCAGTGTGCAGGAGAAAGCGGAAGATTGCGCCGCCGTCCGGAGGGTGGTCGGTGAAGCGAAGGTATGAAGGATGTGCGATGCGGCTCGCTTCGTCGCAGTCGGAAAAGGTCTCGCACGAGACGAGGACAACGTACTGGGAAGAACACCGCATCCGCGGCGGGTCGCGCATGCAATTGTCGTGATTCGTAAGGATTGGCTGGATAGCTGGCTCGCGGCAGATTTCCAAGCGCGTGACACCTGCCCGGCGGCTAACCATTGACCGAAAGCAGCATTAGGATCGCTCTGATACGAACGATTCCTTCCCCCGCCTATGCTTTACGGCGTAGTGCAGGTTGTCTCTGTCCTCACTATGTCTCTCAAGGATGTTCGCCCCGCTCCGTGCGGGGCTTTTTTTTGAGCCGATGGGCCACAAAAAACAAAAACCCGCGATGCATGTGCAATCGCGGGTTGATGCGGGGGTGTTTTGGTGGAGGCGGCGGGAATCGAACCCGCGTCCAGAAGCGCTCTACGACCAGTTCTACATACTTAGTTCTGTCTTTTGATTTAACCGCAACGACGCGGACGAACACGCTGCGTTACGGCGATTCACTAAATTTTCGACTCGGGCGTCGTGACGCCGCCAAAGCTTATCTGACGTATATGACCTCTCGTGGTATTGCTACCCTAACCCGTCAGCGAATTAGTGAGAGGACGGCTAGCCCTTAGGCTGCCAGTGCGAACGTATCGTCGTTTGCAGTTACGTTTTTCCCATTGATTAACGAGGTGACGGGTCCTCGGTATGCCCTGACCGCTTCACAACCCCTGTCGAAACCAGGTCGCCCCCAAGCGGAACCCAAATTATCCCACGAAAACTCATGTGAGGCGAATGGTGTGCTTTTCAAGCCGGCGCATTCGTCTTCCGAGTCCCGCGCGTCACGCAATATCGCGCAGCAAGTGCTGGAGTTCTTCCGGCGTATCGACCACGTGACTGGCGTGCCAGCGGCGCGGCGGAATGTTGTCCCCGCAATATCCATAGGCGGCCGCCACGGTGATCATGCCCGCCGCGAATCCGGCTTGCACGTCGCGCAGGTCGTCGCCGACATAGACAATGCGCTCCGGCGCGACATCCAGCAATTCCGCCGCGTGCAGGAGCGGCGCGGGATGCGGCTTCGAATGCGGCGTGGTGTCGCCGCACACGAGGCAACCCGCGCGCGTGTCCAGACCCAGCAGGCCAACGAGCGGCGCGGCGTACCGGGTCACCTTGTTGGTGACGATACCCCAGCGCACGCCGCGCGCATCGAGTTGATCGAGTATCTCGGCGATGCCCGGAAACAGCGTCGTCTCGATACACAGATCGGCTTCGTAATTGGCGAGGAATTCGTCGCGCATCGCGGCAAACTCATGGTGCTCCGGCCCGATCTCGAATGCGCCGCCGAGCAGACCGCGCGCGCCTGCCGACGCGAAAGGCCGCAGCGTCTCGAGTGGACGCATTTCGAGACCGCGATCGTGGCGCATCTTGTTCACCGCCGCGACGAGATCGGGCGCGGTGTCGGCGATGGTGCCGTCGAGGTCGAACAACACGGCCTGGCAGAGCCCGAGGCCATCGCCTTCGGCAACGCGCTGGGGCAGGGGCGTGGGGTCGTCGGGCAGCGGCTTGGTATCGATATTGCCCGTGGAAAGGGAATCGTCCTGGTTCATGGCGTCAGGCTTCACGGCGGCAAGCCATCATGTAGTTGATGCTCGTGTCGTTCGACAGGCCAAAGTGTTTGGAGATCGGCCGATAGGTGATGCCCTTGATGTCCACGGGCAAGAGCGACGCCGCGCGCGCGAACGTGGCGAGTTCCGACGGCTTGATGAAGCGTGCGTAGTCGTGGGTGCCCCGCGGCAGCATGCGCGCGATGTATTCCGCGCCGATGACAGCGAACAGATAAGCCTTCGCGTTGCGGTTCAGCGTGGAGAAGAAAACCCAGCCGCCCGGTTTCACGAGCGCCGCGCATGCGGCCACCGTTCCGGCGGGATTCGGCACGTGCTCGAGCATCTCCATGCAGGTGACGACATCGTAGGTACCGGGCTCACGCGCGGCGAGGGCTTCCGCCGAAATCTCCTCGTACGCGACCTCGACGCCGCTTTCGAGGCTATGCAGATCGGCGACGCCGAGCGCGCTCGACGACAGGTCGATACCTTTGACGTTCGCGCCACGCGTCGCCATCGACTCGGACAGGATGCCGCCGCCACAGCCAATGTCGAGCACCCGTTTGGCTCCAAGATGGGCGTGTGCATCGATCCAGTCGAGCCGCACCGGGTTCAGCTCGTGCAGCGGCTTGAACTCGGCGTTCGGGTCCCACCAGCGATGCGCCAGCTCGCTGAATTTCTGCAGTTCGTGGGGATCGACGTTGGTCATGTTCTGAAGTGCCTTGTTTGAGTCGTGAATCGATTAGGACCGAGTATATAGGCGACGCATGGGGCCGGCAAAAAGCCGGACGCATCAAGCCCGCCCGGTGCGCGGGATGGGCGGGTGCTCGTACGCTTCGGGCATAAAAAAACCCCCGCCGAAGCGGGGGTTTGATCTGCGGCAATCCAGTTCGCGATTACTGCTGCGGCTGACGCGTCGTGCCGACAACTTCGACTTCCACGCGACGATCCGGTGCGAGGCAGGCGATGAGTTGCTTGCGATTCTTCTGGTTGCACGAACCCTTCGTGACCGGGTCGCGCTTGCCCTTGCCTTCCGTGTAGATACGGTTGGCTTCGATGCCCTTGCTGACCAGGTAAGCCTTCACAGCTTGCGCACGGCGCAGCGACAGACGATCGTTGTACTTGTCCGAACCGATGCGGTCGGTGTAACCCGTTGCAACCACGACTTCGAGGTTCAGCGCGCCGATCTTCGATGCCAGATCGTCCAGTTGCTGCTTGCCAGCCGGCTTCAGGACAGCCTTGTCGAAGTCGAACAGTGCGTCAGCCTGATAGGTGACCTTCTGGCTCGTGATAGCGGGCGGCGGCGGAGCGACCGGTGCCGGCGGCGTCGGTGCTTGCGCGACCAGCGCGCCATCGCACTTTGCGTTTGCCGTAGCCGGGGTCCAGAACGCGTCGCGCCAGCACAGTTCGTTCGTGCCGTTCATCCACACGTACTCGCCCGTACCGTTCACCCAGTTGTCATTCACAGCTTGTCGCGAGGCCGGCACGGACTGAGCCGAGGCCGATGCAGCCATAACTGCGGTAGCTGCAATGAACGCGAGCTTTGAAAGTTTATTCATATTTCTCCTCTCGAAATTGAGATTACCGCAGGTTTACTGCGAGCCTGTAGACGAAGACAAGTCATACATTGCTCGAAGTATAACATTCCCTACGGAACAAAACGCGCTGTATAGACTTCGAGCAGTGTCTAAGTTTGTGCGTTGGCATTTTGCCATATCGTTCCCTTGCAACGATAAAAATATCCCCGCACCCTGTACGCCCGCAACCTTATGTGGTGCATGCGCAACAAGAAAGGGACAGGAGGCATTCGAGGTCGAAGAAGGCGCGAAACCTGCGCATATTGCGTGCCCGAGCGCCATTTCCTGCGTATTTTCGTCGTGGGTACTTTCACGTAAGGCAAAACGGCGAGGCGGCATGATAGCCCGCGCACGTGACGAATTGACGGAATGCGTTCCCCGCTTTTTGTAAGTAATTGGAACAGCGTTGCGCATTGCGGATTGGCTGTCCGGATACCGGTGCGAAAGAGGCCTGATTCACGACACAACTGTATGTATACGCACTCGTCCGGGCGTACATGACGCGCATGGTAGAATCTTTCGATGCCCTGCGTTCGCAGAGCGTAAAAATGCATGCGCTGCACACGCAGCGCGCAGCGTACGTCGGCTACGCGCCATGCCGGCGCACGTCGCGCGGGAGCGGGTCTCGCTAATCGCCGCGCGCGCAGCCGTGTCGCTGCTGCTCAGTTCAAGACACGGATAATGGATCAATTCGCCAAAGAGACTCTGCCAATCTCCCTTGAGGAGGAAATGCGCCGTTCGTATCTCGATTACGCGATGAGCGTGATCGTGGGGCGCGCGCTTCCCGATGTCCGCGATGGCCTGAAGCCGGTGCATCGCCGGGCGCTGTACTCGATGCACGAGCTGAACAACGACTGGAACCGTGCATACAAGAAGTCGGCGCGTATCGTCGGCGACGTCATCGGTAAGTACCATCCTCACGGCGACGCCTCCGTCTACGAGACGATCGTTCGCATGGCGCAGCCGTTCTCGCTGCGCTACATGCTGGTGGACGGTCAGGGCAACTTCGGTTCCGTCGACGGCGACAACGCCGCGGCCATGCGCTACACCGAAATCCGCATGGCGAAGATCGGCCACGAATTGCTGGCCGACATCGACAAGGAAACCGTCGACTTCGGACCGAACTACGACGGCAGCGAGAACGAGCCGCTCGTTCTTCCGGCGCGCATCCCGAATCTGCTGATCAATGGCTCGGCCGGCATTGCGGTCGGCATGGCGACCAACATTCCGCCGCACAATCTGCGCGAAATCGTCGACGCCTGTCTGCATCTGCTGAACACGCCCGAAGCCACGGTCGACGAACTCATCGAAATCGTTCCGGCCCCCGATTTTCCGACCGCCGGCATCATCTACGGCGTTGCGGGCGTGCGTGACGGTTACCGCACCGGACGCGGGCGCGTCGTCATGCGGGCGGCCACGCACTTCGAGGAAATCGACCGCGGCCAGCGCATGGCGATCATCGTCGACGAGATTCCTTATCAGGTGAACAAGCGCACGCTGCTCGAGCGCATCGCCGAACTCGTCAACGAGAAAAAGCTGGAAGGCATCTCCGATATCCGCGACGAATCCGACAAGTCCGGCATGCGCGTCGTGATCGAGCTGAAGCGCGGGGAAGTGCCGGAAGTCATTCTGAACAACCTGTACAAGCAGACACAGTTGCAGGACACGTTCGGCATGAATCTGGTCGCGCTCGTCGACGGCCAGCCCAAACTGCTGAATCTGAAGGAAATGATCGAGTGCTTCCTGTCGCATCGACGGGAAGTGCTGACGCGGCGCACTGTATACGAACTGCGCAAGGCGCGCGATCGCGGCCACGTGCTCGAAGGCCTCGCCGTCGCGCTTGCGAACATCGACGAATTCATCGCGATCATCAAGGCCGCGCCCACGCCGCCGATTGCCAAGTCGGAACTGATGGCGCGTCCGTGGGACTCGTCGCTCGTGCGCGAAATGCTCACGCGCACCGAGACCGAGGAATCGGGGGGGCGCGCGGCATATCGGCCGGAAGGGCTGAATCCGGCGTACGGTCTGCAGGCGGACGGCCTCTACAAATTGTCGGACGTTCAGGCGCAGGAAATTCTGCAGATGCGTCTGCAGCGCCTGACGGGACTCGAGCAGGACAAGATCACGAGCGAGTATCGCGAAGTGATGGCGCAGATCGCCGACCTGCTCGACATCCTCGCGCGGCCGGAACGTATCCGCCAGATGATCGTCGAGGAACTCGGCCAGATTCGCGCCGAGTTCGGCGACGACCGCCGTTCGCGTATCGAAATGAACGCGACGGAGCTCAACACCGAAGACCTGATCACGCCGACGGACATGGTCGTCACCATGTCGCATACCGGTTACGTGAAGTCGCAGCCGTTGTCCGAATACCGCGCGCAGAAGCGCGGCGGACGCGGCAAGCAGGCCACGCAGATGAAAGAAGACGACTGGATCGACACGCTGTTCATCGCGAACACGCACGATCACATGCTGTGCTTCTCGAACCGCGGCCGCGTGTACTGGGTCAAGGTTTATGAAGTGCCGCAGGGTTCGCGCAACTCGCGCGGCCGGCCGATCGTCAACATGTTCCCGCTGCAGGACGGCGAAAAGATCAACGTCGTGCTGCCGGTCAAGGAATTCTCGGCGGACAAGTACGTGTTCATGGCCACCTCGCTCGGCACCGTGAAGAAGACGCCGCTCGAAGCATTCAGCCGTCCGATGAAGAAAGGCATCATCGCGGTCGGACTGGACGAGGGTGATTATCTCGTCGGCGCGGCGATCACCGACGGCGAACACGACGTCATGCTGTTCTCCGACGCGGGCAAGGCCGTGCGTTTCGACGAAAACGACGTCCGTGCGATGGGCCGCGAGGCACGCGGCGTGCGCGGCATGCAGCTGGAAGATGGCCAGCAGGTCATCGCCATGCTGGTCGCGGGCGGCGAGAATCAGTCGGTGCTGACCGCAACCGAAAACGGTTTCGGCAAGCGCACGCCGATCAACGAGTACACGCGTCACGGCCGTGGTACGAAGGGCATGATCGCGATCCAGACTTCGGAGCGCAACGGTCGCGTGGTCGCGGCGACGCTAGTCGAGCCGGAGAGCGAAATCATGCTGATCACGAATTCGGGCGTGCTCATACGCACCCGCGTTTCCGAGATCCGTGAAATGGGCCGTGCAACTCAAGGTGTTACACTCATCAGCCTTGACGAAGGAACCAAGTTGTCCGGACTGCAACATATCGCCGAAGCCGAAGCCGAAGCCGAGCTCGAAGGCGACAACGGTGCGGACGACACGGCCAAGCCCGGTGATGCGGAAAACGGTGAAGGCTGAGCGGGCGCCTGATATTTTTTGTGCCACAGGTTTCTCGTTATCGCTTTTGAAAGCCTGGATTGGTTAAGCTGCGCGACTTGAGCTCGTTGCTATCGTTCGTGCCTCGCGTTCGGCGAGTCCGTCATCGATCCGACAAGCAAAGGCTCGTCGCCAGTGTGGAACTGGATATTTTTTACAGGGAGTAATGATGCAAGGACGTTTCAAGCAGTGGATGTTGCTGGCCGCTTTCGTGCCGACTATTGCGATGGCTCAGTCGCTTCAGAATCAGGCGCCCGCGCAGTCGGCAGCTCCGGCTCCGGCAGCAGCCCCGGTTGATCCGGCCAAGCAAGCCGCGATCAAGGATCTGCTCGACGCGATCGACGCGCAGAAGCTGGTCGGTGCGATCGGTAACAGCGCGCAGATGCAATCGAAGCAGCTCGTGCCGGCGATCCTGTCGGATGCGCTGTCGGAAAACAAGACGATGAACGACAAGCAGAAGCAGGCTGCTGTGCCGTCGCTGCAGAAGAACGCGGTGCCGAAGCTGGTCGACTCCGCTGGTCAGGTCTTCGCGACCGACGCATTCCGCAAGGACGCGATGCAGGCTCAGTACGACGCGTACGCGAAGTACTACAGCACCGACGAGATCAAGGATCTGACCAACTTCTACAAGAGCACGACCGGCCGCAAGTTCATCCAGGTCCAGGATCAGGTTGGCCGCGACGTCGTGAACGGTCTGATGCAGAAGTACATGCCGCAAGCCATCAAGGCGACGCGCGCGCAAGCCGACCAGGAAGTGGCGAGCGTCAAGCCCGCCGCGAAGTAAGCCCGGCGGCGACATCCTGACTGGAACTCGCTGACGGGGCGTGCCGCCCCGTGCATTGGCGGGTTTTCAGGACAGTGCGATAATGGCTGTTTGCGCGAACGCGCAAGCAGCCATTTCTTTTTCGGGCGTGAAAACGCGGGCTTCGTACTTCGCCGTTCATTTCGCGCCTGTCCGAATCGGAATTCCGGGATCTCCAGATGCGCGTGTTCAATTTCTCCGCCGGCCCAGCCGCCATGCCAGAAGAAGTCCTGAGGCAAGCAGCCGATGAAATGCTCGACTGGCAAGGCAGCGGCATGAGCGTGATGGAAATGAGCCACCGCGGCGCGGAGTTCATGTCGATCCACGAGGCGGCGCTCACCGACCTGCGCGAACTGCTGAACGTGCCCGCGTCGCATCGCATTTTGTTTCTGCAGGGCGGCGGCATTGGCGAAAACGCGATCGTGCCGATGAACCTGCTCGGCAAGAAGCAGACGGCCGACTTCGTCGTGACCGGTTCCTGGTCGACGAAATCGTTCAAGGAAGCGCAAAAGTACGGCACGCCGCACCTCGCCGCCAACGGCAAGACCGAGCAAGGCTTCACGCGCGTCCCGGCCTTCAGCGAATGGCAGCTCTCGGACGATCCGGCGTACGTGCATCTGTGCTCGAACGAAACCATCGACGGCGTCGAGGCCTTCGAGATTCCCGATCTCGGCGACGTTCCGCTGGTCGCCGACGCCTCGTCGCATATCCTGTCGCGCCCGATGGACATCGCCAAGTACGGCGTGCTCTTCGGCGGCGCGCAGAAGAACATCGGCATGGCGGGCGTGACCGTCGTGATCGTGCGCGAGGATCTGCTCGACCGGGCGCTGGCCATTTGCCCGTCGGCGTTCGAGTGGAAGACCGTCGCGGAAAACAATTCGATGTACAACACGCCGCCCACCTACGCGATCTATATCGCGGGCCTCGTCTTCAAGTGGCTGAAGAAGCAGGGCGGCCTCACGGCGATCGAAGCGCGCAACGTCGAAAAGGCGAAGCTGCTTTACGACACCATCGATTCCAGCGATTTCTACGTCAACAAGGTCGAGCGCGCGAACCGTTCGCGCATGAACGTGCCGTTCTTCCTTGCCGACGAATCGCGTAATCTGGATTTCCTGGCCGGCGCGAAGGCGCGCGGGTTGTTGCAACTGAAGGGCCACAAGTCCGTCGGCGGCATGCGGGCATCGATCTACAACGCGGTGCCGGTCGAGGGCGTAAAGGCCCTCGTCGAATACATGAAGGAATTCGAGCGCACGAGCGCTTAATCACCCAAGCATCGCATTCAAGTACCGCATGGACGACGATCTCAATTCACAACTCAAACCGCTGCGTGAGCGCATCGACGCGCTCGACGCCCAGCTCATCGCGCTCCTGAACCAGCGCGCTTCCGTAGCGCTCGAAGTGGGCGAGGTGAAGAAGCATTTCAACGCGCCGGTGTTTCGTCCGGAGCGCGAAATGCAGGTCATCGCGCGTCTGCAGGAAATGAGCGCGGGCCCGCTGGCGGACGAACACATCGCGTCGATCTGGCGCGAGATCATGGCCGCGAGCCGGGCGCTCGAGCAGACCATCAGCGCGGCGTTCCTGGGTCCGGTCGGAACGTACAGCGAACAGGCGATGTTCGAGTACTTCGGCCATTCCATTCACGGCGTGCCTTGCCCGTCCATAGACGAAGTGTTCCGCTCGGTCGAAGCGGGCGCCGCGCAATATGGCGTCGTGCCCGTCGAGAATTCGGCGGAAGGCGCGGTGTCGCGCACGCTCGATCTGCTGCTGCAGACATCGCTGCTGATCGGCGGCGAACTCGCCTTGCCGATCCATCACAATCTGCTGACCGCTTCCGGCACGCTCGACGGCGTCAAGCGCGTGTGCGCCCATCCGCAGGCGCTCGCGCAGTGTCAGCGCTGGCTCTCCGCGAACGCGCCGCATCTGGAGCGCCATGCGGTGTCGAGCAATGCGGAGGCCGCGCGCATGGCTGTTGAGGATTCCACCGTGGCGGCGATCGCCGGCGACCGCGCCGCGACGCACTACGGCCTGGGCGTCGTGTTCTCGATGATTCAGGACGATCCGCACAATCGCACGCGCTTCGTGATCGTCGGCAAGCAGCCGACCGATTCGAGCGGTCACGACCAGACTTCGCTGATCGTCACGGTCAAGAACGAGTCGGGTGCAGTGTTCAAGCTGCTGGAGCCGCTTGCGAAGCACCGCGTCTCCATGACGCGCTTCGAGTCGCGTCCGGCACGCTCGGGCACGTGGGAGTATTACTTCTATATCGACATCGAAGGCCATCGCGACAATGCCGCCGTGGCCGCGGCGCTGGACGAACTCGGACGCAAGGCCGCGTTCCTGAAGATTCTCGGCTCGTATCCGCGCGCTCGCTGATTGCTCGTAGCCGTCGCGAGCGTTCGTGGCGGCCCGTTTCTCCCTGCGTCGGACGACGCGCTTTTATCGATGTCCCCGTGGCCGCGTTCTCTTTCAACAAATTGGTTATTTTTGGTGTCGGCCTGATCGGCGGATCGCTCGCGCGCGCGTTGCGTGAGCGCGCGGGGCTGGCGGGGCGCGTCGTCGGCGTGGGCCGGTCGGTCCGGTCGGTCGAGCGGGCGCTCGAACTCGGCGTGATCGACGAAGCCGCCGCGCTCGGCGACGACATCGCGCTCGCGCAAGCGCTGCAATGCGCCGACATCGTGTTGATCGCCGCCCCCGTCGCGCAGACCGGGCCGCTGCTCGCGCGCATCGCGCCGTTTCTGGACGCGCGCACGATCGTCACCGACGCGGGCAGCACCAAAAGCGACGTCGTGGAGTCGGCGCGACAAGCGCTCGGCGCACGCATCGAGCAGTTCGTGCCGGGGCATCCGATCGCCGGTCGCGAGTCGAGCGGCGTCGATGCGGCGTTGCCGGAGCTTTATGTCGATCGCAACGTCGTGCTGTGTCCGATGCCCGAAAATGCGCCGGACAATGTGGAGCGCATCGCGTCGATGTGGCGCGCGACCGGCGCGTGCGTGCGTGAAATGAGCGAGACGCAGCATGATCGCGTGTTCGCGTCGGTGAGTCATTTGCCGCACGTGCTGTCGTTCGCGCTGGTCGATCAGATTCTCGCCACGCCCGACGCCGAGCTCAAATTCTCGTTCGCCGCGGGCGGTTTTCGCGATTTCACGCGCATCGCGGCGTCGAGCCCGGAAATGTGGCGCGATATCTGTCTCGCGAATCGCGCCGCGCTTTTGGCCGAACTGGACGATTACACAGCGGTGCTGGCGCGTTTTCGCGCCGCGATCGACGCCTCGGACGGCGCCGCGCTCGAAGCCGCGTTCGCGCGCTCGCGCGTGGCGCGCAAGGAATGGCAGGAACGTGGCGGCATCAAGCCCTCCGGCGACGCCGTCGCAAAGTAAGTCGCGAAACAAGGAAACACTATGGAACATCTCGATCTCGGACCTTTCTCCCGCGCGTCAGGCACGGTGCGCCTGCCCGGCTCGAAGAGCATCTCGAATCGCGTGCTGCTGCTCGCGGCCTTGTCGAGCGGCGAAACGTCGATCACCAATCTGCTCGATTCGGACGACACGCGCGTCATGATCGCCGCGCTGAAGACGCTCGGCGTCGCGGTGCGCGAGGACGGCGAGCGCGTGATCGTCGGCGGCACGGGGGGCGCGTTTGCGTCGAAGTCGGCGGAGCTGTTTCTCGGCAACGCGGGCACGGCGGTGCGTCCGCTGACCGCGGCGCTCGCGGTGAACGGCGGCGAATATCGCGTGCACGGCGTGCCGCGCATGCACGAGCGGCCGATCGGCGATCTCGTGGACGGACTGCGTCAGATCGGCGCTTCTATCGACTACGATCTGAACGACGGCTTTCCGCCGCTGAAGATTCATCCCGCGAAAATCGCGATCGACAAACCCATTCGCGTGCGCGGCGACGTGTCGAGCCAGTTCCTCACCGCGCTCCTGATGAGCCTGCCGGTGATCGAAGGCCGCAACGGTCCGGTTACGGTCGAGGTCGAGGGCGAACTGATCTCGAAGCCGTACATCGAAATCACGGTCAAGCTGATGGAGCGTTTCGGCGTCAAGGTCGAGCGCGAGGGCTGGGCGCGCTTCACGGTCGCAGCGGGCGCGAGCTACAAGTCGCCGGGCGCGATCATGGTCGAAGGCGACGCGTCGTCGGCGTCGTATTTTCTCGCGGCGGGCGCGATCGGCCACGGGCCGGTGCGCGTCGAGGGCGTCGGGCGAGCGAGCATCCAGGGCGACGTCGGGTTCGCGGATGCGTTGAATCGCATGGGCGCGAACGTGATGATGGGCGAGGACTGGATCGAAGTGCGCGGCGTGGAGTCGGACGACGGAAAACTCGCCCCCATCGACATGGATTTCAACCTGATTCCGGACGCCGCGATGACCATTGCCGTCGCGGCGCTGTTCGCGAGCGGCACGACGACGTTGCGCAACATCGCGAGCTGGCGCGTGAAGGAAACCGACCGCATCGCCGCAATGGCGACCGAGCTGCGCAAGGTAGGCGCGACGGTGGAAGAGGGAGCGGATTACCTTGTCGTCACGCCGCCTGCGCAATTGACGCCGAACGCCGCGATCGACACCTACGACGATCACCGCATGGCGATGTGCTTCTCGCTCGCCAGTCTCGGGGGCGTGCCGGTGCGCATCAACGACCCGAAATGTGTCAACAAGACGTTCCCCGATTATTTCGACCGTTTCGCGACGCTCGTCAAAGCGTAATCGGAGAGGTGTTCCCGTGAAACGCGATTTTTTCGACATCAATGACAGCAATAACGGGCCAGAACGGCCAGATTCGATGAAACCGACCCGTCCTTTCGACCCCACTCCAGTGATCACCATCGACGGGCCGACGGCGTCGGGCAAGGGCACGGTCGCGGCCGTCGTCGCGGCGACGCTCGGCTTTCACCTGCTCGACAGCGGCGCGCTCTACCGGCTCGCCGCGCTCGCCAGCATCCGCTACGAAGTGGCGAAGGACGACGCGGCGGGCCTTGCAAAGCTGGTCGAAGCGCTTCATATCACCTTCCGCGAAGGTTGCGCGCAGCTCGACGGCGTCGAAGTTTCCGCTGACATCCGCCGCGAGGAAATCGGCAACCGCGCCTCCGCCATCGCCGTTCACGCGGACGTGCGCCAGGCGCTCGTCGCCCGCCAGCGGGCCTTTCGCAAGCGCCCCGGCCTCGTGGCTGACGGCCGCGACATGGGCACTGTCATCTTCCCGGACGCCACGCTGAAGGTATTTTTGACCGCGAGCGTCGAGGCGCGCGCGGCCAGACGGTATAAGCAATTGATGCAAAAAGGTTTTTCTGCTAATATGGATGACTTGCTGCGAGATTTGCGCGAGCGCGACGCCCGGGACATGAACCGCGCGGCCGCGCCGCTCAAGCCCGCGGCGGATGCGAAGACGCTGGACACCTCCGGTTTGTCGATCGATCAAGCGGTCGAACAGATCATCGGCTGGTACAGCGAAGTTCGCGTGTAACGCGTTGAGGCAGTAGAAGCAAGGTGCTCCGCCAAAAGCGGGGCGTGTGTTAAACCTCTTAACCCCGTGCGGTTTCGCGCATCACAGGTCCAATACCGGACCACTGCGCAAGACTGTGCAAATACAGATTTTTATGTCCGACCTGCAAACCTCCACCCCGAATACCGAATCCTTTGCGGCCCTGTTCGAAGAGTCGCTGACCAAGCAGGACATGCGCGCCGGCGAAGTGATCTCCGCCGAAGTCGTGCGCGTCGACCACAACTTCGTGGTCGTCAACGCTGGTCTCAAGTCCGAAGCCTATATTCCGCTCGAAGAATTCCTGAACGACGCGGGTGAAGTGGAAGTGCAGGCGGGCGACTTCGTTTCCGTCGCGATCGACGCGCTGGAAAACGGCTATGGCGACACCATCTTGTCGCGCGACAAGGCGAAGCGTCTGGCTTCGTGGCTGTCGCTGGAAAAGGCGCTGGACAACAACGAACTCGTGACCGGCACGATCACGGGCAAGGTCAAGGGCGGCATGACCGTGATGGTCAACGGCATCCGCGCGTTCCTGCCGGGTTCGCTCGTCGACACGCGTCCGGTCAAGGACACGACGCCGTACGAAGGCAAGACGCTCGAATTCCGCGTCATCAAGCTCGACCGCAAGCGTAACAACGTGGTGCTGTCGCGCCGCGCGGTGATCGAAGCGACGCAAGGCGAAGAGCGCGCGAAGCTGCTCGAGACGCTGAAGGAAGGCGCGATCGTCGAAGGCGTGGTCAAGAACATCACCGACTACGGCGCGTTCGTGGACCTCGGCGGCATCGACGGCCTGCTGCACATCACCGACATCGCATGGCGCCGTGTGCGTCACCCGTCGGAAGTGCTGTCGGTCGGCCAGGAAGTCACGGCCAAGATCCTCAAGTTCGACCAAGAGAAGAACCGCGTTTCGCTCGGCATCAAGCAACTGGGCGACGATCCGTGGGAAGGCATCTCGCGCCGTTACCCGTCGGGCACGCGCCTGTTCGGCAAGGTCACGAACATCACCGACTACGGCGCATTCGTCGAAGTGGAATCGGGCATCGAAGGCCTGGTTCACGTGTCGGAAATGGACTGGACCAACAAGAACGTTGCGCCGTCGAAGGTTGTTCAGCTGGGCGACGAAGTCGAAGTCATGGTTCTCGAAATCGACGAAGACCGCCGCCGCATCTCCCTCGGCATGAAGCAGTGCAAGCCGAATCCGTGGGATGACTTCAGCCGCAACTTCAAGAAGGGCGACAAGATCAGCGGCGCCATCAAGTCGATCACCGACTTCGGCGTGTTCATCGGTCTGCCTGGCGGCATCGACGGTCTGGTTCACCTGTCGGATCTGTCGTGGTCGGAAACCGGCGAAGAAGCCGTCCGCAAGTACAAGAAGGGCGACGAAGTCGAAGCCGTGGTTCTGGGCATCGACGTCGAGAAGGAACGCATTTCGCTGGGCATCAAGCAGCTCGAAGGCGATCCGTTCAGCAACTTCGTCGCGATCAACGACAAGGGCGCCATTGTTGACGGCGTCGTGAAGTCGGTCGATCCGAAGGGTGCGGTCGTCACGCTGTCCGGCGAAGTCGAAGGCTACCTGCGTGCTTCGGAAATCGCACAAGACCGCGTGGAAGATGCTCGCAACGTGCTGAAGGAAGGCGACAAGGTCAACGCGATGATCATCAACATCGATCGCAAGTCGCGTGGCATCAACCTGTCGATCAAGGCGAAGGATTCGGCCGAACAGCAGGAAGCCATGCGCAGCCTGCAGGGCGACTCGAACGCCGCCGCGACCGGCACGACCAACCTCGGCGCGCTGCTCAAGGCCAAGCTCGACGGCCAGAACAGCTAAGCCCTAAAGGCACTGCTGCAGAATGACCAAAAGCGAATTGGTCGCCCAGTTGGCGTCGCGATTTCCGCAACTTGTCCTCAAGGATGCGGATTTCGCGGTGAAGACGATGCTCGATGCGATGTCGGAGGCCTTGGCCAACGGTCACCGCATCGAAATTCGCGGCTTCGGCAGCTTCGGGCTCAACCGTCGTCCTTCGCGCGTGGGGCGCAATCCCAAGTCGGGTGAAAAGGTGCTGGTGCCGGAGAAATTCGTGCCGCACTTCAAGCCGGGCAAGGAATTGCGCGAGCGCGTCGATGGTCGCGCGGGCGAGCCGCTGAAGCAGTCGAATGACGACGATGCGGACGATCTCTGATCGACGCGCATCGCCTGATGTGCCGGAGCACGGCTTCCGCCACGAGGCAATCGACCAGAAAAAAGGCACCCTTCGGGGTGCTTTTTTTATGCGCGATTGTTTGGTACGCAACGGGTGCGTAGTTTGCTGAAAATCGTGCGACGAACCGGCGTGTGCCTGCACCTGGACGCATCAATTACAATACCGATCACTTTGACTTGGGTGTTCAACCGCTCAGGCCCGGCCGGAACGGACGGGCCCTCGGGTGCAACCGCTCCATCGAGACCCCTACATGAAATTCATCGTCTGGCTGATCCGCGTTCTGGTCTTCGTGCTGCTGCTGGTGCTGGCGCTTGCCAATACACAGCCGGCGACGCTGAACTTCCTCGCCGGTTACGCCTGGACGGCGCCGCTGATCCTCATCGGCCTCGCGTTTTTCGTCGTCGGGTTGCTGGCGGGACTGGTGTCGGCCGTGCCGGGCCGGGTGCGCCTGCGCATGGAGAACGGGCGCCTGAAGCGCGAGTTGCGCGTCGCGCGGGAAACTCCGGTCGTGAAGGAAGAGCCGCCGATGCCGCCGCTCATCTGACGATACGCGCCAGCAGGCATCTAACAATCTTCGACTAATCGCATGGATCTAGACTTCTGGTGGCTGCTCGTCATTCCCGTCGCGTTCGCGCTGGGGTGGATGGCGTCCCGCTATGACCTGAAAACGCTGCTGTCCGAGAATGCGAATCTGCCGCGCTCGTATTTTCGCGGCCTCAATTTTCTGCTGAACGAGCAACACGACAAAGCCATCGATGCGTTCATCGAAGTCGCCAAGCTCGATCCCGAAACCATCGAACTGCACTTCGCGCTCGGCAATCTGTTCCGCCGCCGCGGCGAGACCGATCGCGCGATCCGCGTGCATCAGAACCTTCTGAGCCGCGCCGATTTGCCCGTGGCCGAACGCGATCACGCGCTTTACGAGCTTGGACAGGACTTTCTGAAAGCGGGCCTGCTGGATCGCGCGGAGGAAACCTTCCGCTCGCTCGACGTGGGCGAATATTCGCTCGGGGCCCAACGCGCGCTGCTCACCATCTACGAGATCGAAAAGGACTGGCCGAAGTCGATTGCGACCGCCGAGCAGATCGAGAAAATGGGCGCGCCGTCGCTGCACATGGAGATCGCGCATTTTCATTGCGAACTCGCGCAGGAAGCCCTGCAGCGCAAGAACGCTGATGGCGCGCGCGCTGAGCTGAAGCTCGCGCTGGCGTCGAATCCGGACAACGTGCGCGCCACCATTCTCGCGGGCGATGTCGAAGCCGCCGCGGGCAATGTCGACGTGGCGATCGCGAACTGGAAGCGCGTCGAAGAGCAGAATGAAGCGTATCTGCCGCTCGTCGCCGAGAAGCTGATGAAGGCGTACGCCGCGCTCGGACGCAAGGAAGAGGGCGTCGATCTGCTGATCGACTACGCGACGCGATATCCGTCGAACGATCTGCTCGATGTGGCTTACAAGCACGTGCAGGAATTGCGCGGACTGGAGCCAGCGCACGCGCTCGCGCGAAAACAGATGCAGAGCGCGCCGAATCTCGCCGGCATGACGCGCCTCCTGGAAGCGCAGGAAGCGACCGCCGAGGAGCCGCGCCGTGGCGAGCTCGAACTGATGCGTAATCTGGTGAAACAGCGCACCAAGAATCTGCCCCGCTATACGTGTCAAACTTGTGGATTCCGCGCGCGACTTTTCTATTGGCAATGTCCCGGCTGCAGCGGCTGGGAGACGTATGCGCCGCGCCGCGTCGAGCCGATCACGAGCTCGGCCTGAGCCCGCGCAGGACTGGCAACGAAGCAGTCAGCAAACCGGGCGGCGCGTGAGCGCGCCGCTTCCGCCACCGGCATTTCACGAACCACCGGAAAGCGTATGAAAGTAACCATCGTCGGCACGGGTTACGTCGGTCTTGTGACCGGCGCGTGTCTTGCCGAAATCGGCAATGACGTGTTTTGCGTGGATGTCGATCCGCGAAAGATCGAAATCCTCAACAACGGCGGCGTGCCGATCCACGAGCCGGGCCTGCAGGAAATGCTCAGGCGCACCCGCGCGGCGGGCCGCATCCAGTTTTCGACCGACGTGAAAGCGAGTGTCGAGCACGGCGACATCCAGTTCATCGCGGTGGGTACGCCGCCCGACGAAGATGGTTCGGCCGATCTGCAATACGTGCTCGCGGCGGCGCGCAACATCGGCAAATATTCGAACGGCTTCAAGGTGATCGTCGATAAATCGACGGTGCCGGTCGGCACGGCGCTGCAAGTGCGGCGCGTGGTCGAGGAAGAGCTGAAGGCGCGCGGTCTCGATGCATCGGACAAGCACGGCTTCTCGGTCGTGTCGAATCCTGAGTTCCTCAAGGAAGGTGCGGCCGTCGATGATTTCATGCGGCCGGACCGCATCGTGATCGGTATCGACGGCGACCGCGCGGGCGACGTCGCGCGCGAGAAGATGAAGCGCCTGTACGCGCCGTTCAACCGCAATCACGAGCGCACGCTGTACATGGATGTACGCTCGGCGGAGTTCACCAAATACGCCGCCAACGCGATGCTCGCCACGCGCATCTCGTTCATGAACGATCTGTCGAATCTGGCCGATACCGTCGGCGCCGATATCGAAGCCGTGCGGCGTGGGATCGGTTCGGACCCGCGCATCGGCTATCACTTTCTGTATGCGGGCTGCGGCTACGGCGGCTCGTGTTTCCCGAAGGACGTGCAGGCCCTGGCTCAGACGGCGCGCGAGAACGGCCACACACTGCGCATTCTCGAAGCGGTCGAAGCGGTCAATTCCGACCAGAAGGAAGTGCTCGTCAACAAGATCACGAAGCGCATGGGCGAGGATTTGCGCGGACGCACCTTCGCCGTCTGGGGTCTCGCGTTCAAGCCCAATACCGACGACATGCGCGAGGCGTCGAGCCGCCGCATCGTCGAGGCGCTGCTTGCGCGCGGCGCGACCGTGCGCGCCTATGATCCCGTTGCGCGCGACGAGGCTGAGCGGGTGTTCGCGCTCGATCTCGTGGACCGCCCGGAGGACATGAAGCGCGTGCACTTCGTGAGGACGCAGCAGGACGCGCTGGCGGGCGCGGACGCGCTCGTCATCGTGACCGAATGGAAGGAATTCAAGAGCCCGGATTTCGCGCACTTGAAGAGCGCATTGAAGCTGCCGGTGATTTTCGACGGCCGCAATTTGTATGAACCGGAAGCGATGGCCGAACTGGGCATCGACTACTACGCAATAGGACGTCCCCATGTCGAACTCGACCGCAACGGCCAAGCCAACGCCGGCAACTAAGGCAGACATTCCCGTCGTGCCGCGCGCGCGCGTCGCGGCGGCGCGCGTGCTCGTCGTCGGCGACGTGATGCTCGACCGCTACTGGTTCGGCGACGTGAACCGCATTTCGCCCGAGGCGCCCGTGCCGGTCGTGCACGTGCAGAAGAAGGAAGATCGGCTGGGCGGCGCTGCCAACGTCGCGCGCAATGCGGCGGCGCTCGGCGCGCAGGCTGGCCTCCTGTGCGTGGTGGGACACGACGAACCGGGCGAGCGTATCGTCGAACTGCTCGGCGAGAGCCGCGTCGCGGCGCATCTCGAACGCGATCCCGAACTGCTCACGACCATCAAGCTGCGCGTGCTGTCGCGCCAGCAGCAACTACTGCGCGTCGATTTCGAGAACACGCCGAATCACGAAGTGCTGCGCGCGTGCCTCGCGCGCTTCGCGGAAATCCTGCCGCAGCATGACGTGATCCTGATGTCCGACTACGCGAAGGGCGGCCTCACGCACGTCACGCAGATGATCGCGGACGCGAAGCGCGCCGGAAAGCCGGTGCTCGTCGATCCGAAAGGCGATGACTGGGACCGTTATCGCGGCGCGACGCTCATCACGCCGAATCGCGCCGAGCTGCGTGAAGTGGTCGGCCAGTGGAAATCCGAGGACGACCTGCACGAACGCGTGACGAAACTGCGCGCGGAACTCGATTTCTCGGCGTTGCTGCTCACGCGTTCGGAAGAGGGCATGACGCTCTTCACCGAAGGCCAGGTGCTGCACACTTCGGCGGAAGCACGCGAAGTGTATGATGTCTCGGGCGCGGGCGACACCGTCATCGCCACCGTCGCGACCATGCTGGGCGCGGGAGTGCCGCTCGTCGACTCGATCGTCTATGCGAACCGCGCGGCGGGTATCGTGGTCGGCAAGCTCGGCACGGCAACCGTCGACTACAACGAACTCTTCGCCTGAATTCACCATGACTATCATCGTTACCGGTGCGGCCGGGTTCATCGGCAGCAATATCGTCAAGGCGCTCAACGAGCGCGGCGAGAATCGCGTGATCGCGGTGGACAATCTCACGCGCGCGGACAAGTTCAAGAATCTCGTCGATTGCGAGATCGACGATTATCTCGATAAAACCGAGTTCGTCGAGCGCTTCCGGCGCGGCGATTTCGGCAAGGTGCGCGCGGTGTTCCACGAAGGCGCCTGTTCGGACACGATGGAAACCGACGGCCGCTACATGATGGACAACAACTTCCGCTATTCGCGCGACGTGATGGACATCTGTCTCGCGCAGGGCGCGCAGTTCCTGTATGCGTCGTCGGCGGCGACTTATGGCGGTTCGAGCCGTTTCGTGGAGGAGCGCGAGGTCGAGAAGCCGCTCAACGTGTATGGCTATTCGAAGTTCCTCTTCGATCAGATCGTGCGCCAGGTGCTGCCGAACGCGAAAAGCCAGATCGTCGGATTCCGCTACTTCAACGTGTACGGCCCGCGCGAAACGCACAAGGGGCGCATGGCGTCGGTCGCGTTCCACAACTTCAACCAGTTCCGCTCGGAAGGCAAGGTCAAGCTGTTCGGCGAATACAACGGCTATGCGGCGGGCGAGCAGACGCGCGACTTCATCTCGGTGGAGGACGTGGTGAAGGTCAACCTGTTCTTCTTCGATCATCCGGAGAAGTCGGGCATCTTCAATCTGGGCACCGGGCGGGCGCAGCCGTTCAACGACATTGCGTCGACGGTGGTGAATTCGTTGCGCGCGCTCAATGGCGAGGCTTCGCTGTCGCTCGCGGAACTGGTGCAGCGCGGGCTCATCGAATATGTTCCGTTTCCGGATGCGCTGCGCGGCAAGTACCAGTGCTTCACGCAGGCGGACCAGTCCAAGCTTCGCGCAGCGGGTTACGAGGCGCCGTTCCTGACGGTTCAGGAAGGCGTCGATCGCTATGTGCGTTGGCTGTTCGGCCAGCTATAAACGCGTCTGTAGTCTCCCTACACTGGGTCTCACGGTCGGCAGCCGCCGGCCGTTCTTCATGGAGACTCAGTCATGTTCAAGCAAGCACGCTCGTCGATCGCCGCACTCGCGCTGATCTTTTCCATCGGCTCCGCGTTCGCGGCCGTCGACGTCAATACTGCCAACGCGGATGCCCTGCGCGGCATCAAGGGCATTGGTCCGGCCAAGGCGAAAGCCATTCTCGATGAACGTCAGGCGCACGGCCCCTTCAAGGACGCCGGCGATCTCGGCACGCGCGTGAAAGGCATGGGCGGCAAGACCGTCCAGCGCCTCGAAGCGGAGGGGCTGACCATCGGTGCGGCGCCCAAAACGGCTTCCGCCGCACCGCCGGGCGCAGCCAATTCCGCCGTCGCGACGCCAGTTTCCGCGTCCGGGTCGTCCAAGCCTGTGGTGGTGAAGAAGTAGGCGCCCTGCGTGTCCGGTCGGCGCTTCGCCGGCCGGACACGTTGCGCAGGTCGCGTGGATCGCGTCCCTGCGATGAAGCGGGTCACGACATGTCGAGCCGGCCGAAATCGCCGCGCTGATACGCGCGGATACGATCGTTGATCTGTTCTGCGGTGTTCATCACAAACGGACCGTGCTTCACCAGCGGCTCGCGCAACGCCCGCCCGGAAAGCAGCGCGAAGTGCGCGTTCTCACTGGCACTGAGTTCGAGCGTGGCATTGACCGCGCCGGCCGCGACGCCAATGGCTTGCGCTTGACCGACTCGCGCCGACTGCTCGCCGTGGGTCAGCGTCACGTGACCCGACACGACGCAGATCATCGCGCACCAATCCGCAGGCAGGAGATGTTCGACGCTCGCACCTGCATCCAGAAAGACGTCGAGCAGCGTGAACGGCTCCGGCAGCGTTGGCGTCGATTTCAGGCCTTGCGATTCACCCGCGACCACGCGCATGCGCACGCCGTTCGCCTGATGGACCGGCACGTCTTCGGCGTTGACATGGGTCGCGAAGGGCGCATCGAATTTCCTTGCGGCCGGCAGATTGACGAAGATCTGCAACGCGTGGACGTGCGGATTGCGTCCTTCCGGCTGCTCGGTGTGAACCGCACCGGCCCCGGCTGCCAGCCAGTGCAGTTCGCCGGGGCGGATGGGCACATGGTTGTTGCCCATGGAGTCGTAGTTGACGTGCGGCGCGGTCGAATCCTCGAACATGTACGTGACCGCCGAGATGCCCGCGTGCGGATGTGGCTCGAAGGTGGGAGACGTCATGTGGAAGTGATCGACCATCACGACGGGATCGATCAGGCCGTCGAACATGTCTTCGCTGAAATGCTTGGCGGTGAAGCCCGTGCCGATGCGCATGTCGTGACCGTCGACCACGCGGGAGATGCTGAGTTTGCTGTTCATGCCTTTCTTCCTAACCGAACCCGGCGTCTTCTTCGATTGTCCTGCGTGCCGGTTATTCAATGAATTTGATTTGCTATCTTAAATAGATGACACGTTCGAGCGTCGCGGGGCGATGACGCGTGCAACGAAGGCCAGGTCAACCCCACTGCCGGAGAGCATATTATGGGGACGTCAGTGAGCAAAGGCCAAAAGCTGAGAGTCAGTGTTTCAGCGGTGAAACAATGAGTCGTGACGCCTCAACGTGTCGCGAATCGAGTCTGTCAGAAGCGGTGACGGATGCCGGCGTTCACCACGAGTCGCCGGTGCCCGACGACGCGCCGTACGTGCCTGGCGGGTTGAAAATCGCAGCGGCCGGGTATTCGCCCGTCGAGCCGCCCGATGCAATTTGCATCACGCCCGACATGCGCAGGTCCGTGTGTTTGGACAACGCATAGTTGGCCTGAACGCCGAACTGATGATAGTTGTACTTGCTCTTGCCAGCGGCGACCGTGGTCGGCTTGCGCACGGTGTACGAATAGGCGGCGCCAAGCGAGAGTGCAGGCATCACGAGGTTCCGGCGCCTGTTCCAGACTGACGCTGAACCCATTCTCCAGCGTAAAGATTGCCTTGATTCCGCCGCCCAGATCTTCGACGCCACGCAATCCCCATCGACTCTCCTGCATGGTGCCGCTGTTCACGCCGAAATAGGCGCCCTTCCGGGGAGCGTCGGCATTGCACGTATTGGCCCGGACGCCGGATGCATCGCGCGAGGCAGGGAGCCCGCCTCGCTGAGTCAGCTTGCGGTACGCGAGCCGTTACTTCTTCTTGGTGAATGCCTGCTGGAGGTTGTAGACCAGTCCGGCGAACGGGATATCGAGCGCGCCGTAGACGTCGTGTGCCTTCGGGTCGTCGTTGCTGCCGAGCATTTCGACTGCCGCGGTCGCGTAATCGACGATCGGAATTCCGGCCATCTGCAGGCGCGCGAGGCCTGCCGTCTTCTTGGCTTCGCTGAACGTGCCTGATGCGTCGATCACGACGCGCGAGTCATAACCGTCGGCTTTGGCGGACAACGCGGGCAACGACGCGCAGATTTCGGTCGACACGCCCGCGACGAGCAACTGGTGACGGCCGGTCTTCTTGATCGCCGACTGCACGGCCGGATCCTGCCATGCGTCGATGGTGCCGCGCACGATCACCGGGACGTCCGGCAGAGCGGCGCGCAGTTCGGGAATCGTCGGGCCCCACATGCCGTCGGGCATCGTCGCGGTCACGATCACCGGAATGCCGAGCACGCGCGCCGCCTTGGCGAGGGCCACGAGGTTATGCTTCAGTTCGCTAGTCGAAATATCGGTCACGCCCGTGAACAGACCCACTTGATGATCGACCAAAAGAAGGACCGTGTCTTCACGCTTCAGCTTCTTCAGCGCGGTGTTTTCGGATGCGGTAATGGAGTTGCCTGCGTTCATGGTTGCGTTTTCCGCGAGAGCGTGTTGAGAGATGCCGAGCGCGGACAGGACGACCAGCGCGGATGCCGTGCGCTTCAGGAAAGAGAGCTGTTTCATGGTGGAACCGATAGAGAAAGACGGCCAGCTCGAGAAAGCGTGGCCGACCACATATTCATGGTCTGCCAAATATTAGCTGCACGTAATCAACCGTTGAAGTCGGGATTGCAGAACAAAGTATCCTGTCGTGGAAACAGTCAAATTTTGTGATCGACGGGTAGAGACTATTCAGCCAGATCGGGCATGTGCGCGACCACAAAATCCGCGAAGGCGCGTACGGCCGGCATGAGTCCTTTCGAAGCCGGTAGGACGAGACTGAGATTTCGGTCAGGTACTTCCCACTCTGGAAGCACTCGCACGAGCGCTCCGCTCGCAAGCTCGTCACGGCAAACCGCCAATGGCATGACGGCTACGCCTAGTCCGCTCATTGCCGCCGTTTTGAGCACCGACACGTCGTCGGAACCGAGTTTGTGCTGGAGATGGATGGTCGTCCGTCGATCATCCGGTCCGTGCAGGGTCCATGCGGCGGGCCCGTCCCGCGTTTCGAGATGCAATCCGTGCAGACCGTCCAGGTCCGAGGGGTTCACAGGAGCCTGCCCGGAAAAATGAAGAGGACTTGCGACCAATATCATTTTCAGAACGGCCAGGCGACGAGCGATCAGGGAGGAATCGGCCAGATCGTGCTGATGCGTGCGCAAGCCGATATCGAAGCCATCTGCGATCAGATCGCAGTAACGGCTGCTCGCGACGAGATCGATGTAGACCTTCGGGTGGATTGCAAGGAATTGCGGCAGCAATGGCGCGAGCAGGGCCCGCAGGATGCCGTGCGGGCATGTGACGCGGATGCGCCCGGCCGGCTCGCCCGTCAGCGCGCGCAGATGCGCTTCCGCTGTACTCGCCTGTTCGACGGCGGTGCGTGCATAGACGTAAAGCTTCTCGCCCGCCTGCGTCGGCGAAAAACGGCGCGTGGTACGGTCGATCAGGCGCAGCGCCAAGTGCGTTTCGAGCCTGCTGAGCCTGCGGCTCAGTGTTCCCTTGGGCACGCCGATCGCTTGCGCCGCCGCGGTGAAACTGCCTCGCTCGACGAGTGTGGCGAAATAATACAAATCGTTGAGATCGAGCATGGCGTGTTTCCTTTTGGCGCGGACCGCGGACCGCGGACGGCGGCGGTCGCGGGCGATGGTATCAAGAGAACACGTGCTCATACCGCCCCCGAATTGGAACATTACGATACGCCTTCGATTGAGGCGCTGGCTTGCCGATGAGGCCGCGCAGAACGTCCCGAAGCGGGATATCCGCGTGACCCTCAGGGCTGCGCCGGCATCGGTGGGAGCGCTGGGCTACAATCCACGAATCCCTATATCAAAAATCCCGCTGCAGTCGCGTTCTGCCGTGGGATGAAATCCGCTCCGCATATGGCTTACATGACTATCGAAGACACGGTCGGCAACACGCCGCTCGTGCAACTCGTCCGCGTCGTGGACGATGAAATCCGCAGCCGTAACAACATCGTGCTGGGCAAGCTCGAAGGCAACAACCCGGCGGGCTCGGTGAAGGATCGCCCGGCTCTCTCGATGATCAGGAAAGCTGAGGAGCGCGGCCGCATCAAGCCCGGCGACACGCTGATCGAATCGACGAGCGGCAACACCGGCATCGCGCTCGCCATGGCCGCCGCGATGCGCGGCTACAAGATGGTGCTGCTGATGCCCGAGGACCTCTCCGTCGAGCGTCGTCAGAGCATGGCCGCGTACGGCGCGGAGATCGTGCTTACGCCGGTCACCGGCGGCATGGAATACGCGCGCGATCTCGCCGATCAGATGCAGCGCGACGGCAAAGGCATCATCCTCGACCAGTTCGCCAACCCCGACAACCCGCTCGCGCATTACGAAGGCACCGGTCCGGAGCTGTGGAAGCAGACGGAAGGGCGCCTCACGCACTTCGTCTCGTCGATGGGCACGACGGGCACGATCATGGGCGTGTCGAAGTATCTGAAAGAGCAGAACCAGCAGATCGAAATCATTGGCGCGCAGCCGGAAGAGGGCTCGCGCATTCCGGGTATCCGCAAGTGGCCGGAAGCGTATATGCCGAAGATCTTCGATCGCAGCCGGGTGGATCGCGTCGAGAACGTGAGTCAGGCCGCGTCCGAGGCGATGGCGCGTCGGCTGGCCTCGGTGGAGGGCATTTTCGCGGGCATCTCGTCGGGCGGCGCGTGCGAAGTCGCGCTGCGCATCGCGCGGCAGGTCGAGAACGCGACGATCGTGTTCATCGTCTGCGATCGCGGCGACCGCTATCTGTCGACCGGCGTGTTTCCCGCCTGAGCTTTACGTACCCTGGACAATAAAAAACCCCGGCACGCCGGGGTTTTTTACATGCGAATCCTACGCGGCATCACTGCGGCGCCTCGCCCGCCATCATGCGCGCTTTCACCGCTTCGCCAAGCTGATAGACGGCGAGCGCGTAGAAGAAACTGCGGTTGTAGCGCGTGAGCACGTAGAAGTTCTTCAGCCCGAGCGTATATTCGGTCGCGCGGCCGGGTGTCGGCAGATCGACGACGGTAAGCGGTGTCGGCGCTTCCGCCTCGAGATTCAGACCTGGCTCGTTGAGCAGCATGCCGGCCTTGGTGAGTTGCGCAAGCGACCATTTCGGTTCGGGCGCGCCATCCGCCGCCGCCTGCGCGATGCCTTGACTGCCGACATCGCCGGCAATGCGCCACACGACCGGCCGGCCCGGCTCCCAGCCATTCTGCTTGAGATAGTTCGCGACGCTGCCGATCGCGTCCGCCGGGCTCGTGCGCAGATCGATGCGGCTGTTGCCGTCGAAATCGACCGCGTACTGGACGATGCTGCTCGGCAGAAACTGCGGAATGCCGATCGCGCCGGTGTACGAACCGAGCACGGTGGTCGGATCGATCTGTGAATCGCGCGTCCACACGAGCAGGTCTGCGAGATTCTTGCGGAACGTCGCCATGCGCTCGGTGCGGTTCGGCGTGTTCGGGTAATCGAACGTGAGCGTGGTCAGCGCATCGAGCGCGCGGAAGTTGCCCATGTACTTCCCGTAGATCGTCTCTACGCCGATGATCCCGACGATGATCTCGGGCGGCACGCCGAACTGCTCCGCCGCGCGCTGCAGCGTGGCCTGATTCGCGCGCCAGAACTTCACGCCCGCGTTGAAGCGCACCGGCTCGATGAAGCGCGCCTGATACGCGCGCCAGTTCTTGGCCTGCGGCGTGGGCGAGGGCAGCACGAGCTTGGCGGCGGTCGCCGAATAGCTCACGCGCGCGAACAGGTCATGCAGCGCCGAGGAATCGAAGTCGTAGCGCGCGACCATGTCGTTGATGAACGCATCGACGTTCGGGTTGTTCGCGTAGCGCTGCGGCACGATCTCTTCTTCGAACACCTGCCCTTGCGGCGTCGCGGTCTGCGGCTGCTGCGACTGCGCAAAGGCACTGCTGGCGGAGAGAAGGCCGAACGCGCAGAGCAGTGAGGCGACGAGCGCGCGCTTGGTCGGCCTGGATGGAGCCGTGGAGTCGAACGGAGCAAACTGGAAGGTCATAGTGTGCGTGGTTGGGACGCCTGGCGCGATGCCTGATGCACGACCGGCCAAACGCCTTGTGAAGTTGAATCGATCCGCAACGATCCGCAACGATTCTCAACGGAACGCAACAGCCTGCGACAAGCCTCGCGCGTTTCGCTCGGCCGGCTAAGCGTCGGGGCAGTATAACCGACGCATCGCGCCGGTATCGGCCGTGTGTCCGGGCCGGGGCGGCCGGGGCGAACGGTGTGGTAACTTAACGTCAAATGCGCGGCACGCGGTCGCGTATGACGAAAAAATACGAGACGAGAGCCGACGAAAGCGGCATTGCGAGACATCATGGCCACCGGCTTTTACTCCCATCCCGACTGCCTGGCGCACGACAACGGTCAGTGGCATCCCGAATGCCCGGCGCGCCTGCAGGCCATCGAGGATCAACTGATCGCGAGCCGCATCGACGCGCTCATCGAGCGAGAGGAAGCGCCGCTTGCCGAGGAAACCGACCTGGCGCGCGTGCATACGCAGGCGCACATCGATTACCTCAAGAGCCGCACGCCGGAGTCGGGCAGAAGCGAACTCGACCCGGATACCTCGATGTGCCCCGAGTCGTATCGCGCCGCGTTGCGCGCGGCGGGCGCGGCGATCGCCGCCACCGATGCCGTCATCGAAGGACGCTATGAGAACGCGTTCTGCAGCGTGCGTCCGCCCGGCCATCACGCCGAGCCCGCGCGCGCGATGGGCTTTTGCCTGTTCAACAACGTCGCGATCGCCGCGCGTCATGCGCTGGAAGTGCACGGACTGCAACGCGTCGCGATCGTCGATTTCGACGTGCATCACGGCAATGGCACGGAAGCCGCGTTCAGCGGCGACTCGCGCGTGCTGATGTGCAGCTTCTTCCAGCATCCTTTCTATCCGTTCAGCGGCGCCGACAATCACGCGTCGAACATGGTCAACGTGCCGCTGCCCGCGCGCACGAAGGGCATGCAGGTGCGCGAGGTCGTCGACCTGATGTGGCTGCCGCGGCTCGAGGAATTCAAGCCGCAGATGATCTTCGTCTCCGCCGGTTTCGACGCGCACCGCGAGGACGACATGGCCAACATGGGCCTCGTCGAGGACGATTACGCGTGGATCACCGAGCAGATTCGCGGCGTCGCGAAACGGCATGCGCAAGGGCGCATCGTAAGTTGCCTCGAAGGCGGCTACAACCTGTCGGCGCTCGGGCGCAGTGTGGTCGCGCATCTGCGCGTGCTCGCCGAAATCTAGTCTCGCGCGTGCGTGCGCGCGTAGTCGGCGCGCACGAGCGTCCAGTCGATCAGCGCGCGGATCACGCGGTCGCGATCCAGATCGTTGAGCGTTTCGTGGGCGCTCGCTTCGTGCATCGCGAGCGTGCTGTCGGTCGATCCGACGTGCGCCTCGAAGTCGCGGCTGCCGGCCGGATCGCAGATCGCGTCCGCCGTGCCGTGGAAAATCAGCAGCGGTAGTTCGATTTCGCCGCGCTTCGCCGCGACGCGCTCCATGCCGGCGAGAATCTGCGCCGCTGTGCGCACCGGTACCGGACCGTGATGCACGAGCGGATCGCGCTTATATGCCTCGACCACGCCCGGCGCACGCGAGAGCAGCGCGGGATCGAGGGTGAACGCCGCCATGCGCGGCGCGACCAGCGCGACGAGGCGGCTCAGCTTCGCCTTCCAGCGTGGCGTGCCGGCGCCGGGCGTAAGCGCCGGACTCGAAAGGATCAATCCGGCCAGCTTTCTGTCTTGCGTGTTTTCCGCCGCGTAGAGGGCGGCGATCGTGCCGCCCATGCTGTGGCCCATCAGGAATAGCGGGAGGTCCGTGGGCGGCGTCGCGGCGCAGGCTTCGAGCAGCACGTCGGCATCGCGCAGATAGTCGACGAAGTAGCGCACCGAAACACGCCTGCCAGACGATTTCCCGTGTCCGCGCAGATCGATCGCGATCAGCTCGACGCCCGTCGCGTTCAGCGCGATCGCGAGCGCGTCATAGCGTCCGGCGTGTTCGCCGAGTCCATGCACGAGCGCGATGCGCGCCTTGAGTTCGACGCCCGGCGCGGGCTGCCAGCGGTGCAGGAACAGTTCGACGCCGTGTCGCGTCGTGACGATGCTGGTCGAATGGATGTTGCGTGACATGAGCCGGTAAATTTCTCCACGTTATTAGCCGATCGAAAATCATTATTAAACAGAATGTAGCGTGTCCTGTAAAATCGCGGCGACGGTACTAAACAGCTAGAACGAGCGGCGGCCGGCTGCGCGGGTGCGTGTCACCTGGCGAGCCTTCCGCCGTTTTCATTTTCATGATCGAAATACGCAATCTTTCGCAGCGTTTCGCGGGTCCCCGGGGCTGGGTCGAAGCGCTTCACGGCATCAATCTGTCGATTCCCGCCGGGGAAGTGTTCGGCATCATCGGGCGCAGCGGGGCGGGCAAGAGCACGCTGGTGCGCACTATCAATCTGCTGACGCGCCCGAGCGAAGGCAACGTGATCGTCGACGGACGCGATCTTACGGCGCTCGGCAAGGACGATCTGCGTGCCGCGCGCCGCGACATCGGCATGATTTTCCAGCACTTCAACTTGCTGAGCTCGCGCACGGTGTTCGACAACGTCGCGTTGCCGCTCGAGCTCACCGGCAAGAAGCGCGCGGAAATCGACGCGGCCGTTTCGCCCTTGCTGGAGCTCGTCGGCCTGACGCAGCACAAGGACAAGTACCCGGCGCAGATCAGCGGCGGGCAGAAGCAGCGCGTGGGTATCGCGCGGGCGCTCGCGAGCAATCCGAAAGTGCTGCTTTCCGATGAGGCCACCTCCGCGCTCGATCCCGAAACCACGCGCGCCATTCTCGATTTGCTGCGCAAGATCAATCGCGAGCTCGGTCTGACGATCGTGCTGATCACGCACCAGATGGAAGTCATCAAGCAGGTGTGCGATCGCGTCGCGGTGCTCGACGCTGGACGCGTGGTGGAGGAGGGCAAGGTCGTCGATGTGTTCATGCAGCCGCATCACGAAGTCACGCGCGCGCTGATCGGCGACGTGATCGCGCACGAGCTTCCGCCGGCATTGAAGGCGCGCGTCACGGAACGTCTCAGGACCGGCAGCGGACATCTGCTGCGGCTCGCGTTCACGGGCTCGGGCGTCGATCAGCCGATTCTCTCGGAAACGATCCGCCGCTACGAACTCGATTTCAACATCCTGCACGGCCAGATCGACGAGATTCAGGGTCAGGCGTTTGGCTCGCTGGCGGTGCTCGCGGGCGGGCAACCGGTGAAGGTCGCGGAGGCGATCGCGTATTTGCGCTCGCAAGGCGTCGTGGTGGAGGAGATGTCCCATGTTGAGTGAAATGTTCGACATGTTCGTGCAGTCGTTTTGGGAAACGCTGGTCATGGTCGGCATCTCGGGGCTCGTCGGCGCGGCCGTGGGTTTGCCGCTCGGCGTGCTGCTGTATCTGACCGATCGCGATGGCGTGCTGCAGAACATCGGCGTGAATCGCGTGCTCGGCGGCATCGTCAATGCGGTGCGCTCGACGCCGTTCATCATTCTGCTCGTCGCGGTGATTCCTTTCACGCGGCTGATCGTCGGGTCGTCGATCGGCACGGCGGCCGCGGTCGTGCCGCTGACCATCGCCGCCGCCCCGTTCATCGCGCGTCTGGTGGAAACCGCGTTGCGCGAGGTGGATCGCGGACTGATCGAAGCCGCGCAATCGATGGGCGCGACCACCAGCCAGATCGTGTTCAAGGTGCTGTTGCCGGAATCGCTGCCGGGCGTCGTCGCAGGCCTGACGATCACCTTCGTGTCGCTCGTCGGCTATTCGGCGATGGCCGGCGCGATCGGCGGCGGCGGGCTCGGCGATCTCGGCATCCGTTATGGCTATCAGCGTTTCTTGCCTGAAGTGATGATCACGGTCGTGGTCATTCTCATCGTGTTCGTGCAGTTGGTGCAATCGTTCGGCGACTGGCTCGTTCGCCGTCTAAGCCACAAATAAACCTATCCAAGACCATGCAACGTCGATTCATTCTGAAGTTCGCCGCAGCCCTTTTGAGCGCAACGCTGTTCAACGGCGTCGCGCACGCCGAGGACTCGATCAAGATGGGCGTGACCGGCGGTCCGCACGCACAGATCATGGACGTGGTGAAGCAGGTCGCCGCCAAGAACGGCCTGAAGATCACCGTCATCGAGTTCTCGGATTACGTGCAGCCGAACGCCGCGCTCGCCGCCGGCGATCTCGACGCGAACAGCTATCAGCATCTGCCGTATCTCGACGCGCAAGTGAAGGATCGCGGCTACAAGCTCATCAAGATCGCGGACACGGTCACGTTCCCGATGGGCATCTACTCGAAGAAGCTGAAGTCGCTGGCGGCGCTCGGCAACGGCGCGCGCATTGCGGTGCCGAACGATCCGACCAATGGCGGACGCGCGCTGCTGCTGTTGCAGAAGCAAGGCCTGATCAAGCTGCGCGCCGACGCGGGCCTCAAGGCGACGCCGCTCGACATCGTCGAGAACCCGAAGAAGCTGAAGATCGTCGAACTCGACGCGGCGCAGATTCCGCGCTCACTCGACGACGTCGACGCCGCCGCGATCAACACCAACTTCGCGATGGAAGCCGGCCTCAAGCCGAAGTCGGACGCGATCGCGATCGAGGACCCGCACGGGCCGTACGTGAACATCATCGCGATCCGCGCCGCCGACAAGGACAAGCCGTGGGTCGCCAAGCTGGTCGCGGCATATCACTCGCCGGAGGTGAAGCAGTACATCGAAGGCAAATACGCGGGGGCGGTGATCACCGCCTAGTAATCGTTTTCAGGGTGGAGTTCGGGTTTTCGTGGATATAAATAGAACGATCGTTCGATAAAATTCGTCCCATACCTATTGCACGATGAACACGACAACCCGATCCCCCCCAGTTAAGGAGGGGAACAGTCGACGCGTCGCTCGTATAATGACGCTGGGTTGACGTAATCGTAACTTTGGAGCGTGTGCATGAAAATTCTGGTGCCAGTCAAGCGCGTGGTCGACTACAACGTGAAGGTCCGCGTGAAGTCGGACAACACGGGCGTCGATATCGCCAACGTGAAGATGTCGATGAATCCGTT
>NZ_FCOA02000013.1 GCF_001544875.2 Caballeronia hypogeia
GCGATACACGCGAACGGATTCGCACCCGACGAACCCGCCAGACGCACAGTGGACGTCGACGCGTTCTGTTCGTGATCTGCGTGCAGGATCAGGATACGGTCGAGGGCGCGCACGAGCACGTCGTTGACCTCGTACTCTTCGCACGGGTTCGAGAACATCATGCGCATGAAGTTCGCGCTGTACGACAGCTCGTTCTTCGGATACACGAACGGCTGGCCGATGCTGTACTTGTATGCCATCGCGACCAGCGTCGGCAGCTTGGCGATCATGCGAATCGCCGACACCTCTCGATGCTGCGGGTCGTTGATATCGAGCGAGTCGTGATAGAACGCCGACAGCGCGCCGACAGCAGCCGTGAGCACGGCCATCGGGTGCGCGTCGCGACGGAAGCCGCGGAAGAAGAAGTGCATCTGCTCGTGCACCATCGTGTGACGCGTGACCGTGTCCACGAATTCCTTGTTCTGCGCCGGGTTCGGCAGTTCGCCCTTCAGCAGCAGATAGCACGTTTCGAGGAAGTCGGCGTTCACGGCCAACTGCTCGATCGGGTAGCCGCGATACAGCAGCTCGCCCTTGTCGCCGTCGATGTAGGTGATCGCGGAATTGCACGACGCCGTCGACATGAAGCCCGGGTCATACGTGAACTTGCCGGTCTGACCGTACAACTTGCGGATGTCGATCACGTCCGGGCCCATGGTGCCCTTGTAGATCGGCATTTCGACGCTCGGCGAGTTGTCGCTGAACGATAGCGTGGCTTTGATGTTTGACTGATTCATGATGGGCGTTCCATGAGACTTGATGTCGTGAAAGACTTGATGATGAGCGCGCCCGCGTTCAAGCGCGAAATTCGGCCCGCGTAATGACGATCGGCCCTAAGGCCGAATCCCTTGCCCTTCTCGCCACGACTTCCTTGATCGCGGGCTGTCCGAACGCGAAGGCTTCGCGTCGGGACATGACCTGAGCGACGCCGGTCGCGGCGCTCAACGCATGCTCCGTCAGGACGCAGTTGACCGTGACGCCATCGACGATCGCGTCGAAGTAAATGAGGCTTTCGCCTACGTACACGCTGTCGACGTGTGGAAACAGAATATTCACTTCTACCTCTATGAAAATCGCAGCGCCGATGGCGCCGTGCGTTGTGCCCTCAAATAGCGAACCGCTCGCTCGACTTGCAGACGCTCGTCTTCTGAAACTGTTCGAGGAACCGCATGCTTCGCAATCCGCCCGCTTTCGATGAAGTCGAGTACGTGCATCCCGTGTCGGCTTTGAGCGGTTCCCGCTGTTTAACCGCGATACTTTCACGTGCGCGATCGAGGGATCGTTTCGCGATGTGAACAGCGTGCGCTGCGTATCACCCTGTAAGGCTAACCAACGGTTACGAGCCGAACACCTCTCGTCGCGGGAGGGATGAGGGAAAACGAGCGGTTTGCTGGAACGCAGTGCGTGCATCGGACGGGCCTGCGACGGCGCGTTGATCGTCCTGCCCGGAAGCCAGGCACAGCGATGCGTTCGCGAACTTCGGAGGTGTCCGGTGGAAAGTGCGGGTCCAGGCCTGCGGCCTGGCGGAAGGGAGCGGGGTTGCGTTTAGCGAGCCGTCGAGATGAACGGCTCGCTAAAGAATGCATCGATTGACGAGTCTATGCTCAGACGGAATAGTCGTACACGCCGCGACCGGATTTGCGACCGAGTCGTCCAGCCGCGACCAGCTCGCGCAGCAGATTGCACGCGCGATATTTCGGATCGCCGAAATCCTTCAGGAATACATCCATCACGGACAGGCAGACATCCAGCCCGATGAGATCGGCGAGCGCGAGCGGTCCGATCGGATGGTTCGCGCCGAGCTTCATCCCTTCGTCGATTTCCGCCGCGCTCGCCACGCCTTCATGCAGCACGAAGAACGCCTCGTTGATCATCGGCACGAGAATGCGATTCACGACGAAGCCCGGCGAATTGCGCACGCCGATCGGCGACTTGTCGAAGCGCTCGGTGAGCGCGCGCACGGCCGCCGCCGTTTCGTCGCTGGTTTGCAGGCCGCGAATGATCTCGACGAGCGGCATCATCGGCACAGGGTTGAAGAAGTGCATGCCGAGGAAGCGCGACGGTTCGGCCAGCTGCGCCGCGAGCGCAGTGATCGAGATGGACGACGTGTTCGTCGCGATGATCGCATCCGGCCGCGCGGCCGCCTCGATCTGCTTCAGGATGCGCCCTTTCAGTTCGACGTTCTCGGTCGCCGCTTCGATGACGACATCGGCCGAAGCCAGCCGCGCATAGTCGGTCGATGTTTCGATGCGCCCGAGCGCGGCCTCCTGCGTCGCCGCGTCGAGCTTGCCCTTCGACACCAGTCGCTCCAGGCTCGACTTGACCGCCGCGCGGCCCTTGCCGAGCGCGGCATCGGTGACGTCGATCATCACGACGCGAAGTCCTGCGACGGCGGCAGTCTGCGCGATGCCGCCGCCCATCGTGCCTGCTCCGATCACCCCAATCGATTCGATGTTCATGCGTGTCTCTCCGAGGATCACTGAAGGTTTTCGAAGATCGCCGCGATTCCCTGACCGCCGCCGATGCACATGGTGACGAGCGCGTACCGGCCACCGATGCGCTTCAGTTCGTAAAGCGCCTTGACGGTGATCAGCGCGCCGGTCGCACCGATCGGATGCCCGAGCGAAATGCCCGAACCGTTCGGATTCACCCTGGCCGGATCGAGCCCCAGCTCGTTCGTCACCGCGCAGGCCTGTGCGGCGAAGGCTTCATTGGCCTCGATCACATCGAGTTGCGCGACATCGAGACCGGCGCGCTCCAGCGCCTTGCGCGTCGCTGGCACCGGCCCGATGCCCATGTAGGCGGGATCGACACCCGCATGCGCGTAGGACACGAGCCGTGCCAGCGGCTTCGCGCCGCGTCGCTCGGCCACGCCGCGCTCCATCAGCAGCACGGCCGCCGCCGCGTCGTTGATGCCCGATGCGTTGCCGGCCGTCACCGTGCCGTTCTCCTTGGCGAATACCGGCTTCAGCGTCGAGAAATCGCTGGTGCTCGCGTCGTGGCGCACATGCTCGTCGGTATCGAAGACAGTTTCGCCCTTCTTCCCCCGCACGGTGATCGGCAGAATCTGGTCGCGAAAGCGTCCTTCCGCGATCGCCCGCGCCGCGCGTCTATGCGATTCGAGCGCGAGCGCGTCCTGCGCGTCGCGCGTGATGCCGTACTTGCGCGCGACGTTCTCAGCCGTCACGCCCATGTGAATCGTCTGGAACGGGTCGTGCAACGCGCCGAGCATCATGTCGACGAGCCGTCCGTCGCCCATGCGCTGCCCGAAACGCGCGCCCGGCAGCGCGTACAGCGCGCGGCTCATGGTCTCCGCGCCGCCGCCGATGGCGATGTCCGCGTCGCCCAGCATGATCGTCTGCGCGGCCGAGACGATTGCCTGCAGCCCCGAGCCGCACAGACGGTTCACGGTCAGCGCCGGCACGTGCTGTGCGACGCCGCCGTTGATCGCCGCGACGCGCGCGAGATACATGTCCTTCGGCTCCGTGTGGACGACATTGCCGAACACCACGTGACCGACGTCATCGCCCGTTACGTGACCGCGCTGAAGCGTTTCGCGCACGATCATCGCGCCCAGTTCGGTCGGAGAGAAATTCTTCAGGCTGCCACCGAAGTCGCCGATTGCAGTCCGCACGCCGCTCACCACCACTACTTCACGCATTGCTTCGCCCATCGAGTCGCTCCTCTTCGTCTGCGCGCCTGCGCAGTGCCGGTTACATGTTCGGATAGTTGGGTCCGCCGCCACCTTCCGGCGTCGCCCATACGATGTTCTGCGTCGGGTCCTTGATATCGCATGTCTTGCAGTGCACGCAGTTCTGCGCATTGATCTGCAGGCGGTCTTCCTCTGCATCGTCCTTGACGAATTCGTACACGCCCGCCGGACAGAAGCGCGCTTCCGGCCCCGCGTAGGTACGCAGATTGACGGCGACCGGCACGCTCGCGTCCCTGAGCGTCAGGTGCGCGGGCTGGTCCTCCGCGTGATTGGTGTTCGAGATGAACACGGACGAGAGCCGGTCGAAGCTCAGCTTGCCGTCGGGTTTCGGATACTCGATCGGCGTGCATTGCGCCGCGGGCCTGAGCGTTTCGTGATCCGCATGCCGGTGGTGCAGCGTCCACGGCACCTTTCCGCCCAGCAGCTTCTGCTCGATGCCGACCATCAGCGTGCCGAGATAGAGGCCCTTGGCCATCCATTGCTTGAAGTTGCGCGCCTTGTGCAGTTCTTCGTGCAGCCAGGAACGCCTGAACGATTCCGGATAAGCCGCGAGTTCGTCGGACTGACGCCCGGCCTGAACTGCGTCGAACGCGGCGTCGGCGGCGAGCATGCCGGTCTTGAGCGCCGCGTGAGAACCCTTGATGCGCGATGCGTTGAGAAAGCCCGCGTCGTCGCCAACGAGCGCGCCGCCCGGAAACACCAGCTTCGGCAACGACATCAGGCCGCCTGCCGCGATTGCGCGCGCGCCATACGACACGCGCTTGCCGCCTTCGAGGTACGTGCGAATAGCCGGATGCGTCTTGTAGCGCTGGAATTCCTCGAAGGGCGAGAGATACGGATTCGAATAGCCGAGGCCCACGACGAAGCCGACCATCACCTGGTTGTTGTCGAGGTGATAGAGGAACGAGCCGCCGTAAGTGTCGCTGTCGAGGGGCCAGCCGGCCGTGTGGATCACGAGACCGGGTTTGTGTTTCGCGGGATCGATCTCCCAGAGTTCCTTGATGCCGAGGCCGTACACCTGCGGATCGACGCCGTTGTGCAGACCGAAGCGTTCCGACAGTTGCCGCCCGAGATGTCCGCGCGCGCCTTCGCAGAACAGCGTGTACTTCGCGTGAAGCTCCATGCCGAGCTGGAAAGCGTCGGTGGGCTGGCCGTCACGGCCAACGCCCATGTTGCCCGTCGCGACGCCCCTGATCGAGCCGTCATCGTGATACAGCACTTCGGCCGCGGCAAAGCCCGCGAAGATCTCGACGCCCAATGCCTCGGCCTGCTGGCCCAGCCAGCGCGTCAGGTTCGCGAGGCTGATCACATAGTTGCCGTGATTCTTGAAGTTGCCGGGCAGCGCCCAGTTCGGCACGGCCCGCGCGTCCGATTCCGACAGGAACAGAAAGCGGTCCTCGGTCACGGCGACATCGAGCGGCGCGCCTTTGTCTTTCCAGTCGGGAATGAGTTCGTCGAGCGCGCGCGGATCCATGACTGCGCCCGACAGGATGTGCGCGCCGATCTCCGAGCCTTTCTCCAGCACGCAGACGCCAAGCTCGACGCCCTGCTCCGCCGCGCGCTGCTTCAGGCGAATCGCGGCGGACAGTCCGGCGGGGCCGCCGCCGACGATCACCACGTCGTAGTCCATCGATTCACGCGGACCATATTGCTCGATCAAGTTTTCAGGCGCGAGTGCGCCCGCCGCTTCCGACGTCATGCTGCCTCCATCGATCTCGAGTACGCGTACGCGTCAGAATTGCGCGTCGCTCAGTGCGAACAGCGGATCGTCGCCGCGCGCGGAAACGATGGCCGTCTCCAGGCCGCGCGCCTGCGTCAGCACGTATTCGGCAAAGCAGTGCGCGGTCGCGATCTTCGCGCCGTAGAACTGCTGGTCGTCCGCCCGCCTGCGTTGCGCGGCAAGCAGTGCGCGCGCCATCTGCCAGCCCGACAGCACGATGCCCGCGAGCTTCAGATACAGCACGCTGCCGCCGAACACCGCGCGCGGGTCGCGCCTGGTCGTTTCCAGCACATAGGCGACGACGTTCGCGAGCGCGTCGCGGCCATCGGCCAGACGCCGGCGCATCGCTTCGAAGACGCGCGCGGTATCGCCCGCATCGACCGCCTGCAGCGCAGCGAGCGTATCGTCGATCTCCTTCAGCAGCGCCTGCGCCGCCGCGCCGCCGTCGCGAAGCGTCTTGCGGCCGACGAGATCGTTGGCCTGGATCGCGGTGGTGCCTTCATAGATCGACAGAATGCGCGCATCGCGGTAGAACTGCGCCGCCCCGGTTTCCTCGATGAACCCCATCCCGCCGTGCACCTGCACGCCCAGACTGGTGACGTCGATCGCCATCTCGGTGCTCCAGCCTTTCACGACCGGCACGAGAAACTCATGAATCGCCAGATGTCGGGTGCGCGTTTCGGCATCGTCGTGATGATGGGCGATATCGGCGTGCGCGGCGGCGACGTAGGCCAGCGCACGCGCGCCTTCGGTCATCGCGCGCATCGTGCCGAGCATGCGGCGCACGTCCGGATGCCGGATGATCGCGACGGCTTGCGCGCCCGAACCATCGACGGGACGGCTCTGAATGCGTTCCTGCGCGTAGGCGGCCGCCTTCTGATAAGCCGCGTCGGACAGCGCGATGCCCTGCAGCCCCACGCCGAAGCGCGCGGCGTTCATCATGATGAACATGTATTCGAGGCCGCGGTTTTCCTCGCCCACGAGATAACCGGTCGCGCCGCCCTTGTCGCCGAACTGGAGCACGGCGGTCGGGCTCGCCTTGATGCCGAGCTTGTGTTCGATCGAGACGCACTGCACGTCGTTGCGCGCGCCGAGGCTGCCGTCGTCGTTCACGAGGAACTTGGGCACGACGAACAGCGAAATGCCTTTCACGCCCTCCGGCGCGTCCGGCGTGCGGGCCAGCACGAGATGGACGATGTTCTCCGCCATGTCGTGCTCACCCCAGGTAATGAAGATCTTTGTGCCGGAGATCTTGTAGGAACCGTCGTCCTGCCGTTCGGCGCGCGAGCGCACCAGCGACAGGTCGGAGCCCGCTTGCGGCTCAGTCAGGTTCATCGTGCCGGTCCAGGCGCCTTCGATCAGCTTCGGCAGATAGCGCGCCTTCAGTTCTTCCGAACCCGCGATCAGCAATGCCTCGATGGCGCCGTCGGTGAGCAGCGGGCACAGCGCGAACGACAGGTTGGACGCGTTGAGCATCTCGATGCACGGCGACGCGACCAGCTTCGCCAGCCCCTGTCCGCCGAACTCCGCCGGATGGCTGATGCCTTGCCAGCCGCCGGCCGTGAACTGCCGGTATGCGTCGCCGAAGCCGGGCGTCGCCGTCACCGTGCCGTCGCGCCATTCGCTCGGCCGCTGGTCGCCCGCTGCGTTCAACGGCGCGATGACTTCGGCGGCCAGCTTCGCGCCTTCGTCGAGGATGGCTTGCGCCGTGTCCGCATTCGAGTCCGCAAGACCCGGAAGCTGGCTGATGCTTGCAAGATCCGCCAGCTCATCCATCACGAACAGCATTTCTTTGACGGGAGGTGTGTAACTCATCGATGACTCCGAGCGCCCAGCGATCCGAGGAAATTCGCGCTGCAGCGGAAAATGTTGATATGTTGCGGTGCATGGTATCAACGTGGCTCGGTTTATTCGTTACCGGAATGCGCCCTTTCACTGACAAAACCTGCCAAAACGGATCGCCCCAGTGGTCCGGGATCTATCCGTCTTTTCTCTGTCTGTACGCCGTGGGCGTACTGCCGGTCCAGTGCCGGAACGCCCGATGGAACGCCGTCGGATTGTCGAACCCGACGTCGTAGGCAATCGCGGTGATGGCATCGCCGGAACGGGTGAGACGCTGGATCGCAATGTCCCGGCGCACCTCGTCCTTGATCGCCTGGAAGGTCGTTCCCTCCGCTTCGAGACGGCGGCACAGGGTTCGCGCCGAGTAGTTCAGTTCCTGCGCGACGGCATCGACAGTCGGCGTCGTCGGCAGGCCGCCGGCGATACATTGCCGCACCCGGTGACACACCATCTCTTCGGTGAAGGACACGAAGATCCAGTCTTCCGGCGCGCGCTGAAGGAAGGCGTCGAGATCCGATTTCCGCTGCCGGATGGGGCGGTCGAGATAGGCCGCATCGAAGGCGATGAACGTGCGATCGTGCCCGAAGCGCACCGGGCCCGGAAAGAGGTACAGCAGATCGCCCGACTGTGCGGGGCGCTGAAACTGGAACGCCGCTTCGACCAGCGGAATCTTCTCGCGTATGAGCCACGACGCCACGCCGTGCACGAGCTTGAGCATCAGCTCCCGCGCCAGCGCGCTCGCCTGCGGACCGCCCGGGTTCGCGGCGAACTCGACGGTCCCGTGCGGACCTTCGCGGCGCGAAACGAGCTGGAATTCATCGAGGATCAGATGAAAGAACTGACCGAAGCGATGCAGCGCGACTTCGAGCCGTGGCGCGTCGAGAAGACTGAGGCACAGGAACTTGAGCGTGCCATTGCGCAGCGGTCGCGCGAAGATGCCCGGCATTTCGTCGTCGAGCTCCATCGCGAGTAGCCGGTAGAGCGTTGAAAACTGCTCCTGCGTGACGCGTGCGGCCGGCATGCCGAGCAATTCATGCGGAATGCCCGAATGCTCCGCCAGGCGAATGACCGCGGCACGGTCGGCGCCCGAAAGAAAGCCATTTACGACGGAAATGGGTACGGTGGCAGAGAGGGGCCTCATATCAAGAACCGTGCGGGATGAAGAACTCGCGACCGATTTTGTCACAGCGGTCCCGTGATTCACATCCTCGCGAGAAGGCAGACTCACGCCTCGAACCAGGCATGGGTACAAGATGCAGATGTGATGCGCGGTCCCCAGATCCCGCGTCGGGCAGCGCCCGGCGGCGTGCTGGAGTGGACTAAGAAATGCATCAGGTATTCGAGCGCTTGAGCCGCATCGCGACTGAAAATCTTTCGGCCGGATGGATGCTGATGGAGACTTCGAAACTCTTCCCTGACGCGTCCAGATAACGCCGGACGATCTCGAGCGCCGCCGTTCCCTGCTCCACGCGCAGCCGCTTTGCCATTTCGTCGGAAACCAGCACTGCCTGGATGCCCTGCTGGATCTCCGCAATGCTGTGCCCGTAGCGCTCCTCGATCAAGTCGCTGATCAGCCTGTCCGGCTGCTCGCGTGCGATATCCGCCACGTCGGCATAGTCGGGCGCGATATATACGTCCGTCCATCCGACCGGCGTACGGGCGTTTCCGCCATCGATGCGCAGGCTCGAAATGCGCAGCCATCTCTCCCCTTCTGCACACTGCAGCGTCCTGGCGAGATCGCCGTCCGCGACGACCACCTCTGTCGACTGCACGAGCCGCAAGTGCTCGGCCCCGAACTGAGCCAAGTCGTCCACGGAGGCAAGCGTCGGCCGGAATTCATTCCGGGGGCGCGACGACTCGACACGCGTTCCCGCGTTTTTCCGGCGTGAAACCAGACCCAGTTGCTGGAGTTCGTGCAGCGCCGCGCGCACCGTATGGCGGCTCGTGCGGTAGTGATCCCGCAGCTCCAGTTCGGTGGGAAGCACGGTGCCGACGGGATAGCGCCCGGAAGCAATGGCTTCAGTGAGTTCACGCGCGATTTCCGCGAAATGGGGTCGAGTCATGGCTGTCTCAGGAAAGTCTTGTTTTGTTGCTACGGGTAAATCATAGCTTGCCTATCATGTCCGGACATATTATCTTGCATATGTCCGGACTTATTCGAAATTATTTTCGCTGGGTCCATCTCCTTCCAGTTCGAAATTCTCGAGGTCGCAATGACACATGTCCCCGTTCCGATGGCCAGCACCGTGATCGATTCCATCCTGTTCCGCGATGCCTTCGGAACCGCCAGGATGCGCGCGCTGTTTTCAGATCACGCGCTGATTCAACGCTATATCGACGTGGAAGTTGCGTTGGCGAAGGCCGAGGCGCGCGTGGGCGTGATTCCGCCCGATGCGGCCGAAGTGATCGCCCGTGAGTCGACGATCGAGCGCATCGATTTCGATCACATGCGCGAAGAAACCGATATCGTCGGGTATCCGATCCTGCCGCTGGTGCATCAACTGGTGGAGATGTGCGGGGACGCGGGCCGCTACGTCCATTGGGGTGCGACGACGCAGGACATCATGGACACGGCGGTCGCGCTGCAAGTGCGCGACGCACTCGATTCGATCGATGGCGACATCCGCGAATTGCGCGCGATTCTCGCGGATCTGGCGAAGAAGCATCGCGACACGCCGATGGCTGGCCGCACGCATTTGCAGCAGGCGCTGCCGGTCACTTTCGGCTACAAGGTCGCGATCTGGCTCGCAATGTTCGACCGTCATCAGGAACGCCTCGCGCAGATGCGCGAACGCGTGGCCGTCGTCGAATTCGCGGGCGCGGCGGGCACGCTCGCATCGCTCGGTGACAAGGGCTTCGAGGTGCAGAAGGCGCTCGCCGAGGAGCTGAAGCTCGGCGTGCCCGCAACGACATGGCACGTCGCACGCGACGGCTTCGCCGAGGCGGTGAACCTGCTCGCGCTGATTACGGGCTCGCTCGGCAAGATCGCGCTCGACATCATGATCATGGCGTCGACCGAATTCGCGGAGGTTTATGAGCCATTCGTGAAGGGCCGCGGCGCGAGCAGCACCATGCCGCAGAAGCGCAATCCCATTTCCAGCGAACTCATGCTCGCGGCGGCGAAGGCCGTGCGCCAGCATGCGGGACTGATGGTCGACGCGATGATTCAGGACTTCGAGCGCGCCACCGGCCCGTGGCATGCCGAGTGGGTTGCGATTCCCGAGAGTTTCGTCCTCACGGCGGGCGCGCTGCATCAGGCGAAGTTCGCGCTCGGCGGTCTCATCGTCGATGAAGCGCGCATGAAGCACAACCTCGGCATCAGCAAGGGTTTGATCGTCGCGGAAGCCGTGATGATGGGCATGGCGCCCTACACCGGACGTCAGCAGGCGCATGACATCGTGTACGACGCGTGCCGCACGGTGAACGAGCATGGCGGCACGCTCGCCGAAGCGCTCGCCGCGCTGCCCGAAGTCACGAAGCACTTCGACCGCGCGGCAATCGACCGTCTGACCGATCCCGCCAACTATCTCGGCCTCGCACCGCAGATGGTGGACCGGGCCGTCGCGCTGTCGAGCGAAATCTGAAGGCAAAGATCATGGAGGAGCACGCGATGCATAACGAACACGCATCAAGCGACAGCGCCACAGTCGCAGCGAAGAAGAAACTGCCGTGGTACCGCAAGCTCGGCATGCAGGTGCTGCTGGCGCTCGTCATCGGCATCCTGGTCGGGTTGTTGTTCCCGAAGTTCGGCGCGCAACTCAAGGTGCTCGGCGACATCTTTCTCGCACTCATCAAGGCCGGCGTCGCGCCGCTCGTGTTTCTCACGATCGTGCACGGCATTGCTTCGGCGGGCGACGTGAAGAGCGCGGGTCGCGTGGGCTGGCGCTCGATCGTCTACTTCGAAGTCGTCTCGACGATCGCGCTCGCGTTCGGACTGCTCGCGGGCAATCTGCTGCAAACGGGCAAGGCGATGACGTCCGTCACCGTCGGCGCCGTGCCCGCGGTCGCGGCCAAGGCCGCGCCGCAGGGCTTCACCGAATTCGTCATGCATATCGTGCCGGACAACTTCATCGGCGCGTTCGCGAAGGGCGAGTTGCTGCAAGTGGTCGTGCTCGCGGTAATGGTCGGCATCGGCATTCTCGCGATTCCGGAGCGCCGCCGCGTGCGCATCAACGAAGGACTCGATCTCATCTCCGAGGTGCTGTTCTCGTTCATCAATCTCGTGATGAAGCTCGCGCCGCTCGGCACGCTCGGTGCGATCGCCTTCTCGGTGGGAAGCAACGGCACGGCGGTGCTGATCGCGCTGGCGCAGCTCGTGCTGAGCTTCTATGCGGTGATCGTGCTGTTCATCGTCGTGGTCATGGGCGTGATCGCGAAGCTCGCGGGCTTCAGCCTGTGGCGCTTTCTGCGCTATATCAAGGACGAGATTTTCATCGTGCTCGGTACGGCTTCGTCCGAAAGCGCCCTGCCGGGTCTTCTGATCAAACTCGAACGGCTCGGCTGCGCGAAGCAAACCGTCGGTCTCGTGTTGCCGACCGGCTATGCGTTCAATCTCGACGGTACGTCCATCTTCATGTCGATGGGCGTGATGTTCATCGCTCATGCTTACGGCGTGCCCATCACGCTGGATCATCAGATCGGCATTCTGCTGCTGATGCTGCTGACCTCGAAGGGCGCGGCCACTGTGTCGGGAGGCTCGTTCGTCGTATTTGCAGCAACGGTCACTTCGACCGGCATCCTCCCCGTCGAAGGCCTTGCGTTGATCTTTGGCGTCTACCGTTTCATGTCGATGGCCATCGCCACATGCAATACGATCGGCAACAGCCTCGCAACGGTCGTGATCGCCAAGTGGTCGCGGACCTTCGATGCGACCATTGCGGAGCGACATCTTTATCCCGAGCGTTACCCTGAAACCGCCCGCGCTGACGAGAGCCTTGCCGACGGCAATTTGCTGCCCGAAGACATGAACGATGCAAATCCGCATCCTCACGGCATTCCACTCAACGGCGCCCGAAACTCGCCTTGATCCGATGTCACCTCGCCGCGGCGTGCCTGCATGTCCCGCCGCGCTCGACTCAATTACGAATCCGTGTCACGCGCCATGACCACACTATCGCGAATCGAACATGACGCATTCGGTCCCATCGAGATTCCGTCGGATCGATACTGGGGAGCGCAAACGCAGCGCGCCCTCGGTCTTTTTGAAATCGGTGAAGAGCGCTTCCCGGCCGTCCTGATACGCGCATTCGGTTTGCAGAAACTCGCGGCCGCACGCGCCAACGTGCAGTGCGGGGTGCTCGCGCCGGAGCTTGCTTCGGCGATCGAGAAGGCCGCAATCGAACTGCACGAGGGAAAGTGGGACGGTCATTTCCCGCTGACGATCTGGCAGACCGGGTCCGGTACGCAGACCAACATGAACGTCAACGAGGTCATCGCGAACCGGGCAAATGAGTTACTCGGCCAACCGCTCGGGACCAGGGCACCGGTGCATCCGAACGATCACGTCAACCGCTCGCAATCGTCGAACGACAGCTTTCCGACGGTGATGCATGTGGCGGCCGCGATCGAGGTGAACGCGCGTTTGCGGCCAGCGCTGGATGAACTCCGCTCGGCGCTCGCGGAGCGCAGCCTTGCCTTCGCCGACATCGTGAAAGTCGCCCGCACGCATCTGATGGACGCCGTGCCGATGACCATGGGGCAAACCTTCGCCACCTTCGAGCGCCAGCTCTCGAATGCGCTTGCTCGCGTCGACGACGCCTTGCCCCGGCTCCTGATTCTCCCTCAAGGCGGCACCGCTGCAGGCACGGGACTGAACGCTCCTGCCGGCTTCGACACTTTCTTTTGTGCGACGCTTGCGGAGGCTACCGGTTTGTCGTTTGTCCCGAGTCCCCATAAGTTCGAAGGCATGGCGGCGCACGATGCTCTCGTGGAACTGTCAGGGGCATTGAACACGATCGCGACTTCGCTGCTGAAGATCGCGAACGACATAAGATTCCTCGGTTCCGGTCCTCGTTGCGGGCTCGGCGAATTGCTTGTTCCGGATGACGGACTGACTTCCTCGATCATGCCAGGCAAACGCAACCCGACGATCGCGGAAGTGCTCGTTCAGGCGTGTTTCCAGGTCATCGGTAACCACCAGACGATCACTCTGGCCAACGCGTCCGGCAATTTCGAACTGAACGTCGCCAAACCAGTGCTTGTCTACAACCTGCTCCAGTCGTTGCGTGTGCTCGCCGATTCAGCCAGCGTTTTTGCAAGGCGCCTCGTCCGTGGCATCGAGGTGGATCGAGAGCAGCTCGCGACCAACGTCGATCGGTCACTGCTCGCAGTCACCGCCCTGAATCCGATACTCGGCTACGACCGCGTTGCACGGATTACGCGGAAGGCGTTGCGCGACCGAGTGACGGCACGCACGGCAGCGATCGCGCTCGGGTTTCTCGATGGCGACGAATACGACCGACTGGTCGATCCCGCCATGCTCGCCGCAGGCAATGTTTCGAAGCGGTAATCCGCCTCACGGCGAACTGACGAGCGGGAGTTCAGGAAAGGCCATTCCCGCGCCAATCGCCGGTCATGACTTGCTCATATATTTCTCTGCCAGCGCCTCATACAGCGGCGGCGCGAACAGCTTCGACACCTGACTCGAAATCAATGCGGTGGCCATCAGAGACAGCACGAGCGCGTGTCCATTGATCATCTCGATGACGATCACGAATGCCGTGATCGGACTCTGCGTGACGGCGGCGAGATAGCCGACCATGCCTAGCGCGATCAACATCGGCAATTCCATGCCGCCAAAGACGAGATGGAGCGCGTTGCCGATGCCCGCCCCTATCGCGAGCGACGGCGCGAAGAGTCCGCCCGGCACGCCGGGAAGGTACGAGCCGACCATCGATGCCATTTTCAGCAGCGGGTAGCTCGCGCCGAGCTGAGAGTTGCCTTCGAGCATGCCGCGCGCTTCCGCATAGCCGCTGCCGAATGTGTGACCGCCGGCGGCGACACCGAGCACCGCGATGAACAAGCCGCACGCCGCGGCGAATGCCACCGGATGAGACAGCCTCCAGTCGATCAGCCGCGCCGGCATCCAGCGCTGCGTGTTCAGCAGGAGCCAGCAGAAGATGCCGCCCGCGACGCCCGTCACCGCGCCAAGCAGGATGACGGCAAGCGCGAGCGAATCGGGGAAACGTCCGCTCAGATCGATCGTGCCGAAGTATGTGTAGTTGCCTTGCAGCGCGAGCGAGACGATACCCGCGAAGATGATCGCGGTGATCAGCACACCGCTGGTGCGTTGCTCGAAGCTGCGCGTGAGCTCTTCGATGGCGAAAACCACGCCCGCGAGCGGCGCGTTGAACGCGGCCGAAAGTCCGGCGGCCGCGCCCGCCAGCGCCAGACTGCGCTCGAGCGCGCCCGCGCGCATGCTGCGCAGCCGCGCGGGATAAAAGCCTCGCAGGCTGAACATGAGCGCCGCGCCGACGTGAATGGTCGGCCCTTCGCGCCCGATGGTGAAGCCACCGAGAATCGACAGGAACGACAACGCGATCTTGCCGATGAGAATGCGGATGGTGAGCAGTCGCGGCCCCAGTTCGCGACCGTCATGCAGCATTGCGATGACCTGCGGAATGCCGCTGCCTTCGGCGCCCGCAAAGAAGCGGCGCGTCGCCCAGACGCAGAGCGCGCCAATGGCAGGCGTGAGCAGCAACGGCAGCCACCAGCAGATGGCCCTGGCGCGCAGAAACGTGTCGTATCCGAAGTCGATCAACCACGCGTACATGACCGCGACGAGCCCGGTCGCGACCGCGCCGAGCCAGAACACGCCGTAGTGCAGCCAGAGCCGCCTGCCACGCAGGATGGTGCGTCGGTCGATGAATCCAGGGATGCGCATCGGAATGGTCTAAAAAATTTAAGGCACATTGTGACATAAACTTTTGCCCGCCCTCCGCCGTGGCAAGCCGGAACGACTAGCGGCTCATTCTTCTTTCGCGCCGAACACCCAGCCGAACAAGCCGTAATGAGCCTTGTGCTCGGCCGCGAGTTTGAGCAGGCAGCGCTCGCCCTTCGCCGTCAGATGAACCTGCACCTGCCTGCGATCGGTCTTGTCCGTCTTGCGCCGGACGAGTCCCGATGCCTCGCAGCGCGACACCAGGGCGGCCGTGCCATTGGGCGCCGCCTGCAGTCGCTCCGCGAGTTCGCCGACGGTGGCCCAGTCGCGCCCGGGAAAGCCGCGCACGTGCAGAAGCAACTGATACTGGAGCGTCGTGATTCCGGCTGCATTGGAAATCTCCTCCGATACGCGCAGGAACTTGCGCAACTCGTAGCGGAAGACGGACATCGCTTTCAAGTCCTGCTTGTCCGGAAGACTGGCGCTCTTTTCACTGTTCGACGACATTGACGAATTCGACTGGAGATAGGTATGACGATCCGCGTTCGATCATACCTAGTTTAGTACTGGAAGCCGGATACGCATCGTCCGTCGAAAGCAAAGCCGGACGCGTGCTGTGCCCGGTTCCGGCTGTCGATCGACCTTACTTCTACATCGCGCCCGATGCCGGATGAAGGTCGCGCAGTCAGCACCGGCACGGCGGCACACGCAGCCGCGGTTGCCGAAAGCGTCCTGAGGTCCTGTAATGTCTCAGGAAACGGCGATTCCCCGCGCTTTTTACACTTGTTCTGATCTTGCTCGTTATAGTTGCTCAACAGACATGCCGCCGCGCCGCGCGGTCTGGTAACCTGCCCGGTTTCACCGGCTTGAATGAAAGACTACGAAACGCTATGGATACACCGTTCAACGAACGCGGCGTCACGCTCTCGCGCGCCGGCCTGTCGGCTTCCGGCCAGATGATTCCGTTGCGCGATCTGCGCGCCGCGCGCGTCGTCATGGTCCCTCGGCAGAAGCCGTTGCCCGTCATCATCGCGCTAATCGGGCTCGTCGCGCTCGGCGCGGGCATCGGCACCGGCTCGGGCGCGGCGCTCGTGATCGGCGCGATGATCATCGTGGTCGGATATCTCACCTGGATCACGCAGGACGTGATCTATCAGTTGATGGTGGCGACGCCCGACGGCGAGCGCGAAGTGCTCATCACGAAGGATCAGGAATTCGCGGATCGCGTCGCCGCGCTCGTCGGCGACGCGATCGGCAAGCATGCGGCCAGCGCGGCGGCGAAGCCGGCGGCCGGTTCCTGAGAGCGCGGGTCGTCGAACGCGTCAGGTCACCTGTAATGTCTCGACATGCCAGATATCGCGCGCGTATTCCGCGATCGTGCGATCCGACGAGAAAATCCCCATTCCCGCGACGTTCTCGATCGCGCTCTTCGTCCACGTATCCTTGTCGCGGAACTTGAGATCGACTTCGGTCTGCGTCTTGTCGAAGCTGTCGAAGTCGGCGAGCACCATGTAGTGATCGCCCCAGTCCACGAGCGTATGGAAGATGTCGTAGAAGCGATGCGGCTCTTCCGGCGAGAAATGCCCGAGGCGGATCTGGTCGAGCGCGACCTTGAGCTCGGGATTCTCCTCGTAGATCTGTCGCGGCCGATACCCCGCCGCGCGCAGGGATTCGATCTCGTCGGTCGTGTTGCCGAAGATGAAGATGTTCTCGCGCCCCACGGCGTCGCAGATTTCGATGTTCGCGCCATCCAGCGTGCCGATGGTCAGCGCCCCGTTCAGCGCCAGCTTCATGTTGCCGGTGCCGGATGCCTCGGTGCCCGCCATCGAGATCTGCTCTGACAGATCCGCGGCCGGAATGATCAGCTCCGCCACGCTCACGCCGTAGTTCGGAATGAAGCCGACCTTCAGACGATCGCCCACGAGCGGGTCCGCGTTGATCTTCTTCGCGACATCGTTAATGAGCTTGATGATGTTCTTGGCCATCTTGTAAGCCGATGCCGCCTTGCCCGCGAACATGACCACGCGCGGCGTCCAGTCCTGCTCAGGATTCTCGCGAATGCGGTTGTAGCGCACGATCACGTACAGGATGTTGAGCAGTTGCCGCTTGTATTCGTGAATGCGCTTCACCTGCAGATCGAAGAGCGCTTCCGGATTGATGATCGCATTGGCGTCGCGTTTCGCGCGCTCCACGAGTCGCAGCTTGTTGGCGAACTTCGCGTCGTGGAAGGCCTTGCGGAACTCCGGATCGTCGCGCCATTCGCGCAGGCGGCCGAGTTCGAACAGATCGGTTCGCCAGCGCGGCCCGAGACGCTTGTCGATCAGCGACGACAGCGACGGGCTCGCCTGCGCGAGCCAGCGGCGCGGCGTGATGCCGTTCGTCACGTTGGTGAAGCGCTCGGGATACATGCGCGCGAAATCGGAGAAGATGTTCTGCACCATCAGTTGCGAGTGCAGCTTCGACACGCCGTTCACCTTGTGGCTCGCGACGATCGCGAGATGCGCCATGCGCACGCGGCGCTGGCCGAATTCGTCGACGAGCGAGATACGGCGAATCAGTTCGACGTCGCGGCCGAACTTCTCCGTGACCTGCTTCAGGAACTGCGCGTTGATCTCGAAGATGATCTCCAGATGACGCGGCAACAGACGCGCGAGCATCTCGACGTCCCACGTCTCCAGCGCCTCGGGCATCAGCGTGTGGTTCGTGTAGGAGAACATCTGCTGCACGAGCTTCCACGCCTTGTCCCACGGCAGATGATGGCGATCCACGAGCAGGCGCATCAGCTCCGGAATCGCGAGCACCGGATGCGTGTCGTTCAGGTGCACCGCGACTTTTTCAGCGAGCCGTCCGAAATGCGTGTGCGTGCGCTGATAGCGGCGAATCAGATCCTGCATCGTCGCGGAGACGAAGAAGTACTCCTGACGCAGGCGCAATTCGCGACCCGCCTGCGTGGAGTCGTCGGGATACAGCAGACGCGACACGTGCTCGGACGTGTTCTTCGCTTCCACCGCGCGGCGATAGTCGCCCTGATTGAACGCGGAGAGATCGAACTCGTCGGTGGCGCGCGCGGACCACAGGCGCAGCGTGTTGGTCGCCGTCGTGGCGAAGCCGGGGATGACCGTGTCGTAGGCCATCGCGTTGACGTGCTCGGTGTCGATCCAGTCGGTGCGATCGTCGTGCTGCACGGTGCGGCCGCCGAAATGCACGGTATAGACCACTTCCGGGCGCGGAAACTCCCACGGATTGCCCGCGCGCAGCCAGTAGTCGGGCATCTCGACCTGATTGCCGTCGACGACCGTCTGCCGGAACATGCCGTACTCGTAGCGGATGCCATAGCCGAAGCCCGGCACGCCGACGGTCGCCATCGAATCGAGGAAGCAGGCGGCCAGCCGCCCGAGACCGCCGTTGCCGAGCGCCGCATCCGGCTCGAGTTCTTCGAGCGTCGCGAGATCGACGCCCAGACCCGCCAGCGCGTCGCGCACTTCGTCGTAGATGCCGAGCGCGAGCAGCGCATTGCTGAAGGTCCTGCCGATGAGAAACTCCATCGACAGGTAGTAGACGCGTTTCACGTCCTGTTCGTATTGAAGCCTCGTGGTGCGCATCCAGCGCGCGACGAGGCGGTCGCGCACCGCCAGCTCGGCGGCATGGAGCCAGTCGCGCGGCTGCGCGGTGATTGCGTCCTTGCCAACGCCGTACATCAGGCGGTTCGAGATGGAGCGCCTGAGCGCTTCGACGGTGCTATTGAGCTGGTCGAACTCCAGGTCGACGGATGTCATCGGAACCTCCGGTTTTTGCGACATATGCAACGACCGCGAAAGCACGACGGGAGTTCAATGCGGACGCACCAGATTAGCGCCCTGCCCCGTCCATGCGGGTGCGGCCGTGCCTGAAAGTGCAGGTTACGCCAGTTTTATTTTTTTTGGTATGACAAGGAGGAAACGGACGAGGCCCGGGAATTGCTCGGCGCAATGTCCCGGGCCTGTCATGATGTCGTGCTTTATTTCGGTATCCCGATGTTTAGCGTGCGAGTCAGCGACGCGGCGCGCGAGCCGCGATCATCAGCAGCGCGGCGAGCGATACGGCCAGCAGGATCAGCGAAAGCGCCGATGCAGGCAGATAGTAGCCACGATTGACCTGTCCCACGACGACGATCGGCACCGTCGCGAAACCGGGCGGATAGACGGTCAGCGTCGCACCGAGTTCGCCCAGCGAAAGCGCGAAACCGAGCGCGAGGCTCGCGCGCATCGCAGGGACGAGTTGCGGCAGCACCACGCGCATCAGCACCATGCGCGGCGGCGCGCCGAGGCTCGCGGCGGCTTCGCGCAGCGTGGTCAGTTCCGGACGCAGCGCGGCGGCGGCGCAGCGGTAGCAGAACGGCAACACGAGCGCGAGCTGCACGAGCACGACGATTGCCGCGGACCCGGAAAGATCGAGCGGACGCTTGTGATACGCGATCAGCACCGCGAGCCCGAGCACGACGCTCGGCACGCCGCTGCCCATCATCGCGACGGCGTCGACCAGCGCGCCGAGACCGCGCCGGTCACGTCCTTCCAGCGCGAGCGCAAGCCAAAGCCCGAGCGCGGTGCCGAGAAACGCGACGCCGAGGCCCACTTCGAGACTCGTGGTGAGCGCATCGAGATCGCTCGATGAAAGGCGCGCGAACCAGCGCGCGCTGAAGCCGTCCGGCAGAATCGTCCCGGACCAGTGCGACGCCACGCTCGACAGCGCGACGACCGCCACCGGCAGCACGAACAGCCAGGCGCATAGCAACGCGACGAAGCCCGTGAACGCGATGCGCAAGAACGCGCCGGGAGTGAAGCGCGATGAAGCCGAAAGCTGCATGTCAGCGTCCTCCCGAGCGTCGGTTCACGCGCCGGTACAGCGCATACAGGGACAGCGACATCAGCAGCATCACGACCGACCCGGCGGCGGCCGTGGGCAGATCGAGATCGACGGTGGCGGCGCTATAGATCGCGATCGGCAAGGTGATCAGATGCGCGCTGCCGAGCACGAGCAGAATGCCGAACTCGTTCAGCGTGAGCAGGAAGCACAGGACCGTGCCCGCCGCGATGCCCGGCCACGCGAGCGGCAGCACGACTTTCGTCGCGACCATCCAGCCATCGGCGCCGAGGCTCTTCGCCGCTTCGACGAGCCGCATGTCGAGCGTGGCATAGGACGCGAGCGTCGGGCGCACGACGAAAGGCGCATAGAACACGACCTCCGCGAGAATCACGCCGCCGATGCCGAACAGAAAATCGAGCGGCGGCGCGTCGAGCGAGAAGAGCCGTTGCAGGCCGATGCTGACCGAGCCTTGCGAGCCGTAAAGAAAGATCAGCGTGAAGGCGACGAGAAACGAAGGAAACGCGACGAATAGCTCAAGGAAACGCGTCAGCAGGCGCGCGCCGGCGAACGGCCGGAAGAACAACATCGACGCGAGCGCGACGCCGAGCGCCGACGCGATGCTCGCGCTCGCGAAGAGAATGCCGAGCGTCGTGCCGATCATGCCGCGCGTTTCGGGATTGCCGAAGAACGCGGTGTACGCATGCAGCGTGAAGCCTTGCGGACCCGTCACGCTCAGCATGACGAGCCGCGCCAGCGGATAGACGACGAGCGGCCCGAGCACGCACACGAGAATGAAGAGCAGATGCCATTGCCCCTTTCGCTCGCGGCGCTTCGCTTCGGCAGCATGCGCTGCGAATTGCGCGGACAGTTCCGCATCGCTGATGCCGCCTTCGCCGCGCGCGATGCTCTCAGGGACGAACAAGGACGACATCGTCAGCCTCGAAACGAAGTGAAACGCGCGTCCCTTTGTCGGGCATGCGCGAATGGCCGCGCTGCGCCGTCACGAGCACGGGCTCGCCGGGTAGCGCATCGAGCGCGACGGAAATGGACAGCGCCGCGCCATACCATTCGACCGATGCGATCGTGCCGTGCAGCGGACCTTCGCCCAGCGGCACGATCATGAAGCGCTCGGGACGAATGCACGCGAGACGCCCGCGCTCTTCGTGCCGCGCGTCGCCGACGGGATATACCACGCGCGGCGGCAGCAGATTCGCCGCGCCGAGATAGCGCGCGACGAACGCATCGTTGGGTGCGTCGTACAGTTCGCGCGGCGCGCCGAGTTGCGCGATGCGGCCATCGCGCATCAGGAGCGTGCGGTCGGAGAGCACGAGGGCGTCGTCCTGATCGTGCGTCACGCAGACGATCGTCAGATTCGGCAAGCGTTCATGCAAGGCCTTCAGCTCGCTGCGCACGGAGGCGCGCAGATTGGCATCGAGCGCGGAGAGCGGCTCGTCGAGCAGCAGCACATCCGGTTCGATGACGAGCGCACGCGCCAGCGCCACGCGCTGCTGCATGCCGCCGGACAACTGCGCGGGCATCACGTGGCCGGCATCGCCGAGCTGCACGAGCTTGAGCGCATCGGCGACACGGCGCGCGATCTCGCCCGCTTTGAGCTTGCGCGCGCGCAGGCCGAAAGCGACGTTGTCGAACACGGACAGATGCGGGAACAGCGCATAGCTTTGAAACAGCAGGCCGAGATTGCGCCGATGCGGCAGCACGTGCGTCAGATCGCGGCCCGCGATGGCGAGCGTGCCCGCGAGCGCATCGGCCTTGACGAAGCCGGCGATGAAGCGCAGCAGCGTGGTCTTGCCGCAGCCGCTGCGCCCGAGCACCGTCAGGAACTCGCCGCGATCGATGCGCAAGGAGAGATCGTCGAGCACGGTGCGCGCGCCGAAGCGCACCGTGAGGCGATCGATGTGCACGCCCGGCGTCCGCTGTGCGCCGGGCGCTTCCCTGGGAAGTGCGCTCACGTTATGACTTCGGCTTGACGACTTCGATCTGCTTGCCCGAGTTGCCGATCACTTCGGTCTTCCAGCGCTCGGTCCATCCGGCCTTCTTCTGCATGACCTGGTTCCAGTCGACCGGAATCAGCTTCACGCCCGCGATCGCCTGCTTGACGGCTTCGCCGTTCTTGCCGGCGAGCGGCACGTCGGTGCGTGCCGGGATGCCGTAGATGTCGGGCACTTTCGACTGCACGTCCGACGACATCAGATAGTCGATCAGCTTCTTGCCCGCTGCCTGATTCGGTCCGCCCTTGATGAGGCCGATCGCATACGGAAGCTGGAACGTGGTCGGCGCTTCGCCCGTCTTGTGCGAGAGAAACAGCGGCTTGATGGAAAGGCCGCCGTTCGCGGCGTCGTCGAGATCCATCTGCAGGTCGCCGTTGGCGAACGCGATCTCGTTACGCGAGAGCAGCACGTCGAGATAGCCCGTGCCCTTGGTGTGGAACTTGGCGCTTTGTTCGAGCGACTTGAGGTAATCGAAGGCCTTGTCCTCTCCCATCAGCGCCGAGGTCAGGATGATGACGGCCATGCCGTCGCCCGCCGTCGCCGGATTCGAGTACGCGACCTTGCCCGCGTAGTTCGGGTGCAGGAGATCGGCGAAGGTCTTCGGCTCGTTCTTCGTGACTTCGGGATTGATCGCGAACGAGAAGTAGTTGTTGACGAAGGTGGCCCATGCGCCGTCTTTTTCCTTCGCGATGGCGGGCACGTTCTTGTAGTTCACGCTCTGGTACGGCTGAAGCAGGCCGCCTTGCTGCGCTTGCTGGATGAACGGGGGCAGCGTGACGAGCACGTCGGCCTTGGGCGAATCCTTCTCGACGGTGGCGCGGTTCACCACTTCGCCGCTGCCTGCCGTGACGATGTTGACCTTCACGCCTTCCTTCTTTTCGAATGCGGGAAGCACGTCCTTGTACAGATTCTCGAGACCGTCAGCGGTGTACAGGATGACGGCGTCGGCGGCGTGTGCGGGCATCGCGGCAAGCAGGGAAAAGGCCGCGGCGAACGCCGGCAGCACGTTGCGCGCGAAGCGGAAATCGCGAGTCATGGTGGTGATCTCTGTTGTCGGGAAATTGGTGAAGGCCGGTCGCGACCTTCGACCCGAAGGATTGCAGAGATCTATGACATCGACGTGAATGCGCCACGCATTGCCACGCAGGGACACATTTTGCCAATGCGAAATAATCGACGATCAGGCCACGATCAGGTCGGGCCCGCGCGCCGCCAATGCCCGCTTCAGGCCCTCATCGGGCGCAGCCTCACACACCAGATACCGCACCGACTCGAACCCCGCGATCCTCACCGGCGTGACCAGCCCGAACTTCGAACAATCGGCGACGACCACGGGACACGCGGCGGACGCGATCATCCTCCCGCGCACTTCGGCCGCGAGTCGCGAGTAATCGGTGAGGTGCGCATCGTCGGTAATCCCGCCCGCCCCGACAAATGCAAAATCCGCGTGATACTGCGCGAGCTGCTGAATCGTATCCAGTCCGAACGTGGCGTCCTCCAGATCGGCGAGCTCGCCGCCGAGCAGCGTCACGCGATTGCCATTGCGCCGCGCGAGCAGCAAGGCAATGCGCCAGTCGTTCGTATAAACCGTCAGCCGATGCCGCTGCGCGAGCGCGCGCGCCACCGCTTGCGTCGTGCTCCCCGAATCGATGATCACCGATGCCCCGTCGCGCACGAACGCCGCCGCGCGCACGCCGATCGCCTGCTTGGCCGCCGCGTTCTCCGCTTCGCGCACGTCCACATGTGGCTCGCGCCTGTCGATCGACAATGCGCCGCCGTGCGTCGTCGTCACGAGTCCGCGTCCGGCGAGCACGTTGAGATCGCGCCGCACCGTCTCGCGCGATACGCTCAACGCACGCACGAGATCGGCCACCGCGAGTGCGCCATGCTTTTCCAGCTCGGAAAGAATGAATTGGTGACGTTGTTCGGCGAGCATTGTCCGGTGACGAAAAAGGAAGCGAGGCAGCGTGTGGAGTTTAGCGGCCTAATGTGGCACTTCCTTGGCAGAGCCGCATTCGTCAAGCCGTCTCGCGCAATGGATTCTTTCCGCGGCGTGTGCAATCGGCGAGCGTGCATCCGCTAGACTTTGCCGCTCTGCACGAGCGATGAACGAGGCTATCCGATGTACAAGAAAGGCGTGGTGATCGAAATTCAATTCCCTCCCGATCGCCTCAACGACGCAGCCGGCGACCCTTACTGGATCGATCTCACGCTCGACGAAGCAAAACGTCTGCACGCGCAACTGTCGCGCCGCTTCGAAGGCGACGCGCGCGCCAATCAGCCGCTCGACACCTTCACCATCGAATGACGCGCACGGCGCGGCGAGTGCACGGATAGACAAGACGGACACGGCCCGTCGCGCCGATACTGGCGCATTCCGTTCCGGCTCATGCCTCACATGCTTTCGATTCTCGCCGCGCCCGTGTTCGTGTTTCTCTGGTCGACCGGCTTCATCGTCGCGCGGGCGATCACGCCTTACGTCGATCCGAATCTGTATCTGCTCGCGCGCTTTTCCGGCACCGCGCTGCTGTTCATCGGGATCGCCGCCGTCACGCGCGCGCCCTGGCCGCGCGGCCGCGATACGGCCAGACATCTGTTCGCCGGCGCGCTGCTGCAAGGCGTCTATCTGGGCGCGGGCTACTGGGCCGTCGCGCAAGGACTCGGCGCGGGCATCATGGCGCTGCTCGGCGCGCTGCAGCCACTGCTCACCGCCGCCATTGCCGCGCGGCTGTTCGGCGAAAGACTTTCGCGGCGTGCGTGGGGTGGGTTCGTGCTCGGTCTGGCAGGCGTCGCGCTCGTGCTCGCGCCGAAGATCGCCGCGAGCGCTGCGACCGGCGCGCAATCCGGCCACGCTGCGGCAGGCCACGCGCCGCAATGGCTCGTCGTGACGATCGCCGTGCTCGCCGTCGTCGCGATCACGGCGGGCACGCTGTATCAGAAAACCTCGCTCGCGCGCGCCGATATCCGCAGCGCCAGCGCGCTGCAGAACACCGGCGCGGCCATCGTCGCGCTTGTGCTCGTGCTGGCGCTCGGGGAACAACGCTTCATGCCGTCGACGACGACGTGGCTCTCGCTCGCATGGGGCATCGTGATGCTCTCGGGCCTCGCGACCACGCTGCTCGTCTGGATGGTCAGGCGCGGTGACGCTTCACGCGCGACCGCTCTGCTGTTTCTCGCGCCGCCGCTCGCCGCGCTCGAAAGCTATCTCGCGTTCAACGAAACACTGAACGCCGTGCAACTGGCGGGCTTTGCCGTGGCCCTCGCGGGCGTGCTGCTCGCGCGCTCGAAATAAGACCGCGCGAGCGGCTCAGTCGACCGTGTCCGCGCCCGCCGGAATGTGCTCGCGCACCGCCTTGCCCGGTCCCGGCGACCACGCGGGCCGCGTCTTTCTGCCGGTATCGACGACCACCAGATAATGGCCCGCCCAGGGCGTCGTCTTGCGCGTCGCCTTGAGGACCCACATCGACTGGCCTTCCGACGCGCGCGCCTCGTATTGCGCATCGATCACGCCGTGATGGTCGAAGAACACGTTGAGCGTCGACGGAATCCGCACGCAGCCCTTCGAATGCCACATGCCGAGCAGCGGCTCCAGCTTCTCGGGATCGGTGGCGTGCATCTGGAAGCGCATCGGCGACTTGCCGCCCTTGCCCCAGCCGCGCTCGCCATCGGCCCAGCCGAAATCGTAAATGCGCATGTCGCGCGCGCCGTAGCCGCGAATCTTGAACTCGTTGAACGTGCCTTCGGCGCGAAAGTCCATGTTGCCCGGCACGTGCTGAAACACGCCGAGCGGCGTGAGAAAGTGATCGTAAGTGCCGGGACGGCCAGTCGATACCGGCGATGCGCCGATCATCGACCACGCATCGTCCGGCTTCGCGCGGAAGTAGACGAACAGCGCCTGCACGTTCTGACTGCGATCGACGAGCACGACGAACTCGTCGGCGAGATCGCCGTGGCCCTCCTTGTCGAGCGCGCGTTGCAGCACGCGGCCGTAGGCCTGCTGATCCGCGGCGGGCACATTGAGCCGCCGGTCGACTTCTTTCGCGAACGTCTGCCGCATCGCGAACGCGCCGCCCGGCGGCATGCCGGTGCGCTGTGCGAGATTGGGCTCGGGCGGTTCCGGCGCCAAGGGCACTTCGGGCGCCTGCGCTTCCGATGCCGCACTCGCCGCCGACGCCGCGCTGGCAGCGGATGCCGCAGAGGCCTCGCTCGCCGCCGACGCAGAGGAAGCCGGCGCGGGCTGCATCGGTTGCGCGGGCATGGGCACGGGCATCGCGGGCAGCGCGCGTTCCGGCGCGCTCGCGCCCTGTGGAATGCTCGCGCCGAGTGGCATGGGCGGCGCCGGCACGGCGGGCGCGACGGGTCCGACCGGCAGCGCCGTCACGCGGCCTTGCGCCACTGTCCCGGCCGATGCCCCCGACGTTGCCCCCGACGCCGCCGGCTGCGCGTGCGCCGTCAGCGCGATCGAAAGAAGCGCGCCCGCCGCCGCGCCTGAGAAAAACCCCGCGCCGGACGGCGTCTTGTTCGTCCTGTTCTTTCCTGCCTGCTGCATCGATGTGAATGATCCCCTTCCGGTTCGAGCGGCCATGCGTGCATCGTCCGATGCATCGACAAAAAAGCCGGTGCGCACGAGGCACCGGCTTCGCCGCTACATATAACGTTCGTCAGGGGAGGCCCAGCAAAGTTCATTCCGGGCGTGCGCTACGGCACGCGCGATTTCAGTGCAAGCGGATGGACGCGTCGCCGGAAGCCGAGGCCCGCGCGCGCAAAGGTGCGTCCAGCAGACGCTGATGGCATAGCCGCTGAGCGATCGCCTCGCCGATGTAAGGCACATCGGTCGAGAGCCGCGCGGTCGCGTAGGCCTGCGCCGTGCCCGCGCCGTGGACCTCGATGTCGCTCGCATAGTCGCCCAGCTCGTGTTCCAGAAAGCGTCGCACGTCGCGCGCGGCGCATCGCCGGGGGAGGTTCCAGACCAGCAGATTCATGGCCGTCACCTCCGCACGCGAGCCGGCGCCGGCTGCCGCCGCTGCTTCACGATCGTGCGCGCCGCGAGCGTGCCGACAACGAAAAGGGACACAAGGCTAAGTATCATGACGACTCCACGGCCAATTTCGAGATAGCTCCATACTAATCCAGTAGACCAGCCGCGCGCTGCGGCATTCCGTCTTTTTCAATAGATGTTCTAAATCGGATGGATGAGGGGAACCAATCGCCGCAAGCCATCTGAAGCCATTAAAAGCCGCTGCATGACATGCTGGAAAGATTCGGGTAACGGCTCGACCAGTCGCCGGCCATCGCGGTCTGCGCCTCCTTGAGCGTGATGTCGCCGGTGCAGACGCAGCGCTTCAGATACACGGCGATCCGTTCCTTTCGACGCTGCCCCGCGCGGCCGTCCCAGCGGCGCAGGTCGAGATTCGCGGGTGAATTGGGCGACCCGCCGAGCAGTACCGGCATGCGGTGATCGAGCGCATATTCGGATGCAAACATCGCGTCGATGCTGCGTTGCTTCAGCAGCTTGTCCTTCTGCTTCATCTGGATTTCGAACGACGGCAGCACGCGGTCCACGTATCCCGGCACGCAGATCGTGTCGACGATCGTCGACTGCGTCACGCGCGAGTCGAGCAATTCGGCCCGCTGCGCGTGCGAAATGCCCGGCAAGAGCGCGAGCAACGCGCAGCAATACGCCAATGTCGCGCGCGCGTTCGGAATGGCCCGGCGCCCGCCTGTTCTCGGTGTCTCGATGTCCCTTCGATTCATGCCTCTGTGCGCCGCGCAATTTCGAGATGATCGGAGGTTCAATTAAAACACACGAAAGACGCGCCGCACGCGAAGCGTTGGCTGCGCGCATCGGCGCGCGCTGCGGCGGCACCACGCAGCGCGCGTGAAAGTCATGCGGCGCGGCTTGCGGGCGCTGCTTCGAGCGCGGCGTCGAGCGCCTCGGCCGCCGCGACGAATGTCGCGAACGACGCCGCGATCGCCACGTCTTCGTCACCGTTGCGGTCCTCGTCGATGGCGCGTTCGCAGTCGCGCTGCAAAGCGACGCACGCGCGCATGAACGGCGCCGCCCCGATCACCGCCGAGCCGCCCTTCATCCGATGCGCCAGGTCGCGCAGGCGCGCGTGGTCGCATTCTTCGAAAGCCGCGCGTGCCTCGGACAGATCGAGTGCGTTCGCGGCCTTCAGGGTGTCGGCGAGCGCACTGGCCTGATCGCCGAAACTGGCGAGCAAGGCCTGGTCGAAGAGCGGTGCGTCGAGCGTTTGTGCCTTCCGCTCCATCGGCGCTTCTGGCGCTTCTGGCGCCGGGCGCGTCCGCGTGGCCGCGAGGAGCGCGTCGCGCAATGCGTCCAGACCGAGCGGCTTCACGAAACACGCCGTCATGCCCGACGCGATCGCGCGCGCGGCGGCGTCCGACTGCGCATTGGCGGTCAGGCCGACGATCGGCACGGGAGCCGCCTTCGAGGCATCCCGCCTCTCGTCGTCCCGGATCGCGCGCGCCAGTTCCTCGCCGCTCATCTCGGGCATCGAGCAATCGGTGACGATGACGTCGAAGGCCTGGCGGGCGGCGCGCCAGCGGGCCAGCGCGCTCTTGCCGTCGCTGGCCAGTTGCGCCGTGCCGCCGAGCAGCGCGATCTGCCGGTCGAGCACGATGCGGTTGGCCGGATGATCGTCGACGACCAGCACGCGCAGCCCGCCGAGCGACGCGGTGCTCGGGCTCACCGCTTCGACCTGCGTAGCCTGCGCCGCGGCGGCGGACGCGACCGCCCGCGCCTCTGGAAACTCGACGTGCACGGTGAAACGCGTGCCGCGCCCGGGCTCGCTCGACAATTCGATCGCGCCGTCCATCATCGTCACGAGCCGCTTGCTGATCGTCAGGCCGAGGCCCGTGCCGCCGACGCTGCGCGCGCGGCCATCGTGCGCCTGCACGAAAGGCGTGAAGAGCAGCGCCTGCTTGTCCACCGGAATGCCGACGCCCGTGTCCGATACGGCGAGCGTCAGGGCGCGTCGGCCATCGCGGGGCGGCGCGACGTCGTATTCGAGGGTGACCGCGCCGATATCGGTGAACTTGATCGCGTTCGACAGCAGATTGCCGACGACCTGCCGCAGGCGCTGTCCGTCGGCGAGCAGCGAGGCCGGGCCGCCTTCCCCCAGCCGCTCCACGACGAGCGCCACGCCCTTCGCGCGCGCGGCCGGTTCGTAGATCGCGGCGACGCCCGCGATCCACCCTTCGATCTCGAGCGGCGCGGGCGCGAGCACGAGCCGCTCGGCCTCGATCTTCGCGACATCGAGCAGATCGTCGATCATGCCGAGCAGATCGCGCGCGGCGTGATGCGCGGTCGACAGCGCGCGCTCGGTCTCGGCGCGTTCGCCCGGCGCGCGCAGCTCCATCTCGAGCAGGCCGAGCACCGCGTTCATCGGCGTGCGGATCTCGTGGCTCATTGTCGCGAGAAAAGTCGACTTCGCGCGGTTGGCGGTTTCGGCTTCCTCCTTCGCGGCGCGCATCGCCTTTTCGGCCGCGATGCGGCGCACGATCTGTGCGCGCAAGGTCAGCGCCCACCCCAGGAGCGCGAACATGAGCGCCGCACCCAGAAACGCGCCGAATTCGACTTGCGGACGGCGGCGCGCCCACAGCATCTCGGGATGCTCGGCAAGCTTCCAGCGCCCGCGGATCGCCTCCAGCTCCGCGGGCGGCAGGCTCGCGATCGCGCGATCGACGATGCCGCGCAGCACCGGCTCGCCCGATGCGACCAGCAAGCCATGCGGCACCGGCACCGTGGAGAGTACGCCGCTCGTCACCACCGCGCCGCGATACGGATTGCCGACCGCGTAGTTGGCGATCGCAAGGTCGTACACGGCCGCGTCGGCGTCGCCCTTCACGACCGCGTGGAGCGCACCCTCGAGCCCGCGCGTATCGACGATGCGCGCCTGCGGCGCGGCGCGGCGCACCAGTTCGCGCAACGGCGAATAGTCCGGCACCGCGACGCGCTTGCCGGCGAGCGCGGCCGCATCGCGCAACGGTGGCTGGCCGACGGCGGTCACGATGGCCGGCAGACCGTCGCCGGTCGGCAGGCTCGCCTTGCCGTTTGCGCCAGAGGGCAACGCGCTCAGCGCATACGGGACGATCAGCGATGCCCCGCTGCGCAGATCGCCGTCGAGCTGTTCGGTCGAGGTACGCATGCGCGCCTCGAAGCGCAGGCCGGTCACGCGCGCGATCGCATCGAGCACGTCCACGGCGGAGCCCGCCGCGTGGCCCTGCGAGTCCGCGAACATCAACGGCGCCGCCTGTTTCAGCATCGAGTAATGCACGACCGGATGGGCGCGCAACCACGCCTGTTCTTCCCGGGTGAGCGCGATCGGCTCGTCGCGCGTGAGGACGGAAGCGGTCGGACTCCAGCGCCGCAGCGTGACAAGCATGAAGCTCGGCGGCAGCGCGGCAAGCGCGTCGTCGACGCGCCGGCGCAGCGTATCGGCATCCGGGCGACCGCGCGCGAACGCGAAGCGATAGCCGTCCTCGCCGAGCGGCGCGAACTCGGTGACGGTGAGATTGGGCAGATCGAAATGCGAAATCGTGTAGCCCACGGCGGTCATGTCGCCCGCGCAGGCATCCGCATCGCCGAACGACACCGCGAGCAAGGCGCTGATCAGATCGGGATAAGCGGCCGGCGCAAGCGACGGATAGGCGCTCCGCAAACGCTCCGGCAAAGTCTGTCCTTCGACATAGGCCACGCGATGCGTGGCCGCGCCGCGCTTCGTCAGCGGCTCGACCAGAACATTGCGGATCGGCAGATAAGGATGACTGAGCGCGAACGGCGCGCGCTCGTCAAACGCGGTCGCGCCCGTCGCCATGTCGATGTCGCCGCGTGCGAGCGCCTCGCGCAGCGCGGCGCGCGTGCGAAAGAAGCGCCATAGCGGCGGTGCGCCCAGTGCTGTGGCCACGGCGTTGACCGCATCGTCCGAAATGCCGCGCGGCGCCTCCCGCGCGAACGCGTCGTAGTCAATGCCATACGCCATGTCGAGCGGCGGCGTCATGCCGGGCACCGCGCCGATCACGACCGGCCGCACGGCTGAAGTATCCGCCAGCGCCGGACACGCTGCGCACACCAGCAGCACGAGCGAACATAGCCACGCTCGCGGAAGGACCGCCCGCGCGGCATTGCCACGTCGCTTCGCTGTATCGAACAAGGCCGCATCCTCTCGTCGAGCGGTGCGGCCAGTGTCTCAAAAAGGCCGAAGTGCGCCAAGCTCCGGCGCGGCGCGGATTCGCGGGCATCGTTGCAGGACGCGAAACACAGGCGCCGCGCCCGGCCGCCGCATCAGGCCGGCACCGACTCCGCCTTCTGCGCGCGCGCCCAGACGCGATGCTTGCCCAGCGTCTCGATGAAGCTCTTCATGACCTGCCTGGCGTCGCTGCCCACGGCGATGCCATCCTCGCCGCTCGGCAGATGCGCGGCGGCGAGCACGTCCTCGCCGTCGCCGATCGCGCCGATCGCCTTCAGATGCTTGAACGCCTCGAGCACGAAGTGGCGCGCGTCGCCGGATTCGGAGAGCGTTTTCGCGCTTTCCTTGCCGCCCGCGACGATCACGCCGTCGAACATGATCGACGGCATGCCGAGAATCGTCGCGTCCGGCTCGACGCCCTGAGCGGGCGGCGCGAGGGTCGGCGAGATGACCTTGGCGTGCGCGCCCTCGGCCTCGAGCGCGTCCTTGACGGCCTGGATGCTGGCGGCGTCGGCGCCCTTCGCGGCGAGGATCGCGACCTTGCGCGTTTTGACCGAAGGCTTGGTCTTGCCGACGATCGACAGCGCCGGCGACTCCTTCAGCGACGACTTGCCGAGTTCCGCCGCGCTCGCGCTTTTCTTCGGCGCGGGCAGCCCGAGATTTTCGGCGACGCGCGCGGCGAGCGTTGCGTCGATGTTGGCGAGAATGCCGAGCTGACGCTCGCGGATATTCTTGCGTTCGACCTTGGAGAGCTCGAACGAATAGCCGCCGACGATGTGATCCTTTTCCGGATCGGTCATGCTGTTCCAGAAGAGCGTCGCCTGCGAATAGTGGTCCTGGAACGACGGGCTGCGCACGCGAATCTTCGAGCCTTCGACGCGCTGCGTGTAGCTTTCGAAGCCGCCTCCCGCCGCGGCCGCGGCGGTTTCCTTCGGCCAGCCGCCGTCGATTGAATTCGGTTCGTAGGACGCTTGCCCCTTGTCGATCGTCTGGCGATGCATCGCGTCGCGCTGGCCGTTGTGCAGCGGAGCGAGCGGACGGTTGATCGGGATTTCGTGGAAGTTGGGACCGCCGAGGCGGCTGATCTGCGTGTCGGTGTACGAGAACAGGCGTCCTTGCAGCAGCGGGTCGTTCGTGAAGTCGATGCCCGGCACGATATGCCCCGGACAGAACGCGACCTGCTCGGTTTCCGCGAAGAAGTTATCGGGATTCCGGTTCAAGGTCATCTTGCCGATCATTTTGATCGGCACGAGCTCTTCGGGAATGAGCTTGGTGGCGTCGAGCAGATCGAAGTCGAACTTGTGTTCGTCGTCTTCCTCGACGATCTGCACGCCGAGTTCCCATTCGGGATAGTCGCCGTTGTCGATCGCGTCCCACAGATCGCGGCGATGGTAGTCCGAGTCCTTGCCCGCGAGCTTCTGCGCCTCGTCCCAGAGAAGCGACGCCGAACCGATGGTCGGACGCCAGTGGAACTTTACGAAACGGCCTTTGCCCTGTGCGTTGATGAACCGGAACGTGTGGATGCCGAAGCCTTCCATGGTGCGCAGGCTTTTCGGGATCGCTCGATCGGACATGGTCCAGAGCACCATGTGGGCCGATTCGGGCACGAGCGAGACGAAGTCCCAAAACGTGTCGTGCGCGGACCCGCCCTGTGGCATTTCATTGTGCGGTTCGGGCTTCACGGCGTGGACGAAATCGGGAAACTTGATCGCGTCCTGAATGAAGAAGATCGGCATGTTGTTGCCGACGAGATCGAAATTGCCTTCGTCGGTATAGAACTTGACGGCGAAGCCGCGCACGTCGCGTACGGTGTCGGCGGAGCCACGCGAGCCTTGGACGGTCGAGAAGCGCACGTAGACGGGCGTTTCCTTCGACGGGTCCTGCAGGAATGCGGCCTTGCTCAGTTCGGCCTGCGATTCATACACCTTGAAGACGCCGTGCGCGGCTGAACCGCGAGCATGGACGATGCGCTCGGGAATGCGTTCGTGGTCGAAGTGCGTGATTTTTTCACGCATGATGAAGTCTTCGAGCAGCGACGGGCCGCGTTCGCCGGCGCGTAAGGTGTTCTGATTATCGGCAATCTTGACGCCTTGATTCGTGGTCAAGGCCTGGTTCGTCGCATCGGTGCGGAAGGTTTCGAGCGCTTCGACCTTCTTGTTGGTATTGCTGTGCGATGGGGTGCGAGCCACGCCGCTCGCAGGTTGCTGCTTTTTTGTTGCCATTTTGAGGGGGACTCCGGTTGGGGTGAGGTTCGGCTCTCGCGCCGCAATCTATGTTCCCGTTCGCGGTTTTGCTGGCGCTTGCTGGTCGTTTGCTTGTGCTTCTGTGAAATCCTGCTTTCGTGTCGGTCTATTGGCGTCGCCCCTCCCCGGGGCAGGGGTAACTTTCTTTGCTGCTGCAAAGAAAGTCACCAAAGAAAGCAGCTTTCTGGACCCGGAGTGCTTGAGGCGGCTTCGTCGTCATGATTCTGAGTGGCCCAGCCTCTAAGTGTCTCCCTCGTAGGCATGACGCGAATTGGATCGCGCACGGTCTGACGAGCTAGAACGTCAAAGTGGCTGGTTCAGCACGAAAGAGCACCGGCACAGCGCTACGCGCTGCCGTGGGGCATGCAAGGGAAACCGTCGTTGGGCGAATGCTATGAGATGGAAGCGTTAGCAGCAAAGCACGGGCGGACCCGATGGACCGGTCGGCGGCGCGCAGCGCAGCGCCGGAGCTTACAGGTGCTGCACCAGCAAGACCAACGGCGAGATGTGGCATTGGGTCCGCGATCCAATGCCCGATCGGGCCTATGAGGGCACTCTTTTAGGCGAGGACCACGGGGAATGAATAAGCATGGCCAAATTGCGTGTGACCGCGGGCCTGAAAAGCTGCTTTCTTTGGTGACTTTCTTTGCAGCCGCAAAGAAAGTTACCCCCGCCCCGGGGAGGGGCAGAGCTAATAGACCGACACGAACGCAGGATTTCATAGAAGCGCAATCCAAACCCTTACCCCTGCCGAAGCAAAAAAATGCTGACGATTAAAAACCTCCACGCCGGCTACGGCAAAGTCAGAGTCCTGCACGGCATATCTTTGACCGTACCAAAGGCAAAAGTAGTGACCTTGATCGGCTCGAACGGCGCCGGCAAGACCACGACCATGCGCGCCATCTCCGGCATGATCAAAGCCACTGAAGGCGAAATCACGATGGGCGTCGGCAGCAACGCGAAGCGCATCGACGCACTGGACTCGCACAGGATCGCCCGCCTGGGCCTGGCCCATTCCCCCGAAGGAAGGCGAGTATTCGCCACGATGTCGGTCACCGATAACCTCTTGCTCGGCGCCTTCCCGCGTCTCACCTGGTCGCGTCCGAAAGGCGACGTCAACGCCGACCTCGAACGCGCGATCGAACTCTTCCCGCGCCTGAAAGAGCGCCGCAATCAGCTTGCCGGCACGCTCTCGGGCGGCGAACAGCAGATGCTCGCCATGGCGCGCGCCATCATGCTCAACCCCGATCTCGTGCTGCTCGACGAACCCTCGATGGGCCTCGCGCCGATTCTCGTCGATGAAGTGTTCCGCATCATCGAGCGCCTCAAGGCCGATGGCGTCACGATGCTGCTCGTCGAGCAATTCGCCGCCGCCGCGCTGAATGTCGCGGATTACGGCTACGTGCTGGAAAACGGCCGTGTCGCGACGCATGGCCCGGCGGAACAATTGCGCAACGATCCATCGGTGAAAGCGGCCTACCTTGGCGCGAGCCACTGAGCTATGACGCACTGCGCAAGACACGCCTGAAGCCTCGAGCGGCAAGCCGCACTATCATGGTTACGGGGCGCACGAACACGTGCGCCCCGACTTTCCGACCAAGGAGCAGCCATGATCAGCGGCAAGACCACTCTGATTGCCCACCTCGGCTACCCGACCGAAGCGTTCAAGGCGCCAATGATCTATAACCCCTGGTTCGACAAACAGGGCATCGACGCGGTCGTCGTGCCCATGGGCGTCAAGCCCGAAGATTACGTCGCCTTCCTGCCGCATCTGTTCAAGCTGACCAATCTCCGCGGCGCGCTCGTCACCATGCCGCACAAGGTCACGACGGTCGGACTCATGGACGAAGTGAGCCCGACCGCGCGCATCGCCGGCGCATGCAACGCGATCCTGAAACGCGATGACGGCACGCTCCTCGGAGATCAGTTCGATGGGGCCGGCTTCGTGCGCGGTGTCGAACGCAAGGGCCGCAAACTCGCCGGCGCGCGCGTGCTGGTGCTCGGCAGCGGCGGCGTCGGCTCGCCGATCGCGGCGTCGCTTGCGGCGGCGGGCGTCGCGGAACTGGCGATCTTCGACACCAACACCGCTTCCGTCGAAGGTCTCGCGCAACGCCTGCGCGATCACTATCCGCAACTCGTGGTCAGAACCGATACCAGAGACCCCGCCGGTTTCGACGTGATCGTCAACGCAACGCCGCTCGGCATGAAAGACACGGACCCGCTGCCGTTCGATATCGAGCGCATCGCGCCTTCTACTTTCGTGGGCGAAGTCGTGATGAAGTCGGAGTACACGCCGCTTCTGCGCGCGGCGAAGGACAAGGGCTGCGCCGTGCAGGTCGGCACCGACATGCTCTTCGAGATGATTCCGGCATATCTCGAGTTCTTCGGCTACGGCACCGCCACGGCCGACGAACTGCGCGCCGTCGCCCGGATCAAGTACGCGTGAGCAGGCTTACACGGACATAACGGAGCAACCGTTCATATCCGTTCCTATACTTCAAACGATGCAAAGGCAGACGCTCATCCTCTGACAAATCGGCCGCACGCGCGCGCGGCGGCCCGTAAAACGCAGGGAGGAATCATGGGATCGACTGCGCCCGGCATTCCGGCCGACGACAAGCATGCGCCCGAACCACACGGCCATCCGGCTCTGCTGGGGCTCTCGCTCGCAGCGCTCGGCGTCGTCTACGGTGATATCGGCACGAGCCCGCTCTACACCCTCAAAACGGTGTTCGATCCCGGCGGTGGCCTGGCCTTGCAGCCCGCCAACGTGATCGGCATCGTGTCGCTGATCTTCTGGTCACTGACCATCATCGTGTCGCTCAAGTACGTCACGCTGATCCTGCGCGCCAACAATCACGGCGAGGGCGGCATCATGGCGCTGCTCGCGCTCGCCGCGTCCTCGGTCGAATCGAAAAAGCGTCTGAAACAGGTGCTGTTGCTCGTTGGCGTGATGGGCGCGGCGCTCTTCTACGGCGATGGCGTCATCACGCCGGCGATTTCGGTGCTGAGCGCCGTCGAAGGGCTCGAAGTGGCCGCGCCCATGTTGCAGCCGTATGTCGTGCCCGTGACGCTCGTCGCGCTGATCGCGCTCTTCATCATGCAGAAGCACGGCACCTCGGGCATAGGCGCGGTGTTCGGGCCTGTCATGGTGCTGTGGTTCATCGTGCTGGCGGTGTCGGGCGTCATGAACATCATCGACGCGCCGCATATTCTCACGGCGCTCGATCCGTTCAAGGGGCTCGAATTCTGTCTGCATCATCGCTGGCTCGCGTTCGTGGCGCTCGGCGCCGTCGTGCTGTCGCTGACCGGTGCGGAGGCGCTGTATGCGGACATGGGCCATTTCGGCTCGCGGCCGATCCGCCTCACGTGGTTCGCCATCGTCTTTCCCGCGCTCGCACTCAACTATCTCGGGCAGGGCGCGCTGCTGATCGCGGACCCGTCCGCGCTGCAGAATCCGTTCTACCGGCTCTTTCCGTCGTGGATGCTCTATCCGATGGTCGTGCTCTCCACGATCGCGACGGTGATCGCCTCGCAAGCGGTCATCTCCGGCACCTACTCGATGACCAAGCAGGCGATGCAACTCGGGTTCCTGCCGCGCATGAGCGTGATCTACACATCGGCCAAGGAGATCGGGCAGATCTATGTGCCGGGCATCAACTGGACGCTCCTGCTCGCGGTCGTGGCCGCCGTGCTCGGTTTCGGCTCGTCGACCGCGCTCGGCTCCGCGTACGGCATCGCGGTGACGGGCACGATGCTCATCACGACCGTGCTGACCTTCTTCGTGGTCCGCTACGCGTGGCACTACAACTGGGCGCTGTGCGTGTTCGCGACGGCCTTCTTCTTCGTGATCGACGCGATGTTCTTCTCCGCCAATTGCCTGAAGATCGCGGAAGGCGGCTGGTTCCCGGTCGCGATCGGCCTCGTGATGTTCACGATCATGGCGACCTGGGGACGCGGCGCGCAGATGATGATTCAGGAAGCGCGCGCACGCGCGGGCGCCACGCCGCTCAAGCCATTCCTCTCGGGCCTGATCGCGAAACGACCGGTGCGCGTGGAAGGCACGGCGATCTTCATGTCGAACGATCCCACCGGTGTGCCGCATTCGCTGCTGAACAACCTGATGCATAACCGCGTGCTGCACGAACATACCGTGTTCCTGACGGTTTCGACGGAGCCCGTGCCGTGGGTCGAAAAGGCCCGCCGCGTGTCGATCGATACGCTCGGCAATGGCTGCTTTCAGGTGACGGTGAATTACGGCTTCAAGGACGAAGTGGATCTGCCCGCGGCGCTGGAAACATGCCGCGCGTCGGGCCTCAAGTTCGACCGAACGACGAGTTCATACTTCCTGTCGCGCGCGACGGTCGTGCCCACGCCGGGCACGGGCATGGCGTTATGGAGGGAACGACTCTTCGCGATCATGCTGCACAATGTGGGAAATGTCGCGGCGTATCTGCGCCTGCCGGCCGATCGCGTCATCGAAGTGGGGACGCGTGTGGAGATATGAAGGCGCAAATCGGCTGATATGTGTGCGTTGACACCAAGCACGCGGCGCGGCGGTGAGCGAGACTGAGAACAAAATCACGCAGCGCGCAGGAGACGCCATGACCGCCAGCAGCACACCGACCCGCCATCCGTTTCCCTCCACCGCCCGCCTCGTCGAACGCGGCAAGATCGTGTCCGCGCGCGAGGCAGTGCGCCTGATCCAGTCCGGCGACACGATCGCGACGAGCGGTTTCGTCGGCATTGGATTCGCGGAGGAAGTGGCGATGGCGCTGGAGGAGCGTTTCGTCGAAGGCGCGCATCCGATCTCCGGTCTCACGCTCGTATATGCGGCCGGTCAGGGCGATGGCCGCGGCAAGGGCCTCAATCATTTCGCGCACGAGGGTCTCGTGAAGCGCGTGATCGGCGGACATTGGGGACTGGTGCCCGGCTTGCAGAAGATGGCGATCGAGAACCGCATCGAAGCCTATAACCTGCCGCAAGGCGTGATCTCGCAACTCTTTCGCGATATCGCCGCGCACCGGCCCGGGCACCTCTCGACAGTGGGTCTCGGCACCTTTGTCGATCCCCGCAACGGCGGCGGCAAGCTCAATGCGCGCACGACCGAAGATGTCGTGCGCCTGATGCCCGTCGATGGCACCGACTATCTGTACTACAAGACCTTTCCGATCGATGTCGCGATCGTGCGCGGCACCACCGCTGACCTGAACGGCAACGTCACGATGGAAAAGGAGGCGCTGACGCTCGAAGCGCTTTCCATTGCGATGGCCGCGCGCAATTCAGGCGGCATCGTCATCGCGCAGGTGGAGCGGCTCGCTGAATCGAACACGCTCAACTCGCGGCAAGTGAAGATTCCCGGCGTGATGGTGGATTGCGTCGTGCTCGCCCGCCCCGAGAATCACTGGCAGACCTTCGGTGAGCAGTACAGCGCGGCGTTTTCCAGCGAATTGCGCGTGGCCGCGAGCTCGGTGCAGCCCATGTCGCTTACGGAGCGCAAGATCATCGCGCGGCGCGCCGCCTTCGAGCTGATGGCCAACAGCGTCGTGAATCTCGGCATCGGCATGCCGGAGGGCATCGCGAGCGTCGCGAACGAAGAGCAGGTGATCGACCTCTTCACGATGACGACCGAGCCCGGCGTGATCGGCGGCATTCCGGCGGGCGGCCTCAACTTCGGCGCGGCGACCAATACTCAGGCGATCATCGATCAGCCGTATCAGTTCGATTTCTATGACGGCGGCGGCCTCGATATCGCCTTTCTCGGTCTCGCGCAGGCGGACCGCGAAGGCAATCTCAACGTGAGCAAGTTCGGCCCGAAGCTCGCGGGCGCGGGCGGCTTCATCAACATCAGTCAGGCCGCGAAGAAGGTCGTGTTCGTCGGCACGTTCAACGCGGGCAAGCTTGATGTGGCGATCGAAGAAGGCAGGCTCGCGATTCGCCGCGAAGGCGACTGCCGCAAGTTCGTCGATGCCGTCGAGCATCGCACGTTCAGCGGGCGCTATGCGGCCGAGCGCGGGCAGACGGTGCTGTATATCACCGAGCGTTGCGTGTTCGAACTCACGCAGGAGGGCCTCGTGCTGACGGAAGTGGCGCCGGGCATCGAAATCGAGCGGGACATCATCGCGCAAATGGGTTTTGCGCCGATCATGAAGACGCCGCCGCGTTTGATGGACGAACGCATTTTCCGCGACGCGCCCATGGGCCTGCGCGCGATCCTGCTCAGGCTCGATCTGTCGGAACGATTCAGCTACGACCCTGAGAAGAATCTCTTCTTCATCAACTTCGAAGGGCACGAAGTCAAGACGCTGGACGATGTCGAAGCGATACGCCGCGAAGTCGAAAAGCAGCTCGCGAGTGCGAAGTCCAGGCCTCACGCCATCGTGAACTACGATAATTTTTCGATTCGCCCCGACATGCTCGACGCCTATTCGGAGATGGTGACGAAGCTGGTGAACGGCCTGTACGATCGCGTGACGCGCTATACGACGAGCAGCTTCCTGCGCCTCAAGCTCGGCGATGCCCTGAAGCGCCGCGGCGTCGCGCCGTATATCTACGAAAGTCCGGAAGAGGCGCGCGAACACGAGTCGAAGCGCGCGGCGGAATAGGGCCGCGCGCCTCGCACGTCATCCTCGCGCGGCCTGACTCGGTGCGGAATCGCGTTGATTGCGCAGCCTGCTGTGGCGAATGCCGTAAGCGAAGTAGATGACGATCCCGATCGCCATCCACACGACCAGCCGTATCCATGTATCGGCAGGCAGGCCCGACATCAGGAACAGCGACGACAGCGCGCCCAGCGGAGCGACGACGTACACGGCAGGCGTCCTGAACGCGCGCTCGAGATTCGGCTGCGTGATGCGCAGCACCAGCACACCGATGCATACCACCATGAAGGCGAACAAGGTGCCGATGCTGACCAGCTCGCCGACCAGGCCGATCGGCAGGAGCCCCGCGAGAATCATGACGATGATGCCGGTGATGATCGTCGTGATGTAGGGCGTATGAAAGCGCGGATGGATCTTCGACGCGAATGGCGGCAACAGGCCGTCCTTTGCCATCGTATAGAAAATTCGCGGCTGCGAGAGCAGCAGCACGAGAATCACGGATGTCAGGCCGAAGATCGCGCCGAGCTTCACGATGGGAGAAAGCCAGCGCATGCCGATCGCATCGACGCCGACCGCGATCGGGTCCGAAACGTTGAGCTTGTCGTAAGAGACGATGCCCGTGAGCACGTATGACACGAGGACGTAGAGAATCGTGCAGATGGTGAGCGAGCCGAGCAGACCTATCGGCATGTCGCGTCGCGGATTGCGCGTTTCCTGAGCCACGCACGAGACCGAGTCGAAACCGATATACGCGAAGAACACCACCGCTGCGCCGCGCAGCACGCCGCTCATGCCGAACACGCCGGATTCCCCTGTATTGGGAGGAATGAACGCGCCGGTCGGGTTCTGCGCCGTGACCCAGTGGCTGGTGTTGACATAGCCGATGCCCGCGCCGATGAACGCCAGCACGATCAGCACCTTGATGACGACGATGAAGCTGTTCACACGCGCAGACTCGCGAATGCCGACAACGAGCAGGATCGTGATGAGGCCGACGATGACCATCGCGGGCACGTTGAGGATCGCCCCCGCATGACTCCAGCCGTGACCGGGGTCGTAGGCGAAGGGCGCTTTCGCGAGCCGCTCCGGTATGTCGATACCGAGCGAATGCAGAAAGCTGACGACATAACCGGACCAGCCGATCGCGACTGTCGTCGCGCCGACCGCGTATTCGAGAATCAGATCCCAGCCGATGAGCCATGCGATCAGCTCGCCCATGGTCGCGTACGCGTATGTGTAGGCGCTGCCCGAGACCGGCACGGTCGAGGCCATTTCGGCATAACACAGGCCCGCGAGCGCACAAACGATTGCGCCGAGCACGAAAGAAATGATGATGGCGGGGCCGGCGTTGGCCGCCGCGGCATGCCCCGTCAGCACGAAGATCCCCGCGCCGATGATGCAGCCTATGCCCAGCATGACGACATCGAGTGCGGTGAGCGAGCGTTTCAGCGCATGGCCGCCGTGCTCCTGAGGGACTTCCTCTGATTCCGCGGCTTCGCTTTGCAGCGCAGCGACGGATTTTCTTTGCATGACGGTCACGATCGCCTCCTGTGCGGCGGCAGCGCAGCCGCGCCGTGTGGCGCGGCGAAGTCTGTCCGCCCGTTCGAGTGCGGGATGTTCCGCGTTCCTGCCGCTTCACGCCTGCACGTTCGTTCTGACGTATTGTCGTTTCGTGATAGCAGATTTTGCCGGGGAATTCGAGCACGGGTCGGTGCAACAGGCGAGTGGAGCAAGGTTTTTGCTGCCCGCTCGTCCGCGGCTTGCGCTGCGCAGCAGGATCCGTGCCGCGACTTTCGGAATGGGCATTCCCCTGGCGCTAGGCAAGACCCCACGACATTCAAGGACTTATCGGAGCCGTCCTGGGCATCTTTGCGCCGGGCACTATAATCAATTCGCGCATTTCATTTTTTATTCCGGAATCCGTTCCAGCCAGACTCATGGAGCGTTCACCGGACCATTCCTTACGGGAGATTTGATATGGCTATACGCATTGGTGATGAAGCCCCCGATTTCACGGCAGAGACGACCCAGGGCACCGTCCGCTTCCACGAGTGGATCGGCGATCAGTGGGCGATCCTGTTCTCGCATCCGAAGGACTTCACGCCCGTCTGCACGACCGAACTCGGCTATATGGCCAAGCTCAAGCCCGAGTTCGACAAGCGCAATACGAAGATCATCGGCCTGTCCATCGATCCGGTGACCAATCACGCGAACTGGGCGAAGGATATCGAGGAGACGCAGGGCAGCGCGGTCAATTATCCGATGATCGGCGACGCTGACCTGAACGTCGCCAAGCTCTACGACATGATCCATCCGAACGCGAGCGGCGCGAACCCGCGCACCGCAAACGACAATGCGACGATCCGCGCCGTGTTCCTGATCGGCCCGGACAAGAAGGTGAAGGCCACGTTCACGTATCCGATGAGCGCGGGCCGCAACTTCGACGAAGTGCTGCGCCTGCTGGACGCGCTGCAACTGAACGCGAAGCATGCGGTCGCGACGCCGGTGAACTGGAAACCGGGTGACGACGTGATCATCCCGACGTCGGTGTCGGATGAAGACGCGAAGAAGAAGTATCCCGATGGCTTCAAGACGCTGAAGCCTTATCTGCGCACGGTGGCGCAGCCGAAGTAAGGCTCGCGCGCTCACGCGTCAACGCGCCGGTCCGCTCAATGCGGACCGGCGCTTTTCATGTCCGGCGCTGCACTGAAATCAGCTATGCCCGGTGCGGCGCTCGGGCGCCGTATCCACTTCGCCGGGGCGGCGCAGCATTTTGTCCACCTCGCCGGCGTGCATTTCCTCGGTCTCGATCATCTGCCGCGCATATTCCTCCAGCGCGACGGAGCGGTCCTCGACGAGCGTCAGCAACTCCCGATAAAGACCGAGCGCGACGTTCTCCGCCTGCAGCGATTCGCGCAGGATCGTGCTGATGTCGAATGTGTGATTATCGAGAAGCGGGCCGATTCCCAGCGACGGGTACGCGCCGAGCGTCGTGATCCATTCGCCGGCCTGATGCGCGTGCAATAGGGATTCATCGGCCTGTGCACGTAGCCACGACACGATCGGAATGCGGCCGAAGCCGAATACGAGAAACGAATAGTGCGTGTAACGCACGACGCCTGCCAGTTCGGATTCGAGAATCTTGTTCAGGACGCCGACTACCTTTTCCTTTTCGAGCTCTGCCATTCTTGCCTCCGTATTTCCAACGCCAAGCGCTCCGTGAGACGGATGGGCCAAGATTCATCGCATGCGGGGCTTCACTCATTGTAGTCACGCGAGCGCCGCATGCGAGGCGAATCTGCGGCGGCGGGGCGCGCAAGATGCGCTCCCGGCGTTGGCAGGAGGCGGTGCGACGGCCTCGCGGCCGCGGCAACGGTAGGGCAAGGAGAAAAGAAAAGAGCAGCGGAAACGGCGCTCAGACCGTTTCTTCGATCCACAGCGCGGCAGTGCGCGTGAGCACTTGCGACATCGCATTGCGCGCGGCGTCGCTGTCGCTGGTTTCGATGGCGCGCACGAGCCTGCTGTAATCGCCGAGCTGCGAATCGGGCACGCGCGGCAACGCATGTGGCTGTGTGCGCAAGGCCGATTTCATCGTCCTGATGCCGACGCGCACGACGCTGCCCATCTGGCGCAGCACTTCGTCGCCGCTGGCCTCGACGATGGCCGCCTGCAATGCTTCCTCGGCGGCGGACTGCAACGGCTCGGACGGACTCGCGTGCAGGAGCCGCTGATACGCCGCGTTGATCGCGATACGCTGATGCCGGTTCGCGCGCGACGCGGCGAGCGCAGCCGCGGGTGGATCGACCAGCGAGCGGAACGCGAGCAGCCTGCGCAGGCAATCGGGATCGGGCAGCGCGCGCAGACGCCATTCGGCCACCTCCGGATCCATGATGAGCCACTCGCGCGCCGGCTTGATGCGGGTGCCCGTCTTGGGCCGCACATCGAGCATGCGGCGCGAGATGAGAATGCTGAGCGCCTCGCGCATGATGGTCCGGCTCACGCCATGCTTCTTCGACAGAATCACTTGTGGCGGCAGGACGTTGTCCTGGTATTCGCCGTTCACGATGCCCGCGACGAGTTGATTCACTACGCGCTTGACGAGCGATGCTTCATATCCATGATTCATGTTTTTTTTCTCGTGATAACGCCCGTGCCCGAGGCTTGGCGCCCTTCGTCGCCGAATGGCGAAACCTCACGCTTGTCTACGATCACGGCGCCTCGGCGCGCCGCGTGGCCGCCCCTTGGCCGCGCGACGCGCTTCCCTTTAGGCCCACCGTAACTGGTCTCTTTTTTTGTTCAACCCCCGGTGCGGTCGACCCTGGCGCAAGACGTGCCGATCCGCTGAAGGAAAGCGTATATCCGTGTGGCCCCGTTTAACAATATGGTTCACCGCTAATTCGACTGACTATCGTGCGTCCGCCCACAAACGCGGCCCGAGGCGGCTCGAGCGTGAATTTGCCTCATTGCGCGCAAGCGTTTGCGCCTCATCGGTTATGCGAAGCATCGAACGGTGCGGCCGATGCGCCTTGCCATGTGTTATTTTTGCGAGCCTGTGCTGTGCACGCTGAAAAGCTTAATCAAACTCAACGCAACGAGGAGAAGCGAAACATGAAAGTCGCCGTCATGGGAGCTGGCGCGGTTGGTTGTTACTACGGCGGCATGCTCGCGCGCGCGGGTCACGAGGTCGTGCTGATCGCACGGCCTCAGCATGTCGAAGCCGTGGAACGCGACGGCTTGCGGCTCGACACGCAGCACTTCGACGAGCGCGTGCGCGTGGCCGCGAGCACCGAGGCGAGCGCTGCCCAAGGCGCGCAACTCGTGTTGTTCTGCGTGAAGTCGACCGACACCGACAGCGCGGCGCACGCGCTCGCACCTCATCTCGCAGCCGACACGCTCGTGCTGTCCTTGCAGAACGGCGTGGAGAACGCCGAGCGGCTGCGCGAACTGCTGCCGCAGGAAGCGGCCGCCGCGGTCGTGTACGTGGCGGCCGAAATGGCGGGCCCCGGGCATGTGAAGCACAACGGGCGCGGCGAGCTCGTGATCGAACCATCGACGCAAAGCGCGGACGTTGCGCGCACGCTCATCGAGGCGGGCGTGCCGACCGAGATTTCCGACAACGTGCGCGGCGCGCTGTGGGCGAAGCTCGTGCTGAACTGCGCGTACAACGCGCTCTCGGCGATCACGCAATTGCCGTACGGCAAGCTCGTGCAGGGCGAGGGCATCACGCGCGCGATGCGCGATGTCGTCGATGAATGTCTGGCGGTCGCCAAAGCCGATGGCGTGACCATGCCCGCCGACGTCGATGCCGCCGTGCGCCGCATCGCGGAGACGATGCCGAACCAGTACTCGTCGACGGCCCAGGATCTCGCGCGCGGCAAGACCAGCGAGATCGATCACCTGAACGGACTGATCGTGCGGCGCGGCGAGGCGCTCGGCGTGCCGACGCCCGCGAATCGCGTGCTGCACGCACTCGTTAAGGCAATCGAAAGCAAAGGAGCGTAACAGGCGATCGTGGTTGAACCGGGCACGGCCGATGCTGAATTATGCAGCGCGTACAGAAAACACCGTGCGCAGCCCAACACACCGGAGGTTCACCATGAAATCGTTCGTCAAAGCAGTGGCCGTCGCCGCCGTGGTGGTGGCGCCGGCAATTTCCTTCGCGCAGACCGGTTCGACGGTGACGCGCAGCGAGGTGAAGCAGGACTTGCAGCGCGTCGAAGCCGCGGGCTATGACCCGGCGCGCTCGGATCAGACTTCTTATCCGGCGGATATTAAGGCCGCTGAGAAGCGCGCATCTTCACAGAGCAACGCCTACAACGCCGACATGAACTCATATGGCGGCGCGGCAGCCGGCAGGTCTGCCGCAGGCACGCGCACCATGATGCCGCCGATGGACAACGACCGCACCAAGCCGACTTACCTCGGCCGTTGATGCAGGCAAGGTCGGGGCGGGTTCTGCGTCTTCCGCGCAACGGCGCTAGTATCAGCTCTTGCGCTTGATTTCGAGCGTTCGTTCGCAGGAAGACACTCATGGACAAAGCCGTCAAGATTCCCGGCCCCGATCATCCGATCACGATTGAGCCCAGCCCGTCTCGCGTCGTCGTGAAAGCGGGCGGGCGCGTGATCGTCGATACCCGGGCGGCGCTGTCGCTGCGCGAAGCGTCATATCCGGAAGTGCTTTATGTGCCACGCAAGGACGTGGACATGACGCAACTCGAACGCACGTTGCACACGACATATTGCCCTTACAAGGGCGAATGCAGCTATTACAGTATTCCCGCTGGTGGCCAAAAGGCTGTCAACGCGGTGTGGTCCTATGAGTCGCCCTACGAGGCCGTCGCCGCGATCAAGGATCATCTCGCGTTCTATCGCGACCGAGTCGATTCGTTCGAAGTCGTTTAGCGGCTCAGTCGAGAAACGATCGGGCGTTGTGTTTGAGCATCGCGCTGAAGTCGTCGAGCCAGCCGAGCGACAGACGCCAGCTTTGCCAGTAAAGATCGACATCGAAACGCGCACCCGGCGACACTTCCACGAGTTCGCCGGTTTCCAGTTCGCGCGCGACGAGCCGTTGCGGACACATGCCCCACGCCAGCCCCGACGTACATGCGCGCACGAAGCCCGCACCATGCGGCACGAAGTGCCCGGGCGGGTCGATATCCGTGCGGCTCACGCGCTTGAGAAAGCGCTTTTGTAGCTCATCCTTCTCGTTGAAATTCACGCATGGAGCGCGGCGTAATGCGTCGCGCGTGAGTCCCTCGCTGAAATGGCGCGAGAAGTAGGCGGGCGAGCAGACCGCGCGATAGCGCATGCGTCCGAGCTTCATCGAGCGCCAGCCGGGCAGCGCCTCGGCTTGCGTCGTGACGGCGCCTTGCACGTCGCCGGCGCGGATGCGCTGCGCGGTGTGATCCTGATCGTCCACCACGAGATCGAACAGCAGGTCTCGTTCGATGCAGAATTGCGCGGCTGCCTCGATGAACCAGGTGCTCATGCTGTCGTCATTGACCGCGATGCGCAGTTTCGCGCGCCGCTCGCTTGGCGTGCCGGGCAGCGTCGGCATGCGTCCGCCGAGTTCGGCTTCCAGCAACTGAACGCGTTCCGTGTGGCGGCACAGCAGCGCGCCCGAGGCGGTCGCCTCGCACGGCTGGGCACGCCTGATCAGAAGACTTCCGACACGCTCTTCCAGCAGCTTGACGCGTTGCGACACGGCGGAGGGCGTGACGTTAAGTTCCCGCGCAGCGCGTTCGAAGGAGCCGGTGCGAACGACGGCCAGCAGCGCATCCAGCAGGTCATAGTCGAGCATTAGCGTTCCTTAATCCAAACAAGAAAGTTTAGCTGTTTGAATCCGCCTGCCCAATGCAGACTAGGCTCATTCTTCTGTTCCAATCAGGTCACGCCATGCAAATCAAGCCTTTCAAGCTCGAACGCTATTTCGCGCAGCACGAATTCACCGCGCACCATCTGCTGTGCAGTTCAGATCCCGAATCGATGTCCGTCGGCGAGCTGCTCGCCTTCGAGCCGGACTCGCTCGACGGTCTGCGCGACACCTGGCTCGGCTATACCGAATACCCGGGCGCGCCCGCGCTGCGCCGTGAACTCGCGGCGCTGTACGAGAATGTCGGGGAACAGGAGATCATCGTGCATACGGGCGCGCAGGAGGCGATCTACTCGTTCATGCAGACGATGCTCGCGCCGGGCGATCACATGATCGTTCAAATGCCCGGTTACCAGTCACATTACTCGGTCGCGCAATCCATGGGCGTGAAGGTATCGCCCTGGCTGGCGCGCGAGGAGGCAGGATGGGCGCCGGACCTCGATGAACTCGCGTCGCTCGTCACGCCCGCCACGCGTGCGCTGGTGATCTGCGCACCGCACAATCCGACCGGTTATCTGCCATCTCGCGATGTGTTCGATGCGATCGTCGGCTTCGCACGCAAGCATCGCCTATGGCTCTTCAGCGACGAGGTGTATCGCGGACTGGAGCACGATCCCGCCGATCGCCTGTCCGCCGCATGCGACGTGTATGAGCGCGCGATCTCGCTCGGAGCGTTGTCGAAGACCCACGGTCTCGCGGGTCTGCGCCTCGGATGGATCGCGACGAAAAGCAGTCAAGCGCTCGAACGCATGAGCACGTTCAAGGACTATCTCACCATCAGCAACAGCGCGCCGAGCGAATATCTGGCGACCATCGCGGTGCGCCATACCGAGGCCCTGCTCGAACGAAACACCTCCATCGCGCGCGCGAATTTGCGTCTGCTCGACGACTTCTTCGCGCGTCACTCGGACCGCTTCGAATGGCATCGGCCGCGCGCGGGAACGATCGGCTTCGTGCGTCTGAAGCACGCACACGCCGCCCGGTTCTGCGCGGAACTGCTCGAAGGCACGGGCGTGCTGCTGCTGCCTTCGATGCTCGTCGATCATGGCGACGCGCATGTGCGTCTGGGCTTCGGCAGACGCAACATGCCCGAAGTGCTCGCCATCCTCGAAGCCTACTTGGCCGCGACCGTCACGAGCACGGCATCCTGACGATACGCAGCCGGAAACATCTGCTTCAGATTGCCGATCTTCGGAAGATCGTTGATCGCGATGTACGGGCTTTCCGGATGTTCCGTCAGATAGTTCTGGTGATAGCCTTCGGCCGGATAAAAGCCCTTGTAGTCTTCGACCTTCGTCACGATCTTGCCGCTATAGACATGGGCCTTGTCGAGTTGCACGATATATTCATTCGCGATATCGCGCTGCGCGGCATTGGTCGGAAACACCGCCGAACGGTATTGCGTGCCATGATCCGGGCCCTGATAGTTCAACTCGGTCGGGTTGTGCGCGACCGAGAAGAATATCTGCAGAAGCTTGCCGTAGCTGATCTGGGCAGGGTCGTAAGTCACGCGCACGGATTCCGCGTGGCCGGTATCGCCTTCGCTCACGCGATCGTATTGCGCGGTATCCGCCGCACCGCCCGCATACCCCGACATCACTTCCTTCACGCCGCGCACGTGCTGAAACACGCCTTGCACGCCCCAGAAGCATCCGCCCGCGAACACGGCCGTTTCGGTGTGCGCGCTGCCGGCGGTTTCGTCGTGGGCGGGCGGCGGAATCCTGACTGCCGGCTCGCTCGAATGCGCGGCGCGCTGCAATGCGAATGCGCCCGCGAACAGCACGGCTACGCTCGCGACCTTGAAAGTCTTGCTGGTGGTTCTCAACATGACTGCTCCTCGATAAGTCTCGTTCAACCGAACGTGAACGCGTACGCTTCGACACCCGGGTCGAGAAATTCGATGGTGAAGGTGCGGTCCGCAACCGGACCCGATTGCCGCACGAGCTGGTAGAGCCGCTCTTCCTTCACCGTGCCGGTTCCGTCGGCCTGCACGTCGCTGCCGTGCGATGCGCCCGGCGCCGCTCCGTCGATGCTCACGCGAAAACGCACCGGCTTGCCATCCTTCGACGGCCCGAGCACGAGATGCAGATCGCGCGCATGAAAGCGATACACGATGCGCCCGTTCGAGCCTTCCAGCGTCGCATGCTCCGCGCCGACCTTCCACGCGCCGGCCAGGCCCCAGTCGTTGACATCGAGCGCCTTGGGCGCGCTGTAATCTTGGATACGGTCGGCTGCCTGCCCGCCCGGCGACATGAACTGCTCGGCGCGCTCATAGCCGATATACGTCTCGGGCGAGCGCATGTCCGCGTTGTCGGCCTGCATCATCGCGCCGTTGCCGGAGGCTTCGTCATTGCTCTTCGCGGTCATCGCCGTTGCGGGCGATGCGCCATGACCCGCTTCCGCGAGCAATTGCTGGATCACATGCTCGGAATGCGCGTAATCGCCTTCGCCGAAGTGGTGATAGCGGATATTGCCTTGTGCGTCGATGAAATAATGCGCCGGCCAATACTGATTGTTCAACGCGCGCCAGATTGCGTAGTTGTTATCGATCGCGACGGGATAGTCGATGCCGAGATCGTGAATCGCCTGCTTGACGTTGTCGACGTTGCGCTCGAATGCAAACTCCGGCGCGTGCACGCCGATCACGACGAGCCCCTGATCGCGATACTTCTGCGCCCAGCTCTTCAGATAGGGCAGCGTGCGCAGGCAGTTGATGCACGAATACGTCCATACATCGACCAGCACCACCTTGCCGCGCAATGCTTCCTTCGTGAGCGGCGGCGAGTTGAGCCACTGCACCGCGCCGTCGAGCGAAGGCAGCGTGCCTTCCACGGGCAGCGGCGCGGGATTAGCGGACCTGGGCGGCTCGGCGCTCGCGCGCATCATGGCCGGGCCGTCGTGGTTCGCGTTGGCGGACTTCATCATCGCGCCATTTTTATTGGAGAGCTTGTCGACGAGTTGCTGTTCGATGCCCGAGGTCGCCACCGTCGAGACGCGAGCGAGCACGCCGGTGTCGAGCCCGAGCGCGATCGCCACGACGCCAAGCAGCATCGCCGCGCCGATGCCGCGCCGGACCCATTCGCCTGCGCCGAGCGAGCGCTTCATTGCGGTGAACACGCGTCCGCCGATCAGCAGCGCGACCGCGAGCGAGGTCGCAGCGCCCGCCGCGTAGGCGAGCAGCAGGAAGGTCGTGCCGGCGCTCGCTCCGTTGAGCGCTGCGCCCGTCAGCACGAGACCGAGGATCGGTCCCGCGCAGGGCGCCCACAACAGGCCCGTCGCGATGCCGAGCACGAACGAGCCGCCCGCGCTCGGCTTGCCGTCACCGCGTTGTGCGAACGCGCTCAGCCGATTGCCGGCATTGACGAGCGGATGCATCACACGCTCGGCCAGGCTCGGCAGCAGCAGTGTGAGACCGAACACCGCGAGCAACGCGATGGCGGCCCAGCGGCCATACTGATTCGCCTGCGTGACCCAGCCGCCACCTACGGCCGCGAGCGTCGCGACCGCGGCGAAGGTCAGGCCCATTCCGGCGAGAAGCGGCAGTCCGCTCTTGACGAAGGGCTGGTCCGCACGCGAGAAAACGAAAGGAAGCACTGGCAGGATGCACGGACTGAGAATCGTCAGCGCGCCGCCGAGATAGGCAAGAACGATGAGCACCATGATCGTGTCGTCTGTTGAATGGTTGGAAACTCGCGACTTACGCCGCGCCGGGTGTGAAGTTCATCGCGATGCCGTTCATGCAATAGCGCAGGCCGGTGGGTTTCGGCCCGTCGTCGAAGACGTGTCCCAGATGACCGCCGCAGCGCCGGCAATGCACCTCCGTGCGTTCCATGCCGAACGAGCCATCCACACGAGTGCCGACCGCATGATCGAGTGGGGCCCAGAAGCTCGGCCAGCCGGTGTGGCTCTCGAACTTGGTGCGCGATGAAAACAGCGCGAGCTGGCATCCCGCGCAACTGAACGTGCCCGCGCGATGCTCGTCGTTCAGCGGGCTCGTGTAAGGGCGCTCGGTGCCTTCGCGGCGCAGCACGTCGTATTGCGCGGGCTTGAGCAGGCGGCGCCATTCGTCGTCGCTGTGAGCGACTTCGAACTGCTCTCGCGATAACGTTTGCGACGGCGCACCGGCAGCCAACGCGCGTAGGCGTGTGCTCATGGCGAACGCTGCGGCGGCGGCCGCGGCGCCGGTCAGAAGAAAGCGGCGGCGGGTTTGCATGATGCTTCCTCGTGGGCGAGTGGGTTAGCGGCATCGTAGTCGCGCGCCTATCCCCAAGTCCTCACCGAAAGTTAAATTAAATGTGATACTTGGCCCGCGCGCTTTTCTGCACAATGGAAAGGCGGCATGGTTGTCGCCTTTCTCTTCTCATTGCGCATCTTTCGTGCGCCCGTCCATAACATTCATTAATGGATCGACCGAAACGCATTCTGATCGTCGAGGACGACATGCACATCGCCGATGTGCTGAGTCTCAATCTGCGCGACGAGCGCTATGAGGTCGTGCACAGCGCCGATGGCGCGGAAGGCTTGCGCCTGCTGGAGCAGGGCGGCTGGGACGCGCTGATTCTCGACCTGATGCTGCCCGGCGTCGACGGGCTCGAAATCTGTCGCCGCGCGCGGGCGATGACGCGCTATACGCCCATCATCATCACGAGCGCGCGTTCCAGTGAGGTGCATCGCATTCTCGGGCTCGAACTCGGCGCGGACGACTACCTCGCCAAGCCGTTCTCCGTGCTGGAACTCGTCGCGCGCGTGAAGGCGCTGCTGCGGCGCGTGGATGCCGTCGCGAAGGACTCGCGGCTGGATGCGGGCAGCATCGAAGTGGCGGGGATAGCGATCGATCCGGTTGCGCGCGAGGCCTGGGTGGATGGCGCGCGCATCGAGCTCACGCCGCGAGAATTCGATCTGCTTTATCACTTCGCGCGTCATCCGGGCAAGGTGTTCTCGCGCATGGATCTGCTCAACGCCGTGTGGGGTTATCGTCACGAAGGTTATGAGCACACCGTCAATACGCATATCAACCGTCTGCGCGCGAAGATCGAGAAAGATGCCGCCGATCCGCAACGCATTCTCACCGTATGGGGTCACGGCTACAAGCTCGCGGCCGATGCGCCTTCACACGGAGGCGCCGCGCCGTGAAGCTCACGCTCTCGCAACGGCTCTTCGCCGTGTTCTGCGTCTTGCTGCTCGCGTGTTGCGGCGCGTCCGCGTGGTTGCAGATACGCGCGAGCGATCTGCGCGAAAAGGAGGTCATTCAGAGTCTGTCACGCGGGCTCGCGGCGCATATCGCGCATGACGGCACGCTCGCCGACGCCAGGGATATCGACGCACCGGCCGTGCGCCGTCTGTTCAGTCAACTGATGGTGGTGAACCCGAGCGTCGAGGTCTATCTGCTCGACGACACCGGTCGTATCCGCGCGGACGACGCGCCGCCGGGCCATCTGAAGCGCGAACGCGTGGACCTGGCGCCCGTCCGCGATTTCCTCAACGGCGATCCGCTGCCTATCCTGGGCGACGATCCGCGCAGCGACGACAAGCGCAAGGTCTTTAGCGCCGCGCCGCTCGCCGCGCCCGGCAAGCCGCCGTTCGGCTATGTCTATGTGGTGCTGCTCGGCGAAGAACACGATGCGCTGGCCGCGAAGGCTTCGGCGAGCGCGGTCTTGCGCACGACGCTCGCTTCGATGGCGCTGGTCACGTTGCTCGGGCTGGTGGCGGGCGTGGTCGCGTTCGGGCTCGTCACGCGACCGCTGCGCCGCCTGACCGATGCCATGCGAAAATTCGACGCGCGCGGCACGCCTGCCGAGCAACCCTTGCCGCCGCTGCCTTCGAGCGCAGGCGCTGACGCTCCGGCCAACGAACGCGACGAAATCGTCGTGCTGGAGCGCGCGTTCGCGCAGATGGCCGGGCGCATCGGCGAGCAATGGCGCGAGCTGGGACGTCAGGACCGCGAGCGCCGCGAAATGGTCGCCAATATCTCGCACGATCTGCGCACGCCGCTTTCGTCGCTGCACGGCTATCTGGAAACACTGTCGCTCAAGTCCGACACGCTGGCCGAGGCCGAACGCCGCCGGTATCTGTCGATCGCGCTCGCGCAAAGCGCGAAGGTCGGTCATCTCGCGCAATCGCTGTTCGAACTGGCGAAACTCGAACATGGCATGGTCGCGCCGGATACCGAGCCGTTCTCGCTCGCCGATCTCGTGCAGGACGTATTCGAGAAATTCGAATTGCCTGCGCAATCGCGCGGCGTGCGTCTTTCCGCGCAGATCGCGCCGCGTCTATCCGCGGTTATGGCGGACCTTGGCATGATCGAACGCGTACTCACGAATCTGCTCGACAACGCTATTCGCCATACGCCGGCGCAAGGCACGGTCGAAGTGACGCTCGAGAACGCGGGCGAGCGCGTCGAAGTCACAATCAGCGATACCGGCTCGGGCATCGCGCCCGCGCTGCGCGAGGCGCTGTTTCAACGGCCCTTCGCTTCGGGCGACGCACATCGTGGCGGCCTGGGCCTGCTTATCGTGCAGCGCATGCTGCAATTGCATGGCAGCCAGATCCGTCTCGTCGAGACGGACCGTGCGGGGACCACGTTCCGCTTCGATCTGCCGTCTGCCGTCGCTCAGACCGGCCTCGCTCGATGAACAAAAAAAAGCCCGGCAAATCTGCCGGGCTGAATGGGATGGTCATCGCCTGCGCCTGATACGCGCCGTTGGGATGCGCGTGTGGCGTTGCCCGGTCTGACCATCCGCGTGGACGTTCGGTTGTAACGATGCGCGATGACTCGTGCAAATAGCCCGGACGTCATCGTGCATGTGTTTCATGACACGTTTTAACCCTTCAGCCTTAAACCAATCTTAAGACCCATGGCAGGTGCAGCCAGCGTGCGATGAGCCCGGGGCGGGCGCCTTTCCCTCGGTCGCTGGCGAAAGCGTTCCTATCTTTTAAACATTGATTGAATGGACATCTTTAGTGATTGTTTCTTAATACGAAAACGTCATTGAAAAGCAATGCACTTTAAGCAAAATATGCCGACTGACAGTGGCGTGAAAGCTAGCTGCATCCTTAATGTGGAAACTTTCCTTGGTTTACCACGATATGTTTGCTAGCATGTAATCGGATCGCAGCCGCCGCAGGAGCTTTCGGTCAAAGGGCACGGCGCTGTGGCGTGGCATTCAATACGGCTCATCGAAGCCGAATAGAGACGGAGCGTGCGGGCCATAGCCTTGTACAGCCTCGCTGTTCGACCCCTGAGTATCGCAAGTTCACTGCTGCGCCGGCAACAGTGTGGTGTCGTGCGCGCATTTGCAGGCGCAGTCGCAAGCGTAACCGCAATATCAGGATAAGCACAGACGACTAACGCATTTCTTGTTTTCGATTCTCCGCATCTTTCTTTTCGAAGCGAGAAACTAAACATGCAATGCGATAAAACGCGTCGGGCGCAATAACTTCGTCCTATTGCCCGAACGTGACCGGTTTCGCGCATCGTGCACTTTCGCGCGACGCGCATTATCGGATTGGCGCGATGACGAATGTCGCGCATATCTCTTGGCGTTGCAGGTGATTTCCAGGCAATCGGTTACCGTCTTCGAAATTCGCATGACGGTGGGATGTCGCACGCATACGAACCGCGCGCAATGCGGGAGGAAACGTGGAAACGGAACTCAGTCAACGGCTTGCGAAAGTGTTATGGCGTTGTGCGTCGCACGGACAGGTTTTGACTTATCAGCGCTTTCACACGTTGTGCGAGAAGGGCGTGCCGCTGCCGCAGCGCTATGCCGCGCTCGAATCAGCAATCAAAACCCTGGGCAATGTAGCCGAGATCGATTATGGCGTGCTCATGGCGCTCGACAGCGGTTTGCCCGGCGCCGAATTCTTTCAACGCTATCTGCGTCATCGCCGCAACGAATACGTCTTGCAGATGGGCGATCCGAAATACCAGCGACAGACGCTCGCGCGCAAACGCACGCTCGTTGCGCGCGAACGCGACCGGGTCTATGCGCATGCGCGCGTGATCGAGGAAGAGCGCGCGCGACAGGCGGCCTAGTTCGCTTTCGGACTGGCTGGCGTCGGGTTCGCCTCGCTCGTCGCTTCGAGGCCCGCCTTGGCGAGCAGCCAGTCGCAGAAGCACTTCACTTTCTCGACATTGCGCTCATTGACGCGATAAGCCAGGAAGTGCGTCTCCCTTGCTAGCGGAGCGAACACACCAGCGCCCAGTTCGACCAGATCGCCGCGCGCGAGTTCGCGCTCGGCGAGTCGTGTCGTCTCCAGCGCGACGCCCATGCCGTCCACCGCCGCGGATATCGCGAGCGCCGCGCGGTCGAAGGAAGGTCGCGGCCCACGCGGCATTTCCAGGCCATTGAGCGCGAACCAGCCCGGCCACGTCACGCGACTCAGTTGCGATTCGATCAGCGTCAGGCTGCCAATCTGTTCCGCGGGCGGCACACTTTCGCGCAATAGCTGAGGCGAGCACATCGGAATGATGCGTTCTTCACCGAGCGCGCGCGTGACCACGCCGGGCCGTTCATGGGCGAATCCATACGAGACTGCGACATCGACTTCGCGCGCGCGGGCGAGGTCGGCAGGCTCGGCATCCGACGACAGACGGATCGTCACGTTCGGATACGCCTGCATGAACTCGGGCAATCGCGGCCCGAGCCATTTCGCTGCGAAGCTCGGCGCGCAATGCACCGCGAGCACTTGCGCCTGAGGCGCGAGCGTCACTTCGGCGCATGCGGCTTCGATTACATCGAACACGCGTCCAAGACTCTCATGGAGGCGCCGGCCTTCGGATGTCGTCTCCACGCGCCGGTTGCGTCGATGAAACAGCGGTCTGCCGAAGTACTGCTCCAGCTCCTTGACCTGGTGGCTGATAGCCGATTGCGTGAGATGCAACTCGCTCGCGGCGAGCGTGAAGCTTTCCAGACGCGCGGCGGCTTCGAATGCGCGCAAAAGGACGAAGTTGGGAATGCGCCTCATGGCATCCGTATCCAAAGAAGTGAACTCGTGTCCGAAGCCTGGCGACGTGGATCGGCAACGGATGAATCATCGCGACTCCGCGTGAGATGAAATGGAGACACGCGAGGCCGGCAGTATAGCTTGCGACGCGATTGACAAGGATGCGTAAAACGCTCTCGACGGATATCCGCCAAAACTTCCAATGCGCGAAAAAACAGACGAAAGCCTGCCGGCATTTTGTGGGTTGATCTAATCAATCATGCCATTCGACAAGCATTACATTTTGCCAACGAGTCATTCTTCTGTGAATGAGCGACGGCGAACACATGCCATGCACTTTGCGCCAATTGATAGCGGATTCAGGCATATTTGTCCTGACAGGCGCCGACCGGGGGACACGCTCAATATAATCGGCCCACACCTCGCGACCCTGCCGTGAGGAAGTCGGCGGCTAGTTTGACCAAGGCTCTTGCTATTGCGCCCGTCCTTCAAGCCCCGACATCGCGCGGGGCTTTTTCGCATCCAGGAACGTCGATTGCGCGCGCAAAACACCGCACTCGTTCTCGGCGCACGTTGACGACCAGATGGCAAGGCGAGACTGGACGCAGTACGTCTTCGCCAGTTGCGCGCCATTAAAGACGAGGAATAAATCTAATGAGACCGGTAGTGTTCGGGAACCGCCTGGGATGGCTGCATGCAGGAAAGGGCAAACGCGGTGTAGTGCTTTGCAATACGTATGGTCACGAATATGTGTGGACATATGGTGGCATGCGTCATCTCGCAGATGAACTTTCGGCGCGTGGCATCTGGGTATTGCGCTTCGATTATCGCGGTACGGGCGATTCGGCGGGTGCCGACCTCGCACCCGATCAGTTTCAATCTTCGGTCGACGATGTAGAAGAGGCGATCGACTGGTTCAGGACTTCGACGGGTATCGAGCACCTCACGTTGTGCGGCTTTCGTGTCGGCGCCGCATTCGCACTGGAGGCGGCCTTGCGTCGTCCCGTGGACGATCTCGTGCTGCTTGCCCCTGTCGCGAGCGGTCGCGTGTATATGCGCGAGCTGAGCATCGTGCGCAAGACCTGGCTCGAGGTTCTCGCGCCGCCCTTGCGCGAAATGCAGAGCGAAACGCCGCTGAACGTGCTGGGTCAGGTGTATGGCGACGAATTCAGACGTTCACTCGAATCCATCGACCTCGTGGCGAGCGTGAAAGGCGCGACGAACGCACCGGCGCGCCGCGCGCTGATCATGAACGCGAGAGCGGGCGGCAAGGATCCATTGCGCGACGCCCTCGCGGAAGCCGGTGTCGAGGCGGAAGCCCGTCCGTTCGAAGATTTGCTGGGATTCATTCAAGAGACCGCATTCAATGTCCTGCCGCTCGCGGCCTTCGACGAGGCTGTGCAATGGATGACGGCCGGCGCTGCGCGGCAAACGCTGGAAGCGGCCGCGATCGAGTCCAATGACTGGTCCGCGCTGCAAGTCGAAACGCCCGAGGCGATCGAGCGTCCCGTGCGCGTCGGCGAAGAAGGGCTATTCGGTGTTCTGTGCGAACCGCGCACGGGCTCGCCACGCGGCGCGATCTTCCTGATTGCGAATACATCCGCGAGCGCGCGCATGGGCGATAGCAGGCTTTCCGTGCGCATCGCACGCGAGCTCGCTCGTCGTGGCATTGCATCGCTGCGCTTCGACGCACGCGGCCGCGGCGATAGCCCGGCGGCGCCTGGCGAGGTGCAATCGGACACGGCTTTCGGCCGCATCTACGCGTCGGTCGCAACGGACGATACGGCGATCGCCGCGCGCTGGCTCGCGCGCCAAGGGTACAAGTCGATTTTCTCGTTCGGCGTATGCTCCGGCGCGTATCACGCGCTCAAGGCGGCGCTTGTCGAGGACGCCATCACGGGCGTCATCACGGTCAATCTGCCGACCTTCAAGAAACCGGCGGACGTGGCGCCCGACGGGCTGCGACAGGCAACGCGCAATTCCATGGCGGGTTATGCGTTATCCATGCTCGATCCGAAGAAATGGAAAGCGATCCTGCGCGGAGAAAAGCAGCTGACGCGCGTACTGCGCTTCGTGCTCGGTTACATGATGACGCGCGTGCGTTCGCGCGTGGTCGATGTACTGAGGCTCGACCGTCTGAGTCAGACGACGGTGGAACTCGCGACCGAGCCGGGCCCGATCATTCGTGCGCTCGCTGCGAAGCGCGTGAAGACCGTCCTCGTCTATGGCGCATACGACGCCGGCATGGATCTGATCGCCGCGCACTTCGGCAAGCAGGGCGCCCGCCTTTCCCGCTTTCAGGACGTGCGGATGGCGATCTTTCCGAACGTGGATCATTCACTGTTCATGTCGGCCGCGTCTGCGCAAGTGATTGCGTTGTGCGAAAGCGTGACCAAGGAGATGAGTCCGCCTGTCGCGGACCCGGCGTTTCCGGGCCGGGAATCGGTTGCCCTCTGATGCAGACTGAGCGCGGCGCGTTTCGGCGCGCCGCGGTTTCCCTTTGCGCAGGCATCGCGTGAGCGAGCTTGCCGCGTCTTGAGTATCCTTCGACGTTGGAACCCGCCCCATGCGGGCGGTGTCCCATCGTGAATCCATGTCAGCGGCCAGGATCAGCGCGAGGCGCGCCGCACGGGCCGCATCACATCAACGCACAGGAGTCTGACGATGTCGATTGAAAAGGTTCTATATCGTGCCCATGCCCATGTCACCGGCGGGCGCGATGGGCGCGCGACCGTGCCGGAAAGCAATCTCGACCTCAAGCTGACGACCCCGAAGGAACTGGGTGGCGGCGGTGGCGACGGCACTAATCCGGAGCAACTTTTTGCCGCAGGTTATAGCGCGTGCTTCATCGGCGCGATCAAGTTCGTCGCAGCGCGCGACAAGATCACGCTGCCGAAAGACGTGGCGGTCGATGGCAGCGTGGGTATCGGGCAGATCCCGAACGGCTTCGGCATCGAAGTCGAATTGAAGATATCACTGCCGGGCATGGATCGCGCAGACGCACAGGCTTTGGTCGACAAGGCGCATATCGTATGCCCGTATTCGAATGCGACCCGCAATAACATCGATGTCAAGCTGACGCTTGCGTAAGCTTTGTCGATCGTTCGAGCATCCTTCACGGATGCTCGAACATTCTGCACCAACTGTTCACCACGTCTGACGCATCACCATCAGACGCGCTTCAGTCATATCTTCTATTGCATAGCGAATGCCCTCGCGGCCCAGGCCAGAGTCCTTCACGCCGCCATACGGCATGTTATCGACACGGAACGAGGGCACGTCGTTGATCACCACGCCGCCGACTTCGAGTCGATCCCATGCCTGATGCGCATGCGCAAGCGAATCTGTGAAAATGCCCGCCTGCAGGCCGAAATCGCTGTCGTTCACGATATCGAGCGCTTTACCGAAATCGTCAAATTGCTCGAGTATCGCGACCGGTCCGAACGCTTCCTTGCGATAGAGATCGGTTTGCCGTCCGACGTTCTCCAGCAGCGTCGCTTCGAACATCGCGCCTTTGACCTTGCCGCCCGCGATGATTTTCGCGCCGGCTTTAACGGCGTTTTCCATCCAGCCCGCAAGCCGCCTGGTTTCCGACTCGGAGATCATCGGCCCGACGAACGTCTTTTCGTCCTTCGGGTCGCCCATCTGCAAGGAGTTCGTCTTCGCAATCAGCCTTTCGCGCAAGCGCTCGTAGAGGGACTCATGTACGAGAATCCGCTGCACGCCGATGCAGCTTTGCCCCGATTGATAGAACGCGCCGAATGCGAGCCGGTCGACGACGTAGTCGAGCTTACCGGCCTGATCGCTGTCGACGATGGCCGCAGCATTGCCGCCGAGTTCCAGAATCACTTTCTTCTTGCCCGCTTTCGCTTTCAGATCCCAGCCGACTGCGGGCGAGCCTGTGAATGACAGGAGCTTGAAACGCTCGTCGGTGGTGAAGAGATCGGCGCCGTCGCGATGCGCAGGCAGGATGGAGAACGCACCTTTGGGCAGATCGGTCTCGGCGAGCACCTCTCCTATGATCAGCGCACCGATCGGTGTGCGGCTCGCGGGTTTCATGACGAACGGCACCCCCGCTGCAATCGCGGGCGCCACCTTGTGCGCGGCGAGATTCAAAGGGAAATTGAAAGGCGAGATGAAGGAACACGGGCCGATCGGCACGCGCTTCACATAACCGTGATATCCCTTCGCGCGCGGCGAGATTTCCAGATTCAGGATTTCGCCGTCGATACGCACGGATTCCTCTGCCGCAACCTTGAATGTATCGATCAGGCGCGTCACTTCTCCGCGCGAATCGTTGATTGGCTTGCCTGCTTCGATGCATAGCGCCATGGCCATCTCATCGGCGCGCTCGCGGAAACGCTTCACGCAATGCTCGAGCACTGCCTGCCGCTTGAATGGCGCAAAGGCACGCATTTCGGGCATCACCGCGACGGCCAGACCGATAGCCTCGTCGATAGCCTTTGCATCTGCGAGTGCGACGCGGGTCGCAACTTCACCGCTGAATTTATCGGTCACCTCGAGTTCGGTATTGGCCGCAACGGGCTCGTTGGCGAGATAGTAAGGGTAGGTCGCTTTCAACATGTCACGCTCTCCCGTATGGATGCGTTGTCGATACTAATGAGATTAACGCTGAAATGAAGCGCGTGCCGATAAAGGTGTTCGGGAATGGGATAGCATGCGATTGAAATCGAACGAGGCGCGTCCATGCGCTTCATGTCTGACCATGCGGAGGATCTGATGCTGACGTCCGGAATCGATCATGTCGGTCTCACCGTGCGCGACCTCGCGGCAACGCGCGACTTCTTCGTCGAGTGTCTTGGCTGGCGAATCGTCGGCGAGCGGCCGGACTATCCGGCCGTATTCGTATCCGATGACAAACTGATGGTCACGCTATGGCAAGTCAAGGATGTCGCGTCGACGATCGCATTCGACCGGCGCAAGAACATTGGCTTGCATCATCTTGCGTTGCGAGTGACGGACGAAACGGCGCTCACGACGATTCTGGAGCGCGTTTCAGCATGGCCGGGAGTCAGTGTGGAGTTTGCGCCGGAGCAGCTAGGCGCGGGGCCGAAGCGCCATATGATGATCTATGAGCCGGGCGGAATTCGAATCGAATTCGATTTTGATCCACGACTCTGACATTGCCCCCACGCACGGATTAGCGCCTGCCGGCCTGCAATGTTATGGGAGTCAAAAGGTTCTCGCTTCGGGGTATGGCGCAAAGCACAACGGCGGAGCTATCGATAAGCTCCGCCGTTGACCGATGCTCCTCAGCGAATCAGTTCAGGCAATCAAAAAGGGAGTGCGGTCTTGGACTGAAGCAAGCCAGCCCGGTGCACGGCCACGGCCACTCCAGGTTGCGCCGGATTGCGGATCGCGATACAGCGCGGGCTGACGTCCGCGTGGCTGACCCTTGCCCTTACGTTTGTTTGCGCCGCCTGCCTTTGTTTTGGCTGTGCTCTTCTCGCCACCTGCGCCCACGGCAAACTTGCTACGGTCTTTGGCTTTCGCAATCCAGGCGGGTGCGCGGCCACGGCCACTCCATGTTGCACCGGTCTTCGGGTCTTGATATGCGACGGTACCTTGCTTGTGCACGGAGGCCGAGGCCGAGCGTCCCGCTTTTCTTCGCGAGCCGCTGAAATTCTCGATGTCCGAAACGGTAATCCCATAACGCGACATCAAATCTCGAATCTTTTGCAGCGCACTTTCCGACTGAGTCGCGATGAGCGCGTCGGCTTTCGCTTGAAGTGCTTCTATACGTGCCTGAATACTTTCGAGCGTGGACATGGCTAACCTCTAAAGATTGTTTATTGCACTATGCCACGCATGGCAATAAATCGCTAGAGGAGTATTCGTGGAATTGCGTCGCAATGAAAGCTTAAAGGGAGATTAAAAGGACTACTTTGAAGCGTTATGAGGCAGGGCGCACACTTCGGTATCTCAATGCTTCGAAGCGAAAGAGAAAGACACTGAAAGCGTACTCCACGTTATCTCCACTTCTTCGCCCCGGCTGAGCATCGCGCGATTCATTTTGGCAAGCGGTCAGTGCGCGGGGATTGTTTCGATGAGTCTGCAGTGCCGCGTTCTTCGTCCGATGTTTGTTCACCAGTGATGATGCATCAAATCATCAATCATCATTTTACATGAGTCCTCCACGAGCCTATCTTGCCGGAAAAGCACACTAAAACGCATCCGGCGAGCGCCGGAAATGCGCCATATCGTCCTTGAGACTAGAGACATCGTGGTTACATCGACAGCGGTTGAAAGTTCTGGGACACGCCGTACCGGTCTTTCCGTACGACTATCCGGCAATCATCTCGATGAGCATTGCGTTCTTCCTCATGTGGCTCGGTTCGGTAACGGATCGCCGGGCGCAGGCCAATGAAGAACGCGAGAAATTTCACGATCAGTTCGTGCCGGCATCGGCCTCTCGGGCGCGGTGAGTCATTGATCCCCGAATGGGAGACGTCATGTCGAAAGTCCAGCATCAGATCATGCCGGGCGGTCCGGTTCATAAACACCGCAAGCCCTTGCACTTCAAGGCGCGAGACAACGGACTCGGCTTTTCGCCGATCACGATTGCGCTTCACTGGATCATCGCGTTGCTCGTGCTGCCGATCCTTGCGATGAAATTCCTCGCGCTCGCCGAGCCCGCATGGAATCCAGAGCGCGCGCTCACTCTATGAGCGGCGATATTGTTTCCGCTTTCGATCTATCGATTCTGGGCGCGCGTCACTTCCTGGCATCCACTGCCGGTGGGCACGCCGAATCCGGTGGAGCTGATCGTCAGCCGCTCGGTGGCGGTGGCACTCGCATTGGCGATGGTCCTGCTGCCCATCGCCGCGTGGCTCGCGAAATCGAGTGCGGGAGTTGCAATCGGATTGCCGGGTGGAGTCGTCCTGCCCGCGATCATGCCAGCGCATTCCGGCGCCGCGCATATCTTCGACGTGCTGTATGACATTGGCGCCGGCGCATTTCTCGGCGGACTGGCGTTGCATGTCTTCGGGGCCTGCAAGAATCATTTCGTGTTGAAGAACGATTCCCTGAAACGAATGCTCGGCAAGCATGTGGAGCTCTGAATCATGAATGCACTCCAATCGAATCAGAAAGCAAACAGCGTAGCGGCGCTTTGCGGAGTGAGATATCCCATCTTTCTTGCTGGCATGGCCGCCATTTCCGGACCGAAGCTGGTCGCCGCCGTCGCCAATGCAGGCGGCATGGGAATGTTGGGCGGTCTGAGGCTGCCCCCGCTTGCGCTGCGCCGCTGGATCGCTGAAACGAGAGCTTTGACCGAAAATCCATTCGGTGTGAACCTCGTACCGTCCTTTGGCGGTCCGGATGTGTTCGAAGCACAATTCCAGGCCGTCTTGCAGGAAAGGCCGCAAATGCTTTCGCTCTTTTATGCGGAAGCTTATCCCGACATGATCGGGCGCGCCAAAGATGCAGGCATGACGGTGATGGTGCAGGTCGGGTCGGTCGAACTGGCGAAGCAGGCGATAGCCAACGGCGCGGATATCATCACCGCGCAAGGCAGCGAAAGCGGCGGCCATTTGAATCGCGGCACCATTGGGTTGTTTTCGTTGTTGCCTGCGCTTCTGGAGATCGCAGGCGACCGGCCGGTTCTGGCCGCCGGCGGAATCACGAACAGGCATGACGTCGCAACCGTCATGGGTATGGGCGCTTCTGGCGTGCTGTGGGCACGGCGTTCGTGGCATGCGAGGAATCCAACGCGCATCCGCTGTACAAGCAGAAGATAGTCGAGGCAACGGTCGACGATACCGAGTACCGAACAGGTTATTCGTTCGGCTGGAAATACGGCACACCGCATCGGGTCATGCCAAACCGGGATCGCTGGAATCTGCTGCGTTTCATGGGCGGCGGCGCGCGCCATCGACAAACCGAAAATGGTGCAGAAGCTATCGCTCTATGCGGGGCAAGGAGTGGGCAAGATCGATCGTGTGATGCCTGCCGCGGAGCGCGTCGCTGAACTGGCCAGCGGCCTGGAGCAGGAGAGCGAGATTGCGGGCGCGGCACGCGAGAAATTGCAGCTTCGATATGCGTGAGTTCGCATGACACGCGTCGTACGCGAAGCTGCATGTTTAATGCAGCTTGTGATCAAACGCTTTCAGTCAATGCAGCCTCGGTATCGACACCTTGGCTGAACTGCTCGTGCGCGAGCTCCAGCATTGCGGATAATGCGGGCGTCACGACGGCATGCTGATTGCGGATAAACACCGTCGTCACATTGGCGAATGCGGGCGGAAGAGTGTGGCATCGAACCGAGCGGCGGCTGGCGTGACGCTCGACCACGGCTTTAGGCAGAAGCGTGATGCCCATGCCCGCCGCGACACAGGACACGATGCCGTCGAGCGTGCCCAACTCCATGATCTGCCCCGGAATCAATCCGGACTGGTAGCAAACTCAACTGCCGCGATAGGTTCCGAAGCTCCACGGCGAGCACAATAACGGCACGTGATAGTGCTGGGCAGCATCGGCGAGCGTGAAGCGCACGGGGACGACATCGGCGAACACATCGGGCGTCTTGAAGTAATCCGCCACCCAGAAACGCAATTCGAAGTCGCCTGCACGTGCCTGCGCGGCGGGCAGGATTGGTGCATCGGTGCGTCCGTCGCGGTTGGTACGCGTGCGCGCGATGAGCGTCGGCGGCTGCGTGCCGACGTCGAACAACTCGATCTGCATGCCCCCCGCGGGCTTGCCGAGCGCGACGTCGAGTACATGAGTGGTAATGCCTGCGGCCATGATGTTGCTCCTTGCGTGTTGTTCGCTCAGCTGCCGCGATAGTAGTTGTAGCTCCACGGGCCGAACAGCACCGGCAGATGAATCCTCTGGCTCGCGTCGGTGATGCGAAAGCGCAGCGGGATCTTCGAGAGAAACATCGGTTGCGGCAGATTTACCTTACGCGTAGCGAAATAATCATCCGCATGCAGCAGCAGTTCGTACGTGCCGACACGATACGTCTCGCCAATCAGGAGCGGCGGCTCGCTTCGGCCGCTCGCCGCCAGCGTGATCGTCTGCAAGAGCTTCGGGCTGCCGTTTTCGATTGCGAACAGGTCCACACGCATGCCCGCTGCCGGGGTGCCGTGCCAGGTATCCAGACCGTGCATGGTGAGGCGCGGGCTCAGGCCGTCCTGTTGCACGGGGCCGGAAGTCTGGTTGGGGGAGGGCGACGATTGCGTGTCCGCAGCGAGCGCCGCCCGGGCCATCAGCATGCTGCCGCCCAGCGCCACGGATTGCAGGGCAAAACGGCGGCGGCTGACATCGAAAGCCGGGGATGTGTCCTTGTCGCTCATGTCACGCCTCTTGTTTGTTGCCGAGTTTCCGAATGCCGATGATCACGAGCACCGCGGCCAGCACTTCGATGATGGCGACGAGATACAGCCCCGTCGTGACTTTGCCCGTTGCGTTCTTGATGAGACCCATCACATAGGGCGCGCCGAAGCCCGCGAGGTTCGAGACCGAGTTGATGAGCGCGACGCCGATAGCCGCCGCGCTGCCCGCGAGATAGCGGTTCGGCAACTGCCAGAACACGGGAATCGCGCTCATGGTGCCGACGAGCGATGCCGTCATGGCCAACAGCGCGATGACGGGCGATACCTTGTCGAAGCCCATCAGCACGGCAAGCAGCGCCATCGATACGCCACCCACGATCGCCGCGCCGCTGAAGTGCCAGCGCACTTCGTTGCTGCGGTCGGAGTGAGCGCCGTTGACGATCATGCCCAGCGCTCCGCACAGATAGGCGACCGCCGCGATCCAGCCGACCGCCATCGGCGTGCCGATGCCCACGTCCTTGATGACGGTGGGAATCCAGAACGTCAGCGTCGAGTTGGCGCACAGCAGACAGAAGAATATCGCGATCAGCAGCCACACCTTGCGGTTCGAGAACAGCGAGCGCCAGTCGTGACCACGCTCGCCCATCGCTGCGTTGTCGCGTTGCAGGACGTCGAGCACGATGCGCTTTTCAGCGTCGCTGAGCCAGCGCGCCTGCTCGGGCTTGTCGGTCATGTAGAAGAACGCGAAGATGCCGGCAAGCACCGAAGGAATGCCTTCGATGAAAAAAAGCCACTGCCAGCCGTACATGCCGTGCACGCCGCTCATCGACGTCATGATCCAGCCCGCGAGCGGGCCGCCCAGCACACCGGCGATCGCCGATGCCGACATGAACGTGCCGAAAGCCCTCGCACGGCGCTGCGACGGATACCAGTACGTGAGGTAGAGGATCACGCCCGGATAGAAGCCGGCTTCGAATGCGCCGAGCAGGAAGCGCAGGACATAGAACTGCGTGGGCGTGGTGACATGCGTTTGCAGCATGCAGATGACGCCCCAGCAGATCGTGATGCGCATGATCGTCTTTTTCGCGCCGATCTTCTGCAGCAGCATGTTCGACGGCACTTCGAAGAGAAAGTACCCAATGAAGAAAATGCCCGCGCCGAGACCGTACACCGCTTCGCTGAAGTGCAGCGAGTCCAGCATCTGCAGCTTGGCGAAGCCGATGTTCACGCGATCCAGCCAGGCCAGTACCCACAACACGCCGAGAAACGGCAGCAGACGCCATGAGACCTTGCGATAGACGCTCGCTTCGGCGCTTTCGGCCTCGCTCGCGAACACCGGCATCTCCTGTTTGATGAGCGACATGGTTTCTCCTTTCCAGTCGGTTTGCGTCGCCCGGACACAGCCGCGCGACCAGTTGGAAGCAAGTATAGAAACGGCCTGAAATTCGGAAACGGGGGAGGGGCCAATAAGGCCCATAGCAACATGCATATGGGTTGCGAAGCCTTGTGTGGCCTGGCTTCGCGCGGATTTTCGACGTGCTTCTCCTTACTTATGGATTACCCTAGCGCCGCCGCCGAGTGGCGGATAAGGTCACGCTCGCTGGCAGAATGGCGACGCAGCCCACGCGAACCATCCCGGCACGGAACTGACCATGAATCGCACCGACGATCCATTCGATACCTATCTGCTGCGCGTGCTATGCACGTTGATCGCCGAGCGCAGCGTGTCGCGCACGGCCATTCGTATGAACCAGTCGCAGCCGGCCATCAGTTCGGCGCTCAAGCGGCTGCGGGCGATCTTCAACGACCCCTTGCTCACGCGCGAAAAGAACGTGATGGTGCCCACCGAGCGCGCCATTCAACTGGCGCAGAGCGCGCAGGCAGCGCTATCCGCGCTGGATAACCTGCTCGTATCGGATGACCATTTCGACCCCGCGACCACCGAGCAAAGCTTTACCGTGGGCATGCCCGACTATCTGGCGCCGCCCTTTTTTGCGCATGTCGTGCGCGAATTCAGGCGCGCTGCGCCCCATGCGCGCCTGATTGCCGTGCCGCTGTCGGCTTCGTTCAACTATGAGCAGGCGCTTTCCGAAGGTTCGCCCGATATCGTCATCGGCAACTGGCCCAATCCTCCGGAGCATCTGCACCTGTCCGTGCTGCTGGAAGACGACGTGGTTTGTGTCGTCGCGAACGACAGCGCGCACGCGCTATCAGGCAAGTTCGATGCCGAGGACTATCTGAGCGCTTCGCATATCGTGCCGACGCCGTACTCGCGGGACCAGCGCGGAGTGGTCGATACGGGGCTCAGCACCATGCGCGTACATCGCGATAATCGCGTGAGCTGTCCGTATTTCAATCTCGCGCCAAGCCTGATCCCGGGCACCGACCTGATTCTCACGACAGGACGGCACTTCGCGAACTATCACGCACAAAATCTGCCACTCGCGGTTCTCGAACCGCCGATCGACTTTCCGTTCATGCGCTTTTATCAGTTGTGGCATCCGTCGCGGCATCGCTCGGCTTCGCATGTATGGCTGCGCGGCATGCTGACGGCAGCGTCCCAGGAGCTTCGCATGCTGCGCGACATGCATCGCCCGTAGGGCTATCGGCTTCTGTTATATGGCTCATAGGATCGGCTGTCTCGCCGGGCCCGCGCGCGCTTCCTATACTCGGCACGAATATCGTGCTTTACGAGTCTTCAGGGAGAGAGCAGCTCATGTCACAGTCGATCAATCTGGAACCAGTCAACGCGCTGGATCACTCGGCCTTCCTCGGCGCCTTCGCGAGCGTGTTCGAGCACTTTCCGCAGGCGGCCGAAGGCGCGTGGAGCGCGCGGCCCTTCGCATCAGAAGGCGCGCTGCACGAAGCGATGATGGATGTGATTCGCCGCCTCGATGATCAGGGTCAGCGCGCGTTTCTGAATCTGCACCCGCTTTTGTCCGGCGCAAACATCCGTGCGGGAACCATGACGGCCGATTCGAACGACGAGCAGAAGAGTGCCGGCCTCGACGCCATGTCGCGCGAGCAGGAAGCCGCGCTCGATCAGCTCAACGCGGCTTATCTGAAGCGTCACGGCTTTCCCTTCATCATCTGCGTGCGGCACTACACGCGTGAAGGCATTTTCAGTGCGCTGGAGCGGCGCATCGGGCGCAGCTCGCAGCAGGAGCTCGACGAGGCCCTCGCCCAGATCGGGGCAATCACGCGCGCCCGGCTGAGTGCGCGTCTCACTGGGCTGAATTGACAAGGCGCTTCGCCGGGACGTTCAAATATCATTGCGCCGCGCAGACGCGTGGCACGCGATGGAAATTCCGATCGAAATAAATCAGGCCGTCGCCATCGTCGCGCACGCGGATCACGCTCGTTTCGACGAACATCACCGAATGCGATCCCACTTCCTTCGCCTCGACGATGGTCCCTTGCAGGCTCGCGAGCGCATCGCGCAGGACGGGCACGCCGTTATGCCCTTCGTCCCAGACGGGCAGCGAGAAGCGCTCTTCCATCGATAACGGCGTGTGGCCTGCGAAATGCCGTGCAATCTGCTCGAGATGCCCCGGCAACACGTTTACGCATACCTCGCGATTGGCGACGAACGCAGCATGCATCGTGCTCGAACGGTTGATGCAGACGAGCAGCGTGGGCGGCGCATCGGTGACGGAGCACACCGCGCTCGCGGTGATCCCGCATCGGCCGGACGCACCCGCGGTGGTGATGACGTTCACGGCTGCGCCGAGATGCGCCATGGCCTGACGGAACTGCTTGCGCACGGGTTCGAGGTCATTCCGGACGGCCTGGAGGGGCGTGGCGGACATAAGGGCGTCTCCTGTTCGTTCATGTTCATGCTGTGTATATCAAGTTATGGTTCAAGCGTACGCGTCGAAGCGCACAAAAAGAATCCGCATGATCCGCCGACTTGGCCGGTCTCGTTACCGAGCGCACTAAAGGTTTTACCGATATGGGATAGGCGCCGTGAGGAAAGCACTTTCGCCGCGAATTCCGGCTGGCTATCATGGACGCTCCACAAGAACCAGACCACGCGGCGAGACAGCAGAATCTCCGGCACGCGCGGTCCCGTGCATGCATCGAATGAGCCCTTTTCAGCAATGAATTCTCCCGCTCCCGTGGTGTATATCGTCGACGACGACAACGGCATGCGCACCTCTCTGGCGTGGCTGCTCGACTCGGTCGGCGTGAAGTCGGAAGGCTTTGCCAGCGCAGCCGAATTCCTGAACGCCTTCGACGTCACGCGGCCCGCGTGCCTCGTGCTCGACGTGCGCATGCCCGAGACCAGCGGCTTCGACGTGCAGACCGAGCTCAACCGCCGCGGCGCGACCTTGCCGATCATTTTCGTGAGCGGCCATGGCGATATCCCGATGTCCGTGCGCGCATTGCAGCACGGCGCAATCGACTTCGTCGAGAAGCCCTACAACTCGCAGCAGATGCTCGAGCGCGTACAGCGCGCAATGAAGCTCGCCACGCAGCGGCATGCGAAGGAGCAACGCCAGCGTGAGCTGCGCGAACGCGTCGAGTCGTTGACCGCACGCGAGAAGGATGTCCTGCGCGGCGTGATCGAAGGCAAGGCGAGCAAGCGCATCGCCGCCGATCTGTCGATCAGCGTGAAGACCGTCGACGTGCATCGCGCGAGCATCAAGGACAAGCTCGGCGCGGCCTCCATCGCGACGCTCGTGCGCGACGTGCTCGAAGTATGGAGTCCGCCGGACGACGAGCGCGCCTGAGGCGCGCGCTAGCGCATATAAGGGCCGCTGTTCATGCCCCGGTACGCTCCATTGGCGAAATACGCATCGGGTGGCGCGAGCTGCACGTCGACATCGGCGATGTGATCGGCGGAACCGGGCGTGCCCATCGGAATGCCCGCGATGCCCAATTGGGAAGGCGTGGGCGCTTGATGGTAAAGCATCCCGGTCATCTAAAGAAATCTTTAGGGACATGGCGCGCCCGCCGATGCTATGGTTTGCTTTGCAAGAACGCATTCCTCGCGCACTCCAATGAACTTTCCCGCCGAAGACGATTTCCACCGCCTGCTCGATGCGTTGACGCAATGCGTGCTGCTGCATGACGCGGAAACCAAAGCCATCGTCTGGGCGAATCGCGCGGCGTGCGTCGCGCTCGGCTTTTCGGTCGAGGAACTGCTGCCGCTCAAGGCGCACGACATGACGCGCGAGGACGTGAAATACCGGCGCGAAATCGCGGTGAATGCAATGGACCGCTCGGTCACCGAAGGTCCGCAAAGTTATGAATGGTGTTATCGCTCGCGCGCGGGCGTGCATATGTTGTCGGAGGCGGTGGCCACGTATGTGCCCTTGCGCGAGCGCGCGGTGGTGATGGTGCAGTTCCGCGACATCAGCGTGGAAGAAGCGATGCGTCAGAAACTGCGCCGCTACGAGGCGCGTTTGCGTGAATACATGCAGGACCTGGGCGAAGGCGTCGCGGTGCTCACGCCGCGCGGCAAGGTGAGCTTCATCAGCGAGTCGGGGCGGCGCGTGCTGGGCTTGGCGGGCGATGCGCCGCTAGGCGTCGCGCTCGACTACTGCACGCCCGAAGACCGCGGCCGCCTGATCGCGCAACTGCGCAGCGCCACGCGCCAGCATTCGACGCCCGCGCAACGTTATCCGATCACGCGCCGCGACGGCATCAGGCGGTGGTTGCGCATCACTTGCCGGCGCATCGATATCGACGATGAGGCGAATGGCGTGCTGGTGCACTTTCGCGATATCACCGACGAAGTCGCGACCGAGGAAGCACGCCGCGTAGAGGCGCGCATGCTGGAATACGCGGGCCGCTATAACGCAATGGGCGAAATGGCCACAGCCATCGCGCACGAATTGAGTCAACCACTCGCGGCGGTGCGCAACTTCATTGAAGGGGCGATTCAACGCCTGTCTCAGCCGGATTCCGTCGAGAGCGCCGTATGGGGGTTGCGGGCAGCCGATCGTCAGGCCGAGCATGCGGCACATATCATCAAGAGCGTGCGCGAGTTCGTCGTGAAACGCGAACCCGTGGAGATCGAGATCGACCTGCGCGACGTGCTCGCCGATGTCGCGTACTTCATTCAACTGCGCGCGCGCGACGAAGGCGTAGCCGTGAAGATCGAGCAATGGCGCGCGCCTTTGCCGATACGCTGCGAACGCGTGCTGATCGGCCAGGTGATCCTCAATCTGGCCTTCAACGCGGTCGAAGCGCTGACGGGCGCGAAGTCTTCGAGTGGCATCGTCACGCTCGCGACCGTGAGGAACGGCGAGGCCGCGGAACTGCATGTGATCGACAACGGCCCGGGCGTTCCCGACGAAGCGCTCGAACGTCTGTTCGACGGCTTTTCCTCGTCGAAGGCAGGCGGCAATGGCATTGGCCTGTCTCTGTGCAAGAACATCGTGTCGCGTCATGACGGGCGCATATGGGCGCAACGCCCGGCCGACGGCGGCCTCGAATGCTGCTTCGCGTTGCCGCTAGTCGAATGAAAGATGCATCGGCGCGCGCGCGGATGCATCATCGGATCAGGGCAGGAAGCCGATCTCACGCGCGAAGGGACAGGTGAATTTTCCTCACGCAATGCCTCGACGCGAACCTGTGTTCGTCGCGCCTGCGGGTAGGTGCTCGTTGGTCTCAACCGCATCCAGCGTGATGCGCGCTTCACGCGCCTCGCGTTCGAGACTCGATCGATACTGCTTGCAGCCGATGAAGAGCAATACAGCCGCAAGAACGATCGCGACGGCGTTGATGATCGCCATCGAATGGCCGACTGCGAGCGGTGAGCCGAATAGCTTGTCCGTCAAAATCGCGACCAGCGTCGTTCCGAGACCCAGACCGATGAGGTTGGAGACCAGCAGGAACATCGCCGAGATCTGTGCGCGCATCTGATTGGGCGCGAGCGACTGCACCGCGGCGGCGGAGGTGGGCAACGGAAACGATGCAAAGAACATCGCCACGACGAGCCACGCAAGCGACGCACCGAGGCTTGCCGCTTGCGTGAACGCAATGGCCGGCACGAGCATGCAGGCGGCGCCGATCCAGGCGGCGCGCATCGGCGCATCGGCGCGGCCGCGTCGCAATAGCCAGTCGTTCAGCCATCCGCCGCAGAACACGCCAGTCGTGTTGGCGACGAGCATGATCACGCCGAGCGTATAGCCCGTTTCGACCGGCGTCAGTCCGAAGCGCCGCATATAGAACGCGGGCGTCCAGCTCATCAGGCAATAGAGGCCCATCGCATAGAACGAGAAGCCGACGTAATGGCAGAAGAAAGTCTTGCGATGGCTCGCGACAAAACGCATGGCATCGCTCATCGAAACACGCTTCGCCTTGCCCGTGCCGTCCTGCGCGAGCCCTTTGCGCCCGGGATCGCGCACCGTGAGCGTGAAGAGCAGCGCGACCAGCAGGCCCGGCAAGCCGACGATGAAAAACGTGAGCTGCCACGCGCGCATCTCGCCGAAGAGAGGCAAAGTGAAGACGCTCGCGTGCTTGAGCAGCGCGATCACATAGCCGCCGACGAGAAAGGCAATGCCGCCGCCGATGAACGAGCCCAACGAATAGACACCGACCGCGCGCCCCATCTTCTCCTTGGGAAAGCAATCCGCGAGCATCGAATAGGTTCCGGGCGAAAGCGCCGCTTCGCCCACGCCAACGCTCATGCGCGAGACGAACATATGCACGAAGCTCTGGCTCAGCCCGCATGTCGCGGTGGCGACACTCCACAGGGCGATGCCCGTCGCGATGATTCTCGGGCGCGCGAAACGGTCAGCGAGATAGGCGATCGGCATGCCCATCACCGCGTAGAAGAGCGAAAACGCGAATCCGTGCAGAAGGCTGAACTGCGTATCGGTGAGATGCAGGTCGCGTTTGATCGGTTCGATCATCAGCGCGAGCACCTGGCGGTCGATGAACGAGAACACATAAGCCAGCATGCAGATCACCACGACGTACCACTCGTAGGTGTAGCGCTTGTTTCCTGATTGAGGGCTGCTAGGGGATTGCATCGTGTGTCTCCGCTTTTTTGAACGCGTGCGCAGGCTTTCACGCGGATCAGCGCCGCGCGAATGGGTGTAGAAGGAAATACGGAAGGAACGCAGTGTCGATGCGTCGCATATCCGCGTCAAATCAGCCGAAAACGGATGCGGTCATCAGTGCGGCAAATATGCGCCATTCGACGACAGACTTCGGTCATTGGCCAGAAGTCGTAAAGTGATTTCTGAACTTCGCGAGAGCAATTGCTCGCCTATGCATGCTTGCGCGCGATTTTCAATCGTGCATTCCTAGAATTGTGTCGTACACGTCAAAAGAGAAGAATCAGAAAGCTTGACGCCATCAAATAGAAATTGCATAAGCAGTCGCATTCGCCGACTGTCATCCGCAGGAACAGGGCATGTACGCCAACTATCAAACCTTCGAGGACGCCGACCGGCACGCACATGCGCTGACCGGTTGGGAGCAGCGCTACGACCAGGTCGGCGAAGGTGCATTCCGCAGCACGGTGAAGCAGGTTTCGGTGGCTGGCGTCCAGGTGTTTCAGGAGTCCGCGAACGTTCGTATCGTGCAGCGCGGACAATTGCCGGCAGGATGCGTGACCTTCGGTCTCGTCCTGAGCGGCGGCGCGCCTTACTCGTTTCAGGGCATCAAGGTCGACGAGAACGCCTTGGTCGTAGCGCCAGGCGACAAAGAGTTCCTGCTGCATTCGCCGCCCAATATGTCGCTGCTCGGCGTCGCTATCGACGCGAAGCTGCTCGAATCCGCGGCGGACGCGGCGGGCGTCGATGTCCAGGACGAAGTGCTCCGTCGGCACGTGCTGAACATTCCCGGCGCGGCGGGCGCGCGCGCCGGAAAGCGCATCATTGCAGCGGTGGAAACGGTGCTGGCCGCGCCGGATAGCCTTTCTTCGGACGATGACGTTGCGCATCGATTCACGCAAGCCGTGACCGAAAGCATGCTGGATCTGCTGACTTTTCACGTGCCGTCGTACGAGGACAGACTGACCTACGCATGCCGCGCCGACATCGTCAGGCGCGCGCACGATCTCGTTCTCACGCGGCCCGAGCAGCCCATTTCCGTATTGGATGTATGCGAAAAACTGCGCGTCAGCCGGCGCACGGTGCAAAACAGCTTTCAATCGGTCACGCAAATGAATCCGGTGAGTTATCTGCGTGCAGTGCGCCTCGCTCAGGTCCGGCGGCTTCTGACGACGACAGCGCAAGGCGAACTTCCGGTGCGCGAAGCGGCCATGCGTTGGGGCTTTTCGAACCTCGGCCACTTCGCCAGCGATTACAAAAGCCTTTTCGGCGAGCTTCCTTCGCAGACCTTTCGCGCTCGCTGAAGCGCGGTACATTTCCCCTTCGTCTTCCATAGCCGCCCACGCACGGCGCGGATCGGCCTGATCCTTTCATTTCTTTTCGCCTGAGTCCGGCGCGAAGCCGCTCGCGCATTGAATTCACGCGTCTCTGTCGGCTGCCTTTCGAATGCTCCATTTCGGCACGCACGCGCTGCCGGTTCCGAAGTGCTCTTTTTTATTGTCGTCTTTAGAGTCGGTTCGACATAAACAAGGAGGAGCACAGATGAAGCGGAAACGGCTGGCCGCCGCGATGGGGGCCGTATTCTATGGACTGCTTGCGTGTCATATGCACGCGGGCGCTGCCGAAAAACCGGAAGAACTGACGGTGGCGAAGGTGCCGCCGTATAACCCGCATCGCGTGTTCGTGACGGACGTGTCGTTCGCGAGCATGACCGATGCGCGCGTCCATGTATTCGATGGCGATACGAAACGCTTCGTCGGCGAGATCGATGGCGGCTTCGCACCGGGCTTCACGATTTCCCCGGATCACAAGACGAGCTATGTCGCGACGACGTACTTCGCGCGCGGCAGCCACGGCGCACGCACGGATGTGGTTGAGATCATCGACAACACAACGCTCGACGTGACCGGTGAAATCGTGATTCCGGCCAAGCACGGACAGACCGTGCCGACGCCTTACAGCACGATTCTTTCGGCAGACGCAAGCCGTCTCTTCGTGTCGAACATCACGCCGTCGACTTCGGTAACGGTGATCGACACGGCCACGAAGACCGTGGTCGGCGAGATCGACACGGACGGCTGCGTGCTCGCGTATCCGAGCGGCAACGACCGCTTCACCTCGCTGTGCGAGAGCGGCAAGGCGCTGACCGTGAAGCTCGATGCGACCGGCAAGGAAGCGAGCCGCAAGCTCTCCGATGCGTTCATCGACGTCGACCACGATCCGGCCTTCATCAACGCCGTGCGCGATGGCAACAAGTATCTGTTCACGACCTTTCACGGCAACGTGCGCAGTGCGGACTTCTCCGGCGATGCGCCCATGTTCGGTACGTCGTGGTCTTTGCTGAGCGATCAGGAACGCAAGGCAGGATGGCGACCGGGCGGCTTGCAGCAGACCGCGCTGCATGTCGCGAGTCATCGTCTGTATGTCGCGATGCATAAGGGCGCTGACGGCTCGCACAAGGACCCGGGCACGGAGATCTGGGTCTTCGATACCGAGAGCAAGAAGCGTATCGCGCGCTGGGATTTGGCGAAGCAGAAGATCGATCCGCTGCTCGCCATTCAGGTCAGCACCGACGACAAGCCGGTTCTGTACGGTCTCACGCCGACCTCCGATCTCGTCATGATGGATGCGACGACCGGCAAGAAGCAGCACGTTGAAAAGCAGATGGGCACCACGTCCACGCTGCTGCTCAATCCTTGAGGTGACGCGATGATCGATCCCGTCATTCTCATGGTGTGCATCGCGTCCGCGACGATCATCGCGCTCGCGAGCGCCGCGCCGAAGTGGCGCGAGCCCGCGCGCTTCAGGGCGTCGCTCGCGGCGTTCGCGTTGTTGCCTTCGTTCGCGGTGATGCCATTGTCGTTGGTGTTTCCCGCGCTGGAAACCGCGGGCGCGATCGGCCTGCTGTTCGCCGATACACGCGTGCCCGCCGCCATCGCGCTGATCGCGTTGTTCGCGCTCTTCGGCGTGGCGCTCGCGATCAACGTGCTGCGCGGTCATACCGATATCGACTGCGGCTGCTCGGGCTTCGTCACTTCGGCGCGCACGCCGAAGTCGATCGGCTGGTGGCATGTCGGGCGTGCCTTCATGCTCGTCGCGCTCGCCGCACTCACGCTTATGCCCGAAGCCGCACGCGCGCTCGTATGGTTCGACTACCTGAGCGCAGGCGCCTGCACGCTTTTCGCCGTCGCCGCGTGGTTCACGCTCGACGTGCTGCTGGTCAATCTTCCCAAGCTCGATTCTCTGAGGAATTCATGATGCAAACCGCCCTGATGATTTCGGCCGCACTGTCGTGGGCCGCTTTGCTCGCGCTCGGCGCGATCTGTCTCGCACTCGTTCGCCAAGTCGGGATTCTGTATGAACGCATGATGCCCGCGGGCGCATTGATGATCGATAAAGGCCCGGCAGTCGGCGCGGTCGCACCGATGTTCGAACTGGCCGATATAGCTGGCCGCGCGGTGAAGGTCGGCGGCCTGTCCAACTCGAAGCGCAATACGCTGGTGTTCTTCCTGTCGCCGACGTGCCCGGTCTGCAAGAAGCTGCTGCCGCTGCTGCCGTCGATCCAGTCGCGCGAAGGAGCAACGGATATCGTGCTCGCCAGCGACGGCGAATTCGACGAACACGCCGCGTTCTATCGCAAGACGGGTCTTTCGCAATATCCGTATGTGCTCTCGCAAGAGCTTGGCCTTTCGTATCAGATCGGCAAGCTGCCGTATGCGGTTCTGCTCGACGAAGAAGGCAAGGTGCGTGCGAAGGGCCTTGTGAATACGCGTGAACATCTGGAAAGCCTGTTCGAAGCGAAGGAACGCGGCGTTGCATCGTTGCAGGAATTCGTGCATGGCAAGCACGACGATCACGCCCATGACCACGCTCATGACGACCACGAAGCGCATGTCGGGCAGCACGCCTGAAGACGCCGATAACACATTCAATCCTACAGGTGAGCGTCCATGAAATGGCTGGATTCATTCTTCGAGCATAAGGCGCGTGGCGTCGCGCAGCGCAGTTCGCGGCGCAGTGCAATGGCGAAGCTCGGCAAGGTGCTGGTCGGGTCGGCAATGGTGCCGCTGCTGCCGGTGGATCGCACTGCGTATGCACAGGAGCCCAAGAAGCCGGGCTCGTCCATGAGCGACGATCCGACGAGTTGCGATTACTGGAAGTATTGCGCGATCGATGGCTGGCTTTGCAGTTGCTGCGGCGGCACGTCGAGCAGTTGCCCGCCGGGCACGACACCTTCGCCGATCACGTGGATCGGCACCTGCCGCAATCCGCACGACGGCTCGGACTACATCGTGTCGTACAACGACTGCTGCGGCAAGACGAGTTGCGGACGTTGCTTCTGCAATCGCAATGAACGCGAGAAGCCGCTCTACAAGCTGTCGCTCAACAACGACATCAACTGGTGCATGGCGAACGGCAACTCGAATTACCACTGCTCGGTATCGGTATTGTTGGGAGCGGCGACGCAATGAAGACTGCAAGCGTTTTAATGAGCGCGTTGATGGCCGGCGCGATGAGTCTCGCACCGCAAGCCTTCGCGCAAACGGTGCATTACCCCGGCGGCAAATCGACCTTCGACGGCAAGTGCGCCGTCTGCCATCAGGCGGGCGGACGCGGCATGGATGGTCTCGCGCCGCCGCTCGTCGAGTATCCGGGCAAGTATGCGGGCACGTCTGAAGGCCGCGCGCAACTGGGGCACACCGTGATGTACGGCATGTTCGGCCCGATCAAGGTGAAGGAGAAGAGCTATAACTTCAAGATGCCGAGCTTCGCATCGCTCTCCGATGAAGAGATCGCCGACGTGCTGAATTACGTAGTGTTCGATCTCAACGCGGAGCACGGCGCGGCCAGGCCCTTCGACGCCGCCGAGGTCAAGGCATGGCGCGCTGGACCGCTCGATCAGACCGCCGTGCATCAGCAGCGCGCCTCGGTCATCAAGGGGCTGGGGCTATGAAGCCGCGCGCCGTGCTCGCCGCGCTCGCGCTGGTGGCTGCGTCTCAGGCGCAAGCGTACGACGCGGCGCGCGCGCGTCAGGACTGGGTGCTCAACTGCATGGGATGCCACACCGCCGATGGCTCTGGCATTCCCGGCAAGGTGCCGCCCTTGCGCAATTCGCTCGGTCATTTCGTCTCGCTGCCCGAGGGGCGTCAGTTCGTGATGAGCGTGCCGGGCGCGTCGAATTCAGCGCTCAACGATGCAGAACTCGCGAACGTCCTGAACTGGCTGCTCACGACGATGAACGCCGACTCGCGGCCCGCGTCGTTCAAACCTTATACGGCGGACGAGGTCGCGGCGCATCGACGTCCCGCGCTCACCGACGTCGCGCGTACTCGCACGAAGCTCGTAAAGCAATTGCAGGAGAACGGCGTGAACGCCGTCCCGGAACACTACTAGGAGACACCGCAATGAATAACAACCAGCATCTGCCGATGCTCGATTCGACGCGCGCATTTCTCGCGTCAGCCAGAAAAATGCTGATCGACGGCGCATGGATCGAGAGCTCGAATGGCGCCACGCTCGACGTGATCAATCCCGCCGATGGCGAATTGCTCGCCCGTGTGCCGAGCGCCGACGAAGCCGATGTGGATCGCGCCGTGCTCGCCGCGCGCCGCGCATTCGACGACTCGGCCTGGTCGCGCATGAAGCCCACCGATCGCGAACGCCTCCTGTTGCGCGTCGCCGATCTCATCGAAGCAAATGCGCGCGAGCTCGCGGAAATCGAATCGCTCGATAACGGCAAACCGGTGACGGTCGCGCAGGGCCTCGATGTATCGATGGCGGCGCAGTGCTTCCGTTACATGGCCGGCTGGGCGACGAAGATCGAAGGCAGCACGCTGGAGGCATCGATTCCGTACAGCCCGTCGAATGATTTCTTCGGCTATACGCGCAAAGAGCCGGTGGGCGTCGTCGGCGCGATCATCCCGTGGAATTTTCCGCTGCTGATGGCGTCGTGGAAGCTCGCGCCCGCGCTCGCGACAGGCTGCACCGTCGTGCTCAAGCCCGCGGAAGACACGCCGCTGTCGGCGCTGCGCCTCGCGATGCTGCTCGAAGAAGCGGGCATCGAGAAGGGCGTCGTGAATGTCGTTACCGGCCTCGGCCGCACGGCCGGCGCGGCGCTCGCGCGTCATCCAGGCATCGACAAGATCGCGTTCACCGGATCGACGCCGACCGGCAAGGCGATCGGTCACGCGGCGCTCGACAACATGACGCGCATGTCACTCGAACTCGGCGGCAAGTCGCCGGTGATCGTGCTGCCCGATGTCGATATCGACAAAGCTGCCGAAGGCGTCGCCAATGCGATCTTCTTCAACTCGGGACAGGTCTGCACGGCGGGTTCGCGCGTGTATGTGCACGACAAAGTATTCGACCGCGTGATGGAGCGCGTCGCGGCCATCGCGCAGGCGCTGCCGATGGGGCCGGGACTCGATGCATCGACGCAGATCGGGCCGCTCGTCTCCGCGCGGCAGATGGATCGCGTCCTGAGTTATATCGAAGCGGGGCGCGACGAGGGCGCGCGCGCGATCGCGGGCGGCGCGCGCAAGGAAGGCGCGGGCTTCTTCGTGAAGCCCACCGTGCTGGTGGATACGGATCATTCGATGCGCGTCGTGCGCGAGGAGATCTTCGGCCCCGTGCTCGTGGCGATGCCGTTCAGCGATATCGACAGCGTGGTCGCGAAGGCGAACGACACGCCGTATGGTCTCGGCGCGAGCATCTGGTCGAACAATCTTTCGGCGATTCACAAGCTCGTGCCGCGCATCAAGGCAGGCACCGTCTGGGTCAATTGCCACTCGCTGCTCGACAACGCGATGCCGTTCGGCGGCTTCAAGCAATCGGGCTTCGGGCGCGAGCTGGGACGCGCGGTGATCGACATGTACACCGAGACCAAGTCGGTGCTGATCAACTACGCGTGAGGGCGTTCGCATGACCAACAAAACGATCGCGCGCCAGCTCGTGTCGACGGCGGCGCTCGCGGTATGCGCCAGCGCATCGGCGCAAAGCAACGTGACGCTGTACGGCACTGTCGATGCCGGCGTGACCTACACGACCAATCAGCAGTTCACCAATGCCGATGGCAGCGTCGGCTCGGGGCATAACTTCGCATTCTCGGGCGGCAATCTCGTGCCTTCGCGCTTCGGCCTGCTGGGCGTGGAAGATCTGGGCGGCGGTTTGCAGGCGAAGTTCAACCTGGAAAACAGCTTCTATACCGGCACCGGAGCGTTCGTGCAGGGCGGGGCGATGTTCAACCGTCAGGCCTGGGTGGGACTGGCGCACGAACAGTTCGGCACGCTCTCGTTCGGGCGTCAATACGATTCGTATTCGGACGCGCTCGGCGTGTACGCGTCGAGCAATTCGTGGGCGACGCTTTACGGTTCACATTTCGGCGACGTCGATAACCTGAACGAAGCGTTCAACCTCAATAACTCGATTAAGTACACCAGCCCCGACTGGAACGGATTTTCGGTAGGCGGCACTTATAGCCTCGGCGGTGTGGCGGGCGATTACGCACAGCGTCGCGGCTATGCGATCGCGGCGACTTATGCACGTCTGCCGGTTTCGATCAGCGCGGGTTATCTGAATCTGCGCAACCCGCTCGATGCCGCACTGGGCGGCGCGAATGGCTATATCGGCGACTTCGCCTGCTCGAATCAGACCGCGCTCTATTGCCAGTTGCAGAATGCTGAAGCGTTGAAGGCTTATGGCGCGGGCGCATCTTATGCAATCGGGCCGGCGACCATTGCGTTGACTTATACGCATAGCCGGCTGGAGCATAGCCAGTACTTTGCGGATAGCGCGAATCCACAGGGACGTAATATCGCGTTCGATATCGGCGAAGTGAATCTGACGTATGCGGCCACGCCGTTTCTGCAACTCGGGCTCGCGTACATCTATAACAATGCGAAACCGGACGCCAGTTCGTCGACACGCTTTCATCAGTTGAATCTTGGCGCGAATTATGCGCTTTCGAAACGCACCGCGCTGTATGGCGTCGCGATCATGCAGAAGGCCGTGGGTGCCGGCTTGGGTGTCGACCCGGCGACGGGCGGGCCGGCGAATTATGCGCAGATTCCCAATCTGCCGAATTCGAACAGCGATTGGCAGTTATCCGTGACGCTCGGCATACGGCATAACTTTTAAGTATTTCCGAGGGCGTGCTTCAACCCGGCCGGGAGTTTTCCCCGCCGGGTTTTTTTGCTTGTGTTGATAAGATCGCCGGATGAACAACGAACGTAAAGAACCGTTTGATCTGCTCGGCGTGGATGGCTGCAAGGCCGGATGGTTCGTCGTCCGGCAATGCGGACAAAGCGGCGACTTATTCACGAGCGTGGTGAGCCGCTTCGCGGATGTGCTCGCCGGGGAGCACACGCATGCCATCGTCGCGGTCGATATGCCCATCGGTCTCGCGTCGGACGGCATGCGCGCGTGCGACGCTCTCGCACGCAAGCTGCTCGGGCGGCCGCGCGCGAGTTCCGTGTTTTCGCCGCCGGCTCGCGCGGCGCTGGCGGCGTCGGACTACCAGGAAGCGTGCGAGATCAACTACGCGGCGTGCGGCAAGCGCATCGCCATTCAGGCCTTTCACATCGGGAAGAAGATCAGGGAAGTCGATGACGTGTTGCGTGCCAATCCAGACGCATCGGCGCGCGTGTTCGAGGTGCATCCCGAACTGAGCTTCATGCATTTGCGCATGCAGACGGGTGGCCCGTCGCACGGTCTGCGTGAAAGCAAGGCGCGCGCGGCGGGATTCGAATTGCGCCATGCGTTGCTCGTACGGACGTTCGGCTCGGCTGTCGATACCGCGTTGGGCGCGAGAAAGCCCGCGCAAGCTTCGCAAGACGATGTGCTCGATGCCTTCGCGCTGTTGTGGAGCGCGCGCCGCATCGCGTCGGGCGACGCCTTTCATGTGCCCGACGCGATCGAAACCGACGCGGCGGGCATTCGGATGGCGATCTACTGCTGACCCGTAGAGCGGCGATAGTAAGCCACGTGTAGTGCTTTTGCGCGCTCCGCGAATTCATCGACGGGACCTTCGACCAGCGTATCGTCGATCACGTCTTGTATGGCGAGCGGACGCACGCGGCCTGGCGTCGCACCGAGTTCGGTGCGCCAGCGCGTGAACTGTTCCGTCGACGCGGCATACACAATGCGTCCGAGTCCGACCCACGCATGGGCGGCCGAACACATCGCGCAATGCTCGCCCGATGTGTAGACGACCGCGTCCTTGCGTTCGGCTTCGGGCAGGTTTTCCGCCGCCCACTTCGCGATGGCGAATTCCGGATGCCGCGTCTGATCGCCGCTGCTCACGCGATTGCGGTCTTCGAACAGCACGCGCCCGTCCTTCGCGACGAGCATCGAGCCAAACGGCTCGTCGCCACTGTCGAGCGCTTCCTGCGCCAGTTCGATGCAGCGGGTCAGATGCTGCTTGTCGATGTCATCGATCATGTCCTTGCTCCTTGTTTTGACGGCAGAGCATGATGCTAACGGACTCGCGGCGCGGATGCACACGCAAGCCGTGAAACGAACCACGGCGCCGGGCAGGGCGGTATAAAATCAAAAAGTATCTCTTTCGCGCTCGAATGCGCTCGTCGCCATGGAAACTCCTTCGGGCAAAGAAGCCTCCCGCAAGCAAATGTCGCCGCGCATGCTCAACGTGCTGACGGCGCTCATCGGCATTGCCACACTGGCGCTCGGCGTCGCCTGGCTGATCTACACGTGGATCGTCCACCTCGAAGTGCCGTACTTCGCGATTCCGCTGGTGCTTACGGTTCCGGTGATCGTCGCGGTGGCTTTCCGAAACTGCTGGGAATGACGCGGGACGCGCGGACTCAAAACCCGCGCGTCAAAAGAAAAACGCACCGGCACGAATAATCGCGGCGGTGCGTTTTGAATGCCGTTGGTAGGCTCGATTGGACTCGAACCAACGACCCCCACCATGTCAAGGTGGTGCTCTAACCAGCTGAGCTACGAGCCTACAGAAGGCGCGAATTATAGAGGAGAGTTTTGGGTCGTGGGAAGAGCTGGCATGAAATTTTTTTCGCGGTGCTGGTTTGGTGGATCCTTGGGTACGTGGGCGCAAGGCAATTCGATCGCTCATGCGTATTTGAAATTTTACATAACATAAATTAGCAACATTTTTAGTATCCGTTTAAATACGCCCGCGAACCCAGACGCTCCAGTTCACATCCCCCAGCGCAAGGCCGCCGTGTGCACCGGGCTATCCCAATGCCGCGCCATCTCGTCATCCATCGCGCATAACGTGATCGACGCGCCCGCCATTTCCAGCGAGGTCGTGAGCGCGCCCACCTGCGAGCGCGCGACGCTCAGGCTGCGTCCGTCGAGCCAGCCGCGCGCCGCGTGATAAAGCAGATACAGCTCCGACAACGGCGTTCCTCCCAGTCCGTTCACGAGCAAAAGCAGGCGCGCATCCGCCGCGGGTTTCAGATCGCCGACGATCGCGGTCAACAATTCATCGACGATCGCATTGGCCGTCTCGAACTTCGCTCGCCTGCGTCCCGGCTCGCCATGAATGCCGACGCCGATCTCGATCTCGTCGTCGCCGAGCGTGAAGGTCGGCTTGCCCGCGGCCGGCACCGTGCAGCTCGAGAACGCCACGCCCATCGACGCGGTCCGCGCCGTCACGCGCTCGCCGAATGCCTTGCACGCCTGCAGATCGGCGCCGCTTTCCGCGTAGCTGCCGACCAGCTTCTCGACGATCACCGTGCCCGCGACGCCGCGCCGTCCCGTCGTGAAGCTCGAGTTTTCGACGGCGACGTCATCGTTCACGATCACCGATTCGTTCGGCATCTCGCACAGCTCGCACGCCATCTCGAAGTTCATCAGATCGCCCGAGTAGTTCTTGACGATAAACAGCACGCCCGCGCCCGTGTCGGCGGCAAGCGCCGCGGCCATCATCTGATCCGGTGTCGGCGATGTGAAAACCTGGCCGGGACATGCCGCATCGAGCATGCCGTGTCCGACGAAGCCGCCATGCAAGGGCTCATGGCCCGAACCGCCGCCAGAAATGATCGCGACCTTGCCCGGCTTTGGACTCTTGCGCACGATATAGAGCGGATCGAAGCTGACCGTGACGAGATCGGCATGCGCGGCGGCGAAGCCCGCGAGGCTCTCGATCAGATAGTCATCGACGCGATTGATGAATTTCTTCATGTCCCCTGCTCCGTTTTCAAATCAGGCATCGTCCTGCACGAGCCGCGCGCACGCCGCGGCGATCATGAGCTGGCTAGACCTCGCGCCCGGATCGATATGTCCGCGCGAGCGCTCGCCGAGAAACGATGCGCGGCCCTTGGTCGCGAGCATGTCGCGTGTCGCGAGCATGTTCTCTTCGGCCACGCGCGGCAGCGTTTCGAGCACTTCCTGTTTCGACGCACCCGAATCGGCCAATGCGGTGAAGCGTTCCGCAACCGGAATCAGCACGTCCATCATCGTCTTGCTGCCCGTGCCGGTCTTGCCGCGCTGCCCCACGGCCTCCACGCCCGCCGCGAATGCGCGTGCGAAACCGGCAACACCGCCAATATCGGTCGACGACTTCGCCATGCCGGTCAACATCGAAAAGAACAGCGGCCCGGACGAGCCGCCGACCGTGGACAGCACCTTGGTCGCCGCGAGCTTGAGCGCGGGCGCGAAGGCTTCGGCCTCGATCTGCGCGCGCATGGCGACGAGCGCGTCCATGCCGCGCAGCAAATTGATGATGTGATCGCCATCGCCGATCGCCTGATCGAGCGACGCGATTTCGTCGGCATGTTCCCTGAGCGACGCATGCGCCGCGTCGATGCACGCCATGACCGTCTTGCCGTTCATGCGCCGATCCTCCGTTCGCGTAAGCGTGAGCACAAAGAATACTGCGTCGCGGCAGCGCGCGCCGACGCTCACGTCCACGGCACATGGACGCGGTCCAGATTCCTGTCGAGCTGATACGCGGCGCTGATGAGCGCGAGATGCGTCAGCGCCTGCGGGAAATTGCCGAGCGCTTCGCCGCTGGTCGCGACTTCCTCAGAGAACAGTCCGACGTGGTTCGCATACGCCAGCATCTTCTCGAAGACGAGGCGGCCTTCGTCCACGCGTCCCGAGCGCGCCAGCGCCTCCGCATACCAGAACGAGCAAGCGGAAAAGCCGCCTTCCGTACCGGGCAGACCATCGAGCGTCGAGCCGCGTGTGTAGCGGAAAATGAGCGGATCGACGCGCAACTCGTGCCCGATCGCATCCAGTGTGCCGATCCAGTGCGGGTCCTGCGGACCAATGAAGCGCACCAGCGGCATCATCAAGGTGGACGCGTCGAGCGTCGCGGAACCGGGCGTCTGAACGAAGCTCTGCAAGTCGTCGTTCCAGAACTGCTCGTGTATCTCGCGATGAATCTCGTCGCGCGTCTCGAACCAGCGCGCGAGCGGCGCCGGCAGCGAGCGCTTCTCGGCAAGACGCAACGCACGATCCAGCGTGACCCAGCACATCAGGCGCGAATGCAGCAGCGCACGCGTGCCGTTGCGAAACTCCCAGATGCCGTGATCGGCCTCGCGCCAGTGCTCGACCACGTAATCGACGGTGCGCGTCACGTGCCGCCAGCCATCGTAGGAGATCGCAGCGCCGTACTTGTTGTAGAGATAGACGGAATCGAGCAGCGCGCCGTAGACATCGAGCTGGATCTGCTCGCGCGCCTCATTGCCGATGACGACCTGCCCCGGCGTCTCGCCGACGAGACTCGTCAGCCCGGCCTCCGCCAGCGCGTCTTCGCCATCGACCGAATACATCACGCGCAGTTGTCCGTGGGCGCTGCAATCGCGGCTGCGCTCCGCGATCCACTTCATGAAGCGCTGCGCCTCCCCGGTATAGCCCAGACGCAGCAGCGCATAGACGGAGAACGCGGCGTCGCGAATCCAGGTGAAGCGATAATCCCACCGGCGCGAACCGTCCTGCGCCTCGGGAAGCCCGAAGGTCGGCGCGGCGACGATTGCGCCGAATTCCTCCGAGCTCAGCATCTTGAGCGTGAGCGCCGAGCGCAGCACGACCTCGCGATAGCGCCCGCGATAAGTCGAGTGCGACGACCACGCCTTCCAGTAAGCGAGCGTTTCGCTGAGCACCTCATCGTGATTCGCTTCGATGTCGGCGAGGCCATCGCCCGCGCCGAGCACGAAGCACGCGCAATCGCCTTCCTCGAAATCGAGCGTCGCGCATGCGCCTCGCCCATCGATCTGCATCGGCACGCTGGCGAGCAGACGCACGGGCGGCGCGCCATCGGCGCGGAAGAACCCGATGCCCTTCTCCACCGCGCGCGCCTCATGTTCCCCGCGCGCGTAGTCGAAGCGCGGGTCGCAATGCACATCGAGCGTCATGCGCCCGAACACGAGCCGCACGATGCGCAGCACGCAGTTCGGCAGGTCCTCCGCATTCGCTTTCACGGGCATCAGATCGAGCAGCTCGCACACGCCCGCGCCCGTCATGAAGCGCGTGAGCAGCACGTTCGTCTCGGGCAGGTACATCTGCTTGACGTTCGCATGGGTTTCGCGCGGCGTGATCGCAAAGGCGCCGCCACGCTCGCGGTCGAGCAGACCGGCGAAAAGCGTGGGCGAGTCGATGCGCGGAAAGCACATGAAATCGATCGCGCCCGACAGCGACACGAGCGCGGCCGTCCTCATGTTGCCGATCATGCCGCGCCCGTCGACGGGCAGCGCGGCAGGCGGAACCTGTTGCGGATGATGTCCCATTGCAATGCGCTCGCGGCGAGCCTCGTGCGTGTGTGGCAACGCCGGCCGGGCCGCAAGTCTCATACCTGTCGCGCGTGACAGGTTCGCGTGTCGGGGCAAATGCTGGACGCGGTTAGCGCGCCGCAGTCTGTTCCCCGGACGCGGATTCGGGTGCCTTCGGGCCTGCATCGAACGCGGCGGCCTGGCTCGCCTCGGCGTTCTGCGTGGCGGCGAGCGCGGACGAATGCGGCACGGGCGCATCCGCGTGACGCGAATGGCCGATGCTCGCGATATACACCACCGCCGCGACCGCGACGCCAATCAGCACGGCCGCCACCGCGACGCCCTGCGACTTTCGTCTCATTTTCCCTCCCTTTCGGATACGATGACCCGGGCTCGCGGCCCGGTCCCGCGTCGATGTTAGCAGCGCGCGGCGCGCGTCAGCGTGGGCCGCCGCGCATTGCGGGACAAGCAAAATCGCTATAAAACCCGAGGAAAAACGCATGCACGCCGCCACGGCATTCAATCTGGTGCTGGTCTCGCTGATCGCGATCATCGCCCTCGAAGTGCTCGCCAAGCGCCTGAGGCTGCCGCCCGCCGCCGCGCTGCTGGTCGGCGGCGTAGCGATGGCCTTCGTGCCGGGCTTGCCGAAGTTCGACCTCGACCCGGAGCTGGTGCTCGTCGTGTTCCTGCCGCCACTCCTGATGTACGGCGCCTATTTCTTCGTGTGGGACGACTTCAAGCGCAACCTGAGCGGCATCCTGTTGCTCGCCATCGGCGCAGTGGCCTTTACGACGCTCGTCGTCGGCGTCGCGGTGCATCTGGTGGTGCCGGAGTTGCCGTGGGCCGCGTGCTTCGCGCTCGGCGCGGTCGTCTCGCCGCCGGATGCGGTCGCGGCGAAGGCGGTTCTCGAACGCGTGGCGTTGCCGCGCCGGCTGATGGTGCTGCTCGAAGGCGAAAGCCTGCTCAACGACGCCGCCGGCCTCGTGCTGTTCCGCTTCGCCCTGGTGGCCGCGATGAGCGGCGTGTTCAGCGCGCCGCGCGCCGTGGCGAGCTTCGCGGGACTCGCGATCGGCGGCGTCGTGGTGGGCATCGTCGCGGGTTACATCGCCGTGAAGCTGTTGCGCGCGCTGGAGGACGATTACCTCGTCATCACGACCTCCATGCTCACGTCGTGGGTCAGCTACGTTGCGGGCGAGATGCTCGGCGTGTCGAGCGTGATCGCGACGGTCGCGTGCGGCATGATGGTCGGCTGGCATCAGCACGAGGTCTTCACGGCGGCACAGCGCATGCGCGGCACGGCGTTCTGGCAGGTCGTCGTGTTCGTGCTGGAGGCGCTCGTGTTCGTGCTGATCGGACTGTCGCTGCGCGGCATCGCGGTGCGGCTCGGCGGCGTTGGCGATGCGTTCTCGCTACTCGGGCCCGCAACGCTCGCGGTAATCGCCGTCGTGATCCTGTCGCGCTTCGTATGGGTGTTCGGCGTCGAGGGCGTCAAGTGGATCGCGTGGCGCGCCACCGGCCGCGCACGCGCCGCGGCGGACTGGCGCGCTGCGACTGTCGTGAGCTGGGCGGGCATGCGTGGCGTCGTGACGCTCGCGGTCGCGCTGTCGCTGCCCGAGTCGATGCCCGGCCGCGATCTGATCCTGTTCGCCGGTTTCGCCGTGATTCTCGTCACGGTGCTGCTGCAAGGCGCGACGATCGGGCCGCTGATCGCTTGGTTGTCCCTGACGCCCGGCCACGAGCGCCTGTCGATTCACCTGAGCGAGCCGCAGGCGTGGGCGCGCATGGAGAACGCGCAACTGGCCGCGATCCAGCCGCTCGTGCACGACACGGACGGCAACGTGATCCATCCGCGCCTGCTGGAGCAATACACGTATCGCGCGACGCTCACGCAGCGCTTCCAGAACATGGAGGAATTTCCGACCGATGCGCGCCACGCCCATTACGACGTCGTGCTCGCCGCGATCGCCGCCGGCCGTGCGGAATTGCTGAAAATGCATCGCGCCGGAGAGATTCACGACGAGCTGCTGCATTCGCTCGAACACGATCTCGACCTGCAGGAGATCATCGCGCTGCATTCGCGCGGTTGAAGCCGAATGCAGCTCTCTCAGCCGTGGCCGCCGCGCGTATGGGACGGAGACGGCAACGGCGTGTCATCGGATGATTCGTCGCATTGCATCCACGCATGGGCGCTCACGCGCGAACGCGCATTGTTTTTCAGTCGAATGAGCCATTGCCCCGCTTCCGCCCGGCGCATGCCGCTGCGCGCCGCCGTGGGCGCGAGCGCGATGAGGATCATGTGCCCGTCGCCGCGCGCGCCCCGGCCGAGATGCACCACGGTGCAGATGGCATCGCCGCCGCGCGTGTAGATGCCGACATCGCCGAGCGTGAGCCACGCGCTCTCGATGCCGCCCGGCGGCACGATCTGGACGTCGATGTCGGGCGCGGCCTGATCGCTTTTCAGCCAGATTTCAGCGATGCTCGGCGACGAAGCGTGCGCGCGCACAGGCCAGCGCAATTCCGCACGGTCCTCGATCGTCAGCGCGCCGCGACAGCGCGACAGATCCGCGTGGCCCGAGGGAAAGATCACAGAGCACGCGCCCGCGTCCATCAGTTCGTCGAGCGCGCATTCGATCAGCGAGCTGCCGTCCTGCTGCCACGCCGAGTTGCACGCGCTCACGCTGACGAGCGCATGACATGCCGCGCCGCCGATGTCCTGCGCGCGCTGCACGACGTAGCGCACCGCGTCGAGCAGTTCGGCGTCGGGACACGGGCCCAGCGCGGCGCGCAGCGCGCGGCAGCGTCTTCTGAGCTGCACGCCGATCATCGGCAGGGGGGTGTCGTGCCGGACGCCATGTCCCAGCGTGCGCGCCGGATAGTGCCCGGCGAGTTCGACCACCGCCGCGCCGTCGCGGGGGAATCCGTAGACGCGCGCGCCGCCAGCCGCATGCGATGTTTGGGCCGGCCGGCGGAGGTCGGCCAGCAGCGCGTCCATCTGATGTTTCAGCAGCTCGCCGCCATAACCGAGACCCGCCGCCGCATTGGCTGAATCGGCCGCGTCGTTGTGATTCCAGAAGCTCTCAAAGCGCGTACGCGCGCCGGAAGCGTCCTCCCAGAAGCGCGGATGCGCAAACGTGACGCTTTCATCGCACACGCCGACGATCACTCTGCCGAGCTTTGCACGCAGCGGCGCGTGCATGAGCGGCGAGGGATCGGTCCGCGGCGCGGACGTGAACGCGCGGCCAGGCGAATCGAGCGCGAGCGCCTCCGTGAAGCGCTCGAACTTGCCGGCAAGGTCCGTGTCCAGATGCGCGAAGAAGTCGCGCGTCACATGCGCGGTGCAGAAGCGCGTCGCCTCTAGCGCGGCCGGCGGATCGCGATAGAGCGCCGACATCCAGATCCAGTCGTGCCAGCCGTTTCGCTCGATCGCCTGCGCGAATTGCCGCGCGGTGTCGCCCCCCTGCTTCATCTCGATGGCGATCGGCATGCGGCCGCGAGGCATGCCGCCGAGATCGCGATATTGCGTCGCGTTGGCCCACACGATATACGGATCGATCCGCGCGACCGATGCCAGCGCGCGCGGCGCGACGGGCTCGAAGCCATCGCTCGCCGTGCCGATCTCCCAGTGCGGGCTCATGCGTCCCTCCAGTCGCAATCGTTACGAGGGAACGAGGCCGCGTTGGTCGCGGCTCGAAGTGCAAAACGGAAAAGCGGATAACGTCAGACCATCCGATGCCGGTTCTTCGGGCGCTTTCTCACGACGATTGAACGCGCCAGATAGTTCGGGAACCGAAAGGAACCGGACGCTTGCGAGCTTCTCGCGATCGCCCGTTCGCCATTGGCATACCGTAGTCACTTGCCCCTGGATAAGCAAGGCGAATTCCCGCTCACAGGCAGGGGGATCGAGGCGCGGCGCACATTGAGGACGCGAATGATCGGTTCATATCGATCTCGTCAGTATGCGTATGACGAACCCGGCTTAGTTCGACGCGCCGTCGAGACGCGTTTGCGCGTGCCTGAGTTGCCCGCGCCCGCTCGCCTTTGCTTCGCGCTTCGCCCGGCGACTGCGCGCCAGCAAATTCAGTCCTTCGACGAATCCGGCGAAGCCCATCGCCGCGTAGATATAGCCCTTCGGCACGTGCGTGCCGAAACCTTCGGCGATCAGCGTCATCGCGATCACGAGCAGGAACGAGAGCGCGAGCGTCACGACGGTCGGATTGCGTTCGATGAAGCGCGAGAGCGGCTGAGCCGCGAACAGCATCGTCGCGACGGCGAAGATGACCGCGATATACATGATCGGAAGATGCTCCGTCATGCCCACCGCCGTGATGATGCTGTCGACGGAAAACACGAGATCAAGCAAGAGAATCTGACCGATGGCGGCGGTCGCCGTCATCGCGACCACGCCGGAGATGACGCCGGGCACGTCGTCGGCATCCTTGTTGACGTGATGATGCATTTCCCTCGTCGCTTTCCATACGAGGAACAGGCCGCCCGCAAGCAGGATGAGATCGCGCCAGGAGAACGCGTGATCGAACACGGAGAAGACCGGCTCGGTCAGACGCGCGATCCACGCGACGGCGCCGAGCAAGCCGAGCCGCATCAACAGCGCGAGCATGATGCCGATGCGTTGCGTGCGCGCGCGTTGCGCGACCGGCAGCTTGTTGCTGAGAATCGAGATAAAGACGAGATTGTCGATGCCGAGCACCACTTCCATGACGATCAGCGTGACGAGTGCGGCCCAGACGGCGGGGTCGGCGGCGAGTGAAAGGAGATATTCCATAGGTTTCGATTGATTGGACGTTTCCCGCGATGATCGGCTATTCGGTCCGCCGGAAAAATCAGCGATAATCGAAGCCAAACTTCGGTTTTTTCGAACTCACGGAGACGTGTTCCGCATGCTCAACTATCGTCACCTGCATTATTTCTGGGTCGTCGTGAAGGAAGGCGGTTTCGCTCGTGCAGCCGAGCGGCTCGACATGGCGGTGCAGACCATCAGCGCGCAAGTGCGCGAACTGGAGAAATCGCTCGGTCATCAGTTGCTGAAACCCGCCGGTCGCGGCGTGACCATGACCGAAGCAGGCCAGGCAGCGTTCTCGCGCGCGGAAGAGATCTTCCAGATCGGTCAGTTGATTCAGGACGAGGTGCGCGAAGCGGCAAGCGGCACGCTCGCGCGCCTCGCGGTCGGATTGTCGGACGGCATCTCCAAGCTCGCCGCGCATGCGTTGCTCGCACCGGTTCTCGGCAATCCGTCGCTGCGCCTCCTTTGTCACGAAGGCGAAACCGACGAGCTGCTCGGCGAACTCGCGCTGCATCGGCTCGACCTCGTGCTGTCGAGCCACGCGGCGCCGCAGAACCAGAATCTGCGGCTGACGAGCGAGCGTCTGGTCGCGTCCCCGGTGGATTGGTACGGTCCCGCGTCGATGGTGCGCAGAAGCGTCATCGAGCAGTTTCCGCACAGTCTCGCGTCTCTGCCCATGCTGCTGCCAACAGGCCATTCGTCGCTGCGCGCACGCCTCGACCGATGGCTGGAAGCGCAGGGCATCGTGCCGCGCATCGTCGGCGAATTCGAGGACAGTGCACTGATGGCGGTGTTCGGAGCACGCGGGCTTGGCGTGTTTCCGCTCGCCGAATTCGGTGCGGGCGATGCCCCGCTCTTGCGCGGCCTGCGCCGGCTCGGTCGCTCGCCCGACGTGAAAGAAGAAGTGCACGCGATCGTGTCGCGTCGCGGACGGCATCATCCACTGACACAGCAAGTGCTCGCTCACGCGGTCGCGTGAACTTCGGTTTATTCGAAGTCGAAGTTCTATTCCCTCTGCTTTTTCGTCATTCGAGTACGCCTTAGGCTCAATCCACGTTCAACAAGGAGGCGTACATGAAAGTCTTGTTCAAGTTCCGCGACCCCGAAGCCATTGCGATGCACGAGCTCGCGCAGGCGCGCAGCGAGTTCGTGTTTCGCCGCCTCGCGTGGCTGATCTCGAAGGCGACGGTCAGTCTGTCCGACATCAACGGGCCGCGCGGCGGCGTCGACAAGCGTTGCCAGGTGGAAGTGCAGGTGAATCGGGAGAACAAGGTCGTGGCGACCTCGATTGCGCGCGACTGGCGCGGCGCGATAGACCTCGCGCTTGCCCGCGCCGTGCGCACGCTGGTGCGCAGACGCGAGACCGTGAAACCGAAACGACGGCTGAGAGCGCGCAGCCTGGTATGGCCGCTCACGCCGGAGCCCGCGCTACAGGAAGCTCCCGCCCCGCGCCTGCTTTCGATGAGGAAAATGGCGCTAACGGGCGCGTGATCGGCGCGCGTCTTCAGGTCGGCATGCGAATCTGCAGATCCATGCGGGGCGCGGCATCGAACGAGATACGTGGCGCATCAGGCGACGCGCCCGCTGCCTCGATTGCTTCGAAGCCGCCATCGGGCACGCTGTCCATCGACATGTACAGCGTGCGCATCTCCGCACTCAGGCCGTGGAAATGGCACAGGAACGTGTCGCGGTCGGCGTAGTACCACGGCGTGTTCAGTTCCCTGAAGCTCACGAGATCGGGCGAATCCGTCGCGGGACAGAGGCCGAGCTTCATCAGCTCCTCCATGAACACGCGTTGATCGCCCTGGCTCGAGAATGTGTACTGGACGTCTTCGGTCTCGCGCACTTTGCCCAGCACGGTCGCAAGCGCGTGCGCGTTTTCCTCGGTATTGCGAAAGCCCATCACGCCGGAGTTGAAGGGCCAGCCGCAGATATCCGCGGTCAGCACGCGCTCGCGTTCCGCGGTGAAGGTTTCGAGTTTCACCGACCGGTTCATGGCGATGATATCGGCGTCGACCCAGAACACCCACTCATGGTGCGGCAGATACTGGCTGAGCAGGAAAGGCTTGGCCCAGTTGCCGCACGCGTCGCGCCCGAATTCCGGCGGCACCTCGCGATGCACGTAAAGTGTGTAACCATGCTGCTCGCAATAGGCGCGCATGCTCGCTTCCCCGAAGCGCGCGTAGCTTGCGATATTCGCCGTATAGAGCATCACGATCGCCATGGACCGACCCGGCTGGTACACCGACAGCGCCTGATCCGAATCTGCGGAAACCGGCGCGGCTGCTTCGAAAAGACGCAATTCGCCGGACGCGTGGCACGCGTTCAGATGGCGCGCGAACATGGCGCGCCACAGCGGCCCGTACTTGCTGTAGAGCTGCGGCGTGAAGACGAGCGAGACCGCGACGACCGGCCTGCCGCGAAGATCCGGATGCTGGCCTGACCACATCGACGCGATCGGCACCACGCCGTTCACTTCGTCACAGTCGGTCATGGCCGGCAGGTCTTCGAGGAGCGCGGCCTCGGTGACGTAGTTGCCGTATTCGTAATACTGACGGCAGCGGGCCGCCATGCCACGGACAATGCGCCGGTTCTCTTCCGTGTTTCGCAGCACGAACATTTCCGTGTTCACGCCGAAGTGGCCCTGGGTCAGCAGGATGTCGCGCCCGGCCATGATCGCATCGAAGTCGTGGAAGCGCACGAACAGCGCGTTCTCCGTGGCGAATACGACGACCTCGCCCTCTTGTGCCTGCCGCAGCACGTCGCTCAGTAACTGGTATTTGTACAGTGTGCGCAGTTCGATCGAATCGACGCAGCAGGAAATCGGCTCGAAGCGATGCTTGGCACGCGTGCGCCGGCAATATTCGAGATGATTGTCCAACGACGAGTTCGCGTTGCGATCAGAGAAACAGCTAACCAGAGTCACCATGGGAGTTCGGCAGTCGGAAAACGGAAAACGGAGAGCGAGGACGGACGATATCCGGCCTGCGGCGAGGACTTGTAAAGTATTGAGTCAAACGGCGCGCGCAACGCTAGGATTCCGCCGATTTTCGGAGTGATTTAAGAAAATTCTCCGGTGTTGCGCGATGCGACTCGAGGCGGGCCGAAGGGTGCGTCAACCGACTTTCCGGTTGCGGATGAGCGGAGCTTGCGCGCAACGAAGCCCCTTGGGGCTCGACGCCTGCTCCGTAACGATGCGCGCCTCGGGCGAGGCGCGCCTGCGTCCGCAAGCCTCAGCTCGAGAGCGCGACGCGCGGTCCGCGCACGGCCAGGTGGCCGTCGAGTTCCGCCTTGCCGTATTCGATTGCGTAGGACGCGGCGGCCTGCGCCGTCGGAAAGGCCCGGAACGGCCCGATCGCGCGACGCACGCCTCCCGGCCGCTCGATCAGCAGCGTCGCGACGAATTCACCGGACAGGTGCCGGACAATGACCGAGAGCTCGCAGCCCCGATATTCGATTGGAGTGCAGTCCATCGCCGACCTCGCTTGCTTGAATGGACAGAAGATGTGGTCAATCTACTGAAGGTCCGCGCGGCGCGTAACCCTGCCTGTGAGTGGCTGCGAACGTAGGCCGATCGATTCTCTGTGCGCACGCCTACAGAGCCCCGGCGCAAACGTTTCACCACGCGCATCCGATATGCTCAGACGAGATCGATTTTGGTGAGAATGTTCCTCATTCGTGGAATCGCCTGGTCACGCGTTACGACCGCGACGCGGACATCATCGAAGGCGGGATCGGCCTGCGCTTCCAGCCTAGAACAGCTCTTTCTGCCCGGACATCAGCGCGCTGAAATCGTCGCGCAGGAACGGCAGGATGCCATCCGCCACCGGCTGAAGCTGCTTGCTCACATAGTGCTCGTAGTCGATCGGCGCATGTCGCGCCTCCACCGGCTCGGGACCGGCCGTGGTCATCACGTAGCTTATCCAGCCGCCGTTCTGATATTGCAGCGGACGGCCGGCGCGCGCGTTGTGCTCGTCGGCGAGACGCGCGGCGCGCACGTGCGGCGGCACGTTGCGCTGATAATCGCCGAGGGTGCGGCGCAGGCGCTTGCGATAGACGAGCTGTTCGTCCATCTCGCCGCGCCGCGTGCGCCCGACATAATCGCGCACGAAATCCTCGTAAGGCTCGCCCTTGAATACGCGCATATAAAGCTCCTGCTGGAAGCGCTGCGCGAGTGGCGTCCAGTCCGTGCGCACCGTTTCCAGCCCTTTGTAGATGATCTCTTCGCCGCCGTCCGCGCGCGTCGTCAGTCCTGCGTAGCGTTTCTTGCTGCCCTCTTCCGTGCCGCGGATGGTCGGCATCAGAAAACGTTTGAAGTGCGTTTCGAATTGCAGTTCGAGCGCGCTTTCGAGTGCGAACGTCTCGCGCAGATGGTCGCGCCAGTACGCATTCACATGGGCGACGAGCGAGCGCCCGATGCGCGCGGCATCGTCCTCGTTGCGCGCGCGTTTCAGCCAGACAAAGGTGGAATCCGTGTCGCCGTAGATCACGCTGTAGCCGCGCGCCTCGATCAGCTCGCGCGTGCGATGCATGATCTCGTGACCGCGCATCGTGATCGATGACGCGAGACGCGGATCGAAGAAGCGGCAGCCGCTCGAACCGAGCACGCCATAGAACGAATTCATGATGATCTTGAGCGCCTGCGACAACGGCTTGTTGTGCTGGCGCTTGGCGGCCTCGCGCCCTTCCCAGACCTGCGCGACGATCGCGGGCAGGCAATGCTTGTCGCGCGAGAAGCGCGCGCCGCGAAAGCCGGGCACGGTGTCGGCGTCATCGGGCATGCTCATGCCTTGCGCGAGCCCGGCCGGATCGATGAGAAACGTACGGATGATCGACGGATACAGGCTCTTGTAATCGAGCACGAGCACGGAGTCGTAGAGACCGGGCCGCGAATCCATGACGAAGCCGCCGGGACTGGCTTCCTCGGGCACGTCGCCGAGATTCGGCGCGACGTAGCCCAGCCGATGCATGCGCGGCATGTACAGATGCGTGAACGCCGCAACCGAGCCGCCGCTGCGATCGGCCTGCAAACCGGTGACGGTCGCGCGTTCGAGAAGGAACGGCAGCAACTCGGTCTTCTCGAAGACCTTGGTGACGAGCTCGCAGTCGCCCAGGTTGTAACGCGCGAGCGCGGGCTTGTCTTCCTGAAAGCGCCGCTCGATTTCGTCCATCCGCGCATAGGGACTGTCGATCGCCTTGCCCTCGCCCAGCAAGGACTGCGCGACGTATTCCAGGCTGAACGACGGGAAATTCCATGTCGCCGAACGCAGCGATTCAATACCGTCGATGACGAGCCTTCCCGCGATCGACACGAAGAAGTGATTGCGCTTCATGCCGTGCTCGCGCCACTCGACCGTGCCGCCGTCGCGGCCGAGCGCGAGCGGCACGCCGTAGTCATCGGCATGCTGCTGCAGCACACGCAGGTCGAACTGCACCACATTCCAGCCGATGATCGCATCCGGATCGTGCTTCGCGATCCACGCGTTGAAGCGGCGCAGCATGTCGGCGCGGGTCTCGCAATATTCGAGGGCGAAATCGGTTTCGACGGCGGCGCCGTTCGGCGGGCCGAGCATGTAGACCTGACGCGCGCCGCAGCCTTCGAGCGCGATCGAATAGAGCGCGCCCTTCACGCTCGTTTCGATATCCAGCGACACGAGCCGGAGCGACGGCCGGTAGTCCGGCGCGGGCCTGAGCTCGCTGGGAATGTAACCATTGCGAGCATCGCGATCTGCGCCCTCGAACGACACCGGCGCTGTGATGAAACGCTCCATCAGATAGCGTTCGTGCGGGCGGATGTCGGCTTCGAAGACATTGACGCCCGCTGCCCGCAGATTCTTTTCGAGCGCGAGCAACTGGCGGTATTGCGGGCAATAGAGCCCGAGCATGGGTTGCTGGCGGAAGTCCTTCAGCGGCAGCTCGCGCAACTGCGCGTCGCGCACGCTGGCGATGACCGGCTCCGCCTTCCCGCGATCCTCCGCGCGAATGAACGCGACGCTCGTCTGCAGCGCGATGCGGATTTTTTTCGGGCCGTCGTCGGTGGCGAGCCAGAAATCGACTTCGGTCCCCGCCGCGGTGTCGCGCCAGTGACGAGTCAGCAAAAAACCCTGATGTGCGGAAGCCAAGCCGTTACCTTCGATGAGCGCGTGCCAACGAAGCATTTTACTTGGGCCCAAAACAAAGAGCCCGGCGCACTTTCGTGGCCAGGCTCGTCAATTCTGAAAAAGGAAACAAGTAAAACGCGGTAGCGGCGATTCGGTCGTCCACCATCCTCGCGGACGGTCCCCGGAAAGGGCGGCCGGCGCCGCTACCGCCTAAGCAGCCTGTGCGACCAGGCTTGCCCGTTGCGGCTGTAACGCCGCTACGTTACCGAGTACCGTGTGCTCCACGTGCTCCGGCACTTCGTTCTTCGACATCACTGCCTCCAGCGCGGCTTCTTGACTGGCCTGTTTCGCGGCCGCCGCTTTCTTGGTCTTCCCCGCGCGTGACGGCGGCTGGCAGGCCCCGCACACCACGTTGTTCTGCAAATCATGTTTGTGTGCGACAAACTTCCCGGTGCAGCGGCAGCACGGCGTCATCTGCAGCATGCCCGCGTCGAAGAAGCGCACAAGAGTCCAGGCCCGCGTAAGGTCGAGTACCGCCTCGGCGCCGCTATGGTTGCAGTGCTCGAGATACAGCCGATACCCTTTGGTCAACGCATCGAGATGCGAACAGCCGGCTTCGTTCTTCAGGAACGTATAGGTGTTATAGAAAAGCGATGCGTGGATGTTGGCCAGCCACGTCATGTACCAGTCGGCCGAGAACGGCAGCATGCCCTTCGGCGGCGATACACCCTTCACTTCGCGATAGAGGCGAATCATGCGGTCCCGCGAGAGCGTCAGTTCGCTCTCCAGCACTTGCATGCGCGCACCGAGCTCGATCAGCGCGATGGCGCGGAACACTTCCTGGGCGTCTTCAGTGAGGCTCTTCTTCAGCATGGCTCGCTCCGTCATCACTTAAGCGAACTGTTCGGCCGGCTGGCCAGCCAGCAGGATTGCCGCGTGCGTCGGCGCGATATCCGCGTTCTTCGCGGGTTGCACCAGAGCCGACAGCATCGTGTGATCGTTGAAGCGGAATGCGCAAAGCAGGTTATCCGACGACGCGAGCTTGACGACCTGCGCGAGCGTGAGGCCCGACAGCAGATCGGCGAGTTCCGCCGACAGACCGAGCCGGAACATGCCGATGGCGCGGTCCTCGCGCAACAGACGCTGCGCGAGCATGATGTACGACAAGTTGATTTCCCGGATCGATTCCAGCGTTTCGCGACCGTTCATGGTTGCAACTTCCAGTAAATCCCCGAATTTCCCGCCGGCTTTTTGCCGATATCTTTTTTGTGCCTCACCGGACTAATTCCGCCCGGCTACGTACTGCGTAATCTTTGTTTCAGGGCGTTACATCTTGTAACAACCACTGTGAGACGGATTCTAAGTACGGTATGAAACTAAAGCAAGATCATCTCAATAATATTTTGTTGCAAACAACACTTTAGATCGGTAATTTTTTCGGTATGGAGATTTCTACCGTTTACGCCGTTGTCGCCCCATTTGTCTAACGTTTGCGAGCACCAGCCGGCGCGGCTTCATTTTTATCCTAATAATTGCCTGCCGCCTGCTATAACGGGCATTTGCGGGAGTCGGTTGACGCCGGAATCAAATTGTCAGCGGTTAATCATCTGACAATAATAGGCGAAAAAATGCCGCGAAATCGACTTTTCCCGACTCGCGGCGATTAGCGTAATTTTTACCGTCACTCTGTAACGACCATGTTACGGCCCGAAACAGCCCGTTTGTAACCGGCGTATGTAACAACCCCTGTTACTTTTGCGGCACGCCTTCGCGCCAGGCGTCCCAATGTGTAACAACTTCCTGAACCAACGGATTGCCGGTCCGATACAAATTCTCGATGGCCGGTGTGAAACCGCCCTGATCCGCGTAATTGAGCAGATTGTCGGACGCCGTCTGTCCTTCATATGGCCGGTCGAAGTCCGATCCGGCGCGCAGCGCGGCCACGCGTGACAGATCCACGCGCTCGACGCTCGCAGCCCGCTTGAGCGCCTCGTAGGTCGCATTGTCTTCCTGCTGCGTCGTGCAATAGACGCCGCGGCCATCAGTGAGAAGGCGCGTCCACGCGCGCGCACGCTCGCCAATGTATTTCCCCGACCACCAGGTATCGCCCGCGAGCGTGTCGCACTGGATCACACGCGGCGGCTGGTTCGCCGGCGCATACCCGAATTTCGCGCGCGCGACTTTCGCGGCGTCGCTGTCCGAAAGCGTCACGTTGCGCGAAATGGCGAAGGCCGTATCGGCAAGCGACGCATTGAGCGCGAATACTTCCGTCCGGTAGTCGAGCGGCGGCTTTTGGAGCGGCCCTTTTGTGTTGATGCCGAGGAAGCCTGTCGGCCAGTCCACCGGCTTTTCGCGCGCGTCCAGCTCCCACTGGATGCCGAAATCGACCAGATACTTCGCCCATGCCGCCGAGCCGATAGTGCCCTGCGCCGGATCGATGCCCGCGATGCCCGCGATCAGAAAGTACGTCTGCCGGAGATCGAAGCGGTCGGAGAACGCGAGTGCCATCATCGAAGCGGCGGCGTTGGTGTGGCCCATGCCGGTCGTCGTCACACAGACGTCGTCGCGATTGCAGTGGACCGCGGGATAGTCCGGCGACAGCCCCGGCACCTCGACGGCCTGCCACGGCCCGAGCCGGTCGAGCCAGATCTTGCCTTCGGGCGCGAACATCGTGACGATCATCACCTTGACCTTGCGGCCGCCGTCAGCCTTATCGGATGGCTGGGTGGAAGCGCAGCCGGTGACGGCGGAAAGACTCGCGAGGCCGGCTGCGAACAGCGCCGCGCGCGCGGCTCGTTTGAGGCGGCTCGTTCGTGGCCGTTGTTTCGTTCGTTGCGCGCTGACGCTTCTCATGACGAGCGGTTCCTCGTAAAGGTTCGACCTGCGAAAAAAGACCGCGCCCGGTTTCTGGCGCGGTCGGCCGAACGATTATAGGAGCCCGGATCAGCGATGCTTCGCGCCTTCGCTACGTCCCGCTCTGGGATGCCCGCGGCGGCGGCGCGTTCGACGCGACGCTCGGCGCCCCCGAGGCCTCGCTCGTCGGATGCTGCGCGGCCTTCGATGGCTCGCCGCGCTGCTCCGCTCCGGCGTCGCCCGCGGTGTCCGTCGGCGCGCCTTCCTCGCCTTCCGGCGCGCTGTCCGGATTGCCGCCGTTCACGATCACGAAGTTGCGCTGCGGATTGGCGATCTCGATGCCGCGCGCCGTAAACTCGTTGAGGATGCGCCGGTTGAATTCGCGCTGCACCGGCCAGCGCGAGCTGTCGCGGCATTGTATCTGGCCGGCGAGCGTGACGGTGGAACCGTCGACGGCATCGACGCCCCAGAAGCTGAAGTCGGAAAGAATGCCGTTGCGGAACGCTTCGTCCTCGCGCAACGCCGAGCCGATCTCCTTGAGCGTGGAGATCGCCAGATCGACGTCCTGACCGAGTGCGATCGACACGCGCACCGCCGCGTTGCCGATCCCGCGATTCGTGTTGTTCACCGTCGATACGGAACTGAACGGCACCGTGTAGAGCGAGCCGTCGCCGCCGCGCAGACGCACCGTGCGGATCGACAGATACTCGACCGTGCCCGACACGCCCGCGAGCGTCACCCAGTCGCCGACCTGCATCGCGTTTTCCATCAACAGGAAGATGCCGGTGATCAGATCCTGCACGAGCTTCTGCGAGCCGAAGCCGAGCGCCACGCCGAAGATGCTCGCGCTCGCGAGCAAGGGCGCGGTGTTCACGCCGATCTCGGAGAGGCCTGTCAGCACGACGACCATCGCGATGACGATGAACAGGCCGGTGCGCATCATGGGCAGCAGCGTGCGCAGGCGAGCGGCGCGCAGACGCTCGCCGCTCGCGGTCCATTGCTCCAGACGCCGCTCGACGGCGATGTTCGCCCCTTCCCAGACGAGCACCGCGAACAGCGCCGCGACCGCGATCGTCACGAGCGCCGCCGCGAGCCGGTTGCCGACGCCGCCGGACGTGAAGAAATGAATGATGTTGACGTGCCACACCTGCAACAGCGCGACGCATGTGACCACGAAGATGATCGTCTGCACGATGCGCCGCAAGGCCGGGTAATAGCGATAGGCGCGGCGGCGCGCGATGGAGCGGTCGTCGAACTCATCCGCGTCGTTGTCGTGGAAGACGCGGCCGAGCGCGCCGAACGCGACGATCGCCAGCACGCGCGCACCGACCAGGACCAGCAGCGACAGGCCCCCCAGGTTGAAGAGCGTCTTGTAGCCGTTCTGCACGTCGAGCGCCCACACGAACCACAGCGCGATGACGAAGAAAATCGCGACGCCGGCCCAGACGTCGGCCACCCAGCCGCCGACCACGCGAGCCGAGCGATTGTTCCGGGCGCGCTCGCGGATGCGTTCGGCCACCGGCGTGCGGCACTGGAAGATGACGAACGCGATCATCAGATGCACGATCAGCAGTACGGCTTTGAGGATGGCGATGCGTGCATCGTCGGAGAGTCCAAGCGGCTCGGCCCCGTTGGCGATCGCGATGCCCGCGCCGGCGACGCACACCGTGCGCCGCACCCAGCGATGCGTATAGGCCGCGTAGAGGTCGCGCATCTGAAGGAGGCGCAGGCCCGGCGCACGCGGCGCGAGGAAGAAGCCGCTGCCGATCACGATCGCGCGGCACGCGAGATACACGTCGATCAGCGCACCCGCGACGCGCGCCTCGGGCGTATTGTCGTCGATGAAAATCGACATCAGCAGTGTCACGACACCGATGAACACGACGAGCGGAATCAGCGCGAGCAGGCCGTGCAGCAGCGCGCTCGGCAGGCGCTGCAACAGCGTCCAGTGACGCGCGGCATGACGCTGGCCGCGCGCGTCGTCGGCGTGGCGCTCGGCGAGGTGCAGCGCGGTTTCGTCGCCGCTTCGCGCCGCGGCGTCCTCCGCGCGTGCAGCGGCCTTCTCTTCGCGCACCAGTTCCGGCTGCCGCTCCTCGGCATCGGCGACGCCGCGCGCCGCTATTCTTGCGCGCGGCTTGCGCAACAGCCGCACGCACAGGAATTCGAGCAGCAGCGCGGGCAAGAGCGACGCCAGCACGGTCCACGCGACATGGCCGATCAGCGCGCGCCCGGCGTCGGTCGCGGTGCGTTCGCGCCACCACGCGCGCACCGAGCCGAAATCGAGCAGCGCCGCGGTCGAATGGCGCATGCCTGCGCCGATCTGCACGAGCGAGTGGCTCGCCTGCCGGGACAACTGCGAAGCGAGCCCGTTCGCCGTCAGCGAATGAGCGAGCACGCCGGAGGCACCCGACGCCGGTGCGGCCGCGGCAGCCGATGCTCCGCTAGCCGCGCTCGCGGGTTGCGCCGGCGTGGCGAGCGCGCCTGCCGCCGCGATCGCGCGCAGCGTATCCGCGACTTGCGAACGGCGCGCGGGATCGTTGAGCACCGCGAGCGCATCGCGCGCCTGTTGCGGCGTCAGCGCGACCGCCTGCGATGCCTGCTGCGCGGCGGCGGTTGCGGCGTAAGTGGATGAAGAAATTGTCGAGAGAACGCCCGACATGGCGACGAGCAATACAGCAAGCAGAAATTTGCGCATGGGGTCGGATGAAGATCACGGAATTTCGGGGACTCGATGCGGACGAGGCGAACGACAGATGTTAACGCGATGCCGTTGGCGCGGCAGAAACGCTCCGGAGCGGTCGCACGCGATCGTTTCACGATGTGCAACCAAGATGCGGCCGCCCGCTTCGGGCCGATTCGATTGCGGTAGCACTAAGCGCTCCCGCTTGAAACACGGGTCGGCTCAGGCGGCGCTTGCGGGCTCGCCGCGATCGCGCGCCACGTCCGGTTCGAAGAACACCCAGCGCACTTGCGGAAACGCGCGCTGCAAATCGTCCTCGATGACATTGATCGCATCGATCATCGCGCGGCCGCTCGCGTAATCGATCATTTCGGCCTGCACGGCGACGACCACGTGCTTGCCCCATTGCAGCGTGATGAGGCTGATGATGCGCGTGATCTCGGGCCGCGCGCGCAGACGGGCGTCGATGGCCTTGCGCACTTCCGGGCTCGCGGACTCGCCGACGATCATCGACTTCACTTCGCGCGCCACGAGATACGCGATGACCATCAGCAGCACGCCGACACCGATCGAACCGGCCGCGTCGTAGGCGGCGTTGCCGGTGATCATCGTCATGAGCACGGCGGCGAAGGCGATCGCGAGACCCATGAGCGCCGCCACATCCTCGCCCGCCACGACCAGCAATTCCGATTCGCGCGTTTCGCGGAACCATCGCCAGAGGGTCTTGTCGGGCGTGCCCTTGCGAATCTCGCGGATCGCGCCCGCGAGCGAAAACGCTTCCAGCACGACGGAAATGCCGAGAATCACGAGCGCCACGATCGGGTTCGACAACGGCTCGTGATGCATCAACCGATGCACGCCCTCGTACACCGAAAACGCGCCGCCGACGAAGAACAGCAGCAACGCGACGAGCAGCGCATAGAAGTAGATCTCGCGGCCCGAGCCCAGCGGATGCAGCGCGTTGGCGGGCGCCTGCGCGCGCTTCAGGCCGAACAGCAGCAGCAACTGATTGCCGCAATCTGCCGTCGAGTGAATGGCTTCGGCGAACATCGAGCCGGAGCCGGTGAAGGCCGCCGCCCCGAACTTGCAGACGGCGATGCCGAAGTTCGCGGCGAGCGCGTAGAAAATGGCTTTCGGGGATTCTTCCTGCATGCCTTTTAATGTTGGATCAAATCACTTCGACACGGCTCGCGCCGTCCACCATTTCGCCGATGATCGCGGCTTCGCTGAAACCATCGGCGCGGAAGATCGCGAGCACGTCATCGACCGCTTCGGGCGCGCACGAGACCAGCAGGCCGCCGGACGTTTGCGGATCGGTGAGCAAGGCGCGGGCCTCGTCGGATTCCGCGCTCATCGCAACGTCCTGACCGTACGCGGCCCAGTTGCGGCCCGACGCGCCCGTGAAAATGCCCGCGCGCACGAATTCGCGAACCTGCGGCAGCCACGGCAGATTGGCGTAGCGAATGCGCGCGGTGAGCTTCGCGCCGCGCGCCAGTTCCAGGGTGTGACCGAGCAGACCGAAGCCGGTGACGTCGGTGAGCGCGTGCACGCCGTCGAGTTGCGCGAGATCGGCGCCCGGGCGATTGAGCTTCGTGGTGGCGTCGATCATCGACTTGTAGCCGGCGGCGTCGAGTTTGTCCTTCTTCAGCGCCGCCGACAGCACGCCGACGCCGAGCGGCTTGCCGAGCACCAGCACGTCGCCGGCACGCGCGGCCGCGTTGCGCTTCACACGCGACGGATGCACGATGCCGAGCGCCGCGAGCCCGTAGATCGGCTCGACCGAATCGATCGAATGGCCACCCGCAACCGGAATGCCGGCTTCCGCGCAGACCGCTTCGCCGCCCTTCAATACTTGCGCGATCACGTCATGCGGCAGCACGTTGATCGGCATGCCGACGAGTGCGAGCGCGAGAATAGGCTTGCCGCCCATCGCGTAGACGTCCGAGAGCGCATTGGTCGCGGCGATGCGGCCGAAGTCGAACGGATCGTCGACGATCGGCATGAAGAAGTCCGTCGTCGCGACGATCGCCTGCTCGTCGTTGAGCTTGTAGACCGCGGCGTCATCGGCGGTGTCGTTGCCGACGAGAAGGTTCGGGAACGCCTGCATGGGCGCGCTGCGCGCGAGCAGACCTGCAAGCACGCCGGGCGCGATCTTGCAGCCGCAGCCGCCGCCGTGAGAAAGGCTCGTGAGACGGGGTGAAGTCGTGTCGTTCATGAGAAAAGTGTCGGGCGCTGAGTCGTTCGATACCGGCATTATCGCGCCTCGGGGCCAACGATGCGTTTGAAGAGACCGGGATAGTCGAGCACGAGGCCGTCTTCATCGACGGCGATATCGGCCGTGAAGCCCGTGTCCAGCCCTTCGTAGCGATAGCGATGATTCGGTTCGATGCACGTGTACGCCTGCTCCACCGCGCTCACGCTCAGCTCGGGCACGCGCACATAGACCACGCGGATCACACGCCTCTCGCCGCGTTCGAGCTTCAGCCGGCGAATGGGCAGTGTGTTGGTGAAAGGCGTCGCGGTGAGGTCCACGTCGATGCAGCCGCGCAGCGTTTCCCGCGGCGCGCCGTCCGCATCGCTCCAGGCGTGCGCGTCGCCATTGTTGCCGTCGCGGCGATGCAGATCGAGCGTCGCGCCGCCGGCGAGTTTAAGCGCGAGCCGCGTGACCTGCCAGCGCGCGTTGCATTCGATTCGGTAGATCAGACCGAAGGCATGCGCTTCATTCTCGCCGACCACCGCGCTCTCGATCACGATGTTGTCGGGCCTCTCGTTCAGGACGAGATGCTCGAGCCCCGTGCCGTCCTGCTGGGTCCATCGCGCCGCTTTCATCGCGCACCTCTCGGGCGTGAGTTGTGTGCGTGAAGGATACAACGCGCGCCGCAATGCTTTCGATCGGCATTCGAAACCCGCGATTCACTCGACGTCACAAAACGTCACAGGGTATACTCCGCGCCATCCCTGCGCAGGCGCGCGCACCGCATTGCACTTTCAGCGCCATTCACGCGATCCGTGCCCCGGCGATCCGCGCTCTGCCCCGAACGCTTCTTTTCATCGCCCATCGCATGAAGAACATTCTTTCTCCCGCCTTGTGCGCCCTCGCGCTATCCGCCTCGATGTTTCAACTCGTCGCGGCGCAGGAAGCGCCGGATATGCCGGAAGACTATGCGTACCTGACGAAGCTCCGCGTGCCGGACGCCGTCGTGCAATGCGTCGCCGCTTTCGACCGCTGGGTTGAGAACGCGCCGAAGTACGACACGCTCATCGTGCCCGACCGGCGCGTGCTGGCCGCGAAGATCGACGACGATACTGCGATCTTCAGTGTCGGAAACCCGATTCCGGTGGACAAGGTCATCGTGATGCGCGCGTTCGCGAAGTCGCGCGGCAAGGCGCAATGGACCCGTGTGGACAGCCGTTGCGGAGTGCGCGACGGTCAGGTGGTCGGCGTGTCGCTCACGCCGAATCTCAAGCCGAAGATCGTTCGTTGACGCTTCAGCTTCTTGCCGTGCGCCGCTGACTGGTGCGTTCGTCGAGCCATTTGACGACCTGTGGCCCGAAGGTGCGCGGCGCCTTCGCGTGCATGCGGCCGGCGAGATCCGCCAGCCGGTCCGCGGCGAGCGCCTCGCGCATGCGCTTCTCGGCGTTCTTCATCACCGCGTGAACGGCACAGACGCCGCTGGTCGCCCACGGCGGCGCGTCCTCGCCGAACACCGCGCAGCGCGCGCGAATCTCCCTGCAATCGAAGAGCGGCTTGTCGCCGTCGATCGCGTCGACGACATCGAGCACGCTGATCTCGCTCGACGGCCGCGCCAGCGCAAAGCCGCCGCGCGCGCCCTCGGTCGCGACGACGAGCCCCGCCTTGTGCAGCTTCGTGAAGAGCTTCGCGACATATTCCGCCGGCACGCCCTGCAATTCCGCGAGATCGCGTACGCTGGCCTCGCGAACGCCGTGCGGCGGCTCCGCGAGATAAAGCATGCAGTGCAGCGCGTACTCCACGCCCGTGCTGATGTGAGACATATTAACTCCGACTTTCTGAATCGTAGTTCAGGATAACGCGTCGCACGTCCGCGCGCAACGACTGCGCGGGCGCGGACATGCCTTTACAGACGGCCGTCGCAAATATTTCAGATTACACGTTTGCTTACAAACGAACACGGCTTGTCATTTTGCGGTCCGCTACATTGGTCTCCATGGATTCACACGGAGAAACTCATGAAGAGACTAGCGATCCTTGCAGCGTTGGGCGTGTTGCTGAGTAGCGCGCTATCGGGCTGCATCGTCGTGCCGGACGGTGGCGGATGGCACCATCATCACGACTACTACCGCGACTGAAGCCGTGTCCGGGTTCCATTGGATCACAATGAAACTGCTACTCGCTGAATCGCGGTTTCACGTGCAAGCATACGAAGAAGGAGCCAACATCATGATGAACAAGACGAAGAAGAGCCTGCTGATCGCTTCCCTTGCCGCTGCGCTGGGCATGGGTCTGATGAACGCCGCTTCGGCGGACGAGCATCACTACGCGCCCGCGCCGCACCACGTCACAGTGGGCTGGCATGGCGACCGCTACTGGGACGGACATCGCTACTGGGAGCGCCAGGAATGGGAGCGTCATCATCACCATGTCGCGCCCCCGCCTCCGCATCGTTACTACTAAGGGTGATCGCGCATGAAAAAGCCGCAGCGGCGAGATACCGCTGCGGCTTTTTTTTCGACTCGCACTTCACCAGCTCTTCGGATCGCCGCCGAGCTCCTTGCATGTGTCATAGGCGATCGCCTGCAGTTTGGCCTCGCCGATCTGCCCCGACAGCGCATAGCCGACACGATCCCACGCCCAGTAAAACGTCGTGCGCGAGCCGTCGCGCAGCGTGCGGATCTTCGTGTCGTTGCCGCGAATCGTGGCCGTGGTCATGTAGAGCGTGAGACGCTCGCCGGCCGCGTTCTGATACATGAACTGCGCGGCGGGCCCCTCCTCGTCCGGCAGCAGACGCCCGCCGACGAGCTGAAAGCCATATTCGGTCAGCGAAGGAATCGTGACCGCGCGATTCAGCCGCTTCGACAGCCACGTGACGAGATGATCCTGCTGCGACGCCGCCACCTCCACCGCGTGCCGCTGCTCGGGCGCAAACACGGCATAGGCGATATCCGCACGCTCCGCGAAGCGCGGCTTCGAATCGCCGAGCGCGGGCAGCAGCATGTGCATCAGAAAACCGCACGCGATGCCGACCACCAGAAAACACGCCGCGATCAGCCAGCGCTCGCGGGGGCGCGGCTTGAGCCGGATGATCTGCGGCCCGCTCTGATCGGCGAACAGCGCGCGCAGCGCATTGTCCTGCGCGCGATAAGCGGCGACGGTCGCCTCGCTCGCGGCGTCGCCGGCGATGCACGCGGCCACGGCGTCGCGTTCGTCGCCGTGCAATTCGTCGTCGACCCAGGCGGACAGCGCCTGCAGATCGCGATCGGGCTTCGGCGGTCCCATACGGTCGCCGCCTTCGGATGGACGGTCCTGGTTCGTCATGAGCGGCTCACCACTTTCAGCGAGGACGTCGGCGACGCCTTGCTGCGGCCCGGTTCCTCGCCGAGCAGAACGCGCATGTGTTCGCGCGCTCGCGAGAGGCGCGACATCACGGTTCCGGTCGGCACGTTCAACACCACGGAAGCCTCCTGATAACTCATTTCCTCGACGCACACGAGCAGCATCACTTCGCGCTGCTCGACGGGCAGGCAATACAGGGCGCGCTGGACGTCGCGCAGCACGAGCCCGTCCACTTCGCCGCGCGGCGCGGCCATTTGCCGCCAGGGCGCGGTTTCGTCGTCGACGGCGATATCGCGCCGGCCACGCAACTGATCGATATACAGGTTGCGCATGATCGTGAACAGCCACGCCCGCAGATTCGTGCCGGCGTGGAACGACTTCGCGCGATTGAGCGCGCGTTCGGTCGCGTCCTGCACGAGATCGTCGGCCCATGCGCGATCGCCCGTCAGCGCGCGCGCGTAGCGGCGCAACTGCGGCAGATGCGCGAGAAGATCGCCCTCGAAGCTCACGGCGTGGCGTCCATTCGCGGCATGAGCGGGACCAAAGCGTGTGCGGCGTCCACCATCAGTAGCTGCCTCCGCCGGCAGGCGCACTCGGTCCGCCCGATGAATTCGGCGCACTTTGCGTGCCGCTCGCGCAACCCGCCGCGCCCAGCGCCAGACCGAGCGCGATCAGGAGCGCCGTCACCCCGATCGATCGTTTCATGATCGTTACCCGTTTCCTGATTGACTGACGGGCGCGCCGGTTTATTCCCCGCGCGTCCGCCATGTTCCGGAGTATGCGTCCGGCCCGGAAGATGCGACGCTCAGGGCTTCACGGCGTGCCAGACATCGTGGAAGTTGTCCCCGTTTTTGTCGCCGGGCTTGGTGTCCTTCGAAAAGCGATACACGCGTTTGCCGTCGTAGGCCCATTGCTTGCCGCCGTCCGCGGCTTCCATGGTCCATTTGCCGCTCGGGGTATCGGAAGCGCCTGCCATCGCCGCAGGCCAGGCTTTCGCGCAGCCGCCGGTGCAGGCGCTCGGGCCGCCTTTCGTGTCCTTGTCGAAGGTATAGAGCGTCATGCCGTTTTCATCGACGAACATGCCGTTCGACTCTTTCGGCGCGGCGGCATACGCGCTCGATGCGAGCGCTGCGAAAGCGGTGGCGACGGTTGCGGCCGCGGCGAACATCTGGATGCGCTTCTTCATTTCATCTTCCTTGTTGTCGAAGTATCCGTAGAACGTTCGTAAGCGCTGCACTATTCCGCGGACGATGAAATAAATCGATGCGGCAGCGCTGTCGCATCTTGGCTCGGCAATCCATTCAAGACCATTCGGGCGCTCGTGGCCAGTGATTCAGCGAAATTTCGTCGTGGTGGCGCCGCTCACGCACCGGCCGCCGCCGCGGTGGCGTCGCGCCAGCGGCGAGTGTCGCGCAACGGCGGCGCGCCGAACAACCGGCTGTACTCGCGGCTGAACTGCGAAGCGCTCTCGTAACCCACGCGATGCGCGGCCGTCGCTGCATCTGCGATATCGAGCAGCATCAGGCGGCGCGCTTCCTGAAGGCGCAACTGTTTCTGATACTGCAGCGGGCTCATCGCCGTCACGGCTTTGAAGTGATGATGCAGCGACGACACGCTCATATGTACGTCGCGCGCGATATCCTCGACGCGCAGCGGCTGATCGAAATGCTGGCGCAGCAGCTGGATCGCCTTCGCGATGCGCTGCGTCTGGCTGTCCTGCAGCGCGATCTGCCGCAGTCGCGCGCCGGAGCCGTTCATCAGCAGCCGATAGAGAATCTCGCGCTTGACCAGCGGCGCAAGGATCGCCACGTCCTCCGGTGCGTCGACCAGGCGCAGAAGGCGCAGCACGGCATCGAGCATGGAATTGCCGAGGCGGTTCACATAGAGGCCGCGCGAAGCGTCGGCCTGCGTCGCGGGCGGCAGCTTTTCGTCCTGAATCAGCGAAGTGATCTCGTCGACATCGAGATCGAGCCGCATGCCGAGATACGGCTCCGATTCGCTCGCCACCGAAACCTGCCCGCACACCGGCAGATCCACCGACGACACGAGATAGTGCATCGGATCGTAGACATAGACTTCGTCGCCGACCATGAGGCGCTTGCTGCCCTGCGCGATCAGCGCGAGCGCGGGCGTCTGGATGCCGTGCTTCGGCCCGCCCGGATTCATGATGCGATGCAGGAACAGGCCCGGCACCGGCGTTTCGACGGAACCCTCGCAGCCCGCGGTGAAACGGTCGAGCAGCGCGACGAGATCGAGTCGCGCCTGATCCAGTGCGGCATCGGGCGCGCCAGTGTGATGGGCGTCACGATGCTGTTCGTGAGTGTCTTTTCCGGCCAGTCCGGGCGTGTCGTTCAGAGCCATGGTTTGCGGACATTTTTGAGAAGGAGCGGTCCGCCTAGCTTACTCGCGCAGGCGCGAGATTGCTCGCAGGCATCCCCAGCGTTTGCAGGAACAGGCAAGGATTGGACAGGATCAGGCTATGAACGCGCGGCGCGCCGGGAAGATACTGCATTGCCGGCGCGGACCGCGCAGCCTACGTGGCGACGCCGCGCCTCATCCGTTACTCGGGAGCAACCATGCGCTACAGGAAATTCGGCAATACCGGTCTTTTCGTCTCCGAACTCTGTCTGGGCACGATGACCTTCGGCGGCGGGACCGGCGGCATCTGGGACAACATCGGCCAGCTTCAGCAAGCCGATGCCGACAAGCTGATCGGCCGCTCGCTCGATGCGGGCATCAATTTCATCGACACCGCCGACGTCTACGCGGATGGTCAATCCGAAGTCATCACCGGCCAGGCGCTGAAAAATCTGAAAGTGCCGCGCGAGAACGTGGTCGTCGCGACCAAGATTCTCGGCGAGACCGGCACCAAGGGCACGAATTCGCGCGGTGCGTCGCGTTACCACATCATCGACGGAGTGAAGGCGAGTCTGAAACGCCTGCAACTCGATCACGTCGATCTGTACCAGATTCACGGTTTCGATCCGGCCACGCCGATCGAGGAAACGCTGCGCGCGCTCGACAACCTCGTGCAGCACGGGCATGTGCGTTATATCGGCGTTTCGAACTGGGCGGCGTGGCAGATCATGAAGGCGCTCGGCATCTCCGAGCGGCTCGGGCTCGCACGCTTCGAATCGCTGCAGGCGTATTACACGATCGCCGGTCGCGATCTGGAACGCGAAATCGTGCCGCTTTTGCAGAGCGAGAGCGTCGGGCTGATGGTCTGGAGTCCTCTCGCCGGCGGGTTTCTGTCGGGCAAGTACACGCGTGAAGGTGCGAAGGAAGAAGGCAGCCGCCGCACCAAGTTCGATTTTCCGCCCGTGAACGTCGAGCGCGCGTATGACTGCGTCGACGTGATGCGCCGGATGGCCGAAGCCAAAAGCGTGTCGGTGGCGCAGATCGCGCTCGCGTGGCTGCTGCATCAGAAGGCGGTGTCGAGCGTGATCATAGGTGCGAAGCGCGTCGAGCAACTCGACGACAACATCGCGGCGACCAAGGTCCGTCTCAACGACGACGAGCTCGCCGCGCTGGACGAGGTGAGCCAGTTGCCGTCGGAATATCCGGGATGGATGTTGACGCGGCAGGGCGAATTTCGGCGCAATCAGTTGAAGGAAGAGGTAGCCGAATAACCGCTTAGAGACGCGGGCGGCAGGCTATGTCGCCCGTTTTCCGTAGGTATTTACCCGTAAATCTTTCGATTTCGGGTCGATTTAAGCCCTTTATCTCAAACTAAGATAGTTCTTATCTCCCCTATCGCGTTGCGGCATAAGGCCGCTCTGCCGACACTGTACGCACAACATCACTTCTGCCTCACGGAGACAAACATGCGTACTCAAGTCGGCATCGTCGGCGCGGGCCCGGCCGGGCTTCTTCTCTCTCACTTGCTGCATCTGCGCGGAATCGAGTCGGTCGTGCTGGAAGCGCGCAGCCAGAACGACATCGAATCGACGATTCGGGCGGGCGTGCTCGAGCAAGGCACGATGGACACGCTCAACCAGGCCGGACTCGGCGCGCGCATGCAGGCCGAAGGCGCGCTGCACCACGGCTTCGAACTGGCGTTCGAGGGTCAGCGCCGCCGCATCGCGCTGACGGAACTGACCGGGCACTCGATCACGGTCTACGCGCAGCACGAAGTCATCAAGGATCTCGTCGCGGCGCGTCTCGCCGCGAATGGCGCGTTGAAGTTCAACGTGTCGAATGTGTCGCTGCACGATTTCCAGGAAGGCAGCGATCGCAAGCCGCGCATCAAGTATCAGCACGAAGGCCGCGACGAAGAGCTCGAATGCGACTTCATCATTGGCTGCGACGGCTCGCAGGGCGTTTCGCGCCAGTCCATTCCCGAAACCGTCCGCCAGGACTATCAGCGCATTTATCCGTTCGGCTGGTTCGGCATTCTGGTGGAAGCGCCGCCCTCTTCCGATGAACTGATCTACGCCCGCCACGATCGCGGCTTCGCGCTCATCAGCACGCGCTCGCCCGGCGTGCAACGCATGTACTTCCAGTGCGATCCGAAGGATACCGTCGATGCCTGGTCCGACGACCGCATCTGGGCCGAACTTCACGCCCGCGTGGATACCTCCGATGGCTGGCAGATCACCGAGGGCAAGATCTTCCAGAAGAACATCGTCGGGATGCGCAGCTTCGTGTCCACGCCGATGCAGTCGGGCAAGCTCTTCCTGGCTGGCGACGCCGCACACATCGTGCCGCCGACCGGCGCGAAGGGCCTGAATCTGGCGGTGTCGGACGTGCGCGTGCTGAACGCCGCGCTCATCGACTTCTATAAGGAAAACAATGACGAGAAACTCGCCCGTTACACCGAGACGGCGCTCAAGCGCGTCTGGCGCGCCGAGCACTTCTCGTGGTGGATGACGCGCATGCTGCACAAGCTCGACGATACGTCGCCGTTCGAGCAGCGCCTGCAAGTGGCGGAACTCGAACACGTGACGACCTCACGCGCGGCGGCGACCGCGCTGGCCGAGAACTACGTGGGCAGCGTCGCGGTTTAAATCCGCTTGATACGCACGGCGCCGCTCCGACGCCGTGCGTTTATCGCCTCAGAGCACCGCCACCACCCGAACGTCGCCGTCCACCGACGGAATCACCTGACCGCCGACGCGCCGGAACGTGATCGTCACGTTCTTTTCTCCCAGCCGCAAATCGCCGATTTCCAGCCAGTCGATGCCCTCAGGCAGTTGCGGCCGGTCGATGCGCACTTCTTCATTGACGGCATCGACGGTCACGCCCAGACACGCCTCCAGAATCATGAAGGGCGTGCCCGCCGCCCACGCTTGCGGCAGGCACGCGACCGGATAGGCGATCGGCCGCTCGCCGCGCTGCCGCGTGAAGCCACAGAAAAGCTCGGGTAGCCGCATGTCGAATGTGACGGCCGCCTCGAACAGCGACTGCAGCAAACCAACGGCCGCGCCGCGCTCTCCGTAACGCGCGAGGCCGCGTGCGCACAGCGCCGTGTCGTGCGGCCAGACCGAGCCGTTGTGATAGGACATCGGATTGAAGCGCGGCTGCCCCGCCGCCAGCGTGCGCACGCCCCAGCCGGTGTGAAAGAGCGTGGATTCGAGCGTGCGCGCGACCGCCTCGCCGCGCTTGCGCTCGACGAGATCGAACGCCAGCAGATGCCCCGCGTTGGACGACAGCACGCGGCACAGATCGCCCTTGCCGTCGAGCGCGATGCCGTAGAAATCCAGTTCGGGCATCCAGTACATCGCTTCGACGCGTTCGCGAATATGACGAGCACGCTGCTCGAAATCGCCCGCGCTCTCATCTTCTCCGCGCTCGCGTGCGAGTCGCGCCATCGTCGAAAACGCAGTCGATGCGTACGCCTGCACTTCGACCAGCGCAATCGGCCCGACGGGAAAGCTGCCGTCCGCATGGAACACGGAGTCCTGGCTGTCCTTCCAGCCCTGATTCGCGAGCCCGTGCTCGGAGGCGCGCTGATAGTCGAGCAGGCCGTGCGGGTTCTTGTCGCAATGGCGCGCGACCCATTGCGCCGCGAGCTGCAGCGCGGGCCAAATTTCATCGATCAGTTCGCGGTCGCCGGTGCGCTCCGCATAGGCGCCCGCGAGGACGATGAACAGTGGCGTGCTGTCCACGCCGCCGTAATACAGCGCGAACGGGACCTCACCGGTCGCGGCCATCTCGCTCTTGCGCGTCTCGTGCATGATCTTGCCGATTTCAGCATCGCGGAACGCCGAGTCCTCGCGAGCCTGATGCGCAGCGAGGAAACGCAGCACGCCGCGCGCAAGCGTGGGGTGAAGCCAGAGCATCTGCAGCGACGTGATGATCGCGTCCCGCCCGAAAGCCGTGGAGAACCACGGGATGCCTGCGTACGGATATGGTCCGGTCTCGAGATCGGTGGTGAGCAATCCGAGATCCGCAAGCGAACGGTCGATCCATTCACTGAAGAGCGGATTGCTCGAACGGACGCGCGCGCTCGCACGACGCCTGTCGCGCATGCGCCGGTGCGCCTCGACGAGCGCCTCGCGAATGGCCGGACGGCCCGATTCGGGCGCGCACTCCGCTGCCTCGGCGGCGTTGCGCTTACTCTCCTCGCTGGCGTCGGAGAGCGCGCGCGTGACGGCCGTGACCGACAGATAAACCGAAATTGCGGTTTCCGACTGAATGTGCAGCGCATAATCGGCGCGCGTGGGCGACAGCACGTCCGGCGCCGGCGTGAACTGGATGCGCGCCGTGCGCTCCACTTCGTCCAGCCCCACATAGCGCAGCACCACCTCGCCGTTTTCGACCTCCGGCGGCCGCAGGTTGCCGCGCTTGCCACGCTTGGCGCCGCGCACCTCGAACATGTCGAGAAAGTCCGCAGCGAAGGAAATCGACAGCGGCACGGTGGACGGCTCGGTGCCGTAGTTCGTCAGCACGATGCTCTCGTGCAGCACGTGCCCCGACAGCACCCGCTTGCGCTCGACGTGGATCACGCCTTCGGGCGTACGCGCCCCGCCGATGGGCGGCAACGGGCGGTTGGTCAGATGCGCGGTGAACACAGCGTTGTCGCTCGAAACGCTGCCCGAGAGCAGCGACGGCGCCCGCCCGCCGAAGGTCAGCACGAGTTCGGAGAGCACGCGCGTGTCGTTGACGAAGAGTCCGTCGTCGCCGCCGCGGATATCTCCGTTCGCGTCGTACACGGCGAAGGTGTTACCGGACTTCAGGACGAACTGGCGTTCGCTCGGCATGTTGGAATGCTCGGTCGGAATGAACGCTTCGTCCACGCCGGCGGGTTGCAGTTGCGCCTGCTGCAGTTGTTGCTGCTGCTGTTGCATCTGTCCCTGCGTCTTTTCCTGTGTATCCATTGCACCATCCTGAAAGTAATCTGAAGGGTGTTTCGTGAGCTGCCTTGGAACGCATTCCGGCGTTTGGCTCACCGAATTCGCACGGTCGAGCGTTGCTTTGCTGCAGCAAGTGCGCCGCTTACCCGCTATCATCGACGGTTTTTCGACTCAGCCACGCCTGACGGGTTCTCCGCGCGCAATGTCATTTCCGCATATCGAATTACTTTATTCTGCCTCAGGGCTCGCGGTGGGCTTCCTGGTCGGCCTCACGGGAGTGGGCGGCGGCTCGTTGATGACCCCGCTGCTCGTCCTGCTGTTCGGCATTCATCCGGCGACGGCGGTCGGCACCGACCTGCTCTACGCCGCCGCGACCAAGACCGCCGGAACCCTCGTGCACGGCCTCAAGGGCTCGGTCGACTGGCGCATCACCGGCCGCCTCGCGGCGGGCAGCGTACCGGCGGCGGCCATCACGCTGTATTTTCTGCATGCGCACGGCATCGCGGCGCCCGGCACCGCGCGCCTAATCCAGTTGATTCTGGGTTCCGCGCTGCTGATCACAGCCGTTTCGTTGATTTTCCGGCCGCAACTGGCACGCTTCGCCTATCAAAAGGGACATGGCCGCCCGGAGCATCCCGCGCGCACCGCCGCCTGGACGGTTCTCACCGGCGCGGTTCTCGGCGTGCTGGTTTCGATCACGTCCGTCGGCGCGGGCGCAATTGGCGTGACCGTGCTGCTGCTGCTTTATCCTCGACTCGCGACGGTGCGCATTGTCGGCTCCGACGTAGCTCACGCCGTGCCACTGACACTGATCGCCGGTGCGGGCCACTGGATGCTCGGCTCAGTAGATTGGGCGCTGCTCGCCTCGCTCCTCGTGGGCTCGATTCCGGGCATCGCCATTGGCAGCATGCTGTCTTCCAAGGCGCCGGAATCCCTGCTGCGGCACGTGCTCGCCGCGACGCTGGTACTCGTCGGAGTGAAGCTCGTGTTGAGTTGATGTTAGTCACGCACGCACACCCTTTCCAGTCGGCCAGAAGATATAGGCCGATTCACATCCCGTCTGTCTTTTTTGCCTATACCGTTCGGCCGGCTTTCCCAGCGCCGGACGATGCGGCATCATTCCCGCTCAGTTGACCGTTGGCTGCAGGACGGTCAGGGCGGCGCACCAGATAACGGGCGCGTCATCTTTCGGCGTCGATAATGCAGGAACGCGTCATCGGGCGCGTGCCGCATGTTCACGAGGAATCACGCGATGAATGAGAACGACAATCCACAGCACGCGCTTCCCCCCGGCAACGACACTTCGGCCAGCGACGCACCGGCCGACCCCATCCGGCGGCGCCTTCTCGCGGCCGGCGTCGGCATCGCGGGCCTGTCGCTCAGCGGATGCAATCTGTTCGAGAACAAGCCGTCCACGCCGAAAACGGCGGCCGATCTCGCGCTCGACCGCACGCTTGCGGAAAACGTGCGGCAGATCGTCGTGATCTACGCTGAAAACCGCAGCTTTACCAATCTCTACGGTAACTATCCGGGCGTTCGCTATCCGCTCTCGGCCGTGCCGGCGTCGCACTATACGCAGCTCGACCGCGATGGCGTCACGCCCATGCCCACGCTGCCGAAAATATGGGGCGGACTCGTGCCGCAAGCCCAGCAAGTCGAGGGCAAGCGCTACGCGATCACCGAGCAGCAAATTGCCGATTTGCGCAACGGGCCCTTCCAGATCGCGGACGCGAGCGGTGCGCCGCTGCCCAATTCGGTCATCACACGCGACCTCGTGCATCGCTTCTATCAGAATCAGATGCAGATCAACGCCGGGCGCAACAACCAGTTCGCCGCCTGGGGCGACTCAGGCGGCCTCGTCATGGGGCATTACCAGAATTCGCCCGACACGCTGAAACTCTGGGGCCTCGCGCAGCAATACACGCTCTGCGACAACTTCTTCATGTCGGCGTTCGGTGGCTCCTGGCTGAACCATATATTCCTGATTTCCGCGCAGGCGCCCTTCTATCCGGACGCGAAAGGCAGCCCGGCGGAGAAGTTGCTGGCGGTCGTCGACGGCGACGATCCTAAAGGCTCGCGCCTGAAACTCGCACCCGATTCGCCCACGTCCGCGCTCGAAGGGCCGCCCAAATTCGTGCGGGACGGCGCGCTCACGGCGGACGGGTATGCGGTCAACACCATGTTCCCGCCCTACCAGCCGAGCAACGTGCGGCCAGCGCCGGGCGGCGATCCACGTTATGCGGACAGATCGAACGCGCTCGTGCTGCCGCCCCAGACTTACGCGACGATCGGCGACCGGCTCTCGGACAAGAACATCGACTGGGCGTGGTATAGCGGCGCGTGGCAGTACGCGCTGGAACATCGCGATACCGGCATGGTGCCGGACTTCCAGTACCACCATCAGCCGTTCAACTATTTCGCGAACTATGCGCCGGGCACGACGGCGCGCGCGCAGCATGTGCGCGACGCGGGCCTGGGCGATGATTCAAGCACCAACAAGCTGCTCGCCGACATCGACGCGGGCCGCCTTCCGGCGGTCACGTTCTACAAGCCGCAGGGCAATCTGAACATGCACGCGGGCTACGCGGACGTGGCGTCGGGCGACCGCCACATCTCGAACGTCATCGAGCACATTCAACGCGGGCCGCAGTGGGCGAACACGGTCGTGATCGTCACCGTCGATGAAAACGGCGGCTGGTGGGACCACGTCTCGCCGCCAAAGGGCGATCGCTGGGGGCCGGGCTCGCGCATTCCGGCGCTCGTGATTTCGCCGTTCGCGAAGAAGGGTTACGTCGATCATACGGTCTACGACACGAACTCGATCCTGCGCTTCATTTCGCGCGTGCACGACCTCGCGCCGCTCGACGGTGTGGCCTCGCGAGATCGCGCGTTCGCGGCCAATGGCGAGGCGCCGCTCGGCGATCTGACGAAGTCGCTCGATCTCGCGTAGCGGCTAGTCGCGCTCGACCCAGGCGCGCGCGGCTATTTCGACGAGGTAGCCGTAGTGCAGCGCGCCCACCGGCACGACGGCGCGCGCCGGCTTCCAGTTGCCGAAGTGGCGCGCGTAGATCTCATTGAACGTCTTCCAGTGCTCGACGCCGACGAGATACACCGTGACTTCGATGCAGTCCGTGAAGCTCGCGCCCGCCGCTTCCAGCACGGTGCGCAGATTCGCGAGCGTCTGCTCGGCCTGCTCTTCGAAGGGGCGGTCACCGGTGTGCGTGCCGTCAGGACGAACCGGCAACTGACCGGATACGCAGATCAGATTGCCGGCGCGCGTCGCGTGACTGTAGTGGCCGGCGGGAATGGGGAGCCCGGGAGCGTTGATGAGTTCGATCGGTGGCATGGTCGGATGAAGTATTGGGGGTTGCAAGACTAAAGCGCGAGTCTGCTCGCGAGAAAATCCAGGAACGCGCGCGAGCGCGCCGCCATCGACTCGCTTTGGTAATAGACCGCGTTGATCGGCTGGCGCACGTCTTCGAGGATGTCGTCGAGTATCGTGCGCAAACGGCCGGCGCGCACGTCGGCGGCGGTCATGAATTCGGCCAGGCACGCAATACCGCCGCCGTCGAGCGCCAGTTGCCGGATCGTCTCGCCGCTCGACGCCGCGACCGCCGGCCGGACCGTCACGAACGAGGCGGCGCGGCCTGCGCGGGTGTCGCGCAGCGGCCAGTCGTTGAGGCTTTCCGGGGCCGTGAAGCCGATCAACCGGGCGCGCGTCAATTCATCGATATCGCGTGGTTCGCCGTGTTCCGCCAGATAGGCCGGGCTCGCCAGCACGCGCAGGCGACTGCCGCCGAGCGCGCGGGCGTGCAGCGTCGAGTCCTGCAGGGCACCAATGCGAATCGCGATATCCACGCGCTGCTCCAGCAAGTCGACGATGCGCTCGTTGCTCGTCAGTTCGAGCGTGATCTCTGGATACAGCGCGGCGAACGTGTTCACGTGCGGCACGATGCAGTGGAGCACGAATGGCGACGCCGCGTCCACGCGCAGCCGTCCGGCTGGCCGCTCGCGATGCTGCGCCATGGCCTCCTCGGCATCTTCCATCGCGGCGAGAATCGCCCGGGCGCGCGTGAGGAACAGCTCGCCTTCGTCCGTCAGTTGCAGGCGGCGCGTCGTGCGGCGCACCAAGGTGGCGTCGAGCTTCTTTTCGAGGCGCGTGAGCGTGCGGCTCACGCCCGACACCGTCTGCTGGAGCGTCTCGGCCGCGGCGGTCATCGAACCGCTGTCGATGACAGTGACGAAGACGAGCAGCTCATCCGTGTTGGTTTTCAAATTATTGATTCTGCGTCAAGGTTCATTTGAGACTAGCACTGTTTTTGCGAAAGTCTAGGCGGCTCATACTCTGCTCATCGTAGTTTGAACATTCAATGGAGCAGGATCATGAACATCTTCATCACGGGCGCGGGCGGTTTCATCGGCGGCTCGATCGCGGCCGGACTCGCACGCGACGGTAATCACGTGCGCGGACTCATCCGTCGCGCGGAGCAAAGCGATGACCTCAAGCGTCTTGGCATCGAACCGGTTATCGGCAGTCTGGACGACACGACGCTGCTCGCCGCCGAAGCGCGCACCGCCGACGCCATCATCAACGCCGCGAGCAGCGACCATCGCGGCGCGGTCGAAGCGCTGATCCGCGCGCTCGAAGGCACGAACAAGCCGTTTCTGCACACGAGCGGTTCGAGCATCGTCGGCGATGCATCGGGTGGCGAAGCGTCGGACAAGATCTACACGGAAGACGATTTGCCCGAGCCGACACCCGACAAGGCGCCGCGCGTCGCGATCGACAACCTCATCCTCGACGCGGCCAAACGTGGCGTGCGCTCGGTCGTGCTCTGCAACACGCTCATTTACGGACACGGCGCGGTGCCGAACACGGCGAGCGTGCAGTTGCCGCGGCTGGAGCGCCAGGCGAAGAAGAGCGGCGTCGTGCGGCATGTCGGACGCGGGTTGAATATCTGGTCGAACGTGCATATCGACGATGTCGTCGATATCTATCGCCTCGCGCTCGAAAAGTCACCGGCCGGCACGTTCTATTTCGTCGAGAGCGGCGAAGCGCAGTTCCGCGACATGACGGCCGCGATGGCGAAGGCGCTCGATCTGCTCGGACCGGAAGACTGGCCGCTTGAGGAAGCGATCAAGGAATGGGGGTACGAAATGGCGTCGTACGGTCTCGGCTCGAACAGCCGCGTGCGCAGCAAGCGCACGCGCGAGGTTCTGGGCTGGCAGCCGAAGCGAACGTCCGTGACCGAGTGGATCGCCAACGATCTGGTCGGCCGATAAGAAAAAGGCGCGGCGAACTGGTCAAACCAATTTGCCGCGCGATTACATCGCGACCTTACCTCAGCGCGCCATCGAATTTCTCGATTTCCGCCTCGGTCATGCCCGATTTGGCCGCCGAATCGCGAATCTGCTTCCAAGTCGTCGGATCGATCGCGATGCCGTTCGCCGTGCGGTCCGCGCGGCGCGCCTCTTCCGGCTCGCCGGGCGCGTAGATCGCGTCGACGCCTTCCGCGCGCGGCGAAGCCTTCATCCATTCTAGGAACGCTTCGGCTTCCGCTTGCGCGGCGGGCGCGTCGAACGCGTTCGGGTCGAGAATCACCGACGTCATGCAGTTGATGATCGCGCTCGACGTTTCCAGCGTGCTGTCGTGCGTCGTGTAGCCGCCCGAGAGCGCCCCGCCGAAAATCTCGCACAGCGCCGCAAGCCCCGAGCCCTTGTGCAGGCCGAACGCGGTCAGCGAGCCGAACGGCTCCTCGTGCATGACCTTCGGTTCGATGGTCGGTCTGCCTTCGTGATCGAGCAGCATGCCCGGCGCGACTTTCACGCCCTTGTTGTACGCGACGCGCGTCTTGCCGTAAGCAATGCCGGCGGTCGCGAAATCCAGCACCAGCGGGCTTTTGCCGTCGCGCGGATAGGCCGCACAGAACGGATTCGTGCCGAAGCGCCGGTCGATGCCGCCGAACGGCGCGACCAGCGGATCGCCCGCCACGTTCACGAAGTGGAACGACACGAGCCCGGCTTTCGCGCACTGCTCCGCCCAGTGGCCGATCCGGCCGATGTGATGCGCGTTGCGCAAGCCCACTGCGCACACGCCGAGTTTCTTCGCGCGTTCGATGCCGTGCTCCATCGCCTCGTAGGCGACAACCTGGCCAAAACCCTTGCGGCCATCGACGGTCAGCACCGCGCCCGCGTCGCGCACGATCTCCGCGTGCGTGTTCAGCTTGAGCTGATCCTCGCCGAGCGACGCGACATAACGCGGGATCATCCCCACGCCGTGCGAATCGTGGCCCGACAGATTCGACATCACGAGATGATCCGCGACCAGTTCCGCCTCGCGCGGCGCGCTGCCCGCGTGCTCCCAGATCGCTCGGACATAGGCGTGCAGCGTATCGGCGGCGATGCGCCGTTCGACGGCGGACGGGTTGGACGTTGGGGATGCATTCATTGCGACACTCGTCTCCATGGTTGTTTGCCTGCGTGCGCAGTCTCGGCGCGTTTGCGTCGCCTTTTTTCGAGATGCGCACGGGCTATCACTTTACCGACGATCAACTGGCCTTACCAGTTTGTTTTTTAAAAAACGCTGAAAGCGGGCGAAAAAAAGCCCGGCTGGAACCGGGCTTTCATCGTTCTGGTGCTGCGCGTGCTGCTCAGGGCGCCGCCGCGATCACTTCCGCGACCGCCGCTGTCAGCTTTTTCGCATACGGCACGTGCAGGAATTCGTTCGGGCCGTGCGCGTTGGACTTGGGCCCGAGCACGCCGCACACCATGAACTGCGAGCGCGGAAAGCCTTCCTTGAGCGTATTCATCAGCGGAATCGTGCCGCCCTGCCCGATATACGCGACATCCGCGCCGAAGTGACTCCGCGACGCGTCGTTCAGCGACCCGGCCAGCCACGGCGCGAGATCCGGCGCGCTCCAGCCGGTCGCGGCCCCGACTTCCGGCTTGAACGTCACGCGCGCGTTGTACGGCGGATCGAATTCGAGCAGAGATTTCAGCTGCGCGACGGCCTGAGTCGCTTCCACCAGCGGCGGCAGACGCAGCGACAGCTTGAACGCGGTGCGCGGCGCGAGCACGTTGCCCGCGTCGGCGAGCGGCGGCAGGCCCGCCGCGCCGGTCACCGTCAGCGACGGGCGCCATGTGGAATTGAGCAGCGCTTCCTTCGGATCGGTCGTGGTCGGCAGGACGCTGCCGCCGTCCTGACCGCAACTCCACGGCAGCTTCTTCCAGACGTCGTCGCCGAGAATGCCGGCGGTCGCTTCGGCTTCGCGCAGACGTTGTATCGGAATCGGGCAATGAAAGCCCTGCGGCAGCAGATTGCCGGTGCTCGCGTCTTCGAGACGCTCGAACAGTTGCCGCATGATGCGGAACGTCGATGGCGCGATGCCGCCGTAACCGCCCGAATGAATGCCCTCGTCAAGCACCTGCACTTCGAGATCGCCCGCGACGAGGCCGCGCAGCGAAGTCGTGAGCCAGAGCTGATCGTAATTGCCGGCGCCGGAATCGAGGCAGATGACGAGGCCGACGTCGCCGAGCCGCTCGCGCAGCGCGTCGAGGTAAGGCAGCAGATCGTAGCTGCCCGATTCCTCGCACGTCTCGATGATGCCGACGCAGCGCGGTCGTTCGACGCCCTGCGCATCGAGCGCGGCGAGCGCGGTGATGCTGGCGTAGGTCGCGTACCCGTCGTCCGCGCCGCCGCGGCCGTAGAGCTTTCCGTCTTCCATCTTCGGCGTCCACGGGCCGAGATCGCTGCGCCAGCCTTCGAATTCCGGCTGCTTGTCCAGATGGCCGTAAAGCACGACCGTTTCGGTGCTGTTCGAACGGGTGGCGGGCGCCTCGAAGAAGATCACCGGCGTGCGCTCGGGCAGGCGCACGATTTCCACCTTGAGCCCCTTCACCGGTTGCGTCTTCACCCAGTCGACCGCGTCCGTGACCACGCGCTCGATGAATCCGTGGCGCGCCCAGTCCGTGTCGAACATCGGGCTCTTCGCGGGGACCGCGATGTAGTCGGTCAGCGCGGGTACGATCTCGTCGTTCCATTTGCGATCCACGAAATCGCGCAGGACGGCGGAATCGAGCCGTACCGCCTCTTCGTGTTGCGTGCTGTCGCCGATAGCCATGACCCTGTATCCAATTCGAGCAAACTTCAATGATAGACGGGATTTGCCGTCGGCTCGACCGGCGCCGCGCCGCGCGCGCGATTTATGTGACTTTTTTCAACGATGCGGCGTTGCGGCGGCTTGGTCGCGCGTTCCCGAAACGACGACGCGCGTGACCGAAGAATCCGCGTCGATCGCCTGCTCGGTGAATGGGAAGCGAGCCCATCGCTTGGCCGCGAACGCGCGCGTCGCGTCGCCGTAATGCGGCGACGCGGGATCATCCGATTCGGAATGCGAAAGCATGGTGTCCGCTTCCACGCCATCCGCGCCGAAAGTGACGACCTGCACGTAGCTGTCGCCTTGTCCGCTCGGGTCCATCGGATACCCCTTCGGATCGAGCGCACGCCGCGCGCAGACGATCGTGAAATAGCCTGCTTCGTCACAGCCGCCGTAGAGCGGCACGCGCGCGCCGTTGCGCACGGTGTAGAGAATGTCGCCGCGCCGTGAATCGAGCGCGAAGCCATTGAGCCTGAGCGCCAGCGCCGCGCCGCCGAGCGCCTGCCGCAAGTCCTGCAACACCGCGGGATTGTCGACGTTGAAACCGGCTGGCGTCGCGAGCGGCTTGTTCGGATCGAAGCCCGCCTCGTACAGCCGTTCCGGAGCGATGCGCGACACGCGCTGCCAGAACTCGTCCCACAGGTTCGCGCCGCGCGCGTCGATTTCCGCCGTGCCGTTCCAGTTGCGCAAAACCTCGCACGCTTCGTGCAATGGGCCGAGCGCTTCTTTGACCGTGCAGACCGCATCGAGCAGCGGCTTGCGGAACAGGCGCTCGGACATCGAATTGGTCTCCAGCACGGCCGTTTCCAGCGCCTCGCGCGTGACGCCGCCGCGCTCGCGCTGCAGCCGCGCGGCGAGCAGATGGCCATAGCGCGTGCGCAGCGACTGCTCGACGCGCGTCGCGCCCGCGATGCGCGGATAGCCCGATAGCGGCGCGTTCGCGTTGGTGAGCCAGTAGCTGTCGTTGAAATTGCCGACGTAATCGCCGCGCACCGTGCTCGGCAGTTGAGCGACGGCCAGCGCACCCGCCTGCACGCTCGCCGGATCGACGCGCCACGCGCATGCGCTCTTCGCACCGTCGAGGAACGGCACGCCGGGTATGCGGCTATCGAATGCGCGTCCGGCCGGCGTCGTGCAGGAGTCGGCGAGCGCGTCCGGCACGTTCGGAATCGGGCCGATGTCCGCGAACCAGACGCGATCGTCGCCGCGCCCGATCGCGAAGGTGTTGGCCCAAGGCATGGCCGCGTAGCGCTTCTGGATCGCCATGAAGTCTGCGAGCGAGCGCGCCTGATTCCACGCGAAGAAGTTCTGGAATGCGCGCGCGTTGTCGACGTTGACGTCGGCGAGCGCATAGGCGCGCTGCGCGCTCCAGCCGAGACCCTGCGCCATCGCCGACAGATCCACGACCGGGCCGAAGCGAGTTCTGTAAAGCGTGCGCGATACGTTCTCGAACGATCCGTCGGCGCGGCGCGTACGCACGGTGAGCGCGACCGGCGTCATCGCCTCGCTCCGGCCATCGACGAGATAGTGCGTCGGCTCGGCGGGATCGAGCGTCAACTGGAAGATGCCGAAGCGCCGCGCGCTCGACACCGTATGCGTCCACGCGATGTTCTCGTTGAAGCCCAGCACGATCAGCGGCACGCCGAGAAACGACACGCCCGCGACGTTCACCTGACCGGGAATCGTCAGTTGCGCCTGATAGAAACGGTCCGGCCCGCGCCAGAACCAGTGCGGATTGCCGAACAGGATGCTGCGGCGCTCGCGCGTGATCGGCGCGCCGAACGCCAGCGCATTGCTGCCCATGCCGGGGTTTTCGCCGATGAGAAAGCGCAGCGTCGTCTGCTTCTCTTCCGTGACGGCGGACGGGGGCGCCGATGCGCCCGCCGGCGGATGCGCGGTCGCGATCGGCGCCACGAAGCGCGCCGAGCCGCCCGCGAGATTGGCGGCGATCAGGCGCAAATAGATGTCTTCGGCGCTGATCTTGTCGACCCACGGCTTGCCCCGGCACGCCGCGTGCGCGTTCGGGAATCGGCCCGCGTTCAGGTCGGCGAGATAGCGGTTGTAGCCGCTCGCGAAGCCTTCGATGAGATTGCGAAGCTCGGTGGGCTGCGCCGCCCGGTAGCGTTCGACGCTCGCCTGATCACCGATCAGCCGGAAGAAGAAATCGGCGTCGATGTTGCGCGGCTGGCCGAAGGTCGCGGCGGCGGGAGGACGCGCGTCCGCGCCGAAATAAGCGGAACGCTCGCCGCGATAAGTGACGAAGGCATCGGCGAGCGTGCACAGGTTGTCTTGCGCCTGCGCGTAGCCGAAACCAAAACCGAGGCTGCCCCAGTCGGCCGCGAGAATATGCGGGATGCCGTCCTGCGTGCGGCGGATTGCGGCGCTGTAGGCGCCGCTTGTCTGAGTCTGACTCGCGCCGGATGCGTCTGGCGTTTGCGGCGGCGCGACACAGCCGGCCAGCAGGACGCAGAGGAGCGCCGCGGAAATCACGAGCCTGACGGTCTGGTTCATCGAGTTCATCGAGCGAGTCCCTCGGTCCGATCGACGTGATGATGGGCGGATGACGACCCCGCGCGAAGTATCGCATCGCCTGTGACGAAAACGCCGCCAAAGTCTAGTCGCTCGCGCCCGTTCCGCGAAGCCGTTGCACAATGAAACCATGAAACATTCGATTTCCCCCACCGACGATCCACGTCCCGAGCCGCCCGAGCGTCCATCGCCCGAAGAATGCTGCCAGAGCGGCTGCAATCCCTGCGTGTTCGATCTGTATCAGGAAGAGCTCGAACGCTACCGGGCGGACTTGCGCGCGTGGGAAGCGCGGCATCCGCCACCTGCGGACTAGCGCAGCCGCTGAACGTCCGGCCGATTCGAGCGCAAGGCGACGCCCGGCGCTATGCTTGTGTCCCCTTCGAACACAATCTCAAGGAGCGCATTCCCATGTCTCTTACGATGTATCGCGCGTCGATTCCAGTCTTCATTCGTGGACTCGAAGTGTGCGCGGATCTGCTGGAAAAAGGCGCGGCCTTCGCCGATCAGAAAGGCCTCGCGCACGCCGATGTGATCAACGCGCGCCTCGCGCCCGACATGCTGCCGCTCGCCGCGCAGATCCAGCGCGCGAGCGACACGGCGAAGCTGTCGGCGGCGCGTCTGTCAGGCGTCGAGGCGCCGCGTTTCGAGGACAACGAGGACAGTTTTCCGACGCTGCAGGCGCGCATCGAGAAGACGATCGCGTTTCTGAAGAGCATCGACAAGGGCGCGCTCGTCGACAGCGAAACGCGCACCGTCACGCTGAAATTTCCGGATTTCTCGCCGTCGTTCTCGGGCGTCGATTATTTGCTCGGCTTCGGGCTGCCGAATTTCTATTTTCATGTCGTGACGACGCACGACATCCTGCGTCATCTGGGCGCGCCGATCGGCAAGCGGGACTTTCTCGGCCCGCTCAAATAAGCTCGGAAATCTCGATGAGGTTGTAGTCCGGGTCGCGCACATAGACCGAGCGCAGTTTTTGAGTGGCGCCCGTGCGCTCGACCGGACCTTCGATGATCGGCACGTTCATCTGCTCGAGCCGCTCGATCACCCGATCGAGCGGCACCGTGGCGATAAAGCACAGATCGAGCGCGCCCGGCACGGGCAGATGCGCCTTCGGCTCGAATTCCGCGCCGCGCACGTGAAGGTTGATTTTCTGATTGCCGAAGCGAAACGCCACGCGGCCTTCGCCGAAGGTTTCGAGCTTCATTTGGAGAACGTCGACGTAGAAGCGTTTGGTCGCTTCGACATCGACGCAAGTGAGCACGAGATGGTCGAGGTGATCGATCAGGGACATGCCGGACTCCTTCGGGGAAGTGCGGTCATGGTCGCACGGTTCAGGCCGCCAGGCGACGGCCCGAGACGCTCACCCCTGCCGCGCCGCGATCTGCTTTCGCCACCCCGCGAGAATCCGGCGCGCGAGCGCGTCGTAGTCGCCTCCGAAGTGATGATCCCCCGGCAGTTTCACCACTTCGATGCCCGTCTTCGTCAGTTCCGGACACAGCGTGTCCTCTTCCTTCTCGCCGTAAATGCATTGCACCATCGCCGGCGGCAGCTTGTTGAACTCCGGCCGTACCTTGAGCGCCTTGTCGCTTGCGGGCATGCCGAGCCAGCCCGTCACGCGGATCTGGAAATCCGCTGCCGGGGAAAAGCCCATCAGCGAGATATACGACACCTGATCGCGCACCGCGTCCGGCAGACGGTTATACGCGAAAGGCATCACGTCCGCGCCGAACGAATAGCCGAGCAGCGCCACGTGGCTCGTGTGCCAGCGCGCGCTGTACGCGCGGATCACGCGGGCGATATCGTTAGCGGTCTGCTGCGGTGACTTCTCGCTCCAGAAGTAGCGCAGCGAGTCGATGCCGATAACCGACACGCCGTCTTTCTGCAGCGCCAGCGCCATGGTCTTGTCGAGATCGCGCCAACCGCCGTCGCCGGAAATGACGATCGCAAGGAGATCGGTCGGCTGCGCGGCGCGCAATTCGATCAGCGGAAGATCGGAGACGTCGCCATCGGCGAGCGGCTCGGACTTCTTGAGGTGCGGCGCCGTCATCGCGACGAGCGCATCTGCCTTCGAGCGGTTCGCTTCGAGCACCGCCGTGTATTCGAAGAAGCCCGGCAAGCCTTTCGCGTGGATGATGGTCGAATCCGGCGCACAAGGATTGAACCGCGCGTCGAGCATCGGGTCCGCCGCCAGCGACACCGCGCCCGCGACCGTATTATCCGGCGCCTGCTTCAGCGCGCTCTCCGCGAGAATCGCGCCCTGCCCCGTGCCGACGAGAATCGGCGCGTGATAGCGATTCGTCTGAACGGTGCGTTCGAGCTGATGGCTCATGTTCTCCGCATCGCCGACGAGGTTGTGGCACGACTTCTCGGTCTTGTCGGCCTTCAGTTGCGCCGCGTACTTCATCGTGTCGACGCCGATCACCATTGCGCCTTTCGTGGCGAGCGCGTCGGCGGCTTGCTGGTCGGCGGGTGTCCAGCCGCCTTTTTCCGAGAACAGCACGACGAACCCGGTCATGTCACCGGTGGGCTTCGTCAGCATCACCTGGCCGTATCGGCCGCCGGGAATCGATTCGGCGGCTCGCGCCGCGCCAAATACGGACACACCGCAGACGGCGGCCATAATCAGCGCCGCCGCTTTCTTGCTCGAGAATTTCATGAACGCCAGCCGCCCGCGAGAAGCGAGAGATCCGCCAAAGTGAAAAATACGCCGACCGAACCGGACGCCGCCAGATAACGCGGCTCCCAGCGCGGCTGGAACTTGCTTTTGAAGCCCCGCAGTCCGCGGAAGTTGTAGAAGCGGCCACCGAAACGCCAGACCAGCCCGGCGAGCCGATGCCAGTGCGACGCGAGCGGCGTCGGGTCCATGCCCGACAGCGGCGCGATGCCCAGCGACAGCGACCTGAAACCCGCTTCCTTCAGATGCAGCGCGAGCTTCGTGAAGAGGTACTCCATCGCGTACGGCGACGCCGCCGACACATGGCGCATCACGCCGACGGTCGCCTCGGTGTTCATGTCCGTCGTCATGAAGGTGACGAACGCGACCGGCTCGCCCTGCTGACGCACCAGCAGCACCGACTGCGCCGCGAGATATTCCTCGTTGAACGCCGCGACCGAGAAGCTCTTCTCGCGCGCGGAGCGGCTGTCGAGCCAGTCATCGGAGATGGCGCGCAGCATCGGCATGCTTTCGGCGATGTGCTCGGGCCCGATCACTTCGGTATCGAAGCCGTCGCGTTCGCCGCGCTTGAGCGCATAGCGCAGATGCGAGCGGTGCGAGCCCTTCAGATCGAAATCCGACAGCGCGACGTGTGCTTCCTCGCCGAGCTTCATCAGGGTGAGACCGGCGTCGAGATAGAGCGGCAGCGCGTCGGCGCGAACCTGATAGAACGCCGCGCGGCCGTTGTGCGCGTGCGCGAGCTCGACGAACTTGCGGATCAGCTCCGCCCATTCGCGGCGCGGGCCCACCGGATCGTGCAGCGCGGCCCACGTACGGCCGTGCTTTGCGAACATCAGAAACGCTTCGCGCGACTCGGAGAAGAGAAAGCTCTTGTCGCCCATCATCGCGAGGCCGGCGTCGCTCCGCTCCTGCGCGCGGAAGATGCGCGCCGCGTCGAGCAGATCCTGCGGCGCGGGCTTCACGAAACGGCCCGCCGCCGGGCGCAGCAGTTGCCACAGGCCGAATGCCGAGGCGAACACCGCCGCGGCGAGCGTCGCGCGCAGTGCACGCGGAGCGCGCTCGTCGAAGGCGAACTGCCACCAGAGATCGCGGCTGTAGGGAACGTCGCGGAAGGCGAAGAACATGATCCACATGGCGACCGCCATCACGACGCCGATCGAGATCAGCCAGGTCGCAGTGAAACGCTCGGCAAACAGCGAGGACCGGCGGTTGAAGCGCTCGCGCGTCAGCATGAGCAGGACGATCAGGAACGCCAGCACGCCCGCTTCGACGAACGCGAGACCCTTGGCCAGCGACAGCGCCAGGTTGGCCACCGCGAGGATGAGCGCGAGCCACCAGGCGGCGTCCAGCCGGCGCATCAGGCCGCGCGCGACGAACAGCAGCAGCACGCCGAACACCGAGCCCAGCAGTTGCGAGCTTTCCAGCACCCACAGCGGCACGATGGTCTGCAGCACCGCGATACGCATCTTGAACGCGGGCGTCGCGCCGGAAATGACGAGCATCGAGCCGGCGGCGAAAGTGACGATCGACAGGAACAGCGGCGCGAGTTGCGACACGCGCGCCGGGCTCAGCATGTCGAAGCGGCCCTTGAGCGCGCGGCCTTCGAACGCGGCCATCACGCCCGCCGAGAGGATCAGCGGCAAGCCGAAGTAGATCGCGCGATAGGCGAGCAGCGCGGCAAGCACGTCCGGCGTCCGGGCGCTGCCGCCGAGCGCGAACACCATCGCCGCCTCGAACACGCCGACGCCGCCCGGCGTATGGCCGATCATGCCGAGCAGCATCGCCGCCGAGAACACCGTCATGAATTCGCCGAAGCCGACTTGCGGGCTCGGCAGCAGCGCCCACAGCGCGAGCCCGGCGCCGAAGACATCGACGACGGCGAGCGCGGCCTGCGCGACGAAATCGCGGCGCGCGGGCACCGTGAACGACAGCCACTTCCAGCGCGAGCGCAGCGTGCGCGGCTCGCGGCCGCAGAGCACGACCATGACCGCGAACACGCCAAGCAGCGCGCCGCCGGTCGCGCGCAGCGCGGCGGGCGGCACATGCATCATGCCCGAGAGCGTGCCGGCGCCGAACAGCATGCCGGCTGCGGCCATGAACGCCAGCGACAGCGCGAGCGTGACGCTCGTGAAGATCGTCAGGCGGCCGACCTGCGACGGCGTGACTTCAGCCGCGCCATAGACGCGGCAGCGCACGGCCCCGCCCGTCAGCGCGCCGAAACCCGTAACGTTGCCGAGCGCCGAGCCGACCGTCGCGCCTACCCACAGCAGGGAACGCGGCATCTTCACGCCGATGTGCCGCAGACCGACCGCGTCGCGCCCGACCAGCGCCGCGAAGCTGAGCGCGGTGGCGAACAGCGCCGCGATCCACGCCTGCGGTGTCATCATGCGCAGCGAATGCATCACGGATTTGTAGTCGACCGCGCGCGAAAGATGCTGGAACACCACCAGCAGCAGCACACAGATGACGACCGTGAGCGCGGGCGTGGCAAGCCGCTGAAAATTTACTCCGCCGGACGGACGTCCGACGGTAGAAATGGCGCGAAGCCGGGCGAGCAACTTTGTACGAGACATGCGTTCTATCAGACTGGCTCACGCTGCTCATCGTCAGTATTCCGGCGACGGCAACGGGTACATCACGGTTATCGGGGGCCCGCGCGTCGAACGCGGTCGGAGAGCGTCATTTCGGCTCCCGCCGCCCGCGCTCGCGCCATACAAAAGGCTTCAAGGCATGAAACGCCTATATAACGGCGATGGTTGACCCGACTTGATCAATATTGGGAAAACTACGAATCGAAAGCTTGCTTTCAACGCTGGCGCGGCTGCCCAGGGCGATAAAAAGCCGCACAAATGACCGATTCTGTCCTTTGCACGCGCTTTACGGTTTGTCAGAGAAGCGGTTAGGATCGACGTCCGCGGCGTTGCGGCAGTCGAATCGACGCGTGCCGCAAGCTCGCGCGGTTAATACGAAAGGGCATTGAAACCATGAAAAGAACGATTGCACTTCTATCGGCGGCGGCCGTGACGGCGCTGAGCGCATGCGTATCGACCGACGACTCGCTGCTCAAGACCGTCCCGGTCGGCTCCGGCACATCGCAATACAAACCCTACGATTTCGTTCGATGCGTGAAGGAGAAATGGACCCCGATCGCCGGGCGGGTGCGCGAGTACAACCCGAGCTCCGACACGCTGGCCGTCTCCATACCGAGCGGCGGAGCGACGAGCCAGTCGATCGTGCTGGTGATCGCGCAGGCGTCGGCGGGGGGCACCGGCTACACGCTGTATGGCGACGTCGCCGTCGCGAGCCGCTATCTCGCGGCCACGCACGCCTGCGACTGACGCCCACTCGCGATCAGGACGGCTTCCCGTTGCGCATGTCGACGCCGGCCAGATGCGTGCCGACCACGCGCCCAATCAGATATCCGTCCGACGCGCACGCGTTGACGCGCTCCTTGCCGTCCCACTGGATCTTGTACTGGTCGTCCTGTGAATGGACGGCGGCGGCGTCGAACTTGCGCTTCGGCTTGCCGCCATTGCGCGCTTCCTCGCCCACCAGCCGGTTCCACGTCAGCGCATAGCCGTAACGCACGCCATCGGCGAAGGCGTCGTTGTCGCAGACCTGCTTCGGCGGCGTCGTCTTGACCATCAGGTGATAGCCGCCCGGCGTGCCGACCATGATGCGCTGTTCGCCGGGCGGAGCCGGGGGCGCGGGCGGCTTGGGCGCCTGCGCTGCCTGGACCGCCGAGGCGCCCGAGGCCGCCGCGTCTGCGGCCGTGCCGTTCTGCTGCGGAAGCGGCGCGCATGCGCCGAGAACCAGCGCCGCTGTCACCGTCAAAGCCGTGCCGGCGCCTTTCATTTTCATGAGCGTCATCCTGCGAATCACTTGCGCTGAGCCTGTCTCGAAATAGTCGGGGCTCTACCTTACCATCCCGATATGAATTCTTCGGACGATGACAAAAGGGGACGCGGTGCGCATGCGACGAGGCGGACGCACTTTCGGTGCGCCCGCGTCGCCAAGAGGATTCGAGATCAGGAAGCCGACGACGTATTGCTCAAGGGCATTTCGATGCCGCGCCGCGCCATTTCGACGATCAGGAAAGTGCGCCGCGTGACGTGGAAGCGCGCGAGCAGATCGCTCGAATATTCCTTCGCGGTGTTCTCGCTGATGTTCATCTTGCGCGCGATCGCCTTGTTCGACAGCCCTTGCAGCAGATAGCGCAGGGTTTCCGTCAGGCGCGGCGGCAGTTCGAGCGATTCGATCGTCACGCCCGCGTGCGGCGACACCGGCTTCGGGCTGTGACCGCCCTTGCCGAGCACGGTGTTCGGCAGATAGACGCGGCCGTTGAGGATGGTCTTCAGCGCCTCGCGGAACACACCCGCGCCCTGCTCGCTGCCTTTCGAGATGAAACCGCACGCGCCGTTCTTGATGCAGTCGAGCACGGTGTCGCGGTCGTCCTGCGCCGAGAGCATGATCGTCTGCACCTCGCGCTCCTCTTCGCGAATCCAGTTGAGCAGATCGAGGCCGGTGGCCTGACCGCGCAAGTGGTAATCGAGGAACATCAGGTCGTACGTATTAGCCGAAAGCTTCGCTTTGGCCTGCTCGACGCCGTCGGCTTCGTCGATTTCGAGCAAAGGCTCGTTCGCCAGGATGAGGCTTTTCATCGCGCTCCTGGTGAGCCCTTCGTCCTCTACTAGCAACACAGTTTTGAAATAGCCATTTTCCATTGCGACGCTCCGAGAACGGTTCCGATATTACGCGAGCGCTGACCGACTTCCACCCCCTCTTTCGCGGGGATTCAATCGCCTGTCTCCTAAAATGCCTCGCTTTCCCTTCCCGTGCCGGGTTTGGAAACGAGCACGTCCGGTCGAAACTGGCGGCATCGAATCAATCAGGCTGCCGGGTCCGGGCACGGAGGATGAGATGTCGAGCCGATTCGTCGACAACGAAAGCGAATTCGCGTTATGGCGCGTCAAGCGGGCGCGCGTGGGCGATGCCTCGCGCCGCGTGCTGATCGCCCACAAGGACAAGTCGATCGGCGATTCGCTCGCCGTTCAGCTCCGCCAGAAAGGCTTGCAGGTCATCCATTCGCAGGATCTCAAGTCCGTGCGCGCACTGGTCCAGAGCTGGCAGCCGCAGGCGCTTCTGCTCGACACCAGTCTCGACAGCGACTCCGGCTACGTCTTTCTACGCACGCTGCGCATGGATGCCGACGTCCCCGGACGCCTGCTCGTCGCGATGAGCAACGTCTGGCCCGCCGATCCGGTGCAAACCCTCAAGGACGCCGGCTTCGACGCGCATTGCCGCCGTCCCTGCGCGACCTGGCGCATCGTCGATCTGGTCGAAGCTTTCTTTTCCACGCCGTTCACACGCTGATGTCTTCAGGAGGTGCCGCCATGTACAAGGATGTCTGCCTCGTCGTCGGAGGAATTCTGCCGGCACATGCCTCGCGCTGCGCCGCCGGCCGCGAGCGCACCTGTGTCGAAGCGCGTGTCAGGCGGCGTCGGCGTCGCGTGGGGCCTGGGTCGCGCCGGTTGCCATCGCGAGCGACGCCCGTATTTCACGACCTGGCTCGATGAGCGCGACACCCGTGCCCGGCAAGCCGCGCGCCGCGAGATTGAAGCCGTCGCTCACGTGCGAGACCGGCTCGACGCAGAGATAGCCCGCGCCCGCCGGACAATGCACGACTACGTGGCCGAGCGCGTCGTCGGCATGCAGGCGCAGGGTGCGGCCGTGCGGGAAATACAGCGTCGCGTGGCCGTCCCAGCCGCACAGATAGCGCGTGTAACCCTCGGCTTCGCGCACGTGCCGCCGTACCGGATGCTCCGGCGTCGGCTCGATCGCGATCTCCGCCTCGTGACGCCAGTGGGTTGTCGTAACGAGCTCGGCTCGCTGCGCGTTGAAGTATGGATGAAAGCCGAGACCGACAGGCATTGGCTGCGACGAGCGGTTCACGACGCGCATCGACATGCGCGCGCCTTCCTCGTTCACCTCGATCAGTTGCACGGCTTCGAACGCCCACGGCCAGCCATGCGCGCCCTCGTCGTGCAGATAGCGCATCACGGCGCAATCGGTCTCCTGAAGCTCCACGCTCCATGCCGCGAACTGGCCGAAGCCGTGCAGCGCGTGGACCATGCCCGGAAACGTCGCCAGTTCGACGATGGAACCATCGGGTGCGGGAAAACGCGCATCGCGTACGCGATTGGAAAACGGCACGAGCGGATAGCTGCCGCCTTTCGGCCACGCATCGCACGGCCAGCCCGCGGCCAGCACCGGCGCGAGCCATTCCTGCACGCCGTGCTCGTCGCGCGTGGCGAAGCGCGTGACGCGCCCGCCCGCCTCCGGCGCGAGCTCGATGACATGTGGCCCGCTCGAAATGACGAGGCGCGGCTCGGCGTTCAGTTCTACGACTTCACGGAATTTCGTCACGATACTGCTTCGGTATGGAGAACCCGCGCGCAGCCGCATTGCGCGGCTGCGCCGACACACATCACTGCTTCTGTTCCTTCACGCGCGACACGAGCTGCGTCGGGCTCACGAACTGCAGCGCAATCAGCACCCAGACCATCGTGATGGCCATGTAGATCATCGCCATGGCGTCGATGGACTGCGGCGCGCGCACGCCCGTCGAGAAGACCGCGTAGTACAGCGCGACGACCAGCGTCTGCGTGGTCGGCCCGGCGGTGAAGAACGTCAGCTCGAACATGCCGATGGTGCGCACCAGCACCAGCAAGCCAGCAGCCAGCATGCCCGGCACGAGCAGCGGCAGCAGCACGTAGCGGAAATAGCGCGCGGTGTTCGCCCCGAAAATGCGCGCGGCCGATTCCAGGTTCGGATCGATCTGCTCGATGAACGGCGTCATCACTAGAATCACGAACGGCAGCGCCGGCACCAGATTCGCGAGAATCACGCCGGTGAGCGTGCCCGCCAAGTGGAACTTGTACATGACCGTCGCCATTGGAATGCCGTAGGTCACGGGTGGCACCATCAAAGGCAGCAGGAACACGAGCATCGCGAAGCGCTTGCCGGGGAACTGCACGCGCGCCAGCGCATAAGCCGCCGGCACGCCCAGCGCGATGGACAGCAGCACCACCGCGCCCACGACTTCGAGCGTGACGAGCAGCACGCTGGAGAGCTGGAAGTCGCTCCATGCCTGCGCGTACCAGTGCAGCGTGAAGCCTTGCGGCAGCAGCGTGCCGAACCAGCGCGTCGCCACCGAATTCACGGCGACGGTCGCGATCAGCAGCAACACGTTCACGAGGAAGAAGCCCATCGTCGTCCAGACGAAGGCCTTCCATAACTTGTCCCGCAGGCTTCGTTGCTGTTTCATTTGCTTGCCGGTGCTTGGGGTGTGCGCGCCAGCCTGCCAGCCGGGCGCCGCGTGGTTATCGGTTGTCATTATCCCTTGCCTCCCGTCACCGGGCCGGTGTAGAAGAAGCGCCGCGCGCCGAGCATGCCGCCGACGACGAGCAACTGCACGAAGCCCATCACGATTGCGATCGTCGATGCGAGCGCGTAGTCGTAGCTCTCGAACGCGGCCTCCGATGCGGCGATCGAAATCACCCGCGTCGGGCCAGCCGGCGCGCCGAGGAGCACCGCCGACGGAAACACCGAGAACGCCTGCACGAAGGACAGGCACGCCGTCATCGTGAGGCCGGGCAAGAGCAGCGGCAGATAGATCTGACGGAACTGCTGCCACGGACTCGCGCCGAGCGTGGCCGCCGCGCGCGCGAGCGTCGGATCGATGCCCGTCACGTACGACAGCGTCAGCAGGAACGCGAACGGAAAGCCCGACACGATCAGCGAAATCAGCACGCCCCAGTAGTTGTGCGTGAGGCGCACTTCATCGCCATACAGATGCAGCGCCTGCAAGGCTTGCGGGAACCAGCCGTTCGGGCTGAAGTAAGTCAGCATGCCGTCGGCGATCAGTACGGTGCCGAGCGTCACCGGCACGACCAGCAGCGTGGTCACGAACTTCTGGAACGGCGAGGTGCGCCGCAGCGCGAACGCCACCGGCACCGACACCCCCACGTTGATGATCGTCGCGGGCACGGCGAGCTTCAGCGTGACGATGATGGTCGGCCACATCGACGTATCGGTGAAGAACGTGATGTAGTTGGCCCACATGCCGCCGCCGTTCATCGGATTGAACGACAGCATCAGCCCGTACGCGAACGGATAGATGAACAGCGCGATGATGAAGATGAGCGCCGGCGCGACCAGCCAGCCCTTCGGATCGCGTTGCTGCGCGGGAAGCGCGATCATTTTTCTTCTCCGTACACGAGCGTCTTCGAAGGCGCGACGCGCAGCGTGATGCGCTCGCCTTCGCTGCATTCGCCCGCGATGCGCGCCCACAGCTTGCCGAACGCCGTATTCACGATGATGAGCGAATCGCGGCCGCCGTATTCGACGACTTCCACGTGGGCATCGAGAGCGTTCTCCGTGCCGGGCGACGCGCGCTCCATGTCTTCCGGACGCAAGGCGACGGACACGCGCTTGCTGTCGAAACCCTCCATCGGCGTGCCGAGCAGCTTCACGCCGTTGGCATTCACTGCGACGCCCTCGCCCTGCGTGCCTTCGAGGGTTGCCTGCACGACATTGCGAAAGCCCATGAAACGCGCGACGTGCAGGTTCTTCGGCCGCGAATAGACTTCCTTCGGCGACGCCACCTGCTGCACGACGCCCTCTTTCATCACGACAATGCGGTCGGCCATGGAGAGCGCCTCGTCCTGATCGTGCGTCACGTAGATGGTCGCGCGCTCCAGCTTGCCGTGAATGCGGCGGATTTCGGCGCGCATCTCGATGCGCAGCTTGGTGTCGAGGTTCGAGAGCGGCTCGTCCATCAGCACGAGCGGCGGCTCGATGACGATCGCGCGGGCGATCGCGACGCGCTGCTGCTGTCCGCCCGACAACTGGCCCGGCAGCTTCGCGTCATGCCCGATGAGCTGCACGAGCTGCAGCGCGGCCTTTGCGCGCTTCATCGTCTCGGCCTTCGACACGCCCTGCATCTTCAGGCCGAAGCCGACGTTATCCAGCACCGACATGTGCGGAAACAGCGCGTAGTTCTGAAAGACCATGCCGAAGCCGCGCTTCTCCGGCGGCAACACGTCGATGCGCTTGTCGTCGAGCCAGATGCCGCCGCCTGTCAGCGGCTGCAATCCGGCGATGCAGTTCAGCGCGGTCGACTTGCCGCAGCCCGACGGCCCGAGCAGCGCGATGAACTCGCCGCGCTGGATATTCAGATCGAGGCCCTTCAACGCGGCGAGCTGTTGCCCTTCCGCATTGGTAAAGCTGCGCGAGACCGAGTCGAGGCGCAACTGCTCAAAAGTATGCTTCATGACATTTCCTGCGCTTTTTTGTACAAGCGGCGACGCTCCTCGCTAGGAACGCCGCCGTCTCATCACAGCGATACGCCGACTTACTTGGACTTGGCCGCGCCGATCTCGCGGTCCCACTTCTGGAATGCCGCGACCATCGCCTGGGCGCTGAGCGGCAGCACGTGCGGACGATCCGCCAGCAGCTTCGCGTACTCCGGCCGGCCGAACTTCTGGATGACTTCCTGGCTCTTCGCCGGCGCCATCGAAAGCGGCACGTCCTTCACCGCCGGGCCCGGATAGAAGTAGCCGTCGTCATACGTGAGCGCCTGCTGCGCCGGCTCGAGCATGAAGTTCATCAGCTTGTAGAGCACGTCGAGCTTTTCCTTGGGCACGCCCTTCGGAATCACCATGTAGTGCGCGTCGTTGACCCACGTCATGTTGTCGAACGCGGCGACCTTGAAGTCGGCCGGCACGATGCCGAGCGCGCGCGGATTGATGTCCCAGCCGGTCACGGTGACGGTCATGTCGCGCGTGCCTTCACCCAGTTCCTTCATCACCGCCGACGTGCCGCCCGGGTAGTACGGAATGCAGTCGTTGAGCTGCTTGAGGAACGCCCAGGTCTTGTCCCAGCCGTTGATCGGGTCCATCGGGTCCTTGTCGCCGAGCACGTACGGCAGGCCCATCAGGAAGGTGCGGCCCGGGCCGGAATTCGCCGGACGCGCGTAGATCAGTTTGTTCGGATGCGCCTTGCACCACGCGAGCAACTGATCGGGCGTCTTGGGAACATCAGTGACCTTGGCCGGGTTGTATTCGAGCAGCGGGCCCGCCGGCATGTAGGTAACTTCGAGACCGTAGCCCTGCGCGATGTCCTGCATCTTGCGCGGGCCGGGCGCGTATTTGTCGAGCACGCCGGGGAACGCCTTCGACTGGTCGGGCAGCAGCTTTTCCCACAGGCCTTGCTGAATGCCGGCCGCGAGCGCGTCGGTGCCGGTCACGACGAGGTCGATGTCCGAGCGCCCCGCCGCCTGCATCGCCTTGATCTTGCCCGGCAACTGCGGCGCGGGCGCGTTCGTGAAGGTGATGCTGGAAACCAGGTCGGGATACTTGGTCTTGAACGCCTCGAAGCCCTTTTGCGTCAGTTGCAGATTACCTGCGACGTCGACGATGTTGATCGATACGGGATCGGCCGCGTGTGCCGCGCTCATGCCGAAAACCCCGCTCACGGCGACGCAAATCGCCGCCAGTTTCACTGACAGTCCTGCCTTGAAAGCCATTTTGTCTCCTCACTTCTCTCGCAACCATGGGTCGGGAAGAGGTCCGGGCTTATCGACGATGTTGTCGGTTGTGTCGATCGCCGGCCTGTTTGTACTTCGTTCTGGTTATCGCGTGTCTTTGTGCGCGTGCGTCCTCGTTGCGACCGGATGCTGAAAAATAGCCAACCCGGTTATAGGATGTCAAGCAAATCGGATCACACTAAGGTTGTTACCGAAACACCCGAAAGGCTCTTTTTCCTCTGCCGATAGCGCTTTGCAAGCGTCCTCGGGATATACCCCGAGCGCTTGTTTCCTCCCTTTTTTAACTGCATTTAACTGGGGTTTCCTGCAGGTTTCCTCCGAGTTTCCTTGTTGAGAGCATCCAGCACACTCGCGCCCCTGGCGATGTCCGACTGAGCGTGGATGGGCGAGATTGGGTGGAGAAGTTTTGTCAGAGCAAAGTATCGCGTCATCGCGGCGAGCGTTTGGGCGTCGGTCTGATGGGCGCTTGACTACGCGCACAGGTCCGCTTGTTCGACCAAAGTTGTCAGGCAACTTTATCAAGAATGGGAAAATGTCGGCTACGATCGCCACGGTTGTGTGACAACTACGCGACCGCCTAATCGCCGAACATGCGCTCGATAGCGTTTTCGAGATGCGCTCTCATCGCTTTTCCGGCGCGTTCCGGGTCCTTCGCACGGATGGCTTCGAGCACTTCCAGATGCTCGCGCTGCACGAGTCGCTGCCGCTCGAGCGTCTTCACGTACGAGAGATTGCGCGACAGATTCATGCTGACTTCGATCTGTTCTTCGATGAAGGACAGCACGGTGATGAAAAACTGATTCTTCGATGCCCGCGCGACAGCGAGATGAAACGCGAAATCGTCTTTCGCGCCGATGCCTTCCTGCGTTTCGACCATGCGCTCCAGTTGCTCCCAGGCCTGCTGGATGGCGCGGACGTCCTCCTCATCGGCCTTGACGGCAGCGAGTTCCGCCGCGCCGGACTCGTTGACCAGGCGAAACTCGTAGCAGCGGCGAATGTCGGAGAGTGTCTCCAGCGGGGCGAAACGGCGCACGTCGGGATCGGGACGGCGTCCGACGACGGTGCCCGAACCACGTCTCGTCACGATGATGCCGTCCGCGCGCAACCTTGCGAGCGCCTCGCGCACGGTCGGACGCGAGGTCGCGAAACGCTCGGCGAGCGCGTGTTCCGTGAGGAGCCGGTCGCCCTCCTTGAACTCGCCTTCCATGATGCTGGTGAGAATGTCGTTGTAGATCCGGTCGGCAAGACCGGGTGCCTTACGCTCGTTCATGTTCGCGCGGGACGTGCTTGTCAGGGTGGTGAACGATTGTAAGGCAGATTTTTTTGAGGAGGGACGGACGGGAGGTTGAGTGCCCCCCGGCACTTGGCGGGGCTCGATCTTTGCAACAGCGCGAAAAAAAAGCGCGTCACGGCTTACCCGCGACGCGCCCTTCCCGCAGACCGATGCTTACAGCGAAAGCAGCTTGCGCGCCTCTTTCGCGCTCGCGACCGGACGGCCATACTCCGCGCACAGCGAAGCGACCCGGCTGACCAGTTGCGCATTGCTCTTCGCGAGCGTGTCCTTGTCCCAGCGCACGTTGTCTTCGAGTCCCGTGCGGCAGTGGCCGCCCAGTTGAAGCGTCCAGTGATTCACTTCCAGTTGATGACGGCCGATGCCGGCAGCCGTCCAGGTCGCGTCAGGCAGATTCTTCTTCAACTGCTCGACCTCGAACTCCAAAATCTCGCGACGCGCGGGGAGCGCATTCTTTACGCCAAGCACGAACTGCACATGTACCGGCGACTTCAGCAGTCCCTGATTCACCAGATCGACGGTGCTGTAGAGCATCGCCAGATCGAAGATTTCGATCTCGGGCTTCACGTTTTGATCGAGCATCGTCTGCGCAAGCGAGCGCACGAAGTCGGGCGGATTTTCATAGACGATCGTCGGAAAATTGACCGAGCCGGTTGCGAGCGACGCCATGTCTGGCTTCAGGTCGAGCATTGCGCCGCGTTGCTCGAACGAGCGGCCGCGCCCGCCCGTGGAAAACTGGATGATGATGTCCGGACAATGTTTGCGGATACCGTCCTGCAACTCCGCGAAGCGATGACGATCCGAACTCGAGCGTTCGTCCTCGTCGCGCACGTGCAAGTGCACGAGGGTCGCGCCCGCCTCATACGCTTCGTGCGTGCTTTCGATCTGCTCGGCGATCGTGATCGGCACGGCAGGATTGTCCTTCTTGCGCGGCACCGAACCGGTGATGGCGACCGATATGACACAGGGTTCTTTCGTGGGGGATTGAGTCACGCTTCGCTCCTTGAAGGCGACCATTCCCGAGCCGAAATGTGGAAACGGAGAACAGCGCCTTAATTTTAACTAACTAGTACGTTTATCAATGGTGAGGCATCGCGTGTCGTACTGCAAGCCTCACAAACCCTAACCTCCGGAAGTGTCACGCGTTCCCGCTTCGTATGACGAATCGAACCGCTTCTACGTTACTGCCGAGCGGCATGATCGGCGAGCATCTTGCCGACCTGCTCGTCGGTGATAGCCGGCTTGATATCGAACATGAAGAGGTCAGCCCAATCGTGCGCCCATTGAGCGAGCGGCTCGATCTCATCGCATTCGCAGACGGCCACACCCCAGATGGAACCGATCGCATGCCAGCGTCCCAGCAAGCGGATGCCGTCGGGCGGCGCGCCACGAGTCTGAAGGAATCGTTCGGCCGCCTGTCTTTCGACCTCGGGCTGCGCAGTCCAGTTGACGATGAATAGCATGGCTCGATCCTCCTGTTGGAACGCCATGAAACGGCGCGACGCGCCGGGCTCGCCGCCGCATCGGCACAGCGGCGGATGCGGTTCAAATCCAGTATAGAAGGCGGCGATCGAGACCACGGTTCTTTGCATTTTGCGTATTGCATGACGCATTCAATGCGCCGCGAATCCACTATGCTCGCGGCACGAAACGACTACGCGCACGCGCCGCGTCGTTCAGCGCCACACGACGACCGGCGCCGCCAGCACGGGTTGCGCATAGGTGATCCGCACAGCGGGCGCAGCCACATACACGGGCGCAGGCGGTGGCGGCACCGTCACCACGACGGGCGCCGGCGGCGGCGTCACGACCACGGCGCGCACCGGCGCGTAGTAGTACGGCGGCGGCGCGTAGTAGACCGGCCGCGGCACGGGGGGCGCATAGACGACGGCGGGCGCGACGTAGGAAACCTGCACGCTCGTACCGGCCAAGGCCGTCCTGGCACAAGTCAGACCGATGGCGGCGACGGCGGAAACGCTCAGCAAACGAAAGTTCATGGTGAAGTCCTCATGCATCGAAAGTCGGTTGTATCGGCAGCAGCGCAGGTATCGGCTGTGCCGGCGATGAGAACGATAGCGAAGCGGCGCGCGCAGCGTGAGCCATAACTTGTGTCATCGGATGTCGTCGCGTGCAAGGCGCATCGACCGCGAAATACGGCGACATCATTCGTAGCATCCCTGAGATTGCGTTCGCCGTGCGGCTCAATAAAATGGCATCAATCTGGACGTTCAATCGGCATCAACTGCCTTCGAATCGAGGAGAGAGTCATGCGACAGATGCTTGCCATGCTTGTGCTGTGCGCGACGTGCGTCACATCGGGCGCGGCGTGCGCGCAGACCGCCACTCAACCAATGGGCGCGAGCCCGCGCATCGAGCACGCGATGGGCCAGTTGCAGACCCGCTTTTCGAGCGCCAACACCACGCACGACGGCAGGCTCACCCGCCAGCAGGCGTCCACCGGCATGCCGCTCGTCGCGAAGCACTTCGATGAAATCGACACGCAAAAGAACGGCTATGTGACCCTGCCGCAAATCGAAGCCTTCATGCGCGAGCATGCCGCGCAGCGTTGAACGGAGCGTCCATGGAAACCCTGCCGAAGATCATCGTGCTCGACGACGAAGCCGAGCTGCGCAACATGCTCCAGCGCTTTCTCAGTTCACAGGGTTTCGAGGTGCGCGTCGTCGAGAATGGCAAGCGGCTCGACCGCTATCTGCAGCGCGAGCCTTTCGACCTGCTCGTGCTCGACTGGATGATGGAGCCCGAGGACGGCCTGTCCGTTTGCAAGCGCCTGCGCACCGAAGGCCAGACCTTGCCCATCCTGATGCTCACCGCCAAGGGCGATCCGGTCGACAAGGTGATCGGCCTCGAAACCGGCGCCGACGATTACCTCGCGAAGCCTTTTCTTCCGCAGGAACTCGTGGCCCGCGTGCGCGCGTTGCTGCGCCGCCAGAAGATCGCCGCCGGCGACCCCACTCACACGCAGCAGATCATCCGCTTCGGCGATTTCCGTCTCGATCTCGCCAGGCAGCAGCTCTTTCGCAACGGCGAGCCGTTCGAGATCCATTCGGCGCAGATGCAGTTGCTCGGCGCGCTCGGATCGTCGCCGAATCGCGCGGTGAGCCGCGACAATCTCATCGCCCGCACGCGCGGCCGCGATCACGACGCGCTCGATCGCAGCATCGACGTGCAGGTGCTGCGGCTGCGTCAGCTCGTCGAGGAAGATCCCGGCAAGCCGCGCTTCATCAAGACTGTCTGGGGCGTCGGCTACATGCTGCTCGCCGAAGTCGAATCGTGAGCGGCGCGACCGGTGTGACTGACTCGAACGCCGCGCGCCCGGCACGCCTCGTGCCGCGCTCCCTTTTTGCACGCAATATTCTTCTGCTCGTTGCGCTCGTCGCGGTCAGCCAGGTGTGCGCGATCGCGGTACTGCTGCACTTCATCCAGACGCCGCGCATCGAGCGCGCGGCGGGCGCCTTCGCGAGCTATATCGTCACGCTCGACACACTCCTCCAGACCACGCCCGCCGATGCCGCGCAGACCGTTGCCGCACAGCTCGACGTGCGCGCCGGCCTGCCTGCGGGCGTCAGCGCGACGCCGTCCGATTCGCGGCTGCGCTTCTATCAGACGTATCAGCGCCGGACGTTCGTCGAAAGTCTGCGACGGCATCTGCCGCCCGGCATGCTCGTGCGCTGGCAAGGCGGCGACGCCGCCGACGACGGCCAGCAACGTCTGTGGATTCGCGTGCATCTGTCCGGCGAGCCGCGCTGGCTCGCCCTGCCGGTGCCCGAAGCCGCGCACGACGACGGCATCACGACCGCGCTGCTGCTTTCGCTCGGCCTGGGCTCGCTCGCGACCCTGACCGCCTACGTGATCCAGCGCCACCTGAACCGTCCGCTCGCGCATCTCGCCGATGCCGCGCGGCTCGTGTCGGCGGGCGGCGAGCCGGGCGTGCTGCCCACTGACGGCCCGACCGAGATCGCGCAGGTCAGCGGCGCGTTCAATCGCATGACGGCGGCGCTCAGGGAAGCGGACGCCACCCGCGCGCTGATGCTCGCGGGCATCTCGCACGACATTCGCACGCCAATGACCAAGTTGCGCCTCGCCATGGCGATGTCCTCCGTGCCGTCGACGGACGCGGCGTTCACCGCTTCGGCCGAAGGCTATCTCGACACCATCGACACGATTCTTCAGCAGTTCATGGATTTCGCCGGCAGCGGCGCGAAGGAAACACCGGTGGTGGGCGACCTCAACGCGCTGATAGCGAGCCTGGCCGCGGATTTCGCCGGACTCGGGCACGAGTTCGCGCTCGATCTGGGCGAGATCGAGCCCTTCGCATTTCGTCCGATCAGCATGATGCGCGTACTGATGAACCTGATGCAGAACGCGGTGCTGTATGGCGTAGTTGGACTGGAAGTGCGCACATGGACCGATGCTCGAGCGAACGCTGCGTGCGTCGTGATCGCGGATCGCGGCAAAGGGCTCGGCGGTCAGGATCCGGAAGCGCTCAAGCAGCCGTTCAAGCGCGGCGGCGGCGAAGGCCAGCCGAAGGGCACGGGACTAGGCCTCGCCATCGTCGAGCGCATCGCGCGGCTGCATGGCGGCACGCTCGAATTGCGCGCGCGCGACGGCGGCGGCGCGGAATCGCGCATCGTGCTGCCGCTGTCCGGCGACGCAGCGCGCCAGAACCTGCCTGATTCCCGCTAGCGCCGCGCAAGGTCGCGCGTGATCGCACGCGATTTTCCTTTCCTGCATCCGTGAACCATACTGAGTCTGTAGGAGGAAATCGCCATGGACACGCCAATCGAACCGGCAAACCCGCGTGCTGCCCTGTCGGCGCTGCATGTGCGCCTCGCGGACGCCGACGCCATTCCGTTTCCCACCCGCAGCGTCGAGCGCGGCGACGCGCTCTATTGCGCGGGCGAGCCGCTGCGCAGCCTCTATACCGTGCAAAGCGGCTGCTTCAAGACAGTCGCGGCCTATCCAAGCGCCGACGACGATAGCGCGCCGCACACGCAGGTCACCGGTTTTCATCTCACGGACGAAACGCTCGGGCTCGACGGCATCTGCACCGGCCGTCACGAAAGCGACGCGATCGCGCTGGAGCCGAGCGTCGTGCGCATCATGCCGGTCGGCATTCTCGAACCTCTGTGCCGCGAGTACGCGGCGATGCAGCACGAGTTGCTCGCGATCATGAGCGCCGAAATCGTGCGCGCGTCGCGACTCGCGCTGATGCTCGGCACCATGCCCGCGCGCGAACGGGTGGCGGCCTTTCTGCTCGACTTTTCCGAGCGGCTCGAAGCAAGCGCGGATGCATCCGGCGAACCCGCCGCGGAGTTGCAACTGCCGATGACGCGCGGCGATATCGGCAGCTATCTCGGCCTCGAACTGGAAACCGTGAGCCGCATGCTCTCGAAGCTGCATCGGGAAGGCGCGATCGGATTGAACGGGCGTGCGGTGCGCATCGTGGATCGGGCGTTGTTGCAGCATAACTAACGAACGTTCGACGAATCATTGGCGCATGGTCAGGACAGCCGCGCCGGTCAGCCGGCCGTCGCGCAGATCGGCGAGCGCGCGATTCGCGTCGTTGAGCGGATATGGCGTCGTGTGCAGATCCAGATGAAACTGCCCGGCGATACGCATGAATTCGCGCCCATCCTCGCGCGTCAGGTTGGCGACCGACATCACGCGCCGCTCGCCCCACAGCAAGTCATACGGAAACGACGGAATGTCGCTCATGTGGATGCCCCCGCACACCACGGCGCCGCCCTTCGCGACCGCCGCGAGCGCCGCCGGCACGAGCGCGCCGACGGACGCGAAGATCAGCGCGGCATCGAGTTCGTCGGGCGGCGCTTCGTCGCTGCCGCCCGCCCAGTGCGCTTTCAGCTTGATCGCGAGACGCTGCGCCGCGACGTCGCCCGGACGCGTGAACGCATAGACCGCGCGTCCCTGATGCCGCGCGACCTGCGCGACGATATGCGCCGCGGCCCCGAAACCGTAGATGCCGATGCGCTTCGCATCGCCCGCCATCGAGAGCGTGCGATAGCCGATGAGTCCCGCGCACAGCAGCGGCGCCGCTTCCACATCCGAATAACGCTGCGGCAGATGCAGGCAATAGCGCGCATCCGCGACGACGCGCTCCGCATAGCCGCCGTCGATCGTATAGCCGGTGAAGCCCGGCGCATCGCAGAGATTCTCGCGGCCCGCCGCGCAATATCGGCAATGTCCGCATGCGTGTCCGAGCCACGGCACGCCCACTCGCTCGCCCGGTGCGAAGTCGGTCACGCCCGCGCCGACGCGCGCCACGACGCCGACGATCTCGTGCCCGGGAATCAGGGGCCGTTTCGGATGCGCGAGCTCACCATCGACCACGTGCAAATCGGTGCGACAGACTCCGCACGCATGCACGTCGATGAGCAATTGGCCCGGCAGGGGCGTCGGGTCGGGAAGATCGAGTGCTTGCAGGCGTGGCGAAGCGCCGTCGAAGACCATCGCGCGCATGGCTGCTCTCCTCAGATTTTCGATATTGCGTTGCAGCGCCCCACGTGCATGATCCGTCGAAGCTTCGCGATCTAGTGGGGCGTGAAAACCGGCCTTGGTGCATGCGTGCACGGTGAGCGCGCGTCCATAACGCACCCCATGCGCGATGATGCGCCGCACCGATCCGTCGCCCGTCGATAAAAGCCTGCGGCGATATGCCTCCGATGCCTGTCGTCGAACGGTCAGATTGTCGTACTAAACTTCAGACATGCAGGGACGAAGCGAACGTGCGCATAGTGTGCAATTCGGCATTGGTCTTGCTTGACTGTTCGGGCAATCATTGTTGTTGCAGTGCGGCATCTCCATATTCCCAGGCATGCTTAACGAACGACAAGATGATGGAACCCATTACATGCGACTCGATTAAACTTATTTTTCGCATGCTGTTCGAACCTCTCATCGCGGTCCATGTGGCCGCGTCGTAACGACTTAACAATACGCGCGGCGCAAGCCGCCATTCAACCGGCGACGCTCATGGCCGGCGCGAAAGTGCTGAGCGTCCCATCCATCGAATCGTTTCATGGAGGATGACATGCGTATCACGGTCAAGCTGGATGGTTTCGAAGGCGCCCAATCCGCGGCCTTTGCCATTCTGTGGCTCGACAAGGAAACCCGCCGCTGGTCACGCGAGGGGCACCAGGCGGTGGAAGTGCCGGACTGGGGCGGACTGCGCTCCGGTTCGAACGGAACGATGATCTGCGGACAACACGTCGAGGAGCCGATCTGCGTGCTCGAACGGCTTGATTTCGACGCACCCGAAGGCCCGTGTGAAGGCCTCGCAGGGCGCGTGCTGTGGTATGCCGACGGCGCGGGCGCGCATAGCACCGGCCGCTGGCACGTGCAGTGCATCGACCGCGAGCAGATCAAGGCGGAACACAGTGTTTTTGCCGGTGAGGAGGACAGCTAGCAACCGGCAAGATCGTCAGGGCTCGTCGCTAGGCAACGGAGTCAGCATCACGACGAACGACGCAGCCCCGATGAGTATCGCCAGCACGCCATAGTAGGTAACGGCGGTCTCGTCGAAGAGCAGACCGCGCAGCGCCGCATCGATTCCGCCGAGCGTGACGAATACGGCGCCCAGAGCCGCGACGATCCGCCCTTCACCTCTGATCATGATGCCCTCCCCGGCCAAGGGGCGGCGACCGCCCGCGCGGTCGCACTTTTCAGCCGACATGACTTCATGGTCGCCTCGGCGGCGCGGCGCGCGTTGACCTGAATCAATCTGCCGCCTTCGCCTACATTTCTCCTGCCGGGCAGAACGCCTCCGTTCTGGTGTTTTCCCTTGCCCCATTCCCACGGTTTATATTGGTAGTATCAGGAGCCGGTCGCGGGATTGGCATGATTCCGCGCACGCGCATGTCCTGGCCAACCGAAAGAACCCTGGAGAGGCACGATGAATCAAAATTTCAGCGATCCGTTCAGCCAGTTCGCCGCCATGTTCCAGCAGTACCAGCTTCCCGGGTTCGACGTCACCGCCATCATGGAATCGCGCCGCAAGGACGTGGAGGCGCTCGCGGCGACCAATCGCGTCGCGTTCGGCGGCATGGAGGCATTGCGCGACAAGCAGCTCGAAATCCTGCGGCGCACGCTGGGCGAGCTGGAAGCCATCGCCAGACAATTCGCCAACGCGTCCGCGCAACCGCCCTTCAATGCGAATGAGGTCGTGCAACGCGCGCTTCACAACGCGCTCGCGGACATGCAGGACATCGCGCGCACGACCCAGCAAACTCAGGCCGAAGCCTATGCGCTCGTCAGCAAGCGCATGGAAGACGCACTGAACGAACTCAAGACTTCCGTTCAGAAGCCCCAGAGCTAGCCTCGGCTGTGTGAGCGGACAGCGCGGCCCGCGCTCCGGTTGCGCCGCGCTTCTTTCGCTTTCGCGATCCCAGGGAATGCGTGCGCGTGCTCACGCGTTGAAGGATTACTGCTTCGCCTGCGTGGTGATCTGGAACACATCGACGGCCACGTGATCGCGTCCGTATTTGGCCGCCAGCGCGGCGAGGCGTTTGTCCACCGCGCGCAGATATTCGCTCTTGGCCTCGCTGTCGGGACGCACGGCGTCGAAGAGCGGCGCGGGCGTGACCGTCAGCACGATCATCTCGGAGCCGAACGGCTTGCCGACGACCCAATCGCCCATTGAGCCGATGGTCGCCGTGTAGTTGGGTGGCGCCTGGTTGTCCCGTGAGCGCTGATTGGGCAGCAGATGCACGACGCTGCCATCCAGCATGAAGTAATCCACATTGACGTAGGAATCGAACCCGGGCGTCATCAGGTCGATGATGAGCGGATCGCCTTCGGAAAGGCGCGTCGCGCGCGAACGGGTGTGGACCGATGCCGGCCTGCCCGACTGCCGGTTGGTCGACCAGTACGGGCCGTAGACCTTGAGCAGATCGCACTTGTCGTCGGCGACCGGCTGCACGCCGAAGTTCGACGTCTTCACGCCCGGCACGCGGCCGAGCGTTTCCTTCAGCCGCGCGAGTCCATACTTCTGCGACACGAAGCCCTGCACATCCACAGTCTGGTCGTGCACCGACGCGACCAGCGCCGAGCAAGGCACGCTCGCGAGCACCGGCGTGACGGCGGCCATCGACAGTTCCGGAACCGGCGTGGCCGGCACCGCGGGCGCGATCGCAACCGACGAAGCCGGCGGCGCGGGCGGAGTCACCGTACCGGTGGCGCTTGCTTCCGGCGCGCGCGGCGGCGCTTCGCGGTCAGCTTGTTCCGCCGTGCCGCCGGACTGATCGTATAAGTAATATCCCGCGCCCGCGATCAGCAGCGCCGCCGCAGCAGCCGCGCCGATGACGAGCTTCGGCGCGCCGCCCTTCCTCGCCTTTGCGCCAGGTACAGACGCCTGCTCCTCGCTGAGGTCGTCGAGGAACTGCGTGACGCTCGGCGTGCGCGCCTCGCGCTCGAACGCGAGCGCGGCCCTGAGCGCCTTCCATTGCTTGTTGCCGAGATGCTCCGGACGCTGCGGCTTCATGCCCGCGCTCTTCGCCTGCATGGCCGGCACGCGGTCGAACGGATGCTTGCCGGTGAGGAGCTCGTACGTGATGCAGCCAAGCGCGTAGATATCGTCCCGGGGATCGGGCTCGCGATGTTCCAGCATCTCCGGGCTGGCGTAAGCGGGCGTCAGCGCACCGAGACTGCCGGGATCGAAGACGGTGGCCTCGGTTTCCTCTTCGGGCCGCTGGATCACGCGCGAAATGCCGAAGTCGATGACCTTGACTTCTGATGTGTCCGTCAAGAACACGTTGGCCGGCTTGAAATCGCAATGCACGAAGCCGCGTTCGTGCGCATACGCGAGCGCGGCCGCCATGCCCTTGAAGATCGGGAAAACCTCCGTGAACGGCATGCCCCTGAAATTCGGGTTCCGAAGCAATCTGGACAGCGGCTGACCGGACAGATATTCCATCGTCAGATAGACGACCTGGCCGTCGCGATCGAAGTCGTACACCGTGACGATATTGCGATGCGCGAGTTGCTGCGCCTTGCGCGCCTCGCGCTGCAACGCGATCAGCGATTTTGGATTGCCGCGAAACTGGAGATTGAGGACCTTGATCGCCACATACGGACGCCGGTCCGACGCCTCCAGCTTGCGCAGGTCGAGCGCCTTGTACACCGTGCCCATGCCGCCGATGCCGAGACACTCCTCCAGCACGAAGCGGCTGTTGAGCGTGTCCCCGACGCCTTTCATCTGCTGATCGTGGTCGGCGATCACTTGCGTGGCCTGGCCGAAGGTGCCGCCCGTGGCGGCGCTCGCGCCGCTCGCATCGCGCGGCGGCGATGGCGGTGGAAAGCCGGGCGCGGTCTGCAGGCGCGTCTCGTCGTTGCCGACGGGGCCCGTGGCGGAATCGGCTTCGGGGTGATAGCGCGCCGCATGCTCGATGCGGCGGCGGATGGCCGCGTATATATCCTGCGGCAGCGGTCTCGCCGCGTGCTCCTCGTCGAGCAACTCCATGAGCCGCTTCGCCGGGGTTTGCTCGGTCGCCAGCGCGCCGTCCACCCTTGCGAAGAACCCGTCGCGCGACCCGCCGTCGCCCCGATATGTTCGAATCGCTTGCGCAAAACTTGTCATCTGTGCGACGCGACGCGGCTCCAAATCGATCGACAATCCACTTGTCGTAACAAATACCCGGTGCTCGTTCGATACTAGCCTTCACATGACGCTTGTGCAAATGGCGTTTTCGATCATGCGCGGCATCGCGCACATGTCGTTCGTAGACCGACACATCCGCTTTGACTGTTGGGGCGCCGGCGGCAAGCGCGCTCGTCACATCGCTCGAAAGGCTCGACGACGCATGCGTCGCCACGCGATGAAACGTTGAAAAATCAAGGCATTGCAATTTTCTTCAGGGTGGCGGAGCGCGCCTGGCACGGCTCTCGCAATGATAGGCCCGAGCAGACAAGTTGCTCGACCCTCACCGAAACGCGCAATGCGCACCCCAAGGAGAACCGCAATGAAAACGCTGACCATCATCGACCTGCCCAAGACCGAAGAACTCGACAGCCGCGCCATGTCCGCCGTGCGCGGCGGTTCGGGCCTGAGCTACGGCTACGTGTTCCCGAGCTTCGACATTTCGAAGTTCTCGGCCTCCTTCAATGTCCAGCAACTCGCCCAGCAGTCGCAGAACACCCAGGTCGATAACGGCAACAACGTCGCGTTCGCAAATGGCATCACGGCGGACACGGATCCGGTGCAGAAGGCCAAGAACACCAGCAACATCAACCTGGGCAGCTTCGGCCTCCCGAGCGCCTGATTCGCGTTCATTCGATCCGCGAGGAGAACCAATATGTCGTCCCTAAGCATCCGCGATCTGGCGCACAGCCAGGAACTCGATCGCCGCGCCATGTCCGCCGTGTCGGGCGGCCAGGGCTTCGGCGGGTTCGCGAACGTCAACGTCAACATCGTGCAGAACATCGCGCAGCTTCAGAATGTTCAGGTGAACGCGCTGAACGATATCGGCGTGATCGGTCCGAACTTCCAAGCACCGAGCTTCGATGTCAGTCCGAAACAGATCGGCAAGACGAATCTGGATCTGTCGTTCTGATACACCGTCGCTCGCGCTTGCGACGAAAGGCTTCGGCCTTTCGTCGCATTTTTGGCGTCTGCGGACGGATGAATGTCCGCATCGAAGCAGGCCGCCCGGACAAGGGAGTCGCGCCGGGCGGCCGGGCGAATTGCCTATACTGAATCGAAGGCGATCGGCGCCCGAGCGTTCACGTCGATTCCATCATCCATCTGGAGGAAACCGTCATGGCCGTCATCAAAATCAGGGATCTCGCCGACAGCGTCGAACTGGACCGGCAGGCGATGAACACGATCGTCGGCGGCGCACGCGATGGCTTGCGCCCGTCGTTCCGCATCCGGCCGGCGTCGAATACGCAGCGCGTGGTCGATTATCCGGGCGTGCCGGTCAGGGATGTGCCCGTCGCGCAGCCGGGGCCATTCACGACGAAGATCGTCACGAAGAAATAAGGTCCTGCCCGGCGAGGGATCGATTCCCTCGCCGCTTCAATGGCGCGCCATCGCGGCCATGCCCGTCGTTCCGTTCAGCACCGATGTCCCGAGCGAACGCGCCGTGCGCTTCACGAGCGCGAGGCGCACGCGCTCGCGTGTTTCGCCGTCGAAATCCCCGAAGTAGCGCGTCTTGCCCGCGATCACCGCGCCGACCGGCACGCCGTCCAGAAAGAGCACGCGATTGCCCGCGAGCGCCGGGACCTTGTCGCCCGGCAACAGCGTGCCGACGAGATTGAGCGGATCGACCGCCGACAGCGCGACGAATGCGCTCTCCTTCGGGCGTCGGCGCATGTCGCGCAGGAGCGGCACCGCGTCCGGCAGCGCGAATTGCTCGCCCGCGAGTCCCGCGACGAAGCGCCCGCCGCGAATCTCGCCGCGCGCTTCCAGCCGGTGATAGACGCGCAGTAGCTCGCGCCACGGCGGCAGCCATTGGGCTTCGCGTTCGAGCAGCCGCCAGAACACGACGCCATAGCGCCGCAACAGCGTCAGCGCGACGTGCTCGATATCGCCGGCCGCGCGTTCTGCGTCGGGTGTCGCGCGGCGCAGGAGCGCCCAGCGCCCGGCATCGTCCATTCCGCCGATGAACAGCCCGCCGCGCCGCGGACGCCGCGAGAACGCATTGCGCTTCGCCGCCGGCGCGAGCAGCGCGCGCAGCCCCGCGAAGCTGTCCGCGTTGACGAGCCCGAGCGCGACGAGCTCACCGAGCGCGTCTTCCAGCTCGGTGCGCAGGAGACGCACGTCGGCCAGCAGTTCGTCGAAGAACATCGCGCCGTGCGCCTTCAAAGCATCGAACACACGCTCCGCGCGCGATGACATCCGCGGCGCTTCGTCGGCGGACATCAGCGCGTTCCATGCATCGAGATGACGGCGCGGCAACAGCACGATCGGCGTGCCGCGCACCGGGCCGCTCGCCGCGCGCGCTCGTCCCGCGGGGCGCGTCCACACGAGCTTGCCCGTGCGGCAGAAGTCGTCGAGCCACATGCCCGAATAATCGGCGATGCGCGCCGGCAGAATTTCGTCCTCCCACGCGACCGCAGGCGCTTCGAAACCTTCGAGCTGTTCGAGCACGGCGCCGAGCGCGTCGCGGCCCTCGCCGTGCGCGTCCGGAGCCACGCGCTGCCATTCGAACAGAAAGCGCATGAAATCCTGGCGCTCGACCGGCTCGATCTCGCGCCTTAGGCGCCGCACCGTATAGCGATGAATCCGCGCGAGAAGATGCCGCTCGCACCATTCCTCGGCCTGCGCGCCCGGCGTGAAGCGGCCGCGCATCACATAGCCTTGCGATTCGAGCCGCGTCAGCGCGAGCGCCACCGCCGACGCCGGCAGCACCAGCGGCCGCGCGATCTCCGGAACCGTCAGCGGCCCGAAGCCCGACAGCCGCGCGCGCACGATCTCGACGAGCGCATCGTCGGGCGCCCAGGCGTCGTCGAAGCCGGACAGCGGCGTGAGCGCGGGATGCATCGGCGCATGCTCGTAGACGGCGCGCATGCACGCGAGACGCTCGACGGGCGTCCACAGCGCGTCCTGCTCCGCGACCTGCAGACGCGTCGCGCGGCCGGCGCCCGCGAGCGCATCGAGCCATGCGGACCACCGCGGATCGCGCTGAGCTTCGGCTTCAGCGATGCACGCGAGCGTCGTCAGCGCTTCGTGCATTTCATCGGCGCTGGTGACATCCGGCCAGGCTTCCTCGCGCACGCTCGCGATCGCCTCGGGGTCGAGCGCGCCGAGATCGTCGGTCGATTGCGGATCGGTCCAGCGGCGCGCGAGCACGGCCTGCGTGCGGCGTTCCTCGAGCGGCGCGTCGTCGAGAAAGGCGTACGGCCGGGCCGACAGAATCTCGGCCGCGAGCGGCGACGGCGCGGGAAGCTCGCGCGTGACGAGCCGCACACTGCCCGCTTCGATGCGGCGCAAAAGCGCGAGCCACGCTTCGCTGTCCATTGCGTCGTGCAGGCAATCGTCGATGGTCTGCTCGACGAGCGGATGCGTCGGCACCTCGCGCTCGCCCGCGATGTTTTCCGCGCACGCGACCTGATCGGGAAACACGGCCGCGAGCAGATCCTCGCTTTTCATGCGCTGCAATTGCGGCGCGACGCGGCGCCCGCCCGTATAGCGCGGCAGCGCGAGCGCGTTGGTCGCGTTCCAGCGCCACCGCACGCCGAACAGCGGCGCGTCGAGCAGCGCCTGGATCAGCACGTGCTCGGCCGTCGCTGATTTGAGATAGCGCCACACTTCATCGAGCGCGAAGCTGTGACTGCCGGTCAGCGAAAGAATGATCGCGTCTTCCGTCGCCGCCGCCTGCAGTTCGAAATTGAACGTGCGGCAGAAGCGCTTGCGCAGCGCGAGCCCCCACGCGCGATTCACGCGGCTGCCGAACGGCGCGTGAATGACGAGTTGCGTGCCGCCGGATTCGTCGAAGAAGCGTTCCATGACGAGCGTGTCCTGCGTCGGCAGCACGGTGAGCGCGGCGCGCGAGCGCGCCAGATAGTCGACGATCTGCCGGGCCGCTTCCGCTTCGATGCCCGTTTCCTGAGCAAGCCACGCGATAGCCGCTTCGACACCGCTCGACGCCAGTTGCGCATCGAGCTGGCCGCGCAAGCGAGAAATCGCGTGCGAAAGCTCGTCGCTGCGCCCGGGCGCCTCGCCCAGCCAGAACGGAATGTTCGGCGGCTGCCCGTTCGCGTTTTCCACGCGTACGCGCCCGCCTTCCACGCGCACGATGCGATATGACGTATTGCCGAGCTGGAAAATATCGCCGGCCAGGCTTTCGACCGCGAAGTCCTCGTTCACCGTGCCGATCTGCAAGCCCTGCGGCTCCAGCAACACGGCGAAATCGGCGTTGTCGGGAATCGCGCCGCCCGAGGTCACGGCGGTCAGCTTGCCGCCGCGCCGTCCGCGCAGCGTGCGGCTCACCGCGTCGCGATGCACATACGCCGCGCGCACGCCCTGCCGCCCCGTATAGCCTTCCGCAAGCGTGCGCAGCACGGCGTCGTAATGCGCGCGATCGAGCGTGGCGTATGGATAGGCGCGCGTGATGCGCTCGAAAAGCTCGTCCTCATCCCACTCGCGGCACGCCACCTCAGCCGTGATCTGCTGCGCGAGCACGTCGAGCGGGGCGCGGGGAATCGCCAGCGCGTCGAGTTCGCCGCGCCGCACGCAATCGAGCAAGGCGGCGCACTCGATCAGATCGTCGCGCGAGGTAGGAAAGAGCCGCCCCTTCGGCACGCCGCCGACGTGATGCCCCGAGCGCCCGACGCGCTGCAACAACGCGCCGATCGAACCGGGCGAGCCGATCTGGCAGACGAGATCGACATCGCCGATATCGATGCCCAGTTCCAGCGATGCGGTCGCGATCAGCACGCGCAATTCGCCGCGCTTCAGCCGCTGCTCCGCCTCGAGCCGATGCTCGCGTGCGAGGCTGCCGTGATGCGCCGCGACCGCTTCGCGGCCGAGGCGCTCGGTCAGATGACGCGCGGCGCGCTCCGCCATGCGCCGCGTGTTGACGAACACGAGGGTCGTGCGATGCTGCGCCGAAAGCTGCGCGAGGCGGTCATAGACGCGCTCCCACATGTCGTTTGACATGATCGCTTCGAGCGGCATCGGCGGGATGTCGAGCGCCAGATCGCGCGCACGCACGTGACCGACATCGACGATGTCGCACGGCTCGCCCTCGCCCGCCAGAAACTTCGCGACCAGCTCGATCGGCTTCTGCGTCGCCGACAGCCCGACGCGCACCGGGCGCGCCCCGCCCGCCTCCTCGCACAGCGCGTCGAGGCGCGCCAGCGACAGGCTCAGGTGCGAGCCGCGTTTGCTGCCCGCCACCGCGTGGATTTCATCGACGATCACGGTGCGGGTCGTGGCGAGCATCGCGCGGCCCGAGTCCGACGAAAGCAGCACGTAGAGCGACTCCGGCGTCGTCACGAGAATGTGCGGCGGGCGCTTCTTTACCGCGTTGCGCTCCTGCTGCGTCGTGTCGCCGGTGCGCACGGCGGCGCGGATCTCCGGCGCATGAGCGCCGCCCTCGCTCAACGCGCGCGCGATGCCTGCGAGCGGTTCTTCGAGATTCACGTGAATGTCGTTCGACAGCGCCTTCAGCGGCGACACATAGACCACGCGCGTCTCGTCCGGCAGCGCCCCGCCGCGCGCGACGCCTTCGCGCACCAGCTCGTCGATGGCGGCGAGAAATGCGGTGAGCGTCTTGCCGGAGCCGGTCGGCGCGGCGACGAGCGTCGAGCGGCGCGCGTGGATAAGCGGCCAGGCGCGCGCCTGCGCGGCGGTCGGCGCGGAAAAGCGCGAGCGGAACCAGCTCGTGACAGCGGGATGAAACCCGTGCAGGGCGTCATCCGGGAGCGAGGATTTTCGGATCATTCGGACATTCTATGAGCGCCTGAGAAACAGCGTGTTTACTGCTCTTTTCAGACATTTCCCATCCGTGCAAATTCATCCAGCGGCGATGCTAGGCAGTTCGCTGATTCAGCCGTCGCGCGTTCCGTCGCGGCGCCGGCCGAAATGCGGTAATTCTTCTCGCTCGTCGTCCTCTCATGATCGTCATCAGTCTTCTGTTCGACCGCGCGCCCGACGCGCTCGCTAATCATCGCCACTATGCGCGCCAGCATGGATACCGCCACGTCGAGATCGACATGTCGGACTTGTCCGGCGCCGAAAACAGCGCACGCTGGCTGTATCGATACGAAACGCTTCTGCACTATCTCAGCCAGGCCGCGGACAACGAGATCGCTCTCCTGCTCTCCGAAAACGCCGCGATCCTGCGGCCGGTCGAACTGCCGGTGCTGCTGGCGGGCCGGGACTGGCTCCTCACCTGCGCCGAGTCGCAGCAGCCGCAAACCGATATCCAGCTCTGGCGCAACACCGAAGCGGTGCGTCGCGGTCTGCTCGAACTCGTGCGCGCGTGCCGTTTCGGCGCCGAACTGCCCGCCGAGGAAGCGGGCCTGCTGCACCGGTTCGCGGCCTGTCCGTCGCGGCATCAGATTGCCGGCACGCATGTCGTGGTGCCGGCGGCGGCTCATCTGGAAGCCGTCTGGGCGACGTGGCCGAGCTTTGCGGCGAGCGTCGAGGACAAGAAGCACCATCGCCGTTTCCGCCGTGCACTGTTCGAGCGCGTCAACGAGTGCAATACGCGTGGCGGCACTCTGCTGCCGGGCGCCGGATCCGGCGAGCCCGACGCCGCGCCGCGCACCGTCTACAACCCCAACAAGCCGATCGCGCTCGTCACCCTCTACACGCCGAACGTCGCGTGTTACGGGCGCATCGCGGAGGCGAACTTCAGGCGCTATTGCGAACGCCACGGCTACACGCTGTACGTTCATCGCGAGATTCCCGCGCATCTGAACGACGGCAAAACCTCCGGCAACTGGCTCAAGCCCGCGTTGCTGCGCGAATATCTGCCGAGTCATCAATGGGTGTTCTGGCTCGACGCGGACGTGCTGATCAACGACATGAACCAGCGCCTCGAACCGTTCACGCAGGGACGCGAGTTCATCCTCGCGCGCGATGTGGGAAGCTGGATGTTCAACTCCGGAATCATGGGCTTTCAGCGCAATCAGCGAAACTACGACGCCTTCGCTGACATCATGGACCAGTGCGCGAAGCTCGAAGACAAGTCGCACGTGTACGCGAGCGAGGGCGACCAGTTTCACTTCATTCGCGCGTTCAAGGATTTGCAGGCGTCACAGGTATCGAACTTCATCGATATCAATACCCCGTGGGTCTACCGTCGCCCGGACAGCTTCATGGTCCACTACATCGGCATGTGGCAGGACAACCGCGCGCTGCTGATGGAGCACGACCTCAGGCACGCCGCGATGGAATGACCCGGGTATCTGCCCGATCGCGCAATCCGCTTTAAGATGGTCCGCGGCGCTGCTCACGCGCCGCGCCTCGCGTTGAAACCATAACGCCACAAACACCTCCGATCATGGCATGACGCGCAGGACCCGATCCTGCGCGCGCCACAGCACGACGTTCGACCAATCCTTTCACCTGCCAGGGAGAAGCAATTGAACGACGACGTCCTTCGCTCGACCATCCCCGAATCGCCGCTCGACCCCGATTTGCTCCAAAAGATGCACGCGTACTGGCGGGCCTGCAATTACCTGTCGGTCGGAATGATCTACCTCCGCGCGAATCCGCTCCTGCGCGAGCCGCTCGAACCCGAGCACATCAAGCGTCGGCTGCTCGGGCACTGGGGATCGGACCCGGGTCAGTCCTTCGTGTGGGTGCACCTGAACCGTCTGATTCGGCGCGACGATCTCAACGTGCTGTTCGTCTCGGGCCCCGGTCACGGCGCGCCCGCGACGCTCGCCAATTCTTACCTCGAAGGCCATTACTCGGAAATCTATCCCGATCGCAGCGCCGACGAGCGCGGCATGCTCCGGCTGTTTCGCGTGTTTTCGTCGCCGGGCGGGATCGGCTCGCACTGCACGCCCGAAACGCCGGGATCGATTCACGAAGGGGGCGAGCTCGGCTACAGCCTGTCGCATGCGTTCGGCGCGGCGTTTGACAATCCCGATCTGATCGTCGCGGCGGTCGTCGGCGACGGCGAAGCGGAAACCGGCCCGCTCGCCACGTCCTGGCATTCGAACAAGTTTCTCAATCCGGCGACCGACGGCGCCGTCTTGCCGATTCTTCATCTCAACGGCTACAAGATCGCCAATCCGACGATCCTCGCGCGCATTCCGCACGACGAGCTCGAAGACCTGTTCCGCGGCTACGGCTACATGCCCTATTTCGTCGAAGGCGACGAGCCCCAAGCGATGCATCAGCGCATGGCCGCCACGCTCGAACGCTGCATCGCCGATATCCGCTCGATCCAGGCTAACGCGCGCGCCAATCCGGAAAACGCCACACGCGCCCGCTGGCCGATGATCGTGCTGCGCACACCGAAGGGCTGGACCGGACCGAAGGAGGTCAATGGCCACAAGGTGGAGAACTTCTGGCGCTCGCATCAGGTGCCGATCGCCGATCCGGCGACTAATCGGCGCAGTCTCGCGTTGCTCGAAGCGTGGATGCGCAGCTACCGGCCCGAGGAACTGTTCGACGAAAACGGCCGTCTGATCGAGACCTTGCGCGCGCTCGCGCCGGAGGGCACGCGGCGCATCAGCGCGAATCCGCACGCGAACGGCGGCTTGCGTTCGCAATCGCTCGACATGCCCGACATTCGCGACTTCGCTTTCGAGTTCAAGCGCGCGGCGGCCGTCTATCAGTCGCCGACGGCCGTGCTCGCCACCTTCCTGCGCGAGGTGATCCGCCGGAACATGACGAGCTTCCGCCTGTTCGGCCCGGATGAAACCGCGAGCAACAAGCTCGACGGCGTGTACGAGGTGTCCGGCAAGCGCTGGCTCGCGCAGACGCTCCCGGAAGACGAAGACGGCGGCGCGCTGTCCATCGACGGCCGTGTGATGGAGATGCTTTCCGAGCACACGCTCGAAGGCTGGTTCGAAGGTTATGTGCTGACGGGACGTCATGGCCTGTTCGCGACCTACGAGGCGTTCGTGCACGTGATCGATTCGATGTTCAACCAGCACGCGAAGTGGCTCGAAAAAGCGAAGAACGAACTCGACTGGCGGCGTCCGGTGCCGTCGATCAATCTGCTCATCACCTCGCTCGTGTGGCGGCAGGATCACAACGGCTTCACGCATCAGGACCCCGGATTTCTCGATGTGGTCACGAACAAGAGCCCGGGCGTCGTACGCATCTATCTGCCGCCCGATGCGAACTGCCTGTTGAGCGTCGCGGATCATTGCCTGCGCTCGCACGATTACGTAAACGTGATCGTCGCGGACAAGCAGCCGCATCTGCAATATCTGAGCATGAAGGACGCCATCGTGCATTGCGCGAAGGGTATCGGCATCTGGGACTGGGCCTCGACCGATCAGGGCGCGGAGCCGGACGCGGTGATCGCCTGCGCGGGCGACATCGCGACAATGGAAGCGCTCGCCGCCGTCGAGATTCTCAAGGCGAACTGCGCCGATCTGAAGCTGCGCTTCGTCAATGTGGTCGACCTGTTCCGGCTCATGCCCGACAGCGATCACCCGCACGGCCTCGCCGATCGCGATTTCGATTCCATCTTCACGCGCGACAAGCCGGTCATCTTCAACTTCCATTCGTACGCGTCGCTGGTGCACAAGCTCACGTACAACCGCACGAATCACGCGAACATGCACGTGCACGGGTATCGCGAGCGCGGCAACATCAACACGCCGTTCGAGCTCGCGATCATCAACGGCGTGGATCGCTACACGCTCGCGATCGACGTGATCGACCGCGTGCCGCGCATCGCGGGCAGCAGCGCGCACACGAAGGAATGGCTCAAAGGTCAGATCATCGAGAGCGTGCGATACGCACACGAGGAAGGCATCGACCGCGACGAGATTCGCGAGTGGACGTGGAAAGGCTGACGCGATGGACGACGGCAATCCGATCGTGCTCGGCGGCGGGATCGGCCAGCACAGCGAGGCGATCCGCGCGCAGGTCACCAATGGGCTGACGTTTCTGGGAGCGCAACATCGCCTGGTCGCGACGCATGAGGAACCGCAGATTGCGCGGCATTGCGGGAGCTTGCTCGCGGCTTAGTAGCTTCTTGCATGCGGCATGCGAAATGCCATCTGGTCGAATGCATGCAAAATGCAGTGGGCAAAAAGACAGCGCCCGGCGGACTGGATCTCGCCGGGCGCATTTTTTCATCAGAACCGCGTGATGCTCAAGACGCATGCTCCGCGTGATCTCGCTGCTTGAGCGATTGTGGCAAGCCGAACAGCAGCAACAGCGCGCACACCACGCTCATCGCGCCGATCGCATACAGCGCGGGCGTCGTGCTGCCCATCGTGTCGCGAATGCGTCCGACCATCACCGGGCTCACGATGCCGCCCAGTTGCCCCAGCGTATTGATCAGCGCGATGCCGCCCGCCGCGCCCGCTCCGGTCAAAAGCTTCGGCGGCAATGCCCAGAACGCCGGAATCGATGCGATGACGCCGGCGCCCATCACGCCGAGCGCGGCGATCAGGAGAGTCGTCTGCTTGTCGAAGACGCCCGCCGCGAAGAAGCCGACTGCGGCCATCACGAGAAGCGTCGCGACGAACTTGCGGCGCTCGCCCGAGCGGTCCGACATGCGGCCGACCACCACCATGCAGATCGCGCCGCAGATATACGGCACCGCCGTCAGCAGGCCGATGATCGTCGGGTTCTGCGTGCCCGCCGCGCGGATCAGGTGCGGCGCCCAGAAGTTGAGACCATACGACGCGACCTGAATCAAAAAGTAGATCAGACCGAGCATCAGGAAGCCAGGCGTGCGGATCGCGCCGAGCAGCGAATGCCCGGTGTCCGTGTGCTGGCTTTGCGTGGAGATCTGGCTCGTCAGCCAGGTCTTCTCGGCGCCCGTGAGCCACGCGGCGTCATCGACGCGATCCTTCAGCACCTTGAGCACGAGAATGCCGAGCAGCACGCACGGCATGCCGCCGAGCAGGAACAGCCAGTGCCATCCCGCGATGCCCGCTACGCCGTTCATGTGTCCGAGCACCAGTCCCGACAGCGGCGCGCCGAACAGACCCGAGAACGCCGACGCGAGAAACAGCATCGACGTGATGCGGCCGCGATAACTCGCCGGGAACCACAGCGTGAGGTAATACAGCACGCCCGGCGCGAAGCCCGCTTCCATCGCGCCGATGATGAAGCGCAGTCCGTAGAACTGCCACTCCGTCTGCACGAACACCATGAGCGCGGTCGCGATACCCCACGAAATCATGATGCGCGCGATCCAGCGCCGCGCGCCGACCTTGTACAGCAGCATGTTGCTCGGCACTTCGAAGATCACGTAGCCGATCACGAAAAGGCTCGCGCCGAGGCCGTAAGCGGTGTCGGACAGACCGAGCGAGCTCTGCATCTGGAATTTCGCGAAGCTGATGTTGATGCGGTCGAAGAACGCGAAGAAATAGCACAGCATGATGAGCGGCATCAGCCGCAACGCCACCTTGCGGATGATGCCCGAGGTGTTCTCCAGAATGTGCGGCTTGTCGGCCGCATTGACGCTTAGGTCGCTCATGGTTGTCTCCAATATTGTTTTGGTGTTTCGAATCAGATCGTGTTCACGTAATCGGGAGCCGGATGCAGGTCGCAATTGCGTCCCGCCTTCGCGATTTGCCCCGGCACGTCATGCCCGACGAGCGCGGGAAGCGTGCGCGACAGGGTGATCAGCTTCTGCAGATCGGCGCCGGTGGGAATACCCATTTCGTCGCACATGTTCACGAGGTCTTCGGTACAGATGTTTCCCGATGCGCCCGGCGCGAACGGACAGCCGCCGAGCCCGCCGAGCGCGGCGTCGAAGCGGCGCGCGCCCGCGTCGTAGGCAGCGAGCACGTTGACGAGACCGAGACCGCGCGTGTTGTGGAAGTGCAGCGTGAGATCGGCGGCGCTCACGTGTTCGAGCACGCGTGAAACGAGCCGCGCGACCTGGCGCGGATTCGCCATGCCGGTGGTATCGGCGAGCGTGATGCCTGGGATGCCCATCTCGCGATACGTCCGCGCGATCGACACGACGCGCTCCTCGTCGATGCGTCCTTCGAACGGACAGCCGAACGCCGTCGCAACGGTCGCATTCAACGAGACTTTTGCATTCGTAATGCCTTGTACCAATCGCACGACGTCGCCGAAACCGGTCAGCGACGACTCGCAGCTCATGCGCATATTCGCCCGGTTGTGGGTCTGGCTCGACGACATGACGAGGTTCAGCTCATCGGCGTTCGCGGCGAGCGCGCGCTCCGCGCCCTTCACGTTCGGCACCAGCGCGACATAGATCACGTCCGGTGCACGCCGGATGCCGTTGAACACCGCATCGCCGTCGCGCAGCGCGGGAATCGCCTTGGGCGACACGAACGAGCCCGCCTCGATGCGCGTGAAGCCGCACGCCGAAAGGCCATCGATCAGCTCGATCTTGTCTTCGGTTTCGACCCACTGCTTTTCGATCTGCAGGCCGTCGCGGGGCGCGACTTCCTGCACGATCAACGGTTCTTTGCATTCAAAATTCATTGCACCGCTCCTTCGGCGCGCAGACGCGCCACTTCGTCGGCTTGGAAACCGAGCGATTCCAGAACCGACGCCGTATGCTCGCCCAGCGCCGGACCTTGCCAGCGCACTACGCCCGGCGTGTCGGAAAGCTTCGGCACGATGCCCGGCATCTTCACCGATGCGCCGCCCGGCAAATCCGCGTTCAGCAGCATGTCGCGCGCTTGATAGTGCACATCGCCAACGATGTCCGCGACCGAATAGATGCGGCCCGCCGGCACTTCCTCGCGTTCGAGCGTGGCCAGCACGTCGTCCATCGAGTGATGCGAGGTCCACGCGGTGATCGCTTCGTCGAGCATCGTGTTTTGCTTCACGCGGCCGTCGTTGTGCGCGAGCGCGGGATCGTCCGCGAGATCGGCGCGGCCGATCACGTTCATCAGGCGCTTGTAGATCGGATCGCTATTGCCCGCGATAACGACGAAACCGCCGTCCTCCGTGCGATAGGTGTTCGACGGCGCAATGCCCGGCAGCGCGCCGCCGCTGCGCTCGCGTACATGGCCGAGCAGGTCGTATTCGGGAACCAGACTTTCCATCAGGCTGAAGACGCTTTCCACCAGCGAGACGTCGACGACCTGGCCATCGCCCTGGCCGGTCTTCACGCGCAGCACCGACATCAGCGCGCCGATCACGCCATGCAGCGACGCGAGCGAATCGCCCAGGCTCACGCCGACGCGGGCCGGCAGACCTTCCGCGTCGCCGGTCGTGTAGCGGATGCCGCCCATCGCCTCGCCGATCGCGCCGAAGCCAGGACGATCGCGGTACGGGCCCGTCTGGCCGTAGCCGGAGATGCGGACCATGGTCAGCTTCGGGTTTATTGCATGCAAAATGTCCCAGCCGAGCCCGAGCTTCTCCAGCGCGCCCGGACGCATGTTTTCGATGACGATGTCGGCATCGGCGGCGAGTCGCTTGATGACGTCCGCACCTTCGGGCGACTTGAGGTTCACGCACACTGACTTCTTGTTACGCGATTGCAGATACCACCAGAGAGAAGTGCCCTCGTGGAGCTTGCGCCATTTGCGCAAGGGATCGCCGCCGTTGGGCGTCTCGATCTTGATGACTTCCGCGCCGAACTCGGCCAGCATGCGCGCGGCGAAAGGCGCGGCGATGAGGGTGCCGATCTCGATGACCCGAATGCCCTGAAGTGGTCCGCTCATATTGCTCGTCTCCTGATGATGTGCTTTTGATGGAGACAAGCTTATTGGCGAACGCTCGGGTGCGTCCAACCGCATTTCAACAAGGATCGTTCGCCAAACGCGAACGCTCGGCGGCTTTCTGAAAGCTATGCGCGCACTTCGACGGTCCGCAGATGATCGAACAACAGGCGGCTCACGGGCGAAAGCGCATCCGAATCGCGCACGACGATGACAAGGGTGCGCGCGGCCCATTCCTCGTCGAGGGGAGTGGCGGCGAGCCCTAGCTGGCGGCCCATCGCCTCGAAAACCTGCAGCGGCAGGACGCCCACGCCCATGCCGGCCTGCACCATGCGGCACACGGCGTCGAAGCCCGGCACGTGAATGCGCAGCCGCAACGCGCGGCCCGCCTGCCGCGCGGCAAGATGAGTGCGCATGTTGATGGAACTCGCGGAATGCAGGCCGATGTGGTCGAAGTCGAGCGTATCGGCGAACGCGACGCTCTCGCGCTGCGCGAGCGGATGATCTCCCGGCGTCACGATGCACAACCGGTCGTGCCGGTAATGCGTGGTCTCGAGCCCGCGCGTGTCGGAGTCGCCGGAACAGATGCCGAGATCGACGAGACTGTCCGCCACGCCTTCGACGATGCCGCCGCTTGGCCGCTCTTCCAGGTCGATCTTGATCTGGCCGTGCACCGCGATGAACGCGCGCAAGTCTTCGGGCAGGAACTCCACGATGGCCGAGAGATTCGCCATCATCCGCACGTAGCCGCGCACGCCGCTCGCATGCTCCGACAGTTCGATGCCGATGTTCTCGACATCGCGCAACACGCGCCGCGCATGATGCAGCAGCGTTTCGCCGGCGGGCGTCAACTCCATGCCGCGCGCACGGCGCTCGAACAGCACTGCGCCTACCGCCTGCTCCAGCTCCAGCAGCCGCTTGCTCGCCGCCGATACGGCGATCGCTTCGCGCTCCGCCGCGCGGGTGAGCGTGCCTTCCTCGAATACCGCGAGGAAGAGTTGCAGCGTCGTCAGATCGAGGCGACGGAGGAGATTGCGTGGGGGCATCGGAGACGGCTCAGCGCGCGTACTTGAAGGTGCCCTGCGCGCTCGCGATCATCACGCGGTCGTCGACCCACGCCTCGCCGCGCGCGAAGTAGACCGAGCGGCCCTGCCGCTCCAGAAAGCCCTTCGCGACCACCTTGTCGCCGATGCCGCGGTCGAGGTAATTCACCGTCAGCGAGAGCGTGAAGCCGTGCACCGGCGCAACTCCAGTCGTGAAGAGCCCCGCATAGCCGCAGGCTGCGTCGAGCAGCGTGGCGATCGCGCCCCCTTGCAGGACGCGCTGCCGGTTCAGATGTCCTGCGTGGATCGGCATGGTGAATTCGGCGTAGCCCGCGCGCCATTCGGTGAAGGCCGCGCCGAGCGCCTCGAGAAACGGATTATCCAGATCAAGGTTCGCCACCTTGGCTCCCAATATGCGTGCAGTGCGAGCGATTGTGCCACTCGCGCGCGCGGCCTGCCGGGCGAAACACAAACGATTCCGGGTAGAAAGGCGTGAAAAAACCCGCGCGCGGCGGGTCGTTTCGACTGAACGGATTAAAAGAATTTCAATCCGTCCGGGCTTCGTGGCGCACACAGTCACTTACAGCATCAGCGCTTATGAAACTTCGTCATCAATCGCGCAATGCGGGTGTCTTGTCCGCATTCAACCGCACCGTGACATTCCGTGTCACGGACGCAACACAATGCATTGAAGTCAGTTATACCCGCGAATCACGCAGGAGTTTTTTTCCTCATCGGTCTTGGCGAAACGACCGCAAATTTCTGCGACATACTCGGGCTCTCCGGATACCTGGGTGGAACGATGCGAAACGTGTACGCTCGTGTCCGGCGGAATTTCACCGTCATCGATCCAGGCATAAAAATGCGCGCTCGTATTGGCTTCCATGTTCTGTCTCCTATCGGTTAGCGCCAAAGCGTCTGATGGTTCCAGAATGCGCTTCTCCGGGGCGGCTGGCCCTAGTGGATTTCATTAATGGACGCAGCCCGAACGAATGCCGATGATGATAAGAATGCCCGTTCGAAACGCAGACCGAACCATTTCGATCCGCTTGATACTCACTCAGCGAAAAGGATGCCCGGTATAAACAGGGCCTACTTAAATGATCGATTACGGGAAAATAGTTTCGTAAGTCTTTTATCAGTTATACGACATTCTTTTCGACGATCGGCCTGCCTTCGAGTACACGCGTCCAGTCGAGCGGCGATAAATCCAGTGACTCGTACTTCCCGTGCAAAATCAGTTCGCTGACGCCGCGTCCCGTCGCCGGACCTTGTTGTAATCCGTGCCCGCTGAAGCCATTGGCGAAGATGCAATTGTCGATATCCGGGTGATATCCGATGATCGCGTTCTGGTCGAGCACGTTGTACTCGTAATAGCCGGACCAGCAGCGCTCGACACGCAGCGCTTCGAATCCCGGCACGCGATGCGCGAGCGTCGGCCAGATCACGTCGTCGAAGAGCGCGTGATCGACTTCGTCGAGCGGCAGGTCGTCGGGATCGTTATCCGCGGCGGGCGAGGTGCCGCAAATATACGTGCGCCCTTCAGGACGGAAATAGACGCCGCTCGGATCGATCAGAAGCGGCGCGCGTTCGAGCTTCGCCGGTGACGACACGTTGAAGATGCTGCGCCGGCGCGCATACACGGGCAGCTCGATGCCGAGCATCGCCGCGATGTTGCGCGACCAGGCGCCCGCCGCGTTTACGACGACATCGCACGCATAAGTCTCGCCGTTGGACGCACGCACGGCACTCGCGCGCCGTCCGGCCCGCTCGATACCCACCACGTCCGACGCCACGTAACGCACGCCGAGCGACTGCGCCTTGCGCCGCAGCGCCTGCACGAGACCGTAGCCGTCGAACCAGCCTTCGCCGCTTTCACCAAACGCGCCCAGCGCGAGATCCCCGGTGTTGAGCCACGGAAAGCGCGCCTGCAAGTGCGTGGCATCCAGCAAGCTGATGTCCGCGCCGAGCTCGCGCTGCAGCGCGTGATTCTCGCGCAGCGTCGCGGCGCCGGGCGCGGTCGCGAGGAACAGATAGCCGCCTTCGTGCAGATCGATCGACGGACGCTCGCCGTTCACCTCCAGCCTCTCGCCGATCGTGCGCAGAAAGTCGATGCCGAACAGCGACATGCGCACCGAGAGCGGCGTCGAGAACTGCTGGCGGATCGACGCCGCCGACAGCGCCGACGACGAGCGCGCGTAAGTCGGATCGCGCTCGATCACCGTGACGCGCACGCCCGGGTCGGACGCGCGCAGAAAATACGCGACCGAGCTGCCGATCACGCCGCCACCTACGATGACAACGTTCGCAGTCACGTCGGCCTCAGCTCAGATTGAAGTCGATGCCCTGCGCCAGCGGCAATTCCGACGAATAGTTGATCGTGTTGGTCGCGCGGCGCATGTAGGCCTTCCACGCGTCCGAGCCCGATTCGCGGCCGCCACCGGTTTCCTTCTCGCCGCCGAACGCGCCGCCGATCTCCGCGCCGCTCGGTCCGATGTTCACGTTGGCGATGCCGCAATCGCTGCCCGACGCCGACAGGAAGCGCTCGGCCTCGCGCAGATCGGTCGTGAACGCGCACGACGACAGGCCATGCGCGGCCGCGTTGTTCGCGGCGATGGCTTCATCGAAATCGGTGTAGCGCATCACGTAGAGGATTGGCGCGAAGGTTTCCTTCAGCACGACTTCCGTCTGCGACGGCATTTCGACCAGCGCCGGCCGCACGTAATAGCCGTTTTCCTGGCCCTTTACGGTGACGCGCTCGCCGCCGCTGACCTTGCCGCCCTCGCCCTTCGCCTGCTCCAGCGCGTCCTGCATGCGCGCGAACGCCTGCACGTCGATGAGCGGGCCCATCAGCACGCCGGCTTCCAGCGGATTGCCGACCGGCACCTTCGCGTAGAGATCTTTCAGGCGCGCGACGGTTTCGTCGTAGATGCTGTCGTGCACGAACAGACGCCTGAGCGACGTGCAGCGCTGCCCCGCCGTGCCGACCGCCGAAAACAGGATGCCGCGCAGCGCGAGATCGCGATTGGCCGTCTGCGAGACGATGCCCGCATTGTTGCCGCCGAGTTCGAGAATCGAGCGGCCGAATCGCTGCGCCACCGCAACGCCGACCTTGCGGCCCATTTCCGTGCTGCCCGTCGCGCTGACGATATCCGAACGCTTGTCCGCCACGAGCGCCGCGCCGACTTCGCGCCCGCCGATGATCACCGAAGCGAGACCCGCCGGCGCCGAGCCGAATTCCTCGATGGCGTCGCGCAGGATGCGATCGACGGCGAGTGCCGTGAGCGGCGTTTTTTCCGAAGGCTTCCACACGACGGCGTTGCCGCACACGAGCGCGAGCGCTGCGTTCCACGACCACACCGCGACCGGGAAATTGAACGCCGAGATGATCGTGCACACGCCGAACGGATGCCACGTCTCGGCCATGCGATGGCCCGGACGCTCGGACGCGATCGTCAGACCGTACAACTGGCGCGAAAGACCGACAGCGAAATCGCAGATATCGATCATTTCCTGCACTTCGCCCAGCCCTTCCTGCAGGATCTTGCCCGCCTCAAGCGAGACGAGGCGGCCGAGCGCCTCTTTCTTTTCGCGCAGGCGATTGCCGAGCAGACGCACCAGTTCGCCGCGCCGCGGCGCGGGCACGTTGCGCCAGGTCGCGAAAGCGGTGCGCGCGGCGCCGAGCGCGGCGTCGACATCGGCGGTGGTGTGCTGCTTCACGCGGCCGATCACTTCGCCCGAGACTGGCGAAGTAGCGGCGAGATCGCCATCGGTTACGAGGCTCGCGATGCCGAGATCGGAGAGAATCGATTGTGTGTCCACGATGAAGTCCTTTCGATGCGGGTTGTTCTGGTTCACGAGTTTCCTATCAGAAACTTGCGTAAGTTAGGAAACTATACGCGCTGAGTCCGCCGCCCACAACAACGGACAATATTGGGGTTGTCACCAATGCGTGCAGGCATGGGGGACGGTAGATTCGGCTTGTTTGCGGGCATTGCGCCGCGTCCGCCACGTTGTTCCGCGATGTTATGATCGGAAACAAAAAAGCCTCCACGAACCGCCAGCCATGTCCAGCCTCAGCACGAAAAACACGCCCGACCAATCCGCCGCCGATCTCGGCCGCCGGGTTAAACGCGCGCGGCTCGCCCATGATCTGACGCTCGAAACGGCGAGCCGCCTGTGCGGCGTGTCGCGCTCGGCGCTCTCGAAGATCGAGAACGGCCTGATGTCGCCGACCTTCGACGTGCTGCAAAAGATCGTGCGCGGCTTGCAGATCGACCTGGGCGAACTGTTCGGCACCGCGCCCGCGCCAAGCGCCAACGGGCGGCGCGCGCTCACGCGCCGCGACGAGGGGCAGCGTCACGCTTATCGCGGCTATCAGATGGAACTGCTCGCCACCGAGCTCGCGCACAAGGCGATGCTGCCGTTTCGCATCCGCATTTCCGCCCACACGCTCGACGCCTTCGACGACTGGGGCCGGCACGAGGGCGAAGAGTTTCTCTACGTGATCAGCGGCAGTGTGTGCCTGTATTCCGAACTCTACGCGCCGACCCACCTGAACGCCGGCGACAGCATCTACTTCGACAGCCGCACCGGTCACGCCGCGATCTCGACGAGCGAGGAAGACGCCGAAGTCCTGTGGATGGCGACGGGCGGCGGCGTGCCGATTTCAGCCGATGCCGTCGATACGCGCTAGCGATCCTGCCGCAACGCGAGACGCACCGGCATCGCGCTCGGCACCGAGGTGAAGGTGCAGACTTCGTGGATATCGGCCGGGTTGGTCGCGAGTTGCGCGGTGAAGTTGGCGGCCAGCATCGACACGACGAGCCGCATTTCGACCACCGCGAGATGCCGTCCCGGGCACACGCGCGGTCCCGCGCCGAATTGCAGATAGGCGCGTTGCTCGTGCGGGCCGTGTTCCGGCGCCCCCTCCACCGGATGACGATGCTCATGCAGCCAGCGATCCGGATCGTAACGCGCCGGATCGGCGAAGTTTTTCGGGTCCATCATCGCGGGCCGGTTCAGCATGAACATCTTCGTGCCCGCCGGCAGACGCACGCCCTGCAAGCGCACTTCTTCGAGCGGCTCGAACGACAGATACGGCGCGATCGGATGCAGGCGGCTCGCTTCCGTGCAGACCGCTTCGCACAGGTCGAGCTCGCGCATCGCGCCGTAGGTCGGGCATACGGCGGCGTCGCCGATCACGTCGCGCGCATGGGCCGCGACCCGAGCGAGCAAGGCGTCGTCGGTGGACAGGAATAAAAGCGCCCACGCGATCGCCGTCGCCGTCGTTTCCTCGCCCGCGACGAGCATCGTCAGCACGTTGGCGGCGACTTCGTCGTCGGTGATGTCGGAGTTCGGAGCGTCGCGCAGCGCGAGCATCGCTTCCAGCAGGTTGCGCGGCGCCGCGCGCACTTCGTGAAGCGGCGTTTCGCATCCTTCCGCCGATCTTTCTTCGCGCATGCGTTCGCGCGCGCGCGTCATCAGCTCGCGGACGTGGCGATGCACTTCGGCAATCGCGTGGTCGAACTTGCGGTCGCGCGGAAATTTCACGTAGTGCCAGTAGGCGAACGGCGCGTTCACACGCGTCATCAACATGGGCAGCAGCATCGCGAGATGCTCCTGAATCAGCACGCGCTCGTTTTCGATCGTGTTCGGGTCTTCGCCGAAGGCAAGCGCGCTGGTCACGTCGACGGTGAAGCGCTTGAGATCCTCCGTCATGTCGACGACGCGGCCGGCGCGCGCCGCGGCTTCCCAGCGCCGCCGCAGTCGCTCGGTGATCGCGGCGAGCGTCGGATAGAACGCCTTGATATGCGGGATCGAAAGCGCCTGCATGACGAGCCGGCGCTGCGGCTCCCACGCCGCGCCTTCGATCGAGAACAGACCGTTGCAGCCGAATTCCTTCAGGATGTTTTCGATCGGCTCGTAGCGGCGGTAGCGATGGGGCCGTTCGCGCATCACGGCGTGCGACAGCTCTATGTCGTCCCAGACCGTGACGGGCGTGGTCGCGAAATGGAATACGTAGGGCGTGCCGAGTTCGGCGGCCCAGCGCTCGAGCTTCAGATGATGCGTGGCGGGCGGCAACTGATGCAGGTTGCCGAGAAGAGGCAGGCCGCGCGGCGACGGTAAGTCATCGATTTCGCGCAGGGATGCGTTGACGGACGCTGCGTTCATGATCGGCCTCACACGGGCTTGATCTGAGCAGGATAGTGCAGGAGCGGGGGATGGGGGTGCTTCTTTGCCTGTTGATGTCAACGGCCAGGCGGCACATCCCGTAGAGAAAACCGGCGCAGCGCCCGGCCGGTCATTCCAGCGGATAGCATTGCCGCGAGTGAAGCACGTTCAGCACTTCTATGGCGTCCGCCGACACGGCATAGACAACGATGTAATTGGGGTGGACCACGACTTCACGCGTGCCCGAAACGCGGCCATTGCGATAAAGATAAGAGGCGATGGCAACCGACCGGGGCGCTTCTTCGATCATGCTTTTGACCACACGTGCTGCGGCGGGACTGCGTTCTGCGATATAGCGGATGATTTCGAGAAGGTCGAGGCGCGCGGTTTGAGAGTCCAGACAACTTGCAGAGTCAAGCGGCCCTCGGCTTCCGACGTTTCTCGGCTTCCGCGATCATGTCCTCGGCCTCCGCCATCACCTGATCGTGCGGAATGCGCGGCCGGGTATCGGCCATGGATCGTCGCACTTTCTCGCGAAACCACTGGTCGTAGGCTTGCGCCTCTTCGACGGTGGCAAATTCGGACACGATGGGATCGAGCGGAGTAGGCGTTTCAAGTTCTCGTTTCATGATGAATACCATGAGATCGCAGGCTTTCGCGGCGCGTCGCCTCGGCCATTCGGCCTATCCGCGGCGCCTGCGATTCATCGCTAGACGGACTTCGCGCTTCTGGATTTCAGCTTGCCGGCCAGCGGTTCCACGGGCGCGGCCGCGCTCACCGCCGGCCGCTTGAAGTACGGCGAACTCAGCGTGGCCGCGCCCATGTCCGACGCCGCTTCGAGCAGCGCGGGTGCGAGTTCGGACAGGCGCGCGTCGGGCAGGCGGCTCGTCGGTCCGGCGAGGCTCACCACGCCCACCACCACGCCCGTCACCGGATGATGGATCGGCGCGGCCATCGAGGTCATGCCTGCCTCGTAGGTTTCGCTCGCGATGCCATAGCCGCGCTCGCGCGCCGCGTGCAGGTCCGCGAGAAACTGCTGAATCGACTTCGGCGCCTTCGGCCCGCCCGAGCCGGGTTTGCCGAGGCCACCCTGCTTCGACACGAGCTCCAGCGCCTCCTCGTCGGTCAGCGACGACAGCCACGCCTGCCCGCTCGCCGTGCAATGCAGCGGCGGCTGGCTGCCCATGTCCGGGTCGTAGCGCAAACCCGACTTCGCGCCCTGCGCCTTGCCGACGAATGTAATGTGATCGTCCTCGACTACGCCCAGCCGCGCGAGTTCGCCCGACTGCGCCGCGAGCCGGTCCAGCACCGGCTGCGACACGTCCAGCACGCCGCCGGTCGACAGATAGACGAGCGCCAGCGACACGAGCTTCAGCGCGAGCATGTACTCGCCGTGATCCTCGTCCTGCCGCACATAGCCCTCGTCGATCAGCATCGCGAGCAGGCGGTGCGTGCCGCTGCGCGGAATGTTGAGCGTGTCGGCGATGGTGGCGAGCTGCATGCGCCCGCCGTTCTTCGCCAGCAACTCGATGATCGACAACGCCCGCTCGAGGTTCCCTGCCATGTCTCAGTCTCTTGAAGTTCCGATTCGGAATGAGAACACGATTCTGCTTCGGAATTCAACTGCCGCGCGTCATTGTCGGGCGTACGTCGCGTCCAGCACGCCGAGCGTCGCTTCCCGCAAACGCTTCGCGCGCGTGAGCGCATCCGCGCGCCTGGCCCACTCGTTCATCGGCGCTTCGATCGACAGCGGCAAATCGTCCGGCAACGCGCGCAGGATGCCCGCGAGGTCGAGCCCGCCCTCGCCCGGAATCATGCGTTCCGCGCGCGCCTGGTACAGCAGCGTCTCGACATCCGCCGGGCGCGCGGCGGGAGCGTCGCAGAACTGCACGTAGCCGAACCATTCGCGCGGCAAGTCGCGCAGCGTATCGGTCGACGATCCGGCGCGATCGAAATGGATCGGATCGACGATCAGCCCCGTGTTCGCCCGCCGCGCCGCCTTCACGATGCGCGCGCCCTGCACGATGTCCTTCGCTTCCGTCCACGGCATCGGCTCCAGCGAGGGCGACAGGCCGAGCGGCGCGGCCAGGTCGCACAACGCGGCGAGCCGCTCGGCCGTGCGCGCCTCGTCGGGATCGTTGCCCGCGACGAGCACATAGCGCGCGCCCAGTTCGGCGGCGGTTTCGAGCATCGGCAAGTAATCGGCGACGTTCGTGTCGGGCTTCAGGCGCAGGATTTCGGCATCCAGCACCCCGATGCCCGTGTCTTTCAGAACGGCGAGCGTCTCACGCTTCATCGGAGTCGCGCCGACGATCTCGTGGCGCACCTCCGTATCGGTCGCGGGCAACAGCCGCAGGCCGACGTAATCGTAGCCCGCCCGCGCCGCGCATTCGACCATCTGCGGCGGCGTCAATTCGAGCACCGTCAGCGCGGATAAGGACAGCTTGCGTCGTGACATCGAAAATCTCCGGTTAGCGCAGCGGCGAGAACGGCGCGGGCATGTAGATGGTCGATTCCATCGTCGTCAGATGCGCGGGTCCGCCCTTCGGCGGCCAGATGCCGTCCTTCACTACTTCGGCGCGAATGCGCGAACGTTCGTCGACGCTCGCGTACGGCCAGATGTTGAGAAAGCGCGGCACCGTGCCGTCGAGCGCGTACATCGCGCCGATCAGCGGCGAGCGCTTCGTGCGCTCGGGCACGGCGTTCTTCCACGCATCGATCGTGTGTTGCAGGCTCGCGAGCTTCGTGCCGTACACGCGCATCTCGTAGATGCCGCCGTGCACCGCCGGCTCGATCGGCGGCAGGAACGGGAACAGCGCGTAGCTGCTCACTTCGACATCGGTGACGAATTCGCCGCAACTGAACGGATTGCCTTCGAGCAGCAGGCGCTGACGCTCCTTCACGAGCGCCGCTTCCGATTCGAAACCGCGTAGCACCATCACCTTGCCCAACGCACCGATATCCGAATACCAGCAGCCGAGCAGCTTCGAGCCGGGCGCATCGCCGCTTGCCTTGATGTTCTCGAAAACCTGCGCGTTCGCGCCGATCTTCACCGTCAACGTGACCGTGTCGTACAGAGTCATTGCAGAGTCCTTGCCTGTTTAAAGATTGAGAGATCCGTCACCGTTTCGTCGCGCGTCGCTTCTACCGCATCCGCCGGCCGAGCCAGTTCCAGCCCGGCGAGATAGCCGAAGGTCATCGCCGGTCCGAGCGTGATGCCGCCGGCGGGATAGTGCCCGCCCATCATGCTCGCGGCGTCGTTTCCAACCGCGTAAAGGCCGGAGATCGGCGCATGCGATGCGTCGAGCACGCGGGCGCGCGCGTCCGTCGCGAGTCCTGCGAAAGTGCCGAGGCTGCCGGGCAGAATCTTCACGGCATGGAACGGTCCTGCGGCGATCGGCGCGAGACACGCGTTCGGCGCATGCGAAGCATCGCCCTGAAAGCGGTTATAGGGCGTCGAGCCTTTGTGAAACTGCGGATCGAAACCGTCTTTCGCGTAAGCGTTATAGGCGGCGACCGTGTCGGCGAGGCCGCGCGCATCGATGCCGCATTGCTGCGCCAGCGCCGCCAGCGTCGGCGCGGATTTCAGATACCCGGCGCGCTCGTATGGCGCGAGGGGAAATGGAAACGGCTTCGCGAAACCGAGGCCATAACGGCGCTGAAACCGGTGATCGCAGACGAGCCACGCGCACACTTCCTCGCCCGGCGGGCTCGTGCCGATGAGCGCTGCGATGAAGTCGTGATACGACGACGCCTCGTTCACGAAGCGCCGCCCCGCGCGTGTCACGGCGATCACGCCCGGCTTCGCGCGCTCGATCAGATGCGGAAACGCGACATCCTCGCCCTTCGCTTTCGGCACCAGCGACACCGGCGCCCACGCCGCGGCCGCCTCGAGCGACGCATCGAAATGCGCGCCAGCCGCTTCGCCGATGCGAATGCCATCGCCGGTATTGCTCTTCGGCGCAGCCGACCAGTGCGGCGTGTACGGAAAGGTATGCGCCTGCCGTTGCGCGTCATGCGGATAGCCGCCGCAGGCGAGCACCACGCCGCGGTGCGCGCGCACCTCGTGCATCACGCCCTCGATCTCGACGCGCGCGCCCGTCACCCGGTCTGCCTCGCGCATCAGCGAAACCGCCCGCGCCCGCGTGCGCAGATCGACGCCGCGATCCGCCGCCGATTTGAGCAGCCGCGCGACGAGCGCGTTGCCGTTGACGAGATGCATCGAGCGGCCGTGGCGCAGCTTGTGCCATGCGAACGTGGCGAAGCGCTTCGTCACGTGCCACGCGGACTTCGCACTGCGCGTCGCGTTCAGGAAATGCGCGAGATCCTGTCCCGACGCAATCGCCATCCCCTTGATCGTGACTTCGGCGAGCGGCGGACGCAGCTTCTCGATGAGCGCGCCGAGCTCGCGCCCGTCGAACGGCATCGCGCAGACGGAGCGGCCGCCGGTCGCCGCGCCCGGCGTGGTGTGAAAGTCCGGAACGCGATTGCCGTCGATGAAGCGCATCGACGTGTGGCGCTCGAAGTACTCGACCATGCGCGGACCTTGCTCGATCAGCGCATCGGTCTTGGCGGCGTCGAAGTGCGCGCCCAGCTCGCTTTTCAAATACGAGCGCGGCGCGTCGTCATCCTCGACGATGCCCGCGCGCGCCGCGAGCGGATTGCGCGGAATCCACATCCAGCCGCCCGACCATGCGGTCGTGCCGCCGAACACGTCCTCCTTTTCGCAGACAAGCACGCTCAAACCTTGCGTCGCCGCCGTGACGGCGGTCGCGAGCCCGCCCGCGCCGGAGCCCAGCACGAGGACGTCGCATTCGAGAATCGGTTCGTGCTTCATTTGGCGTGAGCGTGGGCGTGTGCCGTCAGGTCGATGGGGAGCGCGTGTGCTTCGCCGCGTGCATCCGTCAGCGCGGCTCGTGTTGTCCTGCAACGCGCCGCCGCATGCCGCGCCGCGAGATAGCCGAACGCGAGCCCGGGGCCGAGCGTGATGCCCGGGCCGGGATAGACGCCGCCCATCACCGATTGCATGTCGTTGCCGCAGGCGTAGAGACCGCCGACCGGCTGGTCGTCGCGGTTCAGCACGCGCGCGTGCGTGTCGGTGACGAGGCCCGTCGCCGCGCCGATATCGCCCGGATAGAGCCGCACCGCGTAGAACGGCGCCAGCCCGATCGGCCCGAGGCATTTGTTCGGGCCGCTCCAGTTGGCGTCGCCGTTGGCGTTCTGGTACGCGGTCGCGCCGCGCTGGAAATCCGCGTCGACGCCGCTTTTCGCGTAGCGGTTATTGCGCGCAACGCTGTCAGCGAGCCCGTTGCCGTCGATGCCGAGTTTCGTCGCCAGCTCATCGAGCGTGTTGCCTTCGACGAGATAGCCGTCCGCGAGAAACGGCGCGAGTCCCTTGCCGCCAGGACGCACCATGCCGAGACCGTACTTGCGCAATCCTTCGGAGTCCGTGACGAGATACGCGGGCACGGAAGGCGTCGTCTTGTTGGCTTCCTGCATTGCGATACCGAACAGGTGATACGACGTGTTTTCATTGAGAAATCGCCGTCCCGTCTTGTCGACGGTGATCATGCCCGGCTTGCCGCGATCCATGATGAAGTGCGGAAACACGGCGGTGCTGCCATCGGCGCGCTTGCGCACGGAAACCGGCGCCCAGAACGCGTTCGACAGCGCGCCGTCGCCGAACCGCGCGCCCGCCGCGAGCGCCAGATCCTGCGCGCCGCCGGTGTGGCCGGGCGCCCCGGGGCACCAATCCGGATCAGCGCCCGGCAGCATCTCGCCGCGCCGTGTCGGATGACGGTTGAAACCGCCGCTCGCGAGAATCACGCCGCCCTTCACGCCGACGCGCCGCCGCTCGTTGACATGACTCAGCGTCACGGCTTCGATGCCATCCGCGCCTTTGTGCAGCGCCTCGACTTTCGTGCTGACGAGTACGGTGACGTCACGCTTGAGCAGCGAATACAGCAGGCGGCCGATCAACGCATTGCCCATGACGAGCCGCGTGCCGCGCGGCGCGCTCATGCGGTCGCGCGCATGACGCGCGAGCAGCTTCGCCGCGTGTCCGAACGACGCGAGCGACTTCGTCATGTTGAGCAGATGCCCGACATCGTCGCGGTCGACCATCATGCCGCCGAGCACGGTGAATTCGGCAATCGGCGGACGGATCAGCGCAAAGGCGCGGCCGAGCTTGCGGCCGTCGAATGGCAGCGGCTCCAGCGCGCGGCCGCGCAGCGTCGAGCCTTCGACTTCCGACAGGTAATCCGGATGGAACGGGCGCGCCCGGTATTTCACGTCGGAGTTCGCTTCGATATGCGCAACCGCTTTCGGGCCCGCATCGAGAAACGCACGGCGCATCGCGTTGCTGCTGCGCCCGCCCACCGCGCGGTTCAGAAAGCCTTCGGCGTTGGCCGACGTATCGTCGCGATTGACGCCCGCCGCATGGGGCGACGCCGGAATCCACGTCGTGCCGGCCGAATATGCCGTCGTGCCGCCCACGAACTCCGTGCTTTCGACGAGCAGCACACGCGCGCCGTCGATCGCCGCGAACAGCGCCGCCGACATGCCCGCGCCGCCCGCGCCGACCACAACGACGTCGAACGTCTCGTTCTGTCCTAAATTGCCCAGTGTCTCCACCATCGATTCGCTCCAGACCGTTTCTCATCGCCATTCATTCGACGATTCGAAATATGTGTTTGCTGTAGAACTCACTTTGATATTGGAATAGTATTCCACAAATGCTACCGATGCAAAGTTCTTTTTGAGACAACGAAGGAGACGATATGCGTGTGCTGGTGACAGGCGGAAGTGGATTTCTGGCGGCGTGGGTGATGCGCCGCCTGCTCGCGCGCGGCATGCAGGTTCGGGCTTTCGACCTGCGCGAAGACGCCCGGCTGGTGCGCGCGCTTGCGCCGGAACGGGCCGATACGATCGACTGGCGGACCGGCGATATCGCCGAGGCGCGCGATGCGGCGCGCGCGCTCGATGGCTGCGACGCGGTCATCCATCTGGCGCGCGTGCTCACGCCCGCGTGCGCCGCCGATCCGGTGCGGGGCGCGCGCATCAATCTGATCGGCACGCTCAATGTGTTCGATGCCGCCATCGCGTGCGGCATCGGCTCGGTGCTGTATGCGAGCAGCGCGGGCGTGTTCGGCCCCGACGACGGCGCAACGCCCTTCCCTACGACCCATTACGGCGCGTTCAAGCTCGCTTGCGAAGGCTCGGCGCGCGCTTACTGGCACGATCGCGGCATTTCGAGCGTCGGCTTCAGGCCGCTCGTGGTGTACGGCGCGGGGCGGGAAACCGGTTCGAGCGCAGGGCCCAGCCTCGCCTGCCGGGCGGCCGCGCGCGGCGAGCGCTACACGATTCCGTTCACGGGCGCGACCGGCCTGGTCTACGCCGACGATGTCGCCGCCGCCTACGAGCTCGCGCTCACGTGCGGATTCACCGGCGCGCGCGCGTTCACGCTCGCGGGAGAGATTACGCCGATGGAGCGCGTGATCGACCATCTACGGCGAATCGCTCCGGATGCGGATATCGACGCTTCGGGCGCGCCGCTGCCAATCGCGACATCGTTCCCCGACGATCCGTCGCTCGCGCGGCTGCTGCCCGATCTGCCCGCGACATCGCTCGCCGACGGCTTGCGGCAAACCGTGGCGTTCTATCGATAGGGGCGAACCGCGCCTTGGCACCGCGAAATTTTTGGGGGACGATTCGCATCTTCAAGACCACGGTGTCAGGTATGCACGATCCGAATCGAACCCCGGCGGCCAGAACGAAGCTGCTCAAAGGCATCCTTCCGGTCAGCCGCGCCAGCGCCGTGCGCGACGCGCTTGCGGGCGTCTCGCTCGCGTCGATGGACATTCCGCAGGTGCTCGGCTATGCGCGCATCGCCGGCATGCCTGCGGTGACGGGCCTCTACACGGCCTTTCTGCCGCTGCTCGCGTTCGCGCTGTTCGGCGCGTCGCGGCATCTCGTGGTGGCCGCCGATTCCGCCACCGCGACGATCTTCGCCAGCAAACTCTCGTCGATGGCCGCGACGAGCAGCCCCGAATACGTGGCGCTCGCCGGCATGGTCGCGCTCCAGACCGCCGTGCTCCTGCTGCTCGCGCGGCTTTTCAAGCTCGGCTTCCTCGCCGATTTCCTCTCGCGCACGGTGCTCGTCGGCTTTCTTGCGGGCGTCGGCGTACAGGTGTCGATCGCCATGCTGGGCGATCTGTTCGGCATGACGGTGCCATATCCGTCCTCGCGCAGTCTCGCGCAACTCGTGTATGTGATCACGCATGTCATGCAGGCGCACTGGTCGACGCTCGGCCTCGCGCTCGCCGTGATCGTCGCGATTCTCGGCTGCAAACGCGTCGCGCCGCGCCTGCCGATGCCGCTCATCGCCGTGGTCGGCAGCATCGCGGCGAGCAAGATGCTCGATTTCGGCGCGCACGGCATGGCGGTGCTGGGTCCGGTCGATGGCGGTTTGCCGCCGTTGCGCTTTCCCGCCGTCACCTGGCAGCAGTGCCTCGATCTCATGCCCGTGGCGGCCTCGTGTTTCGTCATGATCATCGCGCAGAGCGCGGCGGCCGCGCGCGTGTTCGCGCAGCAGTACCGCGAGGAAGTCGACACCAACGGCGATATCCTCGGTCTCGCGGCGGCCAACGCGGCGGCGGCGCTGAGCGGCACGTTCGTCGTCAACGGCAGCCCGACGCAGACCGCGATGGCCGAGCGCGCGGGCACGCGCAGCCAGTTCGGGCAGCTCGTTTTCGCGGTCGTGGTGGCCGTCGTGCTGCTGTTCCTGAGCGGCTATCTGCGCTATCTGCCGCATTGCGTGCTGGCGGGCATCGTCTTCACGATCGCGATCGGCCTCGTCAACGTGCAGAGCCTGAAGGACATTCGCGCCGAGAGTCCGGGCGAATTCGCGCTCGCGCTCATTACGGCGGCGGCGGTCGTGCTGGTGGGCGTCGAGCACGGCATTCTGCTGGCGGTCGCGCTCTCGCTGATGCGCCACGTGCGGCACAGCTACCATCCGCACACGATGGTGCTCACGCCCGTCGAGGCCGGCAAACCCTGGCAGTTCATGCCCACGAAACCCGGCGCGATGACCGCGCCGAACCTGATCGTCTACCGCTTCGGCGCCGATCTGTTCTACGCCAACGATCATTTCTTCGCGGCGGAGGTGACGCAGCTCGTCGATACGGCGCCGGAGGATTTGCGCCATCTCGTCGTCGATGCCGGCGCGATCACCGATCTCGACTACTCCGCCGCGCGCACTATCGGCGAGCTCATCGAAACACTGCGCGCGCGCGGCGTGGCGGTGAGCTTCGGGCGCGTCAATCCGTTTCTGCGCGGCGACATGGACCGGCACGGCCTGACGCCGGTGCTCGGTGTAACGAACGTGTTCGAAACCCTGCACGAGGCGCTCGCGGCGGCAGGGGTGAGGGTCTCCGCGCACGAACCGGAACCGCTCTGACGCGGTTGTTGGTTTCCGTTCCTGTAGGGGGCGCATATTCCGACCGTTCGCTGCCCCGGAAATTTACGCATTTTATTGAACAGGATTCCATTTTCGATTAGCATTCTTCAAAGGCGCACCACTTTCTTACACCCGATCGGGCTCGCGGACGAAGACCGTCGCGGGCTCCAACCCGGAGGCAATCGACGCAATGGCGCAGGACACATCTTTTTCCGCATCGCTCGATGAGGGCTTGAGCGGCGCGACTCGCGTGTATTTCATCGTCGGCGATCCGATCGCGCAGGTGCGCTCGCCGGCGGGCGTGACCGCCGCATTGCGGGCGGCGGGCCGCGATGCGATCGTGATTCCGGCGCACGTCGCGCCCGCCGATCTGGATGCGTTTTTCGCGAGCATCGCCCGGTTGCAGAACTGCGACGGCGTCATCATCACCGTGCCGCACAAGTTCAGCGCGACGGCCCATTGCGAATCTCTGACCGATGAAGGCGCGTTCCTCGGCGCGGTCAACATGCTCAGGCGCAATGCCGACGGCACGTGGCACGGCGGGGCGTCTGACGGCATCGGCATGGTGGCGGCGCTGCGCGATGCGGGCTGCGATCCGGCCTCGAAGCGCGCGCTTCTGATCGGCGCGGGCGGCGCGGGGTCGGCGATCGGCCACGCGCTCGTCGAGGCGGGCGTCGCCTCGCTCGCGATCCGCGATTTCGACGCCGTGCGCACGAGCGCCCTCGCCTCGCGTCTGGCGGCGCTGGGCCGCGGCACGGTGAACGTCGCGGACGATGCGGGCGCGGAAACCTACGATCTGATCGTGAACGCATCGCCGGCTGGCATGCGTCCCGGCGATCCGCTGCCGATCGACGTCTCGAACCTGCCCGCGACGACCTTCGTTGGCGACGTGGTCACCAAGCCGCCGCTCACGCCGTTCATCGAAGCCGCCCGCGCGCGCGGCTGCACGACTGTCACCGGCACGCAGATGTTCGGCCGGGTGTGCGATGCGATCGTCGCGTATCTGCTGAAGAACTGAGCATCAGTCGATCGAATCGGAGCAATCTGGTTTCACCGAGGCCCGCATTGCTGCAACATTCCCGCCGCGCATTTGCATCCCTCGCGGATGCGCGACGGCTTTCCGGCTCTGGACAGAACCGCCTCTGAAAAGCCGCCCCTCACGGGCGGCTTTTTCTTGCGTGACTTTCCGGCCGCGCCGCCCTGCGCGCCACGCATTGCGCTTCGTTGCGATGGGACGCGCTGATCGAGGGCCCTTGAAATGCGTGCGAACGCACGCAAGAGGCTGTAATGAAACTGGATCAAAGCTTAGTTCAACGCATGGCGCGCGCGGGCGTCGCGGCTGTCGCGTTCGCCATGCTCACGGCGTGCGCGAGCGCACCGGGCGCATCCGGCGCAGCGGCGCCGTTGCCGGCGGACAGCACCGTCGCGACCGGACGTATCGTCGGCAAGCAGTATTTGACGACCGTGTCCACCGGCGCTGCGCCCGCGGCCGGCCCGACCGTAGGCGTGGGCGCCGGCGGCATCGGCGGCAATGGCTGGAGCGGCGGTGGCGCGGGCGCGGGCCTGAGCTTCGACCTCACGAACCTGTTCCAGAAGAGCCCGGAGCAGACGGCGAAGGTGTATCGCTACAGCGTGCAGATGCAGGACGGATCGAAACGCGATGTCGACAGCACGCTCGATCTCACCGACGGCGCGTGCGTGACGACGATCGATTCCAGCGCGCCGGGTTATCCGCGACTGGCCCCGGCCGGTTCGTGCTGATGCGCCTGGGCGGCTCTTTCCGTGAGCCGTCCGTTGAGCGCCGCGGCGATCCGCCCGACGACCGGAGCCCAGTCGCCCGGGACGCGTTGGCGCACGAGTTGCACCGAGTCGTACCAGGGCTGGGTCTCGCCCTCTCCCCAGCACCAGTGTGAGGCGCGATCTATCATAGCGAGCACTGGCTTGCCGAGCGCGCCACCGAGATGCAGCGGCGAGCTGTCGACGGTCACGAGCACGTCCAGCGCGCTGACGAGCGCAGCCGAGTCGTGAAAATGTTCGCGAAATTCGGGAAGGCCTGCGATGCGCGCCCCCGCCGAGCGCATCGCGGAGATGTCGCTCTCGCGGCCCGGCGTCACCGGATGAAACACCACGCCGGACAATTGCCAGAGCGGCGCGAGAGCGTCCAGAGGAATGCTGCGCTGCGCATCACGCCGATGCGTCGGGCTGCCCGCCCAGACGAGCCCCACGCGCAATGCGTTCGCGCCGTCCGCCGCGAGCACGCGACGCCACGCCTCGATCAGTTCAGGCGCGGCGTCCAGGTAGGCGCGGCCGTCGACTTCGTTCGGCAGGAGCCCGATCCACATGGGCATGCTCATCATGCCGACGGTGTAATCGACCGCACCGAAATCCTGCGTCTCGAGCGCAACGCAGCCCGGCACGAATCGTTCTACGAGCGGATGCAACGGCCCACGCACCGCCAGCAGCGCCTCACCGCGGTGTCTTCGCACGCCTTCGGCAAAGCGCGGAAAGAAGCGCACGAACTGAAGGTCGTCGCCCAGCCCGAGCTCGCTGTAGACCACGACGCGCTTGCCGTCGAGCGGCTGCCCGCGCCAGCGCGGCGCGATTGCTTCCATGCGGTTGACGACGCCGTTCTCGCCGCGTTCCGAGAGCCTTTGGGCGAATCGCACCCAGCCGTCTCGCCAGGCGCCGCGGCGCAATTCGAGATCGGCGAGATCTACGGAGAGCCAGTTCGCATCGGGCGTCTGCGAAAGCGCAACGCGATACAGCGCTTCGGCTTCGTCATAACGCGACTGCTCGTTGAGATACATGGCGATCGCGCCGGTCACGCGGCCATCGGTCGGATGATGAAGCGCGGCCTCACGCATGACCGCCTCAGCCGACACGCTGTCATGGCGCACCCAATGGCAGTGACTCAGTTGCCAGCGCAATTCGAAATCCTGCGGAAAATGCTGCACGGCTTCGCGGCAGAACCGTTCCAGCGCCGGCCAGTCGCGTGATTCGCGGAACGCGAGCGCAGTGGCAAGGGCGTGGCCCGGATCGTCCTGCAACGGCGAGTCGGATTGATCGTGAGTCATGGATGAAGCGAAGAAGATTTGAAGTGCCCGCCGAGTCTATCGGAATCGCCTCGCTGGATTCCGCCTTCTGGCTTGAGACAAATCCGAAACTGAGCGCTCCCCGTCATGCGTTCGTTTTGCATTCCGGATGAAAGACGCGGATTCGTGCGGAAACGCAGTGATTCAAATCAGAGATTGTCCGCCGCACCGCTGTTTGCCATACTCGGTCCGTTGCCCTGTCTCCTCACGCGTCCGCTCTCGACTTCTCGAGCCCACAAGCGGACGCGCTCTCGCCGCCTGATCCAGGCGGCATTTTTTTGTGCGCGCGGCCTATTACCTTTGACGTAATTGCCCGCCCCACCTTCACCTGCGACGATGCACCCACACGTTCATCGACCAGGAGCCGGCCATGTCCTCAAACCTGCAGCGCGATCGCGCCACCGTCGCGCGCCCCGGTTTCATCCGCACGCCCGATGGCGTCGAGCTGTTCTACCGCGACTGGCGGCCCGAACGCGCGCCGGGGAGCGAAAAGACGATCGTCTTCGTCGCCAGTTATTCGCTGCCGAGCGACATGTGGGCATATCAGATGACGCCGCTCGCGCGGGCGGGCTTTCGCTGCGTCGCTTACGACCGCCGAGGCCACGGCCGTTCGGGCGATCCCGGCGGCGGCTACGATTACGACACCCTCGCCGACGACCTCGCCGCGCTCATCGAAGCGCTCGATCTCACAGCTATCACGCTGGTCGGCTATTCCATGGGCGGCTCGGAAGCGGTGCGCTATCTGACGCGTCACGGCAGTGCGCGCGTCGCGCGTCTCGTGCTGATCGCCTCGACCCTGCCGATGCTCGCGAAAGCGTCCGATAACGCCGACGGCATCGATCGCGCCTCGATCGAGTCATTTCAGCGCGACCTGATGACGGACTACCCGCAATGGCTCGCCGAAAACGCGCGGCCGTTCGCGGGACCGCGACCGTCGCAGGCAATGATCGACTGGGTTCGGGAGATGGCGTTGCGCACCTCGCATCAGGCGCTCTTCGCGTGCAACGAAACCGTGAGCCGCGGTGATTTCCGCAACGAATTGCGCGATGTCGACGTGCCGACACTTATCGTGCAGGGCGGCCGCGATCTCTCCAATCCGCTCGAACTGACCTCGCGACGCACAGCGCGCGCGATCCCGGACGCGCGGCTCGTCGTCTATGAAGGCGCGCCGCACGGCATTTTCTTGAGCGACGCGGCCCGACTCGTGGCGGACATCGCCGCATTCGCGTCGACGTAGCGGATTCGTCTGGAAGAGCATATGTGGCGGTGGCTTAATATCGGCGCGCCCAATTCGATCCGCTCTTCATCCGGCGCTTGTCGGATAAGCGCTGAGCGTTGACGCATGGGAAAACACTCATATCAATAGGCTCTGCGAGAATCCCGGCACATCGTAGCACTGCGAATTGACAGCCAGGCGCTGGTCATGAAAGCATCGCCGCGCAGTCATCCTCCGCAGTCGTCCTCACCTCCACCGGAGTTCACCGCGATGATCTTCCACGCCTCCATTCCCGCCAACGATCCTAAGCACGTCGCGCACGTGCTCGCCGAGCTCTGGGACGGCTTCGCCGCGCCGTTTTCGCCCTTCCCCGATGCGTGGATGGCGGTCGCGGGCGACGATCGCGGCAGCATCATCGAGGTGTATCCGAGCGACAAGGTGATCACGCCCGGCGGCGGCCACGAGGAAAGCGTGAGCTACGGCGCGGACACTTTGAAGCGTCCGCAGTACAGCGCGTTCCACATGGCCATCGCGACGAAGCTGAGCGCGGAGGAAGTGATTTCAATCGGCGAGCGCGAAGGCTGGCGTGCGGTGCGCTGCACGCGCGGCGACAACTTCTTCCACGTGATCGAGTTCTGGATCGAGAATTCGACCATGTTCGAATTTCTCACGCCCGACATGCAGGCCGAATATCTCGCCTTCGCGACGCCCGAGAACTTCAAGGCGATGGCGGCCGCCGCCATACCTCAGTGATTCTCGTCGTCTGAACGCGAGCCGCCGCGCAGGCCAAACATCAGTGCGGCGCCGCTCGCGAACAGTAGCAACGCCAGCAGATGCACGGCGAGATCCATGCTGCCCGTCGCGGTGCGAATCTGGCCGATCACCCACGGACTCACGATCCCGCTCGTAATTCCGATACTGCTGATGAACGCGATGCCCGCCGCCGCGCTCTTGCCCGGCAGATGGCTCGCGGGCACGGCCCAGAAGATCGGCAGCGCGGCGAAAATCAGCGTCGCGGCGAGCGAAAGGATCGCGAGCATCAGCGGGAAGCTCGGGAAATGCAGCGTGAGCGCCGCGAGCGCGAGGCCGCCGCCTGCCGTGCAGCACGCGAAGTGCTTGCGCCGCTCGGCGACGCGGTCCGAATGGCGCGCGATCAGAATCAGCCCTACCGCGCCGATGGCGTTCGGCACGACGGTGTAAAGGCTCACGGACATGACATCGGTGATGCCGAAGTCGCGGATCATCAGCGGCATCCAGAAGCTGAGCGTCAGCGACGCGCACGTCAGCGAAAAATAGATGAACGCGAAGAGATAGACGCGCGGATTGCGCAAGGCATCGAGCAGGCCGCGATGATCGTGGGCCTGAGCATTGCCATTCGATTCGGAGCACAACACGGCGAGACGCTCCTGTTCCGGCTGCGTGAGCCAGTGCGCGTCGCGCGGCGCGTCCACCAGCAGACGCAGCGCGATCAGGCCGAGCAGCACCGCTGGCGCGCCCTCGATCGCGAACATCCATTGCCAGCCGTGCAGGCCCATGACGCCCGCCATGTCGCGCATGATCCAGCCCGACACGAGCCCGCCGAACACGCCCGCGACCGCCACGCCCGCGAAGAACACCGACATCACGCCCGCGCGGCGCTTGGCCGGAAACCAGTAGGTCAGATACAGCACGATGCCCGGAAAGAACCCCGCCTCGAACACGCCGAGCATAAAGCGCAGCAGATAAAAATGGCCGGGCGTCGACACGAACATCATGCCGACGGACGCCGCGCCCCACAGCAGCATGATGCGCGTGAAGGTGCGGCGCGCGCCGAACTTCGCCAGCAAAAGATTGCTCGGCACCTCGAAGAGCACGTAGCCGACATAGAACACGGCGGCGCCGAGGCCGTACATCGCGTCGGAGAAGCCGAGATCGTGCTTCATCTGCAACTGCGCGAAGCCGATATTGATGCGGTCCAGAAACGAGACCACGTAGCACAGGAACAAAAACGGAATGATGCGCCACGCGATTTTGCGGAACAGCGCATCGTCCGAGAGGGCGTGCGGGTCCGCGGCGGCGCTCGGGCTGAGCGCCGCCGTGCTGATCGACTTCGACATGTCTCGCTCCTGATGGGCGTGAGAAGGCCGGCGTCTTGAGCGCGCCTCTGAGCCTTTAGAGAGGGATGCGGCGCGCTTTCGCTAAAACGCGCCGCGAGGGATGAGCGTCAGTCCTGCAGGGCGGACCACATTTCCTTGTCGCGCTGGGCCGTCCAGATGCGCGGATGCTTGATGCCGCTCGCTTCGTCGTACGCGCGCGAGACATCGAACGGCAGGCAATGCTCGTAGATGAAGACGTGACCGAATTTCGGGTCCATCGACTTGCGGGTGTGCGCCATCGAGCCCTTCAGGTCGAGCTTGTCGGCGACGGCTTCGCGGCCCGCCTGCAAAAGCGTGGTGACGAAATCCTTCGTGTAGTCGAGGCCCTTGTCGACTTCCGCCGGCGACAGCAGCGCGGGCCCGCGCCCCGGCACCAGTTTCTCAGCCTTCAGCGCGCGCAGCGCTTCGAGCGTGGCTGGCCACTCTTCCAGTTGCGCGTCGCCGCAATAGCAGGCGGCATCGTATTCGACCAGATCGCCCGAGAACAGCACTTTTTGCGACGGCAACCAGACGACCGTGTCGCCCTTCGTGTGGCCCGAGCCGAGATGCGCGATCTTCACTTCGAGCTTGCCGAGCCACAGCGTGATTTCCTTTTCGAACACGAGCGTCGGCCAGGTCAGACCCGGCACGGTCTCGACGCCCGCGAACAGGCGCGGAAAACGCTCGATTTCCGACTTCATGTCCTGCTCGCCACGCTCGACGATCATTTCATACGTGCCGCGGCTCGCGATGACCTGCTGCGCGCCTTCCTCGAAATACGCCGACGCGCCCAGCACGCGCACCGCGTGGTAATGCGACAGCACGACGTATTTGATCGGCTTGTCGGTGACGCTGCGGATCTTCGCGATGAGGTCCTGCGCCATCGCGGGCGTGGCGGTCGTATCGACGATCAGCACGCCGTCGTCGCCGATGATGACGCCGGAGTTCGGATCGCCTTCGGCCGTGTAGGCGTAAGCGTTCTCGGAGAGCTGCGTGAAGGTGATCTTTTTCTCTTCCAGATCGGCCTGCGATGCGAATGCTTTTGCCATGGTCGTGTCTCGCTTCCATTCTCGTGGGGATGGGTGGATGATCGACTTCGTGCTGATTTTTGTCAACAGCAAACAAACTTGCTATTTGCAAATTACGGGTAAATACGGAATGGCTTCATCGGATGATTCCCGCTCGGCTAACATCTGCCATTCGTTCACTTTTTACTCTGATGGAGCGTCTTTGGCTCGCCCCACTCAAGCGACATCCGACGCCCACGCCGGCGAGGAAAAAAAGCAGCGCGGCATCCAGAGCGTCGAAGTCGGCGCGCGTCTGCTCGCGGCGCTCGCCGCGCGTCGCGAGCCGCTCGCGCTCAGCGTGCTCGCGGAAGCGGCCGAATTGTCGACCGCGCAGGCGCACACGTATCTCGTCAGCCTGACGCGGCTCGGGCTCGTCAAGCGCGACGCGCTGACCGGCAATTACGAGCCGGGCCCGTTGTCGCTGCGGCTCGGCCTGCTGAATCTCGAACATCAACCGGCGTATCTGGCGGCAGCGCCTCGCGTCGCGGCGCTGGCGCTGGCGACCGGCATGAGCGTCGCGGTCAGCGTCGCCGGGCCGCAGGGGCCGACTGTCGTGCGCTACGAGCGCGGCGGTCATCCGCTGCACGTGAATCTGCACGTCGGCACGGTGATGTCGTTGTCTGCCACGGCAACGGGCCGCGTGTTCCGCGCATTCGACGACGAAACCCGCGTCGCCGCGATGCGCGCGCATCAGGCGGAAGCGGCCGCCGACGCACCCGATATGGCCGCGCGCATCGACGAGACTCGCGCGCGCGGAATCGAGCGCGCCGTGGATGCGCCGAGCCCGGGCGTGAGCAGCATGAGCGTGCCGGTATTCGACGGCGCGCGTCGGTTACAGCTCGCGCTGACGGCGATCGGCCCGACCGGCCTGTGCGATGTCGCGTGGGACGGCCCGCTCGCGCGCGCCTTGCGGGACGCCGCACGCGACATCAGCGGATTGCTCTCATGACGACGACCAACGACTACGAGGCCAAGCCGCAACGCGGCATCAACGCGCTCGACGCCACCGGCGAGCTGCTGCGCGCGCTGGTCGCGGCGGGCAAGCCGCTCACGCTGCGCGATCTCGCGGCCGCCGCCGGCATGCCGCCGGCCAAGGCGTTCGCCCATCTGGTGAGTCTCGTGAAAGTCGGCCTGCTCGCGCGCGACGAAGCGGGGCTTTTCCACGCGGGCGGGTTGAGCCGCGAGCTCGGGCTGATCGCGTTGCAGCGCCTCTCACCGATGCGCGACGCCGAAGCCGAAATCGTCGCGCTGGCCGCGGCCACGTCTATGACGGTCGCCGCCGCCGCGCTGGGTCCGCTCGGCCCGACCGTGATTCGCCTGGAGGAATCGGCGCGGCCGCAGCACGTGAGCCTGCGCGTCGGCACGGCGATGTCGCTCGTGAACACGGCGATCGGACGCGTGTACGCGGCGTATTTGCCCGACGAAATGCGGGCCACGCTGATGGAGCAGGACAACATCCGGCTCGCGGGCGCGCCGCCGAACGCAGCACGGGATGCGGCTTATCGCGCGCGGCTCGATGAAATCGGGCGGCACGGTCTGGACAACGCGCTCGGCGCGCCCGTTCCCGGCATCCACACATTGGCCGCGCCGGTGTTCGACCACACCGGCAGCGTGTGCCTCGTCATAGCGCTGATCGGTTCGGCGGGCGGCTTCGACAGCGCGGCGGACGGTCCGCTGGCGCGCGCCCTTCTGGCGGCCACGCGGCGCTTGTCCTGGCGCTTCGGGTCGATGGAAGCGGACGAAGGGCCTAGTCGACTGCGTCATTGATTTGGCACCTGGCGGATTCGACGTGAAGGATCGTCGTACTTCCACTTGATCGGCTTAG
>NZ_FCOA02000014.1 GCF_001544875.2 Caballeronia hypogeia
CAATCGGAATCTGGTGCTCTCCGCTCGCGCGGCGTAGCGCCAAACTCGGCGGTCTCCGACAAAGTCGGGGCGGTTCAGCGCGACCAGTTCGGGCATCTGCGTCATCTGCACTTTCTTCGCGGCGAACAGGCCGACCGCGCCGCCGACGACCAGCGCAGCGACAACGTACGGAATGCCTTCGGCCGACACGCGCGGACCGAGTACGGTGGCCAGCACCGCGATGAGCATGCCGATCATGCCAAGCAGGTTGCCGCGGCGTGCGGTTTCGGGATTGGCCAGTCCGCCAAGGCTCAGGATGAAGAGAATCGCCGCGCCGATATAGGAGACGGTAGTCAGGTTGGAAGTCATTGTTGTCGTCCCCTTATTTGCGGAACATCGCCAGCATGCGCCGCGTCACCGCGAAGCCGCCGAACATGTTGACGGCCGTGAGTGCCAACGCGCCCACGGCCAAGCCCAGGATCAGCCCCGACGGCCGGCCGCCTGCGCCTGTGGCCAGTTCGCCCAGCGGCGGTGCGACCTGCACCAGCGCACCGATGGCGATGATCGACGAGATCGCATTGGTCACGCTCATCAGCGGCGTGTGCAGCGACGGCGTGACATTCCAGATCACCATGTAGCCGATGAAGCAGGCCAGTACGAACACCGTGAAGTGCGACAGGAACGTAGCCGGCGCGAACAACCCCACCAGCAGGAATGCGAGTGCACCGATGCCGAACACGACGGCCAGCGACCTCGCCGACATCGGCTCGCTCTGGCCGTGGCCGTTGCTCTTTTTGGGCGCGGCCACTGCCGGCGCGGCTGTCTGAGCCTTGGGGGCGACGGCCGGCTGCTTGATCGGCGGCGGCGGCCAGGTGATGTTGCCTTCCTTGATGACCGTGAGGCCACGGATGGCGTCATCGTCGAAGTCGACGTTGATCGTGCCGTCCTTGGTCTTGCACAGTTCCTCGACCACGCGCAGCAGGTTGTTGCCGTACAACGTGGACGACTGCCGCGCCAGGCGCGAGGCGAGATCCGTGTAGCCGACGATGGTCACGCCGTGGCGCACCACCGCCTCGCCGGGCACGGTCAGTTCGCAGTTGCCGCCCTGCTCTGCTGCCATGTCCACGATCACGCTGCCCGGCTTCATCGACTGCACCATCTCGGCCGTAATGAGCTTCGGAGCAGGCTTGCCGGGAATCAGCGCGGTGGTGATGATGATGTCCGCGTCCTTGGCCTGCTGCGCGTACATCGCGCGCTGCGCTTGCTGGAAGCCCTCGCTCATGACCTTCGCGTAGCCGCCGCCGCCCGATCCTTCCTCGTCGTACTCCACCTTGACGAATTCTCCACCCAGGGACTTGACCTGGTCGGCCACTTCGGCGCGTGTGTCGTTGGCGCGCACAATCGCGCCGAGACTGGCTGCGGTGCCGATGGCAGCCAGGCCCGCCACGCCGGCGCCAGCAATGAAGACCTTGGCAGGCGGGACCTTGCCGGCGGCGGTGACCTGACCGTTCAGGAAGCGGCCGAAAGCATGTGCTGCCTCGATCACCGCGCGGTAGCCGCTGATGCCAGCCATCGAGGTGAGCGCGTCCATCTTCTGCGCGCGTGACAGCGTGCGCGGCAATGAATCAATCGCCAGCACCGTGGCCTGCTTGGCGGCCAGCTGCTGCATTAGCTCGGGGTTTTGGGCCGGCCAGACGAAGCCGATCAGCATGCCGCCCTCGCGCATGAGCGCCACTTCCTCGCTGCTCGGGGCGCGCACCTTGAAAACGATATCGCTGCGAGCCCACAGTTCGGCAGCCGAAGCCACGACCTCGGCACCGGCCGCGCGATAGTCGTCATCGCCAAAGTTCGCACCTGCTCCGGCGGCGCTTTGCACGGCAACCGCGAACCCAAGCTTGATCAGTTTCTCGACCACCTCGGGCACGGTTGCTACACGCCGCTCCCCGGTGGCTGTCTCCTGAGGAATTCCAATCAGTAATGTCATGTTGTCGATTGATGGTAGTGGCCGTCGCAAGCAACTCGGGTCTGCGCTTCAGCTTTTGTTGCAGTAAGGAACACGAACAATGTCGATATGCGAAGTGCCCGCTCGTACTTCGAGGTGTCGGAATTGATCAACGACGATAAAACAGTGTACAAAGTCTGTGGTGCGATGCAGCAATCGCCATTCTAAGGTGGCGTTGGTGTATGTCAATCGTTTGTTCGCGGAAGGCGTTTCTGCGTCGTAAGCGTATCGGCGAACACCCTGCTAGCACGGGCCTGCCGGCGCTTAACTAAGTAAAAACCCGCAGAGAAAAAACGCTCTTGCGGGAAAAGTGAAAATGAATAACAGAATGGCGCGATGCAGCAAAAATGCGAATTGCAATTCGTCTACCCACCGTTTGACGACCTTAAAAACCGATCCGCGCTGATTTCGAGCGCGCTAAAGTTGCCAGCTCTTGCTGGCCGCGTATTTGGTGGCGAAGCTTTTTAATGGCGATTATGGCGTTGCCAATTAGTTGCATTCCCCGGAAGGTAAGCGCACCGGCACCGTCAGCTCGCGAGGCGCGACTGTTTCGTGATCCGCCAACTTCGCGCGTGCGAATCGTGGACCACGCGCCACACACCCTCCGGCCGATGCGCCTTTTGTGCATCTGCATGAAAAATCGCGGCATGTCGGAGACCCGACTTGTGCATTTGCACGATGGCCGCGGACGTCTGCGTCTTTAGCATGACGGCGTACAACATCAGCGAACCAGCCCGTGAAAATTGTCATCGCACCGGACTCCTTCAAGGAAAGCCTTTCCGCGGCGGATGCCGCAAAGTCGATTCAGGAGGAATTCGCGCACGTGTTCCCCACCGCAAGCTTCGTGTGCCTGCCCATTGCGGACGGCGGCGAGGGAACGGTGGAAGCCCTGAAGGGGCCTTTGCGCGCCCGTCTTATCCCGACAAACGTGAGCGATCCGCTGGGCCGCACGGTCAGCGCCGAGTTTGGACTGAACGACAAACACGTGGCGATTCTCGAAATGGCCTCTGCCTGCGGTCTTCATCACGTCGCGGTCGCCGAACGTGATCCGCTGCGGGCGACCAGTCGCGGACTGGGCGAACTCGTGCTGGCTGCACTCGACGAAGGCGCGCGTCACTTCATCGTTGGCCTTGGCGGCAGCGCGACGAACGACTGCGGCGTGGGCTTTCTTCAAGTGCTCGGAGTGCGATTTCTTGACAGCGACGGCCGCGACTTGTCGAGCGGCGCGGGCAGCTTGCACAAGCTCGCACGAATCGATCGAAGCGGCATGGACCCACGCATCGCCGAATGCTCGTTCGATGTTGCGTGCGACGTCGACAATCCGCTGTGCGGACCCACCGGAGCGTCGGCCGTGTTCGGCCCGCAGAAGGGGGCGACGCAGGGCATGATCGCCGGGCTGGAACAGGCGTTAGGGCATGTCGCGGACGTCATGCGCCGCGATCTCGACGTCGATGTGGCGTCGCTCCCCGGTGCCGGCGCAGCGGGAGGCATGGGCGCCGCGATGGTCGGCTTCCTCAACGCGAATCTGAAGCCCGGTTCCGTCATCGTCGCGCAGGCGCTCGGTCTGGAACAGGCCATCGTCGGCGCGGATCTCGTCATTACAGGCGAAGGCTGCGTAGATGGTCAAACATCGCGCGGAAAAGCCCCCGCCGGCGTCGCGCAGATTGCACGCCGTCTGGGCGTTCCAGTGTTTGCGCTGGGAGGCGCCGTCACCGCGAATGCGGACGAACTGGCTGCAATCGGCATTCAGGCAGCGTTTGCATCCGTCCGCCGCGCCTGCTCCTTGAGCGACGCGCTGCAAGAAGCAGGCGCGAATCTGCGTGCAACCGCTCGCAACGTCGCGGAAGTGCTTCGGCTCGGCATGTCGATCAAACGCTAGCGCGTTGCCCAACCGCTCTCCTACTCCTTCAGGAACCCAATCATGCGTTCAACCAAAATCGTCGCCACGCTCGGCCCGGCCAGTTCGACCGAATCGACCATCGAAAACCTCGCCATTGCCGGGGCTGACGTCTTCCGACTCAACTTCAGTCACGGCAGTCACGAAGATCATGCACGACGGCATGCGCTGATTCGCAATGTGGAAGCGCGGCTCGGAAGGCCGATCGGCATTCTCATCGACCTGCAGGGGCCGAAGCTGCGGGTCGGCAAGTTCGCCGAGCGCGCACCGGTGCTACGCCGTGGACATCAATTCGTCTTCGACCGGAACGAGGAGCCGGGTAACGACACGCGCGTCTACCTGCCTCATCCGGAAATTTTCGCCGCGGTATCGGCTGGCGACCGCCTGCTGGTGGACGACGGCAAGATGCAATTCCGCGTGGTCAGCGCGAACAGCGAACAGATCGTCACCAACGTGGAAACGGATGGATGCATTTCGGACCGCAAAGGGGTGAGCGTGCCCGAAGCGCGCCTCAGCATTCCGGCGTTGTCCGAGAAAGACAAGGCGGACCTCGCCTTCGGGCTTGCGCTCGGCGTCGACTGGGTGGCGCTGTCGTTCGTGCAATGCGCCGACGACGTCCTCGAAGCGCGCGCGCTCATCGGCGACCGGGCGGCGATCATCTCGAAGATCGAGAAGCCGCAAGCGCTCGACAACATCGAAGAGATTCTGGGCGCGTCCGATGGCTTGATGGTCGCGCGCGGGGACCTGGGCGTCGAGATGCCGCCCGAAGACGTCCCGGCCGTGCAGAAACGTCTGGTTCAACTGGCCCGGGGAACGGGCAAGCCGGTGATCGTCGCCACGCAGATGCTGGAATCGATGACGGTCGCGAGCACGCCGACGCGCGCGGAAGCGTCCGATGTGGCCACGGCCGTCTACGACGGCGTCGATGCCGTCATGCTTTCCGCCGAATCCGCTTCCGGGCAATACCCGCTCGAAGCGGTGCAGTTCATGTCGCGCATCATCAATAAAACGGAGGCCGACCCGCTGCATCGACGCGCGCTGCAGGCCGGCAGTGCGGGCCCGCTCGCCGACGGCACCGACGCCATCGGTGTGGCGATACAGGCCATCTCGCACACCGTCCCGCTCGGCGTCGCCGTGACCTATACGACGTCGGGCAGCACACCGTTACGCGTGGCGCGCCTTCGACCCAGCGCGTCCATTCTGAGCCTCGGTCCTCGCATCGAGATCGCGCGGCGCCTGTGCCTTGCGTGGGGCGTGATGGCACGCACGAGCGAGGTGGCCGAGACCACGGAAGACATCGTCTCGTTCGCCATCTCGGCGGTTCAGGCCAACTGCCTGAGCGCGTCGGACAAGGCCATTGTCGTGGCGTCCGGTACACCGTTCGGCCTCGCCGGTTCCACGAACAATCTCCGCATCATTTTTCCGGCGGAGATCGAGCGGCTTTCGGCGCAACGGCATGCTATGACCGTTTGAGCCGCGTTCCGCTGCTATCCTCCCAGGGATGAACGGACGAATCGACTCCAGACTGGCGGCGCAGATTGTCGAACAGGCAACGAAGGTGTTGCCCTTCGACGTCAACGTCATGGACGCGAAAGGCTCGGTGGTCGCAAGCACGGACCCGTCGCGCGTCGGTTCGTTTCATCGGGGCGCGCAAATGGTTCTGGGCAGCGCCTGCGAAGTCGAAATCGATCAGGATGCGGCGGAGCGAATTCCGAACACGCGTCCGGGCGTCAACTTGCCGCTGTTCGTCCGCGAAAGGCTCGTGGGCGTGATCGGGCTGACAGGCATGCCCGCCGAGGTGCGTCAGTTCGGCAAGTTGCTCCAGAGCATGGCTCAACTCATCCTCGAGCGTGACGAGTTGACGCTCGAACTGCAGCGCGAGGAACATCATAAGGAAGAGTTCGTTCGTCAGGCAATTCTTGGAAGTTCGCCCCTCTCTTCAGTCGAAGTCGCCGCGTGGGCCGCGCGCATCGGCATCGACCTCGAACTCACACGAAGCGCGTTGATATGCCGGTTCGATCCCGGTCAGTTCGAACCGGGCACGACATTGACCGAACTCGACCGCATCCGCGACAGCATTTCCCGGGAGTGCCCGCACCTCATCGGCACCCGCGTTTCGATGACCGATCTGGCGATATTCGGGTCAGTCGTTGCCGCCCCCTCCGGCCCAGGTCGAACCGAAGAAAGCGCCCGAAGACTGCTGGCGGATGTGCGACTCAAGATACGCGGCATCTGCAAGACATCTTTCGGCCTTGCGCTTGGCATTGCGCTACCCGGTTATGAGGGTCTGCGGCAATCGTGGACCTCGGCGGTCGAGACCTTGCGGATCGGCACCGCCCGCGCACGCTCGCCTGACGAGTATTACTTTTCCTATTACGACCACAGGCTGGCGGTCCTGCTCTGCGGATTGACGGAGACCTGGCGGACCGCCGAATTTTCGCGTCCGCTTGAGTTGCTCCTTGCCACGGAGCGCGATGGCCCGCTTCTGCTCCACACCCTAAAGATCTGGTTTGAGCAGGGCGCCCAACCGAAGCCGACAGCCGAAGCACTCGGAATCCATCGAAACACGCTGGACTATCGCCTGAAGAAGATCAAGGAGGCAACGGGACTGGACTTGTCCCGGGTCGACGACTTCGTGATGGTGTATATCGCGCTTCAACGGATGGGTGAGTGAGATCCGGCGGCGCATGCGGTTCGGGTAACGGGCATTCAACATCGGGGCATTCAACATCGCGCCGATTCGTGGCGTCCGAAGCGTCAGTGCATGTGCCGGACTTGCCGCCACAAGTAGCAGATGGGCCGTGCCGTCTTCAGTTGTAGGTGGAGCAGATCGACCCGCGGAGGTTCGCCCAGTGCGTCGAGATGGCAGTACTCGATCAGGTTGCCCGCATGGTGGCGTGTCGATCCATTGACGAACCACCGCAACCGTCGGTGATGCCGGTCTGCATGATCGCTCCGCATACAGTGGGTGCAGCAGCGATTCCGGACAACACCGGCCTATTTGAGCCAGCTGTCTATAATTCTTACGCAGCAGCAGCGACTTGCCTTTCACAATCTGCCGGCGTCACCATTAAGAAGCAATCCTAATTTCGTGCAAGCTAATGCTATTTATGTAAAACAATGGTTCGTGAGAGAAATCCGAGGTGCCGCGCGGCCAACCTCGCCCGCGACGCTCCCTCGCTCGAAAACTCTTTATCCGACACAAGTCAGTTCTTCAAGCTGATTTTGTACTGTACGCTTGCTTACCGTTCGCATGTCGACCGAACGCGCGGCTGCCGCGATGTGATTGCCAAAGCGGGTGCGTCGCTCTTCTGCGATCCGTTCGATGTCGAAACCGATGACGATCCCGACCGCTGTTTCCGCGCGCTGACTAGGGCATTCGCGGAGCATGACGATATCGTCGCCATTTACAACAGCGGCGCAGGTTCGTCGGGGATCGAGGCCGCGCTGGCTCGCGCGGGTGTGGCGGACAAAGTGGTCTGGGTCACGCACGAAATGTCGGATGACCACAAGGATTACCTCGAGAAAGGCACGCTCGATCTGGTCATCGACCAAGATCCCGATGGACAGGCGATCTCCGCCTTGCAACATATGCTGCATGCCTGCGACGTGCTCGAATACGCACCGCCCAAAGGCGTGACGGAGTTCAGACTCTACGGTTCTGAGAATCTGAGGCGGGAGGCTTACCTGAAGACCTGAAGCGTCACACGTTCGATCTTCCCAACGATCACGAGGTAGCTGAACACGGTGATCAACGCGTTAGCGCCGACAAAGAACAGTGCGCCGGCAAACGATCCGGTGTTCGCCACCACATAGCCGATGACGATCGGCGTCACGATGCCGGCGAGATTGCCGAACAGATTGAAGATCGAACCGCACAGGCCGACGGCTTCCTTCGGCGATGTATCGGCGACGACTGCCCAACCGAGTGCGCCCAGTCCCTTGCCGAAGAACGCCACCGACATCAGCACCATCACGAGCCAGTCCTCCGACACATAATTGCAGCCGATGATGGACATCGACAACAGCATGCCGAGCACGATCGGCAGCTTGCGCGCAAAGCTCAGGGGTTTTCCGCGTTGGATCAGGCCATCGGAGAACACACCGCCCAACATGCCGCCGACGAACCCGCAGATAGCGGGCACGGAGGCCAGAAAGCCCGCCTGCAAGATGGTCATGCCCCGCGCCTGGACCAGATACACCGGAAACCACGTCAGGAAAAAGTACGTCAGCACGCTGATGCAGAACTGCGCCAGATAGACGCCGAGCAGCATGCGGCTGGAAAGCAGTTGCTTGGCGAGCGGCCACGCACGCAATACCGGCCCTTGTTTTGCAGCTTTCGCGCCCGCGTCGCCCTGTCTGATGTGATCCAGTTCCGCACGATTGACCGCTGGATGGTGCGCCGGATCGCGCATGACCTTGAGCCATGCGATGGCGATGACGATCCCCGCAGCACCCATTGTCAGGTACACGTAGCGCCAGCCGAACGCGTGCGTGACCCATGCCATCATCGGCGTGAACACGACCGCCGAAAAATACTGCGATGAGTTGAAGACCGCGGACGCCATGCCCCGCTCGCTGGCGGGAAACCATGCGGATACGACCTTCGCGTTGGCGGGAAAGGCCGGCGCTTCCGCTGCGCCCATGCAGAATCGCAAAAGGAACAACAGGGACACGGCGCTCCCCACTGCGCCCACGATGCCGGCGAAGCTTTGCAGCAGCGTAAAAATCGACCAGAGCAGGATGCTGCCCGCATAGACGCGGCGCGCGCCGAACCGGTCAAGCAACCACCCGCTCGGCAATTGCGAGAGCGTATAGGCCCACGCAAACGCGGAGAACAGATAGCCCATCTCGACCGGGCCAATACCGAAGTCGGCTTTGAGCGCAGTGCCGGTGATGGACAGCGTCGCCCGATCTCCATAGTTGAGCGCCGTTATGGTGAACAGCATCGCAAGCACGAGAAAGCGAACCCGGCTGCGTGATGTCGTGTCGATATGCGTCACGGCGTTATCGTTCATTCCCGTATCCCAAGTCTCGTTGCATCAGAAGCGGTGGCGCAAACCGACGCGTACCACGGCCTGCCGATCATTGTCCGACGGCGATTGATTGGTGATGCTCGCCACAGCCGTGCGATTCCGCGAATCCGTGCCTGACGCCTTCTGATAGATACCGAGCAGATAGACGTCAGTGCGCTTGGAGAGGAAATAGTCGACGCCGGCCATTGCCTGATGGTACGTGGCGCCGTCGTTCACGCCCGCGGCTCCGCTCACCGAGCTTCCTTTCGTATAGTCGTATGCCACGCCGATCAGCAAGTACGGCGTGGCGAAGATACGAAAATTGCCTTCGACGTTATTGAAGTGAACATCGCCCCTGTAGCCATTGGGATTGGGACCCGACGATGTATCGCCCAGCCCGTTGAACGCGATGTTCGAATACGTCACGCCCGCGGTCGCGGGTCCGAACGCATAGGAACCGCCCGCGCTTGCCGCCTGATAGGTGTGCGCCGACAGGAAGCCGCTGAAGATCGGATAGTTGGTGTTGGCCGTCGTCGCCGATGGCGTGCCTGTGGTCGCATTACCGAAGAAGCTGAGATTGGGATTGCGGACATTCAGGTAGCCTACGGCAAGCGCTGCGGGACCATTCGAATAAGCTGCCGCGACTGACCATATCTGGTTGCGCGTCGGATCCCCCGCCACGCCGCCGAGGCTATAAGCCGCCTCGAGGGAGACGCCCTTGAACGTCGCGCTCTTGAACTTGATGGAGTTGTTGGTCCGGTTCGCGTTGTTCAGGTTGTCCACGTCGGCCGGGTGCGCGCCGATGTTGCCCGCCCATTGATTGGACGCTGCAAACGGTCCGACGAGATCGGCATTGGGATCGTATTGCCGGCCGAGGGTGACGGTGCCGTACGGATTGCCGAGTCCCACATAGGCCTGCCGCCCGAAGAGCAGCCCGCCCTGTCCCAGTTTGCCGTTGTTGATGTCGAAGCCGCTCTCCAGCACAAAGATCGCTTTCAGGCCGCCGCCAAGGTCTTCGGTGCCACGCAAACCCCAACGGCTGCCATTCGTCACGCCGCTTTGTAAGGCATATTGATGCTGACCGTTTGCGTTGGTGGTGAAGTTCAGACCTTCATCGATGATCCCGTAAAGCGTCACACTGCTCTGGGCCTGGGCTGCGCTCACGCAGGACGCGAGTGCAACGGCGATCAATATCCGGCGTGGGCCATTCGTGGTCATTCTGTCTCCATGTGCGTATATCGTTATCCTAAATATATTCACGTCTGCGCATCCGATGCAGACGTGAGCTGGCTTACCCGCTTACCTATCAGGCCAGATGGTGTTTTCGAGCGTGAGGCCTTCCTTGAGGCGCCGGATGTTATCCGCAATCGCGCGATAACGGCGATCCAGCAATCCCCGGCTCCAGCCAGAAATGTGGGGTGTCGTGGCTACGTTGGAAAGTCCGACGAACGGAAAGCGCGAAGGTGCAAGCGCGTCGTCCACGGTCTTCGGGTACTGATACCAGACATCGAGCACCGCCGCGCCGATGCGCCGGTCGCGCAGTGCTTCATACAAGGCCTCTTCCTCGACGACTTCACCCCGCGCCACGTTGATGAACAGGCAGGTCGACGGCAAGCGGGCAAGCCGCTCACGATCGAACAGATGCCGGGTCGTATCGTCGAGCGGGCAGCACAGCACCAGAATATCCGCATCCGCAAGAAACGCGTCGATGCGTCCGATCGGTGCTGTCACATTGAAATAAGGCGCCGCGCCGCCGCGCCGGTTGATACCTGTCGTCGCGATGCCGAACGCCTGAGCGCGCTTCGCCACTTCCTGTCCGATATGCCCGGTGCCCACGATCGTCATGCGGCGGCCATACAGCTCGTCGCGAAATTCACGCTGCAGATAGGCTCGTGGCCACGTCGTCTCCGTCAGCGGCAACGGCTTGTGTTGCGCGAAGACATGCGCCAGTGCCGCGTGCAACACGTACTCGGCGATCGGCACTTCATGACAGAAGACATTCGCGCCCACGCACCCGTCCGGCAGGCTGCGCCACGCAATGCCTTCGTAGCCAGCGCCGGGCACATGCACCAGCCTCGCCGTCGTCGCCGAAGCTTCCTCCGACGAGAGATGCGTCGTGACCAGCACATCGGCATTCAGCGCCTCGGGCGTCACGTTCACGATGCCCTGAACATCGAACTCCGAACCCAGCAATTCACCCAGTAGCGCCGCGTGCGGGCTGTGTTGTCTCAGTGCCAGAACTTTCAAGCGGTTCCCCTTTCATTGGACGACAGACGTTCTGTCGCGTGCGATTGCTGAACCTCGACGCCAAGGTCGAGCCGGCGGGTCGGTCCCATCAAAAATGCATACGCTGCAGCCGACACGAGCGCATGCGCGGCGACGAACACCAGCACCCCCGCATAAGAGCCCGTCTTCGCGATGATGTAACCGCTGACGATCGGCGTGACGATTCCACCGATATTCCCGATGGCATTGAACACGCCGCCCGCGAGCCCCGTGATCTGCTTCGGCGCGGTATCCGAGATCACGGCCCAGCCAATCGCCGCAAGTCCTTTGCCGAAAAACGCGAGCGCCATGATTGCGACGATTTGCCATTCCTTGGTCGCGAAGTTGCAGCCGACCATTGTCGCGGCGAGCAACATGCCGGTGATGAACGGCGTCTTTCTTGCGAACGAGATCGACTTTCCGTGCTTCAGAAATGCATCCGAGACGAAGCCGCACGCAAGACCGCCCAGAAAGCCGCAGATCGCGGGTATGGCTGCGACGAAGCCCACTTTCGCCACCGGCATCCCGCGTTCGTGCATCAGATACATCGGAAACCAGGTGATGAAGAAGTAGGTCAGCGCCGCAATCGCGTATTGCCCGATATAGGCGGCGACGAATATACGATTGCTCAAGACCTTCTTCAACATGCGAAAACCGGGTCTTTGCGCGGCTGTCGGCTTCACGCTGTCGAGATCGGTCAGCGCACCGCCTTCAGTAATGAAGTCGAATTCGCCGCGGTTGATGCGCGGATCCTTCTTCGGGTCGTAAATCACCTTTGGCCATACGAGCGCGATCAATACGCCCAGTACGCCCATACTGACGAAAATGTACTGCCAGCCCCAGTGAGCAGCGACGAGTCCCATCAACGGACCGAAGAACGCCACAGCCACGTACTGCGCCGAATTGAAGATGGATGTCGCCGCACCGCGTTCCGCCGACGGAAACCACGCCGCGACAATCCGGTTGTTGGCCGGACAGGCGGCGGATTCCACCAGGCCGAGGAAGAAGCGAATCACGAAGAGCGCGACGAAGGCATTGGCCGGATGAAACATGCCGATGCTCGCTTGCAGCATCGTGAACATCGACCACGACAGCAGGCTCAATCCGTAGATCAGCTTGGAGCCAAAGCGGTCGAGCAGCCACCCCGCCGGTATCTGGCCGAGCACATAGCTCCATCCGAAAGCCGAGAACAGATACCCGAGGCCGATCGGTCCGATGTCGAATGCTTTGGATACAGCCGGACCCGCAATCGACAGCGTCGCGCGATCCGCATAATTCAGCGCCGTCACGATGAACAGCACGCTCAGAATCCAGTAGCGGATTCTGGTCGGCCGGCCATCCTGAATGGACGCTGCGCCTCTTCGGTTCATCGATGTCTCCTTCGTCGCTTATGATCGGCGCGGGTTTAGCGGCCGTTCTGGCTGCGCCAGGTTGCGAACTTGTCGAGTGTTTCCGGCCTGGTCGCCGGATACAGGCCGATGATCGTTTCGCCCGCGTTGACCCGTTCCATCACGAAGTCTTCGAAGGCGGTCATATCCGTGGCTTCCGCCGTGACTTCCTCGACGAGATGCGCCGGAATGACGATCACGCCGTCGTTGTCGCCCACGACGATATCGCCGGGAAACACCGCCGCGCCGCCGCAACCGACAGGCACGTTGATATCGAGCGCTTCATGCAAGGTCAGGTTCGTCGGCGCGGAAGGCCGCGTGTGAAAAGCCGGCATATCGATGCGCGAGATATCGTCGGAGTCGCGGAAGCCGCCATCGGTCACGACACCCGCCACACCACGCTGCATCAGCCGCGTGACGAGAATGCCGCCCGCTGATGCCGCGCGCGGATCGTTACGGCTGTCCATCACGAGCACCGCGCCCGCCGGGCAGATTTCGACGGCCTTGCGCTGCGGATGTTCCGGATTTCGAAACACCTCAATTCCGTTTCGATCCTCGCGTGCCGGGATATAGCGAAGCGTGAACGCCTCGCCGACCATGCTCTTGCTCAGGCGCGCGAGCGGCGTGACGCCCTGAATCACTTGCTGACGCAAGCCACGCTTGTAGAGCGCGGTCGCGAGCGTGGCGGTGCTGATCTTTTCGAGTTGCTGGCGCAATGCGGGTGTAAGAGTCGACATGGAGATAGCCTCGTTCATGAAATAGGGAGTGGGTCGATTCGCGGCCGATCGACCCGGTTACGCTGATTCGCGCAGCGTGGCATCGGCGCGGAGTTTCACTTCCGATCGAAGCGCCGTACCGAGGCCCGGAAGCACCGGCGCCTTGACCATGCCGCGCTCGATCACGGGAAGCTCGGTCACGAGATCGCGATACCAGGTCGACAGCGTGGCGCGCACGACTTCCTGATAGATTGCCGTCGATGCGTGCAGCGCGAGATGGAGTCCGGCCATTAACGTGATCGGCCCGGTGCAGTCGTGCGGCGCCAACGCGCGCCGGTGCGATTCCGCGATCGCCGCGATCTTGCGTGCTTCGGTCAGACCTCCGCACCACGCGAGATCGAGCATGACGACATCGACCGCGTTCGCCGCCATCAGCTCACGAAACTGCGTGGTGCCCGACAATGTCTCGCTGCCGCAGATCGGCACACGCACGCGTGAACGCAGATCGGCGAGCGCTTCGACATCGTGCATTTTGTTGATCGGGTCTTCGACCCAGAAGACGCCGTAGTCTTCCAGCGCGCGGCAGATGCGTTCCGCCGGCAATGCACCCCAGAGGCTATGCAACTCGCACATGACTTCGATGTTGTCGCCCACCGCCTCACGAATCTTCCTGAACGGTTCGAGACCGCGCTTGAGATCAACGAGCGAGATGTTTTGTCCGCCCGTCGCAGCCGCGAAAACATCGAACGGCCAGATTTTCATCGCGCGATAACCTTCTTCGATCAGACTGGTAGCAAGACGGCCTGCGTCCGTGTTGAACGCAAGCTGATCGTCGTAGGGGCCTTGCGGCGCATCTTGTTGGCCGATCACGCGACGCGCTACGTTGTTGCTGTTATACGAATAGCCCGCACACGTGTTGTAAGCCTGAATTTCAAGGCGATTTGCACCGCCCATTGCTTCATGCACGGGAATGCCGTGACGCTTGCCTTTGATGTCCCACAACGCGAGGTCGATGGCGCTCGCCGCACGAATTTCAGCGCTTGCACCCTGGAAGCCGACGTACGGCGTGTGCAGTTGCCGCGAAATCGCTTCGACCTGACGCGCGTCACTGCCGAGAATTTGCGGCGCGATCTGTTCGTGAATGACGGCTTCCACCGCTTGCGCGCCACGGAAGGTTTCGCCGAGGCCCATCAGTCCTTCGTCGGTTTCCACTTCGACCCAGATTAGATTCGGCCGTTCGGCGATACGTATCGTGCGCAGCTTCGTGATTCTGGACATGGCGATGTTGAAGGCTGTTGATGAAGTGTCGCCATGCTCTCAGCGCACGGAAGGATCGTCAAAGAATCGACGCACCTGTATTACAGGGTTAAGATGAGCGCGTTCTTCCAAGAGGTTCTCGTTTATGACCGTCTCTCCCCTCACGGACGCCGCCTATCAAGGCATCCTGGCTTTCATCGATCGAAGCCGCCTGATGCCGGACGACAAACTGCCTGGTGAAAACCCTATGGCGGAAATGCTCGGCGTATCGCGGCCGGTGGTCCGTCAGGCCTTGGCGAGGCTCAGGTCGGAAGGCTGGGTGGTCTCGCGCAAGGGCGCGGGAAACTACGTCGGGCAGCCGCACTTGCGCAGTGCGCCGTTCGGATCCATTCAAAGCGTGGAAGAAGTCCGCGCTTTTCTAGAGTTCCGCTGCGTGATCGAGGGCGAATGCGCTGCATGGGCCGCGCTCAGCAATGACGAGGCCCTGAGAGAGGAAGTCAGCACGCGCCGGCGCCTTCTCGAAGTGGCGATCAATCGCGGCACGGAAAGCATTGAGGAAGACATCGCGTTTCACGAAGCCGTAGCCAAAGCCAGCGGCAACAAGTTCTACCTGATGACGATGGCGGCGATCCGCGATCATCGCCGTATGGCGACGCGCGTAATCCGCGAATTCTCGGTGCAACCGCAACTGAGACGTGTGCGCGATATCCGCAAAGAGCATCTATTGATCGACAAAGCCATCACGAAACGCGATCCCGAAGAGGCGCGGCAAGCAATGGTCGCGCACATCAGAAGCGGCATTTCCCGCTTGTTCGGCGAGTAGCCGCTCCGCATTTGAGCGCACACGTCCGCTTCGCCCGGATGCTTCGACGTCACGCCTAGTACTTTCCCCAGTGCGGCGGCCCACCACGCCCGTGCTTCCCGGCTGACCGCAATTGCCTCACGGCCTTTTAGGACGGCGCGCTTGCCTGCTGCCGTCTGAATTTCCCGGACCTTTCCGTGAGCATCCCGACGGGAAGAACCTGTAATACAGAATGCTCCATTTGTTGACCGGACGCCGCTCAGTTGCGAGCCTTTGCCTGCCTTGTCCCTTGAGAGGCAGCGCTCAAGAGGCCGCCTGTTTTAAATCGACAGAAAAAATTGGGAGACGTGACGTGCTAAATCGAGCCGTGATTCTGATCAGTGTGTGCGCAGGGTACTTCGTGCTCATTGCATGTACCGGGTACTTCGTGCGCCGTCATGCTGCGAATAGCAAGGCCTTCGTCACGGGTGGGAAGCACTTCTCGCCTAAGGTGATCGCCGCTCTTCTGGTGTCCGAGTCGATAGGCACGTCGATCACCGTTGGAACTGCGCAGACAGGATTCGAACGAGGACTGACGGCGGCATGGGTGGTGATCGCGCTGGCGATTGGATTCCTGCTGCTCGGCTGGACGCTCGTTGAGCGCTACCGCAGCACCGGGCTGCACACCATCTCGGCGATTCTCGAACAAAACTACGGCCGCAGTGTCCGATACGGCGCTTCGGTCATGACCATATTCTCGTTGAGCATCGTCACGGTGGCGCTCTACGCAGCAGGCGGCGCGCTGCTCGGGGCCATTCTGGGACTGGGGCACGTGACCGCGACGTTGATCGTAGGTGCGGTGGCCATCTTTTTCGTCACCATCGGCGGATTTCGATCCGTGGTCTACACCAATACGCTGAACGCCATATTGAAGTATGTCGGTGTCGTGCTCGCGCTTGCGTTCGCGCTTTCCGCCTCTGGCGGCTACTCCCGGCTACAGGTCGCGTTGCCTGCGCATATGTTCGACGTGATGGATGTGGGGATATCCAAAATCATTGCCTGGGTTCTTGCGGGCAGCGGTGCGATGTTCGCTTCACAGTATGTGATCCAGGGCGTCGTCACGGTTGCCGATGCGCGAGCCGCCAAGCGCGCCTGCTACTACGCTTCCGCCATGCTGGTTCCGTTCGGCATCGGTGTCGCGCTCATCGGGCTATGCAGCGCGCATCTGTATCCCGGGATCCGTTCGATCGACGCGTTTCCCGCCGTCATCGCGCATATGCCGGCGTTCGCGGCCAGCATTGTCGTGATCGGTCTGGCCGGAGCGCTTTTTGGCGGAATCTCCGCGGCCACTGTTGCATCGAGCACGTTGCTGCTGCGAGACTTCTACGAGCTTCGCCGGGCCGGCACAGTCGATGAAAAGCGCTCGCTCAGATTCATTCGGATCGCCACGATTGTCATGGGCATCCTTCCGCTCATCCTTGCGCTGTTTGCCAGCAAGATCCTCTTGATTGCCTTTCTCGGAAAGGCGCTTCGGGGAACACTCGCGGTGCTGATCGTACTGTGCTTTTACGCGCCAAAGTTCGGTACATCGCGCGGTGCGTTGGCGGGTATCGTTCTGTCGACCGTGTCGACCACTGCCTGGTTCGTCGCCGGAAACCCGTTTGGAATCGACAGTTCGTACTTTGCGTTTGTGAGTCCGCTGGTCACCATGACGGTCAGTCATCTGCACCGCCAGATTGGACAACGACGCCGCCCCCCCACTCAGTCACTCCTCTGATGTCGCGCCGTCGATATTCACGACACTTTGCCTTCGCCTCGTGCTTTGAGGCGATTCTGTTATTGTCAATCATATGAACCGTCGCAACGCTATCCAGCAGCTTAAGACGGCGGCGAGCGAGAGGTTTCGATGAGACCGCGAGTCTGCTCGCGGCAGAAGTAAGACACTGCACGACGTCGAGTCGATGCAGAAATCCGCCACCCATTTCCGCAAAGACATGCCCCTGGAGTTAGCTCTGCTCAGCCAATTCGCAGATTCGCCGAGCACGGAGAATAACCGGGCACGAGCGAAAATCCCGCCCCTCGTCTTCTTCAGGAGCCGGCTCAATGTCCGTGGGCTTGGCATCGTTGCACCGTGCCGTGGCCCGGCGCGTTTTCGGATACCGGGCGCGTTCCGAGGTCCGTAAAGGCGCGGCGCTGACCGTCCGCGGCGCGTCGGGTCGTCTATCAGCAGGTAACGCCGCCTCTCATAGTCGGCGCGCGCATGGTCCGACACCGCGCGACTATTCGCACAGCGGCGCAGATATCGCGTTCTACCGGCGCGATCTCGGCGTCGTGGTTGTCAAGCCCGCTACCGAACCGGATCCTGCTGTGAACCTGGACTGGCGATTTCTCGGTTCAGCCTCGGGGCAGACAACATGTCATTGATTCAGAACGGATTTTAATAAGGGCCAGCCGGCAAACCCTCGTCGCGCTTGGACTGGGCTAACCGGAACTTCGCGCGAAAATCAAGACCACCCCAGCGTGGCCGGATCGAAACCGTTCGACATACCGCCGGCGCAGCCAGCCAGAGAGGCCGCAATCGCAACTGCGAAGATTGAAACTTTCATGATGTGAGCTCCCCGGACCTCGATAGAGGTCCACTCCTCCTAAATGCTTGATTCAATATAGGAGGGTCGATGCATAAGGGAAAGCCCCTAGTCCCGACTAATTTTTATCTATGGTTCGAAGAGTGGAATCGCATCATGACATCTTGCAGGCAGGCGCCTGACCTCGGCGCCATCACGCTCAATTTGCTTCGCGAGTTCCGTGCACGAAACGCGCGTCCGTGTCCCGATGCAATCGCGATTTCTGCACGCGGCCATACGCCAGCAACGAAATGCCGCCGAGAATGACGAGCCCGTCGAACGATAAAGAAGGCCGACCAGAAAGCCCGCGATCGTGCCGCCGCCACCCGCGCCGATGCCGTTGATGATGCCCGACGCCGGACCGATCGCCTGCGGCTCAATCGACGATTGCAGGATCGACCAGATGTTCGGCGTATAGCTGCTCGCATAGAGACCGAGCGCCACCGTGATGAGCCCGAGCTTCGCGTAACCGCTCGATACCAGCGGCAGGAGCATCATCAGCACGCCCGGAATCAGCAGGCCGAGCGCGGCGATCAGCACGCGCTTGCCGGTGCGGTCGCTGATGCGCGACATCGGCAGCGCGAGCAACACGGCGGCGATATACGGCAACGAACTCGCGAACGCCTGCGACATGCCGGTGAAGCCCACCGACTGCACCGCGAGCGGAATCCACAGCGCGACGCCCCAAAACAACATGCCTTGTGTGATATAGCTCACGAGCAACAACAGGAATGCCGGACCGCCGAGCGCCGCGAACGTGAGCTTGTTCGCCGCGCCCGATTGCGCTGGCGGCGTGCGATACGGCGCTTCGCTTTCGGGCTTCAGCTTCGCCATGTAGAGCGGAACGACGATCACCAGGCCGATGCCGCCCATCAGAAAGAACATCGAACGCCAGCCGAACGCATGATAGATCGGCGTCAGCACGATGAAACCGAATGCGAGCGCGAGATATTGTCCGTAATACTGGATGATCGCGTTCGCCTTGGTGCGCTCGTCCGGTGCGAACCACGCCTTCGCGAAGCGCGATTGTTGCGGCCAGTAGACGCCTTCAGCCACGCCGAGAATCAGCCGGCAAGCGAGCAGCACCGGCCTCGCCCCGATTCAACCCGTGCTGGAACTCCGTCCGGGATGACGTGTTCGTGGAGTAATCGCTCAGAATGATGTTAGGGAACAGCCAACGAACGTAGACTCCTCCGTCTTTATCCAGGCCGTTACCGGCCGCGTTCTTTTATAAGTGGACTCCGGGTATTCGGCAGATGACTTTAAGTTAGCCTGAAGTGAGTTCTTGCAGATGTAGATGATTCTTCTTCGGCGAGCCGGGCAAATCATCGGCTCGCTTTCGTTTCGCTAGATTGCGCCTTCTCGTTTGAGAACCTCGTGAGCCGCCTTGAATGCACCGAGTCCACATGGAATGCCCGAGTACGCAGTGGCATGAAGCAACGCGGCCTTGATTTCATCGACTGTAAGACCGTTGTTCAACGCGCCTTTGACATGCAGCTTTAACTCTTCCGTGTGTCCTGTCGCGGTAAGCATCGCTAGATTCATCAGGCTGCGCGTTCGGTTATCGAGCGTGGGATCTCCCCAGGCCCATCCCCACGCCCACGAAGTCGTGGCGCGTTGGAACGACATCATGAAATCGTCGGCTTTCGCCATCGACGCATCCACATATTCGGCGCCCAGCACCGCGCGTCGGATCGGCATGCCCTTCTCGAACAGCGCATCGTCGTCTCTCATTTTGGCTCCATTGAAACGTGGATCTGGATGTTAAGTAGCAGCGGGTTCACTTTCAAGCGCGAGTATGCGAAGGAGCGGCACGTCGCGCGTGAGCATGGCGTTTCGATGCAATCGCGTAGTAGACCAGCGCGGAGATAATCAAACCGATCATCCACGAGACATCGGCGCCACCCGCGATGTTTGCCCACACGCCATGGAAATACTCTTCCATGAAGGGGATCTGAATCGCAATTCCGAAGACATAGACACCGATTGCCTTGAAGTTGAAGGATCCATATGCGCCGCCGGTACTGCTGATGATCTCTTCGACTTGATAGGTCTTATTGTTAATCAGATAGAAGTCGACAAGGTTGATCGCAATCCACGGAGCCAACACGATACGCAGCGCGAAGATTGCATTCAGGAAGATCGAGAGGAAGTTGCTCGACGCCCACAATGCAGTTGCGGTCGAAGCAATCAGCAGCGCCGTCGATACAACGATCCGAACGTTGCGCCCCGGAAGCCATTTCGGGCTGAATGTTTGCGCGGCAGTGATGACGGAGAGCACCGCCCCATAAAGATTCATCCCGTTGTGGCCGATGATGTTAATCAGGAACAGGAAGATCAGGACATGACCGAACGCGCCCGTTTGCGTCTGAATGGCCTGCATCGCGTCGGTGCCCTGCCCCGCGCTCACCGCCACTGCGCCGAATATAAACGCGAAGATCGTACCGAGCGAAGTGCCGAAGTACGTGAACGCGAAGACTTTGCCGAAGCCAGTTGACTTGGGAAGATAGCGCGAGTAATCCGACGTATAAGGTGCAAAGCTGATCTGCCAGATCGCGCACAGTCCGAACATTGCGAACCAGTTGGCGAAATCGAAGTGACCTTGATGAAGCGCCGCCGCGGTCAGGTTCGGAATCAGCAGCGCCATGCCGATGAGAAGCGCGCCTCCCATGAACCATGCGCCCACCTTGTTGAAGCGGTGAATCAGGTTATAGCCCAGGACCCCGATAAGCGTGGAGAGGAGCGCGCCAATGACCGGCGCGATCGATTCGGGCACGACGGGGACTGCCGCATGAAGCGTTTTTCCCGAAAGAATGATGTTCGAGACGAAGAACCCGAGATAGATCAGCGTCGTGAATCCCACCACCAGCAGTGATCCATATCGACCGAATTGTGCGCGGCTTTGAATCATCTGCGCGACGCCGACGAGCGGCCCTTGCGCGGACGTCAGCGCATGAAAAATAGCGCCGAAAAACTGGCCGAGCACGATCGCGAGAATCGCGCTCTTGAGATCCAGGTGAAATACCAGTACGGACGTGGCGCCCGAAATGACGGCCAACGGCGCGACATTCGTGCAAAACCATAAAGTGAAAAGGTCATTCGGCTTGCCGTGTCGATGTTCGGGGCCGACATACTCGATCGAGTCGCTCTCAATCGAAAAAACGGCGTTGTCATCCGCTGAGTCTTTCATGGTGTCTCCATCTACTCATAAATGAATTTGCCAGATTAAAGGCCTTGAAACTTCTGCAAGGCTTCTCCAGCACGTTAAGAATATGATGGCATACCATAGTACGGCGTCCCATCGGCGTTAACCCGCCTGACTTTCTTCATATCATTACAAGCAGGTAACGCTACTTGTTGGCGTTTGGAACGCCGCAGCACTAATAATTCCGCATACCTAATTAAAGCAGCCGGACAAAACGCTTACGCCGCACCTGCGACATGCGAATTGGTATGAATGAATTCAGAAGCCTCAGTGTGCGTTTCAAAGATATGCGCGGCGGCCTGGCGAGACGAAAGTGCATCGCCTAGTTTCATGCGCATGAAGGCGCTCGTGGTGTATCGCGTAGTCGTCGAATAGTATTTGCGCTGTAAGCCGGCGACCATTTCAAAGTACTCGTCGGCGAGCGACTCTTCGAGCCGGAAGCCGTCATAGTTGACGATCAACGCCACTCGCCGTCCCACGCGCGCACACATGCCTTCGAAGACGCGTCGCACGCATTCGATGTCGCCGTCAGCGCGAATCGCCATGCCTTCGAAGTTGGCGAACAGGATGTTGCGATCCTCGTCGTAGGTCAGGCGGTCCGTCAGTTGCAAATCCTGCAGAACCGCGGCGAGCCCCATCGGTTTCGGGCGGTAGATACGCGGGTCCATCACCGCGACGTCGGCGATGAGCGGCCGAAACGCCATGTGCGCCAGCACGTCGCGCTCGACATCGATACCCGGAGCCACTTCGATCAATTGCAGGCCTTCGGGTCGAAGCCTGAACACGCATCGCTCGGTGACGTAATACACCGACTGTCCCTTCGCGGCGGCGAGCGGCCCGCTGAACGTGACTTGCTCGACCGCTTCGACAAACTTGCGGGTCCGCCCTTCGGTGACGATTCGCATTCGGCCGTCTTCGACAGCGGTGACGATTCCTCCGGCGGTGAATGTCCCGGCAAACACGAGCCGGCGAGCGTTCTGACTGATATTGATGAATCCGCCCGACCCCGCAAGACGCGAACCGAAGCGGCTGACATTCACATTGCCCATTCGATCGATTTCGGCCATGCCGAGACACGCGAGATCGAGCCCGCCGCCATCGTAGAAGTCGAACTGCTGATTCTGATGCAGCAAGGCCTGAGTATTGATGCCCGCGCCGAAGTCGAGGCCGCCTTGCGGCATGCCGCCGATCACGCCGGGTTCGGCGGTCAAGGTCAGATGATCGAGCACGCGCTCTTCTGCAGCGACGGCGGCCACCGCTTCGGGCATGCCGATTCCCAGATTGATTACGCCGCCCAGCGGCAACTCGAAGGCGCAGCGCCGCGCGATCAGCTTTCTTTCATCGAGCGCCAGAGCTGGAATCTTGTTCACCGGAACGCGAATCTCGCCCGAATACGCTGCGTTGTAATCGGTGGCGTAAGTCTGCTTGTGAGCCGAGGGCGGCGCCAGCACGACGCAATCGACCAGTACGCCGGGAATGACCACGCTGCGAGCGTCGAGCGAGCCGCTCGATGCAAGGCGTTCCACCTGCACGATGACGAGTCCGTTCGCATTTCGCGCGGCCATTGCGGCGGCCTGAGCGTCGAGCATGAGTGCTTCGCGCTCCATCGTGATGTTGCCTTCGGCGTCGGCAGTCGTGCCGCGAATCAGCGCGACGTTGATCGGAAATGCCTTGTAGAAGAGCCATTCCTCGCCGTCGATCTCCATGACCCGCACGATGTCCTGTGTCGTTCGCGCGTTGATCTTGCCGCCGCTTTGTCGCGGATCGACGAACGTGCCGAGTCCGACCTTCGTCAGCGTACCCGCGCGATGCGCGGCGGAGTCTCGATACAGATGCGAGATCGTACCCAGCGGCAGGTTGTAGGCCTGGATGCGATTGTCGGTGGCGAGTTTCCCGAGCTTCGGCACCAGCGACCAGTGACCGCCGATCGCGCGTTGGACGAGTCCTTCGTGCGCGAGCCGATTCAGTCCGCGTTCCTTGCCGTCACCCGGCGCCGCTGCGAAGACGAGCGTGAGATCGCGCGGTCCTTCGGTTTCGATGAAACGCCGTTCGAGCGACGCAATCAATTCCTCGGGCGTGCCGATGCCTACGAAACCCGAGCAACTCACGACATCGCCATTTCGTATCAATGCAATGGCTTCATCAGCGGTAACGATCTTGTCTTGAATCATGGCAGTCTCGGGTGCGCCGGTTGAGCGTCGGCTAATCGGTTAAAAGATAGTTCTGGATGACATCGATCTGCGCGGGGTCCATCAATGCCGGTGCGTGACCGCAATCGGGAAACTCGACTGCGGCTACCCGGCCCGCGGCAGCGGCCGGCCCGCGTTTGAGCATTGCGTCTACCGTGCTGCGTGCCAACAGGTCGGAGTCTTCGCCGCGCAAGATGAGCACCGGGCATTCGATCTTGTCCCAGATGTGCCACAGGATCACGTCGAGCAGAATCGGTATCGCGAAGCGCAATCCGATGCCCGGATCGAAGTGAAAGCGCAAGCTGCCCGCGCCGTCTTCGACCGCGCTGTGCAGGGCGAGATGACGCCACTGCGCATCGCTCAACTTGCCGAACGGCGCGTGCACTTCACGCAGATGCGCTTCGACTTCTTCGACCGAGCCGAAACGCCACGAACGCGTCAGATAGCTGCCGATCCTGCGCAGCGAAGCAGCCGACACGCGCGCACCGAAGTCGTTGAGCACGAGGCGACGTATCGGCGTGCCGCGTTCCGATGCCACCAGCATGCCGATATGGCCGCCGAGCGACGTGCCGACCCAGTCCACCTGATCGACATCGAGTCGCGCGATGAGCGTCGACATCGCCCGCACATAGGCGCGGTCGGTGTAGTGACTCGGCGCCGCGAGCCATTCGCTGCGTCCGCGTCCGGGCAGGTCGGGCACAATCACGCGCATGTCCTGCGCCGCGAGCGACGCGGCCAAGACATCGAAGTCCCGTCCGTTGCGCGACACGCCATGAACACACACGACCGTTCGATCGGACTTCGACGGTCCCCATTCCGCATACGCGAGCTTGTGGAAACCGCCTCGACCGATGACATCGACCTCTCTGAAGCGCGGCGCCACTGCATCGAAGCGCGGCTCGATCTCACGCATCATCGCGCTCGCGCAACCACTCGACGATGCCTTTGCCCAGCACGCCCTGAGACTTGCCGCTCACGAATACGCCGACATGACCGCCGTCGAGTCCGATCTCACGATAATCGTCGCTGCCTACTGCATCGCCGAGCGCCTGAGTCGTCTTCGGCGGAATGATGTGGTCATCTTTCGCATAGACGTTGAGCACCGGCATGCGAATGTCCTTCAGATCGACCGTACGACCGCCGAGTTTGAATTCGCCACGTATGAGCTCGTTGTTCTTGTAGAGGTTGACGAGCAACTGCTTGGCCGCTTCACCTGGATGATGCGGCCGGTCGGCCAGCCACTTCTCCATACGCAGAAAATTGAGCAGCTTCTTTTCGTCGTCGAAGGTATCGAGCAAGCCTACGTTGTACTTCGACAAGGTCGCGCCCGGCGTCATTTGCGAGAAGACGTGGCTCATCAACTCGCCCGGCAAGTTACCGTTCGCTTCGATCAACTGGTCGATGTCATCCTCGCCCAAGCCGCGCGTCCAGAGGTTCAGCAAGCCGTGATTGACGCGGCCTTCGGCCTGGTCCTGATGGAAGTCCACTGGCGTGATCGTCAGAATCAGGTTTTTGATGCGTTCCGGGTAAAGCGCCGCATAACACAGCGAGAAGACACCGCCTTCGCAAATACCAAGCAGGTTGATCGCCGAGATGCCGTGCTCGCGACAGATGAACTCGATACAGTCGTTCAGATAGACATCAACATAGTCTTCGAACGTGAGCCAGCGATCGCTGCGCGTCGGGCTGCCCCAATCCACGGCATACACGTCGACGCCGAGCGCGAGCAGATTGCGCAGCATCGACCGGTCTTCCTGCAGATCGGTCATCGTGTACCGGCCGATCTGTCCATACGCGACGAGCACCGGCACCCCGAGCGTGCGCTCGGCGGTAGGCTTGTATCGATACAGCGTCGTCTTGTCCTCCCGAAACACCACGTCCTTGTCGGCGGTGGCGATCTCTACGTGCTCGTCCTTGATCCGGTCGAGCATCTGCTGTCCGCGGGCGAGTTTCAGGTTGAAGTCGCTGAATTCGGCGATCGCCCGTGCGGCGGTCGATTTCTTGGTGGCAGCCATACGTTCTCTCAGGAATGGACCGGGCGTGTGGCTTTCGATGCCGCGCGTGTCTTTCGAACCGGCTGCGTCGTCTCTTGTTGCGCCGCGTTGTGTCGTTGCAGCAGGCGAATCTGCCGGCGCAATTCGGTTATCGTGCGCTGCATTTCATCGACCTCGGTGCGCGTCGGAATGTGATACGCCTCGCACCATGATTCGGCGATCGCGCGTTCCTTCAACCGATGATCCGACGCCGCGCGCAACATGCGCGTTTGCGCAGCGACGAATTCATCCGACCGGTGCGCCTCGATCAGCGTTTCGTTCGCGATCTTCAACCAGCGATCAATCAGACCGCGCCAGGTCGATGGCGTACCTTCTTCCGATGACGACATCGACTTCATCAAGCGTTCGAGCGCCGTGTTCCAGGCGCGTTGCACGATGGCCTGATAAGCCAGCACGGCCTGATCGCGCTCTCTCGCCTTCTTCTGCAATTCAGCGATCTTTCGATCGAAGTCCCAAAGCGTTGCGTACTTCGGCCCTTCGATCACGCGCTGCAAACCGGCGTCGAATGCGCCCGCGCCGCTGCCGCTCCATCGCGCAGGGGAGAACATCTCGCCCAGCGCTTGCGGCGTCCACGCGTCGGAGCCGGCGCCGATCTTGACGAAGGAAGTCCACTTTTCGATGGACTCTTTCCACGTTTCCTGCAAGTCCGCGAACTGTTCCTGCATGAGCGGTTTCGCGGTTTCTGCCGCTGAAGGATTCATCGACTTGAAGAACGCTTGCTGCATGGCGTTCCATCCTTCGGTCCAGCCTGCGTTGGCGTCGCTCATTCGAACACCACCACCTGTCGGATCGCGCGGCCTTCGTGCAAGAGATCGAAGCCGTGATTGATCTCGTCGAGCGTCAATCGGCCAGTGAGCAGTTTGTCCACCGGCAAACGGCCTTGCTTGTATAGCTCGATGAAATGAGGAATATCGCGCGACGGAACGCACGTGCCGATATAACTGCCTTTCACGGTGCGCTCTTCAGCCACGAGACTCACCGCGGGCATGGGCCAGCGCGCGGTGGAAGGCGGCAAGCCCGCAGTGACGGTCGATCCGCCGCGGCGCGTGATGTTGTACGCGAGGTCCAGCGCGCGGATCGATCCGGCGAATTCGAAGGCGTATTCGACACCGCCCGAACTCAACTCGCGAATGTGCGCGAGCGCATCCTCGCGGCCTGCATTGACGACATGCGTAGCGCCGAGACTCTTGGCCTGCTCCAGTTTTTCATCCGACAAGTCGATCGCGATGATCTGCCGCGCGCCCGCCGCGTGAGCGCCGATCAGCGCCGCCAGTCCCACGCCGCCCAGGCCGATCACGGCCACCGACGCGCCCACTCGAACCTGCGCCGTGTTCACGACGGCGCCTACGCCCGTGAGCACCGCGCAGCCGAATAACGCCGCTTCGTCGAGCGGCACACTCGGATCGATCTTCACCACGGAGCGGCGCGACACGGTTGCATATTCGGCGAAGACAGAGCAGCCAAGATGATGATTGACGACTTCGCCACTGCGAGTAAGGCGGCGTGAGCCGGAAAGCAGCGTACCTGCGCCGTTTGCCGCGGCACCGGGCTCGCACAGCGCAGGCCGTCCTTCGGCACACGGCGCGCAGTGTCCGCAACTCGGCACGAACACGACGACGACGTGATCGCCTACCTGAAGATCGGTGACACCGGCGCCGAGTTCCTGGACGACGCCAGCGGCTTCATGGCCGAGCGCCATCGGCATCGGACGCGGCCGGTCGCCGTTGATCACCGATAGATCCGAGTGGCAAAGCCCCGCCGCCGCGATCTTGATCGACACTTCGCCCGGTCCGGGCGGAGCAAGCTCGATGTCTTCGATTTTCAGAGGACGGGAAACCGCATAGGGAGCCGTCGCGCCCATAGCCTCCAAAACAGCAGCTTTGATCTTCATTCTGTTAGTTCCATTAGATAGTTACGAGCGCACGGACGAGCTTGAGCCTCACCTCGCTCATCGCATGACGAATGGATCGACGATCGGTTCGTCGGAGGTTCGAATCCAGACGGACTTCGTTCGCGTGTATTCCATCGCCGCATCGAAACCGCCTTCCCGTCCCAGCCCGCTCAAGCCATAACCGCCGAACGGCACGATGGGCGAAACGACGCGATAGGTATTCACCCAGACGATGCCTGCGCGCAGTGCACGCGAGAGCCGATGCGCGCGCGTCAGGTTCGTCGTGAAGACGCCCGATGCAAGTCCATAGCGCGTGTCGTTGGCTATGGCGATGGCTTCCGCTTCGGTATCGAACGTCACGACGCTCAGCACCGGGCCGAACAACTCGTTCGTCACACTCGGCACTTGCGTGTTGGGGCAGTCGACGATCGTGGGCTGGAAATAATAGCCACGGGTTTTATCGGAAGGCTGGCTTCCGCCGGTTGCCACTCGGGCGCCCGCTTCGACGCTATCCTTCAAGACTTTCTGGATATGTTCGAGTTGCCGGCGAGTCGCCAGCGGACCCATTTCCGTGGCCATATCCTGAGGATCGCCGATTCGAATCGCTTCCGCCTTCTCGACAAGCTTCGCCACGAAAGCATCGTGAATGCCGCGTTGAATCACCAGACGCGATCCGGCGACACAGCTTTGCCCGGTCGCCGCAAAAATACCCGCGACGACGGCATTGCATGCGCTTTCGATATCGGCATCGTCGAACACCAGTACCGGCGATTTGCCACCCAGTTCAAGCGACATCGCCGCGAGGTTATCCGCCGAGTTCCGCACGACATGACGCGCCGTTTCGGGTCCACCGGTGAACGCAATCTTCGACACGAGCGGATGGCTCGTGAGCGTGCGTCCGCATTCGTTGCCGAAACCCGTCACGACGTTGACGACGCCTTTCGGGAAGCCCGCTTCGTGGACCAGCCGCGCGAATTCGAGCAATGGAGCGGGACCGTCTTCGGACGCCTTGAGCACGATCGTGCAGCCAGCGGCGAGCGCCGGTCCCACTTTCACCGCCGAAAGAAACAGTTGCGAATTCCACGGCACGATCGCGGCCACCACGCCGACGGGTTCGCGACGCACCGTGACTTCCATATCGGGCTTATCGACGGGAAGCCACGCGCCCTGCATCTTGTCGGCAATGCCCGCGTAATAGCGGTAATACTCCGCGACATAGCCGATCTGCGCTCGCGTCTCGCGAATAAGCTTGCCGGTATCCCGCGTTTCGAGTTCCGCGAGACGAGGCGCATGTTGCGCCACCAGATCCGCGAGGCGATATAGCAGCTTGCCGCGCGCGGTCGCGTTCAGATTCGCCCACGCCGGGTCCATGAAGGCACGGTGCGCCGCCTGCACCGCGCGGTCCACATCGTCCGCGCTGGCGGATGGCATATGCGCCCAGACTTCGCCTGTGGAGGGATCGATGCTATCGAAGTGTTCCTTCGCGTCTTCGAATGCACCATCGATATATTGCTGAAACCGCTGCACCATGTCGGCCGCTCCTGAATTGAAGAATACGATTCGCGTTCGCCTTATCGCGTCTGGAATGCAGGCATAACCTTGTCGATGAACAATTGCAGCGACTTCTTCTTGCGCTCGAAACTCATATGGCTGTCGAGCCAGAAGCTGTACTGGTCATAGCCAAGTTCTTCATAGCTTTTCAACCGCGCGATGACATCGGCTGCTTGGCCGATCACCAGATTCTTTCGAATCGACTCGGCGGAGTATTGCGGGAACATATCGACGTCCGCTTCCGTGAGCTGCTCGATAAAGCCTTGCTCGACAGGACGCTCGTTCTTGAACCACTTGCTGAAGTAGCGATAGAACCGCGCAAGATCTTCGACACCTGCGTCGACTTCCGCCGCATCTTCGCCGACGAACGTGTGCATCAGCATCATCACTTGCGGACGCGGAACATCGGGATGCGCGGCGCAAGCGGCGTTGAAGCGTTCCATGAGGCTCGCGACTTCGGCATCACCCGCAGCGAGCGACGTGACTTGCACGTTGCAGCCGTTGGCCACCGCGAAGGCATGCGAACTCGGATCACGCGCGGCGAGCCACAACGGCGGATACGGCTGCTGAATCGGACGCGGCACCGGCGTGGTCGAAGGCCACGACCAGAATTCACCCTGATGCGCGTAATCGCCCTTGAACAGTTTGCGCAGCGCCGGCACGAGTTCGCGCATGCGCGCGCCAGCGCTCATTGCGTCGAGGCCCGGCAAAAGCCGTTCGTATTCGAATGAGTAAGCGCCTCGCGCGATGCCGATATCGAGCCGCCCGTTACTCGCGACATCGACCATTCCTGCTTCACCGGCAAGCGCGATCGGATGCCAGAAAGGAGCGATAACAGTGCCCGTTCCAAGACGAATCTTGTCCGTCTTCGCGGCGAGATAAGACAGATTGACGAAGGGATTCGGCGCGATCGTGAATTCCATCGCGTGGTGTTCGCCAATCCAGGCCGTCTCGAAGCCGCCGCGCTCGGCGAGCTGCACGAGTTCGGTCATCTGGTCGAACAATTCGCGATGCGACGTCTTGGTGTCGTATCGCTCCATATGCAAAAACAAAGAAAATTTCATCTCGTCTTCTCCACTGATTGTTCACGTCGTGCCCAATCACTCACCTCGTGTCGCGCTCGACTTTCTTTTCCTGATAACTTCGTTCGTCGTTCAATGCTGACGTGCAAGCGATTGCACCGTTCCCGTTTCCGAGTCGCCTACATAGATGCCGAACGCGTCTTCGCTTCGCTCGCGCACATACCGTTGAAGCATCGATTTCACGGCGCTGTCGCGCACTTGGTCCCAGGGAATCTCGTTCAGGGGAATCATGCGAAGCGAGCTGTTTGCCGCGAGGCCGCTGTTATCGAGCACGCGTCCGCGATAGTAGACATGCACGCCGGGTTGATCGCTTTGTCCTTCGAAAACGGCGAAAAGGAAATCCAGATTCGCTTCGAGTCCGAGCTTTGCAAGCACGCCGCGCAAGCTATTCGCGTTGCTGGCCGGTTCGAGCTTCACGCCCGTCGGCAATTCCAGTCCGCGAGGGGTTTCCAGAAGGGCGATGCGATCGTCGTGTTCGAGAATCGCACCGACTTTTGCGGTCGACCCGGCCGCGGTGAGCGCTTCCTGCGTCAGGCTGAAATTGACATACGCGCCGCGACAATAACCAAGCGGCGAAGACGACGTGTGCGTGAACTCCACCACGCGACCGATCAGGATGATGTGATCGCCCGCATCGACGACCTGATGGGTCATGCAATCGAAGCTGGCGGCGGCGCCGGTCATGAGCGGTGCGCCGGTGGTTCGCGCATGCCATTCGACTTGAGCGAACTTGTCGGCGGCCTTAGAAGCGAACACGCCCGATACCGACTTCTGATCTTCCGCCAGCACGCTCACAGCGAAGTGATCGGTCTTCGAAAAGACGGCATGACTCGATGCGGTCTTCGCGATGCAAACGAGAATGAGCGGTGGATCGAGCGATACGGAACTGAAAGAGTTGGCCGTGAAACCTCGCGGCGAACCGTCCTCCTGAATCGTCGTGACCACCGTCACGCCGGTGACGAACGCGCCCAGCGCGCGACGAAACTCCAGCGGGTCCAGCGTCTTTTCAATTGCCGTCTCATTCATGACGCGCTCCTTTAGTTTCTGCGCCGGCTTTGACTTTTTCCGACGAATTCAATAGAAAACAGATCAGTCTTTCGTTCACTTCGTCGGGATCGGTCACGGACATCATGTGTCGCGCACCCGCGATGATCTCGGCTCTTCCACCAGGCGTCACGGCCGCCATCGCCCGCGACATGTCAGGGCTGGAATTGGGATCGCATTCTCCCGTGAGGAAAAGCGCCGGAACCGCCAGCTCGGGCAAACGATGCACATGCACGTCGTCGGAATTCGCGAATAGCCGATACGTGCGCGCATAGCCCACCGGTTGAACCGTCAGAAGCAAGTGACGCAAATCATGCGCTGATTGCTTCAGCGAAGCCGGCACCGGATCGCCGAACCAGCGCGAAATCGTGTCATCGACGCCTGCCATTGCCGTGCCCGAATCCAGCGAATCCGCGCGGCCGACGATTGCAGCGCGTTGTTCAGGGGAGCGGTCATAGACCGCATTGAGCGCGGCAACACTGAGCGTGCGCTCCGAATACGAAAGCGCGAATTCGAGTGCGACCAGCGCGCCCATCGAATGTCCGACGATATGCGCGCGTTCGATATTCAGCGTGTCGAGCAGCGCCCCGACCTGTGCCGCATATTCATCGAGGGCAGGTTGCTCGCTCGGCAGCGAACTGCCGCCGTGACCGAGCATGTCAAAGGCCAGCACCTGAAAATGCCGCGTCAGGAAGTCGATTTGCGGCGCCCACACATGATGATTCATGCCGACGCCATGAATCAGCACGACCGTCTCGCTGGATGCGCCCGCGCGCGATGCATACAGGCTGTAGCAGGTGCCGGCCGTCGTGCCGCCCGAGACGAGGTGGCTTTCCTGCGGCTTCACGATTCCAGCTCCTTGTGATCCTGATAGCGATCGCCGATGCGATGGTGCGGCCGGCCGCCGATCGATGCGCCCAGCGCGATGACGAGTTCGTCCGGCGCGGGCGCATCGACGATCGAGAACTGGACGGTGAGGTAGTGCGAACGCATCCCTTCGTCATGCTTGTGCATGAGCGGAATCGTGATCGGGCAGTTCGGCCCGCCGCGCAGATTGGTGAAGCTCAGATAGCTTTTGGCGCCGACCGCGTTGCGGAAGTGATTTCCGAAACGAAGCGTGTGGATCAGAGCGGACGCGTGTTCGACTTCGCCGGACGTCCCGACGATCGCGGCCTTGCCGTAGCCTTCGACGGCATCGCCCGAACCTGCCGCGCGGATGATTTCCGCCGTCAGCATTTCGCCCAAAGGCGACGCCAGCGCGTGGATCTCCGGCTTGAGATCTTCGACGAATCCACGCCCCGCCCACGGATTCCGAAGAACCGCCGCGACACCGAACATCTTCAACGGGCGCTCGGCGGCCTTCTCTCCTTCGATCCGCGTTTCCTCGCTAAACGTCACCAGCTTGCGCACTTCCAGTTTCATCTCGTTCTCCGAAAAAGCCCGACATCGGCGTTAAGAGCATGAGACGAATAGTACGAAGGCCGCGATCCAAGATATATTATGGTATTCCATAGTACGGCACTCCGATAGAAACATCAGTCGAAACAAGTCAAATGCGGCGCAGGGTATACACGCATGGCCTGCCATAGTATGGAATTCCATAATCAACCACGTTCTTACTTTTCAGAGAAGATCCTCCCTATGAGCCTCATTCGAAAATCGATTCTTCACGTCGAAACCGTTCACGTGGACGGCGACAAAGACGCCTCCAAGCCGCTGAAAATGATCGGCGCCGCCGCCGTCATCAAGAATCCGTGGGCGGGCCGCGGCTATGTCGAGGATCTCTCGCCCGAGATTCGTGAGATCGCGCCGCAACTGAGCGCGTACCTCACCAAACTCATCCTGGACGAAGCCGGTTCCGGCGAGGCCGTCGAAGCATTCGGCAAGAGCGCGATCGTGGGCGTTGACGGCGAACTGGAACACGCGTCCGCGCTGATCCACACGCTGCACTTCGGCAACACGTATCGCAGCGCGGTCGGCGCGAAGTCGTATCTCGCGTTCAACAACACGCGCGGGCCGGCGAATTCACCACTCCTGATCCCGATGATGGACAAGAACGACGAAGGACGCCGCTCGCACTATCTGACGCTCCAGTTCGCCATTCCCGACGCGCCGGCAGCCGATGAACTCGTGATCGCCATCGGCGGCGCGACCGGTGGTCGTCCGCATCACCGCATTGGTGACCGTTATAAAGACCTCGCTGAACTCGGCAATGACGTCAACAATCCTGCAGCTGTCAAGTAAGCGCAGCGCGCACTATCTCGAGCACGGAACCGGCGAGCCGCTGGTTCTGATTCACGGCGTCGGGATGCGGGCGCAGGCGTGGTATCCGCAAATCGATGAGCTCTCGCGCGACTTCCGCGTCATCGCGGTCGATATGCCGGGTCACGGCGGCAGCGACGCGCTCGATGCCCACGCCACGCTGCAAGCGTTCGTGCACTGGGCGATCGAGTTCATCGAAGCGCTCGACGCCGGTCCCGTGAATCTGGCTGGGCATTCGATGGGATCGCTGATCGTCGCGGGCGTCGCTGTCACGCGGCCGAATCTGGTGAAGCGCGTCGCCGTGCTGAACGGCGTGTACCGGCGCACAGCGGAGGCGCGGCAGGCGGTGCTCGATCGCGCGGCCGAGCTTCGGTCGGGAACCATCGACGTGGAAACGCCGTTGCGGCGCTGGTTCAACGACGAAGAAGCGCAGCGAATCTCCGCCCGCAAGGTCGAGTCGTGGCTGAAATCGGTCGGGATCGATGGCTACGCCGCGGCTTACACGGCGTTCGCCAGCGGCGACGAAACCTATGCCGATGGCTGGCGCACGGTCTCCTGCCCCGCGCTCGTCCTGACCGGCGCGGACGATCCGAACTCCACGCCCGCCATGACACGACAAATGGCCCAAGCCGCCCGCAACGGCACGGCCGTGGTGATCGAAGACGAGCGCCACATGGTGAACCTCACCGCGCCGGACAAGGTCAATCGCGCCTTGCGTGCGTGGCTGGATCGCGAACCGCACGAAGAATCGATGCCGTCGGCAGCGTGAGCATCACGCCCGGCGACAGTTCCAAACACACCCGCGAGCTTCGCGACGCTTTCGGGGCCTGTCTGAACGTCGTTGCGAGCGCACTGTCGCTCGTGACGACGGCCACTCGCAGGCTTCACCGCGAATCCGTTCACGTACGCCCGCTTCACTCTTGAAAAGGTTGCACCATGCGTTTTTCGCTTTTCGTTCACATGGAGCGCGTCTCCGACAAGACCACCCAGAAGCAGCTCTACGAAGAGATGGTCGAGCTGTGCCAGATCGCCGACCGTGGCGGCATGCACGCCGTTTGGACCGGCGAGCATCACGGCATGGACTTCACCATCGCGCCGAATCCGTTCCTCAATCTCGTCGATCTCGCCAACAAGACGAAGAACGTGAGGCTCGGCACGGGCACCGTGATCGCGCCGTTCTGGCATCCGATCAAGCTCGCGGGCGAAGCGGCGATGACCGACATCATCACGGACGGGCGGCTCGAACTCGGCATCGCGCGCGGCGCGTATTCGTTCGAATACGAACGGCTCATGCCGGGCCTCGATGCATGGAACGCGGGCCAGCGCATGCGCGAACTGATTCCGGCGGTGAAGAAGCTGTGGGAAGGCGACTACGCCCATGAAGGCGAGTATTGGAATTTCCCGTCGACGACTTCGTCGCCGCTGCCGTTGCAGCAGCCTCATCCGCCGATCTGGGTCGCCGCGCGCGATCCCAACAGCCACGAATTCGCCGTGTCGAACGGCTGCAACGTGCAGGTCACGCCGCTGCATATGGGCGATGAAGAAGTGGAAAAGCTCGTCGGCCACTTCAACGCCGCCTGCGAAAAATACAGCGACATGCCGCGCCCGCAAATCATGCTGCTCCGGCATACCTACGTCGCGAGCAGCGAAGACGACGCGCAAGTTGCAGCCGACGAAGTCAACGTTTTCTACAACTACTTCGGCGCATGGTTCAAGAACGAGCGCCCGGTCAGCCGCGGCATGATCAAGACGCTCAGCCCGGAAGAGATCGCCGCACATCCGTTCTATACGCCGGACGCGATGCGCAAGAACAATGTCATCGGCACGCCCGAAGAGGTCATCGCGCGTCTGAAGGCTTATGAAGCGCTCGGCTTCGACGAGTATTCGTTCTGGATCGACACGGGCATGAGCTTCGAGCGCAAGAAGGCGTCGCTCGAACGCATGATTCGCGACGTGATGCCAGCCTTCGCATGAGGTAACGATTTCATGAACCCCCAATTCCAGCTTTATATCGACGGCCAGTTCGAATCCGGCGCCGCGAGTTTCGGCAGCGTGAACCCGGCGACGGGCGCGGTCTGGGCCGAGATGCCCGAGGCGCGCACCGAACAGGTGAACCGCGCAGTCGATGCAGCGAGCCGCGCATTGAATGACCGCGCGTGGGCGGGCCTGAGCGCATCGGCGCGCGGCAAGCTGCTTCACAAGCTCGCCGATCTCGTCGAGAAAGCCGCGCCGCGTCTGGCGGAAATCGAAACGAACGATACCGGCAAGATCATCCGCGAGACGTCGAGTCAGATCGCTTATGTCGCCGATTATTACCGCTATTACGCGGGCATCGCCGACAAGCTCGAAGGCAGTCACATTCCCGTCGACAAGCCTGACATGCAGGTGTGGCTCGAACGCGAGCCTGTCGGGGTGGTCGCGGCAATCGTGCCGTGGAACAGCCAGTTGTTTCTTTCCGCCGTCAAGGTCGGACCCGCGCTCGCCGCGGGCTGCACGGTGGTGCTGAAGGCCTCCGAAGAAGCGCCCGGCCCGTTGCTCGAATTCGCGAAGTTGATCCACGAAGCGGGCTTTCCCGCGGGCGTGGTCAACGTCGTCACCGGCTTCGGGCCGGAATGCGGCGCGGTATTGAGCAGCCATCCGAAGGTCTCGAAGGTCGCCTTCACCGGCGGACCGGAAACCGCGAAGCATATCGTCGCGAATACGTCGAACAATCTCGCGAAGGTATCCCTCGAACTGGGCGGCAAGTCGCCGTTCATCGTGTTCGCCGATACCGACATCCAGAGCGCGGTGAATGCGCAAGTCGCGGCCATCTTCGCGGCGAGCGGTCAAAGCTGCGTGGCGGGATCGCGTCTGCTGGTCGAGGAATCCGTGAAGGAGCGCTTCCTCGCGATGCTGGTGGAACGCGTCGAGCGCATTCGCGTGGGTTCGCCGAACGAGGTGGACACGGAGTTCGGGCCGCTATGCACGGAACGCCAGCGCAAGAACATCGAATCGGTCGTCGATGCCTCGTTGCGTCAGGGCGCGAAAGTGCTCACGGGCGGCAAGACGCTGGATCGCGACGGCTTCTACTACGCGCCGACGATTCTCGATTGCTCCGGCCTCGATCGGCCGGACTGCATCACGAAGGAACTGTTCGGGCCCGTGCTTTCCGTCGATACGTTCGCCTCCGAAGAAGAAGCGATCGCGAAGGCGAACAGCACGGTTTATGGCCTTGCTGCCGGCATCTTCACGACGAATCTGACGCGCGCGCATCGTGTGTCGAAGCGCATCAGATCGGGCATCGTGTGGATCAACACCTATCGCGTGGTGTCGCCGCTCGCGCCGTTCGGCGGCTTCGGCCTGTCGGGACACGGCCGCGAAGGCGGAATGAGCGCCGCGCTGGAGTACACGACGACGCGAACCGTGTGGCTGCGCACGTCGGATGATCCGATCGACGATCCGTTCGTCATGCGCTGATTCAACCGCGAACTACGGTTACGCCTCGGCGTAGCCGTTCGCCGTCGTGCTTCAACCGAGCAGCGCGGAATGGCGTTGGTCTTCGAGCTTGAACACCGCGACCAGACTTCTGAGATTCTCCGTCTGTTCTTCGAGCGAATGCGCCGCTGCCGCCGCCTGTTCCACGAGCGCCGCGTTCTGTTGCGTCACCTGATCCATCTGGGTGACGGCCAGATTCACCTCTTCGATCCCCTGGCCCTGTGACTCGGACGCCGCCGCGATTTCACCGACGATATCCGACACCTGTCTGATCGCGAGCCGCACCTGAGCAATGGTGTCGCCGACTTCGGCCGCCTGCCGTTCGCCGCTCTGTACCGTTTCGACCGACGCGACGATCAGTTCCTTGATCTCCTTCGCCGCCGTTGCCGAACGCTGCGCGAGGCTGCGAACTTCGCTCGCCACGACCGCGAACCCACGGCCCTGATCGCCGGCGCGCGCTGCTTCGACTGCCGCATTGAGCGCAAGAATGTTCGTCTGGAACGCGATGCCCTCGATCACGCCGGTGATATCGGAAATCTTGCTGGAGCTGTTGCTGATCTGCTGAATGGTTCGAACCATGTTCTGAACAGCTTCGTTGCCGGAATCGGCCATGTCGGACGCGCTCGTGGCGAGCGTATTGGCATGGCGCGCATTCTGGCTGTTCTGTTTAACCGTGTCGGTGAGTTGCGTCATGCTGGCCGCCGTTTCCGCGAGCGAGCTTGCCTGCTCTTCCGTTCGCGCGGACAAATCAAGATTACCGGCGGCGATCTCGCTCGATGCGGTTGCGATGCCGTCCGCGCCGATCCTCACATGGCCGACGAGCCTGGACAGGCTTTGATTCATCGACTTGAGGCTTGCCATCAGTTGCCCGGTTTCGTCCAGCGACGACGCCTCGATGCGCGCCGTCAGATCGCCGTCGGCCACACGGGTGGCGACGCTCACGGCTTGTTTCAGCGGACGGGAAACGATGCGTGCAAGCCAGGTTCCCGCGAGCACCGCGGCGATCGCGGCAATCGCCGATGAAACGAAGATCGTCGTATAGATGCGGGCGCGCAACGCGTCGAGTTCCTGCCGGTTCGCCGCAATCTTTTCCTGCTCGTAGGTCTGAATCCTGTCGACCGAGGCGATCAGCTTCTCCGTGCCGAGATACGAGCCGAAGCGCTCCGTCATCTGCGAAAGATCGCTCACGCTGGCCGAGAACCCATCGACCTTCTTGCGCATCTCGATCAAGGGATTCACGACCGTGTGAAGCCACGCATCGTACTCATCGCTCGCCTTCGCGATGAGCGTCGCGTTGTCTCCGGTCGCATCGGCCGCCTGAATGCCGGAGAGCCGCGTGTGGAAGTCTTTGGCGTGCCCGTCGATCCACGCCTTGTGGCCCGGCTCGCCGTTCAGGTTGTTCGCGAGAACCGCCCAGACGATGTTCAGATAGTCCGCCGTGCCGTCCTTCAGCAGAAGCAACGTGCTTTCCGATGCGGCAATCTCGTTCTGTTTATGGTCGATTGCCTTGATGCTGAAGATGCATATGAAGGCGCTCACCGCGAAGGTGAAAATGACTGCGGCGAATGCAACGCCTATCTTTACCGCGATCGGCAGGTTCTGGATCTTTTTCATGGTCGTCTTTGTCTGGAAGGCGGCTGTCAGGCTTGGCGACAGCCGCCGAGCGAGTTGGATCGCGTTCGCGCCAAATCTGCCCGAACGCGCTTCCTATACGCTTAACGACAAAGAAGATGGTATGCCATAGTATGGTTTACGAATTTTTTTCGCCGACGGTCGCCGGAACCATCGTCAGAACGGCAGCCGCGGCCACGCCCGCCACCGCGAAGGCATAGAAGTTCCACGACAGCGGCGCATTCGCCTGCGCCAGCAAACCGCCGATCAACGGACCGGTGATGGCGCCGAACCGCCCGACACCCAGCGCCCAGCCGATTCCCGTCGCGCGATTGCCCGGCGGGTAGTAGCGCGTGATGTAGGCGCCCAGCAACATCGTGTTGCCTATCGTGCCGATGCCCGCAAGTCCGACGAGCACATAGACCTCCACGATCCCATGCGCGAACGGCAACGCGCACAGACTCGCCGCAGCGAGCAGATACAGCGTGCTCACGACGGGCTTCGAGCCGAGCCGGTCGGCAACCGCTCCGCCGAGCAATGAGCCGACAGCCGCTGTCGAATTGAGTGCAACGAGCAGGCCAAGGCTCGAACCGAGCGGAAAGCCTGCCTTTCGCATCAGTTGCGGCAGCCAGGTGCTCAGGCCGTACAGCAAGAGCAGGCCCATGAACATCGCCAGCCAGAACGCCAGCGTCGCGCGAAGATACGATCTGCCGAAAAGCGCGCGAACGGGCGCGGCCTTGGCCTTCTTGCCTGCATCGAGCGTGGCGACTTGTCCGTGAGTCCATCGGATGCCCAATGTGTCGGCGACGGACTGCGCCTCGCTGACGCGCCCCTTCGACAGCAGGAAATCGATCGATTCCGGCAAGTAACGCGCAACGAACGGCATGACGGCGAGTGGCGCCGCGCCCAGCCAGAACAGCCCTCTCCAGCCATGCGACGGCAGCCACGCAATGGCCAGCAGCGCCACGACGATGCCGCCGATCGAATAGCCGGTGTAGATCAGCGCGTAGTTGAACGAGCGCCGATTCTCCGGCGAATACTCGACGGTAAGCGCCGCCGCCGTCGGCACGACGCCGCCCAGGCCGAGTCCGCCGATCACGCGCGCGATGACGAACCACGCCGGCGTCGGCGCGAGCGCGGCGGCGGCCATCATCGCGGAGAACAGGCCCACGCTGAAAAGCAGCACGGAACGTCGGCCAATCACATCGCTCAGCGTTCCGGCGCCCATCGCGCCGATCATCATGCCCGCCAGCGAGCAGCTCGCAATGGCCCCGAGCTGCAACTGCGACAGCGACCAGTCGGTGCCATGCGTGAGCATCGGCAGCACGGCGCCGTAGATCGCGACGTCGTAGCCTTCCGCGAGAATCATCAGCAAGCAGATTACGACGACGCGAACCGTCACGCGCGACGGTATGCTCGCCGCCGCGCTCGCCTGCTCCATCGCGTGAGCGCTCGAAGACTTCGGATTCGCCTCGCGGGCGTCAGATGGATACAAGTTCATTTCGACACCTTTCCCCGATTTCAAACGGCCATGCACAGGTATTTGATGACGAGATAGTCGTCGATCCCGTAGTGCGATCCTTCACGGCCCAGTCCCGATTGCTTGACGCCGCCGAACGGCGCGACCTCGTTCGAAATGGCGCCCGTGTTGATCCCGACCATGCCGTATTCGAGTTGCTCGGCCACGCGCCAGATGCGCCCGATATCGCGGCTGTAGAAATACGCCGCCAGCCCGAATTCCGTTTCGTTGGCGAGCCGCACGACTTCCTCATCGCTCGAAAAGCGGAAGAGCGGCGAGAGCGGTCCGAACGTTTCTTCCTTGGCGACACACATGTCGATGGTCGCGTTCGCAAGAACGGTCGGCTCGAAGAATCCGTGGCCGAGCGCGTGACGCTTGCCGCCCGCGATGACGTTCGCGCCCTTGCCCACCGCATCGGCGATATGCGCTTCGACCTTCTTCACGGCGGCTTCGTCGATGAGCGGCCCGAGCGTCGCGCCCGTCTCGGTTCCGTGTCCCACCTTCAGCTTGCCGACGGCCTTGACGAGCTTTTCCGCGAACGCGTCGTACACGCGCTCGTGCACGTAGAAGCGGTTCGTGCACACGCACGTCTGCCCGTTGTTGCGATACTTCGATGCCATCGCGCCTTCGACCGCGGCGTCGAGATCGGCGTCGTCGAAAACGATGAACGGCGCGTTGCCGCCGAGTTCGAGCGTGACCTTCTTCACCGTCGGCGCGCTTTGCGCCATCAGCAAACGGCCCACGCCCGTCGATCCGGTGAAGGACAGCTTGCGCACCACCGGGCTGCTCGTGATCGCGCCGCCGATCTCCTTCGGGTCGCCCGTCACGATGTTGAGCACGCCCGCCGGAATGCCGGCGCGCTCGGCGAGCACGGTCATCGCGAGCGCGGAGAAAGGCGTCGATTCTGCCGGCTTGACGACGATCGGGCAGCCCGCCGCAAGCGCAGGGCCGACCTTGCGCGTAATCATCGCGGCCGGAAAATTCCACGGCGTGATCGCAGCGCACACGCCGATCGGCTCCTTCACGACGACGAGCCGCTTGTCGGCCGCGGGCGTGGCGAGCGTATCGCCGGCGACGCGCTTGCCCTCTTCCGCGAACCATTCGATGAACGATGCCGCATAGGCGATCTCGCCCTTCGCTTCCGCGAGCGGCTTGCCTTGCTCGGAAGTCAGGATGAGCGCGAGATCGTCCGTGTTCTCCAGCATCAGTTCGAACCAGCGGCGCATCAGCAGCGCGCGCTCCTTTGCCGTTTTTGCGCGCCAGGCAGGCCACGCTGCATTGGCGGCGTCGATGGCGCGCAGCGTTTCCTGTGCGCCCATCTTCGGCACGCTGCCGAGCGAGCGGCCCGTCGCCGGATCGAACACGTCGAAGGTCGCGTCCGAATCCGCCGTGCACCACTGACCGTCGATAAAAGCCTGGTGACGGAGAAGCGATGCGTCCTTCAGCATGGATTTCAGTTCCACAGTGATTCCTCTACTAAAAATGCGTCGTCGGCTTGCCGCCCGCGCGATCCGCGACGCCTATGACCAAGCGAATCAGAACAGGTGGAAGATGCCCACCCGTCCCATGAGTTGATGATTGTTCGATGAAGCCGTGGCGACCGCGCCTTCGAAGATGTCCGCATTGGTCGCCGCGCCCGCGGCTTTTTGCCAGACGCCCATCGCATAGACCGACGTGCGCTTGGAGAGCGCGTAGGCCGTGGTCAGGCCCACCTGGTGATAAATCGGAATGGCCTGGCTGTAGCCGATGTTGCCGTGCGTGTAGACGTACTGCGCGCCGACATACCAAGCGGGCGTGAGGTTGTAGCGTCCCCATGCTTCATAGTTGTCGAAGCGCACGGTGCCATTGGTGCCGTTCGCGTCGTTGAACTTCGTGTTCGTGTAGTCGATGCCGAGCGTCGCGGCGCCGATCGCATAGTTGAGCGCCGCACCGAATACCTGTTCGTTCGCCGGATTGCCGACGTAGCTGAACGGCCCGGTCGCGCCAATCGCCGCGCCTGTCGTGTTGGCGACGAAGTTTCCATCGGTCAGCAGCAACGCCGGGTTCTTCGCATAGAGATACGCGCCCGCGACATTGAACGGGCCGAACGCGTAGTTCGCCCCCACGCTCCACAAGCCCGTGGTGCCGCGTCCCGGCGCATTGGTGTTCGTGAACGAATAGAGGCCGCCGAAGGTCAGGCCGCCGATCTTCGGGCTCGCGTACTTGACCGAGTTGTCGACGCGAAACGAGTTGTCGGTGTTGTCGATGTCGCCCGCATGCACGAGCGGACCGGCGAGTTGGCCGGGCGCGGTCAGCGGCTGAAGGAAATCGACCACGGAATCGTATTGACGGCCCAGCGTCACCGTGCCCAAGCGCGTGTCCGACAGCCCGACATACGCCTGACGCCCGAAAAGACGCCCGCCTTGCCGGCTCTGTCCGTTTTCGGTACTGAAGCCAGATTCGAGCTTGAAGATAGCGGAGAGGCCGCCGCCGAGTTCCTCGCTGCCCTTCAGTCCCCAGCGGCTGCCGTAGACGCCGTCGTAAGTACCGTCACGCATGCGCCAGAGCGAATGCCCGCCGCTGTTGTTGACATAGTCAATGCCCTCGTCGATCACGCCGTACAGTGTGACGGACGACTGCGCGTACGCATTCGCGGCGAACAATGCGCTCCCTGCCAGCACGCATGCAACGTGCGCCTTGACGAAACCCTTGGCCATGCTCTTCCTCCTCCGAACCGGTTGACTGCTTATGGTTTGATGAACCGTGGTTGTTGCTTCTTGTATGGCATTGCTCTTTGCGGCACGATCGCGCTGTCGCGAACGTCGTGATTGGCTCGCTTCCAGGACGCGTTCGTCTGTCCTTCGCTCAGCAAATCCCGTGCGATTGCCGACACGCGTTCGACGTGCGCTCGCGCAGCATCGCGTGCGTCGAGGGCGTTCCGCGAGCGGATCGCGCCGAGGATCTGGCGCATTTCCTGAACCGCCTGTCGGCCTCGGTCGTCGGAAGCGATCGTCATTGCTCTCAGTCGATTGATCCGGGCGGTCAGCGACTGCACGATTTCCCACGCGACATTCTTCTGTCCGCCGGTGAACATGCGTTCGTAGAACGCGGTCGTGTGATCGCGCACCGCATGATGGTCGTGCGTATCGAAGGCGCGCTGGATCGCATCGAGGCACTTCGCAAGCTCCGCGACGACATCGTCGTCCGCGTATCGCGCGCAAGCCATCGCAGCTTCGCTTTCGAGCAACGCGCGAATTTCGTAGATTTCAGCAGCGGTATCCGCATCCAGAATGGCGACGATCTGCCCTTGATTCGGCTGGGACTCGATCAGCCCTTCCGTTTCAAGATGCCGCAACACCTCGCGCACCACCGTGCGGCTCACGCCGAGTTCCTCGCACAAAGGGCGTTCCACCAGCCGGTCGCCGGGAAGAAAGCGTGCGTCCAGAATGGCCGAACGCATCTTCTCGAGCGCCAGCTCGCGCAGCGTGATGTTGGGCCGCTCGACCTTCAGCGAAGACATCCGGTCGCGCATATCAGGCCTGCGTGAAGAGCCGGACATCGCGAACATCCCAATCGACGAGCGCCTGCGTGCCGATCACGAGACCGCTGTCCCGATGGTCGCCCGCCGGCATACGAATGGAAATCTCCTGCTCCCAGGGCGTCGCAACCGCGTAGTGCATGGCGTCGCCGAGATAGGTGATGTCGCGCACGGTCACGGGCAAGCCCGCGGACGCGTTCGACGCGCCGAGCGCCCGGATGCGGATCTGTTCCGGACGAACCATGAGCGTGCCTTCATCGCCCGCCGTGAGCGACGCGTTGCCGGCAGCGGTTACGGCATGACCGTTGGGAAACACACCGCTCGATTGTTCCGTGCTGCTCGACGTCACGCGAACGGGCAGGAAGTTCGAGTTGCCGATGAAGTTGGCGACGAACTTCGACGCGGGATTGGAATAGAGTTCCTCGCCCGTTCCGCATTGCTCGATGCGTCCCTTGTTGAACACCGCGATGCGATCCGACAGCCGAAGCGCCTCTTCCTGATCGTGCGTCACATACAGAATCGTGACGCCCGTTTCCTGGTGAATGCGGCGCAGTTCGAGCTGAATCTCCTCGCGCAGCTTCTTGTCGAGCGCGGAAAGCGGCTCGTCCATCAAGAGCACGGGCGGGTCGTAAGCGAGCGCGCGCGCAATCGCCACGCGTTGCTGCTGGCCACCGGACATCTGCGCGGGCATGCGATCGCGGAACTCCGAGAGATGCACGAGCGCGAGCATCTCGTCGACTTTCTTCCTGACCTCGGCATCGGGCCGGCGGCGCACGCGCAGCGGAAATGCGACGTTCTCGCCCACCGTCAGATGAGGAAACAGCGTATAGCGCTGAAAAACCATGCCGATGTTGCGCTTGTTCGGTGCGACGGAAAGCAGCGGCTTGCCGTCGAGCAACACGCGCCCTTCGGTCGGCTCCTGAAAGCCTGCGACGATATAGAGCGTCGTGCTCTTGCCCGAACCCGAGGGCCCGAGGAAGGTCATGAATTCGCCGCGCTCGATGTCGAGCGAAACGTTGTCGATGGCAACGACGTCATCGTAGGTCTTGCGCAGGTGCTGGATCTGAAGGAATGTCATGGCGCGTTACCTCACTTCACGGAACGGGGACGGCGCAGCACGGCGGCCGCCAGCATTAAAAAGGTCGTCAGCGCAACGAGCAGCGAGGACGCCGCGGCGACCACGGGCGTCAGGTCCTGACGCAAGGTCGACCAGATCCGCACCGGCAAGGTCTGCAACGTGGGGCTCGACATGAAGATCGACACGACAACCTCATCCCACGAGGCGAGGAACGAGAAGATCGCCGCCGCGAAGATGCCCAGATGAATCGCGGGCAGGGTCACGCGCAGCTTCACTTCAAGCGGCGACGCGCCGCATACGAGCGCGGCATCTTCGAGCGATGTATCGAAGCTCGCGAGCGAATTGCTGATGGAGATGATCGAGAACGGCAGCGCGATGATCAGATGGCCGATCACGAAGCCCGTCGTCGTGCCGTTGAGCCCGACGCGCAGGCTGAACGCATACAGCGCAACCGCGAGCACGACCACGGGCAGCACCATTGGCGTGAGGAAGAAGGCCTGCACGGCGCTGCGTCCGCGAAACTTGCCGCGCACCAGCGCAAGCGATGCAAGCAGCCCGAGCACGACCGACAGCACCGTGACGATCACCGCGAGCTTGGCGCTCGTCAGCAGCGAATCCACCCAGCCGGAGTCGGTGAACAACTGGCGATACCACTCCAGCGTCCAGCCCGGCGCGGGGAAGATCAGCCATTGCGAGTCGCCGAAAGACAGCGCGACGATGAAGAGAATCGGCAGCAGGAGGAAAAGTCCCACCGCGCTGCCAATCGCGATCAACACCCACTTCATCGAGCCGAGACGATCGAAATCGAGCAACATGTCAGCGACCTCCCATGCTGGTGCGCGCGCCGCCGGTGAAGCGCAGTTGCAACGCGAAGAGAGCGAGCGTCACCGCGAGCAGCACGAATGCAGCGGCGCCGGCAAGACCCCAGTTCAACAAACCTTGCACGAGCTGCGCGATGAGTTCGGCCAGCATCATGTACGAGGGTCCGCCGAGCAGCGCGGGGGTCACGAAGTAGCCGAGCGCCATCACGAAGACCATCAGCGCGCCCGACGCGATGCCCGGCGCCGCGAGCGGCACGAGCACGCGCCAGAACGCCTGCCAGCGATTTGCGCCGCACACGGCGGCCGCGCGCAAGGTCGATGCATCGATGCTGCGCAAGGTTGCGTGCAGCGGCATCACGAGGAACGGCAGCATGATGTAGGTCATGCCAACGGTCACGCCCACGAGGTTGTTCACCAGCGCGAGCGGCGGCTCGTTGATGATGTGCAGGAACATCAGCAGACGATTGATCGGCCCGGTCGATTGCAGCAGCACCATCCATGCGAAGGTGCGCGCGAGCAGGTTGGTCCACATGGAGAGCAGCATGATCGAGAACAGCAGCGAGCTGATCCGGCGCGGCGCGATGGCGAGCAGCCACGCGGTCGGAAAGCCGATGACCAGCGTCGCGATCGTCACGACGGTTGCCACGAGGAACGTGTTGCCGAAGACCTTCAGATAGGTCGTCGAGCCGAGCAACTCCGCATAGTTCTGCAAGCCCGGCGTCGGATCGAGAATGCTGCGAAGCAGTAGCGACAACACCGGCAGGACGAAGAAGATCGCGAGCAACAGCAGCGCGGGGGCGAGAAGGCGCATGCTGCGCCAGTCCGGTTTGCGCCGCGCTTTCGCGGCGGGGGGTGCAACGGTACTGAGGACGTTCGGCATGGTGACTCCCAATCCAGGCTGTGTTGCCCGCGATCTCCGCGAATGAGCGGCGACTTACTTCGACTGCCACGCGTACCAGCGCTTCGCGATCGCATCGCGGTTCTGCGCCCAGTACTTCATGTCGAGATTGATCTGCGAGGTCTTGAATTGATCGGGAAGCTGTTTCTGGACATCGGCGGGCATCAATGCCGGCGACTTGATGTTGATCGGCGCGTAATTCGTATCGGTCGCGAACTTGGCCTGAGCCTGAGCGCTGGTCGCGTAGGCGAGGAACTTCATCGCTTCGGCTTTATGCTTCGAGCCCTTGGGAACCACGAGCATGTCGGCCGCGGTCAGGTTCTGATTCCATGAGATGCCCACGGGAACACCCGTCTGAGCGAGAGCATGCAGGCGTCCGTTCCAGAACACGCCCATCGGCGCTTCGCCGGAGGCCAGCAATTGCTGCGACTGCGCGCCGCCGCTCCACCAGACGATGTCGCCCTTGATGGTGTCGAGTTTCTTGAACGCGCGATCGAGATCGAGCGGATAGAGCTTGTTCGCGGGCACGCCGTCCGCCAGCAACGCGATTTCGAGCACGCCCGGCGCGGACCACTTGTAGAGCGTGCGCTTGCCCGGAAACTTCTTCGTGTCGAACAAGTCGCCCCAATTGGCCGGTTGCGCGCTCGCGAACTTGGCCTTGTTATAGCCGAGCACGAACGAGTAGTAGAAGCTGCCGACCGCGGACGGCGTCGCGAAACGCGGGTCCAGCTCGTCCTTCTTCACGACGTTGTAGTCGATCGGCTCGACGAGCCCCGCTTGCTGCGCGGCATAAGCGAAGTCCCCTTCGACATCGACCACATCCCACGTCACGTTGCCGCTTTCGACCATCGCCTTGAGCTTGCCGTAGTCGGTCGGTCCGTCCATCAGCACGTTGATGCCGTTCGCCTGTGCAAAGGGCTGAGCCCAGTCCTTCTGCTGCGACGATTGCGTCGTGCCGCCCCAGCTCGTGAAAACAATCGGTTCAGCGGCTTGCACGAGCGTGCCGAATACGCATGCCGCGCTGGCGGCGATCAAGCTCGCTGCAAAAAGACTCTTTCTCGTGTTCATTGCTGTCTCCTGCCTGATGTGTGAGTGAAGCCGCGTTGTCAGCGGTCTGTTTGTCGTTTACTTGAGCGGCGAGAAATTCGTCGGCCGCATGATCTTGTTTTCCATCTCTTCCATGAGCGCCTGAATCTTCGGCGCGAAGGCCTGCCACGCCGGATCGTTTGCGAGCGCGGCGCGCCTGCGATCGCGTTCGTCGAGCGACGGATAAGCCCAGATATGAACGATCTGGTTAAGCGGCCCGATCTCCGAGAAGAAATAGCCGACGAGGTCCTGCAGATACTTCTTCTGCAACTCGATGCCCTCTTCCTCGACGAGTTTCAGATAGGCCGGAACCGCGCCGGTCTTGATTCGATACGTTCGGATTTCGTAGAACATGGGTTTTCCGTTCAGCGCATGACGAAGGGATTGAGTTTTCGCTCGTGCATTCAGTGCGATGTCGCCAGCGACTGAACCTTGCCCGTCGCGCTGTCGCCCACATAGATGCCGAACGCGTCTTCGCTGCGTTCGCGCACATAGCGTTGGAGCATCGAACGAACGGCGTCGTCGCGGATGCGATCCCACGCGATCTCGCCGAGCGGAACCACACGCACGCGCGACGAGGCCGATGGCAACGCAAGGCCATCGCTGGACACGCGTCCGCGGTAATACACATGCACGCCCGGCGCATGGCCGCTGCTCTCCTCGAACACGGCGAACAGGAAATCCAGATGCGCGTCGAGGCCGAGCTTGGCGAGCACGCCGCGCAAGCTGGTCGCATCGCTCGATGGCTCAAGCTTGATTCCGCACGGCAACTCCAGGCCTTGCGGCGTGTCCAGCAGAACGACGCCGCCATCCAGTTCGAGAATCGCGCCGACTTTGGCACGCGAGCCAGCCGCGGCCAGTGCTTCCTGCGACAGGCTGAAGTTCACATAGGCGCCGCGGCAATAGCCGAGCGGCGACGAAGTCGTATGCGTAAAGTCCACGACGCGGCCGATCAGAATGATGTGATCGCCCGCATCGACGACCTCGTGCGTCCTGCAATCGAAGCTCGCGGCCGCGCCGTTCATCAGCGGTGCGCCGGTCGCGCGCGTGTGCCAGTCGACCTGCGTGAACTTGTCGGCGGCCTTCGACGCGAACACGCCCGACACCGCTTTCTGACCTTCCGCGAGCACGCTCACCGCGAAGTGATCCGTGGCCGAGAACACGGCGTGACTCGACGCCGTCTTGGCGATGCACACGAGAATCAGCGGCGGATCGAGCGACACCGACGTGAACGAATTCGCCGTGAAGCCGCGCGGCGAGCCGTCGGGTTGAATGGTCGTGACGACCGTCACGCCGGTCACGAACGCGCCGAGCGCGCGGCGAAACTCTGCGAGATCGAGCACCTGGCTTTGAATCGTGTCAGTCATGACGTGCTCCTGTATGTGTTGTGTGGATCGGTTGCGCGGCCGCGGCTCGCGTCAGAAAGGCGACGAGCCGCTCGTTGACGCGCTCGGGATCTGTGACGTTCATCATGTGGCGCGCGCCGTCGATGATTTCGGCGCGGCCGTTGCGAGCCGCCGACGCCATCGCTTGCGACATCGACGGGCTGGAATTCGGATCGAATTCGCCGGTCAGGAAAAGCGCGGGCATGTTCAGGCACTCAAGACGGCCGACATGCGCGCCGTCCGAACTCGCGAACAGTCGATACGTGCGCGCGTACCCGACCGGGTCCACGTTCAGCAACAAGGCGCGCAGGTCTTGCGCGGACTGCGCCAAATGCGCGGGCACCGGCTCGCCGAACCAGCGCGCAATGGTTGCATCGACGCCGACGCCGGTTTCGGTCGCATCCAGCGTCGAGGCGCGGTTCATCACGGCGGCGCTTTGTTCCGGCGTGCGATCGTAGACAGCGTTCAGGGCCGCGACGCTCTGCGTGCGAGCCGGAAGCGTGAGCGCGAATTCGAGCGCGACGAGCGCGCCCATCGAATGTCCGACAACGTGCACGCGTTCGATCTTCAGCGCGTCGAGCAGCGCGGAGAGCTGCATTGCGTATTCGGCGAGCGTCGGTTCGGCGCTCGGCAACGCGCTTTCGCCGTGGCCGGGCATGTCGTAGGCGAGGACATCGAAGTACGCGCTGAGGGCGTCGATCTGCGGCGCCCAGACGCTGTGATTCATGCCCACGCCGTGGATCAACACCACGGTCCCAGCACTCTGGCCGGCGCGCGACGCGTACAAGCTGTATCGCGTGCCGCCCGCCACGGCGCCCGCGACGAGGCGGCTTGCTTCCGGCTTCATGCGCCCAGTTCCTTATCGTGTTCCTGCTTCATAGCCTGTCTCCAACGCCGTATCAACCAATGATGGTATGCCATATTATTCTCGAGAACACCGACAGAATATTATGGAATACCATGACACGGTGTTCAGGCCGAATGCAGGCAATAAAAAACCGCCACTCGGGCGGTTTCTTGTCAGACAGATGGTTCTTCGGTCGCGCGATTATTCGGGCTCGCTCGACTGGCTGAGCGCCTCTTGCGCCAGACCCGCAACCCGCCGGATATGTGCGGCGGACGCTTCGAACGCGGCATCGCCGTCGCCTCGTTCTATGGCTTCGAGCAGCGCGTTCATTTCTCGATTCGATTCCTCGCCGCGCCCCGTCGACGATATCGTCAACGCGCGCAGCCGGTTAATCCGCGTGTTCAGTGAGCGCACGACGGACAGAGAGACCGATTTCTGCGCGCCTTCGAAAAGTACGTCGTAGAAAGATTCTGTTTGCGTGAGGACTTCCGCGAAGGCGTTGCGGGCGAAAGCGTCCTCGATCTTGCGGCGAATGCTGCGCAATTTTTCGACAAGTTCGGGCGTCGCGTTCTTGGCGCAGGCGCGGGCCGCATTGGCTTCGAGCAGACCGCGCAACTCATAGATTTCCGAGACCTGCGTTGGATCGAGTCGCGCCACAACCGGTCCTTGGCGCGACACAATATCGACCAGACCTTCGGTTTCGAGATGGCGCAGCACTTCGCGCACGACGGTGCGGCTTACGCCCAGTTCGTCGCACAGCGTCCGCTCGACAAGTCGCGCGCCCGGGCGGAAATAACCCTGCACGATCGCTTCGCGCAGCTTTTCGAGCGTCAGTTCGCGAAGCGTCTTCGCGTTTCGGTCAACTTTGAGATCCGACATTTCAGCCTTTTAACGAATCGAACTGGTATCCCATATTATTGCTCATAAACGCCAGCCAGTCTCATCAAATCGTTGCTGTGAGCCCCTACCTTGAATGAGGCAAGAGGTTCGTCATCGACGGTTTCTCTCGTGTAGTAGAGGTCAAATCGGGCGTGCGCTCGTTAATGATGGGGTATAAACAGGACGGCACGTTGAAATACGCAGGCGTAGATAAAAATAATTCCGTCACCGTTTGCGAGATAAATCCGTCAACTCGCCGACATGATGGAAGACCAGTCCGTTACGTCCCTCTACAATAAGGAAGCAGAAGTCCGCGAAATGAATCTGTCACCGCAATCTAGTCGCAAAGCTGTCAATTGAACAGGCTCACCGTCTCCGCTGCCGCCTTAAGCGTTTTTCGACAGGTGAGCTGAAACAGGAGCGATCGATTAGATAGTTGCGACTCGACGAAGCGCTAGCCTCGACAGCGTTCGAGGAAACAACGTGTGAACTTGCTGCGAAGCCTTGGCTTTAACGGCCGGTGATTTTTCGGAGTCCATCCCGCCTGACAGTACGGAGCAAAGCAATTCCCGCATCGGTAGCGTGCCTCAAGCGATTGGGCGCAGATCCGATACGCGGCTTGCTGAGAGCAACGACGACAGACCGATTCCAAGACGGTTCGATGACCCGGGCATCGCGTTATAGACTCGAGTTGGTGCAGAACGCTGTGATCACACGCTGATCGTCGCGGGCGATAACGAATGCCGCCTGCCTTCGGCGGCGCTGATCGACTTTCTTCGACAGGCGCCGCATCATTCACGGCGCATTGCGTCGATCTGCACGGGCGCGTTCGTACTGGCGGCAGCCGGCTCGCCATGATCGAAAGCGACTTCGGGCTGGAAACGTCGCGCATGGTCGCGCGCAAGCTCGTGCTCTATCAACGGCGCGGGGGCGGCCAGTCGCAGTTCTCGGCGCTCCTGGAGATGGGCGCACGCTCGGATCGCGTGCAGATGGCGCTCACCTACGCGAGCGAAAACCTCGCGAGCGATTTGTCGGTCGAGCGGCTGGCCGAAGCGGCGCGGCTCAGTCCGCGCCAGTTCAGCCGGGTCTTTCGTGAGGAAACGGGGCAATCGCCCGCCAAGGCGGTAGAGCGGCTTCGCGTGGAAGCCGCTCGTCTCATGATGGAGACGACGCGCCATCCGATCGAGGTGGTCGCGAGAGAGACTGGTTTCGGTGACCGTGAACGCATGCGTCAGGCGTTCCTGCGTGCGTTCGGTCAGCCGCCGCAGACCATTCAGCGGGCGTCGGGAGTCACACCGCTTGCGGTCTGATGCACACCAGGTCAGGCTGACTACTGCTCGCCCGGCGTCCACTCCGGGCTATAGCCGCCCAGCGCCGGGTGATACATCTCGTCCCCGGAGTGCTGCGTGAATTCAACGTTGAGTCGGTCTTCGCGCAGGCCGAGAATATCGATGCAATGCGCGCATAGCGCTTTCGCCACTTCCATGCGCAACTCGGGTGGCCGTCCCTTTCTGACGTCCAGCATCATGACCGCGACCGGCACGGGCTCTTCACCGGCTTCTGGAATCCGCCAGACGCCTCCGTCGCCCAGTTCCCGAATCGCGACACTGATTCGCCGGATGTCGACCGACATCAACTGTGCGTAGGTCTCGCTCATCTTCAGCGCCAGGCGCTGCTTGTCTTCCACCGAATAGTGGCCGCATACATCCAGTTGCAAATACGGCATGGTCGTTTCACTCCTCGAAAACCCCGTTCTCGATCGAACGCGGAGCCGTTCCAATGTCGCATGCGCAAGGTTTTCGGCCATGCAACCGAGGTGGCGCCCCATCTATCGATCATGTTTCGGATGCTCAGCGCGGGCGCTTTCAATGCGAAGCCGCAGTTGAAATGTCCTCAAGAAGCCGATCTGCCCAACCGAAAGGGGCCTGAGACGGGTCTCGGCTGCAGCTTCCGTGCGCCGAACAGGTGGCGTGAGTTTGGCGTAACGGCTCGATCATCATTCGTATAACTACATAAATGCCAATCATTGTTACTTATGTAAAGTCACCATGCGAACGACCCCACACTCCACCAATCATCCGAATGTCGCGCCCTGAAAACACGACTACTCCAGCTCCTCAAACAGCCAGTCCTGAAAGCTCTTGACCTTCGGCAAATCCATCGACGACTTCAGCAGGTTCAACGTCTTCCCATTCACGCTCAACCCATCGAATCCGAACGGCGCCACGAGCTTGCCCGTATCGAGTTCCCGCTGCACCAGCAGCAAACTCTCCAGACACACGCCGACCCCCATCAGCCGCCGCACTGATCGCCGTGAACGAGCGATCGAAGCGCGGCCCGCGTGAAATATCGAGCGGCGTCTTTCGATGCATGCGCATCCAGTCGCGCCATCCGACGAGGCAGTTCTCGCTGTGAATCAGCGTGTGATGCTTCAGATCCGCCACCGTGCGAATTGCGTTCGCGCCTTCCATCAGCTTCGGCGAACACAGCGGCACGATGGTCTCCGACGGCAAATCGAGCACCAGCGTGCCCGCCGGCTGCAGCCTGCGCGCGCCGTATCGCAAATCGATATCCACCGATTCGCGCGTCAGATCGACTGGATCATTGGGGGCATGCAGCCGCAAATCGATATCCGGATACCGTGATGAAAAGCGCGCGAGCAGCGGTATCAGCCATTAATACGCGCGACGCCGCGGCGGACAGTCTAACGGCATTGAAGAACGCCACGGCGGCGCCGATGCCCGCGCGCTGGGCCGTTTGCGCGATGCCGCGAGCATGTGTGCCGCCGCAGACCTGCTGACGTAACCGATCAGCAACGTGCGCAAGGAAGCGGCGCTCGCCCTCGGCGAACTCGGCAACATCGATGCGCTGCCGGTGCTCGAAGCCGCCCTGGAGGACCGCAATCCCGAAGTGCGCAAGACCGCACGCATCGCGATTGGGCAAATCGGCGCGCGGTGCGGCTGAGGCGCGCCCAAAGCATCACTCATGGTTTCACTCCGGGTCCGCTCGATTGATCGAATCCAGGTCAAGGGAAAACGACTCCACAACGAAACTTTTCTGCAATGCATTGCGCGCAACGAACGCGATGCAGCAATCGCGCGGCGTCGTCTCTCACCGATGCTGTGCGCGCTGCTATCGGACGTCCCGGTATGAGATCGTCCACTGCGCGGCTTCGAATAGCGACGATTTCGCCTTAGCTTCTGAGGATTCATCGTTTAGCGTTGGCGCATTGGTTGCAGATAATCGACGCTTTCACGAACCTCGCACATGCACCATGCCTTTCGATCGCAATGCTCCCCTGCCTTCGGGTGTCGTCGTCGGCGCTGCGTGGGGCCCCGGCCCCACGGAAAACTACGCGGCGCTCGCCGCTTCCTTTCGCCCCGTATTCGCTCGCATTCGCGAACAGAGCGTGACGCGCGAGCTCGAACGCCGCCTTCCCGCCGACGAGATCGCATGGCTGCGCGACGCGGGCTTCACGTCGTTGCGCGTGCCGCGCGAGCATGGCGGAAAAGGCATCCGGCTCGTCGAATTGTTCGAACTGTTGATCGAACTGTCGGAGGCGGATTCCAACATCACGCAGGCGCTGCGCGCGCATTTCGGCTTCACCGAGCATGCACTGGATAGTCCCGCCGAACGACGCGAGCGATGGCTCGCGCGGCTCGGCAACGGCGAGATCGTCGGCGCAGCGTGGTCCGAGACCGGCGAGGCGCCGCGCAGCCAGTTCGCGACGCGCCTCACGCGCAACGCGAGCGGCTGGCATCTGAACGGCGCGAAGTTCTATACGACGGGGTCGCTCTTCGCCGACTGGATCCACGTCGGCGCAACCGATGCGGACGATGAGGCGGTTTCAGTCACGGTCAAACGTCATACGGACGGCGTGGAAGTGATCGACGACTGGGACGGCATGGGCCAGCGTCTCACCGCGAGCGGCACGAGCCGCTTCAACAACGTGAAGGTCGATGAACGCGAGATCGTCGCGGGCCGCGCGCCGTTTCCCTACTCCGAAGCGTTCTATCAGCTCGTGCATCTGGCGACGCTCGCGGGCATCGGCCGCGCCGTCGCGAGCGATGCCGCCGCGGTTCTCGCCAGCCGCAAGCGCAGCTACAGCAATGCCGTGACCTCACGCGCGCCGGAAGATCCGCAATTGCTGCAGGTCGTCGGCCGCGCCCGCGCACACGCGTGGACGGCCGGCGCGATCGTCGCGCAGGCGGCGCGCGCGCTCGAACGCGCGGTGGCGTCGTTCGACGAGCCGGACGCGCTCGCCATCATCGCGGAGACCGAGATCGAGATCTGGCAGGCGCAGACCGTCGCGTCGCAACTGATTCTCGACGCCAGCGCGAACGTCTTCGACGCACTCGGCGCTTCGGCGACGTTGCGCACTTCGGGACTCGATCGCTACTGGCGCAACGCGCGCACCATCGCGTCGCATAACCCGCGCATCTACAAGGACCGCATCGTCGGCGACTTCGCCGTGAACGGCACGCTGCCGCCGGGGCAATGGCGCATCGGCGTGGCCTGACTTTTTCTTCCTTCGCCACACGCCCTGCCATGAGCAAGAAGCAAATCATTCTGAACGCGTTCAACATGAACTGCGTCGGCCATATCAATCATGGCCTGTGGACCCATCCGCGCGACCGTTCGACGGATTATCGGAAACTCTCCTACTGGACCGATCTCGCGAAGCTGCTGGAGCGCGGCCTGTTCGACGGGCTTTTCATCGCGGATATCGTCGGCGTGTACGACATCTATCGACAATCAGTTGATGTCACGCTGAAGGAGTCGGTGCAATTGCCCGTCAACGATCCGATGATGCTCGTCTCCGCGATGGTGGCCGCCACGCGAAATCTCGGCTTCGGCATCACGGTCAATCTCACGTACGAGGCGCCCTATCTGCTCGCGCGGCGCTTTTCCACCCTCGATCATCTGACCGATGGCCGCATCGGCTGGAACATCGTGACCGGCTATCTCGACAGCGCCGCGCGCGCGATGGGCCACACCGAAATGATCGCGCACGACGAGCGCTACGATCGCGCCGACGAGTATCTCGACGTGCTCTACAAGCTTTGGGAAGGAAGCTGGCAGGACGACGCGGTGCTGCGCGATCGCGAAGGCCGGGTATTCGCCGATCCCTCGAAGGTCCGCAAGCTGAATCATCACGGCCGCTATTACGACGTCGAGGGCTATCACCTGTGCGAGCCGTCGCCGCAGCGTACGCCGGTGCTCTTTCAGGCGGGATCATCGGGACGCGGCCAGGCGTTCGCCGTGCGTCATGCGGAATGCGTGTTTGTGTCGAGCCAGAGCAAGGAAGGCACGCGCAAGCTCGTCGACGCACTGCGCGCACAAGCCGTCGAAGCCGGGCGCGATGCGGGCGATCTGAAGATCATCATGGGCGTCACCGTGGTGGTGGGCCGCACCCAGCGCGAGGCCGAAGAGAAGTTCGCCGAATACGCGCGGTATGCGAGTCCCGAAGCCGGACTCGCGCACTTCGCGGCGGGCAGCGGTATCGACTATTCGACCTACGCGCCCGATGACGAACTCGCGCCGCCCGGCGGTCACAAGGGGCGCGGCATCGAATCGTCGGTGCAGCGCGTGACCGACGGCAAGCGCGGCGTCGCCGTGCGCCATCTGCTCGAACAGATGCAACTGGGCGGACGCTACACGACGATCGTCGGCGATCCGGTTCAGGTGGCCGACGCGCTGCAATCATGGGTCGACGAAGCGGGCATCGACGGCTTCAATCTCACGCGCACGGTAACGCCGGAAAGCTACGAGGATTTCATCGATCTCGTCATTCCCGAACTGCAGTCGCGGGGCATCTACAAGACGTCGTACGCGGAGGGCACGTTGCGCGAGAAGCTCTTCGGCGGCGGCGCGCGGCTCGGGGACCGTCATACGGGCGCCGGTTTCCGCGATCTGTCCGAGCCGGCGCTCAGGCAAGCACCATGAAAACGTCGACGCCACTGCTTCAGATCGATCAGTTGAGCGTGTCCTTCGGCGGGCACGCGGCGGTTCGTCCCTTCGACCTGACGATCGAGCGCGGCGAGATCGTCGCGCTCGTGGGCGAATCCGGCAGCGGAAAATCGACCATCGCCCTCGCGACGATGGGTTTACTGCCCGGCCGCGCGCGCATGCAAGGCGAAATCCGCTTCGAAGGGAAACCGCTCTTCGAGCAAAGCGAGCGTGAGTGGAGCGCGCTGCGCGGCAATCGCATCAGCATGATCTTTCAGGAGCCGATGACTTCGCTGAACCCGCTTCAGCCCATCGGCAAACAGGTCGCCGAAGCGCTGACGCTGCATCGGCCGATGTCCGCGCAGGCCGCGCGCAAGGAAACGCTCGAACTGCTCGAACTCGTGCGCCTGCCCGAGTCGCAGCGCCGCTTCGGGGACTATCCGCATCAACTGTCGGGCGGGCAGCGGCAGCGCGTGATGATCGCCATTGCGGTCGCGTGCCGCCCCGGCCTCCTGATCGCCGACGAACCCACCACCGCGCTCGACGTCACCATCCAGGCGCAGATTCTGGAACTGATCGACCGGCTGCGGCGCGAACTGTCGATGGCCGTGCTGCTCATCACACACGATCTCGGCGTGGTCGGGCGCTGGGCGGATCGCGTGGTCGTGATGAAGGACGGCGCGAAGGTCGAGGAAGCAGCGAACAGGCAGCTCTTCATGCAGCCGTCGCAGCCCTACACACGCGCGTTGCTCGGCGCGTCGCTGCACTTCGGCGCGGGTCTGCATTATCGCGACGCGCGGCTGACCGATACGCCACGCACCGCGCCGATGCGGCCGGAGAGTGCGCAGGCCCGCGTGCTGCTGGAAGCCCGCGACATACGCGTCGACTATCGAGGCGTGCGCGCCGTCGACGGCGTCAGCTTCGAGATTCGCGCGGGCGAGACCGTTGGACTCGTCGGCGAATCGGGATGCGGCAAGTCATCGATTTCGCGTGCGCTGACGCGGCTCGTCGAGCCAGCCGCAGGCAGCATCGTGTTCGACGGCGAGGACATCACCCATCGGGGACGGCGCGCATTGCGGCCGTATCGAAGGCGTGTACAGATGATCTTTCAGGATCCGTACGGCTCGCTCAATCCGCGTCACACGGTCGAGCGCACGCTAGGTCATGCGCTGGCCATCCACGGCGTCTCGAACCGGCGCGAACGGCAGGCCAGGATTCGCCGCATCGTCGATGCCGTGGGCCTGCCTGAATCGGCGCTCAAGCGCTATCCGCACGAGTTCTCCGGCGGGCAGCGGCAGCGCATCGGCATTGCGCGCGCGCTCGTGCTCAGGCCGGAACTCGTCATCTGTGACGAGCCGGTATCCGCGCTCGACGTCTCCATCCAGGCGCAGATTCTCGATCTGCTCGCCGACCTCAAGCACGAACTCGGCCTCGCCTTGCTCTTCATCTCGCATGACCTGTCGGTGGTCCGGTATATCGCCGATCGCGTGCTGGTGATGCGGGCCGGACGCATCGTCGAAAGCGGGGATCACGTCTCCATCTGGACCTCGCCGCAACACACCTACACGCGCGCGCTGATCGACGCGGTGCCGTCATCGCACGCGCCATTCTCATCCCACACAAGGAAAATCGATCGTGACTTTGAAGAGCAAGCCGCAGCCGACCTCAACCTCGCCGCTCCTGTTCCGCGATGATCCGCTGGGCGCCGCGGTGGCCGATCTGAAACGGCGCAGATTGCTCAAGGGTGCGGGCGCGCTGCTCGCGGGGGCCGCGACGCCGTTCGTGTTCACGGGCCACGCGTGGGCCGCGACCGAAACGACGCCGATCACGCTGACCGGCGCGAAACGCGGCGGCACGCTCACGGCGGTCATTCATCCGGAACCGCCGACGCTCGCGTTCTTCGTCAACTCCGCGACGATGATCGGCGCGGTGGCGAGCAAGGTCTTCGATGGTCTCGTGGAGTACGGTCCCGACCTGAAACCGCGCCCGCAACTGGCGGAAAGCTGGAACGTCTCGCCCGACGGTCTCGCGTGGACTTTCAAACTGCGTCGCAACGCGCTGTGGCACGACGGCCAGCCCTTCACTTCCGCCGACGTGAAATTTTCGGCGGAGGAAGTCTGGCTCAAGATCAGCCCGGCATCGCGGCGCGTGCTGCAATACCTGACGAAAATCGAAACGCCGGATGCCCATACGGTCGTCCTGCATCTGTCGAAATCGACGCCCGCGACCTTCGGCATTCTCGATTCGCTCGGCACGCCGATCCTGCCGAAGCATCTCTACGAGAACACGGACATCCGCAACAATCCGTACAACAACAAGCCAGTCGGCACGGGTCCATTCAAGTTCACCGAATGGGCGCGCGGCGACCGCATCGTGCTCGACCGATTCGAGAAATACTGGGCGCCCGGCCAACCGTATCTGGACCGCATCACGTGGAAGATCACGCCGGACGTCTCGGGCCGCGCCACCGCGCTCGAAACCGGCGCGGCGCAATACGGCGAGCGCAACCCGGTGACCTTCGCCGATGCCGACCGGCTCGCGAAGCTGCCCAGTCTCGTCGTCTCGCGCGAAGGCTATAACGGCTACGCGGCGTGGCTCTGGCTCGAACCCAATTTGCGCGATCCGATCCTCGGCAAGCTCGAAGTGCGTCAGGCCATCGCCCATGCGATCAACCGCGACGTGCTCGTCAAGACCGTCTGGGGCGGCTACGCGGTGCCCGCGACGGGGCCGGAGTCGTCGCTGGTGAAGGCGTTCTACACGCCGGATACTCAGCAATATCCCTACGATCCGAAGCGCGCCGAGGCGCTTCTCGACAAGGCCGGCTTTCCGAAGAAAGCGGACGGCTGGCGCTTCAAGATAGATCACGATTTCATTCCCTATGGCGACGACTACCGGCGCACCGGCGAATTCGTGCGCCAGGCGCTGCGGCGCGTGGGCATCGACGTGAATCTGCGCGGACAGGACCTGCCTACATGGATCAAGAACGTCTTCACCGACTACAACTTCCAGCTCATCAGCAGCTGGGGCACGGACGGTCTCGATCCGCAGATCGGCATCGAGCAGCATTACTGGTCGAAGGCGGCGTCGAACGGCACGCCGTGGTTCAACGCGTCCGGTTACGCGAGCCCTGAAATGGACCATGTGATCGAGGCGGCGCAGACGGAGACCGATCCGGCCAAACGGCGCGATCTCTACATCCAGTTGCAGAAGATCGCGCAGCGCGACCTCTCGCTCATCAATCTGTTCGAGTTTCGCTGGTTCGGCGTCTGGTCGAAGAACCTGCGCAACGTAACCGATACCGCCAGCCATTCGCGCTCCAACTTCGCGCGAGTCTGGTTCGACCAGGCGTGATCATCATGCACTTCACTTCAGCGCTCGCTTCGCGCGCGATCGGGCGCAGGCTGATTCAGCTCGCGCTCGTGCTGCTCGGCACCACGGTGCTCAATTTCGTGCTGCTCAAGCTGATGCCCGGCGATCTCGTCGACGTCATCGCGAGCGAGAGCGGCAACGTGTCGCCGCAATACGTCGCGCAGTTGCGCGCGGCATACGGCCTGGATCAGGGCGTCGCGCGGCAGTTGCTGCAATACGTCGAACACGCGATACGGCTCGATCTCGGCTTCTCGTTTCGCTTCGGCGAACCGGTCGCGACGCTGATCTTCGCGCGCCTGCCCGCCACGCTCGCGCTGATCGGCACGGCGCTCGTCGTCTCGGTGATCCTCGGGCTTCTGCTCGGCGTGCTCGCCGCGCGCCGCCCGCACGGTGTCGTCGATACGCTTGTGTCCACGCTCGCGACCATAGGCTATTCCGCGCCCATGTTCTGGACCGCGCTGCTGCTGATCGTGGTCTTCGGCGTGCATCTCGAATGGCTGCCGATCGGCGGTGTCGCCGATACCAACGTCGCGCATCGCGGTGCAGCGTTGCTGCTTGATCATCTGCGCCATCTCGTGCTGCCCGCCGCGACGCTCGTGCTGTATTACGTGGCCATCTTCGCGCGGCTCGCGCGCGCGTCGATGATCGAGACGCTGCAGGAAGACTTCATCCGCACCGCGCGCGCGAAAGGCGGACGGCCGTGGTACGTGACGACGCATCATGCGCTGCGCCATGCGGTGCTGCCCGTGCTCACGATGCTCGGCCTGCAGGGCAGCGCGCTGATCGGCGGCTCGGTCATAGTCGAGACGGTGTTCGGCTGGCCCGGGCTCGGACAACTGTCGTTCGAAGCCATCAAGAGCCGCGACGTCAATCTGCTGGTCGGCGTGCTGCTGCTCTCGGCCTTTCTGGTGGTCCTGCTCAATCTGATCGTCGATCTGCTCTACGGATTCGTCGATCCGCGCACGAGGTCGAACCGATGAAGCTGCTCCATTTCCTGCGTCAGCCGTCCGCGTTCGTCGGCGTGATCCTGCTCGCGCTGGCGCTCGCCGCGGCGCTCTCGGCGAACTGGCTCTTCCCCGGCGATCCGCTCGACATGGTCGCCGCGCCCTATCAATGGCCCGGCGCCGATCACGCGTATCCGCTCGGCACCGATCTGATGGGACGCGACCTGCTCGCCGGGCTGTTCCATGGCGCGCGCGTCTCGCTGTATGTCGGCGGGACGGTCGCGGTCATCGCGCTCGTGCTGGGCGTGCTGATCGGCGGCATTGCGGGCTACTTCGGCGGGCTCATCGAACAGACGCTGATGGCGATCACCGAGTTCTTCCAGACCGTGCCGCCGTTTCTGCTCGCGATCATCCTCGTCGCGATTCTGACGCCGTCGCTCGCGACCATCGTGTTCGCGCTCGGCGTGACGGCGTGGCCGAGCATCGCACGCCTCACGCGCGGCGAGTTCATCGTGCTGCGCGAGCGCGAGTTCGTCCGCGCGAGCGTGGCGCTCGGCGCGAGCGATGCGCATCTGATCTTCATCGAGATCCTGCCCAATGCACTGACGCCAATCCTCGTTTCGACCGCGCTGCTCGTCGCGAACGCAATCCTGTCCGAGGCGGCGCTGTCCTTTCTCGGGCTCGGCGATCCCAACGTGGTGAGCTGGGGCTCGATGGTCGGCACCGGGCGCGAAGCGCTGCGCACCGCGTGGTACATGATCGCGGTGCCCGGCTCGGCGATCGCGCTGACGGTGCTCGCGCTCAATCTGCTGAGCGATGCCCTGCATGCGGCGTTCAATCCGCGTCTGTCGAGAAACCGCCGTGCCGACGCGGCGTCGCGGCTGGAAGCGGCAGAAGGGCTGCGGCCTTGAACGCGACGCCGCGCCCATCCGTGTTACTGCGCCGGTCTGGAGAATCCCGCGAAGCGCTGCTCGATCACGCGCCCGAATTCCGCCGACCGGTACGCGGTCGCGATATCCGTCACATAGGGCTTGTTGAGATCGGCCGTGCGTACCGCGACGAGATTCAGGTAATACGGCGGAATCTTTTCGAGCAACAGCGCATTCGTGAGTTTGAGGCCCGCCGCGAGCGCGAAGTTGCCGTTCACGAAGGCATAGTCGACATCATCCAGCGAGCGCGGCAATTGCGCGGCTTCGAGCGGCACGAGTTTGATCTTGTGCGGATTGGACGCAATATCGCGCTCCGACGACTTCACCGGATCGACGCCCGGCTTGAGCGTCACCCAGCCGAGCTGCTGAAGCAGGATGATCGCGCGCGCCTGATTGGTGACGTCGTTGGGCAGCGACACGGTCGCGCCGTCCCTGAGCTCGTCGAGACGCTTGTGCTTGTGGCTGTACAGACCGATGGGTGCGGTCGGCACCTTCACGAGCTCCGACAGCGCGAGCTTGTGATCCTCCGAGAATTTCTTCAGATACACCTCGTGCTGGAAGGCGTTCGCGTCGAGCGCGCCGTCGGCGAGCGCGAGATTCGGCTGCACGTAGTCGCTGAACTCGATGATCGTCACCTTGTAGCCTTCCTTCTCCAACTGCGGCTTGATACCGTAGCGAATCTGGTCCGCGTAGGGACCGGCCGTTGCGCCGAAGCGGATTTCGGGCTTGTTCGGATCGGCGGCATGGGCAGGCGATGCAAGCACGGTGCTCAACGCGATGGCCAGCACGCCGGCGCGCAATGGATGAAACGTCTTCATTTGGCTCTCCTCTCGCTTCGCGCCCGCGGGCGAGCAAAGCAGTTATCGTCGATGTCGCGCGACAAGCTTACGAATCCGCTCATCAAAGCCAAACCAATGAATCGATCTATGGTTTTCCGGATTGGCGCCAAAGACCGCTGCCGAACGCGGAACACCTATCACCGACAGGAGACATTTCAATGAGCCGCACGCAAGACGCCCCGTGGACCGAGCCGCTGGAAGCGGTGCTGCGCGAATGGGCCCAAACCGCCGCCGCGCGCGACAAAGCCGGCGGCACCGCCTTTCACGAGCGCCGCCTGCTGCGCGAGAGCGGCCTGCTGCGGATGTCGGTGCCGGCGGAGCTCGGCGGCGACGGCGCACCCTGGTCGACGACGCTCGATGTCGTGCGACGCATGGCGCAGGTCGACAGTTCGCTCGCGCATCTGTTCGCGTTTCATCATCTGCAACTCGCGACGATCCGCCTTTTCGGCAGCGCCACGCAGATTCGCCATTGGCTCGGCGAGACCGTCGCGCAGGGCTGGTTCTGGGGCAACGCGCTCAATCCGCTCGACCGCGGCACGCGCGCCCTGCCCGATGGCGCCGGCGGCTATGTCTTCGATGGCCGCAAGAGCTTCTGTTCCGGCGCGCGCGATTCGGATCAACTGCTCGCGTCCGCGTTCGATGGCGACGGGCGTCTGCTCATCGGCGCGACGCCGACGAATCGCGCGGGTATCACCGTGCTCGACGACTGGGACAACATGGGGCAGCGTCAGACCGACAGCGGCACGGTGATCTTCGAGCGCGTGCCCGTCGCGGTGGACGAACTGCTGCTTCATCCCGGACCGCTTTCCAGCCCGTTCGCCACGCTGCGGCCGCTGCTCGCGCAATCGATCCTGTGCCATATCTATCTCGGCATCGGCGAAGGCGCATTGCAGGCGGCGCGCGACGCGACGCTCGCGCAAACGCGGCCGTGGATCGCCTCGCAAGCCGAGCGGCCCGCCGAGGATCCATACGTGATCGCGCACTACGGCGATTTCTGGGTCGCGCTCGAAGGCGCGCGTCTGCTCGTCGAACGCGCGATGCAGGCCTTCGATCGCGCGTGGCAGCGCGGTCTCGCGCTCACCGAAAGCGAGCGCGGCGAAGTGGCCGTGGCAGTCGCTACCTCGAAGGTGGCGGCTGCGCGGGCCGGGCTGGACGTCGCCAATCGCATGTTCGAAGTGACGGGCGCACGCTCGACCACGGCGGCATTGCGTCTCGACCGCTTCTGGCGCAACGTGCGCGTGCATACGCTGCATGATCCGCTCGATTACAAAGTGCGCGAACTGGGAGACTGGGCGCTTAACGGGCGCATCCCGAAGCCGTCGTTCTATTCGTGAGGGAAGCGCTGCGCCATGCGCTTTCGCCGTGGCGCAGCCAGTCAGGTCAGTCGTGCACTTTCGGGAAACCGTGCCGCTCTGCCAGCAACGCGAGAATGCGGCGCGTATCGGTGACGAAGCGCTTGTCGCCGTGCGCTTGCGCATCGGGCGGCGCGGGGTATTCGTCGCCGAGCACGAGCACGGGAAGGCTCTGATGCGCGTCGCTCAGCGCCTCGACCGCCGCCCGGCGCGGACGCTCGAACGGCACGCGACGGATATCGAGCCGTGCATTGCGCGCGGGGTCGCTTGCAAGCAGCCCTTCGATGGGCGCGCCGTCCGGACAGACGAACACTTCGCCCGGGCGCTTCGGATCGGTAAAGCCCGGTTCCAGCAGGATCAGCAAATCGCGTTGGGTCATGGTGTGTGACATGCGTGGTTGAGACGCCGACCAGCGTAGCCATGACGCGCCGCGATTGGAACGAATTTCACCTGATAAGGATATCGATGTCTCGCGCATCACCGATGCGCGAAGAAGCGATTCGACGGCCTCGGCAAGCCGAGATGCTCGCGCAGTGTCGCGCCCTCGTACGCCCGCCGGAAAATGCCGCGCCGCTGCAACTCGGGCACCACCTTGGCGACGAAATCGTCGAGGCCTTCGGGCAGGAATGGAAACATCACGTTGAAGCCGTCGCTGCCCTCTTCGACGAGCCATTGCTCCATCTCATCGGCGATATCCGTCGCGGTTCCGATCATCTGCAAACCGGAATAACCGCCCACGCGCTGCGCCAGTTGACGGACCGTCAGTCCTTCCGTGCGCGCCATGTCGATCACGCGTTCGCGCGCGCTCCGGCTCGCGTTGGTCTCGGGAATCTCGGGCAGCGGGCCGTCGGGATTGAACGACGAGACATCGTGGCCGAGCGCGATGGACAGCGACGCGAAGCCGCTATCGTCGTGCACGAACGTGTCGAGCAACGCGCGCTTCTCCAGCGCCTCATCGCGCGAATCGCCCACGACGACAAACGCGCCCGGCAGGATCTTCAGATGCCCGCGCGCGCGGCCGGCGCGTTCCATGCGGCCTTTGACATCGGCATAGAAACGCTTGCCGGCCGCGAGATTCGGCTGCGCCGTGAAGACCGCGTCGGCGGTTTCGGCGGCGAGCTGCCTGCCCGCTTCCGATGATCCCGCCTGCACCACCACGGGCCACCCCTGCACCGGCCGTGCGATGTTGAGCGGCCCGCGCACCGACAGATAGGGGCCTTTGTGGTCGAGCACGTGCAGCTTGTCCGGATCGAAGAACAGGCCGCTTTGCGTGTCGCGCACGAAGGCGTCATCGGCCCAGCTATCCCAGAGACCCGTGACGACATCGTAGAACTCGCGCGCGCGGCGATAGCGCTCGTCGTGCTCCATGTGTTCGTCACGCCCGAAGTTGAGCGCGGCATCGGGATTCGACGTGGTGACGAGATTCCATCCGGCGCGACCGTCACTCAGATGATCGAGCGAAGCGAAGCGGCGCGCGATGTGATACGGCTCGTCGAACGTGGTCGACGCCGTCGCGACCAGTCCGATACGCTCGGTCACCGATGCGAGCGCGGACAGCAGCGTGAACGGCTCGAACGATGTCGCCGTGTGGCTGCGCTTGAGCGCGTTCACCGGCATGTTCAGCACGGCGAGATGATCGGCCATGAAGAACGCATCGAAGCATCCATTTTCCAGCGTCTGCACGAAGCGCTTCAGGTGCTTGAAGTTGAAGTTGGCGTCGGGATATGCACCGGGATAGCGCCACGCGCCGGTGTGCAGGCTGACCGGGCGCATGAACGCGCCGAGATGGAGTCGTCGGGAGTGTGGCATCGCGTCGGTTGATCGAGAGTAGCGGGTCGCGCCAAGGTACTCCGACTCGTGAAAAGGCGCTCGAATCACCAGGCCTCGCTTCAGGCGCTCCCCGGATCACGCCCCGCGAAGAACTGGTCGTCGGGCACGACGTTGAGCGCGATCGTCAGGCGGTTGGCGTAGTTGAAGAATGCCGAAATTTCCAGCACCTCGGTCACCGCCTGTTGCGTGAACCCGATCGAGCGCAGCTCTTGCAGGTCTTCATCGCGAATGCTGCCCGGGTCGCGCGTTAGTCGCTCCGCGATCGCCGCAAGCGCCGCCTCCTTCACCGAAAGCCGCACATGATGAAAGCCCTGCGCGATGCGCTGCGCGCGCACGGTATCGCCCAGCACATTCGCGAGCGCCTGCGTGTGATTGAACACGCAATAGCTGCACTCATTCGCGGCCGACGTCACCACCGCGATCAACTCGCGCTCCGCCGACGTCAGCTGGCTGCGGTGCGGATCAAACAGATGCTCGTAGAACGTGACGAGCCGATACGCGGTATCGGGATTGATCGACAGCGCCGTGAGCCAGTTCGGTACGAAGCCGTACTGACGGCGAAACTTCGCGTGAATCGACGCGACGTGCGGCGGCAGACGCGTCTCTTCGGGCACGCTGAAACGCGAGACAGGCTCGCGTTGCACGTCGTTATCGTAGGTGTTCAGATGATCCGCGAAGGGATCGGAGGGTGCGATCGTGGACATCTTCGGGCTCTCCTGCGCTTAAGTACGGACCTCAACGTTATCGCAGGCGCCAATGCGCGGTGCGGCTGATTTTTCATAAGCTAATCGGCGTTCGGGCACATCGCGCCGGACGAATTGCAAATCGCAAATCGATATTGGATCGCACGACTGAGTGCTGCGCATAATGGGCTGAAGCTTCTCTTCACTCCTTCCTTGCGAGGCATGCGACATGGCAGAAGTCCTGAGCACGGAGACGCCCGTCATCGGCCGCCTCGACGTTCCGTCGCACGACACACTGAGCGACGATCTCCGGCAACTCGTCGAACAACACGGCGGCGACAACTGGATTCGCGCGCTGTCCCTGAATCCAGCTACCGCGCGCCGCTTCACGCACTATTTCGAAAAGCTCTTCGCCACCGAAGGCCGGCTGCCGATCGACGAGCGCGAATTGATCGCAGTGATCGTGTCGCGCACGAACGGCTGCGGCCTGTGCGCGATCCATCACGCGCATGCACTCGGCGAGGCGCTGGGCGACCGCGTGCAGGCACGGCGCATCGCGCTCGACTATCACCTCGCTGATCTGTCCGCGCGGCAACTCGCGCTGGCCGAGATCGCCGAAACCATCACCACTTCGCCGCGCGCGATCACCGAAAAGCACTTCGATCGCCTGCGCAGGCTCGGCCTCGACGACGCCGATATCCTCGAAGCGATCGAGACCGCATCGTGGTTCAACCATACGAACCGCATTTTCATCGCCGCCGGCGTCGTGCCCGACGAGAAGTATTTCTCGGCGCTGACATGACACCGCACACAGGAGAGCTTCGATGAGCGCCGTACTTGAACCCGTCGTCGCGCCGCCCGCTCCGGGCGACGCATCGCCGCTGTTGTCCGATGCGTTGCTCGAAACCATCGGCAAGCGCGCCGCCGGTTATGACCGTGACAACCAATTCTTCTCGGAAGACCTGCGCGATCTGCACGAGGCCAATTTTCTGCGCGCGAGCGTGCCTGTCGAATTCGGCGGCCTCGGACTCACGCTGCCGCAACTGCTGCGCGAGCAGGCACGGCTCGCAGCCCGCGCGCCATCGACCGCGCTCGCGCTGAACATGCATCTGTACTGGGTCGGCGCGGCGCTGCATCTGTACCGGCGCGGCGACACGTCGGCGCAATGGATTCTCGAAGAAGCGGGCGCGGGCAAGGTGTTCGCCGCGGGCCACGGCGAGCCGGGCAACGATCTCGGTCTCGCGTGGTCGTCGGTGAAGGCGACGCCGTTGCCGGACGGCGGCTATCGCTTCGACGGACGCAAGATCTTCACCTCGCTCGCGCCCGCATGGGACTGGCTCGGCGTGCACGGCATCGACGAGTCGGACCCGCACGCGCCGAAGATCGTGCATGCGTTCATCCGGCGCGACGCGGCGGGGCATCGCACGGTGCAAACCTGGGATGCGCTCGGCCTGCGCGCCACCCGCAGCGACGACACCTGGCTCGAAGGCGTCATCGCGCCGCGTGACAAGGTGATCCGCGTGCTGCCCGCGGGCATTCCGAACGATCCGTTCGTCGACGGCATTCTGGGCGCGGTGCTGCCCGGTCTCGGCGCGGTCTACTACGGCATCGCGAAGCGAGCGTTCGATGTCGCGGTGGAATCGGCGAAGCAGCGGACATCGCCGGCCATCGGCGGCAAGACATACGCGTACAAACCGCTTACGCAGCAGGCGGTCGCGCAGGCGGCCATCGAACTCGCGAGCATCGAGGCGCTGGTCGAGCGCGCGGCACAGCGCTGGTGGTCGGGCTATGAGGAAGACGAACCGTGGATCGCGCACTTGCTCGCGGCGAAGCAGCATGCCGTCGATGGCGCATTGCGCGTGGTGAATCTCGCGCTGAAGATTGCGGGCGCGGCTTCGCTGTCGCGTCACGGCGAGCTCGAACGGCTGTATCGCGATGTGCGTGCCGGCGCGTTTCATCCGCCCAACGCGGATGCGGCGCATGAAGTCATCGGCCAGGCGTGGCTTGGCGTGCTCGGTAAAGTATGAAAGTCGCGGCGCATGGGAGACCATGCGCCGCTTTGTTTCATCGGCGCGCGGAAAGATGCCGCACGACCGAGATGAAGCGATCCACCTCGTCGCAGGTGTTATAGAACGCGAGCGATGGCCGGACCGTCGCTTCGACGCCGAAACGCCGCAGGATCGGCTGTGCGCAATGATGTCCCGAACGCACCGCGATGCCCTCTTCGTTCAACGCCCGACCCACCTCTTCCGGCGCATAGCCTTTCAGCACGAAGGACAGCACGCTCGCCTTGTCGTCCGCCGTGCCGATCAGGCGCACGCCGGGCACCGGCCGCAGCAGGTTCGTCGCATACGCGAGCAGATCGTGCTCATAGCGCCCGACGTTCTCGATGCCGATGCGCGTCACGTAATCGAGCGCCGCGCCGAGTCCGACCGCGTCCGCGATATTGCCGGTGCCCGCCTCGAAGCGGTTCGGCGGTCCCTGAAACACGGTGCGCTCGAACGTCACGTCCTGGATCATGTTGCCGCCGCCTTCCCACGGCGGCATGTCCTCCAGCACTTCGCGCTTGCCGTACACCGCGCCGATACCCGTCGGACCGAAAATCTTGTGGCCCGAGAAGACGAAGAAATCGGCATCGATGCTTTGCACATCGACACGCATGTGCGACACCGACTGCGCGCCATCGACGAGCGCGCGCGCGCCCGCACGATGCGCCATCGCGACGATCTCCTGCACCGGCACGACGGTGCCGAGCGCATTCGACACCTGCGTGACGGACACTATCTTCGTGCGCCCGTTGAGCATGCGCTGATACTCGTTGAGCAGCACCTGCCCCGAATCGTCGACGGGAATCACGCGCAGCTTCGCGCCCTTCTCCGACGCGAGTTGCTGCCACGGCACGATGTTCGCGTGATGTTCGAGATGCGACACGATGATCTCGTCGCCCTCGCCCACGTTCTTCACGCCCCACGACTTCGCGACCAGATTGATGCCTTCGGTCGTGCCGCGCACGAAGATGATCTCTTCCGTCGATCCCGCGTTGAGAAAGCGCCGCACCGTTTCGCGCGCGCCTTCGTAGGCATCGGTCGCGCGGCCCGCGATCGCATGCGCCGCGCGATGGATGTTCGAGTTCTCGTGCGCATAGAAGTACGCGAGCCTGTCAATGACGGCCTGCGGCTTCTGCGTCGTCGCGGCGTTGTCGAACCAGACGAGCTGTTTGCCGTTCACGCGCTCCTGAAGAATCGGGAAGTCGCGGCGGATCGCGCTGACATCGAACGGCGGATGCGCAGAGTTCGCAAACGGCGCCGGCTTGCGCTCGTCTTCGGCGAAGTAATACGGCGTCGTGTTTGTCGTACCTTGACGCTCGACGGCGAGCGAGCGCAGGAAATCGTCGCCGGGCAAGCCGAACGATTCGGCGGTCACGCCCTGTCCCGGTTTCAATGCCTCGCGCTGCACATGCGCGGGTTGACCGCCCTCGTTCAGAAAGTAATAGCCCGACGTAAACGCGCCCGGCGCGAAAGGACGCTCGATCTGCACCGGCTCCGTGCCGAGCGCCGCGCCGCCTATGCGCGGCTCCATCGCGGGCGCGACGGTCTGAACGAGATCCGGAACGGCGTCATGCGAGATCGCGTGCGGCGCGAGCGCGGGCACGCGATTGCCGAGCGCAAGCACATGCAGCGGCGATGAAGGCGCGAGATTCGTCCCCGGCGCGTGGCCTGGCGGAATCGACAGGCCCGGCACGCCGGTGCCCGTGCCGCCAGGCCCCGCGAGCGGCGAGCCCGGCGGCGCGGGATTGCTCACGATGCTCGTCGCGGGCGCGGTGAAGGGCAGCGTCGCCGAAACCGATTCGCCTGCGCCGCTGCCGAGGCTCGCGGCGGCCGGCGTCCCGCTGCCCGGCACGCTCGAGAAGAACTCGTTGGCGAGCCGCGCGAGCGTCGCGAGCGTCGCGACATCGGGCAGGCCCGCGGGCGCATCCGCCTGTGGAAGCGAAGGCACGGCGTGGCGCAACGGGTTATCGGTAGGTGTCGGGATACTCATGGTACTTGGCGACCTCCACGTCATCCAGAACGGCCAGCGCATCATGCGAATGCACCGCGAGCGAGCAATACAGCGAGATCAGGTACGACGCGATCGCGTGATTGTTGATGCCCATGAAGCGCACCGACAATCCCGGACCCTGCTCGCCCGCCACGCCCGGCTGATACAGCCCGACCACACCCTGGCGCTTGTCACCCACGCGCAGCAGCAGGATCTTGGTCTTGCCGTCGGCCACCGGCACCTTGTCCGACGGAATCAGCGGAATGCCGCGCCACGTCAGGAATTGCGAACCGAACAGGCTGACCGTCGGCGGCGGCACGCCACGGCGCGTGCATTCACGACCGAACGCGGCGATCGCGAGCGGATGCGTCAGAAAGAACGCGGGCTCCTTCCAGACTTTCGCAAGCAGCTCGTCGAGGTCGTCGGGCGTCGGCGCGCCGGTCAGCGGAAACACGCGCTGCTCTTCGGCGACATTCGCGAGCAGGCCGTAATCGGGATTGTTGATGAGCTGGCTTTCCTGAAGCTCCTTGATCGTCTCGATCGTCAGGCGCAGCTGTTCCTTCGTCTGATCGTGCGGGCTGCTGTACAGATCGGCCACGCGCGTCTGCACGTCGAGCACGGTGCTCACCGCATTCAGGAAGTACTCGCGCGGCTGCTCTTCGTACGGCACGAAGGTGCGCGGCAGCATGCTTTCGTCTTCGCGTTGCGTGCAAAGCGCGCGCACCGCTTCCGGGTTCTTCACCTGATTCAGACGATAGATGCCCGCCTCGACCGGCACCCACTGCAGCAGATGCGTGAGCCAGCGAGGCGTGATCGTCGAAAGCTGCGGGACTGTCTTGGTGGCGTTGGCTAACTGCCGTGCTGCGTTATCGCCGAGCGCGGTCGGGCCGCCGACTGTTGCGGTCATGAATAGCTCCGGGGTCGATAGAAGAAGAACGGGAATGCTTATGAACGGGCGTCATTATCACGAGGCCGCCAACCCCGTTCAACATGCTATAGCCGTCATCAGGCGGATTCGTCGTGCGGGATGGGCGCGAGAAGACGGGCCATCGGCACGTCGAGCGCTTTCGCGATCTTGTCGACGGTGACGATGGACGCGATGCACGCGCCGCGCTCGATCTCCCCGACATACGACCGGTTCAGGCCCGCGTATTCCGCGAGTTGCTCCTGAGTCCAGCCTTGCGATTCGCGCAGTTCGCGCACCGTGGCGCCGAAGTGGCGCACGAGCGTGCTCATGGCGCGACCTGCTCGATGTGCGCCGCCTGCGCGCGCGTCGCCGCTTCGGCGCTTTGTGTCGAGGCTTGCGTCACCGAAGCGCCCGGCGCGACATCATGCGTGAGCCATACGTTGCCGCCGATCACCGCGCCGCGTCCGAGCGTCACGCGTCCGAGGATCGTCGCGCCCGCATAGATGACGACATCGTCCTCGACGATCGGATGACGCGCGAGCCCTTTCTCCAGATGACCTTGCGCGTCGCGCGGAAAGCGCTTCGCGCCGAGCGTCACCGCCTGATAGATGCGCACGTGATTGCCGATGACGGCCGTCTCGCCGATCACCACCCCCGTGCCATGATCGATGAAAAATCCCGAGCCGATACGCGCGCCCGGATGAATGTCGATGCCGGTTTCCCCATGCGCGAGTTCGGCGACGATGCGTGCGAGCAGCGGTAACCCGAGCCGATAAAGCTCGTGCGCGACGCGTTGATGAATCATCACGAGAATGCCGGGATAGCAGAGCAGCACTTCATCGACGCTGCCCGCCGCCGGATCGCCCTGATAGGCCGCGAGAATGTCGCTGTCGAGCAGGCTGCGAATGCGCGGCAACGTGCTCGCGAACCCACGTACCGCATTGCTCGCGCGTGTTTCGATCGCGTGATCGTCGCGTGGCAGATGACGCGCCTTGTACTGCAGCTCCAGCTTCGCCTGCACGAGCAGGCCCTGAAGCGCGAAGTCGAGCGCGTGGCCGACGTAGAAGTTTTCGCTTTCCTGACGCAGGTCGGGCGGTCCGAGCCGCATCGGAAAGAGCGCGCCTTTCAGCGCGCCGATGATATCGCCGAGCGCCTCGCGCGCGGGAAGCTCGCGGCCGCCCGGTTCGAGCGAGCGCTTCTGCACTTCCCGCCACTGCTGGCGGACCGTCTGAAGCGATTGGACGATGTCGTCGATGTCGAATACAGCCACAGTGCAGTCCTTTCGATGTAATGAGCCCGCTCTAGTCCTGAACCCAGGGCAAGCCGAGATAGCGCCAGCCGTTTTGCGTGCCGCGCCGCTGTTGTTCGTCCAGTTCGCCTTCGAATCCTTCGCTCACGTTGAACGCATGCGTGAAGCCCGCTTTCGTCGCGGCTTCGGCCGCCGCCGCCGAGCGTTTGCCGCTGCGGCACAGCAGCAGCACGACCGCATCCTTGCCGGTCTTCGCTTCCAGTTCGCGAACGAAGCGCGGATTGCGCGTGAGACTCGTGCCCGTCGCCCACGCGACGTGAATGCTTTCGGGCACGTAGCCCACGAACTTGCGCTCTTCGGCCGTGCGCACGTCCACCAGCACGGCGTCGCCGGCTTGCGCGAGCGCCCATGCATCGGCCGGCGATACGCTGCCCGCATAGGGCAATTGCCCCGCCGCGCCCGCTTCGCCCGCCCGTTCCAGCGCGGGATGAATGATGCGTTCCTGTACTTCGTCGGTCATGACGTCTCCGTTTTCTCGATTCATCACAGATGCGGTGGCGTCGACAGCCGCCTTATGAAACCTTGCCGTCTATAGCCATCACGTCCGACTATGCGAGACATCGGCCGAAAGCAGAACCAAGGATTTTTCATTTGCAAATGATGGTTTGCATCGAACCGTGCGCAGTTCGGAAAACGGTATATACGAAGCGCGTGTCGCGTCATTTGTTACGCACAATTCATTCGTAGCCGCGGCACGCAAAGTGCCTATAGTCGAAGGCTTCACCACACCATCCGGCACGCTCCATGAAACCCACGATCCATCGGCGCAAGCTGATTGCAGGCATCGCTTCCTTCCTGTTCGCCGCTGTCGCGCTCGCTCCCGTTTACGCGCAGGCCGAAACCCGCGAAGTGGTCATCGGCTATCAGGACATGGTCGTGCCGTGGCGCTATGCGCAGGCAAGCGGCGCCGTCGAGAAGGCGACGGGCTACAAGGTCACGTATCGCAAGCTCGGTAGTGGCGCGGACGTGATCCGCGCGCTCGCGTCCGGCTCCATTCAGGTCGGCGAAGCAGGATCGAGCCCGATTGCGGCTGGACTTTCGCAAGGCGTCGATCTCTCGCTCTTCTGGATTCTCGACAACATCAACGACGCCGAAGCACTCGTCGCGCGCAACGGCTCCGGCGTGACGAAACTCGCCGATCTGAAGGGCAAGACACTCGGCGTGCCCTATGTGTCGACGTCGCATTTCCATGCGCTCGTCGCGCTGCAGCAGGCGGGGGTCGATCCGTCGACCGTGAAGATCGTCAATCTGCGTCCGCCCGAAGTCGCCGCCGCGTGGGAGCGCGGCAATATCGACGCGACTTATATCTGGGACCCCGTGCTCGCCAAGGTCAAGCAGAACGGCCGTGTGCTGATCACGTCGGGTCAGGTCGCGAACGAATCGGGCAAGGCGACCTTCGACGGCTTCGTCGCCTCGCGCAAGTTCGCGCACGACAATCCCGGGTTTCTGAACGGTCTCGTCAAGGTACTCGCCGAAACCGACGCGCAATACCGCGATCACAAGGCCGACTGGAGCGCCGGTTCGAAGCAGGTTCAGGCGGTCGCGCAGGAGTCGGGCGCGGCTGCCGCCGACGTGCCCGCGAGCCTCGCGCTCTACGCGTTCCCGAACGCGAGCGAACAGGCGTCGCCGACCTGGCTCGGCGGCGGCCAGCAATCCGGCGCGGCGAAGTCGCTCGCCGCGACCGCGCAGTTCCTCAAGCAGCAGGGCACGATCCAGAACGTGCTCGCGGATTACTCGACCGGCGTCGATCCGCGCTTCGCGCTGCAGGCCGCGAAATGACGTCGCTTTCCATCCGCAATCTCGGCGTCACTTACGAAGGGTCGAGCACGCCCGCGTTGAAGGGCGTCGACTTGCAGATCGGCAGTGGCGAGTTCGTGGTGGCGCTCGGCGCGTCGGGATGCGGCAAGACCACGCTGCTCAACTGCCTCGCCGGTTTCCTCGATCCGACCGAGGGCGAAGCCTCGCTCAACGGCGAGCCGATCGTCGGGCCGGGCGCGGAGCGCGGCGTCGTGTTCCAGAAATATGCGTTGATGCCGTGGCTCGACGTGCTCGACAACGTCGCGCTCGGCCTGCGGTTTCGCGGCATGAAGCGCCGCGAGCGGCACGAGATCGCACGCCGCACGCTCGCGCTCGTCGGCCTCGCGCAGCATGAACACGCAAGGGTCTACGCGCTGTCCGGCGGCATGCAGCAGCGCGTGGGCATTGCGCGCGCGCTCGCGAGCGATCCCGAAGTGCTGCTGATGGACGAGCCGATGGGCGCGCTCGACGCCCTCACGCGCGAAACCGTGCAGGAACTGGTGCTCGACGTCTGGGCGCGCACGGGCAAGACGGTGTTCTTCATCACGCACAGTGTGGAGGAGGCGCTTTTCCTCGCGACGCGGCTCGTGTTGATGACGCCCGGTCCGGGGCGCATCGAGGAAGTGCACGAACTGCCCTTCTCGCGCGAATACATCCGAGATCGCGATGCGCGCGCCGTAAAGTCATCGCCTGCGTTCATCGAGTGGCGGGAGCGGTTGACACGCCGCCTGCATCGCACTGAAACGGAGGCGGCATGACTCATCCCGCTCAGGACGCGCGACTGTCGCGCGCCGCGGCACCGCCGCGCATCGCACGACGCGCCGCCCGCGTCAAACGAGGCGCGCGTTATCGGGGCATGCCGGGCGCGGGCCCGACAGCCGCGCCCAGCGTGCTGTGCGTGGCGACGCTCTCCATGCTCTGGTGGGCGGCCACGCATTTTCATTGGCTGCCGCCGCTCTTTCTGCCCTCGCCCGAGGCGGTTTGGCGCGCCTTTATCGACGCCGCGCACGGGCGGCTGCAAGGCGGACTGCCGCTTTCCGAGCATCTGCTGTGGAGCGCGATCCGCGTGTTCGGCGCATTCGCGCTGGCGGTCGTCACGGCGGTGCCGATCGGCATTCTGATGGGCGTGAGCCGCATCGCGCGCGGCGTGCTCGATCCGCCGCTCGAGTTCTATCGGCCGCTGCCGCCGCTCGCGTATCTGCCGCTCGTCGTGATCTGGTTCGGCATCGACGAGACCGCGAAGATCGTCGTCATCTGGCTCGCGTGCTTCGCGCCGATCGCGATGGCCGCACGCGCGGGTGTGCGCAGCGCGAGCGCCGAACAGGTGAACGCGGCGTGGTCGCTCGGCGCGAACTTCAGGCAGATCGTGTGGCATGTGGTGCTGCCCGCCGCGCTGCCCGAAATCCTGACGGGCTTGCGCATTGCGGTCGGCTTCGGCTGGACCACGCTCGTGGCTGCGGAGATGGTCGCCGCGACCGCCGGGCTCGGGCAGATGGTGCTCAATGCGTCGAGCTTTCTGCGCACCGATGTCGTGGTGATGGGCATCGTGCTGATCGGCGCGATCGCGTGGATCTTCGACTTCGGCATGCGCGCGCTGGAGCGGCGGCTCGTGCCGTGGAAAGGAAGGTGATCGCGCCGCGAGACCTCAGCGCGCGGCCACCGTCCGCGCATCGCCGACGAGCGCCGTTCCCGCGCCGCCGCGCACCAGCCCGACGCCCGCCCACAGGTTCGGGCCGATCTCCAGTACGGCGCTGGCCGACCGAATCCATCTTCGCGAAATTCTGCTGCGATTGCGCGATGTCCTGGTCGGTCAGGCGGCTGATCAGGGAATCCGCCGCGGCCCAAGCTTCCTCGTTCGTCTCGCGCACGATCACATGCAGGCGCACACCGAAGCGCACCGTGCGGCCACGGCGCGCAGCGCGCTCGCGCACGTCCGCGAACTTCTTCGCGACGGCGGCGGGTGGCTCGCCCCAGGTCAGATACGTATCGACGTGCTCCGCCGCAATCTCGTGCGCGGCCTCTGACGAGCCGCCGAAATACAACGGCGGATAAGGCTTCTGCACGGGCTCATGGAAGTTCTTCGCGCCTCGGACGCGCACATGCTCGCCGTCGAAATCAATCGATTCGCCCGTGAAGAGCGTGCGCCACACGCGCAGGAATTCATCCGCGTATTCGTAGCGCGCTTCGTGATCGAGAAAGACGCCGTCGGCGGCGAGTTCGGTCGCATCGCCGCCCTGTACGACATTGAGCAGCAGCCGGCCGCCCAGTGCTTCGTCGAGCGTGGCGGCCTTACGCACGGACGCCGTGACGTTTCCGAGCGACGTGCGCAGCGCGACGAGCAGCTTGATGCGGCGCGTGACCGGCGCGAGACTCGCCGCGGTCACCCATGGATCGAGGCAACTGCTGCCGGTCGGAACCAGCAGGCCATCGTAGCCCAGCTCATCGGCGGCGACGGCGATCTGCCGCATGTAAGCGTTGGTCGGTGCGCGGCCGAAATCCGACACGCCCAGGTAGCGTGTGTCGCCCGAGGTGGGCAGGAACCAGAAAACGTCGAGACTCATCATGCACTTCGAAGCAGCGAATCGCGCCGAGTCCAGCGACACGCGCACGACGGGCTAACCATCGAATGCAGCTATGGATAGGCCTGACGTTGCTAAGCCGCGCCCCGGCAAATTCAGAAAGGCGGGAGTTCGACCGGCGGCTGGCACAGATCGACGGCATGACCCATGTTGAAGTACCCGGCCTGGGCGAACAAGGCGATGTATCTGAGCCGCTCGGTGCGGCTCGCATCATCTTTGCCGGGCGTGATCGGGGGCGGCGCATCGCACGCGCATGCGCCCATCGCGCGCCTCGCTTCGCGCAGGAAACGTTGCTCGCCCGACTGGTCGAAGCGGTTGGACAGGATGTGCCAGTAATGCGTCAGGAGTTGCGCCATGACTCGCTACCTTCGAAAAATGATGGCTCTCAATCTAGGCCCGCACGATGCATTTCACAAACGAGTTTTTCTGCGATGCATTGCAGGCGCAAGCAGCTCATGTGCAAGCCCTTGCAGCGCGCCGCACAGCATCAGATAGACGAAGCCGACGAACAGAAATATCTGTGCGGGATAGACCATCAGGCGGTTATTGAGCTGATTGGCGAGGAACGTGAATTCCGGCACGCCGACGATATACGCGAGCGACGTGTCCTTGATAAGCGACACCCATTGATTGACGAACGACGGCATCATCACGCGCACGGCCTGCGGCAGCACGACTTCGCGCAGCGCCTGCCAGCGCGTGAGCCCGAGCGACAGCGACGCCTGCCACTGCCCCTTGCCGATCGACACGATGCCCGCATGCACCGAATGCGAGAGATATGCGCCGCCGATCAGCGCCAGCGCGCACACGACCGTCGCGAGTCCGGGCACGTTCACGTGCAGCAGAATCGGCATCAGAAAGAAGGTCCAGAAGATCAGCATCAGCACGGGAATGGCGCGAAAGAATGCGACGATCGCGGTCAATGCGAGTTGCACAAAGCCGCTCGTCATGGCGAGCGCGATGCCGCCCGCGAGGCCGACGATCGCCGCGAGCAAGGCAGAGGCAACCGAGAGCGCCACCGTCAGCGCAATCCCGCCCAACGGCCCCGAAGGGAACGCGCCGAGCAGGAGATAGCGCAGCGAGGCAAGCCAGTCGAAGTCGGTCATGCATGGCCTCGGTGGAGCGCGTGCACACCGGTACGCTGCCAGACGACCAGCGCCACCTCGATGACAGCGATCGTCAGGACATAGAACGCCGTCGCCGTGCCGAATGCCTGGAACGTCCGGAAGCTCTCGGTATCGATCTGACGCGACATGTAAGAAAGCTCTGCGACCCCGATGGCCATAGTCAGCGACGAGTTCTTCACGACGTTCATGTACTGCCCCGCGAGCGGCGGCGTCGCGATCCGCAACGCCTGCGGAAGGATCACATAGCGCAGCGCAGCGTAACGGCTCATGCCGAGCGCGGCCGCCGCCTGCTCCTGCGCGGCACTCACGCCGCGCATCCCCGCGCGAAACTCCTCGCCGATAAACGCCGTCGTGTAGCACGTCAATCCGACCCAGCCGGCGAACAACTCAAAACTCGGCCAGCGCAACGTGATTGGCCCGAGCGTCGCAGCATGCGGCGTGTTGAGCCACGTCATCCAGTCGGACGGCAGCAAGGCGGCTGCGCCGAAATACCAGAAGAGCAGTTGCACGAGCAGCGGCGAATTGCGAAAGACGAAGACATAGGATGCCGCAACGCGTGCAAGCGCTGCATTTCGCGAAGTGCGCGCGATGGCCAGCACGAAGCCGAGCAGTGTCGCGCAGATCGCCGCGCACATGGAAAGGATCAGCGTGACGACAAGGCCCTGCTCCAGCCACGCGAGATATTTCGGATCGAGCCAGCTATGCATTATCGACAGCGATCAGCCGTTCTTCTGCGGATCGCCGATCTTGAACAGCCGAGGCAGCGGCGCGGCGCTCTTCGGCCCGAACCACTTGTCGTAGATGCGCGTGGCGTCGCCGTCCGTTTCGAGCTTCGTGAGCGTGCCGTTCACGGCATCGAGCAAACGCGTCTCGCCCTTCGGCACACCGACGCCTTCGTAGTCGTTGGAGATGGTGAAGGCGGGAATCTCGTAGCTGGCCTTGTCCGGCACGCGTGCGAGCAGCGCGACCAGTTTCGGCCCGTCCTGCGTGATCGCCTGCACGTTGCCCGTGCGCAGCGCGGCGAACGCGAAAGGCGTGTCGTCATAAGCGACGATAGTCGCGCTCGGGAATTTCGCACGCACCTGCTGTTCGTTGGTCGTGCCCTTGTCCGCGCCGATGCGCAGGCTGTTGAGTTGATCGGGTGACTTCAGCACGCCCTTCTTCGCGATGAACTGCGTGCCCGATGCGAAGTACGGCGTGCTGAAATCGACTTCCTTTTTGCGTTCGTCGGTGATGGTGAAGTTGGCGAAGACAAGATCGACCTTGCCCGACTTCAGGAACGCGATGCGATTGGCCGGATTGGTCGGCTGCACTTCCAGCTTGACGCCGAGACTCTTCGCCACGGCGTGCGCGTAATCGACATCGAGACCGACGATCTGGTTGTCCTTCGGATCGACGAAGCCGAACGGCGGATTGCTGTCGAATGCCGCGACGCGCAGCACGCCCGCCCTTTTGATGTCGTCCAGCCGGTCCGCGTGCGCGCCAGTCGAAGCCACCGCCAGCAGTGCCGCAAGCACCGCGCCCCAGGTCTTGATTTTCATTGATGAGATTCCTTGTTTGTTGCGCCGATGCGCGTCGCGATGCGTCGGCATGATGACGAGGCTCGCACTCTATCGGCGCGGCGGCCCCGACGGAACGAAGTTTTTGTCACGTCGAAAGAAGGCAGCGCGATTTGGCGAGATGCGCGCAGTCGTGCGCTTACGCGTGATCGACTCGAACGTCGATGCATGCGGCGTTCGCCCTTCGATGCAGCTTTCTCAGTGCGCGCGGCTCAGCAGTTCGTAGCTCGCGTCATCCGCCGCACTCGAACGCTGGCCGCGACGCCAGCCAATGACTTGCCGATAACTGCCCGTGAGCGTCGCCGCTCTGTCGACGTTCGCGCCGGATGTCGTCTGAGGCGCGACGTACAGCGCATCTTCGGGGCAGTACAGCTCGCACATGAAGCACGTCTGACAGTCGTCCTGCCGCGCGATGACCGGCGCGCCGTCCGACCGTGCCGATGCATCGAACACATTGGTCGGGCACACGCGCACGCAGATGTCGCAGCCGGTGCAGCGTTCGTTATCGATGAGTTCGATCATGCGGCCACATCCTCCTTCGCTACCTGACGCACCGCGTGGCGCGCGACCCAGACTTCGTCGAGACCGCCGCTCAGCAGACGATGCCGCTGCGCCGCATCCGCCGATGCGTAATCGTGACGGCGCGCCATGCCGCGCGTCTCCGTGCGGGCGAGCGCGCTGCGATACATCCAGCGCGACACGGCGAGCATCGCGGCAGCTTCGCGCGCGCGCACCGCCTGGTTTCGATCCGATACCGCCGCGCCTCGCACGCGATGCCACAGCGTATCGAGGCGCCCGAGCGAGTCTTCGAGCAGATCCGCGCGACGCGTCCAGTTGCGCTGCGTCGGCAGCACCTCGTCCTGCACCGCGCGGATGATCGCGGCGGCATCGACGGGCGCGTTCCCGCCGCCGTCGCGCAAGGCCGCGCCGCCTGCGCGGAGCAGCGCGCGCGGCGTGCGCCGGGCGCGCACCGCGCGGGCGTGATCGCCCGCGCCCGCGCCTGCCCACAGGCCCGACGACATCGCCCATGCGGCGTTGTGGCTGCCGCCGCCCGTGAAGCCGCCGCAGATCAGCTCGCGCGTGGCGGCGTCGCCGGCGGCGTAGAGGCCGGGAACGGAGGTCGCGCAGGTCGCGTCGGTCACGTGCAGGCCGCCCGTGCCGCGCACGGTGCCTTCGAGCCGCAACGTGATCGGGAAATGCTGCGTAAAGGGATCGACGTTCATCCGGTCGAACGGCAGAAAGAAGTTCGGTTGCGAGCGGCGCATCCACGCGCGAATGTCGGCATCGGCGCGGTCGAGGCATGCGAACACCTGCTGCGACTCCAGCGTCTTCGCGATAACCCCGCGTCCGTGCGACGAACCCGCGCCGGGGATCGCCGCGCCGGTTGCATCGTAAAAAGTGGCCCAGTTGTAGAACAGCGATTTCGTCACCGATGAAAACGCCGGCCCCAGACCGTATGCGTTCGAAAACTCCATGCCGGAGAATTCGGCGCCAGCTTCGGCGGCCATCAGATGGCCATCGCCCGTCAGCACGTTGCAGCCGAGCGCGTTGCTCAGGAACGCACAGCCGCCCGTCGCGATGACGACGCTGCCCGCCCGCACGCGCCAGCTCTCGTCCGTCTGCCGATGCACGCCCGCCGCGCCCGCCACCGCGCCGCCCTCGTCGACGAGCAGTTCCAGGGCCGGACTGTGATCGAGAATGCGCACGCCCCCTTCCTTCACGCGCTTGCGCATCAGCCGCATGTACTCGGGGCCCTGCAACGAGGTGCGGCGCGCGTTGCCGGCAGCGTCGATGGGAAACGGATAGCCCCATTCCGCCAGTTGCTCGCAGTTGATGTACGTCTGCTCCAGCACGCGATCCATCCACGCGTGTTCGGCGAGTTCGCCGCCGAGTGCGTAGCGGCTCGCCCTGGCGCGTTCGCGCGCTTCCTTGTCGCGCGGCACATACCAGACGCCGGTGCCCGAGGGCGCCGTCGCGCCCGATGTACCGCAAAAGCCCTTGTCCGCGAGCACCACGCGCGCGCCTGTCGCGGCGGCGCCGAGCGCGGCCCACGTGCCCGCCGGTCCGCCGCCGATCACGAGCACGTCCGCGTTGTCGTGACCTTGTCCACCGGATACGCCAACGCGTTGCGTCATGCCTGCTCCTTCCATGCGGCGAGCCGCTTCTCGGCGAACAACACCGTCTGATTGAAGGCGAGCCCGAGCAACGCCAGCGTGATGATGCCCGCGTACATCTTCGGAATCTCGAAGGTGAATTGCGAATAGTTGACGAGATAGCCGAGGCCCGCCTTCGCCCCGACCATTTCCGCCGCGATGAGCACGAGTATCGAATAGGCGCCCGCGATGCGGATGCCCGTGAACACCGAGGGCACCGACGCGGGCAACACGACCTTGACGAACAATTTCAGCGGCCCGAGGCCCATCGATCGCGCGGAGCGGATCAGCAGCGGATCGACGTTGCGCACGCCGCTCACGGTGTTGAGCACGACGGGCCAGATACACGAATAGACAACCATCGACACCTTCGACGTTTCGCCCATGCCGAGCACGAGCACGAACACCGGCAGCAAGGCGAGCGGCGCGGTATTGCGAAACAGTTCGAGCAGCGGATCGAGCACTTCGGCCAGTGTGCGATACCAGCCGATGAACAAGCCCAGCGGCACGCCGATCGCGACCGCGATGGCGAAGCCGCTCAGCGCGCGCGCCGCGCTGGCGAGCAGATGCAGCCACAACTCGCCCGAGAGCGCCATGTCGTACAACGCGCGAAGCACCACGGAAAACGGCGGCAGAAAAGTCGCATCGACCCAGTTCAGACGCGGCAGCGCTTCCCACAGCGCCACGAACGCCACGATGGCGATGCTCGACCGAACCGCGCGCGGCACGCCCCACGCGAGCCGCGCGGGCGCTGCGATAACCGTACTCATCGATTCTCCTTCGAAGTTGGATCAGGCCGCCTGCGCGACCTGCAAATGTCCCGCGCCGCGACGCGAGCGGATGAGTTGCCAGATCTCGTGCCGCAAGCGCACGAACTCGGGCGTTGCGCGCACGTCCTCGCTCGTATCGTTCTTCGGCACGTTCACCGGCAGCACATGCGTGATGCGCCCGGGCGTCGGCGCCATGACCAGCACGCGCTGACCGAGATAGATGGCTTCGTCGATCGAATGCGTGATGAAGACGATGGTCGTCCCCGTGCGTTTCCAGATGCGCAGCAATTCGTCCTGCAAGGATTCGCGCGTCTGCGCATCGAGTGCGGCGAAGGGTTCGTCCATCAGCAGCACATCGGGTTCGTAAGCGAGCGAACGCGCGATGGCTACGCGCTGCTTCATGCCGCCCGACAATTGATGCGGATAACGGTCGGCGAACTCGTCGAGACCCACGAGTTCCAGAAAGCGCCGCGCCCGCGCATCACGCTCCGCTTTCGCGACGCCCTTCGCTTCCAGGCCAAACGCGACATTGCCGAGCGCAGTCTTCCACGGAAACAGCGCGTACTGCTGAAACACGATGCCACGATCCAGTCCCGGCCCTTCGACCGCGCGGCCGCCGATCAGAATGTCGCCCGAATCCGGCGGCGTCAGTCCCCCGATGAGATCGAGCAGCGTGGTCTTGCCGCATCCGCTCGGGCCTACGAGCGAGACGAACTCGCCCGCCGCCACATGAAAGGAAACGTCATCGAGCACCGCGAAGCGATCTCGCTGATTCACGCGATATCCCTTCGCGACATTGCGCACCTCGATCGATGCACTCATAGCTGCGCCTCCCGATGCATCAGTGGCTGGCCACTGCCTGATTGAACGGATTGAACTGGTTCGAATAGACTGCGTCCGGCGTCACCTGTCTGGGCTTGAGCACGCCGTTCTTCACATACCAGTCGATATAGGTCGTGAAGTCCTCGGACGCGATCACGCCGCCCTTGCTGCCCACGCCCGGCGACTTCCAGTAGTTGACGATCGACGTATCTTCATTGCGATGCCGCGCCTCGACGATCTTCTTCAGGCGTGCGACGACTTCATCGCGCGGCGTCGTGCGCGTCCATTCGATCGCGCGCGCGGTACCGTCGACGAACTTGCGGACCGTGTCCGGGTTCTGCGCAATGAAGCGGTTGGTGAACAGATAGCTCGCATAGCCGTAAGAGCCGAACTGCGCGTAGTCGGTCGTGAGCAGACGCGCGCCGCCATCGGCGATGAGCTTGTCCTTGATGATGTCTTCAAGGAACACGGCATCGAGCTGCTTTTGCTTGAGCAGTTGTGCCAGGTTCACCGGAGGCGCGGGCACGAACGTGACCTTGTCGATATCGGCCTGAGACAGCCCCGACTTCTGCAAATACGCGGTCACGAGATACTGCTGATACGCACCGGGCGTATTGACGCCGATCTTTCTGCCGACAAGATCGCGCGGCCCCTTGATTGCGCTGTCCTGCAAGACGAAGAGACCGCCGTTGGTCTCCTTGTCCGTGCCGACATACGAAATCACCGCCTTCACCGGCGCGTGCGCCGCGATCAGCTTGACGATCGACCCGTTGAACGCGCCGCCGAAATCGACATCGCCTGTCACGGCCGCCTGAATGTCCTGCGGCCCGCTGGTCGTGTTGCCGATCCACTTGAGCTTGATCGGCGCGAGATAACCCAGGTCTTCGGCAAGCTCGGGATACAGGACCTTGCTCGCCCAGCCCTGATAGCGCAATTCGAGCTTCTCGGCCGTTTGCGCGGATACCGCCGTCGCGCTCGCGGCGAACGCGACGACGGGCAACGCTGCATGAATGATTCGCTTGATGACAGTCACGCGCGCGCCTCCAGTTAAAACACGCCGTCGTGTTCGAGCGTGATGCGATGAATCCGCCGCTTCGCCGCGCCGTAATCGCGCGCCGCGTAGTGCTGCACCTGACGGTTGTCCCAGATGGCGACATCGCCCTGCTTCCATTCGAAGCGCGCCTGCACTTCCGGTGTCTTGATCAGGTCGTAGAGATAGTTGAGCAGATTCTGGCTCTGTGTCTTCGAGACGCCGAGAATATGACTCGTGTGTCCTTCGTTGACGAACACGAGCTTGCGCCCGTTCTCGGGATGCGTCTTGATGACGGGAACTTCGATCGGCGGATACTTCTGCGCGGCATCGCGAAAGCGCGCGAGTCCGGCTTCGACGCTGGTTTCTTGCGTGCCTTCGGGAATCTCATAGCCGCTCAGCAGATCCGCCAGCGCGTCCTTTTTCGGCGACGCGACGAACGTGTTCACCGCAGTCAGCTTTTCGAAGTAGTTGGCCAGATCGGGATCGAGCAGGTCGTAGACTGCCGACGACGAGGCCCAGATCGTGTCGCCGCCACCGCCTTCGGGAATCTCCTGCGCATGGAGCACCGTGGCCTTGGGCGGCTGATGCTGCCACGAAACATCGACGTGCCAGTTATCCGTGCCGCCCGAGCGGGTCTTGTCGCCGCCGTGAGCAATGACCTCGATCTCGGGAAAGCCCGAGACGGCTGGCAGATAGACGTTCTTGCGGATCGGATTGCCGAAGATGCGCGCGAGCGCCACGTGCTGTTCGGACGTGAGCACCTGTTCACGAAAAAAAATCACGCCATGATCGACGAGCGCCTGACGCAACGTTTGCCGATTGTCCTCGCTGAGCGGCGCCGCGAGATCGACGTTCTCGATGACTGCGCCGACGAGCGGCTTGTAACGCCGCACGCGCAAATCCTGATGGCCTTCCGTTTGCGACTGCGCCTCCCGATGATCCAGCACCGTGCTCATGAGCTTCTCCGTGGTCGTTGAGTCGTTCAATCAGACCATCGGGTGGCGGTGCTTCGCAACGAAGCTTTACGTGCAAGCGTATGAGCGGATCGCCGAAGACGTTCTTCACGTCTGCACTCCAATGCTTCGTGCAATGCGTTATTTACGCATTTCCAGCGGATGTCCTATGTTTTTAGTTTGCGTCTATCGCAGGCGCACGCCCACATGCCGCTTCAGAAGGCGATTCGCGGACCACAACCTCTGGTCCTCGCTTCACTCGATTCGATCAACCGACTCGGAATCGAAATGACCCGTTTGGTACATTACAAATAAGAATTCGTTCGTTCGACTTCGTTAAGTGCGACCGTAATATCCGGCTTCCTTCGAAACTCATGGTTAATCCCTATCCAAAGGGAGCGAATAAAACGAGTCGCACTCGCCGGCGCCGCTGGCTTATTGGTTGCCCTTCCCGGCATCGTTCAGGCACAGAGTTCCGTCACCTTGTACGGGCTCATCGATGCCGGCATCGCCTATACGAACAATCAACGCGGCGCGTCCAACGTGCAGGCGACGACCGGCAAGCTCAACGGCAGCCGCTGGGGTCTGAAGGGCGTCGAAGATCTCGGCGGTGGTTACAAGGCGCTGTTCACGCTAGAAAACGGCTATCGAGTCAACGATGGCACTCTCGCTCAGGGGGGACGCGAGTTTGGGCGACAAGCGTATGTGGGCGTGGCGAAGACGGGCATCGGAACGCTGACGCTGGGGCGTCAGTACGATCCGAACACGGATCTCGTCGCGCTGTTCGCTGGGCCGGGATTCTGGTCGCCCGCCACACACGTCGGCGATAACGACAATCTGAATCAGACCTTCCGTATCAACAATGCCGTGAAGTTCAAGAGCGATACGATTGCGGGCATCACGGTCGATGCGCTCTATGGGTTTAGCAATCAGGCCAACGGCGGCGGGGGCACGGGCTTCGGCAACAACCGCGCGTGGGGCGTGTCGGGGAGATACGCCAACGGGCCGTTGCAACTCGGCGCGGGCTATCTGCTGCTCAATCATCCGAATGCCGTCTCGAACACGAGCGGTGCGATCGGCGGTGCATCCAGCACCTCCGGCGATGACTACAGCGGCGCGTTCTTCTATGGAGTCAACGGCGGCGTCAGGCGTCAGCAGGTTGGAGTCGCAGGCGGCAACTATGCGTTCGGAACGCTGGCGACGATCGGGTTTGCATGGAGCCACACGCAACTCGACTACAACGACGGCTCGTCGCGCAAATTCAACAACTACGACGTGAATGGGCGCTACAACATTACAGCCGCAACGACGCTGATCGGCGTCTACAGCTTCACCGATGGCCGCGCCAACAGTCAGCCCGGAACCGGCGGCGCGACGCTCAAACCGCGTTGGCACCAATTCACGCTGGGAGTCGACTACGCGTTGTCGAAGCGCACGGACCTCTATCTATCGGGCGTCTATCAGCTCGCGGCGGGCGATGCCTCGACGCGCGTCGGCAACGGCTATCAGAAGATCGCCGCTATCGCCGATGCGGGCACGCCTTCATCGACGAACCGACAAGTGGCGGCGTTCGGCGGCGTGCGCGTGCGCTTCTGAGGGTTGCCGCATCTGTCATAAGCTCGACGCAGCCGTGCTGATAACGATCGAATAATCCATTCGTTTGCACCTTGAAACGGCCGACGTATCGTACTTTCGGTGCTGCGAAGGGAAATATGCGGTACTCGCGGACCTGACAGCAACGGAGCACTGCCAGTGCGCAACGCCTAAGTCGAGGTCCGCTTTCAAATCATCAGGGATAGAGTCATGGCGACAGGTACGGTCAAGTGGTTCAACGATGCTAAAGGATACGGATTTATCACTCCGGACGACGGCACCGATGATCTCTTCGCGCACTTCTCCGAGGTACGCGCCGAAGGGTTTAAAACCCTTCGCGAGAATCAGAAGGTGAATTACGAGGTCAAGCAGGGACCGAAAGGGCGGCAAGCCTCGCAAATTGATCCGCTTTGACACCATGCAAGGTCTATCTTGGCGGCCCGCATTCGGCAATTAACTTTGCATTGGTCGTAAAGCTTTCGCACGCTGTTCGCCGCGATCAGCAGAGAATCGATGCACAACCGCCTACCGGGTGCCATCTGGAGCGAGTCCGTCTCGGCACCGATTCGCGCACCATACAGCAACGCCGCAAGCCGCTTCATTTGACAGCGACCACGGCGTGTTTGAGCGGGCCCCGCGTGCTCATGTGCAATGGAAGATAGAAGGAATTGCAGATGATTTCATATCACAACGGAGCTGCGATTCAGGCGTCCGCAGTCCGCAAGGGCAATCTTTTCATCGCCCGCGCATGCATCCTCGAGGAAGATGGAGAGTCGACTTGTCTTGGCGATCTGGGCGTCTTCGCGAACAAGAAGGGCGCGTGCCAGTTCGCCGTCCGCTGTGCTGCGGCGTTCATCGATGGTGAGCTTATGCCGCTTCCTCCCTGCCGAATGACCGCAGACTCGACAGACAGCCGCCCGCGCCGCCCCACCCGCTTGAACAGGTGACACCCAACGAGTAAAGCACCGGGACCGATGCGCTTCGAAGCGAGGGTCCTTCCGAAGCCGATGCGACAGCCACGCTCGCGAGGGCAATCAACCGGGCAATAACGCTCGATAGCGTTATCAGCCAGGCGCGGTCGCGGGTCGGTACCGCTACGGGTTAAATGGCCGTGCCGCTGCTGCAAAGCCACGGCGCAACGTTGACCGGATATGCATCCAGCCACCTTGCACGAGGCACTGATTGGGCGCGCGCGAGACGGACCGGACTATCAGCCGGCAGGTGTGCTGCGACACGCGGTGCAGTGCCACGCGGCGGCGTCCATTCAGTGAAGGCACTCGTCGAGGACGAACACAACTTCGTTTCGTCCAAACTCCAACGTATCATTTAGTGAGCCGCACATGACACGATCCACCCGACAGTTCGCGCTCGGTGCATTTCTAATGCAGACCGGCCACCATATCGCCGGCTGGCGGCATCCGGATGCCCAGGCCGACGCAGGGAGCAACTTCCGCCACTATGTAGAACTGGCGCGGCTCGCGGAAGCCGCCAAGTTCGACGCAATTTTTCTTGCGGATTCCTCAGGCGTACGCTCCACGCATCTGTCATCGCTTGCACGCACGGCCCGCAGCGACTTTTTCGATCCAGTGACATTGCTTGCTGCGCTCGCCGCGGTGACCGAACGCATCGGCCTGATTGCGACCGTGTCCACGTCGTTTCACGAGCCGTACAATGTGGCTCGCCGCTTCGCCACGCTCGACCAGATTTCCGGCGGGCGCGCCGGTTGGAATCTGGTGACGTCGAGCAGCGCGACCGAAGCGCAGAATTTCAACCGCGAAACGTTGCCCGATCACACCGAACGCTATGAGCGCGCCGCCGAGTTTCACGACGTCGTACTGGGCCTGTGGGACTCGTGGGAAGACGACAGCTTCGTGCGCGACAAGGAGAGCGGCATCTATTTCGACGCGGACAAGCTGCACGTGCTCAAGCATCGCGGCAAGCACTTTCAGGTGCGCGGCCCGCTCAACGTGAATCGTTCGCCGCAAGGGCGTCCGGTGGTCGTACAGGCGGGCGCCTCCGAGGATGGCCGTGCGCTCGCCGCCCGCACCGCAGAAGTGATCTTCGTTGCGCATCAGACCTTCGACGAAGCGAAGGCGTTCTACGCCGATATTAAGGGGCGCCTGCCGGCCTACGGCCGCGATCCCGACGACGTGAAGATCATGCCGGGCATCTTCCCCGTCGTGGGGCGCACGCAGGCGGAAGCCGAAGAGAAATTCGAGGCGCTGCAATCGCGCGTGGATCCGGTGGTCGGCGTTGCGCTGCTGTCGACGGTGATCGGTGGCGTCGATTTGTCGGGCTATGACGTCGACGGTCCGATTCCTGAGCTGCCCGAGACGAACGGACCGAAGAGTCGCCAGCATCTACTCGTCGAACTCGCGCGGCGCGACAGGCTCACGATCCGCCAGCTCTACCAACGCATTGCCGGGGCGCGCGGTCATCAGCAGGTCGTCGGTACGTCGGCGAGCATCGCAGACCAGTTGCAGCAATGGTTCGAGGAAGGCGGCGCGGACGGCTTCAACATCATGGCGCCATGGTTCCCGGGGGGACTCGAAGAATTCATCCAACTGGTGCTGCCCGAACTGCGGCGGCGCGGCCTCTTTCGTACCGACTACATTGGCCGCACGTTGCGCGAGCATCTCGGACTGGAACGTCCGGCGCACGCGAGGGCTGTGCGAGCCTGAATCACCTCATCACCAGTGCTTTCATGATCCCCCGTCCACGTCATTGCGGATACATCGATAGGCAAGACTGGTGAGGCGAAAGCAGAATCGGCTTATCTTTCGCTAGCTGCCTCTGCCTCCACCAGTTGCAGGATTGCGCGAAGGCGCTGTTCGACTGCAGCAAGCCGCTCGACCGGATCCCGGCAGGTCCGATCGACGGCGTGCCCGAAGGCATCACGTCCCATGACCGGCCTGTCGCAATTCAGTCGAATTTGACGTCTGAAAAGTGGCGGACGGCTGCCGCGGAGATGTTTTGTATGTTCGGACCAAGTATGAGGGACCTGCACCTATCGAAGTATCTGCGTGTTTGCTTGTTCGAGATATGGGAAAGCACATAGGGGCAATGCATGGCCATGCGATGAACGGCTCTCACAAATCTTCTGGCGCGACAAGCAAAGCAGAAATCGATCTTTGGGAGCCTGAAACCGATTGCTAAGATCGCCGCTCGCTTTCAACGGATCGCCATAACGACAATGACCCTGCCCCGCTCGATCGCTACCCGCCACGCCGCCATCGCGCTCGCCGTCGCCAGCATTTTCACGCTTGCCTCGTGCGGCTCGTCCAACGATAGTTCACCGACGACCGCACCCGTCGCCGCCGCCAAACGTCCGAACATCCTGTACATCATGGCCGACGATCTCGGCTATTCCGATATCCACGCGTTCGGCGGCGAAATCAACACGCCTAATCTCGATGCGCTCGTCGCATCGGGCCGTATCCTCACGAACCATCACACGGGAACGGTCTGCGCGATCACGCGCGCCATGTTGATCTCGGGCACGGACCACCACCTCGTCGGCGAAGGCACGATGGGCACGCCGACCGACGAACGCAAAGGACTTCCCGGTTACGAAGGCTATCTAAACGACCGCGCGCTCTCCGTCGCGCAGTTGCTGAAGGATGGCGGTTATCACACGTACATGGCGGGCAAGTGGCACATCGGTTCGGGAATCGTCGGCAGTACAACGGGCGGCGGGCAGACGCCGGATCAATGGGGATTCGAGCATAGCTACGCGCTGCTCGGCGGCGCCGCGACGAATCACTTCGCGCATGAACCTGCCGGTTCGAAGAACTATACGGAAGACGGTCAGTACGTTCAGCCAGGACAGCCCGGCCAGCCAGGCGGCACCGGCGGCAGTCCGTCCGTGTTCTATTCGACCGACTTCTATACGCAGAAACTCATCTCCTATATCGATTCAAGCAAGGGCGACGGCAAGCCGTTCTTCGCCTACGCGGCCTACACGTCACCGCACTGGCCTTTGCAGGTGCCCGAGCCTTACCTGCACAACTATGCCGGCAAATACGACGCAGGCTACGACGTGATCCGCAATGCGCGGATCGCACGGCAGAAGGCGCTCGGCATCATCCCCGCGGATTTCAATCCTTATCAGGGCGCGCCGGAGACGCTGAGCTCGTCACCCGCCACGGCGAACAACGCCACCGCGAACGCGAAGTACATCAGCGCTGCGCACAGCGTCGCGCAAGGCTACAGCGACTATGGTCCCGGCACGGTCAACAAGTCGTGGAACAGCTTGTCCGCCGCGGAAAAGAAGGCGCAGGCGCGCTACATGGAAATCTATGCCGGCATGGTCGAGAATCTCGATCACAACATCGGCCTGTTGATCCAGCATCTGAAAGACATCGGCGAATACGACAACACGTTCATCCTGTTTCAGTCGGATAACGGCGCGGAAGGCTGGCCGATCGATTCGGGCGCGGACCCCACCGCCACCGATACCGCGAACGCATCGGATGCGATCTATTCGACGCTCGGCACCGACAACGGTCAGCAGAGCGCGCGGCGTCTGCAATACGGCTTGCGCTGGGCGGAAGTGAGCGCCACGCCGTTTCGCCTGACCAAGGGCTTCTCGGGCGAAGGCGGCGTATCGACACCGCTCATTGCGCATCTGCCCGGACAGACGGCGCAGTTGCCGACCTTGCGCGCCTTCACGCACGTGACCGACAACACCGCGACCTTCCTCGCGCTCGCGCAGATCACGCCGCCGACGCAACCAGCGCCGGCATCGATCAATGCACTCACGGGCGTCGATTCGAACAAGGGCAAGGTGGTCTACAACAACCGCTATGTGTATCCCGTCACAGGACAGTCGCTGCTGCCGATTCTCAAGGGCGATGCGAGCGGCGAAGTGCACACCGCTGCGTTCGGGGACGAAGCCTATGGGCGCGGTTACCTGCGCAGTTCCGATGGCCGCTGGAAGGCGCTCTGGACCGAGCCGCCGACCGGTCCCGTCGACGGTCACTGGCAGCTCTTCGACCTGCAGGCCGATCGCGGCGAGAACAACGACGTGTCGGCGCAGAACCCGTCGGTCATCGACAGTCTCGTGCAGCAGTGGAACAGCTACATGAGCACGGTTGGCGGCGTCGAACCGCTGCGGCCGCGCGGCTACTACTGAGCGTGCGATGAGCAAACGATGGAGATTCATCGGCGGCGCGGGCGCCGTGACGCTCGCGCTGTTCGGAGCGGGCTTCGGCGGTGCGCTCGCCATGCACGCGGAACACGGCTTCGATCCGCGTAATCTCGCGCGCACGCTGGCGCCGCTCGGCTCCGAGCAGCAATGCGAGCGCTATTCCGGGATTCCAGCCAAGTGGCGCGACGATCCGCGCGCCGGCATGGTGCATCTGCGCGGCGGCGAGTTCATCCTCGGCAGCAAGCTGGGTTACGAGGACGAGCGTCCGGCGGGCGATGGCAAGACGAAAGTCGACGGCTTCTGGATCGATCAGACCGATGTGACCAACGCGCAGTTCGCCGCTTTCGTCGGCGCGACGGGTTACGTGACCGAAGCCGAGCGTCAGGGTGGCGCGGTCGTCTTCCATGTCCCGACCCGTGAGGAATTGAATGCTCGCGATCTCGCGTGGTGGTCGTGGGTGAAAGGCGCGTCGTGGAAGCATCCCACCGGATCTTCGAGCACATGGAAAGGCCACGAGAATCAGCCCGTGACCCTGGTCACGCTCGCCGATGCGCTCGCCTACGCGCACTGGCTCGGCCGCGATCTGCCGACCGAGGCCGAATGGGAATACGCGGGCAAGGCCGGTCGCGAAGGCGCGCAGCTCGACACTGCTCCTCGCGATGCGCGCGGCAAGCCATCGGCGAATTACTGGCAAGGCGTGTTTCCGGTGCTCGATTCCGCCGAAGACGGTCATGCGGGTCTCTCGCCGGTAGGTTGCTATGCGGCGAATGATTTCAGGCTGTACGACATGATCGGCAACGCGTGGGAATGGACCAAGGACCCCTACACCGGTCCGCGTCAGCCGCATTCGAACGGCGACACGACGGCGGTGGTTCCCGTGCGCAAACACGACACGGCCATGGTCATCAAGGGCGGCTCGTTCCTGTGCGCGCAGGATTATTGCGTGCGCTACCGGGCGTCGTCGCGCGAGCGGCAGGAAGCGGACTTGCCCGCCTCGCATATCGGCTTTCGCACCGTGCTGAGGGACGGCTGATGCGCGCACGATTTGCCTTGGCCGCGCCGCTTTTGGCGATCTTTCTCGCGACGACGGCGCTTGCCGCGGAGAAGCCGCTTCGCATTGGCGTCGTCCCGGGCGAGGAAGCCACCATCGTCGCACATGTGCGGGAAGTCGCGGCGAAACAGGACTTGCCGCTCGACATCGTCAGTTTCGACGATGCCACGCGCGTCGACGCGGCGCTTGCGAACGGCACGATCGATGCCGCCAGCTTCGAGGACGAAGCCAGCCTCGTCGCCCGCAGCGCGCGCGACGGCTACGCGATCGAAAGCGTCGCCGCGACTGTGACCTTACCGATGGCGTTCTACTCGCGCAAGCTCGCATCGATCGCGTCCTTGCCGCGCGGCGCGATCATCGTCGTTCCTGCCGATGCAGCGGGCACCGCGCGCGCGTTGATCCTCTTGCAGAACTACGCGCTTATCACGCTGAAAGATAATGCGGGCCTTCATCCGACGCTCGCGGACATCATCGGCAATCGCTTCGGTCTGAAGATCCGCCGTGTGGACCGCGCGAAGCTCTACGGCGCGCTCGACACGGCGAGCTTCGTCGCGATGAACGCCGACGATGCCGCGCGCAACAAGCTAAAGCCGGGGCGCGACAGCATCGGTATCGAAGATGCGCGGTCGCCTTATCAGCATGTGCTCGCCGTGCGCACGCGGGACGCGAAGGCGGCGTGGGTCGCGCGACTGATTCGCGTCTATCATTCCGACGACGTCGCGCATTTCATTCTTACGCAGTATCAGGATTCAGTGCGCCGGCCGTGGTGAACACCTACTCGTTCGACTGCACCGCGTGCGGCAAGTGCTGCAACAGTCCACCAGCGATGTCGCTGCGCGAACTGTTCGGGCACCGCGACCTGTTCGTCGGCTGCATCGCGCTCGGGCGCGTTCGGCGCGACGCGAACACGCCACTGCACGCGTTTCCCGTTGATGAAGCGAACACCATCACGATCACGACGCTTGCGCTCGATTACTCGTCGATCGGCCGCTGTCCTGCGCTCGCGGATGACGGACTGTGCAGTCTTCATGTAAAGGGAAAACCGGACCAGTGCATCGCAGTGCCTCTCGATCCGCTCGTCCCCGATCATCTGCAACATGCGGTGCTTGCGCAGCGTTCGACCGGCGCGGGATGGATTGGTGCGCAATGCATCCGTCCTGGCGAGCACGCGGAAGCGATGCTCCTGCGCGGGAACGAAATCGTCGATGAAGAGGCAAAGGCTGCCGTGCAACGCAGACGCGCCGCGATGCTCATCGAGCGCGATTTATGGAGCGCGGCGATATTCAATGATCTGTCGCGCGAGTTCGACCAGCCGCGTCGCATGCTGGCGATGCTTCCCGAATACGGGTATCGCACCATACCGATCGTGCCGGCGCTTCTTGCCATCGGAGTAATGTCAACGGAACTGGCGCAGATTTGCATCGCTTATATCGATGCGCAGAGGTCGCTCATTCAGCGTAACGTGACGCAGGCCATGCAACGCCGCTGCCTAGACGACCGTCCGATGACGCAGACGCTGCGAAGCTTTGCCGATGCGCTGGTGCATGCTCGGGTTCGTCTCGCGGAGTTGCCGCCGCGGGCGGTGAGCGCTCCGCTTGTGAGAAAGGCTGAAGCTTGGCTGCTCGGCTGACGGTCGCCGCGTTCTCTTGGCGATCGGCACGGGCGGCGGAGCCAAAGGCCGAGAAACACTTTAGAGACCAGTTCAAGAAGCCTGTTCTGCCCGTCTGAAAATGATCCAGCAGAGGAGAGAGCAGCCTAGTTTCAAGAACGCTTCGTGACTGTCGGCACGACGCTCGAAGCGAATACGACGACGACGAAAATTGCGGAGCCAGGAGTGAGTTCGTTCGACGACCCACCGATATTTGCCCAGCCCGTTACCGTGTTGACGGCGGCGCTTGGCGATTACCGGTTTGACACCGCGATGGCGTAGTTGCTGACTGTTGGTGTGGTGGATGAGCGTCTCATGTTCGTGTCCGGGTTAGTCGCGGCGTTTGTTGCGGCGTTTGTTGCGCCATTCCCATACCCGGTTATTCACCAATTTGTAAACCACACCGGCCACGACAAGGATCGCAATCACAGCGGTCGTGTCCTCGCACCATATAGAATGGCAGGGATACCCAGCTTGTACTGCCATCGCAGGTTCGGCCAACATCACCAACAGTATAAGAAGCGCCACCAACCGTTTCATGTTCGTCTCCGATCAAGATCCCGGTCCCCGCCAGCTCGTCGGCGAACCCACGAAACGCACAAGTCGTCGTAAATGACCGGCGCTTCCATCCCTGGGCTCATTGTTATGGTGCCCAAGGTTAACCGGTCGCCGAAAATGCTAACCTCCCCCTGAAGGGGTATTTGAACTGGCCTCTTAGCGAGCTGCTCCGATTGCAGCGCACGCGCCACTTTGTCGTGCACCACCTGTGCAGTATCAGTCAGTTGCGACGAGCTGGATTTGAACGTGATCATCATGCAAAGAAGGTTTCCTTGGGGGTCGCGCCGTTTTCGGCTTCGATAGCGCGTAGCCTCGGAGGGCGTCGTCGCGCCGTGCATCCGGCGTGAGCGCCTGCGTCACCGCCCGCTCATCGATGTCCGGCTCTCCCATGACGGGGGCGGCGTGAACCATGTGCGTCAGCCCGAAGACGCACAGGGCCGCGATGAACAGACAGCGTGCCAACGGTGTATGCAAGGAGAAGCGGACAATGTGTGACATACGGCGACCCTCGAAAAGTCTGACCGTCGGGAACCCGTCCTCGTCGTGTTCGCGGACATCGCCCGAGAGTCACCGACTGGAATCCCTGCTTTGATTGCCTCTTCCTGACAAAACGAACGAACCGCGCCTGATTTGAAGAGCTGCGCCGTGGCGCACCATTCGGTTGTGCTCCTTTCTCTTTCACGGCTAACCATCGTGACCGCAGCGCTCCGACCCACTCCTATCCCGGGCAAGTCCGGTCGGATGCGATCGCGTACCGGAGCGTACGTGCTGTGCGGCCGGCACATCCCTGCCGATACGACCATTCGAGCCCGTCGGCGTTTGTGTCCGCACCAGCATCCACCCGCCTTCGGGAAAGGCGTGCGACAAGTCGAGTGGCCGGGACCGTGCGGCATTACGCCGCCAAACATTATCATTTACATTCGGCAATCGAATGACCGTATGCTGACCGAAACCGCCGCCTGAATGTCCGAGTGATACAACAGACGAACGTCTCGTTGTGGCCCGACTCCGGAAGTTGCCGAGCTAAATAGAAAGCCGCCTCAAGATCGCACCTGGCAGGTTGCTCCCGCATGCGCATTTGTCCACGGCTTACGTGGATAAGCATTTAGATAACCCGCAGAACCAAACGCTATGTTCATGATACAAAAAACAAATCGCATAGTGATGCGTGTTGCGGCAACGTAGATGGAATGGTCGCCTCCCGCCATAACGGTCGTCCGCGGCGGCTCTGCTAGCCGGAGCGATTGCGCCTGCTCTTGACCCGACGTCCGACCAACGTCGTTGCTGTTGCACTCGCGAACAAGATGGCAAGAACGATTTGGGCCCTGTTGGCCTATGGTCGAACGTATCAGGCCTCACCCGTACAGTAATCACGCTCGTAGCCTTTTAACCATCCACGGTTGCATAGGTGAATTGAACGACGGCAAGACAGGTTGGACCGCGCAAAGGCAAGCCTGAGACGTTACTCGGACATCAAGTCCGCTTTGTGGATTAGGACCTTTGCGGCGAAATCCATCGGGGCCGGCGGGCACGCCCGCGATCGAGTCCGGATATAAGTCCGCAACCACCCTTCTCGCCGCGCACAATTACCTTGCAAATGAGAGACGACTATATAAGTAGTGTCGTACTTGAGCAAAGTACAGATGTCGCACCGGAGGCGCGTTTCGAGGTCAAGCTGAGCTGGTTTTCGCAACCACGGCAAATCAATGGCGCTCTACGGCAACCGCGTGAGCGTGTCTCGCAGCGTGGTGGCGCGCAAGACGCGGCGCCGCGTCTTGCGGGCTCGCGCCGCACAACAGCATGCAGGCTCGGGCGCGCCTTATATTTTTTCGCGAGATGGGAGGCACGTTACACCTTCGACACGGAACCCGCGTCAGGAATCGGTGAGGACTGTCGGCGCTGCCCTCAGCGCTTGCGTCATCAGGGCCAGCGCCGCCCTGTCGCCCGCCGGATCAGCCTGAATGCGACCGTCGAGCGCCAGTGTCGCCAATCCGTGAACGAGTCCCCAGCAGGCGAGCGCTCCGGCTTCGACCCGGTGCGGCGCCAGCTCTGCCACCCGCCGTACCATCAGCGCATAAGCGCCCTGACACTCCTCATGCGGCAGATTCAGCCCCGCCCCATCCGCGAACATCAGTCGGAACAGCGCCGGATGTGCTCGCGCGAAACCAACATAGGCCAAGCCCTGCGCTGTCAGTGCTTCGCCCGGATCGCCTGCCATGTCGGCGCGCGCGGCGTCCGCCTCCAGCATGGAAAAACCCTTGAGCGCGACGGCGCCCATCAGCGCCGCCTTGTCTTCGAAATGGCGATAGGGCGCCATCGCCGAAACCCCCGCTGCCCGCGCGACTGCACGCAAGCTGACATCGCTCTCGCCTTGTTCGAGCAAGGCCAGCGCGCAATCAACCAGGCGATCACGAAGAGAAGAAACGGAATCGCTCATCGATGTTTACACTGTAATCATTCGGGACTATGCTTACAGCGTAAACATCAGGGAGTCGCCATGCAAGCCTCCGTCACCCGTAGGTCGGTCGACCTCAGCGCCTATCCGGATCTCGTGGTCGTCATTTTGGGCTTTCGCGTTCGCAGGCTGCGGGGGATCGCCGCCGTGCTCGGCATCGGCAAGAGTCTGCGACAGATCGAGGCAAACCCGCCCGCAGGACTATTGTCCAGCGAGCAGTTTCTCTTTGCCCTCAACCATGTCGGTATCCGCCAGTATTGGCGTGATCTCGAATGCCTCGAAGCTTTTACCCGAAGCGAGCCACATTCTCGCTGGTGGCGCGACTTCCTGCGCGACAGCGGGGGCGCGGGCTTCTGGCATGAAAGCTATAGCCGGCAGGGAATGGAAGCGGTCTATATCGACATGCCCGGCCCCGTGGGATTCGACCGCTTCGCGCCGGAGCGCCAGCCGACCGGACCATTCATGAGTGCGCGACAGCGGATGGCGACCAGTTAGACCTGCTCCAGTTCGGACCGAGCACGGACGGAAACGACATGTGCGCGAACTCTGGAGCTGACCATTACCCATCCGCGCCAGCACCATTGCCTTTCATCGCGCGAAACATGGGCAGCGCTTGCGCTCACGATGTCGGTGGTTCACATTGAGACGAAGGATGACTGATCGCCGCTTCCGGAGATTTTCCGGATTCCGGCAGGGAGATGTTTGATGGAGAACGGCAGACCGCCACCACGGCGTGTGTCATATGAGAAAGGGAATCCGTTCGGCGGCTCCGGATGGTTCGGCCGATTGCTGGGCCTGGTATTGAGCGTGATCGTACTCGTGGCGGCCGCGATGCTGTCGTTGGTGCTGCTCGCCGTGCTATTCGGGGTGGGCACGATCGTCGTCGGATATCTCTGGTGGAAGACGCGCGCGTTGCGTCGGCAGATGCGTGCGTTCGGCGACGATGGCCGGACCGTCGACGTCGAGGTCGTCCCCAGGGACTCGCCCGACGATGATCCCGCGAAACGCTGACGATCGATTACGCGCGATTACGCGCGCCTGATCGTCCGCCCCTCTGACATCGCCAAGCCATGCAATCAACTGGCGAGTCGACCGCGAAGTGCGACCATCACATGCACCACGAACCGTCGAACGGTGGAATCAGGTGGCGCAACTGGAACGCAATTGAGATCTCGAACCAGCTCGACGCCGGCTCACCCTTCTCCACCGGCCCCCTGACTTCACGGATCGACTTTCGGAGGTGGTGCGCCCGCCGATCGAATGGAACGCGATTCATCCGGGAAGTCGAGCTTCTCACACCAGGACGAAATCGAAACGCGCCGCCTTTTGAGCGCCGTCGTCATCGATGGTCATCAGCAGTCGGCGATCGAACAAGGAATCGACAGCGTTTCTTCGCTCGTCAGGAAAGTACAGTTGGGTAGTCAAAACCGGCCCCTTGGGCGGTCGCAAAGTGACATGAAAGTGTCGTGTGCGTCCCGGATACAGGCCCGGCACGATGGTCTCGAGACGATAGCGTCCCTCGCTGTCGGTGAATTGGTGGCCGCGCAGGCGGAATCCCTCGACGTCGTACGCTCCGGCGTCGTCAGCGTGCCAGAAATCGAGCAATGCACCGGACACCGCGATGCAGCGTGACGACCAGACGCGGCCACTCAGGACAATCTTCGTTCCGTTGATGCCTGGTTCCAGCAGCGAGACTCGCTGCGGCGAGTGAGGCAGAAAGAACGGCCCCGCCGTTTGCCGTCGGGTCGGTTCGTGGTCATCGGCGCATCCGGGTGTCGCTGAAACTGCATCGTCGACATTTCCGAAAGCCAATAGCAATAACGTGGACGGAACCGTGCATGATCTGCGAAGAAAATCACGCCGTCCCAGGCTCACTCTGCGTGTCTGCATGATCGACACTCCCTGCTTCCCGCTCGATCGGATCGCCGCGCACGCCGCACAGCAATCGAACGCCAACGAGCGCCCTCGTGGCAAACGGTGCCCGCCATCCTGTGCACATATGGTAAGCCGATCTTTCAGATCGGGTGAACAAGATTGGCGAGCGGCCGTGCCACGCGGTTCCCGAGCGTCATTTCAGACGGCGTTCGGTGGTCCCCCACGAGAAGCGGCCCGCCCCGCTGTAGCCAGCGTTCTGCTCGGTTCGACGCCGCTTCTCGCCCGAACGCATCCTACTTCGCCGAAAGCAGATGCGGCAGAAACTGCGGGATGTGCGGGAAAAAGATGATCAACATGAGGTCGATCACGAGCGCGAGAATGAACGGCAGGATGGCGCGCGTCGCCTTCTCCACCGACACGCCGCCGATGGACGCCGCCGTGAACAGGCAGAAGCCGATCGGCGGCAGATTGATGCCGATGGCGGAGTTGATCAGCACGATCACGCCGAACACGATCGGATCGATGTGCATCTGCACGACGAGCGGCAGGAAGACCGGAATCACCACCGCGATGCTCGATATCGTTTCGAGCACGGTGTGCGCCGCGATCAGAAACAGATTGATCAGGATCAGCAGGACGATCGCACTCGTGGTAATGGCGAGAAAGCTGTTCGCCACATGCAACGGAATCTGCGCTTCGATCAGATACCGCCCGAGCACGAACGCGAGTCCGAGCAGGAACGACACGCGCGTGGTATTCACCGACGTGCGCACGAGAATGTCCTTGAAGTGCGACAGCTTGAGCGTGCGGAAGATGAACGCGCTGACCAGCGTCACGTAGGTTGCGGCCACCACACCCGCCTCGACCGGCGTGAAGATGCCGCCGAGAATGCCGCCCAGGATGATGACCGGCGTGAGCAGCGCCCAGAACGCCTCGCGGAATGTCTTCCAGAGCTTGCCCGCATCGAACGGTTCGACGGAACTGTAGCCGTGCCGCACGGCCGTCACATAGTTCACGATCATGAACGATGCCACGACCAGCAGCATCGGAATGATGCCGGCGATGAACATCGTGCCCACCGAGACGTTCGCGGTGTATGCATAGACCAGCATGCTCATCGATACCGGCGAAAGCAGGCCGAGCGATCCCGCCGCCGACTGCAGCGCCACCGCGAACGCACGGTTGTAGCCCTTCTTCACCATGCCCGGGATCATGACCGAACCGATCGCGGCGGTGTCCGCCGTGGCGGAGCCAGAGAGATCGGCGAAGAACATGCTCGCGACGATCGTCACCTGCCCGATGCCGCCGCGCATGAATCCCACCAGCGCCTGCGAAAACTCGATGATGCGCTTCGAGACGCCGCCCGAATCCATGATCGCGCCCGTCAGCATGAAGAACGGAATGGCGAGCAGGCCGACGTTGTTGAGATTGGAGAAGAGCTGCTGCGGAATGACGAGCAGCGGCGTGCCGTTGGCCGACAGCGCAAGCGTCGCCGCGATGCCGATGCAGATGGCCACCGGCACGCCAAGGCCGAGCAGCCCCGCTCCCAAAGCGATTGCCCACATGATGTGATCCTTATCCTAGAGGTGTTCGGATACGCCCTCGACCAGCGCGGCGTCGGCCTGCGCCTGCGGCGCCAGATGCGAGACGACGATGCGCACCAGCGAATGAAACACGAGCAGGCCGCCGCATACCGGAATCGAGAGATAGGGATAGACCATCGAGATCGGGATCGAAGCGGCGGTTTCGGTCCCCATCAGCGCGAGCATGTCGGAGCCCCACATGACGAACACCGCGCCGAGCCCGAGAATCGCGCAGTCCGTGAAGTCCTTGAGCAGCGGCGCGAACGCCGCCGGCACGCGATCCGCGAGCACGCGCACTTCCGGATGCGCGCGCAGTTTCACGCCCGCCGCCGCGCCGAGACACGTGAGCCACACGAACAGATAGGACGCGACCTCATCCGACCACGACAGCGAATCGTGCAGCACGAAGCGGAAGATCACGCCGAGCCCGGCCACGATCACGGCCGCGAGCAACAGGCTGCCGCACACAAAGAGATTGATCTTGAGCACGATGTTGTCCACGAACATCAAGCCGCGCGCGAGCCTTTCCATACGGGTCATCTCCGTCGTCTGAGTTGCGCCTTCCCTGTCGTTCCCGTGCATCATTTCGATGCGACCGCCGAGGCCTGCTTGGCGGCGTTCATCTCCTGATAGAGCGCGGGGCCGTCGGGAATCTTCGCGATCAGTTCCTCACGCGCGGCCTTCGTCGCTTCGGCCCACGGCGCCGTATCGACGACCGTGACCTGAATGCCCTTCTGCTTCATGGTCGCGATGGCCGCGTCGTACTCGCGCTTGTATTCCTGGAGATCGAAATCCGCCGCGATCTTCGCCGACTCCTGGAACGCCTTCTGATCCTCGGGCGAGAGCTTGCTCCATGACGCCTTGCTCATCGCCAGCACGACCGGAAGATAGTTCACGTGCGTCACATAGAAATGCTTGGCGACATCGGAGAACTTGTCCTGCACGAACTGTTCTGGCGATGTGTCCGCACCATCGACGAGACCTTGCGAGAGCGCGAGGAACAACTGGTTGTAGGCGAGCGGCGTCGGATTCGCGCCGAGCGCCTTGTAGCCCGCGATATAACCCGGGCTCTGCATCACGCGCACCTTCAGGTCCTTCATGTCCGCGAGCGAGGTGACGGGCCGCTTGGTCGTGAAGAGATTGCGCTCGCCCACCGCGAGCCACGTGAGTCCGACCATGTTCACGGGCTGCATCATGTCGAGATACTTGCGGCCGAGCGGCCCCTGCAGCACGCGGTTCGCCTCGTCCATGTTCGAGAACAGATACGGCATGTCGAAGATCTGCCACTGCTTGATCGTGTTGTCGATCGGCGCCTGCGCGGAAATCATGAGGTCCTGCGTGCCGGTGCGCAGCGCCTGCGTCATCTGCACTTCGCCGCCCAGTTGCGATTGCGGGAAGAGTTCGATCTTCACGTGTCCGTGCGTGCGCTGCGCGACTTCCTTCGCAAAGACCTGAGCGGTGAGCTGGTAATGATTGTCCGGAGCGAGCGTGTGACCGAGCTTCATCACGATCTCGTCAGCGAAGGCACTCGTCGACGCAGCTACGCACATTGCGGCAACGGCCGCGCTCACGGCCACGCGCAGCATGCGTTGCGCCTTGAAAAGCGAATTCATGTTGTCTCCTTTGCGACATGGACACCGCCTCTCCTGTGCCCTGCTTCATGCGATGCAGGGTCCGGCGGGTTGACGCAAGTATTTGTGATCGCGGCGGCGGTGCGTTAGGACCGCGCTTCGGATTTCTTGGACTTTTTTACGCCCGTGCGGCGCAATCACGTCCGTGCTGCAAAAAAGTCCAAAAGATCGCTCGAACCGTCCTACCGGTCGCATGGAGCCGCTCTTTAAAGTGATTTCCACAGTGATGGCGCGGCACCCAATCGGGCCGCACCGTGTTTACCCCAACCGCTTATCACGAGCTTCGACATGGCCAAACGCCCTCATATGGATTGCTACGCAATCGGCGACACCGCCGATTTCGCCAAGACGGTCTCCGAGTACGACATCTACGGTTTTGCCGGCATCGTCGGCGATTTCTATGCGGTGCATCTGAACGAGGAGTACGCGAAACACACGCGCTTCGAAAAGCGCATCGCGCAAGGATGCCTCTCGGTCGGTTTCCTTTCCACGGTGATGGGCTACATGGCCGCGAAGGCGCCGAGCCCGGGCGCGGTCTCGTATCGCTATGACATCACGTTCAATGCGCCGGTCTTCATTGGCGATACGGTCACCGCGCGCCTCACGCTCGAAGAGAAAGACGAAGAGCGCAACGTGTGTGTGTTCGCCGCCGATGTGACGCGCCAGGACGGCGTCGTCGTCGCATCGGGCAAGACGTATCTGAAAGTGCTGTGATCATGCCGACGAACACGCTTCCCGTTCTCGCCGCGCAATACGGCCCGCTGCGCCTGCTGACGCTCAATCGCGCCGACAAGCTCAACGCGTTCACACCCGAGATGCTCGCAGCGCTCGAGAGCGCGCTCGACGAAGCCGCCGCCGATGACAGCACGCGCATCGTCGCGATCACCGGCAGCGGATCGAAGGCGTTCGCCGCGGGCAACGACATCGAGCGGCTCGCCGCGCTCGACGGCGTCGCCGCGTATCGCGACATGCTGGCGGGGCAGCGCGCGCTGCTGCGCCTGCACGAATACGCGAAGCCGACCATCGCGATGGTCAACGGCTATGCGCTCGGCGGCGGCTTCGAGCTCGCCCTCGCCTGCGACTTCCTGGTGGCGTCGGAGAATGCGAGCTTCGCGTTTCCCGAGATCACGCTCAACACGATGCCCGGCTGGGGCGGCACGCAACTCGCCGTCGCCAGGCTCGGACTCGCGTGCGCAAAGCGCTTCGTGCTGAGCGGACGGCGCTTTTCAGCGCGCGAGTGCGAGCCCTTCGGCTTCATTCACGACGTGGTCGCGCCCGGCGATCTCTTGGACGCCGTGCACGCACTGGCGACCACGCTCGCCGCCTTCGATCCGTTCGCGGTGGAAATGGCCAAGCGCGCGCTGAATCGCGCGAGCGAATTGCCCTTGTCGGCGGGACTCGATCTCGAAGCCGCGCACTACGCGGTCAATTTCTCGAGCGAAGGCGCCCGCGCCGGCTTGCGGCAATTCATGGATCGGCGGCTCGCACGGCGCACGGCCCGAACCGACACGGTTCCGACATCACCATGAGGACGACGATGAACACGCTGCCGCACTGGCTCGGCGAGCAACACACGATGATTCGCGAGGCGGTTCGACGTTTCGCCGAAAAGGAAATCGCGCCGCGCTCGGAGATGCTCTGGGAGCAGGAGGCGTTTCCCTACGACATCTGGAGCCAGGCGGGCGCGCTCGGTTTCACGGGCCTGCCCTATTCCGAGGAATGGGGCGGCGGCGGCGGCGACTGGCTTTCGTTCGTCATCGTGCTGGAAGAGCTCGCTCGCGTGGACTGCGCGGTCGCCAATGCGCTGATGGCGAACTCGACGGTCGCGAGCCTGTTGTCGAACTACGGCACCGCCGCGCAGAAAGATCGCTATCTGCGGCCCATCATGACGGGCGCGCAGATCGGCTCGATCGGACTGTCGGAGCCGGACGCGGGATCGGACGCGGCGAACATCGGCACGCGCGCGGTGTTCGACGGCGAGCGCTGGATCATCGATGGCGCGAAGACCTTCATCAGCAATTCGGGCACGGAGATCGGCGGGCCGGTCGTGATCGCCGCCGTCACCGGCACGCGCGACGACGGCCGCAAGGAAATCTCGAACTTCATCGTGCCGTCGGGTACGCCGGGTTTTCAGACGGGGCGCAAGCTGCGCAAGATCGGCTGGCGCGCATCTATCACGCACGAGCTGTTCTTCGAGCGCTGCGCGATTCCCGCCGATCATCTGCTCGGCGAGCGCGGCGCGGGGCTGCGCCAGACACTTGCGCAGATCAGCACGGGGCGCATTCTCATCGGCGCGCTGGCGCTGGGCATTTTGCAGGGCTCGCTGGAACGCTCGATCGACTACATGAAGACGCGCCACGCATTCGGCCGCCCGATCGCGGAGTTTCAGGGTCTGCAGTTCAAGCTCGCCGACATGGCGACGCACGCGCACGCCGCGCGTCTGATGCTCTACGACGCCGCCGCGCGCAAGGACGCGGGCGAACCCTTCGATGCGCAGGCCTCGCAGGCGAAGCTGTTCGCGTCCGAGCAGGCGATGCACGCCGCGCATCAGGCGCTGCAGATTCACGGCGGCTACGGCGTGATGGCCGAGTTTCCGGTCGCGCGCGCGTTCGGCGACGCGAAGGTGCTCGAGATCGTGGAAGGCACATCCGAAATACAACGCATGATCATCGCGCGCGCGCTGCTCGCGTGAACGCGCGCCGGGATAAAGGGAGGGGGCATGCTGGAAGGCATCAAGGTTCTGAGCTTCACTCATTTTCTGCAAGGTCCCGCAGCCGTGCAGATGCTTGCCGATGTGGGCGCGGACGTCATCAAGATCGAGCCGCCGGGCGGCGCGTTCGAGCGTAGCTGGACGGGCGCGGACGCGTTCGTCGAAGGCGTGAGCGTGTTCTTTCTGCTCGGCAATCGCAATCAGCGCAGCCTGTCGCTCGATCTGCGCGAGGAAGCCGCGCGCGAGATCGTGTGGCGGCTGATCCGCGAAGCGGACGTGCTGATCGAGAACTATCGGCCCGGCGTGCTCGACAAGATGGGTTTCGGTTATGCGCAGGTCCACGAGGTGAATCCGCGGCTCGTGTATTGCTCGTGCACCGGATACGGCTCGTCCGGCCCCTATCTGAAGCGCCCCGGTCAGGACCTGCTGCTTCAGGCGATGAGCGGCATGACGATGCTTTCGGGCGAAGCGGACTCGCCGCCGACGCCGGTCGGCTCGGCCATCGTTGACCAGCATGCGGCGGTGCTCGCGGCATTCGGCGTCGTCGCCGCGTTGCAGGCGCGCGAGCGTACGGGCGTCGGCACGCGCGTCGAGAGCAATCTGCTCAATGCCGCGCTGGATCTGCAGATCGAGCCCTTCACGTATTACATGAACAAAGGTCCTCTCTGGAAGCGCACGCAGCCGCCGACGGGCAGCCGCTTCCATCCCGCGCCTTACGGCGTGTATCGCACGCTCGACGGCTATATCGCGATGTCGCTCACGCCGACGCAGAAGCTCGCCGGCGCGCTGTCCTGCCCCGAGCTGGCCGGATTCACGCATCCGAAGGACAACGTGCGTCGCCGCGACGAGATCAATCACCTCGTCTACGGAGCGCTGAAGACGCGCACGACGGAAGACTGGATGCGCATCTTCGAGGAGCACGACATCTGGTTCGCGCCGGTCAACGACTACGAACAGGTCGAGCGCGATCCGCAGGTGGCGCACAACCAGATGATCATGCAGCTCGATCACGACGAAGCGGGACCGGTGCGCCTGCTCGCGCATCCGGTGCGCTACGACGGCGAGGCGCCGCCGCTGCGCCGGCATCCGCCGCGTCAGGGACAACATACCCGCGAAGTGCTCGCGGAACTGGGATACACGCCGGAACAGATCGACGCCTATGTCGAACGCGGCATTGCATTGACTTCGAGGAGAAGCGCATGAACGCAAATACGCCGAATCTGCCGGGGCTGCTCCGCTTCGACGATGTGGACATCGGCCGCACGCAGACGATCGTGCACACCGTCACGGAAGCCGAGGTGGATGCATTCGGCAGGCTGTCGGGCGATCTGAACCCGCTGCACATGGAAAACGCATTCGCCGAGCGCTCGCCGTTCGGCAGGCGTGTCGTGCATGGGTTGCTGACGGCCGCGCTGGTGTCCGCCGCGCATACCGAACTGACGGGGCCGGGCTTCGCGTATGTCGGCCAGGAGCTGCGCTTTCTCGGTCCCGTCTATATCGGCGATACGGTGACGATCAACGTTTGCGTGGTCGAAAAGAAGCCCGCGAAGCACATCCTCGTGATGGACACGACGGTGCGTAACCAGCAGGGACGCGTCGTGCTGAGCGGCCTGTCCGCGCTGAAGGAGCTTCGTTTCGACAATGCGGTCGTGGCGCGCCCCGCCGCCGCTTAACGCTACGGGTCACGCGATGCATAGTGCAATTGCCAGTTACGGCGCGCACGGGCGCGCGGATACACTCGGGACGATACCCCTCGCGCCGCGGCGCACACGCCATGAGGAAGCCGTTGCACCGCCGGACCGGAGGAAACAGGTGGATACCGCATGTTGCTGCCACGTTCCTGTGATCAGGATCGAAGACTATGAATATGGCTCGCACGTCAAGTCGCCCGATTTTCATCTCGCGCCGATCGAAGCGCTGAAATCGACGCTGCCGTATCCGCATCGGCACGACTTCTATCACATGATGTGGGTAGTCGCGGGCAGCGGCTCGCACGTCATCGATTCGGTGCGCTATGACGTGCGGCCGCATACGCTCTACTTCATGGCGCCGGGCAGCGTGCACGATCTCGATCTGTCGGCGGACACTTTCGGTTATTCGCTGAGCTTCTCTTCCGAGTTCTTCGCGTTTCGCGTGCAGAACCGTCACTCGGAAACGGATGTGCCGGTGTACGACTTCGAGAAACTCGACCCGTGTCTCTTCCTCGGCGATGCGCAAGTACGCGAGCTCGCGCGCGTGATGGACGGCATCCGACAGGAGTATCAGGAAGAGTCGGTGGGCTATACCGACGCGATCTGGGCGTATCTGCACGTCTTTCTGATCAAGGTCGCGCGCATGTGCGACGCCGCCGCCATGCGCGACGCCGGCGCGTCGCGCAGCGTGCTGCTGTCGCGCCGCTTCAAGAGTCTGCTCGACAAGCATTTCCGCTCGGTGAACGAAGCGGCCGACTACGCGCGCCTGCTGAACGTCACAGAACGCGCGCTCAACGAAGCGACGCGCCAGGCGCTGGGAAGCACGGCGCCCAAGCTGATCCGCGAACGCGTGATGCTCGAAGCGAAACGGCTGCTGCTGCACTCGGAAGTGAATATCGCCGAGATCGCCGCGATGCTTTCCTTCGACGATCCCGCCTATTTCAGCCGCTGCTTTCGCAAGCACACGGGACGCTCGCCGATCGACTATCGGCGCAGTCTCGAGAAGCTCCATATCTGACGACGTATCCGCTTTCGGGTCCACCGCTACTCATTCGCGTGCGCGACGCACACGCATACAAGGAGACATCGTGTCGCTATCGAATTCATCGTTGCCCGTCACCGACGAACAGAAGCAGCTCTTCAGTCGCATTCTCGACCGCACGGCGGACAGGGTCGCCGCCGACGAGTTGGGCTTCGGCGTCGAGTTTCCGCAAGTCACCGGTCCCGATGGCGAATGGGTGCGGCTGCCCGCATCGCTGTCGGCGGGATACGACGGCGATGCCTGGAGTCACGGCAACTGGTTCTGCGGCTTCTGGGTCGGGCTGCTGCTGACGTCGCACCTGCATACCGGCGAAGCGCGCTTTCTCGAGTGGGCGCGCGCCCGCATGCGCCTCGTCGAGCAGCGCGCGCACGATCCCAACACGCATGACATCGGCTTCATCTTCGACAGCAGCGCCGTGCCGGGCCATCACGTGACCGGTGACGCGTGGTTCGCGGACATCGCGCTCGCAGCCGCCGACAAGCTGCGCGCACGCCTCGTCACGACACGGGCCGGCGCGTATCTCGCGTCGTGGGGACCGTTGTCCGATCCGCGCGGGCGCAGCGCATCCGCGATCGATACGATGGCGAATCTGTCGCTGCTCTACTGGGCCGCGAACTATGCGGACGACGGCAGCTATCGCCACGCCGCCGACGCGCACGCCGAGATGACCGCGCGCGCATTCGTGCGCAGCGACGACTCGACGTATCACGCCGTCGAATACGCTCTCGAAAGCGGCGCACGCAAGCGCGGCTACACGTTCCAGGGCGCGTTCGACGAGTCCGCGTGGAGCCGCGGTCAGGCATGGGCGATCTACGGTTACGTGAATTCCGCGCGCGAAACGGGCAAGCGTGCGTATCTCGATCTCGCCGAACGTCTCGCCGACTACTACGTGCGCCGTCTCGACGGACGTCACGTGCCGCCATGGGACTTCGACGCGAGCGGCCGCGAGGCCGAGATCAAGGACACGGCGGCGGCGGCCATCGTCGCATCGGCGCTCATCGAAATGGCGCGCGTGCATCCCGATGCGCAATCCGCGCAGAAGTGGGGACGTCACGGGCTCGCGATGCTCGAAGCGCTGTGCCGCGACGAGTTCACGAAGGACGGCCAGCACGGGCTGCTGCATAACTCCTGTTACTCGAAGCCCCATGGCATCGGCGTAGATGGCGCGACGATGTTCGGCGACTTCTTCTTCGTCGAGGCCCTGTGCCGCGTGGTTCATCCGGGAGGCCTGAGACCGCTCGACGCTCCGCATATTCCGCTCGCCTGAACGGTACGATGCCGGGCAGACCAGCCGTATCGCAGATGGCTTTCGCTAAAATCTGACACAATCCTGTTATCCGTCCGCAACAGGAGGCGAGCGTGCCAGGATTACTTCCCGATGTCGACCGAGATGGTCTGCTCGAATATTCGGTCGTCTACACCGACCGATCGATCAATCATATGTCGCAGCTCTTTCAGGGCGTCATGCGCGACATTTCCGATGCCCTGAAAAAAGTGTACAACGCGAAGTCCGCCGTTGTGGTCCCGGGCAGCGGGACTTTCGGTATGGAAGCCGTCGCGCGCCAGTTCGCGACGAACAGAAAATGTCTGATCATCCGCAATGGCTGGTTCAGTTTCCGCTGGTCCCAGATTTTCGACATGGGCGGCATTCCGTCTGAGTCGACGGTGTTGAAGGCGCGTCCCGTCGAGCAAGGGAGGCAGGCGGCCTATGCACCGCCGCCGGTGGAAGAAGTGGTCGCTGCGATCATGAAAAACAAGCCGGATCTGGTTTTCGCGCCGCACGTCGAAACCGCATCCGGGATGATGCTGCCCGATTCCTATTTGCGCGCGGTGGCCGACGCGGTTCATGCCGTCGGCGGAATGTTCGTACTGGATTGCATCGCGTCCGGTACGATCTGGGTCGACATGGAAGCCAGCGGCGTGGATGTGCTGATCAGCGCGCCGCAAAAGGGATGGAGCGCGCCACCCTGTTGTGCGCTGGTCATGCTCGGCCCGCTCGCCCGCGAAAGAATCGAGGCAACCACGAGCACCAGTTTCGCCTGCGATCTTCGCAAATGGCTGCAGATCATGGAAGCCTATGAGAACGGCGGGTTTGCGTACCACGCCACGATGCCCACGGACGGTCTCGCGAAACTGCGCGATGTCGTGAAAGAGACCGAAGCATACGGCTTCGACAAAGTGAGAGCGGAACAGCTTGAACTCGGCAAGCGCATTCGCTCACTCCTGGCTGACAAGGGTTTCTCGAGCGTGGCGGCCGAAGGCTTTGAAGCTCCGGGCGTCGTGGTCTGCTACACGGACGATGATGGAATTCGATCCGGCAAGAAATTCGCCGATGCCGGCTTGCAGATCGCGCCCGGTGTTCCTCTTCAATGCGACGAGCCTGACGATTTCAAGACCTTCCGCATCGGATTGTTCGGTCTGGACAAACTGCATGATGTCGAAAGCGCGGTGACCAGATTCGCCAGGGCACTGGACACGGTTCTTTAGCGCGACTTTCCGGACCACGCGCGCCATTGCGCTGCCTCGCTGCGACATCGGCGAGAGCAGCGCGAAAACTGCCGGACGGGCTATGCGCACATTTCAACCTTAAACGGATTCCGATCCATCCCCCGCGCGTGCGATCTCATTCGTCGCGAACGCCGTACATGTGACCCATTGCCGCCAAGACAGGCGGGCAATATTCAAGCAGAGCCCTCCCCGGCATCCACGCCAACCTGACCGGCCCCTCCCCCCCACGCTCGCGCTGCCCACGCCGTTCTGCCGCCGGACCATCGCGAAACGACACGAATCTCCTGTCCATTACGGTGTCGCGGATTCTGACGTGAACGCGGGTAAACGCCCATTTGAGCGTCCCCTTCGACGCTTTACTGTATCGATACACTAAATCGATACAGTGCTGCGCCCCGTCGCGCCGCGCTGAAGACATCCGCCCGCGCACAGAGCGGCATCCAGGAGACAACACCATGCAATCCATTTCCCGGCGACGCTTCCTCCAGACGGCTTCGGTCGCTTCGCTCGCGGCGGCCGGCGCTGGCTTTCCCGCGATCGTGCGTGCCCAGCCCGCGGCCACGCTGCGGCTTTCGTCCTCGATGCCGCCCAACGAGAACGCCGCGCATTACGTGTGGTATCAGAACCTCGTCGCGAACCTGAAGGCGAGCGTTGGCGATCAGATCCGCATCGACTACTTTCCGAACAACCAACTCGGCAAGGAAAGCGACGTCGTGCAGCAGGTGAAGGTCGGCGCGGTCGACATGATGGTCACCGGCTCGTCGATCTGGGCGACCGTGCTGCCGGAACTCGGCATGCTCGACCTCGGATATGTGTTCGACAGCTTCGACCACGTGGGCCGCGCGATGGACGGCACCGTCGGCAAGTCGTTCGACACGCTGCTGCAACAGCGCGCGGGCTGCTCGGTCGTGACGTGGGGCTATTCGTTCGGCGCGCGCAATGTGTTCACCAAGAAGCCCACGCAATCGCTCGCCGATATCAAGGGCGTGAAACTGCGCGTCCTGCCCACACCCGCTTTCATGGAAACCTTCAAGCTGATGGGCGCGGTGCCCACGCCGATTCCCATCGGCGAGTTGTATATGGCCGCGCAGACGGGCGTCGTCGATGGCTTCGAGCACGATTGCGCGACGGTCCTCGCGAGCAAGTACGACGAAGTCGTGAAATCGTGCTGGCAGACCCAGCACGTGTTCAGTCCGCTGGTCGTCGTGATGGGCCGCCGCGCGCTCGCGAAGATTCCGGAAAATCTGCGCCCCGCATTTCAGAAAGCGGCGCAGGACGCGACCGCGAAGCAGCGCGTCGCCGCCATTCAGACCGCCGCCAGCGCCGAGCAGGAACTGAAGAAGAAAGGCATGACGTTCTATCCGATGTCGAAGGCCGACCGCGACACCGCGCGCGCCGAAATGCAATCGAAGTTGTACGCGAGCTTTGCGAAGCAGTACCCGGCGACCGCGCCGCTTTTCACCGCCATCGCCGCCGCGCGCGGTTAATCGAAGCAATGAGGCAGACACCATGACCACTTTCTCCGCGACGCCCGGACCGGAGGCGCAACTCGCCGCGCCCGGCTTCGGCCATGAGACCGTGCTCGCGCGCGGCCTCGCGCGCCTCATGCACTGGATCGAATACTTCTGCGCGGCCGTGCTCGCAGCCGATGTGATCGTGGTGTTCCTCTCGGTGATCTATCGCTACTTCCTGCACGATCCGTTCGACTGGGCCGAAGAAGTCGCCGGCGCGCTGATGATCGTGCTGGTGTTCTTCGGCGCCGCGACCGTGCTGGGACGCAGCCAGCACGTGGGCGTCGATCTCTTTCGCGGCATGCTGCCCAGGCGCTGGCAAGGCGCGCTCGTGCATGTCGGGCATTGGGTGATTGCGGGCGTCGCGGGGAATCTGTGCGTATCGTCGTGCCTGTTGCTCGTCGACTCCTACGGACAGATGACGCCAAGCGGTCTGCCCGCGTGGATCAACGTGTATCCGCTCGTCATCGGCGGCGTGTTCATGACGATGTTCGCGCTCGCCAATGCGCTCAACGGCGCGCGCAAGACCGTGCTCGGCACGTTGATCGGCTGTGTGCTGCTGGCTGCGATCCTGTTCGGGTGGAACGCGTTCGTGCCGGATCACGCGATCAAGCCCGGCTCCCTGTTGATAGCCGGGTTCATCGGCGGACTCGTGCTCGGCGTGCCGATCGGCTTCGTGCTCGCGTTCTCGGCGCTCCTGTATTTCCTCGCCGAACCTTCCCTGCCGATGCTCGTCTACTCGCAGCAAGTGATGGCCGGCACTGACCACTTCGTGCTGCTCGCCATTCCGTTCTTCGTGCTGGCGGGCTTGCTGATGGAAACCAACGGCATGTCGTCGCGCCTGATCGAACTCCTGCTGCGGATGTTCGGACGCGTGCGCGGCGGCCTAGGCCTCATCACGATCATGGCGACGGCGTTCTTTTCCGGCGTGTCCGGCTCCAAGCTCGCGGATATCGCGGCGGTCGGCGGCGTCGTGATGCCGGCCGTGCGACAGAGCAAGGAAGATCCGAACGAGGCGGCGGCGCTGCTCGCGTGCAGCGCCGTGATGGCGGAAACCATTCCGCCGTGCGTGAACATGATCATCATGGGTTTCGTCGCGAACATTTCCATCGCAGGGCTGTTTCTCGCGGGCGTCGTGCCCGCGGCGGTGCTGGCCGTGGCGCTGGCGGTCGTCGCGGTGATCTTCGGCCGCCGCATCAATCTCGCCGATGCGCTCACGAATCCGCGCGCATGGCCGCCGCTCCTCGGCGGCGCTCTGGTCGCGCTCGTCATGATCACGATGATCGGCAAGGGCGTGACCTCGGGTATCGCGACATCGACGGAAGTATCCGCGTTCGCCGTGGTCTATGCGCTCATCGTGGGGTGGCTGGCGTTTCGCGAGCTCACGCCGAAGTCGGTCGCCCGCGTGTTCGTGCGCTCGGCGTCGATGGCCAGCAGCATTCTGTTCATCGTGGCCGCGGCGTCCAGCGTGTCGTTCGCGCTGACCATCGAGCAGATTCCCGCGCTCGTGTCGGACTCGATGATCGCCTTCGCGCATCAATACGGCCCGACCATGTTCCTGCTGCTGTCCGTGCTCATCATGATCGTGTTCGGCGCCGTGCTGGAAGGCGCGCCCGCGCTCATCATCTTCGGCCCGCTGCTCACGCCGATCGCGACGCAGCTCGGCATCAACCCGCTGCACTTCGGCACGGTGATCGTCGTCGCGATGGGGCTCGGTCTGTTCGCGCCGCCCGTGGGACTGGGGCTTTTCGCGACCTGCGCCATCACCGGCACGGAAATGAAGGCCGTGGCGCGTCCTATGCTCAAATACCTGCTGGTGCTGTTCGTCGCGCTGGTGGTGCTGATTCTGGTGCCATCGTTTTCGTTGTGGTTGCCGACCCGGCTCGGCCTGTAGCCGGCAGATGTAAACCTTATGAGCACCATTCAGGATGTCGCCCGCGAGGCCGGTGTATCCGTGAGCACGGTGTCAAACGTGCTCAACGGCCGCACCGACCAGATGCGCCAGGAAACGCTCGCGCGTGTGCAGGCCGCGATGAGCGCGCTGCAGTATCGGCCGAGCACGCTCGCGCGGCAGTTGAAGACGGGGCAGACGCCGATCATCGGTCTCCTGGTGCCGTCCATCGCCAATCCGATGTACGGCTATATCGCGCGCGAGGTCGAAACCTGCGCGCAGGAGCGTTACGGCTATCGCGTGATGATCGGAAATACGTATCGCGATCCGGCGAAGGAAGCGTCGTTCTTCGAGGACCTGCTGTCGCAGGGCGTGCGGCGCGTGATCGTGATCTCGTCGCTGGCGAACGAGCGTCATCTGGAAACCGCCGTCGAGCGCGGCATGGTCGTGGTGAGCTACGACCGCCGCGCGACCGAAGGCGAAGCCACGCGCGTCGAGCACGTCACGCCTGACAATTTCGAAGCGGCGCGCATCGCGACGCGGCATCTGATCGCGCACGGCCACACACGGCTCGCCTTCGCTACCTTGACAGGGGTGACGATGAGCCGCCGCGACAAGATCAAAGGCTTTTTGTCGGCGGCTGACGATGCGGGCCTGTCGGAAGACGCGCGCGTGCTCGACAGCGGCCCGGTGAACGAATACGGCGATTCGATGATCGCCGAGAACGGCCGCGCGCTGGCGCGTCTGCTCGCGAAGGACGACGCGCGTCCGACCGGCATTGTCGCCGTCAACGATCTGATGGCGCTCGGTCTGATGGCGGGCCTGCGCGAGTGCGGCTTGCGCGTGCCGGAAGACGTGTCGATCGTCGGCATGGACGGTCATTTTCTGGCGGCGATTTCGAATCCCGCGCTGACCACCGTCCAGCTTCCCGTGCCGGCGATGGCTGCGGCGATGGTCGAGCGCGCCATGCGCCCGCACGATGAACCCATGCCCGCATCGGAGCAGGCGCTCTTCACGGATATCACGCTCGTCGAGCGCGAGTCCGTTGCGCGCGCGGGCAAAACGGCGGCGAAAGCGAAGCAAGCCAGAAAGACAGGATAAGGACATGAACAAGGTATTCGTGAGTCATCCCCGGCACATGCTGGACCATTACTTCGGCGCACGCGCGGCGGCGGCGCTCGCGAATTTCGCCGACGTCGCGTACAACGCCGAAGATCGCGAGCTGACGACCGCCGAACTCGCCGACGCCGCGCGCGACGCCGATGTCATCATCGCTTACCGGCAGACGCCCGCGCCGCGCGCGTTGTTCGAGGCGCTGCCGAAGCTGGCGGCCTTCGTGCGTTGCGCGGTGGATATTCGCACCGTCGATGTCGATGCCGCGAGCGAGCTCGGCGTGCTCGTCACGCAGGCGAGCGCGGGCTTCGTGCCGTCCGTGTCCGAGTGGGTGATAGGCGCGATGCTCGATCTCGCGCGCGGCATGACCGCGTATGCGCAGGCGTATCACCGTCACGAGGCGCCCGCGCCGAAGATGGGGCGCGAGTTGCGTAGCAGCACGCTCGGCGTGATCGGCTATGGACAGATTTCGCGCTACCTGTGCGATCTCGCGCTGGCATTCGGCATGCGCGTGCTCGTCTTCGATCCCTACGCTTGCGTCGACGATGCGCGCATGCAGCGCGTCGGCTTCGATCACTTGCTCGCGGAGTCCGACTTCGTCGTGTGCCTCGCGCCCGCGAACGCGCAGACCGCGAATCTCATGAACACGAAAAGCTTCGCCGCGATGAAGGCCGGCGCGTACTTCATCAACGCGGCGCGTGGCGAACTGGTCGACGATGCCGCGTTGCTTGCCGCACTGGACAGCGGTCATCTGGCGGGCTGCGCGCTCGATGTCGGCCGCGCGGGGGATCAGATGCCCGCGCCGGCGCTGGCGGCACATCCGCGCGTGATCGCGGCGCCGCATATCGGCGGGCTGACGCCAGGTGCGATCGAGCATCAATCGATGGAAACGGTCGCGCAGACGCAGGCGCTCTTTCAGGGCCGCATGCCGGTCGGCGCGGTGAATGCTGCGCAGGCATATCGCCTTGCGGGTTTCGACATGCAGGCGGACGCGCGATGAACATCGAAGGCGCTTGCGATTGCCACATTCACGTGTACGAGGAAGGTTATCCGCTGGCGGCGAGCGCGACATTCACGCCGCCGCCGGCGCCTGCATCGGCCTATCGGGACGTGCAGCGGACGTTGGGCTTCTCGCGCGCTATCGTCGTGCAGCCGACAGGATACGGATTCGATAACCGTTGCACGCTCGCGGCCATTGCGCAGCTCGGCGACGGTGCGCGCGGCATCGCGGTCGTGCCGCCCGACATCGGCGATGTCGAACTCCAGCGTCTGCACGATGCCGGCATACGCGGCGTGCGATTCATGATGCTGCCGGGCGGCGTGTTGCCATGGGACGCGCTCGCTGACATGTCGGCGCGCATCGCACCGATGGGCTGGAACATCAATCTTCAGCTCGACGGACATACGCTGCCGCAGCATGAGGCCATGCTCGCGCGCTTGCCTTCGAATCTGGTCATCGATCATCTCGGCAAATTCCTCGCGCCGGTCACGCCGGAAAGCGACGGATTCGCGTCACTGTGCCGCCTGCTGGACGGACCGCGTTGCTGGGTCAAGCTGTCCGCGCCCTATGAAAGCTCGCGCGCCGGCGCACCTGATTTCGACGATGTATCGTGGCTGGTGCGCACGCTCGCCGCGCGCTTTCCCGAGCGCGGCGTATGGGCATCGAACTGGCCGCACCCCAACGTGCAGCCCGTGCCCGACGACACGCGCATGCTCGACTGGGCGATGCGCCTGGTGAACAGCGACGGGATGCGCCACAAGATACTCGTCGATAATCCGGCTGAGTTGTACGGGTTTTAGCCGCGCCTGCAACGACGACTGAGAGCGGTCGGGTTGACCTGATGCGCGGCGACTTCCTGCTAGCCCCTGCTCGAGAACAGATCGGCCACAACCGAGCGCAGCCAGCGATTGCCAGCCTCGTGATGATACTTCGCATGCCAGTGCTGCCGCACTGCGAACTTGTCGACTGGGAAAGGACATGAGTGGACCGCGATGTCATTCACTCTTGCCAACGTCTCCCCGATGTTTCGCGGCAAGGTGGCGATAAGGTCGGTCGACTTGATGATCGATCCCAATCCGAGCATTCCCGGGAGCTCGAGCACGACATCGCGTTCGATGTCCTCGCGCAACAGGGCCTGTTCCAGCAACTGTGCGCCCGTGCCGGCAGCGATGATCACGTGCCCTTCGCTGCGGTATTGCTTCAGAGTCAGCCTGGCCCGGACTCGTGGATGGCCCGGATTGGCGAGGCACACCCAATCCTGCATATACAGTTGTTGCTGGTACATTCCGCTCCCGAGCCACGGCACATGCCCGATCGCCAGGTCAGCCTCGCCGGATTCAAGCGCCCGCTCCGTGTTCCCGTCAATTCTTGCGGCTTCCAGCCGAATGCCCGGCGCCTGGGCTCGCACGTGCGCCAGCATTCTCGGAAGCAGCGTGATGTGACTGGCGTCGGTCATGCAGATACGAAACCGGCGCTTCGCCGTGGCCGGATCGAAGGATATCTCCCACGCCGAGAACCGGCGCAGCGACTCCAGGATTTCCCTGCAAGGTCCGATCAGCGCGTCCGCCTGAGGCGTCGGCGTCATGCCGCCGGGCGTGCGAACGAACAATGGGTCCTGTAGATGCTCACGCAGACGTCCCAGCCAGATGCTGACCGTGGGCTGGCTCTGGCCGAGCTGCTCGGCTGCCCGCGTGACACTGCGCACGTCATATAGCAAGTCGAAGAGCTGCAGCAGCTTGAGATCGGGTAGTTCGGAAGTAGTCATGGCTTTATTGTCGCTCGCAATATTGCCATTGTAGTCATTGCCGCAGCGCGAATTATCAGGCGGCGGCCGACACCGCCGCACGAAGTCCGAGCGAATAACTATCGATGCCGAAACCACAAATCTGCCCCTTCACGATTTCCGCGAACACCGACTTATGGCGAAACGCTTCGCGAGCGTGAATGTTCGACATATGGATCTCGATCACAGGCACGGTCAAAATGGCCAGCGCATCCCGGATGCCGTAGCTGTAGTGAGTCCAGGCGCCGGCATTGATCAGCACGCCGTCGACCTGATCGACGAAAGCCTGATGGATTCGCAGACACATGTCGCCTTCGCTGTTCGTCTGATAACTCTCGACCGTGACGCCCAGACCCTTCCCCAGCGCCTGCAGTTGCGCATCGATGTCCTCGAGCGTCGCCGTTCCGTATTGAACGGGATCTCGCTTGCCGAACATGTTGTGATTGATTCCATGCAACATGAGAAACGTTTTCATCATCTCAACCAGCGTAGTGTTGAAGTGGGATTGCTCGCAGGTGTCAGTCGAGCGGAACAGTAAGGCGGTCGATGACCGCGCGCGTCTGCGGGCGAACGCCTCGCCACCACGCGAACGCTTCGGCCGCCTGCTCGACCAGCATGCCCACGCCGTCGGCAATACCTTGGACGCCCGCATTGCGCGCGAGGCGCAGGAAGGGCGTGAGGCCTTTGCCGTAGGCGAGTTCATAGGCAGTCCCGCGCGCGCCGAAGACGCTCGGCGGAACGGGCGGCAGTTGTCCGGTCAGGCTCGCCGAAGTTGCGTTCACGACGAGATCGAACGGTCCCATCGAATCCAGTTCCGCGTAGCCGCACGCGGTGAGCGTTCCGCCAGCGGCGACCTGTTCGACGAGCGCCTGCGCTTTGTCCACATGCCTGTTCGCTACGACGAGTTGCGCAGGCCGCGCGCCGAGGAACGGCAGCAACGCGCCGCGCACCGCGCCGCCTGCGCCGAGCACGAGCACGCGCTTGCCCGACATCGGCTGATTCAGGTTGACTTCGATGTCGCGCACGAGGCCGACGCCATCGAAGTTCTCGGCGATGACGCGCCCGTCCTCGAACTTCATCGCGTTGACTGCGCCCGCGAGCGCCGCTCTTTCGCTGCGTTCGTCGGCCATTGCGAACGCCTGAAGCTTGAAGGGCGCGGTGATGTTCATGCCCTTGCCGCCCGCCGCGATGAACGCTCTGACCGTATCGGCGAAGGCGTCTGCCGGCTCGACCGGACCTTCGATGGCCACGTAGGTCATATCCTGTCCGGTCTCCTGGGCGAAGAGACCGTGGATCAGCGGAGACTTCGTGTGCCCGATCGGATTGCCGATTACCGCGTACTGGTCGCTCATCACGCGCTCCGTTTCGAAAACAGCACGCCATCGGTCTGCATCGCGTCGATCTCGGCGGCGTCGAAGCCCAGCGACTGCGCGACTTCCTCGTTGTGCTGACCGAGATCGGGCCCGACTTCACGAATCGACGTATCGCAGTCGGAGAAGCGGAACGGCAGATTGGGCAGACGCAGCTTTCCGAAGCGCGGATGCTCCTGCTCGATCACCATGCCACGCGCGACGATCTGCGGATCGGCCACGACCTCGTCGATGCGCTGAACCTTGGCGCAAGGCACGTCGACACTGTCGAGCAGCGAAAGCACTTCAGCGACGGGGCGGCCCGCGACCCACGGCTTCACCACCGAGAGGATTTCCTCGCGGTTGGCGTTGCGTCCGTTCAGGTCATGGAAGCGAGCATCGGCACCGAAGCCGGCCGGGCCGCCGTGCTGCTCGACGAGCGCGGCAAAGCGCTTCCACGAGTCGTCGACCTGAGCGGCGATGACGAGATCGCCGTCGGCTGCGCGGAACACGCCGTACAAGGTCGATGTCGGCATGTCGTGGCCGGTCTGCTCGGGAACGACGCCCTGCATCGTGTAGCACTGCACCGCGTATTCGTGCATGGATACCAGCGTGTCATACAGCGCCATGTCGATATGCTGTCCCCGTCCGCTCTTCACGCGGCCGAGCAGCGCGGCGTTGATCGCGGCGACCGCATGGATGCCGGTGTACATGTCGCCCAGCGAGATGCGCATGAGCGGCGGCGGTTCGCCGGGGTTGCCGATCATCTGCATGATGCCGCTCTTGGCTTCGGCGATCAGGCCGAAGCCCGCGCGATGCGCGTCCGGTCCCGTATGCCCGTATGCCGAAATCGAGCAATAGACGAGGCCCGGGTTGCGCTCGGACAGCGCGGCATAGCCAAGGCCGAGCTTGTCCAGCGCACCCGGCCGATAGTTCTCGATGAACACATCCGCCGAATCGCAAAGACGCTGCATGAACTCCTTGCCGCGCGGATCTTTCATGTTGACGCTCACGCCGCGCTTGCCCATGTTGAGCTGCAGGAAATAGGCGCTTTGCTGGTCGTCCAGAATCGTGGCGTGCTGGCGTCCAGCGTCGCCGCTGCCTGGACGCTCGACCTTGATGACTTCCGCGCCGAGCGCGGCGAGGCATCGGCCGACGTAGGGCCCCGCGAGAAAGTGGCTGTAATCGACGACGCGAATACCTTCGAGAGGACGGGCTTGCATTACTTGGCTCCCGGACGGCGCGGAATCATCAGGCGATGCTCGCCGCGCTGGACGACCTGACCGTCCTGATTGATCAGCTCGGACGGCAACACCACGATGCCCCAGCCCGGCTTGCTCTTGCTCGCCCGCATCGAGCCGACGCGGAACTTCACGTGCAGCACGTCGTTGACCTTGATCGGCAGCAGAAAGTCCCACGTCCAGCCGAGCGACATGCCCGGCAGGAAGCGATAGTCGCTCTGCGTCTTCAGGCCATCGGCGATCGACAATCCGAACAGGCCATGCGCCACGATCGAGCCGAAGTGACTGGCGTTGGCGTATTCCTCGTCCACATGGACCGGCGTGTGATCGCCGGTGAGATCGGCGTAGGCCAGAATGCGTTCTTTCGTGACCGTGTAGTTCGGGCTCACGCATTCATCGCCTTCCTGAGCATCGTCCCAGTATTTTTCGATGATGGTGCTCATGCTCACGCCTCCGCGCGTGGATTGATCGCCAGCGCCTGCGCGACGCACGTGGCCGGTCTGGCCTGAATGAGTTCGACGGCGAGCCCGTCGGGCAGACGCAGCCAGTTGCGTCCTTGCGGCATCTCGGTGACGCCGAACGCCTGCGCGGCTCCGATTGCAGCGTCGAGGTCCTCGCACATCACGCCGAGATGCGCCAGCCGGCCTTCAGGCCCCTCATGGCGTGGTTCGCTGATGAACTGAAGACCGCCCAATGTCCAGTACTGACGCGGCTCCTCGCGCGTGCCGTCGACTTCGCGCATGGTCATCCCGAGCACCTGCTCGAAAAAGCGGATATGCCAGTGGATGTCCTTCACCCAGATGGCGACGTGCTCCAGATAGGCTTTCGGTGCGCTCATGCGGCGGCTCCTGCTTTCTGACGGTCCGTCATCGCGCGTTCGATGCCCTTGATGCAGGCGACGAGCGTCGAGTTCACCGGCGTCGGCACGCCGAGGCGCTCGCCCCAACGCACCACCGCGCCGTTGATGAAGTCGATCTCGGTGACCGAGGACTTTTCGAGGCTTTGCAGCATCGAGGTCTTGAATGCCGGTGAAAGTCCTTCGGCGGCCATGTTCCAGGCGTCTTCGGCGTTCGTGATTGAAAGCGTGACGCCCGCCGCCTTCGCAGCCGCCATCGCTTCCTGGATCGCGGCGAGCGATGTCGCTTTCAGAACCGGCTCGTCGTAGAGTTGCCCGTATGTGAGGCGCGTGATGCCGGTGATCGCGCCCGTCGCGACGTTGATCAACAGCTTGTCCCACATCGTGCCGAGAATGTTATCGCTGACCGTAGTGTTCAGGCCTGCGCTGTTGAATGCCTCTGCGATTGCCTGCACGCGGCTCGTGATCCGGCCATCGAGCTCGCCGATGATCGTGAGTTTTCCGGTGACGCCCGACTGAATATGGCCCGGCGCACGCAGCACGCCGCCGACATACGTCTTGCCGGCGAGCACGCGCTCGCGGCCGACGATCTCGCTGAGCACGTCTTCGTGGCCCAGGCCGTTCTGCAAAGAAAGCACGACCGTTTCAGGGCCGACCAGATCGAGCGCGCCGCGCATCGCCGAATCGGTGTGGAAGGACTTGACCAGCACGATCACGACATCGACTGGCCCGACTTCGGCCGGGTTCATCGTCGCGCGAACCTTGACACGGCGCGTGCCGCGCTCATCGTCGACTTGCAGGCCGTCGCGCGACATGGCTTCGACGTGCGCGGCGAAGCGGTCGACCAGCCACGTCTCATGGCCTCCTTCGGTGAGCGCCGAGCCGATGGCGCAACCCAGCGCACCGGCTCCCAGAAAAGCGATCTTCATATCCGTCTCCTTGAATGGAAACGAAGATACGACTCGCCGCACATGCTGGCAATGCAATGGAATCAATATCGCCATTGCGTTTCGCAATATTGATGCTGATGGGACTGGATATAACTGGCTTGAAAGCCGGAGCCGGACTCGGTTCTGTAGCTCAGTACAGGCGCAAGCCGGCAGGCAGATGAGGTAGCGGTACGCCCGGTCTCACGGAGCCGAGCGGGGTAGAACCGACATCGAAGAGGCGGCGATGCTCGCCAGACGCGACATTCGCATCAGCCGCCGGTGTCGCAGCGGGCGTCGCAGCGCACCGCTCGCTCATTTTTGGTTTGCGGACAGTTCAGTTAATTGCAGCGAAATCACACGCCGCGTGCGAAGGCCGATTGCCGCAACGACTATCGCTGCGGCGACACATCGCGGGGGCCGCCGCGCAACGTCGATAATTCGGCGGCGTTCGTCGCGACTGCGGGCGTCGCATTCGCCGGCTCGATCTCTTCCAGCGTGCGGGCCCGCGTATTCACGCCCAGCACCAGCAACGCCAGAATCTGCAGCACGATCAAACCGATCAGGAAATTCGTGACGCCGAAAATCCCGCCGATGCCGAAGATCGCCACGATTCCGCCCTGTGCGCCGGCCGACGCCAGTCGTCCCACCGCGGCCGAAAGCGACGATCCGCGCATCCGCAGCTCCGTCGGGAAGAGTTCGGGAATATAGACGGCGAACGCAAGCGAAGTGATGCACGCGGAGCACATCATGATCACCGCGCCCGTCGCCATCAATTCGGCGGGCGAGTGCACCATCGGATAGAACGCGGTTGCGACCGCTTCGAGCGCGAGCACGCTGACGATGCTCAGGCGGCGTCCGATCCGGTCCGTCAGCGCCATGCCGATCAGACAACCGATCGGCGTGCCCAGGCCCATGACCGCCGTATAGCCGAGCGTCGACGTGACAGCGACGCCCTGCTTCACGAGAAACGTCGGGAACCAGGCGATCAGACCATAGAGCACCGACATGTTGACCGCCGACATGATCATCGTCAGCACCGTGCGGGACAACAGCGGGCGCCTGAAGAGCGCCGGATAGCCGGGAAGCGGTGCAGCGCGCGCCGGCGCTTCGGCGGCCGGTGGGGCCGTGACGCTCGCGGCGACCGTGTCCCATGCCGGCACGTTGGGAAAGCGCGCTTCGATCGAGCGCAGCATCGCATCGGCTTCGTCGTGACGTCCCTGCGACTCGAGCCAGCGCGGCGATTCGGGCATCGACTTGCGCATGAACCAGATTCCGACCGCGCCGAGGCCGACCAGCGCGAACATCGAACGCCAGCCCAGCGCCGGAATCGCCCAGTAACCGACAATGCCGGTCGCCGTCACCGACAGATTCGTGAGCAGCGCGAGAATCGCGCCGAACCGACCGCGCGCGAGGCTCGGAACAAATTCGCCCAGCGCCGCATAGCCGATGATCAGCTCGGCGCCGAGGCCGACGCCCATCACGAAGCGCAATCCGATCAGGACTGTCATGCTCGGCGCGAATACCGCCGCGATCGATGCGAGTCCGAACACCGCGAGGTTGAACTGATACGCCGTCCGGCGTCCGTATCGGTCGCCGATATAGCCCCCGATCAGCGAACCCAGCCACATGCCGATCAGGGTGCTCGAAATGAAGGCCGCGTTGCTTTGCAGCGTCGACCATCCGCTCTTGACGAGAGTAGCCAGCACACCGCTCTGAAGATAAATGTCGAACGCGTCGAGGAACAGGCCTGCCCCGATCATGCCCACCAGATGCCAATGGAATCGGCCGATCGGCAAACGGTCGAGGCGAGCGCCGGAATGGGCGCGCAGCGAGGGGGATTGGCTCAAGAATCGTCTCCTGTTGGGGCCTTCGGAACCGTGCGGGCGTCTCTCGTGGGATCGCTCTCGATATCGTCCGTGCTCGCGACCGATCAATGAAGCGCGTGATACGGTCAGGCAACGGCAGACGATCCCCGCCCGGTCCGCAGGCCGGGGATTCACGCCATATTAAGCCCGTGAGAAGAAAACTTTTATTGAATAATTTTTAGATTTCACGTCAATTTTTTTGACTTAACGACTCCGCTTCACGGGACGGAAACGCCATGCGGCCCGACTTCACACGGCGTCCGGCGTCGCCGTCCGATCGACGGAGCGCGTTGCCGCGAGCAGGATTTCCTGCAAGGCGCGCAATTGCCGGCTCTCGACGTCCGCCTTGCGAGTGACGAGCGAGAACTGCAGGACCGGCGCGTCACGCAGCGCGATCACCGTGACGGGATAAAGCGTACAAATGGCCGGTTCCATCAACGGAACGAGCGAGATGCCGAGGCCCGCACTGACCAGCGGCGCTATTGCACGGACGCTGTCGAACTCCAGGCTTCCATCCGGCTTTCCGCCGAAGCGCTGATGGATATATTTGGCGGCCATCGCGCCGGAAATCGTGTTGCGGTCATAGCGGATCCATTCGTAGCGCTTGAGCAGCGCGGTCAGCGACCGCTCGCGCTCCTGCGGCGGCACCATCAGCGTGAGCCCGCGCTTGAGCAGCGGCTGCCAGTGCAGGCGGGACACGCCCCGCTCCGGCTGCGCGACGACCGCGGCATCGAGATCTCCCGCCTTGACCGCGTTGGTCAGCTCCGCGCTCTTGCCCCGCCGGGTTTGCAGATGCAGAAGCGGATACCGCGCCCTGAGCCGCTTGAGCAGTTCCGGCAGCACGACCGGCAGCATCGACTCGAGCATGCCGAGCTGCACGTGACCTTCAACCTGAAAGCTGGGCTGACGGCGGAACGCATCGAGCCGCGTGAGCATGCCGCGCAGCAATTCCGACAATTCGTAAGCGGCCGGCAACGGCCTGACTTCCAGACCCGAACGGTCGAACAGTTGTTGTCCGACATACCCCTCGAGCTGCTTCATCTGCATGCTGACGGCGCTCGGTGTCAGATGCAGCGCCTTTGCCGCGCCCGCGAGCGATCCCGTATCCAGCACGGCCTGCAAGGTGTTGAAGGTCTCGATCTTCATCAGAAATTTTGTTGTGATTCGTCAGAAAAACTCCATTTTAGCTTACGTAGTGTTCGCCTATGCTGGGAGGGTGAAGGGATCGAACCCTGCGTACATGAAGCGCGATACGCGCTGTCAACAAGGAGATACGAAGATGGTGGAAGCATCGGTGAAGTCGTCCGCGTCCGCGCCCGGCAGCGCGCATCAGGGTAAGCCCCAAATATGGTACAGCGCCGACCTCGAACGCGATCAGTCGTGGACGCTCAGGATGAGCGACGAAGCCGCGGAAGGATTCGACAAAGCCATGCGCCATGCGAAGGCGCTCGGCAAGCCGCTGCTCGACATGACGTCGGACGACTTTCCGCTCGAAGCCGCTTCCGCCGAAATCCTGCATCGCGCCTTCAGGGCCACGCAGCAACGCTGGGGCATGTGCCTGCTGAAGGGCTTCCCGGTGCATGAATGGTCTGTCGAAGAAGCGAAGCTCGCTTACTGGGGCATCGGCTTGCATGTCGGCGTCGCGCGCACTCAGAACCGCGCCAGCGACGTCATGAACGATGTGCGCGATTCGGGCGCGACCTACAAGTCGAAGAACGGTCGCGGCTACAACACGAACGCGGCGCTCGACTTCCACGCGGACTCCTGCGACGTCGTCGCCCTGCTCTGCCTTCAACCGGCCAAGTCGGGCGGACAGAGCAAGATCACCAGTTCGTTCGCGATGGTCGAAGAGATCCGCAAGCGTCGCCCCGAACTGATCGACGCGCTCAAGGGGCCGGTCCACCACAGCTATCAGGGCACGCAGGCGCCCGGCCGTGCGGGTTTCTACAACTGCCCGGTGATCGGGTCGTTGCCGGATCACTTCGCGCTGCGCGCCAACCGCAAGAACACCAACGCGGCCCAGGCGGATTTTCCGGAAGTGCCGCGCCTCACGCCTGAACTCACCGAAGCGCTCGATCTGCTGGACGAACTCGCCGCCGATCCGCGCCTGTGCTTTTCCATGTGGCTCGAACAGGGCGACCTGCAACTGCTGAACAACTACGTGATGCTGCATTCGCGCACCGAGTTCGAAGATTTCGAAGAGGAAGCGAAGCGCCGCCATCTGCTGCGCCTGTGGATGTCCGTGCCCGATTCGGCGCCGCTGCCGCCCGAATGGGAGTATTACTTCGGCGACGTGCGTCCCGGTTCCGTGCGCGGTGGCGTGCGTGGCAGTTATATCACCGAGGCGTTCGTGCGCTTCGAGAAGCGTCAGGCGGAACGCATGAACATGCCGTTGAAGCCGGGTCTCGACGGTACAGTCCCGGTTCCGACGAACGCAGCGGGAGAAGCACATGTCGCAGCTTGACGAGGCATCGAAATCGCGCGGATGCGGCGCCGGTCTGAAGCGCCGCCTCGCCGCAGGCGAGACCGTGCTGGCGCCAGGCATCTACGATGCGCTCACCGCGCTGACCGCGGAGCAGGCTGGATTCAACGCGCTTTATCTGTCCGGCGGCGCGGTCGCCTATACATCGCTCGGGCGCTCCGACGTCGGCCTGACGACGGCCAAGGAGGCGGTCGACACGTTGTGGCGCATCACCGACCGCGTGCGCACGCCGGTGATCGTCGACGGCGACACCGGCTTCGGCAACGCGCTGAACACGCAGCGCACGGTGCGCGATTTCGAGCGCGCCGGCGCCGCAATGATCCAGCTCGAAGACCAGAGCTTCCCGAAACGTTGCGGGCACCTTGCCGACAAGACGCTGGTGACGTCGGCAGAAATGTGCGGAAAACTGCGCGCGGCGCTCGATGCACGCCATTCGCCGGACACGCTGATTCTCGCGCGCACCGATGCGATCGCAGTCGAAGGATTCGACGCGGCGATGGAGCGCGCCGAAGCGTATCTGGCGTGCGGCGTCGATGCGCTGTTCGTCGAAGCGGTCAACACCACCGAGCAGATGGACATCGTCTGCAAGCGGTTCGGCGAACGCATCCCGCTTCTCGCGAACATGGTGGAAGGCGGCAGGACGCCGGTCCGAAGCGTGGAAGAATTGCGTCGGCGCGGCTATCGCATCGTCATTTTTCCCGGTGGTACGGCGCGATTCGTCGCGCACGGTCTGCAGCGGTACTACGCGAGTCTGCTGGCCAACGGCACGACCGAACCGATGTGGCCGCAGATGCTGACGTTCGACGGTCTGAACGAACTCATCGGCACGCCGGAGCTGCTTGCATCGAGCAAACGCTACGCTTGAATTCGGCGCGGCCACATGCGGTGTGGGCGAAGGCCACTTTGTAAAGCGAGCGGTCGCACATGGCAGCATGTGCGCCGCTTTCTCGCGTCACGGATTGCACTAGATCGTCACCACGATCTTGCCGATCTGATTTCCCGCTTCCATATAGCGATGCGCTTCGGCGATTTCATCGAAGCCGAAAGTCCGGTCGATCACCGGCCGCAGTGCTCCTTCCGACACCCCCCGGCTGCCGAACCGGCGGTGTTCAACGCTTGAATCGGCGGTATGCGCCGAATCGCTACAATGTCGCGGATGAATTTCCCTTCGACAGCGTCGAGCTCGACATGCTGACTTCCCATTTCTGGAGCGGTGACGCCATTCGCAGCCGAAGCGTGAGCGACATCGTGCTATCGGCCACGCTCGACGTGCCCGCGCCGTCCGCGCGCGTGCTGGCGGATTGGCAAAGAGAGACAGCGTCGCGGCTCGAACTGGAGCCGGGTGATGTCGAGGTCATGCCTCTGGCGCGAACGCAGATGCGCTGGCCTGACTACAGGCAGTGCGTGCAGGCGATGTCGGACTGGACGCGCGCGCTCGGACTGTCCAACGTGCTCGCCTCCAGTGACATGGCGCTCATGGCCTGTCGTGGCGCGCATTACCATCACGACGGCGCGCAATATGGCAGCGCCGCCTTCTGCAACCTCTTCCTGAGCGAAGACAGAGGTCTGGACTTGCATTTTCCCCATGCGGGCCATCGCATTCCGCTGAAACGGGGCACGGCTGTGATCTTCGATACCGGCCAGCCTCACGGCGTCATTCAGCGCCGCAGCTCGGGCTTCAATGCGGCCGACTTTCCGCCGGACCAGGATTGCATCCAGATATTCCTGACGTGGGAGCTTCCGATCGAAGACGCTGGTGTAGGACGGGCGCTCGAAGTTTGCTTCGATGTCGCCCGTCAGACCTCGACGCAACTCGACGAACAGCAAGTCTTGCTGGACGGCGCACCCGTCGCCGTGTGCCCTGAATCCGGTGTGCTCAATCGAACCGGTAGAGCTTCGCCGGATTCGTGACGAAAACCATCCGCTGCCGTTCGGGCTTGCCGATCCAGTCAGCGAAGACATCGACCAGATTCGCGTCGTCGGGCTTGGCGCCCTTCACGCTCGGATGCGGCCAGTCCGTTCCCCAGATCATGCGTTCCGGCGCCATGCCGATGAACGCCTTCGCTACGGGCGCGACGTCGTCGAAACCGGGGGCGCCGGTTTTCGTGTCGATGTAGGCGCCCGACAACGTGATCCACGTATTGCCCTTGTCCACAAGGCGCTGCGCGGTTCTGAACGCGTCTGACTTGAGGCCATCGGGCTGCGGAATGTGTCCGATGTGATCGATCACCAAAGGACACGGCAGATTCGCGAGCTTCGTTTCCAGTTCCGGCAAATGCTCGCCGCCGACGACGAGTTCGACGTGCCAGCCAAGCGGCGCGATGCGCGCGGCCAGCGGCGCGAGCATCTCGACCGGCGTCACCGACGACAGGCTGAGATTGAAGCGAATCGCGCGAATGCCGCCCTGGTCGAGCGCGCGCAGTTCGTCGTCCGACACCGTCGTGTCGACGACCGCCACGCCGCGTGCATGCCCGCCGAATTCCTTGATCGCGTTCAGCGTGACGCGGTTATCCGTGCCGTACGTCGAAGGCGTGACGACGACGTTGCGATGCATGCCGAGCCGCTTTTGCAGTTGCCGGTATTGCGCGATGGTCGCGTTCGCCGGGCGCAGCTTCGTGCCGGGCGCGACGGGAAAGCGATCGTCATAGATATGCATATGACAATCGATGGCGCCGTCTGGCAGCCGGAACGCCGGCGATGCGCTGCCGCCCGACCAGGTCTCGTCGGCAAACGCCGTCGCCGGAAGCGCGCCTGCCAGCGTCAGCGCGCCCATCGTTTGAAGGAAGTGTCGTCGGTTCGTCGAACGCATGGCTTACGCGGTCTCCGTCTTGTTTGCATAGCGTCCGGACTGGCCCCGTCCGTTGCGCGTGAGCAGAAGCAGCGTCGCCACGCTGATGAGCGTCAGCACTGCGAGCGGCATCAGCGCCAGCGCGTAGCTGCCTGTCGCTTCCTTGACCCAGCCGTAGACGTTCACCATCAGCCCGCCGCCGAGCAGATTGGCGATCGCGTTGATCGTCGCGAGACCGGCCGCGACGGCGCTGTTCGACAGCATGTCGGTGGCGAGCGCCCAGAACGGGCCCTTGAACGAATACGCGCCGACCAGCACTGCGCAGAGCATGAAGATCGTCGGTACGAGCGAGCCGCTCAGCGAGGTCGCGAAGAGGCCGAGTCCGATCAGCAGCATCGGCACCACCGTATGCCAGCGGCGCTCCTTCACGCGATCCGAACGGCGGCCCCAGTAGACCATCAGCACCGAGGCGACGAGATAAGGAATCGAGTTCAGGAGGCCCGTCTGCATGACGGAAAGACCGAACGACTTCAGCAGTTGCGGCTGCCACACGGAAAGCGTGCTGCCCGCGGCCGATGCGCATGTATCGACGAGTGCGAGACACAGCACATAGCGATTGCGGAACAGTTTGGTCAGCGGCATGTCGAGGATTTTCTTCGGCGCGCGCGTTTCGTTGGCCAGGGCATCGACGAGCCATTTGCGTTCGTCGTCCTTGAGCCACTTCGCGTCCTCCGGCTTGTTCGTCAGCATGAAGAGACACGTGATGCCAAGCAGCACCGTCGGAATGCCTTCGAGCAAAAACAGCCAGTGCCAGCCGCGCAGGCCGCCGATGCCGTCCATCTGCAAGAGCAACGCCGAGATCGGCGAACCGATGAAGCTCGCGGCCGGAATCGCGACCATGAACGTCGCCACGATGCGCGCGCGATACGACGCGGGAATCCAGTACGAGAGATACAGCAGCACGCCCGGGAAAAAGCCCGCTTCGGCCGCGCCGAGCAGGAAGCGCAGGATGTAGAACGTCGTCGCGTCATGCACGAGAGCGGTCGACGCCGAGACGATGCCCCACGTCACCATGATCCGCGCGATCCACACGCGTGCGCCGTATTTCTGCAGCGCGAGATTGCTCGGCACTTCGCAGAAGAAGTACGAAATGAAGAACAGGCTGCTGCCGAACCCGAACACCTTCGCGGACATGCCGAGATCGTGATTCATTTGCAGCGACGCCATGCCGACGTTGCCGCGATCGATGAACGCGAGCAGATAACACACCATCAGGAACGGCACGAGCCGCCATACGACCTTGCGTATGGTCTGCCGCTCGATGTCCGACTTGTCGTTGAAACCGGAACTGACTTGCATGGACGTCTCCCAAACTATTGCGCGTCGGTGCGCTGTTTTCTGAATAATTGAAGTGCGATGACGGACAGGACGCCGGCGGCGAGGACGATCGCCATTGCGCCGAATGTGTGACGGACGCCGAGCGCCTCGGACACCGTGCCGACGAGCAGATAGCCGAAGGGCATGGTTCCGTTGTAGGCCATTCCGTACATGCCGACCAGTCCGCCGCGCACGTGTTCCGGGCATTGCCGCTGGATGGTCGCGTTGGTCGAGGTTGCGGCGAAGGTGAGGCTGAATCCGAGGGCGTAGAAGGCGGGCGTCGCGGCGAAGACCTCGGTGGTCGAGGCGAGCACGGCGAGCGCGGCGACGGCCGTCCACGGCGACCACGCGATGAAGCGCCGCGACGCGCGCGGCCCGAGCGCCGACGACAGCAATGCCGCCGCGCTCAGCGAACCGGCGCCGGCGCACGCGAAGAACACGCCGGTGAAACGCGCCGCGTCGTGATACGCGCGGTCCGACAGCAAAGGCACGAGCGTTTGATAACTGCCCGCAAACAAGCCGATGCACGCGAGCACCGGCAGATAGCGTGCCGAAAACGCATCCGACATCACGTAGCCGACGGCATCGCGCAAGCTGCTGTCCACTCGCGCCGGCCGCGCGCCGGAGGTTTTGATCGAACGCACGCACAGGGCCATGAAGACAAGCGCGAGCGCATAGATCACGAACGACGTTCTCGGTCCGAAACCCGGATACACGAAGCCGGCAATCGTCGGACCGACCATGCGGCCGACGTTATACACCATCGTGTTCATCGCGACGGCGTTCGACGTGTGCCTCGCGTCTTCGAGGCTCGTCAGCAGCAGCACTTGCCGCGCGGGCACTTCGATCGCGCTCGACACGCCGATCGCCAGTGCATGCGCGAGAATCAGCTTCACGCCGAGCAGGCCGAGCAAGGACAAAATGAAGAGACTGCTCGTGAGAAGCAGCGACATCATCAGCACGCACAGCGTCACGCGCCGCGCGTTCGCCGAGCTGACCCGCGATCCGGCGAGCGGCGACACGATCAGTTGCGGCCCGTACAGCAGAAAATTCAGCAACGCGAGAATCGCCGCCGAATCCGACAGGTGGAACACGAGCAGATTCAGCGTGACGTTCTGCGTCCAGCTTCCGAGCACGGAGGCGACCTGTCCGCCGAGATAGCGCCGCAAGGACGCTTCGGTCAGCGCAGGAAACAGCCTGCCGAGGAGACCCGCTTGCGCGACCGTGTTCATGACAGCGCCTTTACGCGCGCGTCCGGCGCAAGCGGACCCTTGCAAGCGGGCGACTGGGAAGCATGGACGATTTGCACGGCGTTTCCTCGTCAGAACTTCTGCCGCATGCCGATGGTGACGCCGGTCTGGTTATAGCCCGGCGCGACCGTGCCGTAACCGTTCACGCCCAGCGCGGAGTTGTCCTTGTTGCGCGCGAAGCCTACGGTTGCATAGAGGTCGGTGCGCTTGGACAGGAAGTAGTCCGCGCACAGCACCGCGAGCCACGGATCGGCGCTCGTCGAATGCACGTCCTGGTAATACGCGGTCGCGGTGAGCTGGAACGCGGGCGTCACCATGTATTGCGCGCCGGCGTAGTACAGATTGGCCGCGTTCGCCTCCGAGCCGTTCGCGACGACGATCGGGTTCACCGGCAGGAAATCGTTCGATGCGCGCAGATAGCGATAGCCGCCGAACGCCTTCACGGCGCCGAAATCGTAGCTCGCGGCCGCCATCGCGCGGCGCTCGGTACCGGTGTTCGTCGCGACCGTGTTGCTGTTGCGCTGCTCGTAGGACACGCTCGCCGCGAACGGACCGGTAGCGTAGGTCAGCGCGCCGCTGAAGAAGCGGCCGGTGATTTCCGCGCCCGGCACTTCGGCGCCGTAGCCCGTGTCATAGCGCGTGCTGTACATCGCCTGCGCGGTGAGCGGACCGAACTTGCCCGTGTACTTCACCGAGTTGTCGATGCGCGCGGCCATCGCGTAGTCGATGGAGAGAATCGAATAACGCGACGATGCGCCCATCGGATCGAACTGGACCGCCTGTTCGTACATCAGCGAGTTCTGGCGGCCGAGCGTGAGTTGCTGGCCCTTGTACGACAGACCGACCCAGGCCTGGCGGCCGAACAGACGCGAGGTCGTGGTCGGATTCGCGCCGAGGCCGCGCGTCGATTGCGCGGTCGTGCCGTCGTTGATGTTGAAACCGTTTTCGAGCGCGAAGATCGCCTTCACTCCGCCGCCCAGGTCCTCGACGCCCTTCAGGCCCCAGCGCGAGCCGGACAGGTTGCCGGACACTTCGCGCGTCTGACCACCGCCCGCCGTGGTGTTGTTGATGTGCTCGATGCCGACATCGGCGATGCCGTACAAAGTGACGCTGCTTTGCGCGTGCGCCGTGCCCGCAGCGAGTGTCATGCCCGCAACTGCGACGGTTCCGAGCACGAAAGTGGAAGTGGCGTTGGCTTTCTTGTGAGCCTTCGTCAAAAGCATGGTGTCTCCAGACAGTGGGTTATAAATTTGGTTTGCTGCGTGATTGCGCGCGATGGAGCGCGCTCATGCTTCGTGCGCGGCAGGCGCTTCGCCCGCGTCCGCGCCCGGATCGCCGAGCCAGGCGATGATCAGCGCGCCGAGCAGCAGCACGCCCGACACAGCGAGCAGCGGCACGCTGAAGCCGCCGGACCACTGCTTGAGCGCGCCGATCATCGACGGTCCGACGAAGCCGCCGAGATTGCCCACCGAGACGATGAGCGCGAGCCCGCCCGCCGCGGCGCGGCCGGTGAGAAAGCCCGAGGGAATGGCCCAGTAGGTCGCCTGAAAAGCCAGAATGCCGCTCACGGTGAAGCACAGCGCGATCAGCTTGATGGCGGGCGCATCGATGAAGGTGCTCGCGCACAGCGCCACGGCCGCGACGACCAGCGCGCCCGCCACGTAGGGAATTCGATTCGCCGCACGATTGGCGACACGCGCCCACCACAGCATCACAACCGCGCCGAGCGCGTAGGGAATCGCCGTGAGCCAGCCGACGACCGTATGCTCGACGCCGAACTGCTTGATGATCTGCGGCATCCACAAGCCGACGCCGAGCGATCCGACGATCCCGCAGAAGTTGATGAACGCGAGCACGAAGACGCGCCAGTTGGTCATTGCATCCCGCAGATTGCTGCCGTGCTTCGCGCCGATGTCGCCCTGCTCCTGCGCGAGACGGCGCGCGAGCGAGGCCTTCTCTTCGTCGGTCAGCCATTTCGCTTTCTCGGGCCGGTCCGCGAGCACGAACAGACACGCGATGCCGAGCAGCACGGCGGGCACGCCTTCGATCAGCAACAACCATTGCCAGCTACGCAAACCATGCAGGCCGCCGAGCTGAAGCAGCGCGCCCGAGATGGGCGAGCCGATCATGTTGGCCACCGGAATGCCGACGAGGAACGCGGCCGTCACCTTGGCGCGCCACTTGCCGGGAAACCAGTGCGTGAAGTACAGGTAGATGCCAGGGGTGAAGCCCGCTTCGGCGAGCCCGAGCAGAAAGCGCGCGGCCGCGAAGCTCTTCGGTCCGACCACGAACGCCGTCAGCATCGAAAACACGCCCCACGTGATCATGATCCGCGCGATCCAGATGCGTGCGCCCACCTTCTGCATGATCAGGTTGCTCGGAATCTCGAACAGAAAGTAGCCGATGAAAAACAGGCCCGCGCCGAAGCCGAACTGCTCGGCGGTCAGGCCCAGCTCCTTGTTCATCGTCAGCGCGGCGAATCCGACGTTGGTGCGGTCGAGATAGCTGATGACGTAGCACACGAAGATGAACGGCAGGATGCGGCGAAAGGCTTTGGCGAGCGTGCGCTCGCTGGCTGCATGGTCTTCGCTCGCGAGATGCGCGGCGTTTTGCGTCTCGCCGCTTCGCCCGGCGTTCGACGCGCTCAATGTCGATGAAACATTCATGATTGCTCCTCCATCGCTGCGGTCAGTGCGCGTCGTGTTGCTTCGCTCGTTGCGGCAGCGGACCGGCGATCTTCATCTCGGCCCGCAGGACCGTGCCGCTGACGGATTCGGTCATGTAGAGCGTCTTCATGTCCGCGCCGCCGAAGCACAGGTTCGTGAGCGACGCGCCGGCCGGGCTCGTGAGAATCTCCACCGGTTCCGCGCGATGATTCAGGACCCATACGCGCCCGAGCCCCGGATTCGCCACGAGCACGCGGCCATCGGCATCGATCGTCAGGCCGTCGGGGCCGCTCGGACCGTAGGACGTGAAGAACTGCCCCACCTTGCTGACCGAGCCATCGGCCTGAAGCGGCACGCGCCACACGCAGTTGCCCCGCGTCATGCCGACGAACAGCACGTTTTCATCGGGCGACAGCACGAGGCCGTTCGGGCTCGGGCAATTGCCGAGCAGCATGTCGAGCCTGCCTTCCGGCGACAGGCGATACACGCGGCCGGTCGGATCGTGCAGACCGCTCTGCCCCTGATCGGTGAAGAAGAGATTGCCCTTCGAATCGAACGTCAGATCGTTCACGCCCTTGAAGCGCTCCGAGTTGCGGCGCTCCAGATACGGCCGCACTTCGCCGCGTTCGATGTCGAGCAGCATCAGGCCGTTGCGGTAATCGGTGATGAGCAGATGCGCATCGTCGAAACGCTTCATGCCGTTGGGCTCGCCGTCGTATTGCACGACGAGCTCCCACTCGCCCGAAGGCGAAATCCGGAACACGCGGCCATGCGGTATGTCGGTGACGAACAGGAAACCCTTCGGGTCCCAGACCGGGCCTTCGAGGAACGAATCCGTCGCCTGGCCGCCGCGATTGGCGCGCGCCCATTCGGTCCGGACCTCGGGCTTGCGGAACTTCTCCGGCATGCGCGTGAAAACGGCGGCCTCGCGCACCTCGGGCGATGTGAGATAGAACATGATCGACCTTCGATTGGAACTGTTGCTTCAGGCCGCGTTGCGGGCGTGCTCTTCGAGCACGGCCAGCACGTTGGCGGCGGCGCCGCGGCCCATGTTCACGTAGGCGGCATCGCTGACGCCGCCGATATGCGGCGACAGAATCGCGTTCGGGATGTTCTGGAACGGATGCGGCGTGGTCATCGGTTCGACGTCGAAGCTGTCGAGACCGGCGGAGTGCAATTGACCGCTGGCGAGTGCGCCGGCGAGCGCGGCTTCGTCGATGAGACCGCCGCGCGCCGTGTTCACGAGAATCGCGCCGCGCTTGAAGCGGGCGAATGCCTGCGCGTCGAGCATCCCGCGGTTCTCAGGCGTCAGCGGGCAGTGCAGCGAGACGATGTCGGAGGCGGCGTACAACTCGTCGAGCGAGACGAGCGTCACGCCCTGCGGCGCTTCCTTCGCGTAGGGGTCGTGAGCGAGCACCGTCATGCCGAACGCGACGCCGACCGCCGCCACGCGACGGCCGATCGCGCCCAGCCCGACGAGCCCGAGCGTGCGGCCATCGAGTTCGACGGACTTGTGCGTGGACTTGTCCCAATGGCCTGCGCGCATGCGCGCATCGAGCTGCGGGACGGAGTTCGCGCAGGCGAGGATCAGCGCCCACGCATGCTCGGCGACCGCCGCGGCGTTCGCGCCGACCGCCGCGCGCACCGCGATGCCGCGCTCGGCGGCGGCCGCCTGATCGATCACGTCGATGCCGCTGCCATGCTTCGAAATCACTTGCAGGTTGCGGCCCGCGTCCATGATGCGCGCGTTGATCTTGCCGTAACGCACGATGATCGCGACCGGATCGTGACGCGCGCTCAACGCGACGAGATCGTCTTCGCTCGGCTGCTTGCCCGCGAACACGACGTCGAATCCGGGGAGCATCTCGAGCGCTTGCGGCGCGAGATCGGCGGCCGTCACGAGAACGACCGGCTTTTGCGAAGTCGTCTGCATTACAGTGCCTCGCCTTCTGCCAGCATGCCGACCGCGCGCAGTTCCTTCTCGACCCACGCCGGACGCACGTCGCCCTTCATGATGCCGGCGATGCGCGCGGTTTCGCCATCGAGCTTCTTCTGCGCCAGATCGATGATGCGCGCCACGTCCTGACGCGGAATCACGACGACGCCGTCCGCATCGCCGACGACGAGATCGCCGGGATTGACCGCCGTGCCGCCGAGCGAGATCGGCGAGTTGACGAGGCCCGCGACGCTCTTGGTCGGGCCGCACGGATTCAGGCCGGCCGAGAAGATCGGATAGTCGCCGTTCGCGAGTTCGTGCGCGTCGCGCACGGCGGCGTCGATGATGATGCCGGCGATGCCGCTCGCCTTCGCTTGCGCCGCCATGATTTCGCCGAGCAGCGCGCAGCTGATGTCGCCCTTGCCGTCGACGACGATCACGTCGCCCGGCTTCGCGATGGCCAGCGCCGCGTGAATCGCCAGGTTATCGCCCTGCCGCACTTCGACGGTGATCGCCGGACCGGCGACTTTCATCTTCGCCGACAGCGGCTTCACGCGGCCGTGCACCGTGCCGCGACGGCCGGCGACGTCGGCCAGGATCGCTGCCTGATATTTGGCGGCGGCTTCGACGAGTTCGGGCGACACGCGCTCGATATTGCGATTGATCGGGTTACCTGCCGGAGTCGTGCTCATGGATCTCACCTCAAGTTGATCGTTGTACTGTGTACAACAGTGGTGTACTAAGTGAAACCACTTTAAAGCACGCGGCGTAGCGAGGCCACTAGCGTTAACCCTTTTACGGTGTACATCGACGTTTTACCCTGTACAATATCGGGTAACTTTGTTCGGGGATGAGTCGAATGGGAAACGACGGAGTCGCGGCGGTAGAGAAGGCTTTATCGCTGCTGGATTGCTTCAGGCCCGGTGCGGAGTCGCTGTCGCTTGCCGCGATGGCGCAGGCGTCCGGCATGCACAAGACAACCGTGTATCGGCTGATGAACTCGCTCGAGCGAATGGGCTACGTCGTGCGCTCGCAGTCGGGCAACTACTCGCTCGGGCATCGCGTGCTGTATCTGGGCAAACTCTTCGAGCAGTCGTTCCAGTTGTCCGCAGTGGTCGAACCGGCGCTGTACGAACTCGCTGCCGCGACGAAGGAAAGCGCATCGTACTACGTGCTCGATAACGGGCAGCGCTTGTGTCTGTTCCGCGCGGAGCCATCGGAAGGGCTGCGCGAAACGCGTCTCGCCGGCACGGCGTTTCCGCTCGACGATACCGCGATCAGCCAGGTCATTCGTTACTGGGGACTCGGCGAGCCGATTTACGATGCGCCGCCCGAGATGCCGCTCTTCACGTCCGGCGCGCGCGACTCGCACACGGCCGCGTTCGCGACGCCGGTTTTCGGCGCCGGCGACAAATTCATGGCCGCGCTCACCCTGTCCGGACCCGCGTCGCGACTGAACGCGGCGCAGGCAACGGGCGAACTGGTCGCGCCTCAGCTCCGGACGGCGGCTGATTTGTCGCGAAGACTCGGCGCGAGCGTGCGGTTCTGCGAAAGCATGTACGGCGTCTGACCGCCCGATCACGCCTTCGATCAGCCGAAGCGCGTCATCGAGAAAGGCGCAAGCACGGATGGCGACTGGCCCAGACATATCGCCTCGGCGAGCAGCCGTCCGGTCGTCGCGGAAGAAGTCAGTCCGAGATGACCGTGACCAAATGCCAGCCAAAGTCCCGGATGCCGTGGGACGGCGCCCAGCACGGGCATCGAGTCGGGCATGCAGGGACGATGGCCCATCCACGTGGTCGAACCGCCCAGCAGATCGAGGGCCGGCAAACCTTTCTTCGCATGCCGCGCCAGGAGAGCGGCGCGGCGCTGATTCGGCTCTCGCACGAGGCCGCCGAACTCGACCGTGCCGGCAATTCGCAAACCCGTGTCCATTGGCGTGATAAAGACCTTGCGATCCGCGAGCACGACGGTGCGCGACAAGCGTGTGCCGCTCTCCGGCACATGCACGTGATATCCGCGCTGCGTTTCGAGCGGCACACGCACCCCGAGCGGCGCGAGCAATTGCGCGGACCACGCACCCGCGGCGATGGCGACGTCGCGCGCGAACAACGGCGCATCGCCGGTTTCGATCCGCCAGCCATCGCCGGACGGACGGATCGCCCTGACGTCGGCGCGCACGATCGACACGCCCGCTTGCGCAACGGTTCGCGCGATCGCGAGCGCGTAGCCGTGCGGATTGGTGACGGAGTGATCGTTCTCGAGGAAAAGGCCGAACGCGTACGCCTTCGAGACATCCGGCTCCATCTCCTCTATTTCCGCACGCGACAGGCGCCTGAGCCGCATTCCGTGCCCCTGCTTGATCGCCCATCCGAGCGCGTCCTTCGCGTACTGCGCCTCCGACGGGTACAGATGCAACTGCCCGTTCGTGCGCAGCTTCGTCGCATAACCGACTTCCGCCGCGAGCTGCCGCTGATCGGTCTCCGCGCTTCGGAAAAACGCGGCGAGCGACGCCGCGATCTCGCGCACGCGCGCTTCGCGCGCGGCGCGTACGAAGCGCCAGAGCCAGTCCGCCGCTTGCGGCAGATAGCCCGGCGGCAGATAGAGCGGGCCGTCGGGATCGCGGATCATCGCAAGCGTGCTTTTCAGGACGCCGGGCATCGCGAGCGGCGCGACGGAGTGAAACGACAGCGCGCCCGCATTGCCCATCGAACATTGCGAAGCGGGTTCGGCCCGATCGATGATCGTCACGCGCCGCCCGTGCTTGCGCAGGTGATGCGCGAGCGCGAGACCGATCACGCCCGCGCCGACGACTGCCACATCGATTGGTTCAGAAGAGGAAGGCATCGAGTTTGGTCGAAAGTCAGACGGTCAGATCCACGGCCTCGCGTTCGCGCGCACGGCGCGTCTATTCCACCCGACGCCGCGTCGAAATGGCCGACGCGGTCGAAATCACCAGATCGGCGAAGCGTCGCTCGTCCCGGTCGGCCTGCCATCGCGATCTCGCCACTGCGATGTTCACGGCGCCGATGCCGCGTCCGTGCGCGTTCGTGATCGCCGCCGCAGTCGAAATGTCGCTGACGAAGTATTCGTCCTCCGTGTGCGCGTAGCCCTGCTTGCGGATCTGCGCGATACGCTCCCTGATCTTGCGCGGCTGGTAGACGGTGGACGCCGTATAGGGCACGAGATTGGTGCGCGAGAGGATGTCGTCGATTTCGCCATCGGCAAGCGTCGCGAGAATCGCGAGTCCCGGGGCCGTGCAGTAAGCGGGCAGGCGCGAGCCGGTGATCACGTGCGCATTGAACACGTTGCGGCTCACGATGCGCAGGACGAACACGATATCCGTATCGTCGAGCACGGTCAGGTTGGTCGCCTCTTCCGTCTCCGAGCCGAGCTGCTGCAGATAAGGCGTCGCGCGGCTCACGAGATCGTTCGACGTGAGATAGTGATAAGTGAAGTCCAGCAGCCGCGGGGAGAGTTCGTACTTGCGGCTGTCGGGGTCCTTGAAGAGATAGCCGAGCGCGGCGAGCGTGTAAGTGAAACGCTGCGTCGCGCTCATGTCGAAGCCGGTGAGCGACGCGATCTCGGAGAGCGACAACTGACGCTTGGTGCCGTCGAAGGCGGTGAGCACCTTCATCGCCTTCTCGACGGACTGCACATACAGCGAAGACGCGCTCGGATCGGCCGCCTCTCCTCGCGCAGAAACCGCGGGGCTCTTGCGCTTGCGCGGAACTTTGGGCTCGTCGCTCATCACTATTTGTCTTTCGGTTCGTTGCGGAATTATCGCATAGCCCTAACAGCCTATCTGTATCCGATAACTAGCCTCCGCGCGCTAGGCGATCCCATGCGTTCTCCACGCTGCGCGGCAGCAGATGCTTCTTGATGCGCTCGCTCGCCGTAAGCTCGAAACTTTCCACCGCGCGGTAATAGCGCGGCAACTGAAAGCTCGCGAGCCGCTCGCGCGCCCACGCATGCAGGGTCGCCCATTCGACCGGCTCGCCCTCGAACTGGACGTTGAGCAGAATATCCTGTTCGCCGATCGGCGACGCCACCCCGATCGCCGCGCTCGCGCGAATCGCCGGATGCGCCGCGAAGATACGCTCGATCTCCCATGCCGACACGTTCTCGCCGCGCACGCGCATGCTGTCCGTCTGCCGGCCGATGAAGAAAAGATCGCCGTCGGCATCGCGCCGGGCGCGGTCGCCCGTGTGCAGCCTGCCGTTGCGCAACGCGGAGCGGGTTGCGTCGGGATTCTTCAGATAGGTCGGCAGGAACGTGCCTTCCACCTTGCTCGTCAGCACGATCTCGCCGGCTTCGCCTTCCTGCACCGGCTGGCCGTTTTCGTCGAGCAGTTCGACGTCGATCCACGGCAGTGCGCGGCCGATCGAGCCGGGCTTGCCGGTGGCGTTCATGGTCGCGAAGCTGGAGCATTCGGTCATGCCGTAGCACTCGCGCAGACGCACCTTGAGGCGTGCCTGGATCGGCTCCCATGCGGACGCGCTCACGCCCGCGCCCCAGGCCACGCGCAGCGTATGCGTGTCGGGCTGCGCGTCGTGCGGGAGTTGCATGAGGATATCGAGCACGCCGCCGAGATAGTGGAGCTGCGTCGCGCCCGCGCGCGCGACCTGCGGCCAGAACTGCGACGCCGAGAAGCGCGGCACCGCGTGCAGCGTCACCGCTTCGAGAAACGGCAGCAGCAGCATCTGCGCCCCGCCGATATGGCACAGCGGCTCCCACAGGAACAGCCGGTCACCGTCGCGGACGTCCGCGACCCGCAGCGCCGCCTCGCTCGCGATACGCATCATGCGATGCGTGAAGACGACGCCCTTCGGCGCGCCGGTCGTGCCCGACGTGTAGATCACGCACAGCGGATCGTGCACGTCGATGCGCGGCGTCGCGAATTCCGTGTTCGTGTCGCTCGCGTCGAACGCGGGCAGACGCAGACGCCGCGACGCGCCACAGTCGATCCGCGCGGTGATGTCGTCGAACTCGTCGTCGATGATGAAAAGCTTCGGCTCGGCGTGTTGCAGAAGGTATTCGAGGCCCGCGGCGCGAAGCTTGGTATTGACCGGCACCCAGACGAGGCCGCTTTGCACCAGCGCGTAGATCAGATGCACGTGCTCCGCGCTGTTGCCGAGCATCACGGCGACCCGGTCGCCCCGCGCGAGTCCGTGCTCCGCGAACCAGCGCTGCAGTTGCGCGATATGCCGCGCGACGTCCTCGCAGGTGATCGCGTGATCGTCGAAATGCGCGACGATGCGCGCGGGAGCGCGGCGCAATCCCGCCGAGAGCAAGGGCGCGCAGTCGAGTTCGTCCTCTGCGTGCCGGTGAGCGAAGTATTCTGAGTAACGATGCATGTCTGAACCGATGGATAGAGCCCGAGGTTTAGCGCGCGCGGCGCTTGAGCCAGGAGGAAACCGCGACGACCAGCGCGATCAGGATGATGAGCGTCGTCGATACCGCCGCGAGCGTCGGCGTGATCGCAAGCTGAATGTCGTCCCACATCTGCTTCGGCAGCGTCGAATTGATGCCGCCGCTCACGAAGATCGCGATGGTCAGGTCGTCGAAGGACACGAGGAACGCGAACAGGAACGCAGCGGTCACGCTCGCCATCAGGAGCGGCAGCACGACCGACGTGATGCGCCGCAGCGGCGAGGCGCCCATCACGCGCGCCGCGTCGTCCAGACGCCAGTCGAACCGCTGGAAGCCCGCGGCGAGCGTCACGACCACGTAAGGAATCGCGAGCACCGTATGGCCGATGACGAGACCGAGATTCGTGCCGGTGAGCCCGAAGCGGCCGAAGAGATAGAGCAGGCCCACGGCCACGACGATGCGCGGCACGATCAGCGGAGCGACGAGCAGCGCGAACATCGGCTTGCTGGCGCGGCGCGGCATGCGCGTCATCGCGAGCGTTGCGCCGAAGCCCAGCAGAAGCGACAGCAGCGCGGTGCCCAGGCCCACTTCGAACGAACGGATGATCGCGCTGTGCCACACCGGCGAATCCATGAACGTGCCGAACCAGCGCAAGCTGAAGGGCTTCGGCGGAAAGGCGATGTAATCGCTCTTCGTGAACGCATACGGAATCACCGAGAGCACGGGCGCGACGAGCATCACCATGATCACGCAGGTGTACAGGCCGAGCGGGCTGGCGGCGCGCGCCGACGGCTCCGCGTGCGTCTTGCGCCGCATCATGAACGGCGCGAACACGCGCCCCGCCGTCATCAGCATGGCGAGCTTGAAACCCTGCGCGCGCGAGCTGCGCGAACGCTCCGTCACTTCGCCGGTGAGCGAGGTCAGGCCGACCATGCGGTCATAGACGAAGAAGATGACGATCGAGCAGATCAGCAGCACGGTGGAGAGCGCGCCGGCGAAGCGCATGTCGAAGAGTTCGAGCACGGACGAAATCACCAGTTGCGCGATCATCGTTTCCTTCGGCGAGCCGAGCAGCGCGGGCACGATGAAGAAGCCGAGGCTCGAAATGAACACGAGCAGCCCTGCCGCCGCCACGCCCGGCGACGACAGCGGCAGGAACACCGTGAAGAAGCTCGTGCTGCGCTCCGCCCCGAGCGTTTCCGCGGCTTGCGCGAGACGGTCGTCGATGCCGCGCATCACGGGGAGCATCGTCATCACGGCGAGCGGCAGCATCGAATGAACCATGCCGATGAGCACGCCCGTCAGCGACGGAATCGTGCCGGTCGTCTCGCGCACGAGGCCGAGCGACAGCGCGATGGTCGAGAGCACGCCGGTCTTCGAAAGCAGCAGCATCCACGCGTAGGTCTTGACGAGATAGCTGGTCCAGAACGGCAGCATGATCCACAGCAGCCAGCGTTCGCGCACGCGCTCCGACAGACGGCTCAGCATGTAGGCAACCGGATAGCCGAGCAGAATGGAAAGCGCCGCCGTCATGAACGAGATGGCGAAGGTGATCCACAAGACCTTGGCGTAGACGGGCGTGCGCGCGATGCGCTCGAACTGGGCAAGGCCGATCTGCCCGTCCGCGCCGACGAGGCCGCCTTGCAGGATCTCCCCGACCGGCACGATGAAGAACACCAGCAGGAAGAGCAGCGTCGGCAGGATGGGCAGGAAGCGCATCAAACGCGCGAGCGCGACGGACCGGCCGCGCCGCGAGCTTGCGTTCTCGCGGTCCGCATGTAGAGCAATGGTCATGACGATTCCTCAGGCGTGCAGCAGCGTCGTGCGATATGGGTCCCACATGAGGCCCACCTTGTCGCCGATGCGCGGCGACAGGCTGCGCTCGCAGCGCACGGTGAGCTCGCTGCCGTCGTTCATCGAGAGCTGCACGCGCGTGTCGCTGCCGAAGAACACGACATCGGAGATCGTGCCGTCGACGAAGCCGGTTTGCGGTTCGACCAGGCGCGGCGCTTCGGGGCGCACGAGCAAGGTGTGGCGCGTGGCGGGCGTAACTGGAGCGCTCATCGGCAGCGGTATGCGGCCGCCGGCCGCGAGCAGGATCGGTTCGCCGCCCGTGCCGCGCGCGTCGTCGAGCTCGCCTTCGAGCAGATTCGAATGGCCGATGAAACCCGCCGCGAAGCGCGTGGCGGGACGATCGTAGAGATCGGCCGGCGTGCCCACCTGCTCGATGCGCGCCTGGTTCATCAGGCAGATGCGGTCGGACAGCGTGAGCGCTTCGTCCTGATCGTGCGTCACGTAGACGAAGGTCGCGCCGAGCTCCTTGTGCAGGCGGCGGATTTCGGCCTGCATGTGCTCGCGCAGCTTCTTGTCGAGTGCGCCGAGCGGTTCGTCCAACAGAATCACCGAGGGGCGGTATGCAAAGCAGCGCGCGAGTGCGATGCGCTGCTGCTGCCCGCCCGACAACTCCTTCGGAAAGCGCTTCGCGTACTCGGTCATACGCACCATCGCGAGCGCGTCGTCGACCGCCGCGCGCACTTCGTCGCGTGACTTGCGGCGCATGCGCAGACCGTACGCGACGTTGTCCCACACGCTCATGTGGGGAAACAGCGCGTAGCTCTGAAACACCATGCCGATGCCGCGCTTGCCCGGCTCGACATGCGTGACGTCGCGCCCGTCGATCTCGATGCGTCCCGCGCTCGGCGCGACGAGCCCGGAGATCATCTGCAGCAGCGTGGTCTTGCCCGAACCCGAGGGACCGAGCAGCGTCAGGAATTCGCCGGCCTGCACGGCGAGGTCCGTCGGTTCCAGCGCGACCGAATCGCCGTAGCGCTTCGCAATGCCGATTGCCTCGAGTTTCGAGCTCATGGTGAGGTCCTTACGAAATGATCCACGAGTTGAACCGCTCGGTGACCTTCTGGCGATTCTCTTCCCACCACTGCGGGCTGGGCAGCTTCATGTCCTTGATGTTCTCCGGAGCCGTCGGCAGCAAGCTCGCGCGCGCCTTGTCGATGAACTCGAAGGACTTCTTGTTGGTCGGGCCATACGCGAGCGTGCGCGTGAGCACGGCCTGGCGCTTCGCGTCGGCGCAGAAGCGCACGAACTGCTTCGCGGCGTCGGCGCGCGGCGTGCCCTTCGGAATGCCCCAGCCTTCGATCGAATACAAGCCCTGATTCCACACGATGTTGACGGGCGCGCCGCTGTCCTTCGCGGCTTGCGCGCGGCCGTTCCACGTCGAGATCATGTCGACGTCGCCGCTCTGGATCGCCTGCATCGCCTGCGCGCCGGAGGTCCACCAGATGCTGATGTGCGGCTTGATCTTGTCGAGGCTCTTGAACGCACGGTCCACGTCGAGCGGATAGAGCTTGTCGAGCGGCACGCCGTCGGCGAGCAGCGCCTGCTCGAGCGTGTCGAGCGGACTGCGGCGCAGGCAGCGCCGGCCCGGGAATTTCTTCACGTCCCAGAAGTCCGCCCACGACTTCGGGCCGTTGTCCTTGAACTTGTCCGCGCGATAGGCGAGCACGGTCGAATACACGTCGACGCCCAGCCAGTTCGGCGTGATCGCCTCGGGCATGATGTCCGGATAATCGCTCGCCTTCAGACCGATCGGTTCGAGCAGGCCCTTCGCCTCCAGATACGGGATGTCGGCGGACAGCGTCAGCGTGGTGACGTCCCACACGTAGTTCTTCGTCTGCACCATCGCGGCGAACTGGGCGACCGGCTGCGACTCGCGCGCCACGCTCACGACCTTGATGCCCGTCGCTTTCTCGAACGGGTCGTAGAAGGCTTCACGATAAGCGGTCGTGTACGGGCCGCCCGGGTCCGACACTACGATCTGCTTCGATTGCGCCCGCGCGGCGATGGGCAGCGCACCGGCCACGGCGAGCGCGCCCGCGCTCTGCAGGATGCGGCGGCGCGCCGGGTTGAAGTCTTGCGTCATGGTTCAGGTCTCCCGCATTGGGGTTGAAAGGAACGGCTCGGCTTCAGCCCGATTTATTTGGCGCGCTTGGCGAAGAACTCTTCCATCATGCGCGCCGGTTCGCCGGAGTCGTAGGCTTCGCGCTGAATGCGCTCCCCTGCCTCGATACAGTCGGCGAAGCCCGCCTCCGTCATCTCGCGGAAACGCTGCTTGTCGAGGCGCATCGCGACGGGCGGCTTGGCGGCGAGTTCGGTGGCGATCTCAAGCGCCTTCTCGAACACCTTGTCCTCGTCGACGAGGTGATGAATCAGCCCGATGCGATGGCACTCCTCCGCATCCATCAGACGGCCGGTGAGCGTGAGCTCGATGGTGCGCGACATGCCGAGCATCGCGTTCATGATCCACGGGCCGGTCGTGCTGGCGATACCCGCGTTGATCTCCGGCTGACCCATGCGCACGCCCGCGTGACCCACGCGGATGTCGCCCAGCAAGGCGACCTGGAAGGCCGAACCCGCCGCGGTGCCGTTGAGCGCCATCACGAGCGGCTTGGAGAGCCCGCGCAGCGCGGCGTAGTAGCGCTGCCACTCCTTGACCCATGCCACGGCGCGCTCGCCGTCGAAATCATGCGCCTCCGAAAGATCCTGCCCGGCCGAGAAAGCCCGGTTGCCGGCGCCCGTCATGATGATCGCGGCGACCTCGTCGTCGGCATTGAAACGGTCCAGCGCCGCGATGATTTTTTCGCGCATCGGCGTGGTCCACGCGTTCAGCCGCTCAGGACGATTCAACGTGATGACCGCGACGCGGCCGTGATTCGAGAACAGGACGTCTTCGCTCATAATTTATCGCATACCGATAGTGGATGGTGTATAGAAATATAGGTTCGTCAAAAATGTGTTGCAAGCGGGTTTACGCGAAGGAGGTGCAACTGGCTTGAAATAAGCGTCTCGCCACGCGTCGAAGCGACGGCGTTTTCGCTGAAAAAAGCCGATGGGAAAGGCGCACGCACGGGCCGGATTCCCCGTGCGCGCATTGCCTTGATGAGAGGTCGGAGCACGCGCCGCGTGAAATGCGGCGGCGCGTCACGCGCGCTGCTTCTGAACGCGCGCCTTGGCGCTTCTGATGGCTTCGTCGAACGACGATTCCGTGGCGACGTGCTGGTTATCGACGCTGACGAGCCAGTGATCCTCCGCCTGGCACCAGCGCACGCGGCGGTCCTGCATGAGCAGCGTGAACCAGGGCCAGACATCGGCATCTTCGGCGTTCGCGCCGGCGGCGGCGACGGCGCGGTCGAAGTCGGTCGTGGTCCTCTTCGGATGCATGGATCGCGAGTCTAGGAAAGACTCCGGCGCCGCGGCCGGTCCGCCACCGAGATCAGTAGTGAGATGAACACGAACAGACAAGTAGACACGGCGGCGATGACCGGAGAAATCTGCGTCGTGGTCTCGTCCCAGAACTGCTTGGGCAGCGTCGTGCTCAATCCACCCGACGAGAACAGCGCGATGGTCAGCTCATCGAACGAGGTGGCGAACGCGAACAGGAACGACGACAGCATGCCCGCGCTCAGGATCGGGAACGTCACGCGCCGCAGCGTCGTGAAGGTGCGTTCGCGACGATCGCGTCCTCGATCAGACCGGCTTCGACGGCTTCTTCGAGCGTCGCCTGCAATGCGGCTTCCATGTCGGCCGCGCCTTGCGTATCCGCCAGCACGACGAGCACATGCCAGTCGTGCGCGCCTTCGAGCGGCGCACGGCGATCCGCCACGTGCTCGACCACGAGTTCCAGTTGCCGCGCGTTCATCAGCTCGAACGCGGACAGGCGAGCGCCGCAATTCGCCTGGAACAAACACCAGCCTGTGCGGCGGCGCGGTTCCCGCCACGGAGGGCGCGGCGCCCGTCGTCATCAGCCTGTCGCGGATGCGTCGGATAGACACGGCAAAATGACGAGCGAATGCCGCTGCGCCGTGGCTATCGTTTCAGATTAGCGCTGTCGCCAGGAGCAAGCATTTTCTTCACGATCAGTGCAAGAGGAATCGTGAAGCAAAAATGCGACATGAATCCGCCGATGATCACTGCGGGGTCCAGATAATTCGGGTGGTTGTCGGAGGCAATCGCAATCGCGACGTGCATGGCTATCCACGCGAATATCGCATAGAACAAGGCCACGAGCGTAGCCTCGAATCCGCGTCGGCGAAAGTACGGCCAGATCAACGCGAACAGCACACCCCAGCCGATCGCGAAGACGAAGTGAATGCCCGTTCCGACGACGTATGCCCAGATTCCAATCGACTCCTGGAACGCCTTGCCGAAGACCAGGCCCGTAGCGTTGCGTGGAATTCCGGCAAGAGGCATCAGGTGCTGCGCGCCGACCCAGACGAGCGCCTCATAAATCCAGATGATGATCGCGCCCGCCAGTCCGCCGGCAGCACCGGCGCGAAGCACCATCTGCAATCGCGATCCTGCATCGGCCAACGAGACCGGGTTCTCGCTGCGTCCACTTCCTGCCACTCCGGCTTTGGTTCCCATGTCCTCTCCTTCATCGAATCGAGTTTCAATGGTCGCGAAGATAGACAGCGCGCCCGCATCGATGAAGAAAGGGTTAACCAGATGGAATCCTGAATGGCGAATCCTTGTGAGCATTGCGCGCCGTTGCGGCTGCGCCGGTCAGTCTTCGCTGGAGGGACGTCGAGCGTCTTCGGGCAGCACTCGAAGGCGCGCCGAAAGTCATACCGAACCAGAATTACCGATAAACAAAACAGATAGCTTTGCGAGGAACTTCGCAACTACGCGACGCGGGAAGGGGCCGACTCTTTCGTTGTGAAACCGTCATCGGCGCCCTCGATCAATCCTGCGCTACGAGGCCGTTTCGACTATAGGCGTCGAACTTGCGGCTGGCCGGGCCGAATGCTCCGCAACCTGTCCGCGCAGCTTGATGAGTGCCAGCACCGTATCGATTGTCGGTGTCGCCTGCCCGACGAGACGCCCCATTTCCTGAACGACGGTGAGGAGCGGATCGATCTCCATCGGACGGTTTGCTTCGAGATCCTGGAGCATCGACGTCTTATGCGCGCCGACGGCGCCCGCGCCATCGATACGCCTTTCGACATCGACACGAAAATGCACGCCAAAGCGATCGGCAATCGCTTTCGCCTCCAGCATCATGGCCTTGGACACGGCCCGCGTGGCGGGGTTACTCGTGATGACATCGAGCGTCGCGTGAGTCAGTGCGCTGATGGGATTGAAGCAGAGATTCCCCCATAGCTTGAGCCAGATTTCATCGCGGATCTTGTCGCGGACAGGTGCATCCAGATCCGCTGCGCTCATGATTTCATGCAACTTCTGGACGCGGTCACTGCGCTCCCCATTGGGTTCGCCGATAGGGAATTTCTTTCCATAGACGTGACGGATCACGCCCGGCGCCACCACCTCCGCCGCCGGGTACACCACGCAACCGATCGCACGCTCCGGCCCGAGCGCGTTCCATTGCGTTCCTCCGGGATCGACGCTTTCGAGCGTCGATCCTTCCAGCGCTCCTCCGTGCTTGTGGAAGTACCAATAGGGAATCCCGTTGACCGCCGTCACGATGGCCGTGTCGGGACCCAGCAAGGTTTGTATCTGACCGACGACGCCCGGCACCGAATGCGCCTTCAACGCGACGATGACGTAATCCTGTTCGCCCAGTTCTCGCGGGTCCGATGCGCATCGAACCTTGACGACGCGCTCCCCGCCATCGATTTGCAGCCGTACTCCGTTCTCCCGCATCGCGGCGAGGTGGGGACCACGCGCGACGAAGCTCACGTCGGCGCCAGCCGACGCCAGTTGCGCGCCAAGATATGCGCCGATCGCACCGGCGCCATAGACACAGATCTTCATCTGTCACTCCCTGTCTCACGTGTCATGAATGCCGATGGCTGAAACACCCTTTCGTTTCAGCCATCGGGGGCGCAAGTCTCAGGCACCCAGATGATTGAGCAGCGCATCGACGCTGCCCTTCGCATCGCCGAACAGCATCCGCGTGTTTTCTTTATAGAAAAGCGGGTTGTCGACACCGGCATAACCCGCGGCCATGCTTCGTTTGGACACGACCACGGTGCGCGCCTTCCACACTTCGAGCACGGGCATGCCGGCGATCGGACTGCCCGGGTCCTCGAGTGCGCCCGGATTCACAATGTCGTTCGCGCCGATCACGAGCACGACGTCCGTGTTGGAAAAGTCTTCGTTGATCTCGTCCATTTCGAGCACGATGTCATAGGGCACCTTTGCCTCAGCAAGCAGCACATTCATGTGCCCCGGCAAGCGGCCCGCCACCGGATGAATGCCGAAGCGCACGTTCACGCCCTGGTTGCGCAGCTTCTTCGTGATCTCGCTGATCGTCGCCTGAGCCTGCGCGACGGCCATGCCGTAGCCCGGCACGATGACGACTTCCGACGCATCGCGCAGCAGCGAGCCGACTTCATCGACCGTCACCGGCGCGATTTCACCTTCGATCGCAGTCGCTGCGGTCGACGTCGCCGTGCCGAACCCTCCGAGAATCACCGAGAGGAACTTGCGGTTCATCGCGCGGCACATGATGTAGCTCAGAATCGCGCCGCTGGACCCGACCAGCGCGCCGGTCACGATCAGCAGATCGTTGCTGAGCATGAAGCCCGTCGCCGCTGCGGCCCAGCCCGAGTAGCTGTTGAGCATCGAGACGACCACCGGCATGTCCGCGCCGCCGATCGCCATCACCAGATGCACGCCGAGCAGCGCGGCGATGGCGGTCATCGTCAGCAGCGAGCTGATGCCGACTTCAGCGTCGGGCGCAGTGAGGAACACGTAGCCGAGCGCAAGGCACGCGAACACGCCGACGAGATTCAGCGTGTGCCGCATCGGCAGCAGCAATGGCTTGCCTCCGACGATGCCCTGCAACTTCAGGAACGCGGCGATCGATCCGGTGAACGTGACCGCGCCGATGAACACGCCGAGGTAAATCTCGCCGTCGTGGACCGCTTGCGCCGCGCCGCCGGACGCCGCTGCTGACGCCGGCGACAGGTAGCTCGCAATGGCGACCAGCACCGCCGCCAGACCCACGAAACTGTGCAGGGCCGCGACGAGCTGCGGCATTTGCGTCATCTCGACGCGTCGCGCCAGCAGCGCGCCGCCCGCTATGCCGATCACCATCAGCACGGCGACGACCGGCAACGCAGCCCCGCCTTTGAGCCATAGGGTCGTGACGATTGCAATGGCCATGCCGGCGACGCCGTAGAGGTTGCCGCGTCGGGCCGTCGATGGATGACTGAGCCCGCGCAGGCTCAGGATGAACAGCACGCTCGCCGCCAGATAGGCGATGCTTCCGATTCCGTTTTGCATGTCGATCTCCTTAGCGCTGGAACATGTTCAACATGCGTTGAGTGACGAGAAAGCCACCGGCGATATTGATCGTCGCGATGAGTATCGCCAGGCCGGCGAGAATCGCGATCAGGGTATCCGGGGTGCCGACCTGCAACAGCGCGCCCGTCACGATGATTCCGCTGACCGCATTGGTCACGCTCATCAGCGGCGTGTGCAAGGCGGGCGTCACGTTCCACACGACCTGGAAGCCGACGAAGACCGCGAGCACGAACACGGTGAAGTGCGCGACGAATGCGGGCGGCGCAACGGCGCCCAGCGCCGCGAGCAATACGGCCGCGATGACGAGTCCGGCGACGCCGATCCATCCTGCGCGCCGCTTCTGTTCGACGCTCACGTGAAGCTCCGTGGCAGGCTTGGCGGCGGGCGGCGCAACCGCGGGCTGGGGCTTCCTGGGCATTGGCCACTTCACCTCGCCGCGCAGAACCACCGTCACTCCGCCGATCACCTCGTCGTCGGTGTTGACCACGATCTCGCCGTTCTTCTGCGGCGTCAGCTCGGTCAGCAGATGGCGCAGATTCGTGCCGTACAACTGGCTCGATTGCGTCGCCATGCGCGATGGAAGATCCGTATAGCCGACGATCGTCACGCCCTCCACGGACGCCGCTTCACCCGGCCGTGTCAGTTCGCAGTTGCCGCCCTGCTCCGCCGCCATGTCGACGATCACGCTGCCGTGGCGCATGCTGCGCACCATGTCGGCGGTGATGAGTTTCGGTGCGGGCTTGCCCGGGATCAGCGCGGTCGTCACGATGATGTCGACCTCCTTCGCCTGCGCGGCGAACAGCGCCATTTCCGCGGCGATGAATTCCGGGCTCATCTCTTTCGCGTAGCCACCGCTGCCGCTGCCGTCCTCCGCATAGTCGAGATCGAGGAACTCCGCGCCCATGCTCTCGACCTGCTGCCGCACCTCGGGCCGCGTATCGAAAGCACGCACAATCGCGCCCATGCTGCGCGCCGCGCCGATCGCCGCCAGTCCCGCGACGCCGGCGCCGATCACCATCACTTTTGCCGGGGCGATCTTGCCCGCCGCCGTGATCTGTCCCATGAAGCCACGGCCGAACTGGTGCGCGGCTTCGATGATCGCGCGATAGCCCGCCATATTGGCCATCGAGCTCAATGCATCGAGCTTTTGCGCGCGCGAGATGCGCGGCACGCAGTCCATCGCGAGCACCGTGACATTGCGTGCGGCGAGGCGCGTCAACAGCGCGGCGTTCTGCGCCGGCCAGACGAAGCTGATCAGCGTCGTTCCTTCGCGCAGCCACTCGACTTCATCGCCCACCGGCGCGATGGAAGGCGCGCGCACCTTGACGACGATGTCCGCGTCCGAATAAAGCGACGCCGTGTCCGGTGCGATATGCGCGCCCGCGGCGCGATAGGCCTCGTCAGCGAATGCGGCGAGCTCGCCCGCGCCGGTTTCGACGGTGACCTCGAAGCCGAGCTTCAGCAGATGTCCGACTACTTCCGGCGTCAACGCGACGCGACGTTCCCCGGGATAGCGCTCCCGTGGCACTGCAATCATCATTGGCATGACTAATTTCCCAATCGACGTTTTGAATTTTTTGAGCGGCATGCGCCTCGAATGCGCTCGAATGCGCTTATCGTGCTTCGGCCGTCGCGAGTACTTCGGACACGCGGTTCGTCAGTCTGCCGATGCCTTCGATCGAAACCTCGACCGTCGCGCCGTCGCGCATCGAACCCACGCCCAGCGAAGTGCCGCATGCGATCACGTCGCCTGGCAGCAAGGTCATGTCGCGGGAAATGCGGCTCACCTGTTCCAGCGGCGAAAACGCCATGTCGGCGAGCGGATAGTTCTGCCGTTCGACCCCGTCGAGTGTCGTTACGACATGGGCGGCTTTCCAGTCGAACCCGGTTGCGATCGCCGGACCGATGCAACCGAACGTGTCGTAGCCTTTCGCGCGACACCATTGCGCGAAGTTCGCGTCTTCGAACAGCAGATCGGCGGCCGTGACGTCGTTCACGCACGTATAGCCGAATATGTAATCGGCGGCTTCCTCGACGCTCACGTTGCTGCATCGCTTTCCGATCACGATGCCGAGTTCGCCTTCATAGACGATCTTGCCGCCGTATGCCACGGGGCGCCGGATCGTGTCGCCCGGTCCCGCGAGAGACGTCGAGGGCTTGATCAGAAACAGCGGATGTGTGGGCAACGCCTTGCCGAGCTTCGCGGAGAGCGCATGAAAGTTGTTCCATAACGCGACGATCCGGCTCGGCACACACGGACTCGTGAGCTGTACCTCTGCGATGTCGAAGGTTCGCCCTGTCTCACGCGGCGAGGCGAACATGTCGCCGTCGTATTCGACCACGCGTGCGCCCTCGAGCAAGCCAAAACCAGTGCGGCCGTTACCCTTGGCCGTCGTGTGCGTATAGCGGATCCACAAGCTCATAATGAAGTTTTCCCGATGTCGCAAAACCGTTCGCGCTGATGCGTGGATCTCGTCCGCACGCACGCAGCCGCCTGCGCCTCGCGTCAGCCCGAAGCTGTCGCGTGGTACGAATAGTTGGTCAGTTCCTGGTCGGTCAGCCGCGAATGCGGGCATCGAGTGAAGCGGCCGGCGGGATGAGTGGCCGCTTCTTTACTCAGCTCCGTCCGTGCGCATCTTTTGGTGCGCGGACGCGAGCTGTTATCTCCTGATTGCTTTTAATTCTGTGAAGCGATGCATGCTCACGCGTTGGCGTTCGCCTCCAGCTCGGCAATGCGCTTGCGCAGCGCACGGTCTTCCTGAAAGCGCGCCGTCTCATCGCGGATGATCGCGACGATGCCCGTCACTTCGCCTTGCGGCGATTGCAGCAGCGCGACAGTGAACGCAATCGACATCGATCGACCGGCCTTATCGACGGCCGGGACCTTGAGCAGATCGTGTCCATAACGCGTCTCGCCGGTCGCCATGGTCTTGTGATAGCCGTCCCAATGACGGCCGCGCAGGCGTTCCGGAATGATCAGATCGAGCGACTGACCCATTGCCTCGCTCTGGGTAAAGCCGAACATGCGCTCCGCCGCGGGATTCCATAGCGTGATCGCTCCGCTCGCATCCGAAATGATCACGGCGTCGCCAATCGCATTGACGAGCTGTTCGTAGTCGATTGTGTGGGTCATAAAGTATTCCGGATCGTGGGGTATGAATCGAAGCTTACACCTCGATCGATCTGTTTCTTATAAGGGGCGCTGCCCGAAGGCAGCGCGCTCCTTTGACTGCAAGACTGCAAGACTGCAAGACTGCAAAACTACAAAACTACAAAACTACAAAACTACGCAACTACAAAACTACGCAACCACGTCAGACAGCGCCCGTTTCCTGCATCTGCGCGACCTGCTCCTTGCTATAGCCCAGCTCGGCCAGCACTTCCGCCGTGTGCTCGCCAAGCAGCGGCGAGCTCTTGATTTCCGGCTTCAGGTCCGAGAACTTGATCGGGCTGCCGACCGTGAGGTACTTGCCGCGCACCTTGTGATCCACTTCGACGATGGAACCGCTCTTGCGCAACGATTCGTCGTTCGCGAGTTCCTTCATGGTCAGCACCGGCGCGCAGGGAATATCGAACTTGCGCAGGATATCGACTGCTTCGTACTTGGTCTTGTCGGCGAGCCATGCTTCGATCTTGCCGAAGATATCGAAGATGTGCGGCTGACGTGCTTCGGCCGTGTTGTAGTCCGGGTCGTCGATCCATTGTTCCTTGCCGATGGCACGGCAGATCGGCGCCCACGCGTGACCCTGAATCGTGAAGTAGATGTAGGCGTTCGGATCGGTTTCCCAGCCCTTGCACTTGAGCACCCAGCCCGGCTGGCCGCCGCCGCCCGCATTGCCGCCACGCGGCACGACGTCGCTGAACGTGCCGTGAGGATACTGCGGATATTCCTCCAGATAGCCCACGCGATCCAGACGTTGCTGATCGCGCAGCTTCACGCGGCACAGATTGAGCACGCTGTCCTGCATCGAAACGGCGACCTTCTGCCCCTTGCCCGTTTGCTGACGGCCGATGATCGCCGTCAGAATGCCGATCGCGAGATGCATGCCGGTGTTGCTGTCGCCGAGCGCCGCCGCGCTGATGGTCGGCGGACCATCCCAGAAGCCCGTCGTCGATGCCGCGCCACCCGCGCATTGTGCGACGTTCTCGTAGACTTTCAGGTCATCGTAGTGATGGCCGTCGCTGAAGCCCTTGACGGACGCCACGATCATCTTCGGGTTCAGCGCCTTGATGTTCTCCCAGGAAAAGCCCATCCGGTCCAGCGCGCCCGGTCCAAAGTTCTCGACCAGCACATCCGATTCCTTGATGAGCTTGGTCAACACTTCCTTGCCTTCGGCCTTTTTCGTGTCGAGCGTCAACGAGCGCTTGTTGCTGTTGAGCATCGTGAAATACAGGGCATCTGCGTCCGGAATGTCGCGCAACTGGTTACGCGTGACGTCGCCCGATCCGGGACGTTCCACCTTGATCACGTCCGCGCCGAACCATGCCAGCATCTGGGTGCATGCGGGACCGGCCTGCACGTGCGTGAAGTCAATGATCTTGATGCCTTCGAGTGGTTTGTTGCTCAAGGGATTCTCCTGGGTGGCTCGTCTTGGTTACTTTTTCGATGCCGCGGTTTGCGGGTTCAGATTCGTCAGGCGACCGCTCTCCGTGCCGGCCGTTTCGTCGATCACTGCGTTGATCAGCGTCGGCTTGCCCGACTTGATCGCTTCTTCCAGTGCATGCGTGAGCTCTTCCGGCGTGGTCGCATGGAAGCCGATGCCGCCGAACGCCTCGATCATCTTGTCGTAGCGCGCGTTCTTCACGAACACGGTCGGCGCGACGTCCTTGCCGCCGGTCGGATTCACATCGGTGCCGCGATACACGCCGTTGTTGTTGAACACGATCGTGCAGACCGGCAAGTCGTATCGGCAGATGGTTTCGAGTTCCATGCCGCTGAAGCCGAAAGCGCTGTCGCCCTCGATCGCGACGACCTGCTTGCCGCTCGTCACCGCCGCGCCGATCGAGAAGCCCATGCCGATGCCCATGATTCCCCACGTGCCCGAATCGAAACGCTTGCGCGGCTCATACATGTCGATGATGCTGCGCGCATAGTCGAGCGTGTTCGCGCCTTCATTGACGACGTTGATGTCCGGGCGCGTCTTCAGCACGTCGCGGATGGCGCGCAGCGCGCTGTGGAAATTCATCGGCGACGGATTCTTCGCGAGCGTCGCCGCCATCTTTTCGAGGTTCTTGTTCTTGCGCTCGTTGATCGCGCCCGTCCATTCGACGGACGGCTTCGGGAAGCCCGCACCGATGCCCGCGACGAGCGCCGACACACACGAGCCGATGTCGCCGATCACCGGTGCGGCGATCGCGACGTTGCTGTCGATTTCCGTCGGCGAGATGTCGATCTGCACGAACTGCTTGGGCGCCGCGCCCCAGGTCTTGCCCTTGCCGTGCGCCAGCAGCCAGTTCAGACGCGCGCCGATCAGCACCACGCAATCCGCTTCCTGCAGCACGAACGAACGCGCCGCCGAAGCCGATTGCGCATGCGTGTCGGGCAGCAGGCCCTTCGCCATCGACATCGGCAGATACGGAATGCCGCTCTTCTCGACCAGCTCGCGAATCTGCGCGTCCGCCTGCGCGTAAGCCGCGCCCTTGCCCAGCAGGATCAGCGGACGCTTCGCTTTCTTGATCACGTCGAGGGCGCGCTGCACCGAGTCCGGCGAGGGCAACTGACGCGGCGCGGCATCGATGACCTTGATGAGCGATTGCTGGCCCTTGAGCGCGTCCATCGTCTGCGACAGCAGCTTGGCGGGCAGATCGAGATACACGCCGCCCGGACGGCCCGACACGGCTGCACGGATCGCACGCGCGATGCCGATGCCGATGTCCTCCGCATGCAGCACGCGGTAGGCAGCCTTTGCATAAGGCTTCGCCGCGTTCAGCTGGTCCATCTCTTCGTAGTCGCCCTGCTGCAGATCGACGATCTCGCGCTCGCTCGAGCCGCTGATGAGGATCATCGGGAAGCAATTCGTGGTCGCGTTGGCAAGCGCGGTCAGGCCGTTCAAAAAGCCGGGCGCCGACACCGTCAGGCAAATGCCCGGCTTCTGCGTCATGTAGCCGGCGATCGCGGCGGCATTGCCCGCATGCTGCTCATGGCGAAAACCGATGAAGCGCATGCCTTCCGCCTGCGCGAGTCGCGCCAGGTCGGTGATAGGAATTCCGACAAGACCGAAGATCGTGTCAATGTCGTTCAGCTTCAGCGCATCGATGACGAGGTGGAAACCGTCGGTCATTTGCGGCGCCTTCACTTCAGCGACTTCCTGTGTTCCTACCTCGAGTACGTCTGCCATTTGTCTCCCCCAGAGGGCCGTTTGTGTTGGTGATATACTAGATACCAGATACCGTATTTGTCAAAACCTATTTTATAGGTAGAAACAAGGAGGCGGCGCGATCTGGCGCGTCGCCAGAGCTTTGTGCGGCGACATCGGCTGAATGGAAACAACGAAGCCTTGCGCCTGTAGACGATCGCGCGGGGCATCGAATGCGATGCAAGCCGGGCGCTCGCCAAACGCGACAAAGGCCGCGGACATCAGTCACGCGGCCTTCGCATTTCTTAAACGGAATCGTGCTGTCGGACGTCTTCAGCGAGCCGACGACTTGCTTGGCGCATCCGTCCAGTCAGCCGGAAAGGACAGGTCGATGGACGTCTGCGGCGAAGTCTGCGTGATCGTGTTCTCTATCCAGCGTCGACGCATTGGCGCGAGTACGAACTTGGCGCACACGCCCGCCGCTATCGATGTAATCGCGGTCGCGATGAACACCGTGTTCCATGAGCCGAACGACGCCAGCACCGAGGCGAGCGGCACCAGCATGGAGGCTGTTCCCTTGGCCGTGTATAGCGTGCCCGCGTTGGCGGCGGCGTATTTGCTGCCGAAGGTGTCCGCGCAGGTCGCCGGGAAGATCGAAAAAATCTCGCCCCAGCACAGGAAGGTCAGCGCCGCGAACAGCATGAACATATAAGGACTCTGCCCGAATTGCATCAACCCGAGCAGCGCGACGCCTTCGCCCAGGAAGATGATGAACATGGTGTTCTCGCGGCCGATCTTGTCCGAGACGAAGCCGCACAGCGGTCGCGTAAAGCCGTTGCACAGGTTGTCGATGGACAGTGTCATCGCGAGCAGCGGCAAGGTCGCGCCGAAGAGACTCACCGGCATGCTGGCGAAGCCGTATTCCTTCGCGATCGGCCCGAACTGCGCGGTGGCGATCACGCCGCCCGCCGCGACCGCTACGAACATCAGATACAGCACCCAGAAGACGGGCGCCCGCACCATCTGCGCGGTCGTGTAGTCGATTTTCGTCGCCACGATGCGCTTGGCCGCGACGATGCCCTTCGGCGGATTCGGACGCACGAGCAAGAGCGCCAGCAGGAAGATGCACACGCCCTGGAAGATGCCGAAGAACATGAACGCATGCTCGTAGCCCGAGCTCTGGATCATGTTGGAGATCGGGATCACGGTCACCGCCGCGCCGGCGCCGAAGCCCGCCGCCGTCAGACCGGCTGCGAGACCGCGCTTGTCCGGGAACCATTTGAGCGCCGTGCCGACGCACGTGCCGTACACGCAACCCGCGCCGATCCCGGCGATCACGGCGGCGGCGTACAGATGCACGAGCGTGGTGGCGTGCGCGTTGATGATCCAGCCGATCGCCGCGCAAATCGCGCCGCCCATCACGACCGGGCGCGGTCCGAATTTGTCGACTAGCCAGCCTTCGACCGGAACGAGCCACGTTTCTGTCACGATGAAAATCGTGAACGCGAGCTGAATCGCCGCTTGCCCCCAATGGTGTTTCGCGTCCATCGGCATGACGAACAGCGTCCATGCGTACTGGAAGTTGGCGACCAGCCCCATGCAGACGATGCCGATCACCAACTGCACCCACCTGTTATGACGACCTCCGTGCGACTGCCCGGCCACTGCCGTATCTGCGCTTGCCATGTCTGTCTCCGTTATGTGTCATTGCGCTCGTTTGGCGCCTGGTGTACTTCAAAAAGCCGATGCGGTGCATCGATGGCGGGTCACTCAGGGGACATGCCCGGTCCCCGCGGCGTGCGCGCGCGGGTGGCGATTCGACGGGGCAGCGGTTTCGCCCGAGCCTTACGACCAGCCGGAAAACACGCGACCATCGTGCGGCAGAAAAACGATAAGAGAAAGTTATAAAAAGTTACGATATAGATTCATGATAATGAATGGATCGAAGCGCGGACGGGTCGTCCATCCGATGGCTTAAGGCTGTCATCAGTCTCGAGCGCTAGTCTTCCGACACACTCTTCGATCGATTCGAAACCGCTTTCAACGAGAGAGACATCGACCGGAAACATGGACACACAACCAGACCCATCCAACCTGTTTTCGGGTCGCGGCACGCTTGCGTCGCGGGTCGCGCTCGGCCGCGCGGCGCGCGAACAGGCGCCGCGAGCGACGCTTGCCGAGTGCAAGATCGGCAAGCGCGATCCGCTCGCGCTGCTCGAGGCATCCAACGTGGGCCGCGTCCCCGAGCTGATTCCCATCCGCTACGGGCGCATGCTGGCGAACCCTTTCGCGTTCTATCGGGGCGCCGCGCCCTTGATGGCCTTCGACCTGTCGCGCTTGCCGCGCACCGATATCGTGGTGCAGCTCGGCGGCGACGCGCATCTGGCGAACTTCGGCCTGTTCGCGAGTCCGGAGCGGCGGATTCTTTTCGGACCGAACGACTTCGACGAGACGCTGCCCGGCCCGTTCGACTGGGACGTGCGCAGGCTCGCTGCTTCGTTCGTGATCGCCGCACGCGAACGCGGCTTCGCAACGGCCGACCAGCGCCGCATTGTCCGGCGTCTGTGCGAGACCTTCCGCGAGCGGATCGCCGCATTCAGCAAAATGGATACGCTCGACGTCTGGTACTACCAGCTCAAGTCGACGACCTTGCTCGCCATTGCCGATTCGGCCGAGGAACGAAGCAAGGAGCTCGCGGTTATCGACAAGGCGCGCTTGCAGTCCTCGCGCTCGGTGATGAGCCACTCGACCGAACTCGTCAACGGCAGGCTGCGCATCAGGGAGCTGCCGCCGCTCGTGTATCACATCCCGCTCTCGAACAAGCGCGAACACAAGCAGTACGACGACATGATCCGCCGCTTCTTCGCCGACTACCGGCTTACGCTCTCCGATGAAAGGCGCGCGCTGTTCGACCGTTACGAACTGGTCGATGTCGCGATTCGCGTCGTCGGGATCGGCTCGGTGGGAACGCGCTGTTACGAAGCGCTCTTCATGGCCGACGGAGAATGCCCGCTCTTCCTGCAACTCAAGGAGGCGCGCGCTTCAGTGCTGGAAGGGTATCTTCCCGCGAGCCGCTTCCCGAATCATGGCCAGCGCGTGGTGACGGGCCAGCGGATGCTGCAATCGGCCAGCGACATCTTCCTGGGCTGGTCCAAGATGCATCACACGGGCAACGACTTCTATGTGAGGCAGTTGCGCGACATGAAAGGCGCGTTCGACTTCACCACGTTCGACGTCGAAGACCTGGCCGAATACGCGGTCTCCTGCGGCAGCGCGCTGGCGCAGTCGATGGCCAAAGCCGGCGATCCCGCGCTGATCGCCGGATACGTCGGCAAGGCGAGGGCCTTCGATGCGGCCATCGAACGCTTCGCTTTGGCTTATGCGGAGCAGAACGAGGCGGACTGGTCCGCGCTCAAGTCGGCCGTCAAGGCGGGGCGAATCCAGGCGACGCGCGAGTGAGCATCGAAAGGTTCGGGCGCGTCGTTTGGGGGGCAAAGATTTCAGCGGCGCGCGCACCGAAGCTATTTCCATACAACCGTGATTCAAAGCTTGACGCCGATTCAGAGAGGTTCATAAAATTCAGAATCTTCACGAATGGGGCGAATGCCTTGGACGCTTGCAGTAGTCGACCTTCGAATCCGTTTTCCGCCTGAGCGACTCACGTCCGCGCCTCATTAACGCCGCCGTTTGTCATCCAGGCAAGCGGTGCGCGCCGTAGTACTTCGCCGTAACTCACCCGTGCACCCCGATTAGCGCCGAACCGCGCGATGCCGTTGCGCTCGCGCCGTCCGGTTTCACCGCCGCCCGGCACGCGGCCGCGTTTGCGCACGCCTTTCGCATCTTTCGCATGGCGTGCGCACGCGGTCCCGCGCCGGACGGCCGCCACGTCACATAAACATTACCTGCCACGGGGTGCATCATGTCCACGCCAACCAACGTTTCGCCGCCCGGCGCGCCGCGCGCCGCCGTACTCGACGAGGCGCACATCGGCGACATTCGCGGCGCGTTCGGCTCGATCGCGCATCACGACACCGCGCCGCGCGGCACCTGGTGGGCGCGTTTGCGCACGCTGCTGGCGATACTCGGGCCCGGCCTCATCGTGATGGTCGGAGACAACGACGCGGGCGCGTTCGGCACCTACACGCAGGCAGGCCAGAATTACGGGACCACGCTGCTCTGGACCATGCTGCTGCTCGTGCCCGTGCTCTACGTCAATCAGGAGATGGTGCTGCGTCTCGGCGCTGTGACCGGCGTCGGCCACGCGCGGCTGATCTTCGAGCGCTTCGGCAGGTTCTGGGGCGCGTTCAGCGTCATCGATCTCTTCCTGCTCAACGCGCTGACCATCGTCACCGAGTTCATCGGGATCACGTTCGTGCTGGACTTCTTCGGCATGCCCAAGGTCGCGGGCGTCTGCATCGCCGCCGCGCTGACGATGGCCGCGGTCAGCACCGGCGACTTCAGGCGCTTCGAGCGCTTCGCGGTGGTGCTGTGCGTGCTGAGCCTGGTGCTCGTGCCGGTGCTCGTCACGATCCATCCGCCGGTCTCGCAGATGACGCGCGATTTCTTCGTGCCGAACTGGCCCGCGCACGCGAAGCTCTCGGATGTGATGCTGCTCGTGATCGGCATCGTGGGCACGACGGTCGCGCCGTGGCAACTCTTCTTCCAGCAGAGCTATGTGATCGACAAGCGCATCACGCCGCGCTTCATGAAGTACGAGAAAGCGGATCTGTGGATCGGCATCGTGTTCGTGCTGATCGGCGCGGTCGCGATGATGAGCTTCACCGCGGCGCTGTTCTCGGGCCGTCCGGAGTTCGGCAATTTCACCGACGCGGGCGGCGTGATCGCCGGCCTCGAAAAATACGCGGGCCGCACAGGAGCCACGCTGTTCGCGGTCGCCCTGCTCGACGCGAGCATCATCGGGGCGGCGGCCGTGTCGCTTTCGACCGCGTACGCGATCGGCGACGTGTTCAAGATTCGCCATTCGCTGCATCGCGGCGTGACGGACGCGAAGGGCTTCTATCTCGTGTACTTCGGGATCGTCGCGCTCGCGGCGGCCATCGTGCTGATCCCGGGCAGCCCGCTCGGCCTGCTGACGGAAGCGGTGCAGACGCTAGCGGGCGTGCTGCTGCCGAGCGCAACCGTGTTCCTGCTCCTGCTGTGCAACGACCGCGCCGTGCTCGGTCCGTGGGTCAATTCGAAGAAGCTGAACCTGTTCACCGGCGCGGTGATATGGGTGCTCGTGATGCTGTCGATCATCCTGACCGCATCCGTGATGTATCCGGATATCAGCGGCGAGACGATGATCGGCGTGCTCGCCGGCGGCACTGTGCTTGCCGTCGTCGGGTTCGCGGGCGCGATGCTGTCGCGCCGCGCCCGCCCGGCGACGCAGGCGCTCATCGACCGCACGCAGCGCGACACATGGCGCATGCCGGCGCTCGACACGCTCGCGCCGCAGCACATGACCCTCGCGACGCGGGTCTGGATGGGCGTGCTGCGCGGCTATCTGGTGATCGCGGTCGGTCTCGTGATCTTCAAGGTGCTGCAGATGACCGTGTTCAAGTAGCGCACGAATTGCGAGTCAGTGAACGGCAATGGCCGCGTTGAAGATCAGCACCATGATCAAGCCCACCACGGCGACGATGGATTGAACCACCGAGATGGTCTTGGTTGCCTCACCCATGGTCATGCCGAAGGACTCCTTGACCATCCAGAAGCCAGCGTGATTCGCATAGTTGAAGAACAGCGAGCCGCAGCCAATGGACAAGGCCAGCAAAGGCAGGTTCAGGCTGGGATCGGCGCCGGCCAACGGTGCGAGCAAGCCAGCCGCGCCCACGATGCCCACGGTAGCGGAGCCGGTGGACACGGAGAGCAGCATGGCGATCAGCCAGCCCAGAATCAGAGGGGGAAAGGCAATCTGCTGCGTCAGATGCACGATGGCGTCGCCCACCTTCGCATCGGTCAGCATTTGCTGGAAGGCCCCGCCCCCCGCGATGATCATGATGATGGAGGCAATGGGCTTGAGACTCTTGCCCAGCGCTTCGCGCAGTTTTTCCGCATCGCCTCCGCGCGCGATGACCAGCGCCACGGCGGCGAACAGCACGCCGAGCAGCATGGCGATCAAGGGATTCCCCAGGAAGCTCGCCACATGCATCGCCGCACTCTTCTTCGGCAACACCATTTCGCATACGGCGTGAACCAGCATCAGGATGGCGGGCAGCAAGGCTGCCAGCACGCCGAGCCCGACGCCGGGCCGGGAACCACTGTCGGCCTTCTCCGCGACGGTGAACTGATCCAGCAGAGCCTGATCGGGCGTGGTGCTCATGCGCGGTGCAATGAAGGCGCCATAGAGCGGGCCGCCCAGAATCATGGCAGGTACGGCGGCGAGAAAGCCATACAGCATGGTGGGGCCCACCGAGGTTTTAAGCGTGGCGATGGCGGTCAGCGGACCAGGATGGGGCGGGACCATGCCATGCATGGCGGCGAGAGCCGAGATCACGGGAACGCCGACGTACACATAAGCCGAGCCTTTGAAACGAGCGTGGCTTTCGAGCTTGCGCGCCACGCTGAATATCAGGGGCAGCATGACCACCAGACCCACTTCGAAAAACATGGGGATGCCCACGATGAATGCGACCAGCGTCATGGCCCACGGGATCATCCTGTCCGAGGCGCGCTTCAGAATCGCTTCGGCGATTTGCTCCGTGATGCCGGCATCGGCAAGAATCTTGCCCAGCATGGCGCCCAGTGCGATCACTATCCCCACCGCACCCAGTGTCTTGCCCGCGCCGTTGATCAGGTGCTTGACGATGCTTTCCGGCTCCATGCCGGTTGCGAAGCCCACGCCGATGGAAACCACGAGCAAGGCAAGAAGCGGATGCATCTTGATGCGCGACACGATGAGCGCGACCAGCACCAGCACGCTGATCAGAGCGGTGAGCAACAGTTGTATATCGAGTGGGGTCATGAACGACTCTTGGGTCTCGGCATTTGTAAAAGAGTCGAAGTTTATTGCATCGGGCTGGGTTGGTGTGGAGCAATCGACGCCGGCACTGACGTGCTCCCGGTCTCACGCGGCGTGAATGAATTTCATTTGAGGGAGGGTCCGTTCCGGGCCGACCCCAATGATCGAATGCTCACGTATCTTGCCGCGCGCAGACGGACAGCCAATCCGCCGGATGCTCGATATGGCGCAGAAACGTGTCGAGCCCGCTTCGCGAGAGCGATACGCTCGCATGGTTCTCGAGCGGATGAAACAGAAAGCTCGTCTCGCCGTTCAGCTCGACATCGATGACCAGTCGCACGCGTCCCGCCGGGTCATTGATGAGCGCCAGCGGGCTCAGAGAACCCGTCCGGATGCCCAGCAGCTCGAAGAGCGTGTCCGCGGACGCGAACGACAACCGTTTGCTGCCGAGTGCCGAAGCGAGCGCGGCAAGATCGAGCGGCTTCGTGGCCGTCGTCACGACGAGGAAGTATTGGTTCTTCTTGTCCTGCAGGAGCAGATTCTTGCAGCGCACGCCCGCCAGCGACAGCGTCAACGTGCCGGACTCGGACATGTTGAGCACCGGGTCGTGTTCCTCGCACGAGAACGGAATGCCCATCTCTTCGAGCAGCTTGAGAACGTCGTCTTTTCCCTGCATGGTGTCGTTCGTGTTCGTTTGCATCGAAAGATCAGGCATCGAAGACCGGATATGACGCGCGGCGAATGGCGTCGATCGTCTCATCCTGAGACAGCAGGCCGGACTCGTCCAGAATCTTCACCAGAGAACGGCCTTCGCTCACGGATTGCCGCGCGAGCTTGCTCACGCGCGCATAGCCGATCTTCGGCACGAGCGCGGTTGCGACCGCCATCGATTCCAGCAGGTGCGCCTCATTGCGCGCGACATCGGCCTCGATTCCCTTCACGCACTTCTCGCCGAAACGCGCAATCCCGTTGGTGAGCAAGGCGATGCTGTCGAACACGCGGGAAGCCACGACCGGCTCGAAGTGGTTGATCTCCAGTTCGCCGTACTGAACCGCCTGCGCGACCGCTACATCGTTGCCGACGACCGCGAAGCTCAGCTGGATCATCGCCATCGGCAGGACCGGATTCACCTTGCCCGGCATGATGGACGAACCCGCCTGCGCTTCCGGCAGCTTCAACTCCCCGAGTCCTCCAACCGGACCCGACGACAGCACGGTCAGATCGGACGCGATCTTCGCCAGCGACACCGCGCACGTGCGCAGTTCGGCCGAGACGCGCGAGAACACATCCATGTTCTGCATCGCGTCGAACGGATTGGCCGGCGCCTGATATTCGACGCCCGTGACGCTGCGCAGATGCGCGTACACCGCCGCGCGATACCCCGCCGGCGCGCCGAAGCCCGTGCCGATCGCCGTGCCGCCGAGCGGCAGCGTGCGAAGCTTGCCGCGCACCGCGGCCAGCTCTTCCGCCAGGCGCGCCGTCAGGGATGCGTAGCCGCCGAAGAGCTGGCCGAGACGCATCGGCTGCGCATCCTGCAGACAGGTGCGGCCGAGATGCAGGACATCGGCGAACTCGATGGCTTTGCCGTCGAAAAGGCTCGCGAGTTTCGTGACCTCCTCGATGAGCGAGCCGAGCATCGCGTACGTGGCGATCTTCAATGCGGCAGGATAGGCATCGTTGGTCGATTGCGAGCGGTTGACATGGTCGTTCGGATGAACGACCTCGTAGTTGCCGGCGGCGTGCCCCAGGATTTGCTGCGCACGATTCGCGATGACCTCGTTGAAGTTCATGTTGGTCGACGTGCCGCCCGAGCCTTCCATCAGATCGACCACGAGCGAGGCATCGAACTTCCCTTCGATCACTTCCCTGCATGCCGCGACGATCGCCTCGCACTGCTCGCCGTTGATAACCTCGTTGTCGCGATTGGCCAGCGCCGCCGCCCATTTGACCTGCGCGAAAGCGTCGCGAAACGCGGAATAATAGGCGATGTTCAACGGCGACACCGTGAGATTCTCGACCCCGCGAACCGTGTTCACGCCGTACAGCCTGTCACCGGGAATGGCGACTTCGCCGACATAGTCACGTTCGATGCGAGCTTCGCTCTGAGCAGTCTTATTCATGGAGATTCCTTCCGCCAACGGTAATGAGTTTTTCAATGTCCCCGCCAAGCGCGGCCAGCCTCGGCAGGAAAGATGTCTCGATGACTTCGCGCGCCGTATCGCACGCGTCATCGAAGAAAGCGTTGTATTCGTCCCGGCGCGCCACGAGGTACAACGAGCGCTCCAGTCCCAGCTTCTCGACCACATGCGCGGCGACGTTGCCCGCATGCGTGACGCCCTGAAGCAAGCACATCGGCGAGGTAATCGCCCAGCCGATGCCTTCCGCCACCATCGATGTCAAAGCATCGGCGTTGTCCAGTTCGAGCCGCGCCGGTGCGCGAATCTCGACGCGCCGAAGGTATCGCTCGATCTGCATGCCCACTTGCGACGTCCGGTTGAACCTCACGATCGGCATGCTGTTGATCAGCGCGCGCATGTCGTCGATGGTCTTCACTGAAATTCCGAGGCCCTTCGGCGTTATCACGAAGTAGCGTTCGGAAAACAGCCGGTAACGCACGACGTCGTTGGCATCGATCAGCGGGTCGCTCGTGACGATCAGATCGAGGTCGCGGCGCAGAAGCGCTTCGCCCTGTTGCGGGCTCAGGCCCGTGCGAATCGACAACTGCGACACCTTGCCGAGCAGCTTCTTCGTGAAGACCGAGCCGCACGTGGACGCGAACGAATCGACCAGTCCGATGCGCAAGTCGGGCTTGATGCCACGTCCCGCTTCGACGACCTGCGCCTTGAGATTGGCGATTTCCTCGCTCAGCACCGCGCCGCGGTTTCTCAGCGCGATGCCGAACGGAGTCAGCGCCATCGGCCGCGTCGCCCGGTTCACCAGCACGACGCCCAGTTCTTCTTCCAGTTGCCGGATGATCTGCGATACGCCCGACTGCGATATGCCCATCCGCGTCGCCGCGGCGGACATGCTGCCCTCCTCCGCGACGGCGACGAAGACCTGCACGGCGTGCATATCGATGGGTTTGTTCGACGGCATGGCGTGTCCTCGAGTGAACGTCAGCATTCTGGTTCAGGCATCCGCCTGCCGTCATGACGCAAGGACATCAGAGGCGCGTCTTTCGGCCCGACGATGCGGAGATCGCGAACGTGGCGTCGTGATGTCCGGCAGCCTCCAGTGCGTTGCCGGCGACGTCGCCCGACTTCAAGTCGGACAGACTCTCGCTGCCGGTCTCGGGCGCCATGAAGTGACAGAAGACGCCGCCGAAGAGCAGCACCGCGACGCACACGCCCAACGCCGCGTGAATGCCCACCTGCTGGACGGCGATCGGCAGCAGGAACGTGCTGATCGCCGAACCGAAGCGGCTGGAAGCAACCGCGAGGCCCACGCCCGAGGCGCGCAGATGCGTCGGGAAAAGCTCGGGTGGATAGACGAATTCGAGGTTCGCGGCCGCCGAGAGAATGCACGCGAAGATGCCGAAGAAGAGCATCGTACCGATGGGGCCGAAGCTCGCGTACGTCAGCACGGCGAGCCCGAGCGCCGCCAGATAAAACGTTCCGAGCAGGAAGGTGCGGCGGGAAATGCGGTCGATCAGCAGCAGGCCGATCACGGCGCCCGCGAGAAGCAGGACGTTGTAGACGAGCCCGCCGACGAACTTGTCCTTCACGTGCAGCGCCTCGAGAACCTTGGGTGCGAAGGTGCCCAGCGCGAAGTAAGGAATGACCTGACAGGTATAGAACACGCAGCCAACCAGCGTGTTCTTGCGCCAGCGCGGCGAAAACAACTGCGACCATGCGCCTTCGCGTTGCTGCGGCGCTGCGGCCGTTGTCGCGAGCGTGACCTCGGAGCCGAATTTGCGACGCACGATGGCAAGCGCTTCCTCGCCGCGCCCGCGCTTCATGAGCCACATCGGCGACTCGGGCACGATCAGGCGGAACGGAAGAATCAGCAGCGCGGGAACGCCGCTCGCCGCCAGCATGATTCGCCATGCATCGGGTCCGATATCGCGCATGGCGAAGCCCGCGAGGTACGCACCGACATAGCCCGCCGCCCACGCCGCCGCCAGCACGCTCAGCAGACGGCCACGGTAACGGCGCGGCGAGTATTCGGTCACGAGAGACTTGCTCACGACGTAGTCGGCACCCAGAATCAGCCCCAGCGCGAGACGCAAAACCAGCAATTGCGCGGGCGAGGTCACGAAATACTGCGCGGCCGAGACGAGCGCGAAGAGCAGCATGTCCCACGCGAAAATCGTCCGGCGGCCGTACTTGTCCGCGATCGGACCCGCCAGCATGCTGCCGAAGAAGAGTCCTGCGAGCGATGCCGCGCCGAGCAGTCCCATCCACAGCGCATCGAGATGCAGCGGCCCGGCCGCCATGCTCACCGCAATGCCGATGATGCCGAGCACGAAGCCATCGCTGAACTGACCGCCGGTGCCGCTGAACGCAACGCCCACATGAAATGGGCGAAGAGGCAAGTCTTCGAGTAATACCTGTTTGCTCACGTCCGTCTCCTGTCTCTGGTACGGCGCTCATGTCGATGCGCCTTGAAAACCAGTGTAGAGCGGTGACTTCAGAAAAACAGCAGCTGGCTTGACAGTATCACTAACTCTAATACTGCTTTCCAGACGGCGTGAAATTGGCCTTCCCGCTTCAGGAACGAAGCATGCGGCGATGCTTGGGTTTCAACCAACGGAGCGCACAATCATGTCTCATCGACTCAAGACAGGCGATCGCGTCACGTGGAACACTCCGCAGGGGATGACGACCGGCACGGTCGTCCGCAGGATCATCAGGGACACGGAGCTGGACGGCGAAATGGTCGCCGCATCGAAGGAAGACCCGCGTTACGAAGTCGAAACCGAGAAGAGCGGCCAGCACGCGGTGCATCGCGCCGACGGTCTGGAGAAGGTGCACAAGCACTGATCCGCGCGGCTTGCCGCGCGTCGCATATGTGACCGGGCTGGCGACAGTTCAGGCGGCGCGCCCGATTATCCGGTCTTCAATCGTCCGGCGACCTTGTACGCGCAGAGGTTGACGCCGGACGGCGTTGCCCGGGTGCTGACGAGTTCGAAGGAGCACGGCCGGGTTCCCTCGGCGAAGAAGCGCTTGCCCGCGCCCAACAGGACCGGATAGACGACCAGCAGGACTGCATCCGCCAGCCCCTGTTCGAGCAGCGTCGAGGTCAGCGTGGAACTGCCCCACACAATCACGTCGGGGCCCGGCTGCGACTTGATGCGGCGAATGCCCTCGAAAGCGTCGGGCCCAACCCACTCGAACGGCCCCCATTCAAGACTTTCCGGACGATGCGTCGCGACATATTTAGTGGCCGCATTCAGGCCATCCGCCATCGGACTGCCCGGCGCTTTCGGCCAGAAGGCCGACCACATATCGTAGGTGCGGCGGCCCAGCAGCAGATCGAAGCGCCCGCCATGCTCGGCGAAGAGCGCATCCCGGCCAGCCGAAGTGCGATAGGGTGCGGTCCAGTCGGCGTGGGGGAAATCGTCTTCGCCGGAGGCCTGGATCACACCGTCCAGCGATATGTGCTCCATGATCCTGAGCTTTCTCATGCGCGTCTCCCGAATGTTTCGTGTGAAGCAACCAGGCTAGCAGGTGAAGAGTCGCTGCGGCATCGGTCGCATCTACATTCACATCTTCGTACAAGAGGTTTCGCGCATTATGCATGCGATGCCGATGCGTTGAAGCGTGGCAGACGCCGCGGGCCCGCAGCCATGCAATCAACTCATGACTTTCATGAAATATTTTCGATTGTCCGCGTCTCCGCACTCTGAATATATTGCCGGTTACCGATTCGCGCGTGCGCGTCGAGCATTCCGACAGAAGCATTCGCGGGCCGTCAACATCTCTATCCGGTGAACTGATGCAGACTCACGATTCCACCGCCGCGAGCGGCGAACAGGACCCGCTTGCAATCGAGTCCGCGCTTCTCGCGGAACTCGGGGCGGAACTCGTCACGACGTCGGCCGATATCGATCCGCGTTACTTCAGCGCGTACAACGAGGCTCCCGGCCGGCGTCCGCTCGCGCTGGTGAGGCCGCGCAGCGTCGGCGACGTATCACGCACGCTCGCGTTGTGCGCGCGGCTTCGGCAGCCGGTCGTGCCTCAGGGCGGACTGACCGGGCTCGCGCGCGGCGGGGTCGCGCTCGGCGGCGAAATCGTGTTGTCGATGGAACGGTTCGCGGGCATCGAGTCGGTCGATGCTGCGGCTGCGACCATCACCGTGCGCGCCGGTACACCGCTGCAAGCCGTTCAGGATGCAGCGGCCGCGGCCGGCTTCACGTTCGGCGTGGATCTCGGCGCGCGCGGCTCGTGCCAGATCGGCGGAACGATCGCGACGAACGCGGGCGGCACGCGCGCCATCCGTTACGGGGTGATGCGCGAGCAGGTGCTCGGCCTCGAAGCGGTGCTTGCGGACGGCACGGTCCTGTCTTCGATGAACCGCATGCTGAAGAACAACGCGGGCTATGACCTCAAGCAGCTCTTCATCGGCAGCGAGGGCACGCTCGGGATCATCACGCGCGCGGTGCTGCGGCTTCGCCCGAAGCTCGGCGCACCCGCGACCGCGATGTGCCGCGTCGCCGGCTACGATGCGGTGCTGCGTCTGTGGGACCGGATGCGCGCGGTGACGGATGTCGTCAGCTTCGAGGCGATGTGGCCGTCGTTCTATCAATACGTCAGCACGCACACGCCCGGCGTCGTGGCGCCATTCGCGGGCGAGGACGGATTCGCGGTGCTGATCGAGTTCGCGACCAGCACGCCGGGTGGCGATGCGGCGCAGACGCTCGAAGCGTGTCTCGCCGACTGCCTCGAAGCCGGGCTGATCGACGATGCCGCGCTCGCGACGTCGGAGCGGCAGGCCCGCGACATGTGGACGCTGCGCGAAGGCCTCGCGATCGATGAGTTGCCGCATCTGGTGAACTTCGACGTGAGCCTGCCGACCGGCGAGCTCGGCGCGTTCGCAGAACGTTGCGAGGCGGCGCTGCGCGCGCGCTGGCCGGACATCGTGTGCGTTTTCTTCGGCCATATCGGCGACGGCAACGTGCATATCGGCGTGTCGCTCGCCGAACTCGACGATGCGCTCGCGGACGAGCTCGACCGCACCGTCTATGAGGTCGTTCAGGAAATGGACGGTTCGATCTCGGCGGAGCACGGGATTGGCGTGCTGAAACGGGCGTATCTCGCATGCACACGCAGCGACGCTGAAATTGCCCTGATGCGCCTGCTCAAGGCGGCGCTCGACCCACAGCGGATCCTGAATCCGGGCAAGGTCCTTTGAGCGACGCCCGGCGCCCTCGCGCGCCCTAGCTGATTTCGGTTTCGCACGAACCGGCGCGCCCCACGAGCAGACGTTCGAGCGCTTTAGCTTCCGCGCATTGTTCGACGCTCACCACGGCATGCGCCAGCGAAGCGGCTGCATCGCTTCCGATCACCCCGGCCGCAAGACTCCGGTACTTCGTCAGCAGTTGCGTATGGTCCAGCGGGCGGCGCGGGTCGCCCAGCGGGACGGTCGCCTGAAGCGAGCGCATCGCGCCGTCGGCGTAAGTGACGGTGACTTCGGGTTCGTCGAGATCGGCGAGTGCTGCATCCGGTTCGAGGACGATCCGCTCGATCATCGACGCGACGCGCCCGTCCGCGCGCGCCCGTTCGACGAACGCCTCGATGCCCGCATGGCCGAACACGAGCGCGGCGGCGAGCGCATAGGGCAAGCTCATTTGCGCCGATGCCAGATTGACCGGCTTGCGGTCGCCGCACATTCCGTGCACGAAGGCGCTGAGTCTGACGCGCACCTGTGTGACGGGACCGCCGCCCGCCAGCTCCATGAGCGCATCCAGCGCCGCATGAATGCTGCGGCAGCACGCATGCGGCTTGATCGAACAGCGCATGATCTTCCAGTTCGCGCCGAGCTCCGCGACGAGCGCATCGGCGTCTGCCGAATCCGCCGCGAACGTGCGCAGAAAACCGCCCCACACGTCCTCGAAAACATGGCTCGCGCCGCTCACGCCCTCCGCCGCGAGCAACGCCGCAGTCAGGCCGCCTTCCGCCGCGCGTCCGGAATGCAGGCGCTTGGTCTGCGACCCATCATGGATGAAGCCCCAGAGTCCTCCCGCGAAGCTCGCCGCGTGTCCGAGCGCCGCACCGACGCCGCGCGCATCGAGTCCGAGCACGCGCGCGCTCGCGGCGGCGGCGCCGAACACGCCGCAGGTCATCGTCGAATGCCAGCCGCGCCCGTTGTGCGCCGAGTAGCCGCCGCACGCTTCGAGCACGCGCCGCGCGATGTCATAGCCGAGCACGATCGCGTGCAGCAACTCCCTGCCGGAAACGGTCCGCCCGACCCGTCCGAGCGCCGCGAAAACCGCCGGCACGACGACCGCGCCCGAGTGATCGCAGCCGCCGGAATCGTCGAGTTCGAGCGCATGCGCCGCGACGCCGTTGATGAACGCGGCATCGCGTGCATGCGTGCGTCGCGATGTGCCCCAGATGACGGCGTCGCCGGTCGAGTCCATCACCGCACGCGCAACGCGCGCCGGCTCCGTGCGCGCGCCCGCGAGCGCCGCGCCGAGCGTATCGAGCAGATGCCGTTTCGCTTTCTCGACGACCTCATGAGGCAGATCGTCGAACGACGAATCCGCGATGAAGTTCGCGAGCCGTTCCGCCAGCAAGTGCTCCCGCATGTTCATACGATGGTGCTCCTGTGACGCTCGAAGATCTCGACCGGATGTCCGGGCTCGTTGGCGCGGCATCGCTCGCGCCACCATGACGCCGCCTGCGCGCCGGTGGCGAACCAGACATCGCCGCGTGCGCGCATGGTCGCGAGCAAGTCCCGCAGCACGCCGATGCGCCCCGCCGTCCCGATGATCTCCGGATGCAGCCGCATCACGAAGCACAGGCCGAAGCGATGAAACGCGTCGAAGTCTCGCGTCCAGTTGCCGAGCACTTCGCGATACGACGCGATGCGCGACTGGCCGGCCGGCACCGGCGGCGCGAGATTGAACGCGAAGTAAGGCTCGTCTTCGAGTTCCGCGTGCAGCGGCAGTTCGATCAGCGGCGCATCGTGATGGTAGTAAGGCAGGTCGTCGCCATGCCACGTCGAAGTCCACGCGATTCCACGCGCATGCAGATGCGCGGCGAAGCCCGGCGCCCAGTTGCCGGTGAACGGTCGAAAGCCCTCGGGCGGGCGGGCCAGGCTTGCGGTGAGCGCCGCATGACCGCTGTCGAAGGCGTGCTTCTGCTGCGCGAGATCGAGTGCATCGAAGTCCTCGCAGGCCTCGCCGCTCATACCGATCTCGTGACCCGCCGCGTCGATGCGCGCAACGAGATCGCGATGCGTACGCACGACCTGTCCGGGCACGAACCAGCTCGAAGGCACGTCGTATTCAGCGAGCGTCGCGAGCAGGCGATCGACGCCGCGCCTTGCGCCATAGCGCCACACGGACAGCGATTTCTCGCGGCCCCCGATATCCGGCGCCTGCGTGCGAATGCCTAGATCGTCGTTGAAATCGACGGTGAGAATCACGGCGCAGCGCGCGCCGCCGGGCCATTTCGCAGCGTTCGTCATGCGCTCGCCTGCCCGCTCGATATCCACCAGTCGGCGACTTCGCTGCCGGTCGCGAACCACACGTCGCCCGTCGCGAGCATGTGATCGATCAAGGCCTCGATGAGCGCGATGCGCCCCGGCTTGCCCGACACCTTCGGATGAAACAGCGTGGTCATGCAGAGTCCCTCGTCATGCGAGCCGTCGAACTCGCGGCGCCAGTTGTCGAGCGTCGTCTCGTAGCTCGCGATACGATCGAGGCCCGCGGGAAAGTCCGGCCTGCGCTGATATGCGAGCGAGGCGTAATCGTCCAGCTCCCAGCGCGCGGGAATTTCGATCAGGCCACTGTTCGCATCGAGCACATAGGGACGGTCGTCGCCGCGCATCGAACTCGAATAGCGCACGCCGAACGTCGCGAGAATGCCGGCGGTCTCGGCGGTCCAGTCGCCCGACGGCGTGCGAAATCCAACCGGACGCACGCCGAGATGCCGCTCGAACAGTTGCATCGATATCTCCATGACTTCGCGCTGGCGCTGCGGCGTGAGCATCCAGAACGCCTCGTGCCGGTAGCCGTGATACGCGACTTCATGACCGCCGCGCACGATCTCGCGGCAGTGCGACGGCCAGTTCTCCATCACCCACGCGGGGATGAAGAACGTCGCGCGCACGCCGCGTTCGCGGAGCACATCGAGAATCCTGCCGAGCGCGCGCCACGGCCCATAGGCGCCCAGCGTGAAGTACGAGGGATTGCGCCAGATCGAGCCATCGAGCATGGCGCCCCCGGTCGGGCCGTCGAGATCGAACGCGAGCGCGACACACGAACGCCTGCCATCGGGCCAGCGCGGCATCGCGTCGATACGAAGCTCAGTTGCTCGCATTGATCAGCGCCTTTTGCACGCCTTGTTCCTGCAGGCCCCACTTGGCGAGAATCTTTTGATAAGTGCCGTCCGCGATCAGCTGATCGAAGGCCTTCGACACTGCGTCGTTGACGGCCGCGTTGTCCTTCGCCATGCCGACGCCCATGTATTGCGACATGAACGGCGCCCCGATCGTCACATAAGCGTTCTGATCGATCTTGTTCTGATACGGCATGGTTTCGCCGCCCTGCACGGCTGCGTCGAGCCGTCCCTGACGCAGTTGCATGCGCGCGTCCGACGAACCATCGGTGCCGACGACCGCGATCGCCTTCTTGCCCGTCTTCACGCAATGCTCGTCGCTCCACAACTTGATGTTCGTCGGGAACGACGTGCGCCGGCTCGAGCCGATCGTCTTGCCGCAGAGCGCATCCATGTTGGGGAAATCGCCCGCGCGCGTCTTCAGCGCATAGAACTGCGGACCGCTCTTCAGATAATCAAGAAAGTTCACCGACGCGCGCCGCTCGGGAATATCCGTCATGCCCGACAAGATAATGTCGACGCGTTTGGTCGCGAGCGCGCTCAGCATCTGATCGAAGCTCGTTTCCTGCCACACCATCTTCACGCCCATCTTCGCGGCGAGCGCTTCGCCGAGATCGATGTCGAAGCCGGTCAGCTTGTCGGTTTCCGGGTCCTTGAATTCGAACGGCGGATAGTTCGGCACCACGGCGGCGACGATTTCCTTCTTGCCGGGCGCGGACGTCTGCGCGGCGGCGACATCGACATGCAGCAGCGCGACGGCGCACGCCAGTGCACAGAGGCTTTGCAAACGAAGAGTGGCTTTCATGAAATGCTCGCTCCGGAATCGATTGTTTGAATGACCTTCAGAAGTTCTCAGGCCAGCACGGCCGAAATGAAATCGCGCGTGCGCGCATGACGCGGTTCGGACAGCACCTGCTCCGGCGGTCCCGCCTCGACGATCTGCCCCTGATCCATGAAAACGACACGATTCGCCACTTCGCGCGCGAAGCCCAGTTCGTGAGTGACGACGATCATCGTGATGCCGCTTTGCGCGAGACCGCGCATCACGGCGAGCACTTCACCGACGAGTTCGGGATCGAGCGCGGACGTGGGTTCGTCGAACAGCAGCAGTTGCGGATGCATCGCGAGCGCGCGCGCGATGGCCACGCGCTGCTGCTGGCCTCCCGACAACTCCACCGGAAACGCATCGCACTTGTGACCGAGCCCGACGCGATCGAGCAGCGCGCGCGCTTCCGCCACGGCTTCCGTGCGCGGCCGCTTGAGCACATGCACCGGGCCTTCGATCACGTTCTCCAGCGCCGTCATGTGCGGGAAGAGATTGAAGCGCTGGAAGACCATCGCGGTCGCGAGACGCTGCCGCGCGATCTCCTTCTCCGAGAGTTCATGGAGCCTGTTGCCCGTCTGCCGGTAACCGAGCAGTTCGCCCTTCACCCGGAGCGAGCCGTCGCTGATGGTTTCGAGCTGATTGATGCAGCGAAGCAAGGTGCTCTTGCCCGAGCCCGAAGGCCCGATGATGCACAGCACTTCGCCCTCGGCGACATCGAGCGTGATGCCCTTCAACGCCTGAAACTCGCCGAACGATTTGCGCACGTCCGATGCGCGCACGACTGGATTCAACCCTGGATTCATGCGTGTCTCCTCACTGACGGCTCGACGCCCGGCCCGCGCCGCGCGCATAGCGCCGCTCGACGCGCGTCTGCAGGAACGAAAGCAACGTGACGACGACGAGATACCAGATCGCCCCGACGATCAGCAGTTCGATCACACGCCCGTTCGCGTAGTAGATGTTCTGCGCGTTGTGCAGCATCTCCGCGTACTGGATCACGCTCGCGAGCGACGTGAGCTTGACCATGCTGACGAGCTCGTTGCCGATGGGTGGAACGATCACGCGCATCGCCTGCGGAAGAATGATGCGGCGCAGTGCCTGAAGGCGCGGCATGCCGATCGACTTCGCCGCTTCGTACTGACCGGTATCGACGGACAGCAGCCCCGCGCGCACCACTTCCGAGGTATATGCCCCCTGATTGATGCCGAGCCCGAGAAGCGCCGCGAGAAACGGCGTCATGACATCGACCGTGCGCAGCGCGAACACGCCGGGAATGCCGATGGTCGGAAACACGAGCGCGAGGTTGAACCACAGGAGCAGTTGCAGAATGACCGGCGTGCCGCGAAAGAGCCAGACGTAGCCTTGCGCGATGGAACTCAGCACCGGATTGCTGGAGAGCCGCATCACCGCCGTGATGACGCCCAGCGCGATGCCCAGTGCCATCGCGAGAATCGTCATGACGATGGTGTTGACGAGGCCCATCAGGATCGTGCGGGCCGTCAGAAAGCGCCCGACCGTCTGCCACTCGATCTGCCCGCGCGCGAAGGCCGCGACGATATACCCGATCACGACGATGATCGCCGCCGACGCCACATAGCGGCCCCAGTACCTGCGGCGCACGCGCTCGAGCGGCGGCTGTTCCGCCGTCATCGAGTGCTGCGCCTGCTCCGCTGCGCTCAACATGTCGGACCTCCGTATTCGTTTGCCCATTCGCTCTGCCGCGCGAGCGCCAGCTTCAGGCGATCGATCTGCTCGACGACGCGCGCCGGCGCCGTGCCGCCGAAGCCGCTGCGTGCATCGACGGCGGCTTCGAGCGTGAGGCGATCGAGCACATCGGCATGAAGACGCGGATCGACCGCTGCGAGCATCTCCGGCGTCACGTCGGACAACTCGATGCCGCGCTCCTCGCACGCCCGCACCAGCGCGCCGGTGATCTCGTGCGCCTCGCTGAACGGAATGCCTTCCAGCGCGAGCCAGTCGGCGACTTCGGTCGCGAGCGTGAAGCCGAGCGGGGCCTGCCTGCGCAATTCATCGACGTTCACGCGCATCGTGCGGATCATGCCGGCCATCGCGGGCAGCGTGAGCGCGAGCGTGTCGATGCCGTCGAACGCGGCGTTCTTGTCTTCGGCGAGATCGCGGTTGTAGGCGAGCGGCAGCGACTTGAGCGTCGCGAGCAAGCCGCTCAGATTGCCGATCAGACGCCCCGCCTTGCCGCGCGTGAGTTCGGCGATATCGGGATTCTTCTTCTGCGGCATGATCGAGCTGCCGGTCGCGTAGCCGTCGTCGAGTTCGACCCAGCGGAACTGGCGCGAGGTCCAGAGGATCACCTCTTCCGAGAGACGCGACAGGTCCACCGCCAGCATGCTGGTCACGAACAGAAATTCCGCGACGTGATCGCGCGCCGCGACGGCGTCGATCGAGTTTTCGCAAGGCGCGTCGTAGCCGAGCTCGCTTGCGGAAAGCGCCGGATTCACGCAGATGGCCGAACCCGCGAGCGCCGCCGCGCCGAGCGGCGAACGCGCGCTGCGCCGGTCCCAGTCGATCAGGCGATCGACGTCGCGATAGAACGCCTGCGCATGCGCCAGCAACTGATGCGCGAACACCACGGGCTGCGCCGGCTGCAGATGCGTGAAGCCCGTGCTGTAGCTGCGCAGATGCGCCTGCGCCTGAGCGACGAGCGCGTCCTGCAGCGCGATCACATCGCGAGCGATCTTGCGCGCCTTGTCCCGCAGGAACAAGCGCAGGTCGTTGGCGGCCTGGTCGTTGCGCGAGCGTCCGGCGCGCAGCTTCGCGCCCGCCGCGCCGAGACGCTCCGTCAGCACGCGCTCGAGGAACGTATGCACGTCCTCGTCGTGCGGCGACGGCGCAAGCCGCCCTTCGACGAATTCGGCGCGCACCTGCTCCATTTCGTCGAGCAGGCTTTGCAGTTCGTCGGCGTTCAGCACACCCGCGCGCCGCAGTTCGCGCGCATGCGCCTTCGAGCCTGCCAGATCATACGGCGCGAGCCTGAAATAGCTTTCCTCGGAGCGCGACAGCGCCTTGAGTTCGGCCGCCGGCGCGGATCTGAAACGTCCGCCCCAAAGCCGTTCGGTACCTTCCGTCACCTTCATGCCTCGTCCTCGTCACGTTGAGTTCACGACGAGCATAGGCCTACAATTTTTTTGTTTGTAGCGAGATTTTGAACCTGCTTTAATGAAATTTTTCTCAGCATCTCGACCGTGAACCTGTCGAACGATCATGCGTAGCCGCCTGCCGCCGCTCAATCCGCTGCGCGCCTTCGAGGCGACCGCGCGCCATGCCACGGTCGCCAAAGCCGCCGAAGAACTGAACGTCACGGCCAGTGCGGTCAGTCATCAGGTGCGCGTGCTGGAGCAATCGCTCGGCGTCGAACTGTTCGTGCGCTCGCGGGCGCGGCTCAAGCTCACGCCGGCGGGCGAAGCGCTGTTGCCCTCGGTGCGCGGCGCGTTCGAGATGATCGCCACGGCGGTCGCGAAGGTGGGCGAGACGGTCGTCGCGGGAGATCTCGTCGTGTCGGCGCCGCTGTCGTTTACCTCGCGCTGGCTCGCGCGGCATATCGGCGACTTTCTGCATCGCTATCCGGCGATCAAGCTGAAGCTGATTCCGTCGAACGACGACAAGGAAATCTATTCGCCTGACGTGGACGTCTGCATCCGCTACGGCGAAGCGCACTGGAAGGATCGCGCGGTCACGCTGATCGAGCATCCGTCGCTCTATCCGGTGGTGAGTCCCGCGTTGATGAACGGCCCGAAGGCGATCCGCTCGCCCGACGACCTGCGCCACTATGCGCTGTTCTGCGAGCACGCCGGTTCATGGATGCGCTGGCTGATGGAGGCCAGGGTGGAGCATCCCGAGCGCATGCGCATTCTGGAGATCGGCAACGCGCATATCGCGGTCGAAGCCGCCCTGCACGGCCAGGGCGTCGCGCTCGGCGACAGCATCTCCGTGCGCGACGATCTCGTCGAGGGCACGCTCGTGCGGCCGTTCAAGGCAACGGTGCCGTCGCGGCATCCGTATCACATCGTGCGGCCGCCGGAGCGCGCGGATTCGCCGCTCGCCTCCGTATTCGTCTTCTGGCTCGAACAGCAACTGAGCGAGTCGGCGTAACCTTCCGCTGCTCGCGCAGGCATTCGATGAGCGGAGAAGAGCGCCGTCGATCCGACGATGCGGAACGAGTGTTGCTGATGTCGCCCGCTATTGCGATTTCATCAGACGCGATCGCACCGGCCGATCGCGACAGTGCGCGAAACCACACAGACATTGCGTACCGGGTGCATTGATTCGCTCCGCCATTAGCGATACTTTTACACCTGTCCTGGTCGTCGAATTCCCGTCAACGAGAGGAGATCCGTTTCGTGAAGAGAGCGTTGGTTGTCTCGTGCATCATCGTCCTGGGCGCGATAGTCGGCGGCTGCGGCAAGAAGGGTTCGGAAAGCGCCACGGCGGCGTCGGGCGCATCAGCGAGTGAAGCGCCGGTTCAGCCGGTGCAGGGCGCGAGCGATGCCGCCGCCGCATCGGGCGCGCAAAAGGCGGGCCCACTCGGCGCGGTCACGAAGAAGGCATTGCCAGCGGAAGCCGCCGACACGCTGCGGCTCATCAAGGCGGGCGGCCCTTATCCCTACGGCGAGGACGGCGTCCTGTTCCGCAACAGCGCGCTCATGCTGCCGGAACATCCGCGCGGCTACTATCGCGCCTACACGGTTCGCACGCCCGGCGCGACGGATCGCGGGCAACGCCGGATCGTATGCGGCGGAGCGCGCAAGCAGATCAAGGACTGCTACTACACCGAGGATTACTACGCCAGCTTCAAACGCATTTCAGAATGAAGACGGGATCGACCGTCGCGCTCAACGCTTGGCATTGAGCCTTCGCCACAGCGTCGTCTTGCTTATGCCGAGCGCCTTGCACACGGCGTCCCGATCGCCGCCGAATGCGGCAAGCGAAGCGCGCACCTGATCGGCTTCCACCGAACGGCTCAGATCGCGAAGCGAGATATCCGCGCTGCTTTCGGATCGGCTCTCGAACAACTCGGGCGCGATCGCTTCCAGTTCGTCCAGGGTCAGCGCGACGGGCCGATCGCCATCGACATCCATGTCCGCGATCTCCACCGCAATGCGCTCGACGATGTTCTGCAACTCCCGAACATTGCCGGGCCACGGATACTGGCCGAGGCCCTGCTCGACCGGCGCGAGCACGCGCGCCGCCGCATCGCGGTCGGGCACGCGCAGCGCGAGCGCGCGGTCGCGCCTGACGGCCTGCATCAGCAGCGCCGTGGCCAACGGCAGAATGTCGCTTGCGCGCGCGCGCAACGGCGGCAGCGCGACGCTCAGAATATTGATGCGATAAAAGAGATCGGCCCGGAACGATCCGTCGGCGACCCCTTCGGCGAGCGAGCGATGGGTCGCGGCAATCACGCGAATATCGACGCGCGTCGGCTCCGTCGATCCGAGGCGGATGACTTCCCGCTCCTGCAGCACGCGCAACAGCCGGCTTTGCAGCGAAGGCGGCATCTCGCCGATTTCGTCGAGAAACAAGGTTCCGCGATGCGCCGCCTCGATCAAGCCGGCCTTGCCGCCCTTGCGCGCTCCGGTGAACGCGCCTTCCTCATAGCCGAACAGTTCGCTTTCCAGCAGCGCTTCGGGAAACGCGCCGCAGTTCATCGCGACGAACGGAAAGTCCTTGCGGCGGCTCAGGCGATGCATGCTCTGCGCAACCATTTCCTTGCCCGTACCGCTTTCGCCGAGGATCAGCACGGTGGCGTCCGATTTGGCGTAACGGCGCACGAGCGCCCTCACCCGCTCGATCGGCTCCGACTCGCCGACCACATCCTCCAGCCGATAGCGCGCGACGAATTCCTGCGCGCCCTGCCGCGATCGCAGCGTGCGATCGAGCCGCTCGACCGCGCGCGATTCCTGGAACGTGAAGATCGTGCCGCCCGAGACGCCGTCGGCGGCCAGCGGTCCGCGATGGATCGCGTAGCTCACGCCGCGCACCGCGCCGAACACGTCGCCGTCGGCGACGGGCAGGACGCCTTCGAGTTCGGGCGCGACATCGAGCAGCCCGTGTCCGACCGCGCGCGATGCGTCGGCGATACCGAGCGCGGCCGCCAGCCGGCGATTGATCGCTTCGATGCGCCCTCCCGCATCGACCGCGACGACGCCATCGCGAAGATGCTGCAGCAGGTTATCCAGCCGATTGCGCCGCGCGACTTCCCGGCGCATCGCTTCGGCGACTTCGAGCGCGGTCTCGAACGCGGCCACGACAGACGTGCGCGAATACAGGAACACCGAGTGCATGCCCGCGTCGGCCGCCAGATCCGCGACGAGACCGGGACCGACCACGACATCCACGCCGCGATCGCGCAGATCCAGCACGAGGTTCTCCGCGTCCTGTGCCGAGCGATACGACTCACAGATCACGTCGATGCCATAGGCGCCGAGGAAGCGGCGGATTTCCGCGGGCGTGTCGCCGTGCGTGACGAGCGCGACGCTCGCGCCTTCGCGCCGCGCCTTGGTGAGCGCGTGCATCACGTCGAATCCGGTCGGGCTGATGACCACGACCGGCACCGACACGCGGCTCTTGAGATAAGCGCCATTGGAGCCGCCCGCCACGACCACGTCCGGCCGCCCGTCGCGTGCGGATTCGATGCTGCTCGCGGCGTCCTCATAGCCGAGCGGGATGACATCGAGTTCGGCGCGGTCGGCATAGGCGCCGGCGATATCGATGAACAACTGCCTGAGCCGGCTGATGCCGACGGCCCAGATGCGCGGGCGAGAAACGGTTTCGATGGGCATGTTCGTGTATGCGGACGAAGCGGAGGAGCGCGTCCAGTATGCGCTTTCGATTTCAGCTTCGAAATATGAAATTTCAGTTGTGAAAGAACGATCGTGCTATGAGAATTTGTTTTCCATTAAAAATCAATTACTTATAAAAATATCCAGCGCTGGCACGCAATCTGCATAGATGTGCGCACTTTTTCAGGAGACAAACGTGAATTCCGAATTCCAGTCCGCACAGACCGCAGGCGCGCGTTTCCGCCAGGCCGTCCGCGAAGAATCCCCGCTTCAGGTCGTAGGAGCAATCACCGCCTACGCTGCGAAGATGGCCGAAGCCGTCGGCTTCAAGGCGCTGTATCTGTCCGGCGGCGGCGTGGCCGCCAATTCGCTCGGCATGCCCGACCTGGGAATCAGCACGATGGAAGACGTGCTGATCGACGCGCGCCGCATCACGGACGCGTCCTCGCTGCCGCTGATGGTCGATATCGACACTGGCTGGGGCGGCGCCTTCAACATCGCGCGCACGGTGCGCTCGTTCATCAAGGCGGGCGTGGCGGCGGTCCATATGGAAGATCAGGTTGGGCAGAAGCGTTGCGGGCATCGTCCGGGCAAGGAAGTCGTGCCGACCGGCGAAATGGTCGATCGCGTGAAAGCCGCCGTCGATGCGCGCACCGACGAATCGTTCGTCATCATGGCGCGCACCGATGCCGCCGCGTCCGAAGGCATCGACGCGGCGATCGAGCGCGCGGTCGCGTATGTCGAAGCGGGCGCGGACATGATCTTCCCCGAAGCAATGAAGACGCTCGACGACTATCGCCGCTTCAAGGCCGCCGTGCGCGTGCCGATCCTCGCGAACCTGACCGAGTTCGGCTCGACGCCGATGTTTACCGTCGACGAACTGAAGGACGCGAACGTGGATATCGCGCTGTATTGCTGCGGCGCGTATCGCGCGATGAACGCGGCGGCGCTGAATTTTTATGAAACCGTGAAGCGCGACGGCACGCAAAAAGCCGCCGTCGAAACGATGCAGACGCGCGCCGATCTGTACAAATACCTCGGCTATCACGCCTACGAAGACAAGCTCGACCAATTGTTCGCAGCTAAGAAATAACCCTTGTTTCAGGAGACGAATCGATGAGCGAAGCAGACAACAGCACCGCATCCGCCGGCGCATTCAAGCCGAAGAAATCCGTCGCGCTGTCGGGCGTGACTGCCGGTAATACCGCGCTGTGCACGGTG
>NZ_FCOA02000015.1 GCF_001544875.2 Caballeronia hypogeia
CGTTCGCCCCTCCGCCCGGCGGCGGGGCGAACGCGCTGCCCGCGCCGATCGCGCCGCCCGCGCCCGTGCCCGAGGGCAAGAAGTTCGTGCTGAAAAGCATCCGCCTCGCGGGCAACGAGACCTTGCCCGCCGACACATTGCTCGCGCCCGTCGCCGACAAGATCGGCCAGGAGGTATCGATCAACGATCTCAACGCGATGGCAGCGCGCGTCGCGCAGGTGTATCGCGATCGCGGCTATCCGCTCGCGCAGGTCGTGATTCCGCCGCAGGACGTGACCGAAGGCGATGTCACCTTCACCGTGCTCGAAGGCAAGATCGGGCGCGTGCGGCTGATCATGGCGCCGGGCGTGCCGATCAAGGAGTCGCTGGTGCGCGCGCGGCTCGCCGCCATCGAGCCGGGCAAGCCGCTCAAACAGGGCGAGCTCGAACGCACCATGCTGCTGCTATCGGATGTGCCCGGCATCAAGGTGAGTTCGGCGCTGGAGTCGGGCAGCGCGCCCGGCACCGTCGATCTGAACGTGACCGTGGAGGCCGCGCGCCGCTACGACTTCGCGATATCCGGCGACAACTACGGCTCCGCGCCCGCCGGACAGTGGCGTCTGGGCGCGGTCGGCCGGCTGGCGTCGCCGTTCGGCATAGGCGACAACCTCGACGTGAACCTGCTCGCCGCCGAGCGCGCCGATACGCTCTACGGGCGCGTCGGCTATGACGCGCCCATCGACGCCAACGGCACGCGTCTCGGGATCGCGTATTCGCATCTGTATTACTACCTCGGGCAGGACTTCTCGTCGCTGCAGGCGCACGGCAATGCGGATGTGGTCACGGCGTCGGTCACGCATCCGCTGATCCGCTCGCGCGGCCAGAACCTGCTGTTTCGCGGGGCTTTGGAGTATCGCTCGCTCACGGACAAGATCGATACCGTCGGCTTCGACAATCCGCAGAAGCTGTATGTCGCGAGCGTCGGGCTGTCGTACGAGAGCCGCGACAACTTTCTCGGCGGCGGCTTCAACAGCGCCGACCTGCAACTGGCCTTCGCTCACCTGAATATCGATTCGGCGGCCGGGCAGGCCATCGATCAGGGGCCGGGCGGGCGCAACACCGCCGGCAACAGCGTGCGCGCGATCATGCAGGCCAACCGCCTCAATGCGATCACGCCGAAGACGAGCTTCTTCGTCGGCGTGTCGGGGCAGTGGGCCAACCAGAACCTCGACAGTTCGTCGCGCTTCGCGCTCGGCGGGCCGAATGCGGTGCGCGCCTATTCGCCCTCGGAGGCGATCGTCGACGAAGGCATGGTCGCGACGGCGTCGCTGCGCTACGCCGTGATTCCGACCCTCACGCTCTCGGCTTTCTTCGACATCGGCGTCGGGCGCTACAACGCGCGCTCGGTGCCGGGGCAGGGCGCCAACACCGTCACGCGCAGCGGCGCGGGCGTGGGCCTGTTCTGGAACGCGCCTTACGGCATCACCGTGAACGCCAGCATGGCGTGGCGCACCACGCGCGCCGACAGCACCGGCGACGACAAGGTGCCGCGCGTGTACGTGCAGGTTTCCAAATCGTTCTAGATGCACCGACGTCACATCAACGCCATCTTTCGGCGCAGTCATGGAGGAGTTCGAAATGAACGACACAACCAGCCTTCGGACCCGCAGGCATCGCCGGGAGTGGCAGCGTGCGATCAGACGACTCGCCCGGCGCGCCGCGCGCCATGCGGGCATCGACCTGACGCCCGCCGCGCTGTTGCCGCTGATCGCGCTGGTGGCCGCGCCCGGCGCCTTCGCACTGCCCGTGGGCGGGCAAGTGGTCAACGGCAACGTGAGCATCAGCACGCCCAATCCGAACACCATGGCGATCACGCAGGGCTCGCAGAAAGGCATCGTCAACTGGAATTCGTTTTCGATCGGCGGGAGCGAGACGGTGAACATCTCGCAGCCCTCGCCGCAGGCGGTGCTGCTCAATCGCGTCACGGGCAATAACGCGAGCGTGATCGCCGGGCAGCTCAACGCCAACGGCCAGGTGTTTCTCGTCAATCCGGCGGGCGTACTGTTCGCGCGCGGGGCGTCGGTGAACGTGGGCTCGATCGTCGCGTCGACGCTCGGCATTTCGGACCGCGATTTTCTGGCGGGCAAGTATCACTTCACGAGCGCGCAGAACGCGGGCGGCGTAGTGCGCAACGAAGGCACGATCACGGCGGCCGAGCACGGCACGGTCGCGCTGCTCGGCGCGCAGGTGGACAACAGCGGCACGGTGAGCGCGAAGCTCGGCACGGTCGCGATGGGCGCGGGCAGCGACATCACGCTCGACTTCGCGGGCGACGGCCTCACCATGCTCAAGATCGACGGTCCCGCGGCGCAGGCGCTCGCGAGCAACTCGGGCGTGTTGCAGGCGGACGGCGGTCAGGTGCTGATGTCGGTGCAGACCGCCGACGCGCTCGCCTCGACCGTGCTGAACCAGACGGGCGCGGTGCGGGCGCAGAGCGTGGCCGAGCGCAACGGGCGCATCGTGCTCGACGGCGGCGCGGCGGGGCTGACCGAAGTGGCAGGCAACGTCGATGCGACCGGCGGCGCGGGATTGACGGGCGGCAACATCGACATCACGGGCTATCACGTCGCGCTGAACGACGGCGCGCGCATCGACGCGAGCGGCGGCGCGGGCGGCGGACGCGTGCGCGTGGGCGGCGGTTCGGCGGGGCAGGCGACCGACATCCATAACGCCGACGCCGTGTGGATGGGCCCAAGCGCGCAAATCCACGCCGATGCGCTCGATAACGGCAACGGCGGCAATGTCGTGGTCTACGGCACGAACGCGGCGCGCGTGCATGGAACGCTCACGGCGCGTGGCGGGAACACGGCGGGCAATGGCGGCCTGATCGAGACGTCCGCGCGGTTTCTGGACGCGGCGGGCGTGAATATCGACGCATCGGCGCTGCATGGCGTCGGCGGGACGTGGCTGCTGGACCCGTACGACGTGACGATCACGTCGTCTTCGCTCGACTCGGGCGGCGGGCCGAGCTTCACGGGGTCGGACAGATCATTGATCTATGTCGGCACGATCAACACGTTTCTGAGCGACGGCACGTCGGTCACCGTCGATACCGGCGCGCCCGGTTCGGGCGGCCGCGCGCTCGGCGACATCACGCTGCAGGGGCAGATCGACAAGGCGGGCGGCGCGCCGGCGACGCTCACGCTGAGCGCGGCCCACTCGATCATCATGCAGAGCGGCGCGGGGGCGTCGATCGTTGCGTCGCAGGAAGCAGGCGCGAGCGCGAGCCCGCTTTCGGTGGTGCTCACGGCGAACACCGCCGGCTCCACGGACGGCTCGGCCGGAGTCCTGCTGGCCGGGTCGCCGGGCAATTCGACGCTCCAGTTCCTGACCAACGGCGGCAACATCACCATCGGCGGGCCAGCGGGCGGCGTCGCGCCGCGCGTCGTGCTCGACGACGTGAACATGGACACGCGCACGCGCACGGGCCCCAACCGGCCGGTCGCGGATTCCACTTACACCATGAGCGCGACCGACCCCAGCGGCGCGATCTCGATCAACGGACACGGGCCGGTCGTCGCGGTCGGCGAGACCACGAACGCGGGCTACGGCGTGAACGTGCTGGACGGCTCCACGCTGCAAACGACGTCCGGCGGCATCACGCTGTCCGGCGACGGCGCGATCACCGGCGTGAACATCGGCGGCGGCACGGGCACGAGCACCGTCACTTCGTCCTCGGGCGATATCCGGCTGACGGGTACGGGCGGGCTCGCGGGCGTCGGCCTTCCCGGAGGCGGCCTCTCCACTACGACCGGCAACATCGTGCTCAACGGCAGTTCGACGACAGGAGTAGGCGTGAGCGTCGACGGCGGCACAATCGGCTCGACGGGCACAAACGGCGCAGCCGGCGCAACGGGCGCGATCTCTCTGACGGGCGACGGCCTCTCGGCTGGCGTGAACCTCGATGCAGGCGCCAGCATCACATCGGCGGCCGCCAACATCAGCCTCAGCGGCACGGCGTCGGTGGGCGACGGCGTGCAGCTCGGCGGCGGGACGATCGGCTCGACGGGCGGCGGCGCGATCTCGCTGACGGGCAGCGGCGCGACGCTCGGCGTGGGCCTGCTTTCGGGCGGCATCACGTCGCCGACGGGCAACGTCACGATCGCCGGCGCGTCCGCGACGGGCGGCGGGGTCTTTGTCGGCGCGGCGACCGTCGATGCAACCGGCGGCGGCGCAATCTCGGTATCCGGCTCGGGTCCGGTGGATGGCGTGCTGATGACGGGCGGCGCACTCAGGTCCACGAACGGCGCGCTCACCGTCACCGGCAGCTCGACGGCGGGCCCCGGCATCACGGCCACCAATTCGACGCTCTCCGCGAGCGGCGGCGCGATCTCCGTGACGGGTAACGGCCAGACGGGCGGCGTCGCGCTCTCGGATACCGACGTCAGCACGGTGACGGGCAATGTTTCGATCACAGGCGTATCGGCGCAAGGCCTGGGCGTCGAACTGTATCAGTCCACGCTGACCTCGCGCAGCGGTGCGTACACGGTGACGGGCCAGGGCGGCGCGGGCGGCGTCGAGGCGAACGGCGGCAGCATTCAGCCCGGTTCCGGCGACGTCACCATCGACGGCATCGCGCTCGCCTCCGGCGCTGGCGGACGCGCGGATGGCGTCTCCCTGTTCGCCATGCCGATCACCACGACCGGCGGCATCACGATTCGCGGCCAGGCCGCGCTGAACGGCCCGCAGGGCGGCGGCGTGACCATCACGGCGGCGGGCGAGGGTACGGTCACGCTTAGCTCGGGTCTGCCCGGCATCCGCGTCTACGGCAGCGGCAACGGCTACGAAGGCGTGTCGACGGTGGCGATGGACGGCGTGGACAGCGGCCGGCGCGTCTTCTTCGTCGCGTCCGACGGCGAGGGCACGGGCGGCCCGATCGACATTCGCGGCGTGACCAACGGCGCGATCGTCACGGCGTCGGGCGCGGATGCGGGCTATCACTCCGGCGTGAGACTCGCCAACGCGAGCCTCGACGGCTCGGACATCACACTGGCGGGCTCCATCTCGGGCGGCGGCACGGTGGAGCAGGCGGGGCTGCAGATCATCGATTCCAGCGTCGGCTCGACGGCCACGAAGACGCTCACGCTGCGCGCATCGAACAACAGCGCGAACACGTCGTCCATTACGTTCGATGCCGGTTCGACTTCGCTCGATGCGCGCTCGACGCTCGCCGCGCCTCACGGCACGCTCGTGCTCGCGCCGGGCAGCGTCTCGGCGAGCACGTTCGAGATCGCCGCGGACGACGCCGCGCCGATGAGCATAGGCGTCGTGGGCGCGACCGGGCGCGGCTTCACCATCGACAGCAGCCTGGGCACGCGCTTCACGACGAGCGTCGATAACGTCTATATCGGCTCGGCGTCGCACATCGGGCATATCACGGTCGGGGCGACTTGCGTCGCGCCGCCGTGCGCGGGCCTGCCGACTTTCGGCAAGCTCTCCGTCGCCAATGCCGGTCAAGGCAGCCAGGGCATCACGCTTGCGTCGGACATCGATCTCGGCGATCTGGGCGATCAGCTCACGCTGTATTCCGCCGGACCCGTCACGCAGACCGGGCGGATCGGCGTGGACAGGCTGCTGCTCGCCGGGCCGGGCCAGTTCACGCTGACCAGCGCCGGCAACTACCTCGGCGCGGTCACGCTCGTCGGCACGGGCAATACGTCGCTCGCCAGCACGAGCATGACGGTCACGGGCGGAAGCGGCACGGTCTTCGACGCGGGCACGAACGGCTTCAGAACGCTCGACGGCACCGCGCGCTCGACGCTCGCGGGCAATCTCACGCTCAACACGACGGACGGTGATCTCGACATCGAAACGCCGTTGCAGAACGTATCCGGCCACGACATCACGCTGAATCTGCACAGCGCCGACTTTCTCACCATCGGCTCGAACATCACGTCGACGCTGGGCGCGCTCAATCTCGTCGCCGATGCGGTGAACGAGGTGTTCGTCGGCGGGTTTTCGAGCGGCGACGGCACGGCTTCGCGCGTCGCCATCCAGACCAACGGCGGCAACGTGACGCTGACCGGCGAAGGCAAGACCGTCATCACGTCCGATGGCCCGACCGGCAGCACTGGCGCGGCCGTCGTGCTGAATCTGGCCGATATCGACACGCGCGTGGGCGCGGCGAGCGGCGCGCCGTCGTCGACGGGCGGCACGGTGACGGTTCATGGCACGATGCCCGCGCCGCGCGACGCCGAGGGATCGTTCGCCGGCACGCTCGCCGCCATCGACGTCAACAACGCGACGATCACCACCGGAAGCGGCAACGTCGCGCTCGTCGGGCAAAGCCTGAATCCGGCGGTCAATCCCGGCGGTGGCGTGGTGCTGGGCAATACCTCACAATTCGACGCCGCGCCGAGCGGCCCCGCGCGCATCACCACGGGCACGGGCGCGATCTACATCTACGGCACGGGCAGCGGCGCGGGGTACGCCGGCGTGACGGTGGCGAACGGCTCGTCGATCGTGAGCGCGGGCGGCCCGATCGACATACGCGGGAGCATCGCGGGCGTTGGCGCCGGAGCGCCATCGCCCACGTATGGCGTGCTGCTGCTGAGCGGCTCGATTAACGCGAGCGCACCGTCCGGCACGGTCTCGATCGCCGGTTCGACACCCACCGCCGATGCAGGGATCGCCTACGGCGCCGTGCCGCTGCCCGGCAATCCGGCGCTCGTCGCCGGGCCGTTCTCGATCAGCACGGGCCAGGGCGGCGTGATCTCGCTGCGTGCGGCCAACAACGGCACGGCCACGAGTCTGCTGGGCCGGAGCGGCGCGGGTTCCATCGATCCGCAAGGCGGCACGCTCGCGATCTCGGCGGCATCGGTCGATCCGTCGAGCTTCAACGTCACGGCGCAAAACGGCGTGCCGATCACGCTCTTCGGCACGAACGCGTCGCCGGGACTTTCCATCGACAACGCCACATATCAGACCTTCTCCACCAACCTGCAAACCCTCGTGCTCGGGTCCCCGACGCAAACCGGGCGCATCACGGTCCAAGGTCCGTGCGCGGGCGGCGCAGGGTGCGCCACGCGTCCCGACGTCGCGACGAACCTCACGCTGGAGAACACCGGCGCGGGCAGTCAGGGCATCGATCTGCCTTCGGGCATCGCGTTGCCGGCGAATGCCACGCTCGCGCTCGACACGACCGGCACGGTCACCGATCCGGGCGGCATTCAGGCCAGCACGCTGCTGCTCGCGGGTGGCGGCGTCTTCAATCTGCTCGATCCGAATGTCGTCGATACGCTCGTCATCGCAGGCGCGGGCACGGTGCGATTCCGCAACGCGGGCAGCTTCACGATCGGCGCGGGCAGCGCGAACGGCGTCGATGCGAACGGCCGCGCTACGCCGATCGGCGGTCAGCAAGGCTCGGTAACCGGCGATCTCGTCGCGATCTCCGACAACGGCCAGGTCACGCTCGGCACTCAGAACGCGCCACTTCATTTGCAGGCAGGCGGCAGCATCGACCTCGTGATGGAGAACGCGGTGTTCAACAATCCGTACGGAAGCACGCTGGGCGCGGGCAATGCGTGGCGCGTGTGGGCAAAGACGTGGCAAGGGGAGAACCGCAACCGCATCGATCCGGGTAACGCGCCGCCGAACTTCTATGGTTGCGCCTACGGTGGCGTATGCGAATGGAACGGCCTGCAGTCGATGGACGTCGTGTCACGCGACGGCGGCAATCATTTCGTGTACACGGACCGGCCGACGATCACGGTGGATATAGGCAATCAGCAGCGCGACGCCGGACAGGACAACCGTGGTTTCAGCTTTACGCCGAACGGGTTCGTGAACGGCGACCCGCAGAACAATGTGCTCACCGGCTCGATGAGTTCGCCGGCGGACCGCAATTCACCGCCCGGAACGTATGCGATCAACGGCACGTTCTCGTCGCCCGTGGGTTATGAGGTGACCGTCGTTCCCGGCACGCTGACGGTTAATGCGCCACCGACGCCGCTTCAGGGCGCAGTCTTCAACCGCACCGGCCTGCAACCGCTCTTCACCGCGCAGGAGCAGAGCTTCGTCTACGAGAGCAATCTCGGCGGCGTCAACGTCTGCGTAGGCACGAACGAGCCGGTCCTCGCCCTGCAGCAGTCCGAAGGACCGGCTGACACGCTCGCTTCCGAATGGAAGCGCGTGCGCTCGCGCCCGAACCTGAACAACTGTCTGGTCGTGAACGGCCAGCACGGTTGCAGCGAATTCTGACGCTGGAGCCGCGATGATCGACATAGAACCGCTGCTCGCGCCCACCGAATCGATGCCGCCCGCCGGCGTCGATCTTGAATACGACCCGGCGTTCCTCGCCTTCGAGGCGCTCGCGCGCGGCAATCCCGAGCGTCAGTTCGAAGCGCTCGCCGAGCCGACCGCGTGGCCAGACGTGCTCGAGGAATCGCAGGCGCTGCTCGCGAAGTCGAAGGATCTGCGCATTGCCGTGGTGTACGTGCGCGCGGCGGCGCGCGTGCACGGCCTCGCGGGTTTCCATGCGGGCCTGAGCCTGCTGACGGGTCTGTTCGAGCGCTACTGGGACACGCTCTATCCGCCGCTCGATGCCGACGACGACAACGATCCCGTGTCGCGCGTCAACGCGCTCGCGCCGCTCGCCGATGCGTACACGCCTTTCGCGGAAGCCGAAACGCTGCTGCACGATCTGCGCGAAACCGAAGTGTGCCGCGCGCGCGGCGAGCGGCTGACGGTGCGCGACATCCTGATCGCGCAGGGCAGGCTCGCGGCGGCCGAGGGCGCGAGCGCCGCGACGCCCGCGCGGGTCGAAGGCATGCTGGCCGATGCGCTCGCGCACGATCGCGATATCTTCGCCGCGGGCATCGACCTGCCGCGCGCGGTGCAGGCGCTCGCCGCCGCCATGACCGAGCGGCTGGGCGCGGCGCGCTCGCCGCTCATCGACAAGATGATGGACACGGCGCGCTGCGTGGCCACGCAGCTTCGCGCGGCGGCGCAACCGGCCGCTGCAACGTCGCCGGCCTCCGCACTGACCGCGACGCCAGCCAGCGCTCCCCGCATGGCGGCGCGTCCCGGCGAGCTCGCGACGCGCGAGGACGCCATCGCGCTGCTCGACGCGGTCTGCGCGTTTCTCGAACGCACCGAGCCGGCCCATCCCGCGCCGCTTCTGATACGCCGCGCGCGCGGCTGGCTGGGCAAGGACTTTCTCTCCGTGATGCAGGACCTCGCGCCCGACAGCCTCACGCAAATCCATCTGATCGCCGGCACGAAGCGACAGTGACGCTTTCAAACAAGCCACGCGTGAATCGTCTTCCAAGCGTGGCTCATGCTCACGCACAGGAGGCCTCATGGCAACCAGCAGTCAAAAATTCATCGCTCGCAATCGCGCGCCGCGCGTGCAGATCGAATACGACGTCGAGACTTACGGCAGCGAGAAGAAGATTCAGCTGCCGTTCGTGATGGGCGTCATGGCCGACCTCTCCGGCAAGCCCGCGGAGGCGCTGCCGCCGGTCGAACAGCGCAAGTTCCAGGAAATCGACATCGACAACTTCGACAGCCGCATGAAGGCGATGCAGCCGCGCGTCGCGTTCCAGGTGCCCAACAGGCTGACGGGCGAAGGCAATCTGAGCGTCGATATCACCTTCGATACGCTCGACGATTTTTCGCCCGCCGCCGTCGCGCGCAAGGTCGACTCGCTCGCGAAGCTGCTGGAGGCGCGCACGCAGCTCGCCAATCTCGTCATCTTCATGGATGGCAAGAACGGCGCCGAGGAGCTGATCGCGCGCGTGCTCGACGATCCCGCGCTGCTCAAGACGCTCGCCGCGACGACGCCCGACAAGGCGGCCGCCTCCGACTCCGCAACGCCGGCCGCCGCGCCCGCCGCCGAGTAAGCCATCACGAACGAGCCTGAACAGGAAACGACCATGTCCGACATTCCTCAAGCGGCGGAAGCCGCACCCGAATTGCAGGGCGCGACGCTCGAAGGCAGTGATCTCGCTTCGCTGCTGAACCGCGAGTTCCGCCCGAAGAGCGACGAGGCGAAGAGCGCGGTGCAGACGGCGGTGCAGACGCTCGCGCAGCAGGCGCTGTCGCAGACGCAGATCATCTCCGGCGACGCCATCCGCTCGATCCAGGCGATGATCGCCGAGATCGACCAGAAGCTCACCGAGCAGGTCAACGAGGTGATGCATCATGCCGACTTCCAGAAGCTGGAAGGCTCGTGGCGCGGACTGTACTACCTCATCAACAACACCGAAACGGACGAGATGCTCAAGATTCGCGTGATGAACATCTCGAAGAAGGACTTGAGCAAGACGCTCAAGCGCTTCAAGGGCGTCGCGTGGGACCAGAGCCCGCTGTTCAAGCAGATCTACGAGCACGAGTACGGTCAGCTCGGCGGCGAGCCGTTCGGCGCGTTCATCGGCGATTACTACTTCAATCAGACGCCGCCCGATGTGGAGCTGCTGGGCGAGATGTCGAAGATCGCGGCGGCGGCGCATTCGCCGTTCATCGCCGCGGCCGATCCGAGTCTCCTGCAGATGGATTCGTGGCAGGAGCTCGCCAATCCGCGCGATCTCACGAAGATCTTCGGCACGCCGGAATATGCGAGCTGGCGCTCGTTGCGCACGTCGGAGGATTCGCGTTATATCGGGCTTGCGATGCCGCGTTTTCTGGCGCGCGTGCCGTACGGCGCGAAGACCGAGCCCGTCGATGAATTCGACTTCGAGGAAGAAACGGGCTCCGCCGATCACTCCAAGTACACGTGGGCCAACTCGGCTTATGCGATGGGCGTGAACATCACGCGCTCGTTCAAGCTGTATAGCTGGTGCTCGCGCATTCGCGGCGTGGAGTCGGGCGGCGCGGTGGAAGGCCTGCCCGTGCACAGTTTTCCGACGGACGACGGCGGCGTCGACATGAAGTGCCCGACGGAAATCGCCATCTCGGACCGGCGCGAGGCGGAACTGGCGAAGAACGGTTTCATGCCGCTGATCCATCGCAAGAATTCCGATTTCGCGGCGTTCATCGGCGCGCAGTCGTTGCAGAAGCCGTTCGAATACGAAGACCCGGACGCCACCGCGAACGCCGCGCTCTCCGCGCGCCTGCCGTATCTGTTCGCGTGCAACCGCTTTGCGCATTACCTGAAGTGCATCGTGCGCGACAAGGTGGGCAGCTTCAAGGAACGCGAGGACATGGAAGTCTGGCTCAACAAGTGGATCACGCAATACGTGGACGGCGATCCGGCCAATTCTTCCGAATACACCAAGGCGCAAAAGCCGCTCGCCGCTGCGGAGGTGAAGGTGCAGGAAGTGCCGGGCGCGCCGGGTTATTACACGTCGCAGTTTTATCTCAGGCCGCATTATCAGCTGGAAGGGCTGACGGTGTCGTTGAGGCTGGTGTCGCGGTTGCCTTCGCAGAAGCAGGCGGGGTGAGGGTGATGTCGTCTGGTTGAGCGCGGTGAGCGACGCTGGCAACCGACGCTCAACCAGGAATGAAATGCGGGTCTTGAAACTCAGGATCCAAGACATCGGCGAGTGGCACTTGCGTTCAAGTGTCGACTACGGCAGAGCGAATGTCCCTGTGCTCCAAATGAAAAGCAAAAGTATGAGTGACGGATTGGTAACTCGGATCCCCTGAAGGGTCCGTCCTACCCGGGGCATCCCCGACTTCGGCGACGCAGCGAGACGATGAATGTCTGGAACCTCAAGGCGTTCGGCGGGAGGCGCTGCAGCGTCAAGATCAGTCGGAACCAAAGCGGAAACTTATCTGCTGATCCGATCAAGTCAAGGACATTCTTCAAAAGAGGAGGCGTGTCCAGACGGATGCGCGAGATTGCTTGGAAAACGCTAAAGGTATGGACTCTGTTGGGGAATACAGTTGGAGAAGGACACAGGGCGGCGGATAGACTTAAATCGAGCGTATGAGATTGCGATTCGGCGGGATGGGCGTCTGTTCCTTCGCCCCGAAATGCTTGACGCGGCCAAAATTAGCTACAGACAAGCGAACGAAAATAATCGCGCATGCTTAGCCCGAGCGGATTGGGATGTTGATTTGACAAGTCTTCCATTCACGTTCTCTCCGAAGAAGGATGGATCGATCGTCCTTTACTATGCGGCGCCAGACATCTCTGCGGCATGCTTTCCTCCCCTATCTATGGCAATGAATGCCGTGTGGAAATATCGAGATGCCGCACAGGCTTCTCAATACGCATTGCCTTGACGGGCGGACGATTTTGCATCGTCTAGGCCTTTAAAGGCGCAACGGGGATATCGTTCGTGCCGGGTCGATGGAATCTCAAGGAGCGCGCATCGAGATGGTGACGTCGGTATGTGGATTAAGCACTCGCGAGTTGAAGAAGCGCTTTCGAGCTCATCAGCCGCCCCAACCCATACCGCGCTCGCCGTGAAATTGTCATGCTTCGGCCGCGCGCTCCCGCGCAATTGCGTCACCATCAGATCAAGCCACTCATCAGGCGATGACGCCTGTCCGAGCGCCTCGATCATCACCGCTTCGTCGAGATACTCCCAGAACCCATCCGTGCACAGCAGAAACGCGTCGCCATCCGCGATGGGAAACGGCTCCGCCGACGCCGCGATGTCCAGATCGTCCGCCGTGCCGAGCGCCGAGAACAGCACGTTGCGGCGCGGATAACTGCGCACGTCGCGCGCTTCGAGCAGGTTCGCATCGATCATGCTTTGCACGAGACTATGATCCTGCGTCTGCACGACCGTCGCGCCGCGCCGGAAGCAGTAAAGCCGCGTGTCGCCGCAATGCGCCCACGACGCGAGCCCCGCCGCCTGGTCGATGCCCAGCAGCACCGCCGTCGAGCGCATCTGCGCCAGGTCGCCGTCATGCTCCTGCGCATCGATGATCGCGTCGTTCGCGCGCAGCAGCACGCGCAAGAGGTTCGGCCCGGTGAGCGCGACGCCCGCCTGCGCGACGCGCTCCAGTTCGGCCAGCACCGTATCGACCGCGATGCGCGAGGCCGTGTCGCCGCCGCCGTGACCGCCCGCGCCGTCCGCGACCACGCTCGCGAACCGCGCGCCCTCCTGCCATTGCCCATAAGCGTCCTCGTTGCGCGAGCGTCCGCCCACATCGCTCACGCTTGCGGTTTGCAATTGCATGTCGGAACTCCTTCGCGCGTCACGGGCGGCCGCGGCGTTTCAGATCGCTGATCTGCGCTTCGTAGGCGGCGACGAACGCGCGGCCGAACAGCAGGTGGAAATCCTCGGTCGCCTCGCTCGACAATTGGCCGTAAAGCTCGGTGAACAGATCCCAGCAGCGCGCGCGGCGCTTATTGCCGGACATGAATTCGTCGAACCTCGAGCGTCCCGGCAGTCGCGCCTCGATGCGCTGCGGCTCGAAGCGCTCGAACACGCCGTCGAGCGCCGCGCGCATGCCCGCGACCATGCCCACCTGATGCGCGCGCAGGTCCGCGCAGGCATCGGCGAGCGCGGCGGCGGGCGGCATGAAACCGCGCACAGGCCCGCTGAGCAGATGCGCGAGCGCGGCATCCACGTTCGGCGAAAACTTGAGCGGATTGTTGTCCGCCGCCGCGATGATGGTCGCCTCCGTGCGCATCTCGCGCTTGAACGCGGCCCGCGCGGCGAGCAGGTCGAGCGTGCCTTGCGTCGCTTCACGCAGCAACATGCCGATGAGTTGCATCAGCGCGGGCGTGAGCGCTTCGATCCGGACGCCTGGGGCGTCCAGACCTCGAAGCAAGGCGTCGATGAGGGCGCGGTCGTCGCTCTGTGCGGCAGGCGCTGGCGCGGGAGAAGGCATGGGCGCGGCGCGCTGCCGGGGCGGAGTGAACGCGCTGTGCAACTCCGAACCGGCGTCGGACAGCGTGGCGGGCGGCGCGAGAGGCCGCGCCGCGCCGGTCAGACTCGCGAGCGGATCGTCGTCGTGAGCGGTGTTGGGTTGCGAGATCGGCTCGATGAGCGGCTCGACGAGCGATGCAGCGCCCGGCGCAAGACCGAACAGCTCGTCGATGGAGCGCTTCGAAGCCGGATCGTCGAACTCGAAATCGAAGTTGTCGCGCGGCGCATCCGTGTCGGGCGACGCCAGCGGTTCGGCGGCGGCGGGTGCATCGAACAAGCCCGCGAAGGGATCGTCCGATGGCGCGTCCGATGATGGCGCAGCGGCCGCCGCATGCGGCGTCTCCTGCGCAGTCACCGTGCGATCTTCGCCGCTCACTTCCGCTCGCAACTGATAGCCGCCGATCTGCACTTCGTCGCCATTTGCGAGCGGGACTTCCTGACCGGGGTCGAGCGGCACGCCGTTGACGAGCGCGGGATTGCTGCCGCGATCGGTCAGCCGGTACACGCCGTCGCGCCACGCGATCTGCGCGTGCATGCGCGACACGGTGCGCTCGGCGTCGTCGAGCACGAGCCGGTTCGTCACCGCGCGGCCGATGGTGCCGCCATCGGCGTTGAAGCTCGCCGCGAGCGGCGTGCGCGGCGGCTGGCCGTTGTGACGGGTCACCGTGAGTGTGAGCATCGGCTGAGGCCTCCGGTTGGGCTCGCGCGCGCTCAGTCGAACGCGTAGACGAAGTCGTTCGCGCTTGCCGACAGCCGGATGCGCCCGAGCGCCCCGCCTTCGGTGAGCCGCGTCAGATACTCGGTCGAGATGCGCGGCAGCACGGTGTTGGTGAGCAGCGCGTCGATCACGCGTCCGCCCGATTCGGCCTCCGTGCAGCGCGACACGATCAGCCGCACGGCGTCGTCGTCGTAGTCGAACGGAATGCCGTGATTGTTGGCGACGCGCTTCCTGATGCGCTCCAGTTGCAGCCGCACGATGTCGGCCATCATGGCGTCGGAGAGCGGATAGTAGGGCACCGTGACGAGGCGCCCCAGCAGCGCGGCGGGAAACACGTCGAGCAGCGGACGGCGCAAGGCGGCGGCGAGCGCGTCGGGCGCGGGTGCGTTGGCGGGGTCGCGGCACATCGACATGATCAGCTCCGAGCCGACGTTCGAGGTCAGCAGGATGATCGTGTTCTTGAAGTCGATATATCGTCCCTCGCCGTCTTCCATCCAGCCCTTGTCGAAGACCTGGAAGAAGATTTCGTGCACGTCCGGGTGCGCCTTCTCCACTTCGTCGAGCAGCACGACGCTGTACGGACGGCGGCGCACCGCTTCGGTGAGGATGCCGCCTTCGCCGTAACCGACATACCCGGGCGGCGCGCCCTTGAGCGTGGAAACCGTGTGCGCTTCCTGAAACTCGCTCATGTTGATGGTGATGACGTTCTGCTCGCCGCCGTAGAGCGTTTCGGCCAGCGCGAGCGCGGTTTCGGTCTTGCCGACGCCAGAGGTGCCGGCGAGCAGGAACACGCCGACCGGCTTGTCGGGATTGTCGAGACGCGCGCGCGAAGTCTGGATGCGCTTCGCGATCATCTCCAGCGCGTGGCGCTGGCCGATCACGCGGCGATCGAGCGCATCCGCGAGACTGAGCACGGCGGCCAGCTCGTTCTTGAGCATCCTGCCGACGGGAATGCCGGTCCAGTCCGCGACCACGCCCGCGACGACGCCCGCATCGACGCTCGGCAGGATCAGCGGCGCGTCGCCCTGCAGCCCGACGAGCCGCGCCTTGAGTTCGGCAAGGCGCGCGAGTCGTTCGTCGCGTGACGGCTTGGGCGTGTCGTTGTCAGCGGGAGTGTCCACCGCTTCGCCTTGTTCGCGCAACGAGGCCCGCAGCGCGAGCAGTTCGTCGACGACCTGCTTCTCGTCGTTCCAGCGCGCCTCAAGCGTGCCGAGCGCGTCGCGTTCGCGGGCGAGCGCCGCTTCGACATCCGCCGCGCGCGTGCCGGTATCGACGCCCACACTCGCCTCGCGCGCGATGATCTGCGCCTCCGTTTCCAGCGACTCGATGCGGCGGCGGCAATCGTCGACTTGCGGCGGCGTCGCGTGCTGGCTCACCGCGACGCGCGCGCACGCGGTGTCGAGCAGCGATACGGCCTTGTCGGGCAACTGCCGCGCCGGAATGTAGCGATGCGACAGCCGCACGGCCGCCTCGATCGCCTCGTCGAGCAACTGCACGCGATGATGGCCTTCCAGCACCGCCGCCACGCCGCGCAGCATGCGCACCGCTTTCGCTTCATCGGGTTCGTGGACCTGCACGACCTGAAAGCGCCGCGTGAGCGCCGGGTCCTTTTCGATGTGCTTCTTGTACTCCGCCCACGTCGTCGCTCCGATGGTGCGCAAATCGCCGCGCGCGAGCGCCGGCTTGAGCAGGTTGGCCGCGTCGCCGGTGCCAGCCGCGCCGCCCGCGCCGACGATCGCATGCACTTCGTCGATGAACAGGATCACCGGCTTCGGGCTCGCCTGCACGTCCTCGACGACCTGCCGCAAGCGCTGCTCGAACTCGCCCTTCATGCTCGCGCCAGCCTGCAGCAGGCCGAGATCGAGCGACCAGAGCGCGACTTCGCGCAAGGGCGGCGGCACGTCGCCGCGCACGAGACGCTGCGCGAAGCCTTCGACGACGGCGGTCTTGCCCACCCCTGCCTCGCCGGTCAGAAGCGGATTGTTCTGACGCCGGCGCATCAGGATGTCGACGAGCTGGCGAATTTCCTCGTCGCGGCCGGTGACGGGATCGAGCGCGCCCTTGCGCGCCTTCTCTGTCAGGTCGGTGGCGTACTTGTGCAAGGCTTCCTGCTTGCCCATGCTCGCGGGCGCGGTGTCGCCCTCCTGCGCGGACGCTTCCGCGTGCGGCTCATCCGCGCTCTCTTCGACGGAATCCGCGACGATGCGCGCGAAGTTATCCGACAGATCCTCCGGCCGGATGCGCTCGAACTGCCGCGAAATGCCGACGAGCACGCTGCGCAAACGCTGCGTCTTGAGCATGCCCACGAGCAGATGGCCCGTGCGTACCTTCGACGCGCCGTACAGCAGCGTGCCGTACACCCAGCCGCGCTCGATCGCGTCGGTGATGTGCTCGGAGATGTCGGAGATGGACGTCGCGCCGCGCGGCAGACGATCGAGCGCGGCGGTCAGCTCGCGCGCGAGCGCGGCCGCGTCCACGTCGTAGTGCGCGATGATCCGCTGCATGTCGGAGCGCGGCGTCTCCAGCATTTGCATGAGCCAGTGCGCGAGCTCCACGTAGGGATTGCCGCGCATCTTGCAGTACACCGTCGCGCTCTCGACGGTCTTGTAGCCGAGCCTGTCCAGCTTGCCGAACAGCGCTACACGACTGATTTCCGCCATCGTCCGACTCCTTTCAACGGGCGCGCGCCGACCGGAGGCGCGGCTTCATCCGATAAGACGGCGCTTACGCCGTGTTTTTTCAAATCATTCGATGTGCGCATCGGCCTCGAGCGCGAGATCGGCGCGATCGGCCGTGCGTGTTTTCGTGCCGAGCCACGCCGAATAACCCAGACGGCCGTAGCGTCCCGGCTGCGCGGTCGGAACTTCTTTCGCGACCAGCACGAGCTGCGCATCCCACGCAAGCTCGCCGTTCAGATGCCGGCGAACCAGCGCGACGAGCGTCGGCAGCGCGCCGCCGCCCGGCAGGAACGATTCGTACTGCGCGAGCGTGAGCGGCCCCAGCACGATCCGGAAGGCATGCTGGCGGTCCCACACGCGCGCGCCGAGCACCGCGCCGTGGCCGAGCTGCGCGAAACCCGCCGAATGCGAATGCGACGAATAGCGCGCCGCGCGCGATCGCAGCGCGGTGCGCTCGTCGCGCGGCAGCGTCATCCAGTGCCCGCGATACGGCTCGATGCGCACCGGCACGCGCAACAGCGCCGACGCGATGCCTTCGAGCACGTCGGCGGGACGTGTCTGCATGTTCCAGAGGCCCGCGAAATGCAGCTTTGCGTGATCGGAGACGGCGTCGCGCGCGAGCGTCGCCGGATCGGCATGGCCGATCAGCGCGCCGGTATAGAACGCGAACCGGTCCTGCGCCGGACGATCCAGCCCGTTGACCGGCCGCCCTTGCGCCCACGCGCGATAGAACAGCAGCAAAAAGCGATGCAGCAGGGTATCGAGCAGCCGCGCGAAGGCCGTGTCGCCGTGATGCAGCGCGCGCTCGCGGGCGAAGTCGGTGAGATGCAGCGGCAGTGGCCCGTTCGGCCCGAGAAAGCCGAAGAAGCGCTGCGCGAGGCGCGGCGCTTGCCCGCCGTCATCGCGGGCGAGCGCCGCGAGCGGCGCGGGCGCGAAGGCGAGGGAGACATCCTGCGCGAGCCGCAACGGTTCGTCGGCGGGACGCGCGCCCGCGCCGAGACGCGGCAGGTCCGGCGTGAGCGCCTCGATGCGCCGCATTAGCTGATAAAAGTCGTGGCGATGCGGCTCGGCGGCGACGCCATCGAATAGTTCCAGAAGCGCGCGCGTGTGCGCGGGCGCTTCGGCGCAAGTCGCGGCGGGCGCTGGCCGCGCCGCGGCTAGAAGATCGCTCGCGTGCCGCATCGCGCGGGCAGGCTCAGGATTTCGCCGCGCGCGCCGGTGCGCAACACCGTCTGCACGAACGAATTGATCGACACATAGCGCGCGAAAAAGCGGTCGAGCACGCAGCCGAAGAGCCACGCGCTGCCGCCCTGAAACGCGAGATCGTCGACCGTGACGTCGATCGAAAGGCCGCGCCCGAAGGCGATCGGGCCGGGCATCGGCAGGCGGCGCACGACGGGCTTCGCATCCATCGCGACCACGCCCGCGACCTGATTGCGGCCGGTGTGATCCGCGGGCGCGACGTGCAGCATCAGGAGGGCGCGCAGCGCCGCCGCGGCTTCGCGCGGACCGTTGCACAGCGACAGATAGTGCAGCGACAACTGATCGATCAGACGCCAGGTCTGGGCGGCGTCGAGCGGCGCGGGCGCGGGTCGCGACGGGCCGTTCACGCATTTCACGGCGGCGACGGGCGCGGCGATGTCGAGCGAGAAGTCGCTGCCCGCACCGCCTGGCGCCATCATCAGCGGCAGGTCGCGGTTGCTGCAGAGCGTGTCGAACGACAGTTGCCGCAGCGAGCCGCGATAAGGCGCGGCGCGCGGATCGACGATCGATACATACGTCTCGCTGCCGACGTAATCCGTGCGCGCGCCGCTCTTGCGCCGCGCGGCGGGCACGAGTCGCGGCTCGCGCTCGGTCGTGAAGTAGGCGGCGTCGCCGGGGCGATCGGCGAGATAGTCCGCGTAGAACGGATGAAAGATCTGCTCGCTGTCGTCGTGCGCGCCATAGCCCGCGACGCCCGTGACCGAATGCACTTCGAAATCCAGCGGATGCGTGCGGTCGGGCACCACATGAAAGCGCGCACTCGAATCCGTGACGAGCGCGCGATCCGCGTGTCGCGCAAACAGATTGATGGCGGGCACGCAGTCGAGCAGCACGTTCTCCTTCGTGACGATGCGTTCGAGCGATGCATCGCCCGCGCCGAGCAGAAAGGTGAGTTCGATCTCGCGCGCGGCGTCGAACTTTGGCAACACGTCCGCGAGCCCTTCCATGCGCGCGAAGCGAAAGCACTGCGGCAGCGCGAAATATTCATGCAGCAGCCGATAACCCTGAAACGCGTTCGGCGTGACGGGCAAGAGCGCTTCGTCGTCGGCGAAGCCCACGGGCGAGACCGCTTCGCCCGGCAGCACGGCGAGCGTTTTGCCCGGGCGTTCGGGCGTCGACACGACGATCGCGAGCGTGCCGCCCAGCACGAGTTCGTGAAGCTTGAACGCGATCTCGTCGCCGCCCGCGAAGTAGAGGCTCAATGCATCGAGACGCAGGGCATCGAAGGAAAGGCCCTCCGGCGTCGCGAGCCGGATGCGCAGCGCGCCTTTTATATGCTGCGCAAGCCCGCGCGTGGCGGGCAGAGTCGCGAGCGGCAAATCCGGCGTCTGAGCGAGATAGCGCACGTCGGCAAGCTCGATGGGCCAGAGGGTGAGCGCGGCGCTGGTGCGGAACTCGCAAGGCGTCGTCTGCGCGGGCGCGCGCAACGAATGGAGCGCGGTGTGACGCGGCACGGTGAAGCCATCGGCGAGATTCGGATTGGCGAGATCGGGCGCGAGACGCGCGATCAGCATCGCGGGCGTGGGGCACGCGGCTTGCGGCAGCACGACGTGCGTGAGCTGCTGCGTGAAGCGCGGGAACTCTTCTTCGAGTTTCAACTGGACGCGCGCCGCGAGAAACGCCGTGCCTTCGAGCAGCCGCTCGACATACGGATCGGCGACGTCGATGCCGCTCATGCCGAGCCGCGCCGCGATCTTCGGAAACTGCTGCGCGAACTCCGCGCCCATCTCGCGCAGATGCGCGAGTTCGGTGTTGTAGTGACGCAGCAGGCGCGGGTCCATGAAGTTCCTTTTGCGTGGGCGTCAGCGCGGCAGTTCCATCACCGTGATGCCGCCTTCTTCCAGATCGATCTGCGTGCGCAGCGCGAATTCGAGCGGCACCGGCTGCGCCCACAGGAAGCCGCGAATCACGAGCGCGATCTGGTTGTGCATGTCGAGCACGGAGCGGTCGAGCACGGGTTCGATCTCCAGCGTCGCGGGATCGATGCGCGGCTCGAAGCGCTCGATCGCCGTGCGGATCGCCTGTTCGAGCACCACGGTGTCGACCGTCGAGGCGAAGCGCCCCGACAGGCACGGCAAGCCGTAGTTGAGCACCGAGGCGAACGCGTGCGCGAACGCTTCCTCGACGATCTCGCCGCCGAGATTCGTCGTGTTGAAGAGCCACGAGACGTCGCGCAGCACCGCCGCGCGCAGGCCGCGATGCGTGAGGAAGCGCTCGCCGGGGGCGTCGGTGCGCGAGGCGGGATCGTCGTCGATCAGGCGATCGAGCAGCGTGGGCTGGAGGCGGTCGGCGGCGCTGGGAGCGTTCATCGGCGTGAGCCTTCAACCGATGCGTCGCGTGGAGACGTCGAGCGCGAAGGTGACGTCCGCGCCGCGCGCGCCCTTTTCGGTTTGCGGCGCGCAGGTCATCGTCAGTTGCTGGGCCGAGATTTCAAAGATCTCGCACGGCCGGCCGAAGCGCGGGCTCGTGAAAATCTGATAGTTGCGCAGATAGGCCTGTTCGAGCTTCATCGCGAGGAATTCGATCTGCACGCCGTGATCGGTGCCCGCCGACTTGAAGCAGCGGATATGCGCGAGCGCGAGCAGTTCGGCCTGCGCGCACAGTTTTGCTATGACGGGCGAGGCCGAATCCACCGTGCGGATCACGCCGAGCGCGCTCACGCGCATGTCGCTCGCGTTGAGCGCGGCGGCGTGCTGCACGGCGTCGTAGCCCTGCGCCCAGCGCCAGCCGTGAATCTGCATCGGCGTGTCCCAGTCGGCGCGCTTGGCGGCTTCGCCTTTCACGGGCGTGTTGCTGCGCTTGGGCACGATCTGCAGCAGCATGTCGTCGGATTCCGGCTGCGCGATCAGGTCGAACTGGCGAATGGTGTCGAGCGAAAGGCTGTCGTGCGGTGTTGGCATCGCATTGGTCCGGAAGAACGGTGATCGAAGATAAGACGGCCGCCGCCGTGCGATTTTGAACGCGATCGATATTGAAAATCTCCGTCCGATGTTCGTCCTACCTGCAAGCGCGAACTCGCGCGACGCGAAGCCGGACCACAACGGAGGACCACATGGCTACGATCGACTGCTATCTGAAAATTGACGGAATCGAGGGTGAATCCAAGCACAAGGGTGCGGAAGGCCAGATCGAGGTGCAGTCGTTCGACTGGGACGTGACCAACTCCGGCAGCGCGACTGTCGGCGGCGGCAGCGGTCAGGGCAAGGCGAAGCCGGGGCTCTTCACGTTCTCGCATTTCTACGACAAGGCGTCGCCCACGCTCGCGAAGGACTGCGTGAGCGGCAAGCATCTCGCGAACGCGAAGCTCACCGTCAGCAAGTCGGGCGAAGGGCAGAAGGAATTCCTCACCGTGACGATGAAGCAGGTGACCGTGACGCACGTCGGCATGGGCGGCGGCATGGGTGGCGAGTTGCACGAGAACGTGAGCCTGCTCTACGCGGATATCGAATTCGAGTACAAGCCGCAGGACGACAAGGGCGGCCTGGGCGGCGCCGTCAAGTTCGGCTGGGACGCGTACACCACCGAAGTGCGCTGATCAACCAAGCGGGTGCGCCGATGTCCACCACCGATGCCGCCACGGCGCAGCCGCTCGCAAGCGTCGATACGCCGCTCGCCGACGATCTGCGCTTTCTTTCCCTCAAGGCGAGCGCCGAGCTCGGGCGCATGCCGCGCTGCGAGCTCACGCTCGTGTCGAAGCGCGCGGATATCGACTTCAGCAAGATTCTCGGCAAGCACGTGAAGGTCTCGCTGCGCGTGGACGGCGCGAAGCCGCGCGTGTTCGGCGGCTACGTGGTGAGCTTCCGGCAGACCGGCATGCGCGGGCGTCTCTACGCATATGAAGCAGCGGTGCGGCCGTGGCTATGGCTGCTCACACGGCGCAGCAACTGCCGCATCTTCCAGAACAAGACGGTCGAGGAGATCGTCAAGGCGATCTTCGCCGATCCGGTCTACAAGCAGCTCGAACTGGGCGAGATCAAGTGGAAGGCCAACTCGCGCGCGCACAAGCCGCGTGAGTATTGCGTGCAGTATCGCGAGTCGGACTTCAACTTCGTGAGCCGGCTGCTGGAGGACGAAGGCATCTACTACTGGTTTCAGGACAAGGACGGCAAGGAGTCGCTGATTCTCACCGACACGCTCGCCACGCACGAAAGCGTCGCCGGCTGCGAGTCGTTGCCGTATGGCGCGGTGCTGGGCGCCGCGCCCGGCATGGAATACGTGAGCGAGTGGCGCGTGAATCACATGATCGAGACGCGCAACTGGGTGCTCACCGATTACGATTTCAAGCATCCGTCGCGGCCCTTGCAGAAGCAGGCCGTCAAGCAGATGCCGGGCTTCGACGCGTTTTCCGGGCTCGAACACTTCGATTATCCCGGCGGCTATGTCGAGGCGGATCACGGCGAGAGCCGCGCGAAGTCACGCGCGGACGAAGGGCTGATCGAGGCGAGTGTCCCCGATGATCCGCCCATCAACTGGCATCAGGCCGATGCGCGCAGCAACTGCAAGAGCGTGCGCGCCGGCACGCTGCTGAAGCTCACGCGGCACCCGCGCGCCGACCAGAACGCGCAGTATCTCGTCACGCGCACGCACTACGAGATCGATCTCGCCGACTACGAAGCTTTCGACGGCGCGCAGTCGAACCGTTGCGAATGCTGGTTCTCCGCCATCGACGCGAAGCAGCACTTCACGCCCGCGCGCGTGACGCGCAGGCCCTTCGTGCAGGGGCCGCAGACGGCGGTGGTCGTCGGACCCGGCGGCGACGAAATCCATACGGATCAGTACGGGCGCGTGAAGGTGCAGTTCTTCTGGGATCGTCAGGGCAAGCGCGACGAAAACAGCTCGTGCTGGATTCGCGTGTCGCAGCCATGGGCGGGCAAGGGTTACGGCGCGGTCGCGATACCGCGCATGGGACAGGAAGTGATCGTCGATTTTCTGGAAGGCGATCCGGACCGGCCGATCATCACGGGGCGCGTTTATAACGCCGAGCAGATGCCGCCTTATGAGCTGCCGGGCAACATGACGCAGAGCGGCATCAAGAGCCGTTCGAGCAAGGGGGGCAGCGCCGCGAACTGCAACGAGCTGCGCTTCGAGGACAAGAAGGGCGCGGAGCAGGTGCTGCTGCATGCGGAGCGCAATCAGGACATCGAAGTCGAGAAGGACGAGACGCATCGGGTCGGCAACGACCGCAAGAAGAACATCGACCACGACGAAACGACCGTCGTGAAGCACGATCGCACGGAGAGCGTCGGGAACAACGAGAAGATCGACGTGACGATGAACCGCACGGAAACGGTGGGCGTCAACGAGAGCATCACGATCGGCTCGAACCGGACCAAGACGGTGAAGGCGAGCGAGACCGCGACGGTGATGCTGCAACGCACGCACAGCGTGGGCATCAACGAGACGATCACCGTCGGCGCGGCGCAGGAGGTGACCATCGGCGCATTTCAGGCGGTGACTGTTGGCGCTTATCAGGCGGTGACGGTGGGGGCCTATCACACTGAAACCATCGGGGCGAGTCAGACGGTGAGTGTCGGGTCCAGTCAAAGCGTGACGGTGGGTTCGGATCAGACGGTCGATGTCGGCGGCAATCAGTCGACCAGCGTGAGCGGCGATCAGTCCTTGAGCGTGAGCGGGGGGCAGACGGTGTCGGTCGCCAAGGACGCGAGCGAGTCGATCGACGGCGCGCAGTCAAGCACGGTGGGAAAGGGGCGAAGCACATCGGTAGGCGAGGACGATGCGCTCAAGGTCGGCAAGAACCTCGTCATCGAAGCGGCGGAGTCCGTGGTGATCAAGACCGGCGACGCGAGCATCACCATGAAGAAGGACGGAACGATTCAGATCAAGGGGAAGGATATTTCCGTGATCGGCAGCGGGAAGATCAACGTGAAGGCGGATGGGAACATCACGATGAAAGGGTCGAAAATCCTGCAGAATTGAGCAATGCCGGCGGCGCGCGGAACCACGCACGCCGGGCGCGCATTCACTTCACCACCGCACCCCGAACGTCCCACACAACTCCTCGATCGCCGACGGCGCAAGCGGCGCCGGTTTGGGCTCGCTCATGAGCCACAACCGCGCGGTCTCCTCCAGCTCTTCCAGCGCATACGACGCATGCGACACGCTGCGCTCCCACACGACCGGCCCGAGTCGCTCCAGCAGCACCGCCCGCACCGAAGCCGCGCGCGCCGCGATCTCCGCCGCCGCCTGCGGATCGCCCGGACGCCGGTAACGCACGAGCGGCACGTGTCCGACCTTCATCACGTAATACGGGGTGATGGGCGGCAGCACGTCCTCATCGCTCCACACGCCCGCGAGCGTCAGCGCGACGAGCGAGGTCGAATGCGTATGCACGATGCCGCGCGTCTGAGCATTGCCCGCATAAATCAGCCGATGCAGCTCCAGCGTCTTCGATGGCCGCGCGCCCGACACATGCCGTCCCTGTGCGTCGACCTTCGCGATCTCCGCGGGATCGAGCCGGCCGAGACACGCATCCGTGGGCGTGATGAGCCAGCCGTCGTCGCAGCGCGCGCTGATGTTGCCCGCGCTGCCCACGGTATAGCCGCGCGCGTAGAGACTCGCGCCGATCGTGCAGATTTCCTCGCGCAGCTTCGCGTCGCTGCCAGCGCTGATCATGGGCTCGTTCACGCGCGTGCTCCATCGAGGTAACGCAGCGCCTTCGCGAAGAAATCGCGCGCGCCGAAGTTGCCCGACTTGAGCGCGAGCGCGAGCGGCGTCTCGCCCAGCGCGACGGTCACGGGCACGCCCGGATCGATGGTCGGCCCGATCAGCAGGCGGTCGACGCCGAGCGCCTGCACCACCGCGCCCGACGTCTCGCCGCCCGCCACGACGAACTTGCGCACGCCGCGCGCCTTCGCCTCGCGCGCAATGGCGGCGAGCGCATCCTCGACGAGCTTGCCCGCCGCCGCCACGCCGAACTCGCGCTGCACCGCCGCGACTTCGCCAGGTGCGGCGGTCGCGTAGATCAGAACCGGCTGCGGCGCTTGTTTTTCGATGAACGCAAGCGCCTCGCCGACCACGTCCTCGCCATGCGCGAGCGCGCGCGGATCGACGCGATACGCCGGACGCGTGCCGATCCATTCGGCCACCTGCGCGTTGGTCGCCTTCGACGCGCTGCCCGCCAGCACGAGCGCCGCGCCATCGACGGCGGGCAAATCCGCCGCCCGGTCGTTCGGCTCGATCAGCCCCGCGCGCCGGAAATTCTCCGGCAAGCCAATCGCGACGCCCGAGCCGCCGGTAATCAGCGGGAGATCGGCGCAGGCTTCGCCCAGCGTGCGCAGATCGGCGTCGGTGAGCGCATCGGCGATGGCCAGGCGCACGCCGTCCGCGCGCAGCCGCGCAATCGCCTCACGCACCGCGTCCACGCCCGCCGCGACCGTCGCGCTCGCGATCAGGCCGACTTTCGATTTCGACTGACGCTGCAGCACGCGCACCAGATTGGGATCGCGCATCGGAGTGAGCGGATGGTTCTCCATGCCGGATTCGCTGAGCAGCGCATCGCCGACGAACAGATGTCCGCGATACACCGTGCGCCCGTTCTCCGGAAACGCCGGGCAGGCGATCGCGAAGTCGCCTTCGCTGCTGGCGGCGAGCGCATCGAGCAAGGCTTCGGCGACCGGGCCGATATTGCCCGCATCGGTCGAATCGAAGGTCGAGCAGTACTTGAAGAAAAACTGGCGGCAACCCTGGGCGCGCAGCCAGTCGAGCGCGGCGAGCGACTGCGCGATCGCGTCTTCCGCAGCGATGGTGCGCGACTTCAGCGCGACGACGAGGGCGTCCACTTCGTCGGCTTCATCGACCCCAACGGGCACGCCGATGGTCTGAATCGTGCGCATCCCGCCGCGCACGAGCGTGCTGGCGAGATCGGTGGCGCCGGTGAAGTCATCGGCGATGCATCCCAACACGGGACGAGATTTGGCTGTGTGCATGGTGTTCCTCCGGCCGGCGATTGTATGCCGCCGTGAACGGTTAATGTTAATCCGTGTTAAAAAAATTGACTGTAATGATAAAGAGCGTTAACGTCTGACTTGTTCGACGCAGACACGTCTGCGGCGCGTTACCCACTCACCTCGTTCGCCGGCGCAGTTCGGCCCGGCGACCTTTTTGCGCGAATGCCAAGATGAACTTCGAACTTCTGTTTTCCGCGCCCTCGGCGCAGGCGGGCCGGACCGTGCGCTACGCGCTCACCGGCGCGAAGGGCGGCTTCGCCCGCACGCTGCTCGCGCAGACGCGCCTGATCGAGCGGCTCGTGCCGGCGGCGCTGTGCGATCTCGACGTCGCGGGCCTGCGCGCGATGTGCATCGAACTGGGCTTCGACGCCGCGTCGCTCGTCGAATGCGCGGACGCCGCGAGCGTGGCGGCGCTCGCGCCGGGCCAGATCGCGCTCGTAGCCGATGTCGCGCTGCTCGCCGCGTCGAGCTACGACATCCTGGTGGAAGCGACCGGCAATCCTTCGGTGGGTTATCGCGTCGCGGTGGAAGCGCTCGAAGCGAAGCGCCATGTCGCGATGGTCAGCAAGGAAGTGGATTCCGTCGCGGGCATCGCGCTCGCGCGGCTCGCGGAACGTCAGGGCGTCGTGTATACGACGGCGGACGGCGACCAGCCTTCGAACCTGATCGGCTGGGTGACGTGGGCGCGCGTGCTGGGTCTCGAAATCGTCGCGGCGGGCAAGTCGAGCGAATACGACCTCGTCTTCGACGCCGCGACCGGCAACGTCACGCAACTCGATCAGACCTTCGCCGCGCCGGAACTCGCCGATCTGATGACGCTCGGCGACGACATTCCCGCGACGCTCGCGGCGCGCCGCGAAGCGCTGCGCGGCCGCAAGACGTCGGCCACCGCCGACTACTGCGAGATGAGCGTGGTCGCGACCAACACGAACCTCGTGTCCGACGTCGAACTGCTGCATTACCCGGTCGCGCGCACGACCGAACTCGCCGATATCTATGCGTTGCGCGAGGACGGCGGCGTGCTGTCGCGCGCGGGCGTGATCGATGTCTTCAACATGCTGCGCCGTCCCGACGAGGCGAGCTTCGCAGGCGGCGTGTTCGTCGTCGTGCGTACTTTCGATGCGCCCACGTGGGAGCTGCTCGCGCAGAAGGGCCACGTCGTGAGCCGCAACGGCCGCTACGCGTGCATGTATCTGCCGTATCACTTCATGGGCGTCGAGACGCCGATCACGCTGTTCGACGCCGTGCTCAACGGCAGGCCGTCGGGCGCGGCGAAGCCTGCTCAATGCGTGGTGCTGGCGGGCCGCGCGAATGTCGATATCGCGGCGGGAACGGTGCTGCACATGGGCGGCCATCATCACGACGTGACGGGCGTGCAGGCCGTTCTGCTGGATCGAAAAGGCGCGCCGGCCGATGTCGCGCCGCTGTATCTCGCGGCCCACGCCACGCTCGCGCGCGACGTGAAGGCGGGCGAGCTCATCACCATCGCCGATCTGCGGAACGCCGACGAAGCGCTGCTCGGCGCATGGCAGGCCGGTTGCGCGTAAGCGCGCCGGACCGCCGACGACAAAGACCACATTACTCGAACACTGAATCAGGAAGAGGGGACACCATGCGGGGAGAATTCGGGACGATCGCGATGGCCGCGATCGCCATTGTCGTGCTGATCGTATTGATCGCGCGCTGGCGGCTGAGTCCGTTCATCGCGCTGACGCTGACCGCGCTCGGACTCGGGCTCGCGGCGGGCGTGACGCCGGAACATGCGATCGACAGCTTCACCAAGGGCTTCGGCGGCGCGCTCGCGCGCACCGGCCCGGTGGTCGGTCTGGGCGCGGTGCTGGGCGGCATCATGATCGGCACGGGCGGCGCGGACCGCATCGCGAATGCGTTCGTCGGCAAGCGGCCCTTGTGGCTCGCGCCGTGGACGGTGTGCGCGGCGGCCCTTTTGATCGGCATGCCGCATCTGTTCGACGTGAGCTTCATCATGCTCGCGCCGCTCGTCTATACGATCGCGCGCCGCACCGGCAGCCATCTGCTGTATATCGGTCTGCCGCTCGCGGCGGGTCTGTATGTGTCGCACGGTCTGCTGCCGCCGCATCCGGCGCCGACGCTCGCCGTGTCCGCGTATCACGCCAATACCGGCCTCACGCTGCTCTATGGCCTGATCATCGCGATTCCGGCCGCCGTCATCACCGGGCCGCTCTTCACCGCGTTCGCGCGACGCAGCTTCGGCCCCGCGCCCGATCTGTCGAAGGGCCCGGGCGGCACGCGCACCGACGCCGAAACCGCCAACGATGTCTCGCTCGCGCTGTCCGTGCTGTGCCTGCTGATTCCGCCGGGGCTGATGCTCGCGGGCACCATCGGCATGGACTACAGCGTGAAGGGCACGGCCACGTATGTGTTCTTCCAGTCGCTCAACGATCCGATCCTGTCGCTGCTCGGGGCGGTGATCTTCGCGTTCTTCGCGCTCGGCATCAAAGGCCGTCACCCGCTCGACGACATGCAGAAGATGATCAGCAAGGGCATTGCGCCGCTTTCCGCGATCCTGCTGATTCTCGGCGCGGGCGGCGGCTTCAAGCAGATGCTCACGTCGATTCATCTGGACGCGATCATCGTCTCGCACACGGCGAGCTGGTCCGTGAGCCCGCTCGTGCTCGCCTGGGTGATCGCGGCGCTGCTGCGCGTGTGCGTGGGCTCGGCGACGGTCGCGACCGTGGCGGCTTCGGGCATCGTCGCGCCGCTGCTGATGTCGCATCCGGGCGTCTCGCCGGAACTGATGGTGCTCGCCACGGCCTCGGGCGCGGTGATGCTCTCGCACGTCAACGATTCCGGCTTCTGGCTCTTCAAGGAATACTTCCAGCTGACGGTCGCGCAGACCTTGCGCACGTGGACGCTGATGCTGTGCGTGCAGTCGCTGGTGGGGCTGGCGGGCGTGCTGCTGATCAATATGTTCATCGGCTAAGATAGGCGACCCGCCGCGCGTGTGGGTCGCTTATAGAAGGTTTCCCATGTCGAGCCAGGCCAAAACCGATGCATCCGATGTCCCGCTGATTCCCGATCAGCGGCGCGAGGCCATGCTGCGCCAGTTGCGCCGGGACAAGGTGCTCTCCGTGCATCAGTTGATGGAGTCGTTCAACTGTTCGCACATGACGGTGCGGCGCGATATCGCCGCGCTGGAGGAAGCGGGCTTCGTCTACACGGTGCCGGGCGGCGTGCGCATCGCCAGTCATCTGAACAGCGAGCCGAGCCATCAGTCGAAGGCCGTGGTCGAGCAGCCGCAGAAGCAGGCCATCGCGCGACGCGCCACCGAGGGCTTGCGCTCCGGCATGTCGATCTATCTCGATGCGGGTACGACCATGCTGTCGTTCGTGCCGCATATCGTCGAGCTGTCGGACATGACGGTCGTGACCAACGACTTTCAGATCGTGCGCGAACTCGCGAGCGCCACGCATGTGAACGTCATCCATATCGGCGGGCAGCTCGATCACAAGAACCTGTCGAGCGTCGGCACGCTCGCGGCGGCGACGCTGCGGCAGGTCGTGCTCGATGTCGCGTTCATTTCCGCGAGTTCGTGGGATCTGCGGCGCGGCGTCACCACGCCGTCGGCGCCCAAGGTGGAAGTGAAGCTCGCCGCGATGGAATCGGCGTCGCGCACCGTGCTCACGGTCGCGAGCTCGAAATACGGCACGGTCGGGCTCTACAAGGTCGCGAGCCTCGAAAGCTTCGATCAGGTGATCACCGACGACGGTCTCGCTCCGGCGGCCGCGAACGGCATTCGTCAGTCGGGTATCGATCTGGCGCTTGCGGCGGTCGAGTAATTCGCGGCCTCGGAGCCTTTTGCGAGTGAATGACGGCTCGACTTTCGACCGTTCGATGAAGCAGCCCGATGAATCCGGCGCGGGTTGCAAACCCTCTTTACGTCCCCTACCATCACATCCCGAATCAGAAAGATCGCGCGCAAAGGTCGAGCCGATGCGCGTGGAAACACGCCATCAAAAACAAGTCTGATACCGATTCCGGGAAAACAATGAGTCAATCGACGGCGACATACCGTGGGCACGTATTGGTCGCGAAAGCGGCCAACGGTTCAGCGCAATGCTGGGCATGGAAGGACGGAAAGGCGCCATTCAAGGAGACAGCGCCGACACTCGAACAGGCGGAACGCCAGGCGCGTGACGCGATCGATGCCGCTCTGGGCCCGGCACAAGGCGCGGGTGACGTTGCAGTCGCGGCCTACATTCATGCGTTGAACGCGATTGCGCCGATCAGCGAAGGTCAGCGCAAGATGCTCGTCGCACACTACCGAGCGCCTGATCGCACGATCACCGCGACGCAATTGGCCAAGGCTGCGGGCTACACCGACTATCGCGGAGCCAACGTGCAATATGGCGCGCTCGGCAAGCTGATCCATGAGCAGCATCCGGTTGAGCTGCCGCGTCGGGCAGATCAGTCTCTGGTCTATACGTTTTCGATCGCCGACCCGGACGCCGTCGATATCGGCCGGGCGCTGAACGAGGAAGAAGACGCGCACTGGCGCTGGCCGATGCGGGCCGCCGTGGCCGAAGCGCTCGTCGCGGTGCGGCTGGTCAAGGCCTGACAGGTTCGCCAGCGTCTCTCACTGACTCCTACACGCTCATCTTGCAATCGGTAATAATATGGGATTCCAATGCACTGGCGTGCGTTCCCCTAGTCGATGAGTCATTCCATGTCCGACCTGAAAGTTGACCGCAATGCGAAAACGTTGCGCGAGCTGACGCTCGAAAAGCTCCGCGAAGCTATCGTCCAAGGCTACTTCCGTCCCGGTGCGCGCCTGGTCGAACGCACATTGTGCGATGAACTGGGCGTGAGCCGCACGGTCGTGCGCGAAGTCTTGCGGCATCTGGAGACCGAAGGTCTGGTCGAGATCGTCGCGCGTCAGGGGCCGATCGTCGCGCGCCTCGATTCCACGCAGGTCGCGGAAATCTACGAGCTGCGCGGCCTGCTGGAAGCCAACGCCGCGCGCGCCTGCGCCGAAAAGGTGACGCCGGAGATGATCGAAAAGCTGCGCGCCATCCGGCGCAAGATCGAAAACGCCTTCGCGAACGACGAATTCGCCGAAGTCCTGAGCGAGACCGAAGCCTTCTACGACGCGCTGTTCGAAGGCGCGCAGAAGTCGGTTTCCCTGTCGGTCGTGCGCTCGCTGAACACGCGGATCAACCGGCTGCGCGCACTGACCATCGCATCGACGGGGCGCGGGGCCGAGTCGAATCAGGAAATGAATACGCTGCTCGCAGCCATCGAACGGGGCGACGGCGCCGCCGCCTTCGATGCCTCCGCGGCACACATCCGGCGCGTGTCGGAACTTGCCCAACAGGCGCTCAGCCGGCTTTCCGAGTCCAGCTAAGTCGCCTTTTCGTCTTCCCGCAAACCGCCCAATGGGCGGTTTTTTTTCGCCTGGATTTTTCAGCGACTCCGAGGGTGAGAAGGCGGCGGCGCGGCCTCTGAAGCGAGGCCTATGGCAAAGCCGCGATCGTCGGCACCTCGGGCGAAATCGAGCACGCTTCCGCGATGATCCACACGCTGCGCTTCGGTAATCACTTCCGCAACGCGGTCGGCGCGAAAAGCTATCTGAGCTTCACCAATCTGCGCGGCGGACCGAACTGCCCGCTCACCATTCCGCTGATGCACAAGCACGACGAAGGCATGCGTTCGCACTATCTGACGCTGCAGTTCTCCCTCGTCGATGCCCCCGCGCCCGACGAACTCGTGATCGCGCTGGGCGCGTCGATCGGCGAGCGTCCGCATCACCGCGTCGGCGATCGTTATCAGGACATGAAGGAGCTGGGCGCATGAAGCCGGAGGCGAGCCGCGGGCGGCACGGCGGCCGGCATGCGCTACAGCCTGTATGCGTCGCGCGGGATTTGCGCACGCTGCTGCTGACGGTGAATCCGGCGGGCTACGCGCGCACTTACCGATTGTTCGCGAACTCGGACGCAGCGCATGTCGGACGTCTTGCCGAGCTGCGCATGCCGGCGCTGTTCCTGACCGGCGCGTCACGGTGCTTTACGTCACGCACGATCAGGAAGAAGCGTTGCGCCTGTCGGATCGCATCGCGGTGTTCAACAAGGGGCGCATCGAGCAATGCGGCACCGGCGAGGAACTCTATGCGAACCCGGCGTCGAAATTCGTTGCGAACTTCATCGGCAACTCGAACTTCCTGCCGGTGCGCGTGACGGCGAGCAGCGCGGAACAGTCGAGCGGCGGGACGGGTCGGCATCTTCCACCTGTTCTGATTCTCCATGCGCGTCGCGAATCGCGACGCTTCTTTTTTCGGGTATAGGAATGACTGTGCAACTGAAATCCATGCTGAAGGACGCAGCGCTTCTGCGTCATGACGCGTTCATCGGCGGGCAATGGTGCGCGGCGGATTCTGGCGCGAGCTTCGAGGTGTTCGATCCGGCGAGGGGCGGCTCACTGGGCCACGTGCCGATGATGGGCGAAGCAGAAACGCGGGCCATGCGGCATTGGCCGCATCGATGGCGCGCAGTGGCGCGCGAAGACGGCGGAGGAGCGCGCCGTCGTGCTGCGCCGCTGGTTCGAGCTGATGCTCGAGCATGCGGACGATCTCGCGCTGATCCTGACGTCGGAGCAAGGCAAGCCGCTCGCGGAAGCGAAGGGCGAGATCGCGTATGCGGCGTCGTTTATCGAATGGTTCGCGGAAGAACGAACGCGACCGTCGACATGTGCGTGGCGAAGGAAGAGACCTTCGGGCCGCTTGCGCCGCTGTTCCGCTTTTCGAGCGACGAGGAAGTCGTGCGCCGAGTTCGGACTCGCCGCGTATTTCTACAGCCGCGACATCGGACGCATCTGGCGCGTGGCCGAGCAACTGGAGCACGTCATGGTCGGCATCAACACCGGGGCCATCTCGAACGAGGTCGCGCCGTTCGGCGGGGTCAAGCAGTCGGGACTGGGACGCGAAGTATCTGTGCATTGCCGTCTGAGCATTGATCCGAGACTTCTTCAGCGATGACTTCCGGGCCCGCATCGACGCAGCCCGGGACGCCGCATCTCCGCCTGGCGCCGGGCGACCGCCATGCGCGCTAGCTCGCGGTGCGCGTCGCCAAAGCCTTCGCGAATCGAGGATCGCTCAGATACGCGACGTTGAAGCGAAACCACGGCGACGCATTGATGGCATGCGCGGAGAAGATCGTTCCGGGCGCCAGGATCACGTGCTTCTCCAGCATCGTTCTGGCGAAGGCAATCGAATCGTCGCGGCCCGGCAGGCGGGCCCATAGATAAAGGCTCTGATCGCTCACCTTGAAGATGGTCGCGTTCAAACGCGTCAGCGCCTCGACGCCCGCCGCCGTCGCGCGCTTGAGCCGGTCCTGCAAGCGGTTCGTATGACGCAGAAAGTGCCCGTCGCTCACGATCGCGTCGAGCGTGCGTTCGCAGTATTCGCTGCTGCTCACGTGCGTGAGCATCTTCACGTCGGCGAGATCGCTGGCGAGACTGGCATCGCAGGCAAGAAAGCCCACGCGCAGCGCCGCCGAGACCGACTTGGAAAAGCTGCCGATGTAAATCGTCCGGCGCAGTTGGTCGAGTGCGCTGATGCGCGTGGCCGACCGTGGCTTCAGATCCGCCAGCGCGTCGTTCTCCACGACGATCAGATCGTGCGCCTCCGCCAGTTGCAAAATGCGATGCGCCTTCGCCGCGCTGATATCCGTCGCGGTCGGATTGTGCCCGACCGACTGTGTGAAGAAGAGCCGCGGCCGATGCGTCTTCAGTCGCTCTTCGAGCGCCGCGATATCGGGTCCGTCGACGCCGCGCGGCACGCCGACGATATTCGCGCCCGACAGCTTGAGCTTGCCGAAGAGCGCGTAATAGCCGGGATCGTCCACGAGCACGGTGTCACCCGCGCGCACGAAGTAGCGCACGACCATGTCCATTGCCTGATTCGCGCCGTGCGTGAGGACGATCTGTTGCGGCGCAGCCTCGATCTCGTAGCCGGCGAGCTTCTGCTGCAAATGCTGACGCAAAGGCAGATAGCCGAAGCGGCTGCCATAGCGAAAGAGCGATGCGACGCCGGTACGCACCACGCGCTGATGAAAGTGATCGAGCCGCGTTTCTTCGAGCCAGGCGACCGGCGGAAATCCCTCGCCGAGATTGAGAAAATCCGGCTTGCTCTGCAACTGTTCGCGCATGAGCCAGACGGAATCCATCGCGCGATCGAGCGTCGGCGCATCTTCGACCGGCTGCTGCGGCTTCGCCACGCTCGCGACGTAAAAGCCCGCGCCGCGACGAGGCTCGATGAGCCCGTTTGCCGTCAGCATGTCGAATGCGCTGATGACGGTATTCTTCGCGCAGCCGTTCGCCTCGGCGTATTCCCTGATCGACGGGAGTTTGTCTCCCGCACGCAAGACACCTTCGGTGATCTGTCTGGCGAGATTGTCCGCGAGTGTCGCCGACAGGCTCGACTTCTCATGTCGCATCGTATTGGCCTGTTCTGAAAGTCCCACGACCGTACTGGGTACAGTGTGTTCGCTGTTTGTCGAAATTGTACCTTTCCAATGGGTACAGTCAGCCTATTATTCGCCCATCCGGTGCGTCGCTGCAAGCGGCGCAAAAAGACAGTCGAAGCACACACATCCAGACAGCAGAGGAAGACACATGATCGATTCGAAGTTGCCGAATTTCCGCGCGATGTCGCCCGCGCAGCGCCTCTCCCATATCGCGCAGGCGGCGGACCTCGACGACGCCGAACACGCGTTGCTCGCCAGGCCCGGCGCGCTGCCGCTCGACACCGCGAACGGCATGATCGAGAACGTCGTCGGCACGTTCGAATTGCCGATGGCGGTCGCCGGCTACTTCCAGATCAACGGTCGCGACGTGCTGGTGCCAATGGCCGTGGAAGAGCCGTCGATCGTCGCGGCGGCGTCGTTCATGGCGAAGCTCGCGCGCGACGCGGGCGGCTTCCGCACGTCGAGCACCGGGCCGCTGATGCGCGCGCAGGTGCAGATCGTCGGCGTGTCGGATCCGTATGGCGCGCGGCTCGCGATCCTCAAGCATCGCGACGAACTGATCGAGATGGCCAACGCGCGCGACAAGGTGCTGATCGGTCTGGGCGGCGGCTGCCGCGATATCGAAGTGCATGTATTCCCGGACACGCCGCGCGGCGCGATGGTCGTCGCGCATCTGATCGTCGACGTGCGCGACGCGATGGGCGCGAACACCGTCAACACAATGGCGGAAACGGTCGCGGGCCGCATCGAGGAGATCACGGGCGGCAAGGTGCGATTGCGCATTCTTTCGAATCTCGCCGATCTGCGCCTTGCGCGCGCGCAAGTGCGCTACAGCGCCGCGACGCTGCAAACGAAGGAATACGCGGGCGAGGACGTGATCGCCGGCGTCGTCGATGCCTACCTCTTCGCCGCCATCGATCCGTACCGCGCCGCGACGCACAACAAGGGCATCATGAACGGCATCGATCCGGTGATCGTCGCGACCGGCAACGACTGGCGCGCGGTCGAAGCGGGCGCGCATGCCTACGCTAGCCGCGGCGGGCGCTATACGTCGTTGACGACGTGGGAAGTGGCGAACAACGGCGACCTCGTCGGCACGATCGAAATGCCAATGCCGGTCGGTCTCGTCGGCGGCGCAACCAAGACGCACCCGCTCGCGCGGCTCGCGCTGAAGATCATGAACGTGAGCTCGGCGCAGGAACTCGGCGAGATCGCCGTCGCGGTCGGGCTCGCGCAGAACATGGGCGCGTTGCGCGCGCTATCGACGGAAGGCATCCAGCGCGGCCACATGGCGCTGCACGCACGCAATATCGCGCTGGCGGCGGGCGCGAGCGGCGCGGATATCGACTGGGTCGTGAAGAAGATGGTCGCCGCGCGCAACGTGAGCGTCGATTACGGTATGAGCCTTCTGCAAGGACCGCGCGATGAATGACATGCCGAAGCGCGTGCGTATCGTCGAGGTCGGGCCGCGCGACGGCTTGCAGAACGAGCCGTCGCATGTGTCGGCCGAGGTGAAGGCGGCGCTCATCGAGCGCCTGATCGATGCAGGCGTGCGTTATGTCGAAGCCGCGTCGTTCGTGTCGCCGAAGTGGGTGCCGCAAATGGCCGATGGCGCGCAGGTGCTCGAACGCGTATCGGCGAAAGCGCGCGCAACCGGCACGACGCTCGCCGCGCTCGTGCCGAACATCAGGGGACTCGAAGCCGCGCTCGCATCGAGGGTCGATGAAATCGCGGTCTTCGCGGCGGCGTCGGAATCGTTCTCGCGGAAGAACATCAACTGCTCGATCGATGAAAGCATCGCGCGCTTCGAGCCGGTGATCGCGGCCGCGCGCGAGGCGAACGTGCGCGTTCGCGGCTACGTGTCGTGCGTGCTCGGCTGTCCGTTCGAAGGCGAGATCGCGCCGCAAGCGGTTGCGCGCGTCGCGAAAAAGCTCTTCGATTCGGGCTGTTACGAGATCAGTCTCGGCGATACCATCGGCGCGGGCACGCCATCGAAGACGCAGGCGATGCTCGATGCGTGCATCGAGCATATTCCCGTCGCCGCGCTGGCCGGGCACTTTCACGACACGTGGGGCATGGCCGCCGCGAACGTGCTCGCGGCATTGCAACGCGGCGTCGCCGTGTTCGACGCTTCGGTGTCCGGCATCGGCGGATGTCCGTATTCGCCGGGCGCGACGGGCAATGTCGCGACGGAGGACATCGTCTATCTGTGCGAGGGCATGGGCATCGAAACGGGCATCGACCTGGAGACGCTCGCGCAAGCCGGCGCGTACATTTCGACGGCATTAAAGCGGGAGACGTCATCGCGTGTAGCGCGCGCGCTCGAAGCACGACGCCGCCGGCAAGAAAAGCAGCGTATCTAACAACTCCATCCAAGGAGGAGACATGGAACAGCAACTCGCCGCGCACGAGCGCGGTCAGGCGCACTCGCTAAGCGCCGAGACAATGGACTACAAGCTTGTCGAAATATGGGGCGACACCGTCGACACGCGGCATCTCGCATGGTCGGTCGTGCTCGGCATCGCGATCAGCTATGGCGCGTTCGCGCTCGCGAATCGCGTGCTCGTCGCGTATGTGCCCGATGCCGCGATGGCCCGCGCCTACGCGATGCTCGTCGGTCTCGGCGGCTGTCTGATCGCGGGCGCGGTCTGCGCGAAGCTCTTCAGGCCGAAGCGCGAAGTGATCGAACAGGCGCACGGCGCGGCGGGCCGCGAAGAAGTGCTGAAACAGCTCGCGAGCGAGGCGGGCGGGCTCGGACGCGTCGCGGACCTGCCGCCGGCGGTCGTATCGGAGATGAAGGAGCTCGGTCTTTACGAGCTATTCGCCGAGTATGAAAAACGCGACGAAAAACGCGAAGGAGCACGCTGATGGAACCGTTCGTCACTCAACTGCTCGTCGCGCTCGGCATGGGACTCATCGGCGCGATCGTGTTCTCGGGCATCGGCCTGATTTCCGGCACGGATGAAACCACGACGCTCGCGCCGCTCACCTTGCTCGTCGTGCTGCTCGGCGTGCCGCCTGTCGGCGTGTTCTCGTTCTTCATGGCGGGCGCGGTGTCGAAGCACATGACGCACGCCATTCCCACGGCGCTGCTTGGCATCCCCGGCGATACGCTCGCGACGCCCCTGCTGCAACAGGCGACGATGCTGCGCAATCTCGGCGTGCCGCACATTGCGTTGCGCAAGATGATCTCGGGCGCGATCGTCGCGGCGTTCGTGGCCGTGCCGCTCGCGGTGCTTTTCGCCGTGCTGCTCGCGCCGTTCGGGCCGGTCATCACGAAGGCGGCGCCCTGGGTGTTTCTCGCGGCATCGATCTTCATTGCGTATTTCTCTTCGGGCCGCTGGGCTTCGGTGTTCCTGCTCGTGCCGTTCGTGCTGGTGATCGTCGGATTGCAGGCGCTGACGGGCAAGTACGGCGTGAAGCTGTCCGTGAGCTACTTCCTCGGCATCGCGATCGGGCCGCTCATCGCCGATCTGTTCTCGATTCTCTCGCCCGCGGATCGCGCCCGCATGCGTCGCGAACGCGTGCGTACGTTCTCGCTCGCGCCGGACGTGAAGGGCTGGAGCGGCTACTTCCCCAACCCGCTGAAAGTACTCGACGGCCAGCAACGCGGCTGGGTGGCGGCGACCGCGGCGGTATCGAGCGCGACGTTCGTGTTCAGCCCGGTCGCGATGACGGTCGTGCTCGGCGAACTCGTCGGCTCGCGCGTGAAGCATGCGTATCACCGGCTGACGACGGTGATCTCGGCACGCAACGGCGTGACTGAAGCGACGTACATCGCCGAGGCGCTGATTCCACTGATCGCGTTCGGCCTGCCGTTGAGCCCGGTCGCGGCCGGGCCCGCCGCGCCGCTTTTCAACGCACCGCCGCGCTTTTTTGTCGATACGGCCACGGGCCACATCAACAACCTGCACACGATGATGACGACGTGGCAGTTCCTCGGTTTCGGCCTGCTCGCGGTCGTGCTGGCGGCGCTCGTCGCGTATCCGCTGTCGATGAATTACGCGCATCGCGCGGCTTCGTTCGTCGCGAGGAAACTGAGTCACGAAGCGATCATCGCGACGTTCGTCGGCCTGATCGTCGTGATCAGCGTGTGGGAAGGGCAGTTGCTCGGCCTGCTCGTGATTCTGAGCGTCGGCTTGCTCGGCGGGTTGTTGTCGCGCAATTTCGGCTTCAACACCGGCGTGCAGTTCATGGGCTATTACACGGCGGTGTTGAGCGTGCCCGCGTTGACGAAGGCGTTTGGCGCATAACGGCAAAAGCGGCGCGCGTCTCTCGGAGAGCGCGCCGCATGTTGAGAGCGCTCCGGCAACGATGTCGGGGTGATCTTGCGAGCGTCCCTTCTCCGCCCGCCGTCAGCATATTCACTTCCGCCACGCTGCCGCGATCGTGCGGCTTTGCAATCCGCGCCCTGTCGTTCGTCTTCTAGTGACACCGACCGGAGAGTGCGATGAGCGGACGCGATTTCTTTGAGCAGAGGCCCCTTCCGGCCATCGACGGGTTGCGGATCGGAGAGTTGATCGGATTCAGCGGCGACGGCGCGTCGCCGCTCGTCGTCTATCCCGATCAGCCCGCGGGCACGGCGCTCGTCGCGCGAACGATCGTAGACCTGCGCGGCATGCATCTCGGTCGACAAGTGGCGCTGATGTTCGAAGCGGGCGATCCGAGCCGTCCGATCATCATCGGCTGTCTCTTTGGGTCCCAGGCCTGGCCGTTCGACGAAGCGCCCGCGCAGGTTGAGGTCGACGTCGACGGCAGACGGCTTGTCCTGACGACGAAAGAGGAAATGGTGCTGCGCTGCGGCAAGGCGAGCATCACGCTCATGTCCGACGGACAGGTCCGCATACGCGGTAGAAGTGTCCTGAGCAGTGCGTCCGGCACGAACCGCATCATTGGCGGATCTGTGCAGATCAACTGATGCGCCCGGCCATGGAACCGATCGAAGCGGGCACGCTCAGACGGTCGCGACCGCTGGCCGAGCCAGTCGCGCATACGGCGAGTGGCGCCTTGTTCAACGTGCTGGAGCAACATGTCGAAGACGCGGCCGCACTGCGCAAGATCCGCTCGCGCATCGTGCGCGCGCCGCACGTAAGACTTCCTGATCTGGCTCGATTCGACGAGCGCATCGCGGCGCACCTCGACGGCATTGCCGTAGCGGGCCGGGAAGGCGTACGCATGAGCATTCAGGCGCTCGAACGCGCGGGTAAGGGAGAGCTTTTCACCGCTGCCATCGGATGCATCGAGTGGCAGTCGAACCCGGCGATTCTGCGGCTGATCGCGCTCGGCCAGGCCGTGCCCGATGCCCGGCCCGGACTTCATTCGGCGTTCGGCTGGGTGAGCGCCCGCCGTCTCGCCGGCGTCGTCTCGACGCTGCTGGCGGACGACGATCCGGCCACGCGGCTCGCCGGACTCGAAGGATGCCTGCAGCATCGCGTGAATCCGAAGCGGCATCTCGACACCGCGCTCGTCTCCGAAGACCCCGTATTGCGAGCCCGGGCGCTGCGTTGCGCCGGCGAGATCGGCCGCGTCGATCGGCTCGAGGCATGTCAGTCCTGTTTCGATGACCCGGACTCGTCGTGCCGATTCCATGCCGCCCGGTCCGCGCTGCTGCTCGGCGATCGCGAGGTGGCGCTCGATGTCATTCGCGACATCTCGCTCACGACTTCGACCTTCGGCGATGCCGCGCTCGCGCTCGCGGTGAGTGTGCTTCCGGCTGCCGAGGCCCATCGCTGGCTGGAGCCGATCGCGGCACATCCGGAGGATGCGCGCAGGCTGATTCGCGCGATCGGCTTCACCGGCGATCCGCGTTATGTGCAATGGCTGATCGGCCATATGCGCGACGACCGCCTCGCCCGGCTCGCGGGCGAGAGCTTCAGCCTGATCACGGGCGCGGACCTCGTTGCGCTTCAGCTCGTGCGCCCGGTGCCGCCGGCGGCCACCACCGACGATGAGAACGATCTCGACGACGCGGCCCGGGAGGAAGACGATGGTGCGCCGTGGCCCGACCCCGACAAGACGGGCAAGTGGTGGGACGCAAACAAGGCGCGCATGCCCTGCAACGTGCGCCATCTCATGGGCGCGTTGCCATCGAAAGCACAATGCATCGAGGTTTTGAGGCACGGCACGCAGCGGCAACGAGCAGCGGCGGCAATTCAGTTGCGCCTCGCCGATCCGCGCGGCGTGCTGTTCAATTGCGCCGCGCCTGCGTGGCGTCAGAGGCGCGTATTGCAGGCCATGGCGTGACGGTCTTTCGAATCGGACGTTTGTGCATCGGACGGCGACGGTGATTTCGGCACTGTCGACGGCCTGACAGGAATCCAGGACATGTGGCGACTGACGAACGATACGAAGTACGCGGGCGGGCGAGTCTGGGGCCGCGACAAGGAAGGCGTTCACGAGTGGATCGTAGTCGTCAAGGGCACGTTCGACATTCTGTCAGACGGCAAACTGGTGCGGGCGGAGAAACAGGTGGAGCCGCTGCTCGTGGCCGAGTCCAACGGAGAGGACGGAAAGTCCAGCCTTCGATACGAAGCGGATCTGGTCGGTCCCAAACCGACTACCGACATATTGCTGAACGGCACCGCCTATGCGCCGAAAGGCAGACCCGCAACGGAGTTTCTCGTTTCGCTGCGCGTCGCGGATGTGTACAAGCAAATCAAGGTCGTTGGCGATCGAACCTGGAAGCGCGGCCTGCTTGGCAACGGACCGTCGGGGGCGGCGCCGGTTGTCCGAGTGCCCATCGCGTACGAGCGCGCGTACGGAGGCTTCGATCAATCGGATCCCGACCCGATCAGGCAGCGCCTCGATACGCGCAATCCGGTCGGCTGCGGCCTGATTACCCGCGAGGGTTCGCCGGTGCCCAATTTCGAGTATCCGGCCGCAAGCATGGAAAAGGCCGGTCCGGCCGGCTTTGGCCCGCTGGCGAGTTACTGGTCGCCCCGGCGGGAGTGGCAGGGCACCTACGACGACGTCTGGAAGAAGGGCCGCTTCCCGCTGCTGCCAGCGGATTGGGATCCACGATCATTGCTGTGCGCTCCAGCCGACCAGCGCCCTGCGCAACACTTGCGCGGCGGCGAACTGGTGGAACTGGAGAACCTGACGCCGGACGGCAAACTGAGCTTCCGGCTCCCCAAGATGTACTTCGGGTTCCGAACGATCATAGACAATCGCCTGGAGCGGCACAGCGGCAGGCTGGTGACGGTGATCATCGAGCCGGATTATCCGCGCGTCATCCTGGTTTGGCAGTCGGTGCTGGCGGTGCGCAACGAAGTCGATTACCTGGACGAAACGACCGTCACCGAGAAGCAATACCGCGGCAGCCAGGCATTCGATGGCTAACCCGATTCACATCGCCGGCGTCGGCGCGAGGACACCCGTGGGCTTGCAGGCAGCGTCCGCGGCGGCGGCTGTTCGGGCGGGAATTGCGGGCCTCATCGAGCATCCCTACATGGTCGATTGCACGGGCGCACCGATGCCGTGCGCCCCCGATGCGCAAATCGATCCTGAAATCGTCGGGTCCGAGCGTTTTATTTTGTTGGCGGAAGGGGCGTTGCGCGAAGCGTGCGAGCCGCTCGAGGACGTCAGGCGGCAACAACTCGCGATACCTCTGTTCCTGGGCTTGCCGGAAATCCGCCCCGGCTTCCCGGAGCAGGATGCGCTCGCGATCCGATCGGGAGTGGCGCGGTTCGAAGGGCTGCCGATCAGGCTTTCGGCAGTCACTGCATTCATCGAAGGGCATGCTTCCGGCCTGTCGGCTCTGACGGCGGCCGTCCGCCAATTGAACCAGGGCTCATTCGAGATGTGCCTCGTCGGTGGCGTGGAAAGTTATCTCAATGCGGACACCATGGAATGGCTCGATGAAAACCGGCAACTCGCCGGAACCGTTTCCCGCTCCGGATTTATTCCGGGGGAAGCAGCGGGCTTTTGCCTGGTCATGACCGATCAATGCCGGCGGCGACTCGGGTTGAACAGTCTGGCGGCGGTGCAGGCATGTGCAATCGGCAAAGAAGCGAAGCTGATCAAGACACAGGACATATGCCTCGGGGAAGGACTATCCGCGACGGTACGCAACGCGTTGGACGGCGTGGTCCTGTCCGGTGAACGGATCACCGATATCTATTGCGACATAAACGGAGAGCGCTATCGCGGAGAGGAATGGGGATTCGTTTGTTTGCGGCACTCGAACTATTTCGACGATCCCCTCGACTACGTCTCGCCCGCCAACCTTTGGGGTGATGTGGGTGCGGCATCGGCGCCGTTATTCATGATGCTTGCCTGCCAGGCCACCGCGCGGGGTTATGCGAAAGGGCCGCGCACGATGCTCTGGGTGAGTTCGGAAAAGGGTTTGCGCGCCGCGGCGGTGCTTGAAACGGAGGCCGCGCCAAAGCCTAAGGGGTACTCGCGATGAGTCGGACTGTCGGCATCAATCCGCCGAAAACGCCCTGCACGACCGAAGCCCGTGGCATGGCCAAATGCACGATTCCGAATGTCTGCAAGATGCCTGGGCCACCGGCGCCGTTTGTTCCCACGCCACTGCCCAACATCGGCAAGTCCAATCTCTCCCCGAAGGGATATACCACCACGGTCGAGCTAGAGGGGCAGACGGTGGCGATCCGGGGCGCCACGTTCGAGAGCATTGGCGATATCGCCAGCAAGGGGACGGGCGGCGGCTTGATCTCCTCCAACACCCAGGGGCCGACGAAGTTCATCACGCCCGGTTCCATGGACGTGCAGATGGAGGGGAAGGGGGTGCAGTTGCTCGGGGAACCGATGCTCAACAACTGCGGGCCGAGCGGGAGCCCGCCGAACACCGGCGCGACGATGGCGGGGTTCGACACGTTTGACAGCCCACAGGGAGATGCTCTCAAGAAGATCGTCTGCGACTGCGACAAGAAGGTTAAGCAAGCACCAGCTGGCCAGCCGCAAAAGACGTGCAGTCAGCTCGGCACGGAGAAGCACAAGTGCTGCGATGACGCGATTAAGGCGCCACCGAAAAAAGAAGGCATCGAAGGTGAACAAGGCTTCGGCACGAAAAAAGACGGCCACCCACCCTTGACGAAGACCCGGAGCCAAATGTTTCATGAGGGAGGCGGAAAAGCCCTGCGGGGCACCTGTTGGCCCGATGCCACGATCACAGGCTCGGATAACAAGAAGAGGTTTGTCGATTTCAAATTCCGGTGCCCCCCTAATACACCGGTGAGAAAGAAGAAGAAAGGCGGCGTAAGCTATTTCATGACGGGGCCCACACCTGGTCTGTTTCCCACCTGGACCATATATAAGGGGGGAGGGAGCCAATTACAAAAGTACAAGGATGTTGGGGCGATGAACGGCGTCACGAAAGAGCCAGAGTGTATGACTACGGAGAATTGTCCATAATGAAGACACTCAATTGGAACAAGTTCGAAATCACCACCCTGCGGGGGCACCACGCGGCAGTGCCTGCCCTCTGCTGTTTCTTTTATATGGATGGTTATGTCCATGAAATCGCCGGAGAGCTCGCGCGTGGCGTTGAACGCTACATCGAATTTGTCGGGCTCGATTCGCTGAAGAGCTACGCGTCCAGGAGCGGTGTTTGGAAGCCCATGAGCAAACGCCAGTTGGACAAGGATCTCAGGCATCTGCGTGACTTTCCCAAAGATCATATTGCGGATCACATTCGATACGATGCTGGTGAAGGGGGGCAGCCAGGAGGATTCGGCGTCCATATCTCGACAGACGTCTACAACGACCTTTTCCCGAACCAGGCCGGTCTCATGCGCTTCGACTTGCCGCCTCAGTGGCTCGATGAGCATGAGGTCGAGGACGTAATCGAATTCGTCTCGGATGTATGTCAGATCGCACATGTTCAGTCGGGCCAGGTGGGGCTGAGCTTCAAGACCACTCCGGGCTCTCAAAGCACCGCGAAGCCGGAGATCCTCAAGATGCTCCCGCGTTATTTCGGCTTCAGCCCTTGCGATTTCAGTCTGCGCGACCACATGGGCGGACATACTCTGACGGCGCACTGGCTCAACTATGTGAATGACGCACTTGCCGCAATGGCTGGCGGGGAGGAGACGATCGTCCGCGCACTGCCCGACTGTGAGGTTCGCAAACTGCCCAAAGGCGTGCTGATCCGAGGGGCCAAATTGCCGCCCATAGGCGATATCAATCGTAAAGCGCCGGATTTGGGCTGGCTTCCTGAGGTCGCGCGAATTCTCAAGCCCACGCGGGTCGATATCTCGACAACGTTTTTGGGGCAGGAGGACTTCGACGCCGTCCATTGGATCGAACGTATGGACGACCTATACACACGACCCTGGGACAACTCCGACAACGGTCAGGAGCCTTGAGGCCCACTTCCACGCCTGGTGAACCATGTTATCAAGACCATTTATCACCACCTGCCATTCAGCCCCGGATCCAGGCGGCGACAACCTCCAGGTGACTGTGAGTTTCGAACCGGTGAAGCAACTGACCGAGGAGCTCCTCGACCGTCTCCGGCGTCCGTTTCAGGCGCTGGCAGACATGGGGCAATGGGGCGGCATGGCCGGCGAGACGTTCCCGCCTCAGACCTCGACAATGGTCCTGATGACCGATGGCATGAAGGTGGGCCCTTTCGCTGTTCGCTGGGACTTCAACACGATGAATGTAGATCGGGGTACGGCGTTCGTGATACAGAACATCGTCCACAATCTCCATCTCTTTGTCGCGCCGGTTTTATCGTTGGTGATTCGCAGCCCATTGGTGCGCGACGGTGCGCCGGTTCAGGAAGACCTTCCCTGGGACTACGAGCCCTATCCATTCGTGGTCCAGGACGGAAGAGAGACCGGCACCGTGACGGTTGACGTTGACTTCGCGGCTCGACAGGCGTCAACCGCAGCGGAGCCGTTTCGCGAGGGCTGGGAGGGCTGGTACGGAGTTGCGGCGCACGGCGGGTTCTGCAGCGCGAGCTATCCACCGGAAGATAATTCGATTCATATCGAAGACGATTTGCAAGTGCTCAGCGACGGCATCGGTGCTGCGCTTGACGATGTAGCGATCGACGACGCAGGCTTCGCTTGCCTCATCAACATGCTGCAAACCCTGCATCATCGGCTCACCCCGATCGCCGAAGTCACGATAGAGTGAATCCCGACCGCACCATGCGAACCGACGAGCAAACCGACGAGCAAACCGACGAGCAAACCGACGAGCAAACCGAGTACGACGAGTTGCCGTACAAATCGATGCCCATCGAGTGGACCGCGCCGGAGCGCCTTGCGCTCGCCGCCCTTCTGCATGGCGGACCGCGTGCGCGGCTGAATGGCTATCGGGTGCTGGAGCTCGGATGCGCTGACGGAGCCAATCTCAGCCGATGGCCTCATTCCGTCCGAATGCCACTTTCGTGGGGATAGACGGAGCTCGAAGTCAGATTGCGCTGGCCAATCGAAAAAAGGAGGCGCTTGGCCTCGAAAATGTCGAGTTCGTGACGGCGGACCTTTGCGCCGCACACGAACATGTTTCCGGAAAGTTCGACTTCATCATCGCGCATGGTGTTTTTTCATGGATTCCCGACGCAACGCGAGATGCCATGCTCGAGTTCTGCGCGCGGCATCTGCGGCACGACGGCCTGTTCTATCTCAACTACAACACCTATCCCGGATGGCACGTGCGCGGGCTGATACGGCGGCTCCTCTTATCGAGGACTCGAACGGGATCGAGCTTGCGCGAGCGGGCGTTGCTCGCTCAGGAAATCGCGGCGCAGCTCGCCCAATCGATTCGCGCTGGCGATCATCCCTTCACTCAGCTTCTTGTGAGGGAGCTCGACTTCGTGTCGGAGCATCACTTCTCCTATATCGCTCATGAGTATCTGGCTGCCGACAATCACGCGTACTGGCGCAGCGAGTTCTTACGATTGGTCGCTGAACACGGCTTTGAATACGTGGCTGACGCAGACTTCAGTTATCCGACTGGCCGCGTGACAGCGGGTGCGATCCCGCAATGCCTGGAACAGAGCCCATCCGGTCTTGAGGTCGACGACGACGCGATGGACCTTCTCTGTTATCGGCAGCTTCATTCGCCGATTCTGTGTCTCGCCCCGTTGGCCCGCCGTCCGCACTCGCTTGCGGAGTTCTCCGAGCTCACGATCGCATCCGCGCTCAGCGCCTGTGCGACCGAAGGCGAAGGCTCGAACATATTTCGCCATCCTTCGGGCTATGAGGTCGAAACCAGGGACAGCGGAATGCAAGCCGCGCTCACGCGACTTCGGACGCTGTGGCCAAACGGGATGCGGATAGGCGACTTGTTCCGCGACGTCGAGTCCGTCATGGATGATCTCAGGTTGCTGCATCAAAACGGTCTCATCGAGCTGCGTTGTCTGGACGCGGGCGAAACTCACGGGATGGCGGAACGTTTAAATAGACTGGAAGCACAGCAAGGCAACTACATAACGACCGCATATCACACTCGCGAGGCCGTTCCGGCCGGGTTGGCGGAGACGTCGCTGTACGGTCGCGCAACGGCTTCTTGAATTCGCCCGCCGGCACAACTATTCTCAACCCAGGTTTTCCTTACGACGTCCCTGACTTTATGTCCGGGCCGCTTGAAGGTGCGCTTTCGATGCCGGGAAGCGGGTTGTCGCGCGTTCTTTCGCCGTCCGATTCTCAACACGGGAGGAAACGATGCGCTGTCTATTGCTGGTGGCAATGCTTCTCTGTGCCGCGTCGGCCCAAGCCGGCGACTCGCATGACGAGCGTAACGGAAGGCCGGGCGACGGGCGAGGCGGGCCGCCCAAGGTCTATGACGCGCGCGGCGAATACGTCGGTCAGCTCGGCACGAACAACGGCGTGGATGGAGTTTTCCTGACTATCAGCGGCGCAGTGACTTTCGTAGGGGTAGAACGCGCGAGCGTTGGAACACAGCTATCCGCGACACAGTTTCAATGGACCACTTCGAGCTACATCGAATATCCGTCCACCGACTGCAGTGGACCGCCGGTGCTGGAATACAACAATGGACGGCCGACGCCATATACCTTGGGACCCAGACCGTCCGTGGCCGTGAGACAAGGCGCCGACGTCGTGCTCTACGTGGCAGGTGAAGCCGACAGCACAACGGTTCAGGCGTGGTCGTATCGCACGAATCCGGTCATGAACGTGTGCAAGACTTACTCCGCATCGCTGGAGCGGGGCCAGGTGTTTGCGTTGGACACGACGTATCAGCTCACGCAAATCCATCCGGAACCTCTCACCATACGCAATTGACATGCGAAAGCCCCTGCCGGTCGTGCACGGATCGGCAGAGGCCTTTTGCATCAAGCAGAGGCGTTGCTTCGAAGCATGCGCTCCTGCCGGCGCATTCCGGCGCGAGCGCGAATCGTTCTTCGATGCAGCTACGTAGTACACGATCGCCGTCGCCACGAGTCCAACCCTCCACGAGATATCCGCGCCGCCGAGCAGACTCGCCCAGGGCCCATGAAAGAAGCGCTCTTCCATGAACGGCACCTGAATCGCGATGCCGAAAACATACACGCCGATCGCCTTGAAATTGAACGATCCGTACGCGCCGCCGGCGCTGCCGATGATCTCCGAAACCTGGTAATGCCGGTCGTTGACCAGATAGAAATCGACGAGGTTGATCGCGATCCACGGCGCCAGCACGATGCGCATCGCGAAGATGGCGTTCAGGAAGATGGCGAGGAAGTTGTTGGACGCCCACAACGCCGTCACCGTCGATGCGGCCAGCAGCACCGCCGATACGACGACGCGAACATTGCGCCTGGGAACCCACTTCGGCCGGAACGTCTGCGCGGCCGTGATGAACGAGAGCACCGCGCCATACAGATTCATCCCGTTATGGCCAATGATGTTGATCAGAAAGAGCAGAATCAGTACGTAGCCGAACACGCCGGTCTGCGTCTGAATCGCGTGCATCGCATCCGCCGCGCCGGTGGTCACCGCCACCGCGCCGAAGATAAACGCGACGATCGTTCCCAGCGAGGTGCCGAAATACGTGAACGCGAAGGTCTCGACCGAGGGCAGGGCAGGCAATCTCGTGCCAGCCATCGGCATAGCTCTCGTCGCCCTTTGCGAAGGCGGTGTAGGCCGTGGCATAGCCTTGCAGGTCGACCGATTTCAGCCATGACCCGACCTTGCGCGCCGCCACACGCTGCGCTTCCTCATCGTTGAACCAGCGCCGCAGCGGCGTATCCACGTCGATGGTGCCGGAGCGCAGTTCCGCCGCGCGCTGAAGAACCGCTTGCCGCGCTTCGGCCGTGCGTCGATACACGCCGTTCAGCACCGCGACGCGCTTGACCAGATCGGGCCGCGTCACGGCGACGCCCGATGCGATCAGCAAGCCCATCGAGTGGCCGGCCAGATTCACGGGGCCGATGTCCAGCGCAACGATAAAGTCGATCGCCCATTGCACGAACTGCTGCAATCCGGCGCTGGCGTCGAGCGCATCGCTTTGACCGTGACCCGGCATATCGACGGCGATCACACGGAGATCACGCGCGAGATCGTCGATTTGCGGATACCACGCGTGCGCCTGCATGCTCACGCCATGAATCAGAACCAGCGGCTCGCCGGTTCCCCGCTCCAGATAATGAGCGACCCGCGTATTTGACAGCTGCAGGGTTCTTGACGTCATTTCCGAGCTCTGCAAGGTCTTTATAGCGATCGCCGATGCGGTGATGCGGACGGCCTCCCGTTGCGCCGCCGATGGCGACGACCAGTTCGTCCGCCGCGGGCGCGTCGGAAATCGAGAACTGGAGCGTGAGGTAATGCGAGCGGCGGCCTTCGTCGTTCTTGTCCATCATCGGAATCAGCAGGGGAGCATTCGCCGGGCCGCGCGTGTTGTTGAAGGCCACCAGATACGACCTGGCGCCGACTGCGCTGCGGTACGTGTTGCCGAAGTGCAGCGTGTGGATCAGCGCGGACGCATGCTCCAGTTCGCCGTCCACGCCGACGATCGCGCTTTTGCCGAACGCCTCGACCGCCTCATGCCATTCCCGTATACCCGTTGAGCGGATTTTTGCCGGGACGAGCACGGGCAGACGGCCTCTTGCGTGGGCGCGTCGCGGGTTATTCAGCAGGGGAACGCAGGCGCGATCGCGCCGGAACGGAGACAGGGATGGCGCCGGCATGCGGCGCGAGATCACAGGAAGGGGGCAGCGAGCGGGCTCAGGGCCGCATCATCGGGAGGCGATGTTTTTCGCGAGAAAGCGATCGAGTTGCGCAGCGAAATTCTTGCCGTCGCGCGGAGCATACGGCGGCGGGCCGCCCGTCTGGACTCCGGAGCCGCGCAACTGATCCATCATGGCGCGGATCGACAGACGTTCCTCGATGTTCTCCGCGCTCATCCATTCGCCGCGCGGATCGAGCGCGAACGCACCTTTCGCTATCACCGAGGCCGCGAGCGGAATATCCGCCGTGACGATGAGATCGCCGGCCTCCGCGATCTCGACGATGCGGGCATCGGCCACGTCGAAACCGGCTGGCACCTGTATGGCGCGAATCCAGGGTGACGGCGGCGTGCGCAGGAACTGATTCGCGACCAGCGTGAGCTGAACCTTCATGCGCTGAGCCGCGCGAAAAAGGATGTCTTTCACGACAGCCGGACAGGCGTCGGCATCGACGATGATTTGCATCGGTTGGTTCCGGGATTTGCTGTTTCCGTCGTAGAGACGCGGGGGAGATGCGGGCAGGGGCGCGCGACGAGTATCGCACAATGCATTCGTACACCGGCCACGCGGCCTTGATTTGAACGCTCTATACTGCCTCTGCAACGCGAAGCCCTCCACCCGAACGGAGAATCACCTTGAGAACGAAGCTGACAAGCATTGCTGTGTCATTCCTCGTGGGCGCTGTGGGAGCTTTCACGGTCCCGCTTTCCTATGCTCAGGATACCGGTGCGACCACAGGTGGTGCGGCGCCGGCCGCATCCATGACGAAGGCAGAGAAAAAGGCCGCGAAAAAGCAGGCGCGCGCGAAGAAGAACGCGGAGTTGAAGAAGCTCGAGGATGCGGGCTATAGCCCCGGACGAGCCAATGATCCCAACTATCCTCAAGACCTGCAGAACGCGCAGAAGAAAGCGGGGGTAGGTGCGGGAGCCAGCCAGTAGGCTTTTCGCGAAACAAGCTTCGTATCGCGGCTGGATCGGGCTCTGTCGATACGCGGATGAGCGCTCACTGCCGCGACCGGGAGGACTCTCACGCTACGTGTTCACTCCTTTGATCGAGCACGGGCCTCGCGAGTCCACTGGGATTTTGCTTGGCTATCTCGATAGCAAACGTTCTCTTGACTTCCATCAGCATTGCTTGGCGGTCGGCTTTCGTTCAGCGTTTCAATTCTTGCAATTTTCTTCGCGCGAATGTGGCGTTGACCACGTATCGGTTACAACTTATTACCGACAATCCATCCCGTCGTACAAATAAAAAGCAAACGCTTAATAAAAAGCCGGAAGGCCGCATCATAGCGGCCACGGCATACGGGGAAGTCATGCAGCGAGAGTTGAGCAGCAAAGCCTTCAAAGGGTGCGTCTTTGCGGTGTGCATGGGGATTTCATTCGTCTTGACGAACGCTGTCGCGCAGGATGCGGAAACGCAGCCGCCGGTGGGCGTCAACGTTTCGCCTCGGGCTCAGCCGCTCATCTCGCTGCCCAGCACGCCGACGCCCGGCCCGGCCGGCAATGTCACCGCGCAGCCGGCCGCGAATGGCGCGCCGCTCACGCCGCGCGGCACGGTGAACGCGGCCTCCTCGCTCGACAAGAGCGCCACGCTTTCCGGCACGCCGCGCGCCCGCACTGCCGACGTCGAGAGCAAGCAGCCCCTCGGCGACGAACTGGGCGGCGTCGTGACGACCGATACGGTGACGCTCGCGGGCCAGGACTTCTACACGTGGTTCGCGCAGGCGTGGGGCACGATTCCGCTTTCCGAGCGCTACAACGTCTCGGTGCACGAGCGGCCCTCCGCACGCTACGGCAGTCTCGTGTGGGTCGAGTACAACCAGCGCCGCGTGTTTCAGGCATTCCTGCCGATTGCCCGCTCGAATGTGAAGCCGGTTGCGGAGGGCGCGGCGCAGATCGCTTTTCAGAATGTCATGCAGGCGGATCTGACCCGTCTGCTGTTCCGCGACGCCGACATGGCCACGGACGAGCTTTAAATAAAAGCAGTCAAAAAAAAGACGCAGCAAGGCCAAAAACACACGGGGAATCACGATGAAAACGAATGCGCTTCTGAAGAGCGCGCTGCTCGCGTGCGCGCTGACGATACCGCTCGCCGCGAACGCCACCGCGCTCGTGTACGAGCCGGTCAATCCGAATTTCGGCGGCAATCCGCTGAACGGACCGAATCTGCTCAACGAGGCGAATGCCCAGAACAAGTACAAGGACCCGTCGACCGAGAATCTCGGCACGGGCAGCCAGTCGACGCTCGATCAGTTCAACACGCAATTGCAGCAGGCGATTCTGTCGCGCGTCGCGTCGTCGATTTCGAGTTCGATCGTCGGCACCGACGGCACGCTGCACCCCGGCACGATCAACACCGGCAACTTCTCGATCGCGATCACGCAAGTCACCGGCGGCAATCTGCAGGTGACCACGACCGACAAGACCACGGGCGCATCCACCACTTTCATCGTCGGCAACGGCAAGTAATTCGAGAGCAGACACGAAATGAGCAAGAACGCTTTCAGGGCTGCCGCGATGGGCGCCGTCGTCATTGCATCGGCGCTGCTTACGGGTTGCGTCACCGCGCCGATGCCTTCAGCCGGCAATGCCACGCTCACCCCGCCCACGCGTGTGACGCGTGATCTCACGCATTTGCCGTCGCCGAAAGGAAGAATTGTCGCGGCCGTGTATGGCTTTCGCGATCTGACCGGCCAGTACAAGCCGTCGCCGGACAGCTCGTTTTCATCGCAGGTGACGCAGGGCGGCGCGTCGTTCCTTGTCAAGGCGATGCGCGATTCCGGTTGGTTCACGCCGGTCGAGCGCGAAAACCTTCAGGACCTGCTGACCGAGCGCAAGATCATGCGCGCGCTGGAAACGCCCGATGACAAGAAGAACGCGATTCCGCAGATCGGCGCGCTGGCGCCCGCGAGCATCGTGCTGGAAGGCGGCATCGTCGGGTATGACACGAACATCCGCACGGGCGGCGCGGGTGTGGCGTATCTGGGGATTTCGGCCTCGCAGCAATATCGCGTCGATCAGGTGACGGTCAACCTGCGCGCGGTGGATATCCGCAACGGCACGATATTGAACAGCGTCTCGACGACCAAGACAATTTATTCGATTCAGATCGATACGGGCGTGTACCGCTTCATTGGCTTCAAGGATCTGTTGCAGGCCGAAGCCGGCATGACGCGCAACGAGCCGCAGCAGCTTTGCGTGAACGAGGCGATCGAGTCGGCGCTGGTGCATCTGATCGTGCAAGGCGTGGCGAACCAGACGTGGGCGCTCAAGGACATGAAGGACTGGTACGACCCGACGATGCAGCGCTACCTGCAGGAGAACCAGGGCTACGCGCAGACCATGGAAAGCGTGAATCCGCCGTATAGCCCGGAGAGGATCGATCCGCCGAAGACCATCGGCAGCTAGACCGGCGGCTAAACGCAACTTGAACAGGAGGAGACCAGCATGAAATCACTGCGCGCTTCGAAAGCCGCGCTGTGTGCGGCGCTCGGCGCGGCCGTGTCGCTCGCGGTGTATGCCGCGGATCTGTCGTCGGTGTCGGACTTCGGCCCGCCCGAACCGGGGTTCGGCGGCGCGACGCAGGTGGCGCGCGTCTCGCAGCAAGGCGCCGCAAACCGGCTGAGCGCCGTTCAGGCCGGGCAGAACGGCCTGATGGCGAATCAGATGGGCGTCGCCAATGCGGCTGCGACGGCGCAGGCGGGCAACGACAACTGGACGGTGTTGCAGCAAAGCGGCTATGCCAACCAGTATGCCGGCTATCAGGCGGGCCAGTACAACCGTTCCATCGCCGTGCAGAACGGCAGCGGTAACGAAGCAACGGTCACGCAGATTGGGAACTCGATGTCGTCGCAGGTGACGCAGTTGGGCGCCAACAACGAGATCTCCATTCTGCAGAACCGGAATGGCTCCGGACTGTCGGTCACGCAGACCGGCGGCGCGAGGGCGGCAGTTCTCATGAAGTAGGCAGCGATCCTTCCCGGCGCGACGCCGGGGCGAGGAGACCAGGAAGTTCGTTTCAGTGCGGGTGTGGTGGGTAGTGTGGATTCGGCTGACAGCGGGGGTTGTCAGCCGTTAGGGTAACTAACTGCTGTAACTAAAACATCAAATCGACGAGGCATAAAAATGAAAGTCAAGGCAATCATCATCGCAATGGGTCTGGCAGCACTGGCATCGACGTCGGCTTTCGCTGATTCGAGCTTCGAAGGCGCAACGGTCGGCCAGTTCGGCGTCGGCAACACCGCGAATGTGACGCAAACGAACTCGACCAACGACAAGGTCAACGTGCGGCAAAACGCCGACGGCGCGAACGTCACGGTCCAGTCGGACGCAGGCGGCTACAACGTGACCGACATTCAGCAAAACGGCAACGTCAAAGGCGCGTCGAAGCTGAGCGCGACGTTGACGCAAAGCCAGGCTGTCGCCGAGAACACCACCATCAAGCAGACCGGCAACAACCTCGGCGCGACGATTTCGCAAACGTCGTCGATGTACGACACCGACACGGTCAATCAAGCCGGCAAGAACGCGTCGGCGACCATCACCCGCAGCGGCTCGAGCTACAACAAGGTCAACATCGATCAGGGCACGGGCATCACTTCGGGCTCGACCGACGGCGCCAAGGCGACGGTCACGCAGACCAACACGGTTGCCAACACCGTCGACATCCTGCAAGGCAGCAAGTCGGGCATCGCGACGGTCGACCAGCGTAACGGCGGCTACAACCACGCGCGTATCGAGCAGACGGGCGGCGGCACGGACGGCAAGATCGAGCAATGGGCTGAAGTCGGCGACACTGCGTCGATCAAGCAGAGCGATGCAGCTCGTTCGCAGATCCACTCGGAGAACGGCGGCTACAACACGAACACGATCGTGCAGAGCGGCGCCAACGCACCGCACTACGCTCAAATCAACCAGAGCTACGCGAACAACGACAAGACGACGATCATCCAGACCGGCCCGCAATACAACGAAGGCTATGTCGACCAGATTCGTTCGTCGAACGACACGGCGTTCATGATCCAGGACGGCGACACCAACAAGGCAGCGGCTCGTCAGAACTACGGCAGCGGCAATACCGTCGTCGCGGCGCAAGTCGGCGGCCACAACAAGATGGATCTGACGCAGCAGGCCGCGTTCGAATCCACGCTGCTGGCAGGCCAGCTCGGCGGCTACAACAACATCACGGCATCGCAGTCGGGCACGAAGGAAGAGCTGACGATCGCGCAGGTCGGCGACCTCAACACCGCGAACGCTTCGCAGACCGGTTCGTACAACACGGCAATGATCACGCAAGTCGGCTTCGGCAACGCGGCCACGACGGCGCAGAGCGGCGTGGGCAATGCGACGGTTGTCACCCAGGGCGGCGCGTTCAACAAGGCCAATATCGTTCAGAAGTAAGACGGCGGCCGTTTGAAGTATCGCGGGCGGAAAGCGGCTTTTCGAGGCTGCTCTCCGCCCGTTTTTCTTGGCCAAGAAAAAACGCCAACCCGCTAGGGTTGGCGTTTTGCCTGGGGATTACTGATATCAAAACTGATTCATGGTGTTGTCCTTGCCCGCCGCTTTCAGGGCTGCTTCACCGCTGAAATACTCCTTGTGATCGTCGCCGATGTCCGAGCCCGACATGTTCTGGTGCTTGACGCACGCGATGCCCTGACGGATTTCCTTGCGCTGCACGCCAGCCACGTAACCCAGCATGCCTTGGTCACCGAAGTATTCCTTGGCCAGATTGTCGGTCGACAGCGCGGCGGTGTGGTAGGTCGGCAGCGTAATAAGGTGGTGGAAGATGCCCGCTTCGCGCGAGGAGTCGGCCTGGAAGGTCCGGATCTTTTCGTCGGCGAGCGTCGCCAGTTCGGTCTGGTCGTATTCCACGCTCATCAGCTGCGCGCGGTCGTACGCGGAGACATCCTTGCCCGCGGCCTTCATCGCGTCATACGCCTGCTGACGGAAATTCAGGGTCCAGTTGAACGACGGGCTGTTGTTGTACACCAGCTTGGCGTTCGGGATGACCTTGCGAATCTCGCTGACCATGCCGCCGATCTGGGCGATATGCGGTTTTTCGGTTTCGATCCACAGCAGGTCGGCGCCGTTTTGCAGCGCGGTGACGCAATCCAGTACGCAGCGCGCTTCGCCCGTGCCGGCGCGGAACTGGAACAGGTTGCTCGGCAGGCGCTTGGGACGCAGCAGCTTGCCGTCGCGCTTGATGATGACGTCACCGTTGCCGAGTTCGTCGGGCGACAACTCCTCGCAATCGAGGAACGAGTTGTATTGGTCGCCCAGGTCGCCCGGCGTGTGGGTCACCGCGATCTGCTTGGTCAGGCCCGCGCCCAGCGAGTCGGTACGGCACACGATGATGCCGTCGTCCACGCCCAGTTCCAGGAAGGCATAGCGAATAGCGCGCACTTTGGCCAGGAAGTCCTCGTGCGGCACGGTGACCTTGCCGTCCTGGTGGCCGCATTGCTTCTCGTCGGACACCTGGTTTTCGATCTGAATGCAGCACGCGCCCGCTTCGATGAACTGCTTGGCGAGCAGGTAGGTTGCTTCGGCGTTGCCGAAACCCGCGTCGATGTCGGCGATGATCGGCACGACGTGCGTCACGTGGTTGTCGATTTTTTCCTGGATGGCGGCCTTGGCCGGGCCTTGCGCAGCGTCCAGTTGACGGAACAGGCCGCCCAGTTCACGCGCGTCGGCCTGGCGCAGGAACGTGTACAGCTCGCGGATCAGCGCGCTGACCGAGGTCTTTTCGTGCATCGACTGGTCCGGCAGCGGGCCGAACTCGGAACGCAGTGCCGCCACCATCCAGCCGGACAGATAGAGGTAGCGACGCTCGGTGCTGTTGAAGTGCTTCTTGATGGAGATCATCTTCTGCTGACCGATGAAGCCGTGCCAGCAGCCGAGCGACTGGGTGTACTTCGAGGGATCGGCGTCGTAGGCGGCCATGTCGGCGCGCATGATCTTCGCGGTATATCTGGCGATGTCCAGTCCCGTTTTGAACTTGTTCTGGGCGCGCATGCGTGCCGCATATTCGGGATTGATGGCATTCCACGCGCTGCCTTGTTGCTCCTTCAAACCAGCCACTGCCTTGATGTCGTCTTGATATTGGGTCATTTGCAATCTCCTGGGAACAAGCGCATTTCAATAGATGATTCGGCGTGCCGCTGCGTATGTCGACGCGAACTGCATGACTTAATAGTAACGCAATCTCGCTCAGTCTTATATAAGACACAAGACATAGTTTGTGCTTATTTATCAGAGACATAGAACGTCATTTTTGCAATGCAGAACACGTTTTCAGGCAGTGAAAACAGATGACGCGGGAGTTCGGGCGAATACTTCCACCATGTGAAACGTGCTTTCGGCATTCTGATTGAGCATTCGGCAGGCACGGCGCTGCCGCACCTTTTCCCCGGCGAAACCATTATGTCGACGCGGAGCCGCTTGACGAACGACGCCATCTGCTGCGGCTGTGGCTCACGGTGTCCGACTGGCCCGCGATGCCCGACGCACAAGTCTTCCACAAGCCCGAGGATTTGCGCATGTGGGCGCAATACCGCCTGCTGCTCGAAGCGGGGCAGGTCGCACAGATGCTCGAGTGATTGCGCCGAAGTCGCGGTGGGAGAGATCGTCACCTGCGACGTCGATCTCGCGATGTTCCACGATTCGAGCGGTTCGCGCCGCCTGAAGCCGATGCTCGAAGAACTCGGCGCGCTGCTTTGGGATGCGTCGAAGATCGTGCCCGAAGCCGATGACGAATCGCGCCGCATCGTGCGCATCGCGCGCGACTGGGACGCGCAGAAGCAGTTGCCGCACGTGTACGACAGCGTCGGCATCTGTCATGTCGTGCTGCCCGAGCACGGACATGTGCGGCCTGACATGTTCTGCGTCGGCGGCGCGTTCGGCGCGTATATGTTCGGCATTGGCAGCACGGAGATGCCGGGTGTCGCGGTGTCGGGGCAGATCTGGGTAAAGGTGCCGCAGACGTCGCGCATGCGCTGGCACGGACGTCTCGCGCGCGGCGTCACCGCGAAGGACATGATCGAAGGCGAGCTGGAGGATCAGACGTTCCCGAAGCGCTGCGATCATCTCGACGGCAAGAGCGTGATCCCTGTCGCGGGGATGTGCGGCAAGCTGCGCGTCGCGACACGCTGATTCTGGCCCGCACGGATGCGCTCGCGGTGGAAGGTCTCGATGCCGCGCTCGAACGCGCCGAACGCTATCTGGAAGCGAGCGTCGATGCGCTGTTTATCGAAGCACCGCGCTCGGCCGCGCAGATGGATGCGGCCTGCTCGCGGCTTTCGCATCGTGATCTTTCCCGGCGGCGCGGCGCGCGCGGTGGCTCATACGCTGCAAGGCTTCTAAGGCAGCTTGCGCGAGCACGGCACGAGCGCGCCGTGGAAAGAGCCTGAACGCGATCATCGGCAAGCCGGAACTGATGCACGAAGCGCGGCGCTACGAGTAACGCAGGCCCGGCGATCGCACGATGTGGTTCAGCGCAGCCATGCGAAGGCCGCGAGCGCGATCATGACCGTGATCGCGCCGCCGATGCGCGTCGCGATCTGCGCGAACGGCATCAGCTCCATGCGGTTGGCGGCGGTCAGAATCGCCACATCGCCCGTGCCGCCCAGCCCGCTATGCGTCGCGTTCACGATGGCCGCTTCCACCGGATACATCCCCATGCGGCGCGCGACGAAGAAGCCCGTCAGCGTGAGCGTGAGCACGGTGGAGACGGCCGTCACGATGTTGACCCAGTGAAACGCGGTAACGATCTCGCCCCAGGGCGTCATCGCGACGCTGATCGCGAACATCAGCGGATAGGTGACGGCGGTGGAGAAGAAGCCATACATGAAGCGCGCGCCGCCTCGCACACGTGGCGACACGAGCTGAAAGAACTGCGCGGCGACGACGAGCACGAGCATCACCACAGGCGCGGGCCAGTCGAAATACTGATGACTCAATACGCCGAGCAGATACAGCGCGATGGCCGTCGCACCCGCGGCGGCGACCGAGTTCACGTCGAATTCGAACGACGGGGACTGCGCGCTCCCCACGTCGTCGTCTTGCGCGACGGTCAGACGCCCGTTGCCCGTGAGATGCGGGCGTCGCGTGCCGAGATAGCTCAGCATGCCCGCGCAGCAGATTGCCGCGATATTGCCGAGCATCACCGCTGACAGCACTTGCGCGAAAAGCGGTCCCTGTTCGACGCCGAGAATCTGCGCATACCCCGCGGAAAGCGGCAACGCACCTTCGCCGACGCCGCCCGCCATGATCGGCACGACGACCATGAAGAGCGCGTGCTTCATGTCGAGTCCGAGCACGGTGCCGACCGCGGTTCCGACGACAGCCGCCGCGACCGATCCGCTCGCCACCGGAATGAAGATGCGCACAAAGCCCTTCACGAGCGTCTGCCGGTCCATGCTCAACACACTGCCGACGATGATCGCCGCGATGAACAGATACAGGAAGTTCGACTGCTTCGTGAACGTCGTCACGGCTTTCGTGACAGGCGCGGGCATCAGCTCGTAGTAGACCAGCATCGACGGAATGAACGCCGCGAAGATGGAGGTCGCGCCGATGTGGCGGATCCACGGGATGCGTTTGGCGAGCTCCGCGCACGTGAAGCCGCCGACCGCCACCAGCGCGATGCCTGTCGGCAGGTCGGACGCGAGCTTGCCGTGCGCGCTCATCGCGGCGAGCACGGCGATCAGCACCAGATAGACCGGCAGGGGCAGTGCGCCGATGCGCACGTCGAACACGCGCCACCAGCGTTCCTTGAGGCCCGTGCTCTGGTCTTGACGGATGGATTGTGCAGAGGACTTCATCGATCGGTCTCCGTTCATTGCACGTCAGATGAAGATCAGCAACGCCGCGCCATACACGATCAGCCCGACCGCGAAGGTCGTCACCGTGAAGCCGAGCACGCGCTGCACGCCGACGCCCGCCATGGCGACGACGGGCGCGGCCCAGAACGGCTGCATCATGTTCGAGACCTGCTCGCCCATCGCGACGGCCATCGTCGTGGCGGGCACCGACGCGTGCAGCGCGACGGCCGCGGGCACGACGAACGGTCCCTGCACGGCCCAGTGTCCGCCGCCGCTCGGGATGAAGAAGGTGACGATCACCGAACACACATAGCTCCAGAACGGCAGCGTGTGCGCGTTCGAGATCGCGATGAAGAAGTGCGAGATCACATCGGGCAGGCCGGTGGCGTCCATCATGCCCATGATGCCGCCGTAGAGCGGGTATTGGAGCATCATCGAGCCGGTCTGCTTCGCGGCGTTCTTGATCGCGTCCGCATACGCGAGCGGATAGCCGTGCAGGATCACGCCCGCGATGAACATCACGAAGATGACCGCATTCACGCCCGAAAACGCGATGTGCTGAAACTGCGTCAGCACGATCAGCGCGACGCCGACCGCGCCGATGAACGCGCTGCCGATCCACGAATGCTCGATCCAGCGCGCGAAGCTCAGCTTGCCTTCGGGCCTTTTGCGCGCCGGCGCATCCGGATGTTTTTCGGTGTCGAGCACGACGGCGTCTTCATCGCGCGGCTTGAGCCACGCGAGCACGAAGGGCATGGCGAAGAGCATCACGAGCGTCGGCACGAGATTGAAGCGCGTGAATACGGTTTCGCCGAAGGGCAGCACCGCGCCCGTCAGCTTCTGCACGACGTTCATCGAACTGCCCGGCGTGGATTGCGCGAGCGCGATGGAGCTCGAAATGCCGCTCGCCCACACGACCCATCCCGAGAAACCCGCAGCGACGATCCACGCGAAATCCACGCGCATGCGCTTCGCGACTTCACGCGCGAGCAGCGCCGCGACGACCAGCCCCATGCCCCAGTTGAAGAACGACGTCACCGCGACGAGCACGAAGGTGAGCGTGGCTGCCTGCGCCGGCGTGCGCGCGATCGACACGAGCGCCCTGAACATGCGCTGCACGGGCGGCGCGTGCGCGAACGCGTGGCCCGTGACGAGCACGAGCGTGATCTGGAACGCGAACGTGAAGATGTCGAAGAAGCCCTTGTACCAGCCGCCGATCATCTTCGGCACGCTTGCGTGCGGCGCGAAGATCAGCGACAGAGCCGCGACGATCGCCGTGATCAGAATCGCGAGGACGAACGGGTCGGGGATGGTGCGCTCGAAGAGCCGGATGGTCGCTTCCGTGAAGCGTGTCTTGCGCACGGGCGAGGGCGCGGCAGCGGATTTCATGCTGTGTCTCCTGAGGGTTTTATTCTTTTAGATCGCAAAGCCGTAGAGCACGGCGGGATTCGTGACGAGGATGTGCTCGCGGGTCGCTTCGTCGTCGGCCCATTCGGCGAGCAGGTCGAGGAGAAAGACGTCGTCGGGCTTGTGCTTCTCCGTCACGTGCGGCCAGTCGCTGCCCCACACGAGGCGCTCGGGCACGGCCTGAACCCAGGCGCGCGCCATTGGCGCGATGTCGGCGTAAGCGCCGTCGAGGCCCGCCGCCGAGTCGAGATAAGGACCGGAGAGCTTGATCCACGCGCGGCCCGCATCTGCGAGATCGCGCACGATGTCGAACGCCGCGTGCCGGACGCCGTCTTGCAGCGGCAGGCGTGCACGATGATCGAAGACCATCGTTGCGGGCAGCCGTTGCAACAGTGCTTCGTGCTCGACGATCTGCTCCGCCGTCCAGTGCAGTTGCACATGCCAGCCAAGCTCCGCGACGCGCCGCGCGAGCGGCTCGACCATGTCGAAGCCGACCGCCGCGTTCTTCGCCGTATAGAGCGTGAAGCGGATGCCGCGAATGCCGCCCTTGTCGAGCGCATCGAGTTCAGCGTCGGTGACATCGGGATTGAGCACCGCGACACCACGCGCATTGTCGATGCCGAGCTGGCGAATCGCATCGACGGTCACGGCGTTGTCCGTGCCGTACACGCGCGGCGTGACGATTACCGCGCGCTCCGTGCCGATGCGCGCCTGCACCTTGCGATACGCATCGACATCGGCGTTCTCGACGAAGACTTGCGCGTCGCCCGGCTTCAGGAACGCGCGGGCATAGATATGGATATGGGAATCGCATTTCATCGCGAAGGCTCTCCATTCAAAGCACCGCGCGTTTCGCGCGCAACGCTTCGATTTCTTCATCGCTCAAGCCGGCTTCGCGCAGCAGCGCTTCGCTGTGCTGGCCGAAGGCGGGCGCGGCGAACGGCTCCGGCAGCGGCGTCGCGCCGAAGCGCACCGGATGCTTGAAGCCGCGATACGCGCCCACGCCCGGATAGTCGAAACGCGCGACCATGTCCTCGGCGAGCACTTGCGCATCGTCGAACATGTCTTCGACGCTGCGCGCCGCGGCGCAGGGAACCGCGTCGCCGAAAAGCGTTTCCCATTCGAGCGCCGTGCGTTGCGCGAGCGCCGCGTGCAGTTGCGGCACGATCTCGTCGCGATGGATCGCGCGTTTGCGCACGCTGTCGTAACGCGCATCGGTCGCGAGCGCTTCGAGGCCGGTGAGTTCGCATAGCGACTTCCAGAAATGCGGCGTGTTCGCGGAAAGATAGAGATGACCTTCGCGCGTCGGATGAATGCCCGTGATGCCGCCCGAACGCATGTCGCGGCCGACGTCCTTCGGTTCGCTGTCGGCCCAGATCATGCGCGCGGACTGCATCGTGAGCGCGCTGCGCAACAGCGAGACGCCGACATACTGCCCTGCGCCCGTCTTCTCGCGCGCGAACAGCGCCGACGACACGCCGGAAGCAACCAGCGACGCCGCGTAGTAGTCGACGACGGACCCGTAGAGAACCTCGGGCGGGCCATCGGCCGGACCTTGCAGCGTGCACATGCCGGTCATCGTTTGCAGCACCTGGTCGTAGCCGGCCTTGTCCTTGTTCGGGCCGGTTTCGCCATAACCCGTCACCGCGCAATAGACGAGACGCGGATTGATCTCGCGCAGTTGCTCGTACGCGATGCCGAGCCGCGCGGGCACGCTCGGGCGAAAGTTGTGCACGAGCACGTCCGCTTCTTTCACGAGTGTGATCAGCACATCGAGCGCTTCGCGTTGCTTCAGGTCGAGCACGAGTCCGCGCTTGCCGCGATTCACGCCGAGAAACGCGCGGCTTTCCGCTTCCAGCGTCGATGGGTACTTGCGCAGGTTATCGCCCGTGGGCGGCTCGATCTTGATGACTTCCGCGCCCTGGTCCGCGAGCAGCGTGCAGCCGTAGGGACCGGCAATATAGGCGCTCAGGTCGAGCACGCGCACACCGGAAAGCGGTCCGCCGCGACCAGCGTTCTGTTCCATGAATCCTTCTCCTTTCAAATTCCCGTGGAGGCGCGCTGTTCTTCGGTGAGCAGACCCAGCCGCGCCGCGTCCGCGACGAGCATGCGCGCGCGCTCGACGAAGGGCGGATCGATCATCCTGCCGTCCACCACATACGCGCCGATGCCTTTCGCATCCGCGTCGCGCGCCGCAACGACCACACGCACCGCATGCGCGATGTCTTCATCGGATGGACGGAACACCTCGTTCGCAATCGCGATCTGGCTCGGATGAATGCAGCTTTTGCCGATGAAACCGAACGCGCGCGCCATCCGCGCTTCGGCGCGAAAGCCGTCCGCGTCCTTGATGTTGGCGAACGCGGTGTCGCAGGCGAACACGTTCGCTTCACCCGCCGCAATGCGCAGCGCGAACATCGCCTGCTGGATCGCGGCCGTTTCGCGGCGCGCAATGGACAGCGGCTCGAACAGATCGCCGAGGCCGAGCTGCAGGCCCGCTACGCGCGGATGCGCCAGCGCCAGTTCCGCCGCGATGCGCAACGCGCGCGGCGACTCCACATTGAGCAGCAGACCGATCGGCGCGGTGACGCCGTTCGCGCGCTCGGCGGCTTCGAGGGTTTCCGCCGCGACGCGCACATCGTCGGGATGCTCGGGTTTCGGCAGATTGATCAGCGATACGCCAGCGCGCGCGACTGCATCGATATCGGCGGCGAAATGCGGCGTCGAAAGCGCGTTGACGCGCACGATGAGCGTCTTGTCGCTGGCGAGCGCGTCGTCGGTGGCGAGCAGGGCGCGCAGGTCGGCGCGCGCCTGCGGCTTGCGCTCGGGCGCGACGGCATCTTCCAGATCGAACGAGAGGGCGTCGGCGTCGCTCGCGAGCGCCTTGGCGAAGAGTTCCGGGCGCGAGGCCGGCACGAAGAGCTTGCTTCTCATGCGTCTCCCTTCCATTTTTTGATATGCCGACCAGTCTACGGACGCTCATGTTTTAGATAAACTATCCGCGTCTATCTTCAAACGAAAGCAAATCTATCCGATGGATACGGCATTCCTCGCCAATCTGCTACTCGTCGTCGATACCGGATCGATGGCCGAGGCGGCGCGGCGCGTCGGCGTGACGCCCGCGGCCATTGCGCAGCAAATGTCCGCGCTCGAACGCGAACTGGGCGCCACGCTGTTCGTGCGCGCCGGCCGCACCGTGATTCCGACGGAGGCGGGGCATCGCGTGATCGAGCGGGCGCGAGGTCTCGTCGCGGATTTCGCCGATTTGAAGGCCTGTGCGGTCGAAGGCGAAGCGACGGGCGAGTTGCGCATCGGCACGATCACGACGGCGCTCCTGAGCCTGCTGCCCGATGTGCTGGCCAACTTCGCACGCGAGTTTCCCCGCGCGAAGCTGCTGATTCGCGCGGGCACGTCGATGGAGCTGTACGACACGCTGCAACGCGGCGACCTCGATGTAGCCATCTGTCTGCATCCTGCATTCGCGCTGCCGAAGGCCTATGACTGGCATCTGCTGCGCGAGGAGCCCCTCGTCGTCCTCGCGCCCGCGCGGCTTGCGAACGAAGATCCGCACGAACTGCTGCGGCGCGAGCCGTTCATCCGTTACGACCGCACGCTGGGCGGCGGCAAGCAGGCTGATCAGTACCTGCGCGCAGCACGCATCGTGCCGCGTGAGATTTTCGAGCTGAACGCGCTGATGGCGATCGCGATGATGGTCGACCGGGGCCTGGGCGTTTCGCTGGTGCCCGACATCGTCTCGCCGATGACGTCGGCGCTTTCGGTCGCGCGACTTGCTCTGCCGATTCAGACGGAGCCGCGCCGCTTCGGCATGGTGTGGCAACGCGCGTCGCCGCGAGCGCGCCTGATTCAGGGTTTGCGGCAGTGCGCGGATGAGGCGGTTGCGGCGAGCCTGGCGCGCGGGGAGTAGCGACGAGGGCGAAGCAAACGGATGCGTTACCTTCGCGGGCGCAGCGGAAATCCGCGGCGTTCGCGGATCAATGCCAGCGCGACTTTCACTTCGTCGGACGCGGGTTGACCCTAGATTTGCCCGCGGCATCTCTCGCTATAATCGCGCGGTCAGGCGCTGTGATCCAGCGTCACGACAGGCAGGAAGGGTTACCACCCATTCCCTGATCAACGCATTTGCCGTTCCCCACAGGAGACTGGCATGTCAGACCGACTCATCATTTTCGACACGACCTTGCGCGATGGAGAACAGTCGCCGGGCGCGTCGATGACCAAAGAAGAGAAACTTCGCATCGCCCGACAACTCGAGCGCATGCGCGTCGACGTGATCGAAGCAGGCTTTGCAGCGAGTTCCGAAGGCGACTTCCAGGCGATTCGGGCGATCGCCAGCGAGGTGAAGGACAGCATCGTCTGTTCTCTGGCGCGGGCGAACGAGCGTGACATTTCGCGAGCCGCCGAGGCGCTGAAGCCGGCCAGCCGTTCGCGCATTCATACCTTCATCGCCACATCCGCGCTGCACATGGAAAAGAAACTGCGCATGTCGCCTGATCAGGTCTATGAACAGGCGCGGCGCGCAGTGTGTCTGGCGCGCGGTTATACCGATGACGTGGAGTTCTCGCCGGAAGACGGCAGCCGCTCCGACCTCGACTTTCTCTGTCGCGTGATAGAAGGCGTGATCGACGAAGGTGCGACCACCATCAACGTCCCCGATACGGTCGGCTATGCGGTTCCGGATGGCTACGCTGCCCTGATCCGCGAACTTCGTGAACGCATTCCCAATTCCGCCAGGGCGGTCTTTTCGGTCCACTGTCACGATGATCTCGGCCTGGCCGTTGCCAACTCGCTGGCGGCCGTCAAGTCGGGCGGGGCCAGGCAGATCGAATGTGCCATCAACGGCCTCGGCGAGCGCGCGGGCAATACGGCGCTCGAGGAGGTCGTGATGGCAGTCAGGACGCGACGGGATGTCTTCGGCCTCGATGTGCGCGTGGACACGACGCAGATTGTCGAAGCCTCGCGGCTGGTGTCGGAGATCACCGGGTTCACGGTGCAACCGAACAAGGCGGTAGTGGGCGCCAATGCGTTCGCACATGCATCGGGCATCCACCAGGACGGCGTGCTGAAAGCGCGCGACACCTACGAAATCATGCGCGCGGAAGACGTGGGCTGGAGCGCGAACAAGATCGTGCTCGGCAAGCTGTCTGGTCGAAGTGCCTTCAAGCAGAGGTTGCAGGAGCTGGGAGTCGAGATCGACAGCGAAGCTGAACTGAATGCGGCGTTCGTTCGCTTCAAGGCGCTCGCCGATCAGGAAGCAATCGTATCCGACGACGCAATCGTCGCTTTGTCGCAGCAAGGCAAGGTCGCGGATGCGACCGGTTCGCCGCTCTGACGACGGGCGTCGGCGAGTCTTCGCGTACGCCGCCATTTCGCGGTTAGAGCACAATGGCAATGGCGCGGGCCGAAGACTAGATGCCGTCGAAAACGTCAGCCCCAGGGAGACGAACGCCTCCGCGTTCGCTCTTCTCCATTTCAATCCATCGCGGGTCGCCGTGCGAGTCTGGCGAGACCCGTTTTGTCATTGGTCGAATGAAAGTATGAAAACCGATATGCCTACGCAATTTTCCGTCTCCACCACCGCGACCCCGACTCCGCACGATCAGATCGTAGCGAGCATTTCAAACCCCGCATTCGGTCGGGTGTTCACCGATCACATGGCAACGATGCGCTGGACCAACACGCTTGGCTGGCACGATGCGAAAGTCGAGCCTCGCCGGCCGTTTCAGATCGATCCCGCCTGCGCCGTGCTGCAATATGCGCAGGAAATCTTTGAAGGCATGAAGGCGTATCGCGGCGAGGACGGCTCGATCTCGCTGTTCCGCCCCTTCGAGAATGCGAAGCGGTTTCGTGCCTCGGCAGCGCGTCTTTCCATGGCGGATCTCCCGGAAGCGCTCTTCGTCGAGGCAGTGGAATCGCTCGTCAAGGTAGACCGGGACTGGGTGCCTGGCGGCGATGGCAGTCTCTATCTGCGTCCGTTCATGTTTGCCTCGGAGAGCTTTCTCGGCGTGCGCGCGTCACACGAATACGTCTTCTGCGTCATCGCCTGCCCCGTGGGTCCGTATTTCAAGGCAGGCAAGACGTCGGTTGCCGTCTGGGTGTCCGACCAATACACTCGCGCGGCGCCGGGGGGAACGGGCTCGGCCAAATGCGGCGGCAACTATGCTGCCAGCCTGATCGCGCAAACCGAGGCCGCGGCCAAAGGTTGCGATCAGGTGGTTTTTCTCGATGCCGCCGAACACAAGTGGATCGAAGAGATGGGAGGGATGAATCTCTTCTTCGTCATGGACGATGGCTCGCTGACGACGCCGCCATTGTCCGGCACTATCCTGCCGGGCATCACGAGGGCTTCGATCATCGAGCTCGCCAGGCGTGAAGGCATCGTAGTCAACGAAACGCCTTATGCTTTCGACGCATGGCGTGCAGACGCCGCGAGCGGCCGTGTCCGCGAGGTGTTCGCTTGTGGGACCGCTGCTGTCGTCACCGCGGTCGGCGAGGTTCGCCATGCGGCTGGAGAATTTCAGATCGGCAACGGGGAAGAAGGGCCTCTGACACAACGCATCCGCACGCAGCTGACCGGAATCCAGCGCGGCAAGCTCGCCGATCCGCTTGAATGGGTTTATCGCATCGATTAAGGCAGATTGCGCCAGGATCGCACTCGTCCTGTTCAAGCGGTGCGTGAGCGCCATGCGTCGCGCACCTTGCCCGCGAGGGCGAGGCGCGCGCGGCGAGAAAGTGCTTCGTGGCCAGGGTTTGCTCACTTCAGCGAAGACATTATTTTTCGTTGGCATTCCTTGCGTTCGTAGAGCGACCACTCACCGGCGGTGCGGATCAGTTGTACGTCACACTCGCGATTGGCCAGGAACTCTGGAGGCAGTCGCATCTTGCTGCGAACAACAAAATAGCGGTAGCGGCGGCCTTGATCGCGATTCCAGTCAAACGCCCCGGGATGAAATTCGAAAGAAGGGGAAACGGCCGGCAGCTCTCCGGAACGAAACCGCGCAATCTGAGGCAGATACCAGGCGAAGTTCACGTCGACAAATCCATGCCGCTCGGCCTGATACCAGACCGGGTAATGGCTGTACGAATTTTCGTCGTCGAACGCCTCGCTGTTCCTTTGAAACACCAGGCTCAACGCGCGTTGTCCGGGCTGCATCGAATCGAGGATGGTTTCAAACGGTGCGCTTTCAGCCGCGAAGCGCTCTATCCGTCCGGCCTCCCAGGCCAGAAACACCCAACAGCCCGCCGCCAGCAGAAGCATGGCCGCAGTTTCGAATATCGGCGATCTGGTGCGCGGCGCAAGACGGTCAGATTGTCCATTCGCTGCTGGCGCGTCGGGAGCGCGAAACATCAGTGCGTAGGCCGGCAAGACGAACAAGCCAAAGCGCTCGTAAAGAAACGCAGTCTTCATCGCGACGCTCGGCGCACATGCGAACACGCCGACGACGACCACGCACGGCGCAATGGCTGAGCGTGCATGCCTGTTGATCCGGGCGCCGAGTAACGTTGGCGCGGCGAACAGGATAGCCACGAGCAGTACGAGCAGCGGGTATTGGGTCACCCTCTGATCGGATGTTAGCGACAGGCGCAGGAAATTGAACGGTCGCAGCAACGGCGCCCCCCAGATCGTGTGAGGCAAATAGCCTTTCAATACCAGCAGGGGATCGTTCTCATAGGTGAAGAGCGCGTAGCAGGCGGCGAGCGACGCGAGCAGCGCGAACGGTCCGATATGTCGCAGAGCCGCCGACAGTCGTCGCTGCTGAAAGTAAAGGGCGAGAGCGCCGGCAGCGCATGCGTACAGAAACACGAGCCCGTGTGAGAAGAACAACAACACGCCAATCGCGACCAGACCGAATGCGCGGCGCAGGTCCGGCTTTTGAGCATAGCGGTCGGCGACAAGAATGAACAGAATTCCAATGGGCGCCGCAACGAGAAAGGTCACAAAGCCCCAGGAAAACGCGAAGCCGAAGAAACTGGGTAAGAAAAGCCAATCGAGTCGCTCGTCGCCGCCGAAATGCTTCCGCAACAAAATGAGGGAGCCGACGAACGCGAGATACGCAGCACTCAGAAGAACCTTGAACGCCGTTGTGATCGGCATCGCATAGCTGAGCAGCAGTGCCAACCCGTAACCCGTGAGATAGGGCGTGAAGTAGTTGACACGCACGACTGATTCCCAAGGCGACGCATTGGCGATCAGATCGCGTAACAGTGCAACTTGACCTGCATGCTGTGGCAGGTCGCACAAGGGCAAGCGTGGCGCAACCCAGAATAGCCCCATGCCCATGAGTACCGTCACCACGATCAGTATGCGAGCAATCGGCGGGACGCCGCGCTCGCGGATAGCGAGCCCTTTGATCGAATCAAGGCCGAGCGGCGGTATGCTCATGGGTTTCTTGCGCCTGCTGTCAGTGCCTCGTGTTCACCGACCGGACGCACGGTGCGGGCGGGTTCTCGCATCGACGCGATCAGCGTCCTTTCGATGATGAAATGGGGACGCTGCTTGGTCTCTGTGTAGATCTTCGATACGTACCCGCCGATGACGCCAAGAAAGAGCAACTGAATGCCGCCGAGAAAGTACATCGGAACGACGATGGAGGTCCAGCCCGGCAATGCACGGTTGGTGAAGAAGTGAACGGCGAGGGCCCATAGTCCGAAGCAGACCGATGCGATAGAGATCGCAGCGCCGACACGTGTGCTCCAGGTAAGTGGCCTTGCGGTAACGGACGTAATGCCGTCAAACGCGAGCGCGCACATATTCGCAAACGAGTACTTGCTCTCGCCCGCGAGGCGAGCTTGCCGTTCGTATTCGACCACCGCGCTCTGGAAACCCAGCATGGGGATGGTGCCACGCAAAAAGAGGTTTGCTTCCTTGAAGCTGCGCAATGCTTCGATTGCGCGGCGGCTCATCAGACGGAAGTCGGCGTGTCCCGGCGTGATCTCGGCCCCCAGCTTTTGCAAGAGCCAGTAGTAGGCCTTCGCGGTCAAGCGCTTGGTCAGCGTGTCGGTGTTTCTTTTGTGCCGCACGCCGTAGACGATGTCCGCTCCGGCGCGATGCTTGTCAAGCATGTGTGGAATAGCCTCGATATCGTCCTGAAGATCGGCATCGAGGCTTATAAGGACATCGCCGGGCGCTGTCATGAGTCCGGCAAGGAGTGCGTTCTGATGCCCGCGATTGCGCGATAGCTTGATCCCGTTCACACGGCGGTTCGTCGCGTGAAAGGCTTCGATCAAGCGCCATGTCTGGTCGTGTGAGCCGTCGTCTACAAACGTCACCATGCTCGCGTCGCTGACCACGCCCTTCCTGACCAGACTCTCGAGAAGGGCGAGCAGCCGAACGGAGGTTTCCGGCAGCGCAGTTTCCTCGTTGAAGCACGGCACGATTAGATTCAATGTCGTCATCAGTGAACTTCTGTCGGTTTGTTGCCTGTCATGCGTGCATGCCGTTAACGGCATGCACGCACCCTTCTTTAGTCGTTTCGCGAGAGTAAGAGTCTCGGATCAGGGCGGCGACCCGGACGAGCGCCGGTCGCCGGCAGGCCGGCGCGCCTGCCGCGCCACGGGAAATCCCTAGATTGAAGTCGTTCATCTGCAAACATATAGTTCCTGCATGAACGATTCAGCGATCAATGACATGCCCGTCGAAGATACCGCGCGAATGCCCGCCGACACCGATCCCATGCCGCTGGAAGGCTTGCTGGTGGTCGATTTCAGCCAGTTTCTGGCCGGTCCGTCCTGTTCGCTGAGGCTCGCGGACCTCGGCGCGGACGTCGTGAAGATCGAGCGTCCACAAGGCGGTGACCTGTGCCGTCAGCTGAGCATCTCGGATCAGTTGCTCGGCGGCGACAGCGTCCTGTTCCACACCATCAATCGCAACAAGCGCAGCTTCGCGGCCGACCTCAAGCGGCCCGGCGATCTCGAGCGTGTGAAGGCGCTCGTCGCGCGCGCCGATGTGCTGATCCACAACTTTCGCCCCGGCGTGATGGAGCGGCTCGGGCTCGGCCACGACGTCGTGCGCGAGATGAATCCACGGCTGGTGTACGCGAACGTCACGGGCTACGGCGAAACCGGTCCGTGGCGCGACAAGCCCGGTCAGGATCTGCTCGCGCAATCGCTCTCGGGCATCACCTGGCTTTCAGGCGATGCGAGCCAGGGGCCGGTGCCGGTCGGGATTTCCATCGCGGATATCGTGACGGGAGCGCATCTCGCGCAGGGCGTGCTTGCGGCGCTGGTGCGGCGCGGCGTGACGGGGCGAGGCGCGCGCGTCGAGGCGAGCCTCATGGAGTCGATCCTCGACGTGCAGTTCGAACAGATCACCGCCTACCTGCGCGGTGACGGCGCGCTGCCTAAGCGCTCGGAGGTGAACAACGCGAGCGTCTACGGCGCGGCGCCCTACGGCATCTTCGAGACTGCGGACGGTCATCTCGCGATCGCAATGGCGCCCATCGCGCAGCTTGCGCGCCTGCTCGAATGCCCCGCGCTCGAAGCCTACGCGGAGCCGTCGCTCGCTTTCGCGCGGCGCGACGACATCAAGGCGGTGCTGCGCACCCATCTGCGCACGCGCACGGCGGTGCAATGGCTCGCGGTGCTCGAACCGGCCGATATCTGGTGCGCGCGTGTGCTGAATTACGAAGAGCTGATGGAGCACGCGGGCTTCGCGGCGCTCGACATGACGCAGCGTATCGAGACGACAGCGGGCGATGCGCTGACCACGCTGCGTTGCCCGATCCGCATCGACGGCGCGGTGCTGAAGTCGTCGCGCGCGGCGCCCGCGCTCGGCGAGCACACGAATGAAATCGCCGCCGCGTTCGCGCTCGGCAACCACGCAGCGGAGAGCGCGCAGTGATCAAGGAACAGTTCTACGAAGACTACGAGACCGGTTTTTCGCGCCGGACGTTCGGACGCACGATCACCGAAACCGATGTCGTGATGCACGCGGGACAGACCGGTGACTTCTTTCCGCATCACATGGACGCCGAATGGTGCGCGACACAGGAGTTCAAGCAGCGCATTGCGCACGGCACGCTCGTTTTCAGCGTGGGAATCGGCATGACAGCGAACACGATCAATCCGCGCGCGATGTCGACAGGTTATGACCGCGTGCGCTTCGTGAAGCCGGTGTTCATTGGCGACACGATCACGGTCACGGCGAGCATCACGGAAAAGCGCGCGCATCCGAAGCGCGACACGCACGGCGTCGTCGTCGAGCGGATCGATATCGCCAATCAGCGCGGCGAAACCGTGCTCGTGTGCGATCACCTGTATCTCGTCGAGCGGCGCAAACCCGGCCACGATTAGCCGTTCCTTCATGAGCGGGCGCACGACCCGCACACGCAGCACAAACAGGAGACGTCAATGCGTAAGATCATCGGGACGCTGGGCGCGGTCGCGCTCGTCTGCGCGTCGGGCACGGCGGGCGCGAAGGAGGTCACGCTCGGGTATTCGAGCGTCGGCCTGAGCTATCCGTTCGCGGCGGCCATCGCGAAGGGCTTCGAGAGCGCGGCGAAGCAGGCGGGCGTGAAGACGGTCGTGCTCGACGCGAAGGGCAACGTGCAGAAGCAGGCGAACGATATCGATGATCTGATCGCGCAGAAGGTCGATGGCATCGCGATCATGCCGCTCGATTCGACCGTCGCGCAAGGCTGGGTCGATCGTGCGTCGGCGAAGGACATTCCGACGGTCGGCGTCGCATCGGAGATCGGCGATCCGCACAAGCGGCCGATCAAGCAGGTCTACGAAAAACTGTCCGCGCTGGTCACGCAGGACGAGGTGACGGCCGGCGAAAAGGCCGGCGAAATGGCCGCGCCCATGCTGCCGAAGGGCCGCGTGGCGAACATCGCGATCGTCGAGGGCGCGGCGGGTTACGCCGAAGTCCAGCAGCGCACGGAAGGCTTCAAAAAGGGCCTCGACAAGGCCGGCGCGAAATACAAGATCGTCGCGTCCCAGCCGGGCGACTGGACCTCGGAGAAGGGCGAGTCCACCTGCCAGAACATTCTCGCGTCGCATCCCGATGTCGACCTGTTCTTCGCGCAATCGGACGACATGGTGGTCGGCTGCGCCCTCGCGGTGCGCACGGCGAGCGCGAACGCGAAGCTCATCGGCATGGGCGGCTCGAAGCTCGCGATCAACGCGATCAAGGTCGGCGACGTGACCGGCACGGTCTGCTACAAGCCCGAGGAAATCGGCAAGCTCGCGTTCAACGCGCTGTACGGCACGGTGACGAAGAAGAGCGTCTCGAAGGCCGCGTTCGTCGCCTACGATACGCCGCCGATCACCAAGGCGAATCTCGCGAGTTGCGTGCCGCAATGGTGATGATGGAACCGCTGCTGCGTTTCGAGCGCGTCGAGAAGGTTTTCCCGAACGGGACCGTCGCGCTGCGCGGCGTCGATCTCGACGTCGAACGGGGCAAGGTGCACGGCTTGCTCGGCGCGAACGGCGCGGGCAAGTCGACGCTCATCAAGATCCTCTCCGGCGCGTTTTCAGCGTCGGGCGGACGCATCGTGTGGCGCGGCGAAGCGGTGCAATGGTCGAGTCCGAGAGCGGCCAACGCAATGGGCGTCGCGACCATCCATCAGCATATTCCGCTCGTGCCCACGCTGTCCGTGCTCGAGAACGTCTTTCTCGGCGATTCCGGCCGCTGGCGGCGCGACGCGTCGTGTCGCGCGCGTTTCGATGAACTGTGCGAGCGCGTGGGTTATCGGCTGGATGCGGATGCGCTCGTCGGCGACCTGTCGATCGGCGAGCGGCAGATGGTCGCGATCTTTCAGGCGCTCGGGACCGGCGCGGAACTGATCGTGATGGACGAGCCGACCGCGTCGCTTGCCAACGAAGAGCGCGAGATCGTCTATCAGACGGTGCGGCATCTGTCACGGGTGGAAGGCAAGGCGATTCTGTTCGTCTCGCATTTTCTCGACGAAGTGATCTCGCTCACCGATTGCGTGACCGTGCTGCGCGACGGCGTCGCGGTGATGCACGCGAACACGGACGAACTCGACGAATCGCGCATCGCGGAGGCGATCGCGGGCCGCGAAATCGTCGCGCTGGAGCGCGCCGCGCCCCCGCCGCGCGCGGCGGATGCGCCGGTGCTGCTCGAAGTGCGCGAGCTGGCGTCGCCGGGCAAGCTCGCACCCGTTTCGATGACCGTCGCGGCGGGCGAAGTGATCGGCATAGCGGGGCTGCTCGGCTCGGGCCGAAGCGAGTTGCTGCATGCGATCTTCGGCGCGGATACGGCCGCCACCGGCGACGTGCGCGTGACCGGCAGGCCGATCCGCCGCTCGACGGGCGCGTCGGTCGCGGCGGGCGTCGCGCTCGTGCCGGAAGACCGCATGCGCCAGGGCCTCGTGCCGCTGTTCGAGATCTGGCGCAACACGACGCTGCCCGCGCTCGAAGGCGTGTCATGGCGGCGCTGGCTGCCTTCGCGCGAACGCGAGACGAAGCGCGGCGAAGACGCGATCAGGCGGCTGCAGATCAAGGCGGGGTCGCCCGATGTGCTCGTCACCGAACTGAGCGGCGGCAACGCGCAGAAGGTGACCATCGCGAAGTGGCTCTTCAGCGACGTGAAGGTCTTCCTGCTCGACGAACCTACCGCCGGCATCGATATCGGCGCGAAGACGGACATTCTGCTGCTCGTGCGCGAGCTCGCGGCGGCCGGCAAGGCGGTGATCATCGTGTCGTCGGAATTCGAGGAACTGCTGGCGGTGAGCGAGCGGATCGTCGTGATGCGCGACGGCGCATGCGTCACGACGCGCATGGCGGGGGACACCTCCGAACACGAACTGATCCTGCTCGCGGGCGGACGCGGCGCGACGGCTCACGCCGCGACTCCTCAAGACAGCGCGACATCGGGCGAACCGACATGAACTTTTCGACTTCCAACAGGCATCCCGTTTCTTCCAGCGACGCCGCGACCAGAACGCAGGCCCGCGCCTGCGCGAAAGCCGACTGGCGCCGCATCTTCGGCCTGCGCGAGATGGGCGTGTACTACGCGCTCATCCTGCTGGTGCTCGTGCTGTCGGCGGTGACCGCGTACACCGGACGGCCCAACTATTTCTCCTTCGTTAACGTGACGAACGTGCTGTATCAGTCATCGCTGATCGCCATCATGGCCGTGGCGATGACCGTCATCCTCATCACCGGCAACTTCGATCTGTCGGTGGCGTCGGTGGCGGCGCTGTCGGCGGCGGTCATGATCGGGCTCGCGGATTCCATCGGCTTCGTGCCAGCCGCGCTCGTCGCGATGCTCGTCGCCGTGCTCGCGGGCGTGCTCAACGGCGCGATCGTGCAACTGCTCGGCATCAACGCGTTCATCGTCACGCTCGGCACGCTGACGGCCATACGCGGCATCGTGCTGATCGTCACCGATGGCCGTTCGCTCTCGGTCGAATCCGTCGATGCGATCGCCGCGATGCGCGTGTTCGAGTCGGGCCGGGTGCCGCTCGGGCACTTCTTCGTGCTGCTCGGCGTCGTGCTCATGCTGGCGAGCGTGTTGCTCGTCATGCGCGCGCGCAAGACGCAAGGTGCGCTCGGCGCGAAAGCGCCGGCCGTACTCGGCATGCTGATCGGCGGCGCGGCCGTGCTCGCGCTCGGCTGGCTCGGCGGCGCGCGGCTGGCGGTGGCGAAGCCCGTCGTCTACATGGCGGTGTTCACGGCGCTGGTCTGGTTCGTGCTGACCTTCACGAGCACCGGGCGGCGGCTCTATGCGGTCGGCGGCAACGCCGAAGCCGCGCGCCTGTCCGGCATCAACGTCGGGCGCTATAAAATGGCCGGATTCATTCTTTGCAGCGCGGCGGCGGGCTTCGGCGGCATCCTGTTCGGCAGCCGGCTCGGCGCGATCAATCCCACGGCACTGCAAGGCGCGGAGCTGACCGTCATCGCGTCGGCGATTCTCGGCGGCACGTCGCTGTATGGCGGCGCGGGCAGCGTGATCAAGACGCTCGTCGGCGCGCTTCTGCTGTTCACGCTCACCAACGGGTTCAACATCCTGAACCTCGGCGCGAACTATCAGGGCGTGATCGAGGGCACGGTCGTCGTCACCGCCGCCGCGATCTACACCGTGGGAGGGTCCCGCCGTCGCGCGCGGACACGTTAAGGGACTTCTCATGCCTCGCACGAAAGCCACGTCTGACGACATCGCGCTCGAAGCCGATGAAGAGCAGGGCACGGCCAGCAAGCCGAACTACTCGGTCCCGGCCGTCGAAAAAGCGCTCGACATCCTCGAATACCTCGCCGCCGAAGGCGTGCCGATGACCCGCGCGCAACTCGCGCGCGCGCTCAATCGCCAGCCGCCGGAGCTGTTCCGCATGCTCACTTGTCTCGAGGCGCGCGGCTATCTGTGGCGCGATTCCGGCTCGAATGCGTATGCGCTCACGCTCAAGCTGTTCGAACTGAGCCGCACGCATTCTCCGTATGAGGGGCTGTTGCGCGTCGCCGCGCCGCACATGCGCGCGCTCGCGGCGGAACTGCGCGAGTCGCTGCATCTGTCGATGCTGCATGGTCATCAGGTGATGGTGATCGCGCAGGAGGAAAGCCCGAAGCCGTTCCGTCTGTCGGTGGAAGTGGGCTCGCTGCATTCGCTCGCGGGCACGACGTCGGGCCGCGTGCTGCTCGCCAATCATTCCGACGATGAAACCGCCGCGCTGCTCAGGCGCGACCCGGCGCATCGTCAGCTGTCGGCCGCGGGAAAGCAGAGCCTGCGGGAGCGGCTCGAACGCATCCGCGCGCAAGGCTATGAATGGAGCGAGGGCGAGTGGTTCGAAAGCGGCATCGATCTGGGCGTGCTCGTCGGCTCGCCGGAATCGCGCGTGAAGGCGGCGCTCGTCATGGCGACGCTGCGCCGCAAGGGCGAAGGACCGACGCTCGAAGCAGTGCTGCCCGCGCTGCAACAATGCGCGCGGGCGATCGGGCAATCCGCTGGCATCATCAAGGGAGATCCGGTTTGACCACTACCCTGCGCGTCGCGGTGCGGCAGTTCGGGCCGTTCGAGAGCGGCATCGTGAAGCAGTTCGACGATTTCGTATCGAAGACGGGCGAGGACGCCCGCATCGAGATCGAGGCGATGGACCTGAATCCGCTGCACGATGCGCTGATCGGCCGGCGCGAGCTCGCGAGCGGCGCGTGGGATCTGGCGTTCCTGTCGACGGACTGGATCGCGCAGGTGCAGGCGCTCGGGCTCGTCGAGAATCTGCTGCCGTTTCAGGCGAAGACGCCGATCGAGGACTTTCCGCACGCGTGGAGCCCGTCGCTGCTCGGGCTGCAAAGTTTCGCCGATGGCCTTTGGGGCCTGCCGTATCACGACGGCCCCGAATGCCTCGTGTATCGCAAGGACCTGTTCGATGCGGCCGGAGTGCAGCCGCCCGCGACGTGGGACGAATTCGTCGCGATGGCGCGCCTTCTGCATGCGCCCGATGGTGGCGTGAACGGCACGGCGCTCGCGCTCTTTCCCGACGGCCACAACGGCTTCTACGATTTCTGCATTCACGTCTGGACGCGCGGCGGCGAGCTGTTCACGAAGGAAGGCGCGCCCGCGCTGCAAAGCGACGCCGCCCGCGATGCGCTCGATTTCATCCGCACGCTCGCACGCGATACCCGTGCGCTCGCGCCCGATCCACAGGCCATCGACAGCGTGCGCTCCGGTCTCATGTTCGCCGCGGGCGAGGTCGCGATGATGGTCAACTGGTTCGGCTTCGCGGCGTATGCGCAGACCGCCGCTGACAGCCGCGTCCGGGGCAACGTGGGCGTCGCGCCGATCCCGCGCGGGCCGCGGGGAAAGAGCGTGTCGCTGAACGTGTTCTGGATGCTCGCCATGGCATCGGGCTCGCGCCACAAGGACCTCGTGTGGCGCTTCATGCGCCATTGCGCGAGCGCGCCGATGGATCGCCTGACGACGCTCGAAGGCGCGATCGGCACGCGCATTTCGACCTGGCGCGACGCCGAAGTCAACGCGCGCATTCCGTTCTTTCATCAACTGGAGACCTTGCATCGGGACGCCCGCGAGCTGCCGCGTCATGCCCGGCTCGCGGAAATCTCCCATGTGATCGATGCGATGCTCGCGCGCGCCATCGACAGCGACGAGCCCGCCGAAGCATTGCTCGCCGCCGCGCAATCGCAAATCGGGGAGATCGTGCGATGAACCCGCTTCAACAAAGCTGGCCGATGCCCGCCGCACCGAAGCCGATCGTGCTGATCGGCGCGGGCGGCATCGCGCAGGACGCGCATTTGCCCGCGTATCGCGTGGCGGGTTTCGAGGTGCGCGGCGTATTCGATCTCGACGCATCGCGCGCGCGCGAGGTCGCCGAACGCTGGTCGATTCCGCAGGTGTACGCGTCGCTCGACGAAGCGTTCGATGCGCGCGACGCCGTCTTCGATATCGCCGCGCCCGCCGCTGCGCATGCGGCGATCGTCGAGCGCGTGCCCGAAGGCGCGGCGGTGCTGCTGCAAAAACCCTTCGGCCTCGATCTCGCGCAGGCGAGCCGACTGCGTGCGCTGTGCGAAGCGCGCCGGCTGAAGGCGGCGGTCAACTTCCAGCTTCGCTTCGCGCCGATGATGCTCGCGGTGCGCGATGCGTTGCGTCAGGGTCTCACGGGCGAACTCGTCGATGTCGAAGTGCATCTGAATCTCGCGACGCCGTGGCATCTGTTTCCGCATCTGAAGGCGGACCGGCGCGTCGAGGTCGTCTCGCATTCGATCCACTATCTCGATCTGATCCGCGCGCTCGTCGGCGAGCCGGGCGGCGTGATGGCGCGCGGCTATACGTATCCCGGCAGCGGACTCGCGGATACGCGCACGAGCGCGATCCTCGATTACGGCCGGACGCTGCGCTGCACGCTGTCCCTGAATCATCACCACGATTTCGGGCGGCGCTTTCAGGACGCGAGTTTTCGCTTCGAAGGACGCGACGGCGTGCTCATCGTGAAGCTCGGCGCGTTGCTCGACTACCCGAAAGGCGAGGCGGACGAGTTGTGGTACTGCGCGCGCGGCGGCGAGTGGATGCAGATTGCGTTGTCGGGTGCGTGGTTCCCGCATGCGTTCATCGGCACGATGGCCAACGTGCAGCGCTACGCGAGTGGCGAGGACGAGCGCCTCGTCTCGGATGTCGCGGACGCGTGGAAGACGATGGCGCTCGTGGAGGCGTGTTATCGCAGCGAGGACTCGCCGGCGCAGCCGATTCCGGCGTCCATCGAGTAGCTCAGTTCAAGCCGAATTCTTTCAGCACACTCGCGCTATGTTCGCCGACGCGCGGCGCGCCGCGCGAGCCGCCCGCGCGCTGTCCATCGATGCGCAGCGGGCCGCGCGTCGTGTGCACCGCCGCGCCCGCGTCGCGCCCCACGGTCTGCAGCATGCCCAGCCGCCTGAACGCCTCGCTTTCGATGAGACGCGGCCAGTCGAGCACTTCCGCGCACCACACGTCGGCGGGAGACAGGCGCGCGAGCCAGTAACTGGTGGGATGCCGCAGCAGCTCGGCCGCGATCAGGCGCTTGATCTCGTCGCGCTGCGTGAAAGCGTCACGCTCGTCGTAGGCGCGCAGCGCGGGCAAGGGCAACGTCTCGGAGAGTTGCGCGAGCGGCATCATCGCGAGGGCGAGATAGCCGTCGGCGGTCGGATACATGCCGTAGGGCGCGGCGAGATACACGTTCGCGTTGCGATATCCCGCGCGCTGCGGCTGGCGGCGGCCATCGTTGAGATACGTCGTCAGCATCTCGAACTGCAAGTCGATGAGCGCTTCCAGCAGACTCGTCTCCACCCGCGCGCCCACCCCCGTGACGCCGCGTTGCACCAGCGCGGCGAGAATGCCTTCGGTCAGGATGTGCCCTGCCTGGATATCCGCGATCGACAAGCCGAGCGGCACCGGCCCCTCGCCTTCATGGCCGTTGAGCCAGGCGATGCCCGACAGCGATTGCGCCAGCAGATCCTGCCCCGGCATGTGCGCCCACGGTCCCGTTTCGCCATAGCCGGACACGCTCGCGTAGATGAGACGCGGATTGAGCGCGCGGGCCGCTTCGTGGCCGAGTCCGAGCCGCTCGATCACGCCGGGCCGGAAATTCTGGATCAGCACGTCCGCGCGCGCGATCAGTCCTTTCAGCGCCGCGAGATCGCGCGCATCTTTCAGATCGAGCGCGACGCTTTCCTTGTTGCGGTTGATCGCGTGAAAGAGCGTGGAGTCGCCGGCGACTTCGGTATCGGTCAGATAGAGCGTGCGGCAGATGTCGCCCGTGTCCGGACGCTCCACCTTGATGACGCGCGCGCCCAGATCCGCGAGCCGCAGCGCGGCGGACGGCCCGGAAAGGAACTGCGCGAGATCGAGGACCAGCAGTCCCGCGAGCGGCGCGCTCATGCGCCGAGGCTCTCGCGGAACAGGCGGTTCAGGTCGTCGACGATCGCGCTCGCCCGATCTTCCGCGCGCAGGCCGAGATTGAGCCGCTGCGACGCCGCTGCCTGGAAAGCCATGTAGCCGTCGTGACGTGGTCTGACCCAGGCGCCGTCCAGCGTCGCGCGCGTGGCGCGGTAGAAGTCGCCGGATGCGGCGTTGACTGCGTCGTCTTCCCATGCCGCAGCGTGTCCCGGCTGGCCGCCCGCGCTCGCGAACGGACCGCGCTGCGCCGCTTCGTCCGCAACCCACAGCGCGAACGCGAGCGCTTCGTCCTGGTGCGCGCCGCGCGCCGATACCGCGATGCCCGTGCCGCCCAGCGCCGAGCCGGCCGGCGCGCCGCCGTCGAACACCGGCATGTCGCCGAACGCAATACGCACCGGCCTGAAACCGGCCCACGCGTAATTCACGTAGCCGTAGACGAGCGGCACGCAGTCGATGCGCGCATCGGGTTGCGCCATGCGCTCGTACACGGCGATCGGGTCTTCGTCGAAACAGCGCGGGTCGATGTGACTCGTCAACTCACGCAGGTAGTCGCACGCGCGCGAGGCGGTGTCGCGCTCGAACAGCTCGGGGCCTTCGACCGCGCCGGGTGCGCCAAGCTGTGCGGTGAGCGTATAGAGACACATCAGCGAGTGCGGCGGACGCATCGGCAGCGCGACGCGGCCCGCTTTCGCCAGCGTCATCACCTCGTCCCACGTTCGGGGCGCGGCCCCGAGCCGGTCTTGCCGCCACGCGAGCACCTGCGTCGCGGCGTCGATGGGCAGCGCCCATACCCGCCCTTGCCAGCGATAGCTCGCATACGAAGCGCCGACCGAGCCCCGTTCGATGCTTGCCGGCGCCGCGTCGTCGAACGGACGCAGACAGCCTTCGCGCGTCACCTGCCCGACATGCGGATGATCGATGACGATCAGATCGTAGTTGCGCGCGAGTTCATCGACGGGAAAAGATTCGAAGTCCTGCAGCGAGCGGCGATCCCACGCGATCTCGACGCCCGTGCGCGCTTGCCACTGCGCCGAGCAGGCCGCGAGCGGATCGTAGCCGCGCGGATGATCCCAGGTCATACCCTTCAGTCTGATGGTCATGAGCGGTGTGCGAAACGCATTGGTGAATTACCTAGGTGAATGCATCGTTTATATGCGTAATGATGGCGGCTCGATGCGCGCAGTGTCGATCAGGGTTTTCCGCGAGCAAACCAACGACGGAGACAAGGCCATGACTTCTTCCCGCGAGCAGGCGTCACCGCTCGAGCGTGCCGTGCGCAAGGCGAGCGTGCGGCTCCTGCCGTTCCTTTGCCTGATGCTGGTGCTGGCGTTTCTGGACCGCGCCAACATCGGCTTTGCGAAGATCGCGTATCAGGCCGACACCGGAATCGGCGACGCGGCGTTCGCGCTCGGCGCGGGCATCTTCTTCATCGGCTATGCGCTGTTCGAGGTGCCGAGCAACCTCGTCATGCAGCGCGTGGGCGCGCGCGTCTGGCTCAGCCGCATCATGGTGACGTGGGGCATCGTCTCCGCCGCGATGATGTTCGCGCACACGCCCACGACGCTCTACGTGCTGCGCTTCCTGCTCGGCGTGTGCGAGGCGGGGTTCTATCCCGGCGTGCTGCTGTATCTGACGTACTGGTTCCCGGCGCGCCAGCGTGCGCGCGCGACCGGGCTTTTCTATCTCGGCGTGCCGATGTCGCTGGTGCTGGGCAGTCCGCTCTCCGGCTGGCTGCTGACGGTGCACGACCTGTTCGGTCTCACCAGCTGGCAACTGATGTTCGTGGTCGAAGGGCTCGCGGCGACGATCGCGGGCGTGGTCGCGTTCTTCTATCTCGACAGCCGGCCGCGTGACGCGAAGTGGCTCGACGAAGACGAGAAGCGTGCATTGAGCGCCGTGCTCGACGCCGAAGAGCGCGGCAAGCTGCACGAAGTGCGGCATTCGGCGCTGGGTGTGCTGAAGGACGCGAAGGTGCTCGTCTTCATCGGCGTGTACTTCTTCATTCAGGTGGGCACCGCGCCGCTGACGTTCTATCTGCCCGCGCGGCTTGCGTCGGTCATGGGCGGCAAGGTGGATTTCAGCATTGGCCTGCTGCTCGCGGTGCCGTGGCTGTGCTCGGCGCTCGCGACGCGCATCGCGACCGTGTACGCCGACCGGCGCGACAATCACCGGCGCGTCGCACTGGCGATGGTGCTGGCCGGCACGCTCGCGCTCGCATCGATCGCTTGGATCAGCAATCCGTGGTTGATGGTGCTCGCGTGCTGCATCGCGGTGCCCGGACTGACGGCCTCGCAGCCGGTGTTCTGGAGTTTGCCCACGCGCTATCTCGCGGGCACGGGCGCGGCGAGCGGCATCGCGTTCATCGTGTCGATCGGCAATCTGGGCGCGTTTCTGTCGCCGCAGGTGAAGGCGTTCGCCGATGCGCTGCTCCACGACCCCAATGCGGGCTTTCTCGCAGTGGCCGCGCTGTGCTTCCTGAGCGTGGTCCTGCTCGTATTCGCCAACGTGTCGGCGCGCGAGCCGGAAGCGTCGCTGATGAGCGAGCCTCGATAGGCCCAACGAGACAAGCCGGACCTCCAGGCGGCTCCTTTTTTCTGCGCTGTTCCATTTGTTCTTCGGGCATTTCGCGCCACAATCCGTGCAGATCTCTACACGGACAGACTATGGAGCGACGTGCGCTGCCCCCGCTGAATCCCACGCGAGCCTTCGAGGCGACGGGACGCCTGTTGAGCATCTCCAAAGCTGCTGACGAGCTGGCCGTCACGCCTGCGGCCGTCAGCCGGCAGGTGCGCACGCTCGAAACCTACCTCGGCGTCGATCTGTTCGAGCGAGTGAAAGGACGGCTGGAGCTGACCTCGGCGGGCGCGCGGTATCTGGCGGAACTGATGCCGCTGTTCGCAGCGCTGCGCGAAGCCACCGACAGCCTGCGCTCTTCCGAGCGGCGCACGCGCGTGCTCAAGATCCGCTCGCCCGCGACCTTCGCGGTGCGCTGGCTGATTCCGCGTCTCGCGAGCTTTCACCGGTTGCACGAAAACATCGACGTGCAACTGACGACATCCCCGGCTCCGCTGAACTTCGCGCGTGAGGACATCGACGGCGGCATCCAGCTTGGCGACGGCAAATGGCCCGGACTGCGCGTGCAACGTCTGATCGCGAACGAACTGGTGCCGGTCGCGTCGCCTTCGAGGCAAGTCAAGGCGCGCTCGCAACTGCAGGGTGAAACGCTCCTGCACACGCTCGCGCGCCCGGAAGACTGGACGCTGTGGCTGAAGGCAGCGGGTCTTCCATTGAACGCGCGGCGTCGCGAGATGCGCTACGAAACGTCGCTGCTCGCGTATCAGGCGGCCATAGAAGGGCACGGTGTAGCCATTGCGCAGAAGGCGCTGGTGCGCGGCGAGCTGGAAAGCGGGCTCCTGGTCGCGCCGTTTTCGTTCGAGCTCGATCGCGGGCATCACACTTACTACTTCGCATGGCCGACGGGACGTCCGCAGTCGGACGCGCTGAAGATTTTCCGCCAATGGCTCCTCACGCTGCTCAACGAATAGCGCTCGCGAGCCGCCGACCCTTTAACAAAAAGTCAAAGGCTCGTTTCCAAATTGTCGATTGTCCAGGAGGCCGACGAGTACGTAATCTCGTCGGCATGATTCGCTGCGGTGGCGGGTCACGAGACAGGACAATCAGAAATGCCAAGAGACAGCCTCAACGGCGTGCGGGTGATCGACTTCTCGCATGTCCTCGCCGGACCGGTCTGCTCGATGACGCTCGCCGATCTCGGCGCGCACGTCGTCAAGATCGAGCCGCCCGACGGCGAAATCGGGCGGCTTATCGGGCCGCCGTGGATCAACGGCGAAAGCCCGGCTTTCATCAGCGTCAACCGGAACAAGTACAGCGTCGCGATCGATCTGAAAACCGACGCCGGGCGCGACGCCGTTCGCCGCATGGTGCGGGAGGCGGACGTGCTCGTCGAGAACTTCCGGCCGGGCGTGATGGCGTCGATGGGACTCGACTTCGACGCGTTGCTGCAACTGAATCCACGGCTCGTCTACTGCTCGATTTCCGCGTTCGGCCAGACGGGCGCGAATCGCCGGCGGCCCGGCGTCGATGGCGTGATTCAGGCCGTCAGCGGTCTGATGAGCACGCTCGGCACGACGCACGCCGAGCCGCTCAAAGTCCCCATCCCCGTTGCGGACATGATGGGCGGCTATCTCGCGTCGATCGCGATTCTTGGCGCGTTGCATCAGGTCCGCACGGGCGGTGGCGGGCAGCATCTCGACGTGAGTCTCTACAACGCGACGCTGATGCTGCAGCAGATCGGCTTCGCCGCGTTTCTCGCGTCCGGACGCGAGCCGGAAAAGACCGGCAGTGCCGCGCCATATGCGTGTCCGAACGAAGCGTTCCCGACCGAGGACGGCTGGATGATGGTCGTCGCCTACCATCCGGAGCGGTGGCGCGCGTTATGTGAGGTGCTCGCATCGCCTGCGCTCGAAGCGGATCCGAGATTCGCCACCAACGACGACCGCGTGCGCCATCGCGCGGTCCTGCATCACCTGCTCGCCGCGCGCTTCGTCGAACGGACCACGGCGCAGTGGATGGAACGGCTCGCGGCGCGGGACATTCTTTGCGCGCCGGTCGCAACTTACAGCGATGTCGTCGAATCTGCGGAATATGCCGAGTGCGGGCTGGCGCAGACGATCGATCATCCGGTCGCGGGCACGATGCGCATGCATCGCTTCGCGCTCGGGCCATCCGACCGCCCGGCCGCGCCGGACCTGCCCGCGCCGCTGACGGGCCAGCACACGCTGCAGATGCTCGGGCGATACGGCTTCGCCGAAAGCGAAATCGCCGGACTGCTGAATGCAGGCGTGATCCGCGTGGGCCGCGCCCCGACCGAGACCAGCGACTACGACCACAAGGTGAGCGCATGAGCGCCGCGATGTCCGAAGCGAACGAAACAAAGAGGAGACGTTCACTGTGTCAGTTCATGCAAACGAAGCCGGTTCACTGGTCGAGTCGTCGGTCGATGCCGGCGTGCTTACGCTCACGCTCAACAGCCCGCGCGACGGCAATGCGCTGAATGTCGCGATGACGGAGGCGCTGTCGAACGTGCTGGAGCAGGTCAACGACCGGCGCGACGTGCACTGCGTGCTGCTGCGGTCGTCATCGCGGCACTTCTGCACGGGTGGCAACGTAAAGGACATGCAGAGCGGCAGCGATCTCATGAGCGGCGGCGTCGAGGAAGTGCGCGATCGCCTGCTTCGCAGCCTGCACCGGATCACGCGCGCACTTAACGGTCTCGACGTGCCCTCGGTATGCGCGGTCAATGGCGCGGCGGTCGGCGCGGGCTGCGATCTCGCGCTGATGTGCGATATCCGCGTGGCGAGCACGAAGGCCGTGTTCGCGGAAAGCTTCCTGCGTCTCGGGCTGGTGTCGGGCATCGGCGGATCGTGGTTTCTCGCGCGCATCGTGGGTTACGCGAAGGCGCTCGAGCTGACGCTCACCAGCGAGTTCATCGATGCCGAAGCGGCGCTGGGCATCGGCATTGTCTCGAAGCTGGTGCCACAGGAGGCGCTCGATACCGAGGCCCGATCGCTGGCGAAACACATCGCGCGAAATCCGCCGACGGCGTTGCGCATGGCGAAGCGGCTCGTGCGCGAAGCGGCCGACGCTTCGCTCCCGACGACGCTCGACATGGCGGCAAGCATGCAGGCCATTCTCCTGTGCGGCCGCGAGCACAAAGAGGCTGTCGACCGGTTTCTCGAGCAGCAGGCGGCGAAAAAGCGCGCACACGTGTGATGCACCGACAGGGCTGCCGCGTCCTTAACGCGGGGCCTCACAAACTGAATCGGAGGAGACAACCATGACCCCGACTTCCGGCGCCCGCAATCGAAAGCCCGGCATGCTGCGAATCATCGCCACATCGAGCCTCGGAACGATGCTCGAGTACTACGATTTCTTTGTCTATGTTGCGTTGACATCGACCTTGACGCACCTGTTCCTTCCTTCGACCGACCGGACCGTCGCCGCGATGGCGGGTGTCGCCACGTTCGGCATCGCATATGTCGCGCGGCCGCTCGGCACGATCATCTTCAGCCCGATGGCCGACCGGATCGGACGCAAGAAGACGTTCGTCATCACGCTCGCGATCATGGGTATCGCGACGGTGGGAATCGGTTGTCTGCCGACTTACGCGGCGGCCGGCGCGCTCGCGCCGCTCGGGCTGATCATGCTGCGCGTGGTGCAAGGCGTTGCGCTCGGCGGCGAATACGGCTCCGCGGTGGTGTACGTCATGGAGCATGCGCCCGCGGGCCGCAAAGGCATGGCGACCAGCGTGCTGCAGAGCACCGCGAGCGTTGGGCTATTGCTGGCGCTGGCGATCGTGTCCGCACTGAAGTTCGCGCTCGATGCCCCGGCATTCGAATCCTGGGGCTGGCGCGTCCCGTTCCTGATTTCGGCGCCGATCGTCGCGGTGGCGACATGGATTCGCCTCGGCATGACCGAAACGCCCGTATTCGCGGAGATGAAGCGGGCGGGCCGTCTGTCGAAATCGCCGCTGCAGGACACCTTGTCGAGCGCGACGTCGTGGAAGGCGATTATGGTGGCGATGTTCGGCGCCCAGGGCGGAACGTCCGTGTCGCTCTATACGTCGATCGTCTACATGCTGTACTTCCTGCAGAACGTGTTGAAGGTCGATCCTTCGCGCGCGAACCTGTGCCTCGGTGTGGCGATCGTCGTCGCCGCGCCGCTCTATCCGGTGTTCGGCCGGTTGTCCGACGCGATCGGCCGCGCGCGTGTCATGCTGATCGGCATCGTGCTCTGGATTCTTGCAGCGTATCCGGCTTTCGCGGGGATCAGGGCGCATGCGCTTGCGGGCGGCTGGTCCGCGGTGACGCTGCTCATCGCGTTGCTGGCCGTGTTGACGGCGATGATCATGGCGCCGTTGCCGGCGTTCATCGCCGAATGCTTTCCGCCGCAGAGCCGGACCACGGGCTTCGGATTGTCGCAACAACTCGGCAATGTGCTGTTCGGCGGGTTCCTTCCGCTGATCAGTCTTTCCCTCGTCAACCTGACAGGCAATCCGCTTGCGGGCGTGGGCTATTCCATCGTGTCGCTGTTGCCCTGTCTTGCCGTCACGTTCTTCTGGGGGCTGAGGCAGGATCGGCTCATCCGTCAGCGCAATCATGAAGTCCAGTGCGCGAGCCCTGCGGACTCGGCCCGGTTGCCGGTGCGCTGATCCAGCGACGTCCGAGGCGCGGCATTTCGATGTCGCGCCTCGTGTCGTTCAGGCGGGACTGCTCATCAGCGTGTATTTCACGTGCACATATTCCTCGATTCCATGATGACTGCCTTCGCGCCCGTATCCGGATTGCTTCACGCCGCCGAACGGCACCGAAGCCGTTCCGACCGAACCGGAATTCAGAATCACCATGCCTGCCTCGAGCTCCCGCGACAGTCGGAATGCACGTCCGAGATCGCGAGTGAACGCATAGGCGACGAGACCGTATTCGGTGTCGTTGCTGCGCGCGATGACTTCGGCTTCGGTGGAGAAGCGATAGATCGGGAAGACGGGGCCGAATATTTCGGTCGAGGCGATCGGCATGTCGTCCGAGACATCGACGAGGATGGTGGGCGCATAGAAGAGCCCGCCTTTCGCGTGCGGATGTCCGCCGAGCACGACCTCGGCGCCGCGCCTGCGGGAATCGTCGACGAGCCGGCCGACCTTGTCGATGGCCGCACGATTGATCAACGGACCGACGACGAACCGTTCCTGCAGCCCTTGATCGACGGGAATGGCTTCGACGAGCGCCTTGACGCGCTGGACGAACGCATCGTGCACGTTCGCCTGGACATACACGCGGTTCGGCGAGATGCAGACCTGGCCGCTGTTGCGCAGCTTCGCGGACACGAGCGCTTTCGCCGCTTCGTCGAGATCGGCGTCGTCGAAGACCACGAACGGCGCATTTCCACCCAGTTCCAGCGTCATGGTTTTCAGTGTGCCGGCGCACTGCGCGGCGAGCAGCTTGCCGACCGCGGTCGAACCCGTAAACGAGATCTTCCTGATGCGCGGCTCGTCGGTGATCAGCTTGCCGATCTGCACCGGATCGCCGGTCACCATCTCGAACACGCCTTCCGGAATGCCGGCGCGGCGTGCGTATTCGAGCAGCCTGTATGCGGTGAGCGGGGTTTCCTCGGCAGGCTTCAGGAGGATCGTGCAACCCGCTGCAAGCGCGGTCGCCACCTTGCGCGCGATCATCATGAACGGGAAATTCCAGGGCGTGATCGACGCGACCGGCCCGACTGGTTCTTTCGTGACGATCACCGCCGCGTCTTTCGCGTGGGTCGGGATGGTGTCGCCGTACACGCGCCTGGCTTCCTCCGCGTACCATTCGATGAAGCCGAGCCCATACTCGATCTCGCCGAAGGCTTCCGACAGGCACTTGCCGTTCTCGCGGCACATGAGTTCAGCGAATGCGGCCTTGTCGGCACTGACGAGGTCGAACCATCTGCGCAGCAGATCGCTTCGCTCACGCGCGAGGGCGCGCGACCAGGCCGGGAACGCCGCGCATGTGCGGTCGATGGCCGCTCGCACCTGCGCTTCCGAATGATGTTCGACTCGCCCGACGATGGTGCCGTCGGCGGGATTGAGTACATCGATCATGCTTTATTCTCCGAAGTAGGTGAACCTTCTCAGCGCATGGACGCAGCGTGATTCACGCATGCGGATGCATGATCGAATGCTAGGGGCGTCGTGACCGGACGAGAACGTGTGATCGTCTGCGAAGCTTGCCCGATCCTATGAACACGCCTCTATCGCCTCTGTCGAGCACGAAGCATGAAAACGCATCGCTCTCCCGCAATGCCCGTAATGGAAACCGAAGACGAAGCACTGGCTCGGGTGCACGCTTCGATGGTGCGCCGGCTGCTGGAACTGGCGCCGAACGAAGGCTATAACGCGACGCCGATGCCGGACATGCGGCTGTTGCGATCGAACCGCCCGCTGACGCGCACGCCGGTGCTGTACGAGCCTGGTATCGTCGTCATCGCGCAAGGCCGCAAGCGCGGCTATCTCGGCGACAAGGTGTACGTCTACGATGCGCAGCACTATCTGGCCGTCGCCTTGCCTCTGCCGTTCTCCATGGAGACCGACGCCACCGCCGCCGAACCTTTGCTCGCGGTGTACGCGCGCCTCGATCCGACGCTTGCCGCCGACGTGCTGCTGCAGATCGACGAGCGCAACGGCGTGGTGCCGGGCGAGCCGGGCGGCATGGCCACGACGAGGCTCGATCTGGCGCTCGGCGAAACCATGCTGAGGTTTCTCGATGCGATGCGCGATCCGCTCGAAGCCGCGCTATTGGGGCCTTCGCTGGTTCGGGAGATTTACTTTCGAGTCTTTATCGGAGAGCAGGGTGGTTCGATGCGTGCGGCGCTCAACCTCGATGGAAACTTCGGGCGGATTTCCAGGGTGCTGCGCAAGATACATTCGAGCTATGCCGAACCGTTGACGATCGAAACGCTCGCCAGGGAAGCGACCATGAGCGTGCCGTCGTTTCATATGCATTTCAAGGCGGCCACGAAGACCTCGCCGCTGCAGTACATCAAGTCGACACGTCTGCATCAGGCGAGGCTATTGATGGCGCGGCAGGGAATGACCGCCGCCGCGGCGAGTGCGCAGGTGGGGTATGAGAGCGCCTCGCAGTTCAGCCGCGAGTTCAAGCGGCTCTTTGGCGGCACGCCTTCGCAAGAACTGCGGCGGATGAAGCAGCATTTCGCGTTGCCGGAAGCGGACCCGGATTCACGGTATGTCTCATCGCATTGAATCATAGATGAGTGCTCTGACAACGAGCGGCGAATCGCCAACCACCCTATCCGTGCGGTGGCATGAGGTTATCCCTTTCGAGCGACAGTCTCAAAGACAACAGGCTGCGATTACGCAACAGCGCAATTGCCGTCATTGCGGTTGCCGCGCCCGCAATCAAGTCAACGAGATAATGCGAACCTTGAGTCGGTGTCGAGAGAATAACTGCAATATTCAAAATAAGAAATATTGGAAATATCCGCGTCCGTCGCATCGCATATGCCAGCAATATGGCCATTATCGTGTGGAAAGACGGAATCGAAACCAGACCCTGTGCGGACCGCAGGTCGAAGATTCTTAGCGTCCCGTCTCGCAGAGGTTCGAAGTGACTCAGAAGTGATACGTCAGCATGCACAACTTCTTGGTAGAATTTTGCAGGGCCCGCGGCAGGAAAATAAACGGAAACAACGCTTGTTATGAGATAGGAGAATATCATTGCCGCATTAAATTCTGCGAGTTGCTCCTGTCGTTTGGTGAATGACAGATAAATGATAACCACGGCAATTTGAGGAAACGCGCTCGAATAGGCCAATGCCAGCGCGTGGCTCAATTGAGGCCGATGCTTCGTCCACAGATACACTCGGGGCCAGTCGAAGCCGAGTGCGCGATCCCATGCAGCCAACGTATTATCGACTAACGGCGCGTTTGTACTGACCAAGAGATAGCCGAAAAAGCACGCTGTCATGGCGAACAAAATAAACAGCGAGGAGCAAGTCAGCGCGATTCTTATTTTTTCGTCACGCCGATATCGCTCGAAAAGAAGCGGGGACAGCAAGCCAAGCGCGCCTAAAAGATGTAGCGCTACTCCGTGCCCCGCTATCGACCACTCCCCTGCAAGGCCCCATCCCAGATCAACGGCAGCAAGTAGCAGCGTCGTCACCGCCAGTGCTGCATTCGGCTTCGAAAAGAACGTGAGACGCCCATCCGCTGAGTACAATTTCGCTTCCATAGAGCCTTTTTTGCTGTTAACGACACGAAGGGCGATTCCTTTAACCGTGCGCTGCGCGACCTTGCGAAGGTCTATATTTCGGCGCTTGCTGGGCGTCGACTATCGAGAACACCGGATGTCTCTTCAGTGTCGAAAGTACTCATGCCTCTCCATTCCTCCGTCCCCGGCCTCGTTCCGTTCGAACACGATGAAGTGCTTCGAAAGCGTCCTTGACAACGACGACCGTCAACCCTGAGCGCGTCATCCCGAATCGGCATGACGGCCTCAATTTTCTGGCTTCACTGCCGTAAACGAGTCATGTCAGTTCGTCTTCGGCTGGGAGAACGCCCAGCGAGCGCATGCGTATCGACCTCATTACCCTTTATCTGTTAGCGATCGGAACGCTTCTCGCCAGCAGCGGCCTGACGCTCTGGGAACGCCGGTCGTATCCGCGGCGCAGACGCGAACTCGGCGTGCTCGCGGCAGGTTACGCCACGCTCGCGCTTGGCTGCGCCACCGCCGCGATCCGGCATAACGTGCCCGGCCTTCCCGGCGTCGTGGGCTCCGCGCTGGCGAATCTCATCATCGTCGGCGGGTATCTGCTGAATCTGCAAGGTGTCGCGCTCCTGAACGGACGCCGCTACGGGCGGATGTCCCTCAGTATCGTGTCGATGCTCGCACTCGCCTGGGCCATCGCGGGCACGCGCGGCGAGGCGGTCATGTGGGCGTACATTAGCGCCATTCCCATCGCCGTGGTGTGCGGCTTGACCGCGCGCGAACTCCTCGGCACGCGCGATTCGAAATGGAAGCAGTCGCGCAACCTCGCCGTGGCCATCACGGGCGCTCACGCGCTCTTCTACGCGTTCAGGGCCGCCATTCTGCCGTGGCTGGCGGCATCGTTCGGACCGCATCTGCTGGCGATCTTCGGCCAGGCGACGATGTACGAAGGGGTGCTCTATTCCGTCATCCTGCCGATGACGCTCCTGCGCCTCGCGCGCGACGAGGCCCACGCCGATCTGCGACGCGAATCGCAGACCGATTACCTCACTGGTCTGGGCAACCGCCGATGGTTCTTCGAAGAAGGGGCAGGCGCCATCCGCGAAAGCAACGCCTTTCCGCCGGTGTCCTGTCTCGCGCTCGACCTCGACCACTTCAAGGCGATCAATGACCGCTTCGGCCACGAAGCCGGCGATGAAGTGCTGAAGTCCTTCGCCAGGATTCTGCGTAGCGTGCTCGGACGCGATGTGATCCTGGCGCGCATCGGTGGGGAAGAGTTCGCCGCGCTGTTGCCGGGGCACGAAAGCGCCCGCGCGAAAGATCTGGCCGAAGCCGTTGTCCGTCGATTCGCGCAGACGGTCACGCGCACGGCGGGCGGCGTGGAGATCGAGGCGACGGTGAGCGTCGGCATGGCGCGCTTCGGGACTGATGAAGACACGCTGGCGAAAGTGCTCGCCGCCGCGGATCGCGCGCTCTACAGCGCGAAATCGCGCGGTGGCAACCGGCTCGAAATCGCGCGAGCCGCAACGACCCGCGCGAATCCCCACGACGCTGCGGAGCGCCGTCTGACGGTCCTCTGAGCTCATTTCCCGTCGTCCGGCGAAAGACCCGACCGATCCGAAGCGGGCGTTGCTTGCTTCAGGTCGAACCCGATTCTGTCCGGAGATGATTGACGAAGAGCTTTGCAGCAGTCGGCAGCGATTCAAACGAGCGAACGCAGATTTGAATCTTGCGCCGCGCCCACGCCTCAGAAAGCTGAATGATCCGGAAGTCGAACATCACCGAGTACCGTCGAGCCAGTTCCAGCGGCAGGATCCCGATGCCGAGTCCGGAGTTGACCATGAAGCACAACGCGTCAAACCCCGTGCACTGGACCTTCAGTTTCAAGTTGCGCTTTTCTTCGTTGGCAGCGGAGGCCAGCACGCGATTGATCGAACTGCCCCTGTGCAAGCCGATGAAGTCGTAGTTCAATGTCTCCGCAAACCTGAAACCGTCACGCGCTTTCAAGGGATGGTCGGCCGGAACGACGAGCGCCAGCACATCCTCGCGATACGGAAAAACCTCCACCTCCTGATCGGGGGCGTCGCCTGAAAAGATGCCGACATCCGCCGCGTTTTCAGCCACTGACTTGGTCACGGCCGACGTGATCTTTTCCTCCAGATCCACCTGGATATTCGGATACTCGCTCAGGAACTTCTTGATGTCGTCCGGCAAGAACTGAGTGATTGCCGAGATATTCGCGTGTACGCGGACGAAGCCGCGAATACCGACTTCGTATTCGCGCATGTGCACGGCGATTTCATCGAGCTCGTGCAGCGCACGTCGTGCCAGCTTTCAGAACGAAAAGCAGTTCATCGATACGGACCGGAAAATCGCGTTCGTCGCTCGGCGGTCTCGGCGGATGCCCATATGCACCGGGCGCCAGCGGGAACGCCTGCACCGAGGATCTGGTGCACATGCTCAATCTGATGGGTTATGACACCGGGATCAGAGAGCAGGAGTTATTGGTTGTGGTCGAAGTTCTGCCCGCGTTGATCGGGCACGAGTTGCCCGGTCACGTGAATAAGGCAGGTCTGCGCTCACGGCTCCATCCCGGACCGACACTATGTCAAGCAGGTGGAGCCGCGTCATTCGCTTGAACATCGAACGAACCAATGACAGCGCCTGAGATGCTTGCCGCGTGAGCGGGCAATGGTTTCTGCGCGAGTGTCACTGCGCCTGCTGCCACTGCAACACCGGATGCGTCGCGCCCGCGGGCATCGCCCACGCGCCGCCCGGACCGAAGTTCCATCCCGCGAAGCTCGACGGCGTGCTCATCTGTGGTGTCGTGAGACCGTTGCTGTCGGGCGGCGCGGGGCCGTTCCCGACGCTGAACGCGTGCGCTTGCGTCGTCACGGTCTTGTCCCAGTAGACGTTGTCGCGGATTGTGCCGTAGTTCCACGCGGCCGCGCCGCCGCGGTAGGAGCCAGGGGGCTGGCCGGGTCCGCCGACGAGATTGGCCGCGAACGATTCATCGATGACGCCCGTCGCATCGTTCGTATCGACGAGACCGCCGTCCGCCGTATAACCGGTCACGTACGACTGCGTGATCAGCCCCGCATTGCCGCTGACGAGCCCGCCCGTGCCGCCGTGCGAGCCGCGGCCTTGAGAGCCGTCCGCGAACGACTGCGCGATGGTCCCGTAGTTGTCGCCGACGAGCCCGCCCGCGCTGCCCTGCGTGCTGATCGACGCGCTGCTCGACGAGCGTTCCACCGTGCCGTAGTTGCTACCGACGAGACCGCCATCGGTGGCGGCGCCGTAGATGATTCCGTCGGAGATGCTGCCGGAACTCGACGAATACGTCACGAGCCCGTAATTGACGCCCACCAGGAGCCCGAACGATCCGATCGACGATCCCACGTAAATGGTCCCGTTCGTGATCTTCACGTTGCGCACGACGCCCTTCGCGCCGACCACGCCGAAGAGGCCCATCGCGTCGCTGGTGCCTTGCCCGTAAGGGAGTTGTGGTCCGTAGGCCAGGCCGACCGGCGTCAGCTTGTCGATCGTGTGGCCCATGCCGTCGAACTGTCCCGTGAAAGGCGCGCCCGACGCCGCATTCTGGCCGGGCATCGAGCCGATCGGATTGAACACTGTCGTCCCGCTCGCGTCGATATCCTTGCCGAGCGCGTAGTTGCCCGCGAGATCCTGCTCGATGTTCTGCAGATCCGCGCGATTGTTGACGAGCCTGTAGCCGGTGATCTGCGTCACGAGCCCGCTATAAGGCGCCGCCGTCCACGCGCCGTTCGCGAGCAGCGTGCCCGGGGCGTAGCTGCCGTTCATGTCGTAGAGCGCAGTGACGATACCCGTGCTTTTCGACCAGTCGATCGTGCCGTCATTCGCGATACTCCCGCCGTTGTCGATCGCGCCGCTGTCCGCGCGCAGCGTGAGATCGCCGCTGCCGGTGTTGGCGATCGTCGTATTCGGTGCGATCGTCAGACTGTGCGCGGCGCCGAGCGTCAGCGCCGCCGTGCCGTTCCACAGCACGTTGCCGTCGATGGCGAGATCGCCAGTCGAGGTTTCCACGTCCACCGACGTGCCCGCGCCCAGGCTGCGCGACACCGCACCCGCGTTGCTTGCGCCGAGCGTGAACGTCGGCGCGCCGAGCTTCCACGTTCCGGCCGTGACCGTCGCGCCGCTGACATCGAGCGTGCCGCCACGCGTTTCGACCGTGCCGCCGCTGCCGTTGACGTTCGTCGCCGCGATGTCGCCGCTCGCGTGGATCGCGCCCGAATCCGCGACGAGCCAGACGTGGCCGTCGCGCGTGGCGGTGCCCGTCGCGCGGATCGCCGCGCTGCTGCCCGCGAGCGCGTAGACGTTGCCATCGGCCGCTTGGAGACTAATCTGCGCCGCGCGGATCGCGCCCGCGTTCAGCACGGCGCCGCCGCTGCCCGTCTGCACGAAAACCTGCTGGCTGCCCGCCGCGTCCTGCAGCAGCACCTGCTTGCCCGCCGCGAGTTCCGCGCTGCCTTGCGCCGCGTCGACGCTGCCGAGATTCGCCGCGAGCGTGCGCGAGATGAGGAAGACATCGCCGCCGCTCGATCCGATCTGGCCCAGATTCACGACGATGCCACTCCCGCCGCCCGACAGCGTGAGCGCGCCGCCTTGCATGAAGGCGTTGTTGCAGACGTCCAGCGCCGACGCGACGAAGCGACCGCCTGTCGCGACCACGCCTGTCGGCCCGACGAGCACGCCTTGCGGATTGATCAGCCAGACACTGCCGGTCGCATCGAGATGCCCGAGAAGCACCGAAGGATCGCCGCCGGTGACGCGGTTGAGGGTCGCGCCGCTGCCGTTGTCGAAGGTGACGACGCGGCCATTGCCGATCGAAAAGCTGCGCCAGTCGATCACGCCACGCGAGGACGTCTGGTTGATCGTCAACGACTGCCCGCCACCGCTGATCGAGCCGCTGCCCGCGACGAACGCACCGCCTTTCGGCAAGGGCGGCGCGGCGCATGCGAGCGCGGCCGGCAGCAGGAGCGAAAGCGGAACCAGACGCGGGACGAGAAAACCCTTACGGTCGCCTGAAGAAAAGGCGGCGGAGAGAAGTGAAAACGAAGGTGCGCGGCGCGGCATGAGCGCCTCCATGGCGGATGAAATCGGTGGTGAATCGATTTATCGCCGCTGCTGGTAGAGCCGACGCCGCTCCGGTGGCCGCGCTGTCATGCTGTCGACAAGATCGCGCAGCCTGCCGGGAAGGTCGCGAACCTGACGCGCGAGCAGGCGAATCGATGGTAGCGCCGGCTTGTCCGTCATGCAATGTACGAATATGTCCGCTCGTCACGCGTCACGCGTCGAGAATACCTGCCGCGACAAAGCCACCGTCCACCGAGAGCGTTTGACCTGTGATGAAACTCGATTCCCGGGATGCGAAGAAGGCGACTGCCGCCGCGATCTCCTCGGGAAGACCGTACCGTTTCATTGGCACCTGGCGCAGGTAGGCGTTGCGCGCTTCCGCGGAGTGCTGGCGGGTGAGCGTCGTTTCAACAGGGCCGGGCGCGACCGCATTCGCAGTGATGCCGTATTCCGCGAGCTCGATGGCCATCTGCCGCGTCAGTCCGATCATCGCAGTCTTGGATGTGCCGTAGCCCGTGCGTCCCGCACCGGCGCGTATGCCGCTCACCGATGCGATGTTGACGATTCGTCCCCAGCCAAACGGCCGCATGCGCAGCGCGGCCTGCTGCGCCAGTGCGAGCGGACCGGTGACGTTCACTTCCATGATGCGTCTGAAATGGTCCAGCGGAAATTCGGTGAACGAATGCAGACCGGCGATTCCGGCGTTATTGACCAGTACATCGCAGCGTCCGACGCGCGCATCGAGCGCTTCGAAGAATGCCTTGATCGAATCGTCGTCGCCGACATTCAACTCGAGAGCGAACGCTCGTTTGTCGAGCCGGATAATCTCCGACGACACCGTTTCCGCCGCCGCCAGCGTGAGATCGGTCGCTACGACGGTGAAGCCATCGGCCGCGAGCCGCGTGGCGATCGCCCCGCCCAATCCGCCTGCCGCACCGGTTACGACCGCCACGCGATCGGGATGAGCCGCGTCGATCATCGAAAACGCCCTCCTGGATATAGGTTGTGTTATCTGCATGCTCAGGCGACTAGCCCAAGGGAACGAGAGCGCAGCTTTGTCCGCCGTCGACGGGCAGGCACACGCCGGTAATGAACTTCGCCATATCGGAGGCAAGGAACACCGACGCATTCGCGATGTCCCAGGGATCGCCCATATGACCCATCGGCACCATCCTGTTGCGCGCGGCGATCATGTCCTCGACGCTCGAATATTGCCGGGCGATTTGCGCATAGATCAACGGAGTATCGATCGCGCCCGGTATCACGCAATTGGCCCGGATGCCTTGACGAGCATGCTGCATGGCGATGGCGACGGTCGCCTGATTGACCGCCGCTTTCGCGGCCGAATAAGCGAAATATGGATAGCCGGTCCAGCCGAGCGAGGCCAGCGACGAGATGTTGATCACCACGCCGCTTCCTTGTTCGATCATGTGAGGCAGCACGGCCTTCGCCGTGCGGTAGACCGAACCCAGATTCAGGTTCAACGACGCATTGAAGGCGGCTTCGGTCAGCTCGACCGGGCCGCCCATATGCGTCGCGCCGACGTTGTTGTGCAAGACGTCGATGCGTCCCCATGCTTCGAGCATTGCGTGCACAGCGCCCGCAACGGAGTCCGATGACGTGACATCCGCGGCGGCGGCGAGCGCCTGTCCGCCTTCCTTCGCGATGTTCTGTGCCGTGCGCCGGGCAAGCTCGCCCTCCACGTCGGTGCAGAACACCCGTGCGCCGGCACGCGCATAGGCAACGGCCGCCGCCTTGCCATTGTTCCAGCCTTCCTCCGGTCCGCCGGCGCCAAAAACCAGAACCGTTTTTCCTGCGAGCGAACACGCGGAAAGTGGCCCGTCGCTCATATTCACGCCCCTTGGTTGTCTGAAACTCCACAATATGGATTAAATGGACCCTGCATTTACGGATCGAAGGTTATATCGCCTATTAATTTGTGGATAGTAGGCGTAAACGAGCAGTACTCAGCAGGCGCATAGTTGCTTTAAAGTGCTGACAAGCAAGGGGTTTTTGGCTCCACAATATGGAGTAAATCGAATAATTGCAGGCGATTAGTAAATCCACAATGTGGAGTTTAAATGAGCAAAATCGCGAAACTGATAACCGGCCCGATGAATGAGTCCGATGCGCCCATTCCGATCGAGCGAGACGGCGCGCAAAGCATCGATCGCGCAATGAACGTCCTGATGCTGGTTTCGGCTCATAGCCGGGTGGGAATGCCATTGCGCGAGATCGTCACGCAAAGCGGATTGAAGCAACCCACCGTGCATCGACTGCTGGGAGCGCTGGTGCGGGCGGGCATGGTCGAGCAGGACCCGGATAGCAAGCGGTATCACCTGGGTTGCGAAAGCTATGTGCTGGGCACACTCGCGGCGGAACGCTTCGGCATTCATAGCGTGGCGGTCGGCAGTGTCGTGCGGCTCGCCAACGCCTCCGAGGACACCGCGTTTCTGACGGTTCGCCGTGGCGACTATGGCGTCTGCGTGCATCGCGAAGAGGGCACCTATCCCGTGCGCGCTCAGGTCTTGTCCGTCGGTGACCGGCATCCGCTCGGTGTGGGGGCGGGTGCCATCGCGATTCTGTCGGCGCTCGAGGACGCGGAAGTCGAACAAGTGCTCGCTGCGTGCGAGCCGAGCTATCGCGAGCACTATCCGGCTATTTCGAGCGAGAAGCTGAGGGAACTCGTGAAGGAAACGCGCGAGCGCGGCTATGCAACACACCGCGGGCTCGTGCATCCGGGCTCATGGGGGCTCGGTATCGTGATTCGTAACGAGGTTGGCGAACCGTGCGCCGCGCTGTCGATCGGCGCGATTGAGAACCGGTTGGGCGAGGACCGGCAGGGGAAGCTCGTCAGACTGTTGCAGAACGAAGCGCGTGCGGTCGAAGCACGTCTCAGGCAACGCATCGACGAACGTCGAACGGAGGCCGCGTCCGGGCTTTCTTCGACGGGCCGGCGAAGCGGTTGAGCGTGCCGCCGAACGCGCACGAAGCAACGTCTCTTTTTTTGCCATCGCAATCAGACACCAAAGATCGACTGCCTGGAGAAGCCTTGAAAGCCGACTCTCGTATCCTCAAACATCCCGGCGCCGCCGATCCCGAGCGGATTCAGTCGGTCGCCGGCGAGGCGCTGACGCTCACATTCGAACTGGAGCCGGGCCAGAGCCTGCGCGACGCCTTGCTCGATCCTCTGAGGGCCGCGGGCATCGCCGCCGCCACCGTGCGCATGGAAGGCCTCTCGCTCGACTGCCTGCATTTCGTGCGGCCCGCGCCGCCGAAGGACGATCAGCACGTGGCGTTTTACAGCGAGCCGCACCGCATCGATACGCCCTTGTATATCGAACTTGCATGCGCGACGGTCGGCGAGCGCGAAGGGAAGCCTTTCATTCATTGTCACGCGCTGTGGAAGGGGGCGGACGGCGCGATGCAGGGCGGCCATATTTTTTCGGATCAGGTGACCGTCGCCCGGGGATCGGTTGCAAAGGCATGGGGCATCGCCAACGCGCTGATGCGCGCCGACTACGATCCCGAGACCAACTTCACGCTGTTTCAGCCTGTCGAAGCGCCGCCCGTGTCCAACGTCACGGCGAGCCGCGATGGCCGCAAGGGAATTGTCGCGCGCATCCGGCCGAACGAGGATCTGTCACAGGGCATTGAAGCAGCATGCCGCATCAACGGCATTCGCGCCGCCAGGATCCGGGGCAGCGTGGGCAGCATCGTCGGGGCGCGCTTCGAGAACGCCGATCCGGTCGATGACATCGCAACCGAGATACTGGTTCTCGACGGCGAAGTAAAGGACGAAGGCGGCGAGCCTCGGGCTACGCTCGACGTTGCGCTGATCGACCCGCGTGGCAGGGTCCATCAGGGACGTGTCGTGCGCGGGGACAATCCGGTGCTCATCTGTTTCGAACTCTTCCTGGAAGAGTCGCTGCGCGCAGATGAAGGACGCGTGGCATGAAGCGCTTCACGCTTTCGCACTGGGGCATCTACGAGGGCGAACAGGACGGCACCGGCGCGCTTCGTTTGCGCCCGTATGCGAACGATCCGGACCCCTCACCGATCGGTGTCCATCAGACCGCGCGCGAACTGCGCGATCTGCGGGTACGCAGGCCCGCCATCCGCAAGAGCTGGCTCGAAGGCGGCGCCGGAACGTCGACGCATCTGCGCGGGCGGGAAGCGTTCGTGGAAGTCGAGTGGGACGAAGCGCTCGATCTCGTCGGGCAGGAACTCGACCGGGTCCGCGCGAGGTTCGGCAATTCGGCGATTTTCGGCGGCTCCTACGGATGGGGCAGCGCGGGCCGCTTTCATCATGCGCAGAGCCAGATTCATCGGTTCCTGAACATGATCGGCGGCTATGTGCGGCATCAGGATTCGTATAGCCTCGGCGCGGCGCACGTGATCATGCCGCATGTCGTCGACGGCATGAACGAACTGATCAGCTATCACCATTCCTGGGACGTGCTGGCCGAACACTGTCAGCTCTTTGTTTCATTCGGCGGCGTGCCCGCGAAGAATTCCCAGTCGGCGCCCGGCGGCGTGGGCCGTCATCGGGTGTCGGCCGGACTGAAGGCCATGCGCGAAGCCGGCGTGCGGTTCATCAACATCGGCCCCGTCTCCGACAACATCGAAACCGGCGGACCCGTCGAATGGATTCAGTGCCGTCCTGGCACGGATACCGCGTTGATGCTCGGCATCGCGAGCGAGTTGCATCGGCGCAAACTGCACGACGTCGCGTTCCTTACGACGCATTGCGTGGGCTACGACGAGTTCGAACGATATCTCGTCGGCGCGACGGACGGCGTACCCAAGACGGCCGCGTGGGCGGAAGGCATCTCGGGTGTGCCGTCCGGTGTCATCCAGGACCTGGCGCTGGGCATGCATCGCTGCCGCACGGTGATCAACGTCGCCTGGTCGCTGCAACGCGCGCATCACGGGGAGCAGCCTTTCTGGATGGTCGTGACGCTCGCGGCGATGCTGGGACAGATCGGCTTGCCGGGCGGTGGCTTCGGCGTAGGCTACGGCTGCCTCAACACGGTCGGCACGCCACATGAGAAGCTCGGCGGGCCCACGCTGTCACAGGGCCGCAACGCGGTGAAGGATTTCATACCGGTCGCGCGCATCGCGGACTTGCTGCTCAAGCCGGGCGAGCCCTTTCAATACGACGGCAAGCAATATCGCTATCCCGACATCCGTCTGGTGTACTGGGCCGGCGGCAACCCGTTTCATCATCATCAGGACATCAACCGTTTTCTCGAGGCCTGGCGCAAGCCGGACACCATCGTGGTCCACGAGCAGTACTGGACGGCGACGGCCAGACACGCCGACATCGTCCTGCCGATCTCGACTTCGATCGAACGGGACGACCTCGGCTACGCGTCGCAGGAAGCGATTCTTCTCTGGATGGCGAAAATGACCGAGCCGGTCGGCGAGGCGCGCGACGATTTCACGGTGTTCGCGCAGCTTGCCGCACGACTCGGCGTGGCTGAAGCGTTCACCGAAAATCGGGACCCGGCGCAGTGGCTCGAACACATGTACGACGACACGCGCGAGCGCTACGCGTCGGCGGGCATCGACCTGCCCGTGTTCGACGCGTTCAGGGAACGCGGTCTCGTCGATCTGCATGATCGGGCGCGCTCCGTCGTCATGCTCGACGAATTTCGCCGCGATCCGTCGGCTGCGCCGGTCAATACGCCGTCCGGCCGCATCGAGCTGTATTCGCAAACTGTCGCCTCGTTCGACTTGCGGGATTGCCCCGGACACGCGTGCTGGATTCCTCCCGTCGAGTATCTCGGCGCGCCGCAGGCAGCGGACTTCCCACTGCATTTGCTGAGCGATCAGCCGCGCAACAAGCTGCATAGCCAGCTCGACGGCAGTCCGCTGAGCGCCGGCGGAAAGCTCGCGGGCCGGGAGCCGATCTACATGCATCCGTCCGATGCGGCGCAACGCGGCATCGCGACGGGCGACATCGTGGAAGTCTTCAACGCGCGGGGGCGCTGTCTCGCTGGCGCGGTCGTCTCCGACGCGATCATGGCCGGCGTGGTGCGCATGTCCACGGGTGCGTGGTACGACCCGGAGCCCGGAAGCGGTCGCGACAAGCACGGTAATCCGAATGTGCTGACGGCGGATATCCCGGCGTCGGAGTTGTCGCAGGGATGCGCTGCGCAATCCTGTCTGGTGCAAGTCAGTGCGCCGGTGCAGAAACCTCCGCCGGTCACGGCTTTCGATCTGCCACGGTTCAGCACGGACCGTCCGGGACTTGTCGGCATCCGCGCAACTGGCGGGGGCATTGAGTAACAGCAGCTACATAAACAAGGAGACATCGTGCAAACCATGAACCGCCGTACGGCCCTAAAACTCACGGCAGGCGCCGCCATCGCATTTCCCGCCATCCTCAAGCACACGCGCGTCTACGCAGCAGATTTCACGCTTCGTTATGCCAATAATTGCCCGGCGACGCATCCGCTGACGGTCAGAATGACGGAGGCAGCCGAAGCAATTCGCAAGGAAACGGGAGGAAAGGTCGATCTGCAGGTCTTCCCGAACAGTCAGCTCGGCGGCGACACCGACATGCTGGCGCAACTGCGAGCGGGCGCGCTGAACTTCTTCACGCTCTCGCCGATGATTCTGTCGACGCTGGTTCCGAAGGCGGCCATCAGCGGCGTCGGGTTTGCATTTCCAAGCTACGACAATGTCTGGGCGGCGATGGACGGTCCGCTTGGCGCCTACGTGCGCGCGCAGATCGAGCGCAGCGGTCTGTACCCTTTTCCCAAGATTTTCGATAACGGCTACCGGCAGATCAGCTCATCGACGCGCGCCATCCAGACACCGGACGACCTCAAGAACTTCAAGATCCGGGTCCCGCCTTCGCCGATGTGGACGTCGATGTTCCAGGGCTTCGGCGCCGCGCCACTGACGATCAACTTCTCCGAACTGTATTCGTCGCTGCAGACCAAGATCGCGGAGGGTCAGGAGAATCCGCTCGTCACGGTCAATTCGGCCAAGCTGTACGAGGTGCAGAAGTACGTCGCCAAGACCAATCACATGTGGGATGGATTCTGGTTTCTCGCGAACCGCGCCGCCTGGCAGAAGCTGCCGCCGGAGGTTCGCAAGGTGATCGAGGAGCAGATTGCGGCCGCCACGCTCAAGGAACGGGATGACATCCGCTCCCTGAATGCATCGCTGGAAAAGGACCTGACGGCAAAAGGCGCCGTGTTCAACAGCGTCGATCCGGCGGCGTTTCAGTCCAGGTTGCAGGCGTCCGGTTTCTACAAGGAATGGAAGGGCAAGTTCGGCGATGAAGCGTGGGCGCTCCTCGAGAAGGGCGCGAGCCGTACCCTCTGACCTGACTGCCAGGAGAGTGAAATGGAAGAGAGAACCTTGCCAATCATGCCGGCGGATCATCCGTCGGGAAGGCGTTTGCTGGACATGTGCCAGACGGTGCTGACGCCGCTGGTCGAAGTGCCGGCGGCCGTACTCGTGCTGGCGGAAGTGGCGGTTCTGTTCGCGGGCGTCGTCAGCCGGGCTGTGTTTCACAGCCCGCTGGTCTGGTCCGACGAACTGGCGTCCATCCTGTTCATCTGGCTTGCCATGCTCGGGTCCGTCATCGCATTGCAGCGAGGCGCGCACATGCGCATGACGGCGCTGGTCGGCAGGATGAAGCCGGGTCCGCGCGCATTCCTCGATGTGGTGGCCATCGCGGCGCCGCTGGCGTTTCTCGCCGTGTTCACATCCTCTGCCTACGAGTTCGCCTCGGAGCAGGCGTTCATCACCACGCCGGCGCTGGAAATTTCCGACGCGTGGCGGGCTGCGGCGATGCCCGTCGGATGCGCGCTCATGGGCATCGTGGCGATGTTGCGCCTCGCGCGCGTCGGCAACTGGAAGCTGGTCGCGGGCGCGGCCTTTCTGATCGTGCTCATTGCAGGCGCGGTCGTGCTCGCGCAACCCGCGCTGCACGGTCTCGGAAATGCGAACCTGCTGATCTTCTTCGTCGGTTTCGTGGCGCTGATGGTACTGAGCGGCGTTCCCATCGCATTCTCGTTCGCACTGGCGACCTTCGGCTATCTCAGCCAGGCCACCTCGATGCCGGTCGTCATCATGGTCGGCCGCATGGACGAAGGCATGAGCCACATCATTCTTCTCGCGGTTCCGCTGTTCATCCTCCTTGGACTGCTGATGGAGATGACAGGCATGGCGCGGGCGATGGTCGCGTTCCTCGGCAGTCTTCTGGGGCACGTCCGTGGCGGCCTGCAATTCGTGCTCATCGGCGCGATGTATCTGGTCTCCGGCATCTCCGGATCGAAGGCGGCGGACATGGCCGCCGTCGCACCGGTGCTGTTCCCTGAAATGAAGAAGCGCGGCGCGAAGCAGGGCGATCTGGTTGCGCTGCTTGCCGCGACCGGCGCGCAGACCGAGACGATTCCTCCCAGTCTCGTGCTCATCACCATCGGCTCGGTCACGGGGGTGTCCATATCCGCGCTCTTCACCGGCGGTCTGCTGCCGGGCGTGATTCTCGGCATAACGTTGTGCGCTCTGGTCTGGTGGCGTTATCGCAAGGACGACACGTCGAAGGTGGAACGGGCGTCGCGCGGGCAAATCCTGCGCACGCTCGCGGTCGCCGTGCCGGCGCTCGCGCTGCCGTTCGTGATTCGCGTCGCGGTGGTGGAAGGGATTGCGACGGCAACCGAAGTCTCCACGATCGGTATCGTGTATTCGGTGGTCATCGGCATCCTGTTCTATCGTCGCTTCGACCTGAAGCGGCTCTATCCGATGCTGATCGAGACCGCGTCGCTGACGGGCGCCATCCTGCTCATTATCGGGGCGGCGACGGGCATGGCGTGGTCGCTTACACAGTCCGGCTTCTCAACCATGCTCGCACGCGCCATGCACAACGTGCCGGGCGGCGCACCCGCCTTCATGGCCATCTCGATCATCGCCTTCATTCTGCTCGGGAGCGTGCTCGAAGGCATTCCGGCCATCGTGCTGTTCGGACCGCTGCTGTTTCCCATCGCGCAAGGTCTGGGCATCAACGAAGTCCATTACGCGATGGTGGTCGTGCTGGCGATGGGCGTTGGTCTGTTCGCGCCGCCCTTCGGTGTGGGTTACTACTCGGCGTGCGTGATCAGCAAAGTCCATCCCGATGAAGGCATGCGCCCGATCGTCGGCTACATGCTGGCGCTGGTCATCGGCCTGATCGTGGTGGCGGTGGTTCCCTGGCTCTCGACTGGCTTTCTCCCAACCTGAACTGATTCCGCGCCCGGGCCGGTTTGCAAGTGTCTTTCCGGGTCGATCAGCATATCAACTAAACAGGATGACTAATGAGTACGGCAACGATTCAACCTCCGGATCTGATTCGCACACTGGCTTCACGCGCTCATCGCATTCGCCACAACGCGATCACGATGGCGGAAGTTCAGGGGCAAGGATACGTCGCGCAGGCGCTGGGCGTAGCGGACGTGCTCGCCGTGGCCTATCTGCACGCGATGAACGTGCGCCCCGACGAACCCGAGTGGGAGGAACGCGACCGTTTTCTGCTGTCGGTGGGGCATTACGCGATTGCGCACTATTCCGTCCTTGCGGAAGCCGGCTATTTTCCGGTGGAAGAACTGGTGACCTATGGTTGCGATGACAGTCGCCTGCCGATGTCGGGCATGACGTCCTACACGCCGGGTGCGGAGATGTCGGGCGGTTCCATCGGTCTCGGGCTGCCCATGGCGGTTGGCATGGGGCTGGGCCTCAAGCGCAAGAATTCGGCGTCGTTCGTGTACACGCTGATGGGCGACGGCGAACTGGCCGAAGGCCCGACGTGGGAAGCCGCGACGGTAGCGAGCGCGTACGGGCTCGACAATATCATCGGCATTGTCGATTTCAACGGCGTACAGGCCGATGGCCCGTCGACGAAGATCATGCCCACGGGACCGATTGTCGAGAAGTTCGAATCGTTCGGCTTTTACGTGCAACGTGTCGATGGCAATGACCTGGACGCGCTCGTCCTGGCCTTCGACAATGCCCGTCACCATGACAAGCCGGTGCCTCGCATCATCATCTGCGACACGAAGATGGGCAAGGGCGTCGATTTTCTGGAAGCGCGCGAGAAAAATCACTTCATCCGACTCGAAGCGCCCGAATGGAAACGAGCATTCGAGCGACTTGAAGCACAAGGAGCTGCAGCATGAACACGACCGTAGCAGCAGAACTCGACCGGCGCAGCGAAACGCAATCGACCGGCGCGCCCGCCATCATCGCTTCGTCGGTGGACGAAGGGCATCGCACGATCGCCACACCGTTTGGGAAGGCGCTGGTCGCGTTGGCCGACGAGCGGCCGGAGGTCGTGGGCATGAGCGCCGACCTCGCGAAGTACACGGACATGCATATCTTCGCGCAGGCGTATCCGGACCGCTTCTATCAGGTGGGCATGGCCGAGCAGTTGATGGCGACGGCGGCAGGAGGACTGGCGAAGGAGGGCTTCATTCCGTTCGCCACCACGTATGCGACCTTCGCGGCGCGTCGATGCTATGACTTCATTTCGCAGGGCATCGCCGAGCAGGATTCGAACGTCAAGATCATCGGCGGGTTGCCGGGGCTGACCACGGGCTACGGTCCGAGTCATCAGGCGACGGACGACCTCGCCATCTTCCGCGCCATGCCCAATCTGACGGTCATCGACCCGTGCGATGCGCTGGAGATCGAGCAGATGGTTCCGGCGATCGCCAGCCATCATGGGCCGGTGTATTCGCGAATCCTGCGCGGGAACGTGCCGCTGGTGCTGGACGAGTACGGCTACAAGTTCGAGCTCGGCAAGGCAAAGCTGATTCGCGACGGCCGCGACGTTCTCATTATCGCGACGGGATTCATGACCATGCGCGCACTGGACGCAGCCAAGGAACTGAGCCGTGATAGCGTCGATGTCGCCGTCCTGCACGTGCCGACGCTCAAGCCGCTGGATGAGGAAACCATCGTGCGCGAAGCGTCCCGGGGTGATCGTCTGGTCGTGGTTGCCGAAAATCATACGGTCATCGGCGGTCTGGGCGAGGCGGTCGCGGGCGCCCTGATTCGCGCGGAGCATGCGCCTCGATTCCGGCATATCGGTCTGCCCGATCAATTCCTCGATGCGGGGTCGCTGCCTGTCCTTCAGGACCGTTACGGCATCTCGCGCAAGGCGGTCGTCGAGTCGATCAGGAATTGGCTGTGAAGTGAGATCCAGGGGCTTCGCGGCGCGGTATGGCGCCGCGAGCTCCCGGCCTCTTGAACAAAAACGTTCTTCACTTAACCAGATAAACAGAATGACAGGTAATCACGATCCGAACTGGAAGCTGGATACGATTGCTGTGCACGGCGGGTACACGCCCGATCCGACCACTCGGGCAGTCGCCGTGCCAATCTATCAAACCGTTGCCTTCGCGTTCGATGACACGCAACATGGCGCCGACCTCTTCGATCTGAAGGTCAAGGGAAACATCTACTCGCGCATCATGAACCCGACGGTCGACGTGCTCGAACAGCGCGTGAACGCGCTGGAAGGCGGAGTCGGAGCGCTGGCGATGGCTTCCGGTCTCGCCGCCGTGACGGCCTCGATCCAGACGATCGCCGAGGTGGGTGACAACATCGTTTCGTCGAGTACGTTATACGGCGGCACGTACAACCTGTTCGCGCACACGTTTCCGCTGTCGGGCATTCAGGTGCGGTTTGCGGATCCGGGTGATCCGGACGCGTTCGCGTCGCTGATCGATGAGCGAACCAAGGCGATCTTCGCGGAGTCGGTCGGAAATCCGCTGGGGAACATCACCGATATCTCGGCGCTGGCCGAGATCGCTCATGCGCACGGTATTCCGCTCATCATCGACAACACCGTACCGTCGCCTTATCTCCTGCGTCCGATCGAGCATGGGGCGGACATCGTCGTGCATTCACTCACGAAATATCTCGGCGGCCACGGAACTAGCCTGGGAGGCGCCATCGTAGACTCGGGCAACTTCCCCTGGCAGCAACATGCCAGGCGCTTCCGCAGGCTCACCGAGCCTGACGTGAGTTACCACGGCGTTGTCTATACGGAGGCTTTCGCGCGCGCAGCCTATGTCGGCCGGGCGCGAGTCGTTCCGTTGCGAAACATGGGTGGCGCGATCTCGCCCTTCAATGCGTTCATGATTCTGCAAGGTATCGAGACACTGGGCTTGCGCGTTGATCGAATCGTCGATAACGCGCGAAAGATTGCCGAGTTCTTGCAGTCCCATCCGAAGGTCGAGTGGGTCAATCACGCAAGTCTTGCAAGTCACCCCGATCATGAATTGGCGAAACGGTATCTCGGCGGGAAAGTCCCGGGCTTGCTCACTTTTGGCATCAAGGATGGATTCGAAGGCGGCGCTCGTTTTCAGGACGCGCTCAAGCTCTTTACGCGGCTTGTGAATATCGGCGACGCCAAGTCGCTCGCGACACACCCGGCTTCGACGACGCATCGTCAATTGTCCGATCACGAATTGAAGAAGGCCGGTGTCACGAAGGAGACGATCCGGTTATCTGTCGGGATCGAACACATCGACGACCTGCTTGCCGATCTGCATCAGGCACTCGGGAACGCTTGACGTCAGCGTGTCGGACGCGAGCCGCCACCGTTTCTTCCAATCATGGCTGTGACGGATCGCGGTAGACACCCATCCTCGGTCGAAGTCGAAACGCGCGGCGACATCGCCCGCGAAGTGGGCAAATGAGCGATTCCGGGCGAAGGCGGCAAGGTCTATGTTTAAATCCGTTAGGCCATCAGTCGCGACGGCTCGGATGCGCGCCGTCGCCGAAGCCTGTCAACCGCTTGGCCACTGATCGATAAGGTAGTCGGCGAAGGTCCGGATTTTCGGCGACGACAGTTTCACGCGTTCGAACAGCACGTGGACGGGCGTTGCGGGCGGTGCGAACTTATCGAGCACGGGCCGCAGGCGGCCCGACTCGAAGTGCTCCGCGACCTGCCACGCGGGTGCACGATGGCTTATGGCAGGCGCTGCCGGCGTCGTGGTCGCGAACAACTACTATAACCAGCCGTTGCTCGACGATTTCGCGCTCGCGTTTCACACCACCGAGCTCGAAGCGGGTACGCCATCGGTCGCCACGCAGGCGGGTTATGCACTCGGCCTTCTGCTCTTCGTTCCGCTGGGCGACAAGCTCGAGCGACGTTCGATGCTGCGCGAGCTGCTAAGCGTTTCGAGCCTGGCGCGGCGAAGCGGTCGGGATCGTGATGTTCGGGTTGTTGACCGGCATCCTGGTGTCGCGCGCAATCTTCTGATCGATCGCCCAACACTTCGGATGGCGGACCGAATACTGGCTCTCCTCGGCGGCGATGCTGGTCGCGGCCGCCGTGCTGTCGCGCATGCTGCCCCGCGCGACGCCGGCCTGGTCGGGCACGTATCGCCGCCTGATGAGTTCGCTATGGACGCTGATTCGCAAAGAGGCCCTGGTGCGCCGGACCTCGGCGATCGCGGCGCTTCAGTTCGCTGCGTTCAGCGCTTTCTGGGTCACACTCACATTTCATTTGCGCAGCATGGATGCGCATTACGGCAGTGAGGCCGCCGGTCTGTTCGGGCGTGTAGGCGTGGTCGGCGCGCTTGCCTCGACGAGAGCGGGAAAACTCATCGATAAATGGAATCCACGTTTTGTCGTTTTGACGAGTTCCGCAATTTTCCTCATAGACTTCGCGATCTTTGCACTGGCGGGTTCCGCCATGGCCGGGCTTGTCATAGGTGTGATTCTTCTCGATTTCGGGCTGCAAAGCGGACACGTCGCTAACATGGCTCGCAGCATGAGCCTTAACGTCGATGCGATGAGCCGTATCAATACGCTCTACATGACGATTCGCTTCGCGGGCGGTGCGCTCGGGTCGTTGCTGGGCATTTGGGCGTGGAGCGTATGGCAATGGCCGGGCGTGTGTGGCGTTGGCCTCGGGCTTGCGTGCGGGTCTTTGGTGCTTCAGGTCGGACCAGGCGCTGCCCGCGCAAGCGTGCCGGGAAGACGGACGGCCACATAGCGTTCGCAGGGATATTGATCGGCAGACGGTTTCACGCCTTGTCCGCGGTATGGATGCGGACGCATTCGCACGACGGACGCAGTGCAAACGCCCGTCGAGAAAAAGTTGATTTACCGCTGACGGGTTTCATGCGTAAACTGCAACGTCACGACGGTGACAAGACCTAGCACGATAAGAAATGCAGCCACAGGCCAGTAAGCGTGATAGCGCGAGAGCAACGCCGTCGCGATCAGCGGCGACAGGCCGCCCGCGAAGATCGACGCTACCTCATGTCCGAGCGCCACGCCCGAATAGCGCACTTCGGTGCTGAACAGTTCGCCGACGAGCGCGGGCAGCGTCCCGATCATCGCGCCGTGGCAGACCGTGGTGCCGAGCACCAGTGCCAGCCAGATGAGCGGCGTGGAATGCGTATCGAGCAGCCAGAAGAACGGGAACGCCATGACCGCGAGCGACACCGCGCCGATCATGTACACGGGCTTGCGGCCGATACGGTCGGAGAGCTTTCCCCACAACAGCATCGCGATCATTTCGACGCTCATCGCGAGCATGACGCCGGTGAGCATCGTCGAATTGGGGATGCCGGCGAATTTGCCATAGACGAGCGAGAAGGCCAGGAAGATGTACGCGCCGCCGTTTTCCGCCACCCGCAGGCCCATCGCCATGAGAATCTCTTTCGGGTGACGCTTGATGACTTCCACGACCGGCATGTGCGATGTCTTGCCCGCCTTGTCGGCGTTTTCGAAGTCGCGGCTTTCGGGCAGGTTGTGGCGAATGTACACGCCGAGCGCGAAGATCAGGATGCTCGCGAGAAACGGCAGCCGCCAGCCCCACGAGATGAACTGCTCGTGCGGCAGGGCTTGTGCGCCGAGGAACGCCGCCGACGACAACACGAATCCGCCGCCCACGCCGAGCTGGCTCCACGCCGCGTAATAGCCGCGCTTTTCGGGCGGCGCGCTTTCGCTGATCATCAGCACGCCGCCGCCCCATTCGCCGCCCGACGCGATGCCTTGCAGCAGGCGCAGTCCGACGAGGGCCGCCGGAGCCCACAGGCCGACATGATCGTAAGTGGGCAACAGTCCGATGCCAAAGGTTGCGAAGCCCATGATGAGCAAGGTCCACACGAGCGATGCGCGGCGTCCGTATCGATCGCCTATATGCCCGAACACGATGCCGCCGAGCGGCCGCGCTACGAAACCCATCGCAAAGGCGGCGAATGCGCCGAGCGTCCCGATCAGCGGATCGGCATTGGCAGGAAAGAACAACTGACCAAAGACGAGCGCGGCGGCGGTGCCGTAGACGAAGAAGTCGTACCACTCCATCGCATTGCCCGCGACCGACGCAACGACGATACGTTTGAGCGCACGATCCGGCATCGTCGCGTTGCGTTCGGCCGTGGGAGAAGATTGAAGGGTGGACATATTCTCTTGCCTGGGTGACCGTAGGAGCGCGCGCCTTCTGAAAGGCTTCGCATGTCGCTCAGTGTCGATTCGGGCGATAGCTGCGTCAAATCGGCAGAAAAGAGCCAGGGGTATCAGTGCGGCAAATATGCGCGCGGGCCTCGATGAATGAGGCGTGGGCGTGGTTTCGCTCCTGCCGCTGATGGCCGCGCGCCGGTCCGAGTTCTCGCGCCTTTGCAGAAAGGAGCGGCCGGCCGTGACCGGCCGCGTGACTGGTCGCGACTTTCGTCGAGTCCGTGACTTACAGAACAGCGGTGACGACCTTCTCCCGGAGATACGAGAGAAGGGACGTCTGTGACAGATCATGTCCCGAGCCGCTATTTTTGAAGCCGCCCCACGGCAGCCGGGCATCGAGCGGGCTCCATCCGTTTATCGCGACCGCGCCAACCTTCAGTTGCGAGGCCATGCGATGAGCAGCGGACAAGTCGCGCGTCCAGACTGTCGCCGAGAGGGCGAACTCGACGTCGTTGGCCATGGCTACGGCTTCCTCGGCGGAATCGAAGGGAATGATCATTCCGACCGGACCGAAGATCTCCTCCTGGGCGATTCGCATGTCGTTGCGCACGTCCACGAAAATCGCAGGGCGCACGAAATGGCCTTTTCCGGGAACCGGCTCTTCACCGGCAATCAACCGGGCCCCTTCTTCCTTTCCGATGCCGATATAGCGGAGTACGCGATCCTTGTGTGCCTGATTGATCAGCGCGCCCATCGTCGTGGACGGGGACAGCGGGTCTCCGAGAGACACGGCTTTTGCGGCGGCAGCCAGACGCTCGGCAAACTGACCGGCTACAGCACGATGCACCAATACACGGGACCCTGACGCACACGTTTGTCCCTGGTTCACGAACAAGCCCATCGCCACGCCTGCCACGGCTGCTTCGATGTCGGCGTCCGCCAGGACGATCTGCGGTGCTTTCCCGCCCAGTTCGAGGGTCAGTTTCTTGAAGCTGCCGGCGACATCCGCCGCGATTGTCTTGCCGACTCCGGTGCTCCCGGTGAAACTGATCTTGTCCACGCCGTCGTGGTTGACCAGGGCGCGTCCGACCGACGGCCCGCGTCCATTCACGATATTCACGACGCCAGGAGGAAAGCCCGCTTCGATCAGCAAGGGCGCGAGCGCCGATATGGTCAGCGGCGCTTCTTCGGATGGCTTGATGACGACCGTGCAACCGGCCGCCAGCGCCGGTGCGAGCTTCCAGATGCAGATCATCAGTGGCGCGTTCCACGGGATGATGAGCGCCGCGACGCCAACCGGCTCCATCGTCGTGTAGTTCAGCGTTGGCTTGCCCATGTAACCGGCGGTCGGAATGCAGCGTCCTTCCAGCTTGTCTGCCCAGCCCGCGAAATAGCGCAGCGTGTCCACGGCGAGGGGAAGGTCCATCATCGTCGATTCAGCGAGAGGACGCCCTTGCTCTCGCGCCTGGGTAACCGCCAATGCCTCCGCATTCGCCTGTAGCAGGTCTGCAAGATGCATCAGCAAGCCGGCGCGCTCGGCACCGGGCATGGACGACCACGGACCCGTGTCGAACGCGGCGCGCGCGGCCGCGACGGCATCCTCGACGTCGTGTGCAGTGGAATCGCAAACGCGAGAGATGGTCTCGCCTGTGGCAGGCTCGGCCTTTTCGAAATAGGCTTCCTCACGCGGGTGACGCAGTTTTCCGTCGATGAAGTTCAGTGTCTGATAGGCAGTCATGCCGGGTGGCCTCGAGGTGTGAAAGAGATTTGGCTGTTCGATGTGCGACCGTCGCAACGCGACGGCCGCGTGACGCACGACGTCCCCATCGATCGGCGAAAGGGCGCCTTACTTCGCGCTCATCGGTCCGAGCGCATACATATCGGCAACGATGAGCCACTCGTTTCCAACCTTCTTCCACACGAAGAGGCTCTTGGTGGAGAAAGGCTTTTCCTGCGAATCCTTGGGCTCGACGTCCCAGGTCACCCATGTGAGCGCCGAACGATCACTCAGGACCTGCGTGTCGTAGATCGAGATCTTCGTGGACCTGGCGCCCGCCATCAGCTCCTTCACTTTCGCGGAGACCGCTGCACGGCCTTTTGCGGCGTCGGGGCTATCCTGGCCGGTGACGATCGCGTCCTTGCTATAAACAGAGGCCACCGCGTCGGCATCCTGTGCCTTCCACGATGTTTCGATCTTGTCCAGACGCGGCCGAAAATCGGCTTGCGACGAGCCGGCGAATGCGCTCGCGGTCGAAAGCGCGAGCGCGGAAAACAAGGCCGCACGGCTGAAATGGCGAGAAGCGTTCTTCAACATTGCATCTTCCTCATGTTGGTGCCGCGCGAACTCCAGTACGGCGCGGCGGTGGTCACAGAATGCGATCAGCGCGCGGTTTTCAGATAGGTGATCAGGGCTCTGCGATCCTCATCGTTCCTGATGCCCGCAAATGGCATTGCGGTGCCGGGTTGAGCGGCTTGAGGATTCTTGAGGAAAGCATCGAGCGACGCTTCGTCCCATGCGCCTTTTGAATCCTTGAGCGCTGCGCTGTATTGGAAGCCGGACAGCTTCCCGATCTTTCGTCCGACCACTCCGGCCAGATTCGGGCCGACGATATTGCCCTTCGACTTTTCGACCGCGTGACACATCGCGCACGACGATTCGAACTGGTGATGTCCGAGCGAGACGGACTGATCATCGGGCGTGGCGGCGGACGCAACCGCCGATGCGGCGACGAGCACGGAAGAGAACCATCTAGCAGCTTTAACGAGTGTCATGCCTTGCTTCTCACATTGAGTGTCTGAAATACCTGCGTCGCCGTCCGTGCGCCGCTTTCGATTGCACCGTCGATGAAGCCGCGCCAGAGCATGGCGCTGTCAGAGCTTGCGAAGAAGACATTTCCTTCACGCTCGCGCAGACCGGTCAAGTTATGGGTCAACTGACCTGGACGGTAGAACGCCCAGGTTCCCTGGGAATAGGGATCGGCGGTCCACGGGTAGGAGATCACGGAGACCACATCGGCGCCCGGAATGAGTCCGCGTATCGCAGTCTGCACGGCGGACTGATCGTTGACGTCGAGCGCGCCCGCGGCGTCGAAGCAGACGATCAGCGTTCCGTCGTCGCGTTCCTGCTCGGTAAAGGCGAGCGTGATCGGATAAGGGTAGGGCGCCGTACCCATCCAGACACCCACCTTCTGCCTGATGTGGACATAGCACTTGTTGCCTGTGCCGGCGACGCCCACCGCCGATGCGGAGCGTTTCGCCGCGTTCAGACCGGGCTCGAACCTGATGTTCTTGAGCGTGTTGACCGGGACCGCGCAGATGACCGCGCCGCACGAGTACGTTGCGCGATCGGTGACGACAGAGACCTTGCCGCCCTTTTGGGCGATGGCTTTGACCGGTGAACCCAGGTTGAGGTCGAAGTCGGCGTCATCGCGTATCGCGCCCGCAAGACCGCTGGTGCCTTCGGCGATCTTGTAGTGTCCGCATCGGTCGAAGAGCAGCCCGATGTCGAAGTCGCCGCGCGCCCACCAGTGAAGTTGTTCGGCCAGCGACCCCGTGCCGGGATCACGATGCGCGTTGATCGTGTATTGCGGAGCCAGCAGATCCGCGAGGTCACGATTCAGGTTGATCTGCGCAAGCCGGTCGTTGAGGGTCATCTGATCGTACTTGCGGACCTGCTCCGCGTTGAACAGCGGCTCCGGCGCGCGCGGATAGACCGTGCGGCCGAGTTGTCCGTCGACGTCGCAGAACTTGGTCATGGCTTCGGTGAGCATGGCGAAGGCCTTCTGCCCATCCGCTGTGCGGATTTTGTCGTCCGTTCGCCACGCAAACGATTCAGGCGATGCCCCCGGCGTTTCCGCGAGCTTCATGCCATAGCGGTTGATCTCACCCCAGACATAGGGTTGCGCCCAATGCACCCAGGTACCACCGAGTTCGACCTGATGGTCGTGATATTGGCTCACGAAGGTCCGCCCACCGATTCGCGTGCGCGCTTCGAGCAACAAAACCTTCATGCCCTTCTGCGCGCAATCTCTCGCCGCCACCAGTCCGGCGAAGCCCCCGCCGACCACGATTACGTCGTACGACGTTCTGCCCTTCGGGCTTGAGCGGCGGGACGAATCGTCCGCGCGCGCGATGAGAGGCGCGATCGCTCCGGCGGCGAGGGTAGTGCCCGCGCCGGCCAGAAACCGTCTGCGCGCGCCCGCCGGGTTGTCACCAATGCTCATGACTATCTCCAGTTGTCGTAAATAGGTCAAATGACCTTATATAGTGACAATTTCGACCTTGCAAGTGATCTGAGCGAAATCCGACAATTGTTCTTCGGTTGAGAGTGCCTAGAAATACCTCGAAAAACGCAGCACAAGCCCGTCTCTTCAATGCGCCAAGCATCGCGTGGGCCAGGCGTAGGTGTTTTCACCAGCCGTCGATAGTTTGACTAAAAGGTCAATCGACCTATAACCTCCGGATCGTCGTTGCCCCCGTTCGGTCTATTGGTTTTGAACTTTCCTCACCATCAATGTCATGGAGTGCCAGATGAAACCTTGCCGTCTCTGTCCGTTCCTTGCGGCATTTCTCGCGGCGGCTGGCAGTGGTCCCGCGTCGGCGCAGTCGTCGGTTTCGCTATACGGGCTCCTCGACACTGGCGTGACCTACACCAACAATGTCGCCAGCGGCGATAGATCGGGCGCTGCCGTTCAGCTACAGTCCGGCGTCGCTGTTCCGGAACGATGGGGAATGCTGGGCCGCGAAGACCTCGGCAACGACGCGTTCGTCACGTTTCGTCTGGAGAGCGGTTTTCAGACTTCGGACGGCAGGAATCTTGTCGCCGGAACGGCCTTTGGGCAGCAGGCATACGTGGGCGTTGGCGGTCCTTGGGGGACGGTGACGCTCGGCCGGCAGTACGACCTCGTCGGTGACGTCATGCCTGCCTATGCGATCGGCGCTAATACGCCTGCGGGCCTGTTCGGATGGAGTCTCCCCGCGAACGCCGCAGGGGGATACGTGCTGGACAACCGCGTCTGGGGACTTCAGGTCGATAACGCGGTCAAGTACGTCACGCCTGTCGTCGGTGGTTTCTCCGGGGGCGCGATGTACGGATTAGGAAACGTGCCCGGATCGGTCGCGAAGCGTTCGTCATCGAGCTTCGTGATGACCTACGACAACAGCGCGTTCAGTGCGTCGTTGGGATACTTCGGGCAGAAGGACATTGCCGCGGGCGGGAATATTCACGACATCGTGGGGGGCATGGCGTACGCGCTCGGCGCGCTGCGCGTTTTCGGGCTGGCGTCGACCGTCTGGCAGACTACGGACGGCAGCCCACGCGCGAACACATATGAGTTGGGCGCGACCTATCAGTTCGATTCCGCGCTACAGGTCGGAGGAGGTTTTCAGTATCAGAAGCGCAATGGCGGCGTGGGGTCGGCCAATCAGGTGACGTGTGCGGTGGACTATTTTCTTTCGAAGCGCACCGATGTCTACGCGGTCGCCACGCTCGCACACGATCACGGTTTCGGCGCCCAGGCGGAAGCGGGGCTGGGCGCAAATTCAAGCACGTCTGCTCAATCGGCCGTGCGGATCGGCATCAAGCACGCCTTCTGAAGATCTAAGCCATCGCGAGGCCGAGAACGGCTTGCACCAGTTCGTCCTCGATGCCGCGGATATCCGAGGGAAAGCGATTGCGCTGGGGAATGAGCAGCATGAGCCCCTCGATCTGGCATCCGATCAATGCGGCCCGGCGGACCGCCTGGCTCGCATCCAGCGCGGGATTGACGCGCCTGACGAATTGTGCGAGCAGCTTGCGTTCGGCGACGTACATGTCGTCCATGAGGCTTCTGGCGAAATCATGCGTTTGAGCGAGCGCCCAGAAAGCGCCGAAGAGACTCTGCACGCGCGGCTTCTTGATGTCGTTCACGAGAAAGCGCACGACGGATTCGAGCTGGTCGCGCGGCGCCTTGGAGTCGTCGAGGAAGCGCGAGGCGTCTGTCACGTATCGGGCCATCGTTTCCTTGATGACCGCCTCCAGCACGTCTTCCCGCGTTTTGAAATAGTGCTGCACGTTCGAAAGCGACATGCCGGCGCTCGTCGCGAGCTTTCGCATGGTCAATGCGCCGTATCCTTCGGACGTGACGATTTCGGTCGCGCATTCCAGGACGCGCGCAAAGGTTTCCCGTCCGCGCCCGGTCAGCGTCCGCTCATGATCCGTGGGCGGGTCGCGTCTGTCGTCGGCACGCTTCTTTGAACCCGCAGGCAGGTCTGTCTTCATCATCCATCGTCAAGTGCGTCGAGACGATGGATTTTGCTGCATTCGTAAGGAACATGCAAGATAGGTCAAACGACCAACGACGCCGTGGGCAGAGTCGTTTTACGCTTTCCAGACCCGCGGAACGCGGTGAAAGTTGCGGTCGAAGTAAATCAGGCTGTCGCCGTCGTTACGCACCTTGACGTCGGTCGTTTCCACGAACATCACGGCGTGCGAGCCCACATCCTTCGCTTCGACGATTCTTCCCTGCAAGCTCGCCAGCGCGCCGCGCAACACGGGCACGCCGTTCCGGCCCTCATCCCATACCGGAAGCTGGAAGCGTTCTTCCATCGAGAGTCCGGTGAGGCCGGCGAAGTGGCGCGCGATACTTTCCAGACTCGCCGGCAGCACGTTGATGCAAACATGACGATTGCCGTCGAACACGGCGTGCATCGCGCTGGATCGATTCAGGCAGACGAGCAAGGTCGGCGGCGCATCCGTGACGGAACACACGGCGCTCGCCGTGATTCCGCATTGGCCGTGCGGGCCCGCCGTCGTGATGACGTTGACCGCGGCGCCGAGATGAGCCATCGCCTGCCGGAACTGCTGGCGCACGGGGTCGATTTCGGTTTGAATCTGACTGGGGTTGGCGGACATGATGTCGGAGTCTCCTTCTTAGCGCATGAACAGGCCGCCGTTGATATCCCAGCACGCGCCATTGGCGAAGTACGCGTCGGGCGCGGCCAGCATGATCGCGACATCCGCGATGTAGGCAGCGGACCCCAGCCTGCCCACCGGAATCCCGGCGATGACCTTCTCCAGCTTGTCCGCAGGAACGCTCTCATGCACGATCGGCAGATCGAGCGGGCCCGGCGAAATCGCGTTGACCGTGACGCCCTGAGCGGCCAGATCTCGCGCGAATACCTTGGTGAGCGTGATGGCGCCGCCTTTCGCGGCCGCATAGTGCGCGCCCGTGGCGGAGCCGCCGTTCTGTCCCGCAAGCGACGCGATATTCACGATGCGCCCGACGCCCCTGGCCGCAAAGTGCTGACCGAATACCTGACAGCCGAACAAGACGCTGCGCAGATTCACGTCGATGACCTGATCGAACTGCTCGGCGGTGATCTCCATGACCGGAATGACCTTCGACGCGCCCGCGTTGTTCACGAGCACATCGATTGCGCCCCAGCGCTCGAGCACGGTATCGCGTGCGCTTTCGAAATCGGCTTTCGACGTGACATCTAACTTCAGCGCGAATGCGCTCGAACCGTCGCTGCTCAGATCGCGGGCCGCGGCCTGCGCGGCCTCGACGGCGATATCGGCCAATGCGACCTTGTAGCCGGCCTCGTGAAAGCGCCGCGCGACGACCGCGCCCAAACCTCTCGCGGCTCCGGTAACCAGTACGATTCTCTTTGACATACTCTCGATTCCCTTATACGTTCGATGCGTGGCTGACGAGCATCGCTTCGATGTGCGCGGCCACGGCGCATACCTTCTCATCCTCTCCCTTGCGCCCGACGATCTGCAACCCGGCCTTGAGCATCGAACCCTCGATGGCGACGGGCAGCGTCAGCGCGGGATGTCCGCTCAGGTTGAAAGGCCGGATCAGCGACGACATGCCGATCACCGATGTCCCGGCGCGCGCCGCATCGATCGTGATCGGCAGGGCGGGCATGGTCGGCAGCACGAGCACATCGGCTTCTTCGAGCGTGCGGTCCACTTCGTCCGTGAATGCGCGCCGCACGCGCTCGGCGGCCTCCAGGCCGGCATCCGTCGTATTCGCCGCGGCACGCAATCTGCCTTCGATATCGCCCCCGAGCTTGCCGCTGTCCACGAGATGGCCGAACGCGCGCCATGTCTCCGCGTTGATGACCGCGAGGCCTGCCGCGAATGCATCCTTCATGGATTCCAGTCTGAACTTGCGCGATGCGAGTCCGGCGGTGCCGACCGCCGCGGCCACCGCGCGCGCGATCGCCTCATCTGCGTCCACGTCGAGCAACGCCACGCGTGCCGAAGATGCATCGCGGCGCGCGCGGCCGACCTGAAACGAAGGATCGATCGCCAGCATGACGTCGATGATCGTGTTCATGTCGCGCGCGAAGGGACCGACGCAATCAAGTGAGGTCTCACGAGGCGCGACGCCTTTGCGCGACACGCGTCCGAACGTCGGCTTGAGGCCGAACACGCCGCAGCATGCAGCGGGACCGCGAATGGAACCGCCGGTATCGGTGCCGAGCGCGGCATCGACGAGCTTCTGGCCGACCGCCGACGCCGAGCCGCTCGACGAGCCGCCCGGAATGCGCGTCTCGTCCTGCGGATTGCGCGGCGTGCCGCAAAAGTCGTTGATGCCGGTCATGCCGAACGCGAGTTCGTGCATGTTGGTCTTGCCGGTGATGCGCCAGCCCGCGTCGAGCAGCCGCTGCACGACTTCGGCGTGCTCGCGGGCGGGCGGCGAGTCGGCGAGCGCGCGGCTGGCGGCGGTCGTCGCATATCCGGCGATGTCGATGCTGTCCTTGATCGCGATCGTGGGCGCGTTCGCATTGTCACGAGCGCCGAGATCGAGCGTTTGCAGAATGGCGCTCATGTAGACATTCCTTTGACTGGATTCACGTGCCACGGCGCGTCGAACAGGCGCTCGGTGCGGAAGTGCCGGATCAGCCACGTCGATTCATCGTGCGGAGAGGGCATGAAGTCGACTTCGAGACGGGCCGCGATGAGCTCCGCTTTCGCATCGACATAGCCGGAGGCCTGCAGCATGATCCAGCGGCCTTTCGCCGTATCGCCTTCGACTTCGACGTGCTCGGCGGTGAGAAAGTGCACGTTGGTCGCGAAATGCGGCGTGGGCGGCAGATAGCGAGCGAGCATGGCGACGATCTCGCGCGGCCCTTGCAGCCGGCCGAACTTGTTCGCGTACTGCGGGCCGATGCCTTCCCACACGGCGTCGTCGCTGAAGAGCGCGGCGAGCGATTCGCCTTCGAGCGCGCGCGCGGGCACGTCGCACAGCGCCATGTAGCGCGCAATGGTCTTGCGCACCGCGTTCTGCGCTTCGAGCGCGCGCAGACGCGCCTGCAGGCTCGCGATGATCGAGTCGTTCATTGCGGTCATCGGATCACGCGTTATTGCCGGCGATGGGCGGAACGGTCAGCGCGCGGCCCACGCGCGCTTCGATCTTGCCGTAGCGCCACAGGTTGTATTCGCCGACGGGGGTCGTGCGATACAGATTGCACACGGCGACCGCGGTGTCGAAATCGGCGACATCGGCCATGATGTAGAACGTCCACGGCGCGCCATCCGCGTTGCCGACGACGAGCCGGTCGTCATCCATCACGCCGAGCACGCGCACGTTTTCCATCGCTTCGACGGCGTTGAGCATCTTGCTGTAGGCCTGCCACACTTCGCCGATCTGTTCGCGCGGCAGGTCGAAGAAGTTTTGCGAGACGCCGCAGCAGAACAGCACGCGCAGCGGCAGGTTACGGGTATCGGTCATGAGGTGTTTGCCTTTGTCTTGAGTGAGTCTTCGAGATTCTTGGAGAGCGGGATCACAGATAGCCGGGAATCGGCTGAACGCCGACGAACACGGCGCCCGCTCCGTCGTAGTTGCCTTCGCCGAGGAACGCGTGCTGCGTCACGACCATGGCGTCGCGCACGAGGCGCTGCAGCGGATGGTTGCGATAGATTGCCATCGTGCCGCCGAGGCGATACGCACGGTTCACGACCTCGGCGCCTTCCCGCGCGATCTGCGTTGCCGAGAGGCGCAAGAGGCTCACCTGATCGGGCGTGACCTCGTTGCCGGCGAGGATGGACTGCCAGACGCTGTCGGTCGTATCGAAGAAGAACGCGCGCGCGGAACGCAACTGCGCTTCCGCCTTGGCGAGCTCGATGCGGTAGTAGGCGCGATCGGCGAGTTGCGGCGCGCCTGTCGTGGTCTTGCGTCCGCCGGCCATGTTGTTTGCGACATCGAGCGCGGCGCGCGCGAGACCCAGATTCACGACCGCGAGCACTTGCGCGGCGTAAGCGATGGTCGGATAGCGATATAGCGGCTCGTCGATGGTGGGCGTACCGCCGCGCACGAAGGTCCAGTCGTCCGCCACGAACTGGTCCGTCACGCGCAGATCGTGACTGCCGGTGCCTTGCATGCCGACCACGTTCCAGTTCTCGACGATCTCCACCTGCGCCGGCCTGAACACGGCCGTGCGCGGCTTGCCCGGCGCTTCGCCCGGCTTGCCCGTGCCGATGCCCACGCCGAGCCAGTCCGCGCCCTTGCAGCCGCTCGCGAACTTCCACGTGCCGTTCACCCGGTAGCCGCCAGCTTCCGGCGCGGCGTTCTGCACGGGAAAGAGCCCGCCCGCGAAGACCTGATCGGGACCGCTTGCATAGATGGCGGCTTGCGTATCGACCGGCAGCGCGGCGAGATACAGGTTTGCGCTGCCGAAGCTCGCGACCCACGCGGCGGAGCCGTCCGCGGTCGCAATGCGCTCGATCATTTCGAGGAATTCGCCGGGTGCGCGCGCATCGCCGCCGAAGCGCTTCGGCGTGGCCGCGCGGTAGATGCCGGCGCGTTTCAGCTTCTCGATGACATCGCGCGGCACATGCGAGAGGCGCTCGAATTCCTCGCGTCGCTGGGCGATCTCCGCGATGACGTCATCGAGCGTGAGCGCCTCGGGTTCGACGGCGTAGTCCATTGTCTTGATTGCAGCGGCGAGCGACATGGGGTGTCTCCGTTTATTGTCTTGATGAGAAGTAAGGTGCGCGGTATGCAGGTCGCATCCGATGACACCAGTCTAGGAAAGCAAAAAAGCAGGAACAATTGGGAAGAGACGATGCTGCCGGGTGCAAATCACCCACCCGCCTAAAGAAATCCTTAGCGACGGCGCGCTATCGCCCGAGCGCGCGGGCGGTTTTGCCGCCGAGCCCGAAGTCGGTGTTGGGAATGTCCTTGATCATCACGCGAGTCGACTGCAAGGGGACGTCGAGTATCCCGGCGCTGGTCCTGCACAGATGGGCGATCAATGCTTCTTTTTGCGCTTCCGTGCGTCCCGCGATCAGGATCGCGACGATCACGGGCAGCGCGGCCGGCGTGAGCTTGCCGCCCAGTCCGATATTCGCCGCAGGCAGCTCGGACAGCAGAATGCGCACGGACTCCGCGGGCGCGCCGATTGCATCGACGGTTGCTTGCGTGAGGCCTTGAATCAGCGAGGCCTTGCGTTCGTCCGCGTGGCCCTGAGGAAGATAGACTTCGAGTGTTGGCATGGGTGTGTCAGGAGAGACGGGCGCATCGGCGCACATGCGCGCCGATGCGCCCGATCATCAGAGCAGGAAGCCGATGGCGCTCAGCGCTTCGGTCGAATCGATCAGGCGGATGACTTTCTCGACGAGCTTCGGCTCGCCGCTCGCCATGCTGATCTTGTGCGTGAGGTCGGCGGCGAAGATGGTCGAGACGCCACGCTTGTACGCGATGATGATCTGCGAGGACTTCACTTCGACGAGGTCCGCGCCATCGCTCGACAGCGTGAAGCGCGACACGGTGCGCACCGTGCGGGCCGCGTCGGATGCGGACGCCGAATAGCCCGAGGTCATGCGCTGCACGCGCAGTTGGCGCATGTGCTGATCGTCGTAAGCATAGTTCAGCGTGGCGGCGAAGTCGGTCGCGTTCGGATCGATCGGCACCACATAGAAGCCCTTCGGGTCCCACAGCTCGAGCCACGCGTGATAGTCGCGGCGATCCAGCAGTTCGGCCTCGCGCCAGATGAATTCGATCGCGCGCGCGAAAGTCTGTTGAGAGAAGAGTGCGTTGCGATCATCCATCATGCTTGCTCCATCATTGCGCGCCATTGCTTGTAGGCTTCGCGCATGCCGGTTTCATCCGTCGCGTGCGCGGTCTTTTCTCCGTTCGGTGCCGTCGTTTCGCGATTCAGGCCGCGATTCACGAGAATCGGAACGTCCGGACCGGCATGCGAGCCGCGTTGCACGCGCTCCCATGCTTCGGCGTCGTCGGGGCTGCCGAAGCCGAACGGGCCCTGGAAATGCTCGTGAATGCGCAGGCGCACGCGGTTCGCTTCCTCGGGACCGCCGTCCATCGCCAGCGCGACGTGGCGAATTTCGGTTTCCTCAGCGGAAATGGGCCGCAGCACGCGGAAGAACGCCATCGAAAGCGCGAGGTTCGGAAAGAGATTCAGGTTGAAGCCCACGCCCATCAGCGAGCGCACGATGCGGCGCACTTCCTCAGGCGTGTGTTTTTCGGCGAGTTGCGCGGCCAGTTCGTCGAAGCGTTCCGGCAGCGGCGAGCCGTCGTCCTGGTCGAGATCGACGATTTCCGGCACGAGCACCGCGAGACTATGGCCGTTGCCGAGCGAGCGGCAGAAAGCCTTGTCGCTGGTCATGAAGCTCGTGATGACCGCGGCGGTCTCATCATCGATCGACTTCATCCACGACTTGTGCACGACGGGAAAGTGATAAAGATCGGTCGTGTTCTCGAGCTGAATCTTCCAGTTGCCCTTGAACTTGAACTTGTGCTCGCCATTGGCCTTGATCGGATAGCCCGCGCCCTGTTTCATGAACAGATCGATCCACGGCTTCGCGCCGCCGAGAAAATCTTCGAGCGGCTCGATGCCTTCGTTGAAGCTCGCGAAGATCAAACCCTGATAAATCCCGACGCGCAGCTTCTTGAGCGGCAGATCGCCTTTCTCGCACACGCCTTCGTAGCCGTCGCCATAAGGCAGCGCGCGCAGCGTGCCGTCAAGCGCATAGGACCAGCTGTGATACGGGCACGTGAAGCCCTTCGCATTGCCCTTGTGCTCTTCGCATACGGTCGCGCCACGGTGACGGCAGCGGTTCTGCAGCACATGCACGGCGCCCGTCTTGTCGCGCACCACGATCACCGGCTGGCGGCCGATGGTCGTCGTGACGAAATCGCCGGGCTTCGGCAGTTCGCTTTCATGCGCGACCCAGATCCACGTCTTGTAGAAGATGCGGTCGAGTTCGGCTTCGAAGAGCTCGGGATCGTAGTACAGGGAAGGCGCGACGCGATCGCCCTGTGCCCGCTTCGCGAGGGCGCTCGTGTCGATGGTTTGATAGGTCGGCGTGCTCATCGTGTTCGTGGGAAAGTTGAGTGATTAACACGAGGATGGCGGCACGACATCAGCGCATCCTCTCGTTGACATCAGTCTCGCTTTCAGAAGATCATGCGTCAAATCGATTAAAAAAAGGTGGCCGGATAAGTCTGGCCGATATTACCCACGACGCCATGACTTCCATCGACCACATCGATCTCAATCTTCTGCGTGTGTTTCAGGCCATCGTGGAAGAGGGCAGCCTCACGCGCGCGGGCGAACGGCTCGCGCTTTCGCAACCCGCCGTGAGCTATTCGCTCGGGCGCTTGCGCACTCTGTTCGACGACACCTTGTTCATCCGCACGAAGGCGGGCATGCAGCCGACGCCCGTCGCGCTCGAGCTTGCGGAGATAGTGGGACGCGCGCTCGACACGGTGCGCCAGGCGTTACGCTATGCGGAACGATTCGACCCGGCCACGAGCACGCGCACGTTCCGTCTCTCGCTCTCCGATGCGGGCGAAATGGCGTACTTGCCGGCGCTTTGCGCGGCACTGCAAGGGGCGGCGCCGCGCGTGAAGCTGCGCATCGAGCCGCATCCGGTGGAGGAGATCGAAGAAGCATTGCGTTCGAGCCGACTGGACTTCGCCGTCGGCAACTTGCCCACGCTCCTGCCGCGCACGCGTCATAGCCTGCTGTTCGAGGAATCGTATGTGTGCATGACGCGCAAGCGCAAGGATCTGCCGGCAGGGAAGGTGTTGAAGCTGGAGCAATTTCTCGCCGCCTCGCATGTTCAGGTGCGCTCGCTGGAGCACAGCCATCATGCGCTGGACGACGCGTTGCGGGCGCAAGGCGTGGGACGCAACATCGCGCTCGCGCTGCCGCATTTCGTCGCCGTGCCGGATGTGCTGGCCGCGACCGATCTTCTCGCGACGCTGCCGGAACGGCTCGCGCATATCCTGAATCGAGGCGATGCGTTTCGCATCTACGCGTTGCCCGTGCAGCTACCCAAGGCCGCTGTGACGATGCACTGGCACGAGCATTTTCACGAAGACGAAGGCATCGCCTGGATGCGCGAGCTGATGACCGAAATTCTGGCGAACTTCGAAAAGCGATGAGCTTCGCGGGATCAAAGGTCGAGCACGAGCACGGGCGAGCGCGAACGTGAGATGCAGCAGCAGATGACGCTGTTGCTCGCACGTTCCGCCTTGCTGAGGCAATGGTCCCTGTGTTCCGGTTCGCCGCTCACGACATCGACCATGCAGGTTCCGCACACCCCTTCGCCGCACGAGGTGTCGACTTCGATGCCGATCGCGGCCAGTGCATCGACGATCGATGTTTTCGCATCGACGTGTACGGTCTGGCCCGTGCTGGCGAGCTGCACGTCGAAGCTGTCGAGCGACGGAGCCTCCGCGCTGGCGGGCTCGGCCTTGAAACGTTCGAGATGGATAGCCTCCGCAGGCAAGAGCGCTTGCGCGGTCTCGACGACTTTATCCATGAACGGCGAGGGACCGCAGGTATAGACGTGCGCCTTGTCGCCCGCGTCGCTCACGCATGCCGCGAGTTCCGGGCCGAGGTTCGCGGGTTCCACATTGAAATGCAGCTTCACGTGCCGCGCGAACGGCTCGCGCGTGAGCAGGTTCATGAACGCGGCGTGCGCCTCGCTGCGCGCGAAATAGTGCAGCGTAAAGGGCGCTTGTCGCGCGGCGAGCCGGTACGCCATCGACAGCAGAGGCGTGATGCCGATGCCCGCGCCGATCAGGATGTGCTCGCTCGCGTTCTCTTCGAGTCGAAACAGGTTGCGCGGCGCGCCGACCGACAATTCCGTGCCCACGCTCACCTCTTCGTGAAGCGAGCGTGACCCGCCGCGCGACTGGTCTTCCTTTTTGACCGCGAAGATTTGCGATTCGAGGCACTCGGGGTCTCCGCACAGCGAGTACTGGCGCGTCACGCCCGACGGGCTCGTGACGTCGATATGCGCGCCCGGCTCGTAGCGTTCGAAAGGGCGTCCATCGAGACGCGAGATGCTGAACGACCGGACGCCATGCGCTTCCTCGCACAAGGCGTCGACCCGAACTCTGATTGCTTGAGCTTGCATGATTGCCTTCCGACGTGTTTCCTGGGGACGATGCGTCGAGATTAACGCGGCGGTCTCGATAAGAGAAATAGATTAAAAACGTCCCAGTGCATCAGTCGGATTGATTTTTGGCTCGTTGGCGTACAGCGCGTCGCTCACGGCGCTGGCTGATGAAACATCGCGTGGATGGTCTCGCGCAGCCACGCGATGCCGGGGTCCGCCGCGAATTGTGTGTGCGAATGCACCTGAATTTCGATGGGCGGCAGCGGGAACGGAAGCGGCAGGATGCGAAACGCCTTGCCCCGGTTGAAGCGTCTCGCGATGCTCTTCGGAAAGATGACCGCGAGATCGGTGTTCATCACGATCTCGGGTGCGACGACGAAATGCGGAAGCCTCAGCACGACTTCCCGCTTCAGGTTCAGCTCGTCGAGCCATTGCTCGACCATGCGATGCCCGGTTGCATTGGTGCTGGCGTAGACGTAGCGCAGCGCGCTCAGGTCTTCGCGGCTCGGCCTGGTCTTGCGCAAGGGATGACCGGCGCGTACGACGCATACATGCTCGTCCAGAAAGAGCGTCTGGCTCACGCACGCCGGATCGAGGCCGGGAACATAGCCGAGCGCCAGATCGATCTCGCCCGCGCGCATCGCCGAGCTCACCGAATCGAGCGGAATGTTCGCCACTTCGATGCGAATGCCGCGCGCCTCGCGATCGAGCAGGGCGATCAGGGGCGGCAGGAAATAGAACTCCGACATGTCGGACATCGACACGCGAAATACGCGTTGCGCGCTGGCGGGGTCGAAATTCGCCACCTGCTGCATCGCTTCGTTGATGAGCGAAAACGCCTGTGCGAGCGGCGGATAAAGACGGAATGCGGCATCCGTCGGCACCATGCCGCCGGGCGTGCGCACGAAGAGCGGATCTTCGAAGTGCGTGCGCAGCCGGCGCAACGCATGGCTTACCGCGGGCTGCGTGAGTCCAAGGCGATCCCCGGCTGCGGTCAGACTGCGCAAGTCCCAGATGGCGAGGAACACCCGCAGGAGATTCAGATCGGCGAGGCCGAGGTTCGACTTGTTCATGCGCAGCTCTCGCAAACAGGTCGCGTGGCGCGCGACGGCCGGTTAGTCTGCCGCGAGATTACCGTATGTGCTGCGCATCGCAAAATGAGGACTTGCGCCGCGATAAGGCGGCAGCGCGTGAAAGTCGCGACGCATCGCGTCCCGCACGGGCGAGGCGAGGGCACGGGCCAGCGCGCCGGCATCGTCGAACGCGACCTTGTTGCGCTGCATCGCCGTGGCGTGTGCATACCGCAGCCCGCTCGTGCAATCCATGCGCGTATAGATTTCGAGTTCGCGCAGCGCGGGAAGTTGCAGCATGAGCGGCGGATGATGCAGCAGATAGTGCGCGAGCCATGCGTTCAGGTCTTCGGCCGGTCCTTCGTATTCGACCAGATAAGTGCATCGCTCATCGTGTTCTTTCGCGGGCGTGAAGGCGGCGGGCCGCAGCGTGCGCACGGCCATGACCTGTTGAGTGATGCCTTCCGCGCGCATGTCGTGCGCTGCATCGAGTGCCCGCCCGATCGGGCCCTCCGCCCGAAGCGCGGCTTCGACCGGGGCGAGTTCGTCGAAGTACCACTGAAGCACCCATGAAGGCGCGTCCGAGGGCGCCGCGATGCGCGGATCGACCGCGCGATCCATCGATTCATGCACGATCAACTGGCGCAGGCCGTGAATGTCCGCCGCGTGACGCCGCAACGCATGGACGTTCGCAAGAGGGCGCGCGCCGGCGAGAAAGAGACACGCTTGCATGCTCATGCCGCCTTTCTGGATGCGCCCGCACGCGGAAGATGATGGAACTGCCTGCCGAAATAGACCAGGCCGTCGCCTTCCTCGCGGCTCGCTATCCGGTCGATCTGAACGAAGATCACCGAGTGCGATCCGACCGGTTTGCTGTCGACGATCTTCCCCTGCAGACTCGAGATGGCGTCATCGAGGACCGGAACGCCCGAATGCCCGGGCGTCCACGCGCATTGATCGAAACGCGCCTGCATCGAACAGCCGGTCATGCCCGCGAAAAGCTGGGCCAGCGCCTCGCCGTGCGCCCCCAGCACATTGATGCACACGTTGGCGTTTTCGTGCAGCACGTCATGCACATAACTCGATTGATTGATGCACACGAGCATGGTCGGCGGCGAATCGGTCACGGAACAGACCGCGCTGGCGGTGATGCCGTTGCGTCCGCGCGGGCCATCGGTGGTGATCACGTTCACTGCCGCGCCCAGCGAGGCCATCGCGTTGCGAAAGCGGGCGCGCGCGTCGTTCTGCGCGTTGTCGTGCGTCATGGCGATTGCTCCTCGCGAATCAGGGATAAGGCGTCACGGGCGGAATGCCGACGAACAGTGCGCCGGCCGCGTCATACGTGCCTTCTCCGAGGAACGCGTGCTGTGTGACCACGATCGAATCGCGCACGAGACGCTGCATGCGGCTTTCGCGATAGATCGCGCCGATGCCCGCCATCTTGTAGGCCTCCATGACGACTTCGGCGCAAGTGTGCGCGGCGTGCGTGGCGGAAAGACGGAGCAGGTTCGCTTCGGCGGGCAGAATCGGATCGCCCGCCAGGATGGTGCGCCACGACGTTTCCGCCGCTTCGAAGAAGAATGCTCTCGCGCTGCGCAGTTTCGCCTCGGCTTGCGCGAGTCCCGAGCGGTAGTAGGCGCGATCGGCGAGCCGTGGCGCGCCCGTCGTTGTTTGCGTGACGCCGGACATGCCGCTCAGCAATTCGAGCGCCGCGCGCGCGAGTCCAATGTTCACGGCTGCATGCACCTGCGCCTGATAAGCGACGGCAGGGTATCGATAAAGCGGCTCGTCGATCATCGGCGCGCCGCCGCGCACGAAGGTCCATTGCTCGTCGACGTACTTGTCCTTGAGGCGCAGATCGTGGCTGCCCGTTGCTTGCATGCCGACCACGTTCCAGTTGTCGACGATCTCCACTTCGCAAGCGGGAAACACGGCGGTGAATGGCTTGCCCGCGGTCGTGCCGCCTGCATCGCCCGGCGCGCCGCCGATGCCCACGCCGATCCAGTCCGCGCCTTTGCAGCCGCTGGCGAAGCGCCACTGGCCCGACACCAGAAAGCCGCCCGGCGCGCGCGCTGCCTTTTGAAGCGGATAGAGGCCTCCCGCGAAAACCTGATCGGGACCGCTCGCGTAGATGCGCGCCTGCGTCTCGACGGGCAGTGAAGCGAGGTACGTGTTCGCCGAACCAAAGGCCGCCACCCACGCGGTCGATCCATCGGCGATGGCGATGCGTTCCAGCACTTCCAGAAATCGCGGCGGCGGCAGGGCATCGCCGCCGAAACGCTTCGGCGTGCTCGCGCGGAAGATGCCCGCGCGCTTCATCTTGCCGATCATGTCGCGCGGGACGTGTGACAGCCCGTCGAACTCGTCGCGACGTCGCTCGACCTCGACGATGAGCTCGTCGAGCGAAAGCGGACCGGCATAACGCGGATAGTCGTTCTGCGTGTCGATGATATGCGCCCTGGCGGTGCAGGCGCTGCGGCTTTCGGTTTGAACGGCGTGCATGCGTGTTACCTCGTGATCGATGATGTTGCGCGATGTCATTCGCGTTCCTTACGCGCTGCGACGCGCATCGCCCTGGGATAGGTTTCGCGGGCGATCAGCGTCGCGATGACGGTGATGAGGCCCAGTGCCCCGAGATAAAACGCGACGGGCACGGGGCTGCGATAGTGCGCGAGCAGCGCGGTGGCGATCATGGGAGAAAGACCGCCGCCGAGGACCGATGAAATCTCGCGGCCGATTCCCAGTCCCGAGAAGCGCAGATGGACGGGCAGCATTTCGCTGATGAACGCCGGCTGCGCGCCTTCGAGAATGCCGAGCGTGAGGCTGTTGGCGAGCACGAGGCCCAGGATGATCTTCCAGTATTCGCCGGAGCCGAGCAGCGTGAAGTAGGGCCATGCGACGAGCACCATGGCGATGGCGCCGGCCAGATAGACGGGCTTGCGTCCCACCTTGTCCGTGACGTGGCCGAAGAACAGGGAGACTGGAATCATCAGCAGCATGGAGATCGTGAGACCGCCGAGTATCCAGCTCGATTTGATGCCGAGGAACTGCCCGTACGCTATCGTGAAGGCGAAGAAGATATACGACGCACCGCCCTCTCCGAAGCGCAAGCCGAAGATCGTCAATACTTCGCGCGGACATTGGCGCAGCACTTCGATCACGGGCATGCGGCTTTCATGGCGCGTCGCCTTGACCTCGGCGAATGCCGCGCTTTCCCCGACCGAGCGCCGCATCCACAGCCCGAGCGCGACGAGCGCCGCGCTTGCGAGAAACGGAATGCGCCAGCCCCAGCTTTGAAACTCCGTGGACGAAAGTTGCTGCACGAGCAGGAACGCACCGGTCGACAACACGAAGCCGAGCGCCGCGCCGCAGGGACTCCATGCCGCGAGCGCGCCGCGTTTAGAGGGAGGCGCGTTCTCGTGGATGAGCAGAATGCTGCCGCTCCATTCGCCGCCCGCGGCCAGGCCCTGAAGGATGCGCAGCAGCACGAGCATGACGGGCGCCGCTATGCCGATTTGCTGATACGTGGGCAGCAGGCCCATCAGGACCGTTGCCGTGCCCATGGTGAGGAGCGTCAGCATCATCACGACCTTGCGGCCGTAGCGATCGCCGATATGTCCGCACAGAACCCCGCCGATGGGCCGTGCAATGAACCCCACGGTGAACCCGCCGAACGCGGCGATGGTTCCGGTCAGTGGATCGCTGCCGACCGGAAAAAACAGCTTGCCGAAGACGAGCGCGGCGGCGGTGCCATAGAGAAAGAAGTCATACCACTCGAGGATCTGGCCGAGCACGGCGGTCGTGACCGCGCGGCGCACGTTGCTGGCGGGACGGACGGATCGTTGCGATGCGCGCGGCACGCTGAGATCGGAATTCACGGCGTCAGGATTCATGGTGATGAGGAACGCTGAGTTGTGGTTGCCGCTTCATGGCGAGCTTCATTGAGCGGGGCCGGTCACACGAGAGACGACTTCGGCGCGACATGGGCCAAACGATATGAGCCGATAAAGCGCCGGTCAAATTCGGGCCAAAAATGCGCGATATGAATTGCGTGCATGAACGGGTTGCGGGTGCCCTTGCTTTGCTCGATGCGATAACTGAGTCGATGCGATCAGAGTTATCAGCCGGATGGATATCGACCAATACATTTGATCTATTTGACGAATGTTTCGACGTTCATTACCGTGTGATCGCTCACAGGATTCAGATCTATCTCCCCATGACCACAACGACAATCGAACGCATCGAAACTTCTCTCGTCGATTTGCCCACGATTCGCCCTCACAAGCTTTCCGTCGCCACGATGTACGGGCAGACCATGATGCTCGTGAAGGTCTATTGCAGCGACGGCGTCGTGGGCGTGGGCGAGGGCACCACGATTGCCGGAATGGCTTATGGCCCGGAAAGCCCCGAGTCGATGAAGCTCGCGATCGACGCGTATCTCGCACCCGCTGCTATAGGCCGCGACGCCACGCGCATTCAGGAATTGATGGCGCATATCGGCAAGCTGGTGAAGGTCAATCACTTTGCCAAGAGCGCGCTGGAAACCGCGTTGCTCGACGCGCACGGCAAGCGTCTGGGCGTGCCGGTCAGCGAGTTGCTCGGCGGCCGCCGCCGCGATCGCCTGCCAGTTGCGTGGACACTCGCGTCGGGCGACACCGCAAGAGATATCGACGAAGCCGAGTCGATGCTGGCTGCGCGCCGACATCGGATATTCAAGCTCAAGATCGGCGCGAAAGATCTCAGAACGGATATCGGGCATGTCGCGAAGATCAAGAAGACAATGGGCGACCGCGCTTCCGTGCGCGTCGACGTCAACATGGCCTGGAGCGAAACTCAGGCGTCGTGGGCCATTCCCGCGCTGGCCGATGCCGGTTGTGAGCTCGTCGAGCAACCGGTGGCGTCCGCGGCGGCAATGGCGTGCCTGATGCGGCGCTTTCCGGTCGCGCTCATGGCCGACGAAATTCTGCAAGGCCCCGAGAGCGCTTTCGAGATCGCGAAGCACGGCGGTGCGGATGTATTCGCGATCAAGATCGAACAGAGCGGCGGCCTGTTCGCCGCGCAGCGCGTCGCCGCCATCGCCGATGCCGCCGGTATCGAACTCTATGGCGGCACGATGCTGGAAGGCGCGGTCAGCACGCTTGCATCGGCGCACCTGTTCGCCAGTTTCGCCAATCTGCAATGGGGCACCGAATTGTTCGGGCCATTGTTGATCACCGAGGAGATCCTGACGAAGCCGCTGGACTACAGCGACTTCGAACTCACCGTGCCGAATGGCCCCGGCCTTGGAATCGAACTCGACGACGAGAAGATCCGGCGCTTCACCCGCGATGGGCTGAAGAAGGTCATCAAGTAATCCAGACGACGCCTAAGAGGAGATGAACGATGTTGTTCCACGTACGCATGGACGTGAATATCCCGGCGGATATGCCCGCCGATGTCGCGAACGAAATCAAGTCGCGCGAGAAGGCCTATTCGCAGGAACTTCAACGCAGCGGCAAGTGGCGCCATATCTGGCGCATTGCCGGCGAGTACGCCAACTTCAGCGTATTCGATGTCGAAAGCAATGCGGAACTGCACGACATTCTTATCGCGCTGCCGCTGTTTCCGTACATGAAGATTTCGGTGACGCCGTTGTGTCGCCATCCGTCGTCGGTTCGTGACAACGACGCTTGAACATGGCGGCAGGCGCCGCACAAGGCGTCTGGAGCCAGCATCACCATCCCCCAATATCGAGTGGAGACAACAATCATGAGTGTCAAAGTATTCCAGACGCAGGAAGTTCAGGCATTGCTGAAGGCCGCGGCCAACCTTGGAAGCCAGGACGGCAATGCGCGTGCGAAGGAGATCACGCATCGCCTGTTGAGCGATCTGTTCAAGGCTATCGACGACCTCGACATGACGCCCGATGAAATCTGGGCCGGCGTCAACTACTTCAACAAGCTCGGTCAGGACGGCGAGGCGGCTTTGCTGGCCGCGGGCCTCGGCCTGGAGAAGTATCTCGACATTCGCATGGATGCGGCTGACCGCGAGGCGGACATCAACGGGGGTACGCCGCGAACCATCGAAGGTCCGTTGTACGTTGCGGGCGCGACGGTGCGTGAAGGCGTCTCGAAGATCGACGTCAATCCGGATGAAGACGCTGGGCCGCTCGTCATTCGCGGCACGGTCAAAGGCCCGGACGGCAAACCCGTAGCGGACGCGGTGGTCGAATGCTGGCACGCGAACTCCAAGGGCTTCTATTCGCACTTCGACCCGACAGGCGCACAGAGCGAGTTCAATTTGCGCGGCGCAGTCAAAACGGGCGCTGACGGCAAGTACGAATTCCGCACGCTCATGCCGGTGGGCTACGGTTGTCCGCCGCACGGTTCCACGCAGCAATTGTTGAACGTTCTGGCGCGCCACGGCAATCGTCCGGCACACGTTCACTTCTTTGCGTCGAGCGACAAGTACCGCAAGCTGACGACGCAGATCAATATCGAAGGCGATCCGCTCATCTGGGACGACTTCGCTTACGCGACGCGCGAGGATCTGATTCCGCACGTCGTGGAGAAGACGGGTGGAACCGCGCTCGGACTCAAGAGCGATGCGTATAAGGAAATCGAATTCAACATCGATTTGACGCCCATGGTTCAGGGCAAGGATAACCAGATCGTCAATCGGCTTCGCGTGTCGGCTGAAGCTTGAGGGCTTAAGCGCTTCGTGTATGACCCTTCGAGGCGGCGGCGTGTCGGAATGACACGCCGCCGCTTGCGCTTTTTCTACGCGTCAACGGCCTGCGCGGTCGAACTCACCGCGCTTCGAACATCAGCCGGCGAAACCTGATGCAACTGTGCTTCCTGATCGACGAGGCTGCGTCGAAAGTGCCGGCATCCGACAGCGAGCAGGATCGCCGCAAGCGCCGCGGCCACGAGATTGACCAGCGCCATGGAGTGACCCACAGCGGCCGGTGACGCAAACACTTTGTCCGTAATGAGCGCGACGATCGTGGTTCCCGCGCCGAGCGCGATGAGGTTCGAGATCAGCAGGAAGACCGCCGAAATCTGAGCGCGCATCTGGTTGGGCGCGAGCGTCTGCATGGCGGCCGTGGAAGTCGGCATCGGAAACGAAGCGAAGAACATCGCTGCGACGAGCCACGTCAGAGATGCGCCCAACGATCCCGCTTGCGTGAACGCGACGGAAGGAATCAGCATGCAGGCCGCGCCGATCGCACCGGCGCGCATGGGCGCATCCGTTCTGCCCTTGCGCATCAGCCAGTCATTGAACCAGCCGCCGCAGAACACGCCGGTCGTGTTCGCGACCAGCAACACGGTGCCTAGCGTATAACCTGCTTCCACGGGCGTGAGCCCGAAGCGGCGCATGTAGAACGCGGGGTCCAGCTCATCAGGCAGAACAGCGTCATCGCATAGAACGAGAAGCCGAGGTAGTGACAAAAGAAAGTCTTGCGATGCGTGCCGATGAAGCGCAGTGCATCCACCGTCGATACGCGCTTCGCTTCGCCCGTGCTGTCTTTCACGAGCCCCTTGCGTTGCGGATCGCGTACCGTGAGCATGAAGATCAGCGCCACCAGCAGCCCCGGCAATCCCACGATGAAAAACGTGAGCTGCCATGCGCGCACTTCACCGACCACAGGAAGCGTGAACGTGGTCGCATGCTTGAGCAGCGCAATAACATAACCGCCGATCAGAAATGCAATGCCGCCGCCGATGAACGAGCCGAGCGAATAGATCGCGACCGCGCGGCCGAGCTTATGTTTCGGAAAGTAATCGGCGAGCATCGAATACGTTCCCGGCGAGAGCGCTGCTTCACCGACGCCGACACTCATTCGCGCGAGAAACATGTGCAGGAAGTTCTGACTGACGCCGCACGCGGCCGTGGCGACGCTCCATAGCGCGACGCCGATGGATATGATGCGCGGCCGCGCGAAGCGGTCGGCGAGATACGCGAGCGGCATGCCCATGACCGCATAGAAGAGCGAGAATGCGAAGCCGTGCAACAGACTGAACTGCGTATCGCTGAGATGCAGGTCGCGCTTGATCGGCTCGATCATCAGCGCCAGCACTTGCCGGTCGACGAATGAGAACACATAGGCAAGCATGCAGATCAAAACGACATACCACTCGTAGGTGTAGCGCTTGCGGTCGGGCTGTGTTGCGTTTGGGGCGATCATCCGTATCTCCGGTATCGATGATGTGCACGCGCCTCGTTTCTTATCGGACGCGCTGGTCGGAAAGCAGCCTACGCGAACAAATATCCCGCACATAGCGCCATGCACGCGTTGCTTTCGCCGCCTTACTGAATCCGCATGGTCGAAGCTCACGCACGCGGACGTGAAAGCCTTTTAGAACAAGCTTCACAGCGCGATCGCACCAGGCGCATGAGCTGTCATGCACCGAATCTATAAGTGTTATACGGCGCGTTTGATCGACGCTCGAATTTCGTCTTTCTAGACTCGGCCTTGTTCGCTGACCTATATGAATCGAACAATGTACTGCTCAACCATGCGACGCGATCGCATCAGGTTGTCAACGAATAACTCTGCCTGGAAGAGACGAATGACTAACTGGAAGTGGTGTGCAACGCTGCTGGGGTTGGCGGCGCTGCCTGCATTGGCGCAATCGAATGTGACGCTTTATGGACGAGTCGATACATCCATCGAATACGCGAACTTTGGTCCCGATCACGTCGTGCGAATGGGCAGCGGCAATATTTTCGCGACCAACTGGGGCTTGAAAGGCGTCGAAGACATGGGCGGCGGTTATGCCGCGATCTTCAAACTGGAAAACGGATTCAACTCGGCGAACGGACAGTTCAACAACAACGGCGCGTTATTTGGACGCGAGGCGTGGGTCGGGCTGACGGGCCCCTTCGGTGGGTTGCAGGCAGGCGAAACTTATACGATCCTGCACACTTCTTTGGTCACGTACAGCCTGCCTGGTCTGGGCGCGGGGCTTGCGTGGGGCAATGCGGCGAACAACTTCGTGGGGCCATCTTATCTGCGCGTGAACAACGCGCTGCGCTATACGTCACCGCGAATCGCCGGCTTGCTGATCCGCGCAATGGCTGCGCGTGGCGCGAACGGCGCGGCGAATCAACCCTCGACGCTCGGCGACACTTACGGCGCGGGCCTCAATTACGTGAACGCCGCGCTCTCGATCGATATCGACTACATGCAGCAGAAGTTCAGCACGTCCACTCCGGCAACGCTGACGCCAACGAGCCCGACCGGCACCGGCAACTATCTGCTCGGCGCGATCTCATACGACTTCGGCGTGATCAAGCCCTCGTTCGTATGGCTGCGCCATCGCGGCGGTCCCGATGTCGCGTCGATGATTCCGGCCACGAGCGCGAATCCGCATAACGACCTGTTCGAATTGAGCGCGACGATGCCGATAGGTCGTGCATCGCTGCTCTTGAGTTACGGGCACTATCGCAAGATCGCGGATAGCGACGGCAATGCGGACTCTTACGGATTGCGGCTCGACTATCCGCTTTCGAAGCGCACCGTTCTCTACACGGGCGCCGCCATGGTGCGCAACAACGCGCACGCGAGCTTCACGATCAACGGCGCGGCGGGCGGCGGCGTGCCGGTCGGCAAGCCGGGCGCGACGGCGAGTTCGATCGTGGCGGGCGTGATGACGGCGTTCTGAACGCCGCGGCGCGGATCAGTCGCTGGCCTCGGGCGGCACCGCGAGCCAGCTGTCGAATGGTTCGCGTGAGCCGATGCGAAACAGTTCCATCAACAGGGCACGCAGCCAGCGATGACCGGGATCGGCGTCGAAGCGACGATGCCAGTAAGCGTTGACGGACCACGTGGCGGCATCTGCGATCTCGAATGACGCGGTCTCGCCGGGCGCGGAAAACGCCTGCGCGACGGTGCGCGGCAGGATGAGCGCGTAATCGCAGCGTTGCAGGATCGCGGGCACGACCATGAAGTCGGGCACGGCCGCGCGGATGCGCGAAGTGAGGCCGTGACGTTCGAGCAGCGCCATCGACTGCGGATGCGAGGTGATCGAGATGAAGCGCAGCGCGTCAGGCGCGTTGCGTTCGAGCACGAAACCGGCATCGAGGCTGAGTCGATCCGCGACGCGGCGCGGCATCAGCAACATGTAGCGCTCGTGCAGGAGTTCGCTGCGATGAAAGTGCGGTGACGCGTGTGGAAAGTGCCCGAGGGCGAAATCGATGCGGCCTGATTCGAGCGCATCGTTGAACTGGCCTTCTTCGACATGCAAGGTTTCGATCACGACACCGGGCGCGCGATGATCGAGTTCGCGCAGCAAGGTCGGAAGGAATGCGGTCTCGGCGAAATCGCTCATATGTAGCCGAAATACGCGGCGTGCGCTCGAGGGAACGAAGAGCGCGCCTTCGTCCAGTACGTCCTGGAGGATGTCGAGCGCGCGTTCCACCGAAGCCGCGAGACGCTGCGCACGCGGCGTGGGTTCGACGCCGCCGCCGGTGCGTACGAAAAGCGCGTCGCGGAACATCAGGCGCAAGCGGCCGAGCGCATGGCTCACCGACGGCTGCGTGACGCCGAGCCGCAACGCCGCGCGCCCGACATGCCTTTCGTCGAAGACGGCGTGGAAGGTCTTCAGTAAATTGAGATCGAGGTCCTGCACGCGCAGCGCTCCGCCTTGCGACGCGCGCTGGCCGGGATCCGCGTTCGCCGCCGTGAAGTCATCCGGATCGGCTGTCAGATCGATGGCGCGGGTCATGCGGCGCGCCTCGCCGTCGCCGAGGGCAGGCAGCCGTAGCGGCGCGCATAGGCTTTCGCGAAGTGCCCGAAGCTGTTCACGCCGCACTCGATCAGCACGTCGGTCACCGCGCGCGACGGGTTGCCGCGCAGCGCGGCATGCACGGCTTCGAGACGGCGGTCGCGGATATAGGCGGCGGGCGTCGTATCGAGAAACTGGCGGAAGCCATTTTGCAGCGTACGCGGCGAGACACCGGCTTCGCGCGCGAGCGTTTCGATCGGCAGCGGGTCGCCGAGATGGACATCGATATAGTCGCGCGCACGGCGCACATGCGAAGGCAAGGGCGCGAGCGCCCCGCGTGAAAGCGCATTGCTGTAGCTGTGCGGCAGTTGCGTGAGCAATACCGTCATCAGCCATTGGGTGAGATCGCGACCGAGCACGCTCGCTTTCGCGCTCGCGTCGATCTGTCCGGACAGCGCGCACAGATAACGCAACGTGCCCTGAAACACGCTCGCGCCCGCATGCGCGCGGTGAATGGACAAATCGAACACGAGCGGCTCGCGCAATGTGGACTGCAACATCTCCGCGAGCTTGAGTTCGAGCGCCTGACGGTCGATGCGCAGCAGCAGATTGCGGCATTCGCGATCCGTGTGAATGCGCGCCGAGCGTGTAGGCGACGACACGCTCAGATCGCCCGCGCCGATGGATACGCGGTCGTTGCCCGATTCCAGTTCGCAACGGCCGGCGAGCGTCGTGCGAAACAGATATTGATCGACGAGATCGCCCGCGTCGATCGAGGTCTCGCGCCCGTAGCAAAGCTCCAGCAGACTCGCGCGATGCAGCGCGACGCCATAGAGTTCCGCGCGCATAGGACCACGCCCCGCGATCTCCATGCGGTGCGGACACAACAACTGCGCCACTTCGCGCTCGATGTCCTCGCGCGCGTGCGATGCGTCGAGCCTGTTTCGATGGTTGCGGGAGATGGCGATTTCCATGAGTGACGTCTGCAGAGCGTGCGTTGAACCAGCGTAATGATGGGCGAGACGAAATGTCCGCGCAAGAACGGAATCACCCGCATTGCGCGCGTTTCGCCGTATCTCGCGTGTTCTCGATGTTGCGCGATTTGAATCTCCGTTGCGCGTATCGATGCGTCGTGCTTTGCATGTCGGCGTAACCTCGTTTTCATTGCACAAGGAGGCTCGAAAATGAAAGTCAGCGTGTTGGGTGGTGGACACGGATGCTATGCCGCCGTGATCGACATGATCGAAAAGGGCCATGAGGTGACATGGTGGCGGCGCAATACGGCGGCGGCGGCGCGGCTGCGCGAGCTCGGCGAATTGCGCGTGAGGGATTATCGCGGCAGCCGGCGCGTGCCGGTTGGCGCGGGCGCGGGCACGATCCGCATCGTCGATGATCTGGCGGACGCGGCGAACTCGGCGTCGCTCATCGTGATCCCGTTGCCGTCGGTGACGCACGACGCGCTCGCGCCGCAACTCGCGCCGCACTTGCGCGACGGGCACGTGGTCTATCTTCCGCCGGGCACGTTCGGCAGTTACGTGTTCGCGAAGGCCATGGCGGACGCCGGCAATCGCAGCCGCGCGGCGTTTGCCGAAACCGGCACGCTGCCGTATCTCGTGCGCAAGCACGGCGAGAACGACGTCGTGATCAGCGCGTACGCGACGCGTCTGCCAACGGGCGTGTTTCCCGCCCGGGCCGCCGAATGGGCCATGCCGCTGCTGAAGGATGCGTATCCTTCCATCGAGCCGATCGAAGATGCCTTGTCGGGGGCTTTGATGAACGCCGGTCCCGTGATTCATCCGCCGCTCATCATGATGAACGCGGGCCCGCTCGAACACTTCGAATCATGGGATATCCACAATGAAGGCACGCAGCCTTCCATTCGCCGCGTGACGAGCGCGCTCGACGCCGAGCGAATGGCCGTGCGCGAGGCGCTGGGTTATGGCGCGCCGCATTTTCCGCTCGCGGATCACTACGCGAGCGAAGGCGACGAATGGATGTACGGGCGAGGCGCGCACGGCAAGCTGACCGATAGCGGCGACTGGCGCGAACATATCGATCTGAAAGCGCACCGCTACATGCTCGAAGACACCCGGCTCGGGTTGTCGTTCATCGTTTCGTGCGGGCGCTTCGCCGGGGTGCCGACGCCCGTCGCGCAGGGTTTGCTGAGCATCGCGAGCGCTGTGGCCGAGCGCGATCTGTTTGGCGAAGGACGCACGCTGGAACGCTTCGGGCTCGCCGCGCTGTCCCGCGAGGCGATGACCGCCTTGCTCAACGACGGGATCACGTCATGACGGACGCGACACAGATCGGGCATGTTCATGTCGTCGGCGCGGGGCGCATGGGGCAGGGCATCGCGCTTGCGTTCGCGTTCGCCGGCCTGCGCGCGACGCTCATCGATTTCAAGGAGCGCGACGCGATTGCGCGCGAAGCGTTCGCGCGCTCGGCGCTCGACGGAATCGCCAGGCAATTGCACGCCCAGGCGGCGCTCGGCCGTATCACCCAACAACAGGCCGACGAAGCGCTGAGCCGGATCGATATCGTGGACCGGGCGCGCGCATCGAGTACGCTCGGTCAGGCGCGCGTCGTGTTCGAAGCCGTCCCCGAAGTGCTCGATGCGAAGCGGGACGTCTTCGCGTGGCTCGGTGAGTGCGCGGACACGAGGACGATCATCGCATCGACGACCTCGACTTTCCTGGTGACCGACCTGCAGCGCATCGTCACGCATCCGGACCGGCTGCTGAACGCGCATTGGCTCAATCCCGCGCATTTGATGCCGCTCGTCGAAGTCAGCCGCAGCGACGCGACGGACGCGGGCGTGGTTTCGCAACTCGTCGAACTGCTGAAAAGGATCGGCAAGACGCCCGTCGTCTGCGCGCCCTCGGCGGGCTATATCGTTCCGCGCATCCAGGCGCTGGCCATGAACGAGGCGGCGCGCATGGTCGAGGAGGGTGTCGCCAGCGCTGAAGAGATCGACACGGCGATACGCACAGGCTTCGGCCTGCGCTTCGCGGTGCTCGGCTTGCTCGAATTCATCGACTGGGGTGGCTGCGACATTCTCTACTATGCTTCGCACTATCTTGCGAAGGAGAAAGGAGAGCGCTTCCTTCCAGCGCGGATCGTCAGCAGCAACATGCACGAATCACGCAAGGGCCTGCTCGACGGCGCGGGGTTTTACGATTATGGCGATGTGGATACGGCCGCCTATGTGAAGAGCCGGCTCGAAGCGTTCGGCCGCATGCTCGAGCATCTGGGGCTGGCGCCCGTGTTCAACGGGGCCAACGTGCCATCGGGCGCGGACGATCTCGCCGCAACGAACGCGTGCGGCGCCACGCCCGCGTCCGCCTAGCTATCGCGCCGCAAGTCCCGATCCGCGCTGCTATAAAGCGGCGCGGTCTTCCCATTGGCGATGCTGCTGCCGATCGCCTGCAAGTCGAGCGACGGAGTTTTCGCAAGCAACACATAGGCGAGCCGGTTCGCGCGCCACGTGACCGTCTTCATTTCACCGACCTGACTCGACTTCACCGGTGCATCGCTCTCGTTTTCCTCGATCACGCACAGCGCCACCGGATCGCCGCGCTCCGGCAGATACACCATCTGGATGAGCGGGCGGTCGTGGTAATTCAGGCGCTGCACGCGCTTGAACTTCAAGCCAACCTGACGCAGATCCGGAACTTCGACCGGCATGCCGTCGCGCTGATGGATATCGGCCATCACCTGTTCGGTGCTGGTTTTGTCTTCCCGGAGATTGGCGACCGTGTCGCGTCCATAGAGCACCTGGTATTCCGCCACGCTCTTCACCCAGGGATCGACACCCGGCTTCAACGGATTCACGCCGCTGAAATAGCCCGTGAGCACGCCCGAGCAAATTGCACCGGCGACGAACGCCGCAGCCGCCCATTGCATCGAAAAACGCCGGTTGCCACCGCGCGGCGCGCTGCGCTCCTGCGGCGCGCTGACGCTGACGAGCTCTTCGATGCGGCGCGTCAGGCTCTCCGGCACGGGCGGCACCGTCTGCCGGTCATACGCGGCACGATACGGCAGCACTGAGGCCTGCAACGCCGCGACCCGCTCCGCGAGTTCGTCGGAGTGCGCAATCGCTGCTTCGATTTCCCCGCGCTGCTCCGGCGAAAGCTCGCCGTCCACATAGGCCATCAGCAGCGAATCATCGACATTCATCATAAGGATTCTCCTTTTTTGGCCGACGCCGGCGCCTGCACGCTGAATTTCTGCCCGATCGTCAGCCGCGCTCGCGACAGCCTGCTCATGATCGTGCCGATGGGCACGTCGAGCACTTCGGCCGCCTCGCGATAACTCAGACCTTCGATCGCCACCAGCACCATCACGACGCGCTGCGCTTCGGGCAGGGCCTCGACGGCGTCGATCACCTGGCGATGCAGCAAATCCAGCTCCGGATTGCGCCCGGAAGGATCGGCGAACTGTTCGATTTCCTCGTCCTGCCAGTCCATGCTCCCGCGATTACGAATCGAACGGGCGCGCAATTCGTTCATCCACGTCGAATGCACGATCGAAAAGAGCCAACTCAGCGCCGACGTGCCCGGCTGAAGCTGGCTGCGCCGCTCCAGCGCCCGCACGCACGCCCGCTGAACGAGATCCTCGGCGTCGTGCGGATTCTGCGTCAACCGCAGCGCGAATCGCCAGAGCCGCGGCAATAACGTCGGCAAGACGGTCGGCAGGTCGTCGTCGTTCATCGGGGCAGCTCCTGAAATGGGCGCGCTCATGATTGACAACACTCCAGACGCGAATCTATTCCACGATTTTTTCGAGTTTTTTTGCGGAATAAGCCGGCGGGGGCGGCTGTTTTCGGGTCACGGATCGCGCATCGAAGCGCACTCGAACCACCAGAATCACGCAATAGGAGACAGATCATGGAGACCCTCCTCGACCGGGCCCGGCAGGCAGGCATGGCGGTCATGCTGGACGCGTGCATCGGACGCGAACGTTTTCATAGCATAGCCGGTTCGGCGGCGACACTCGACCGTTTTGCGCAGCTTTGCGAAAAGCCGGCCGTGAGTCGCGACACGCTCGTGAACTGGGCGGCGCTGTGCGAGCGCGGCGACACGCGGGCCGTCGCGGCGGCGATCCGGCAGGCGCTCGGCGAATGAGCCGTCGGATGAGTTCAGACTGATGCGTGGCGATAAAAAACGCGTCAAGGCATTTCAATCAATTCGCAATCCGAAGTAACGCGGGTAATCAACGGAAAGCTCGCAAACCCCGCTTCGCGAACCAACGCGACGCGAACTTACCAGTGCCGCAGGGCGCGCAATTTTTGGAGACTGAAATGGCTGTCGACATGTTTCTCAAGCTGGGCGATATCAAGGGTGAATCTCAGGCGGTGGGCCACACCGATGAGATCGATGTACTGAGCTGGTCGTGGGGATGCTCGCAGACGGGCACGACGCACACCGGCACGGGCGGCGGCACCGGGACCGCATCGGTGCAGGACCTCACGATCAGCAAGTACGTCGACAAAAGCTCGCCCACTATCGTGCAGTCGTGCTGTCAGGGCGTGCACATGCCGGAGGCCGTGCTCACGCTGCGCAAGGCGGGCGGTAACGATCCTGTCGAGTATCTGAAGATCACCCTCAAGGAAGTGCTGATCAGCCGTCACTCGGTGGGTTCCGGCGGCGGTGATCAGATCGCCGAGAACATCACGCTGAACTTCGCGCAATTCTGCGTGGAGTACCAGCCGCAGGACAACAACGGCGCGAAGAAGGGCGGCGTCGTGACCGGCAAATGGAACATCCCGAAGAACACGGCGAATTGCGACTCCGGCCCGGGCGCCAGCCCGAGCGCGAGCTCCAGCTCCAGCTCGCGTTCGTCGTCGTCGCCGCGGCCCTGATAGGCCGCCTTCCGTTCCATGCTCGTCGCGGACATCGCCATGAACCTCGCAGAAATCGAAGCCTGGCTTACCGCCCTCGCACCGGATGCCCCGTGCGGCGAGGACGAAGAGTACAGCCCCGAGTTCCGGGCGCTGGAAGAGGCGATCGCCGGCAAGCCCGACGCCCAGTATGGCGGCACCGTGATTGCCGCGACGCCGCCCGACTGGATGCTCGCCCGCAAGTTGTCGATCACCCTGCTCGAACGCACGCGCGATCTGCGGGTGGCGGTGCATTACGCGCGTTCGAGCATGGCGCGCGAGGGCTTCGCCGGTCTCGCGCGCGGCCTCGCGCTGATCGAAGGGCTGCTCGATGAGCACTGGAACGGGGTGCATCCGCAACTCGACGCCAGCGACGGCGACGATCCGACCGCGCGGGTCAATGCGCTGTCGGCGCTCGTCGATGGCGCGGGGATCGTGGGCGAACTGCGCGACGTGCCCTTTGTCGCGCCGCGTGGTCAGCGGGGTTTCGCGCTGCGCGATCTCGAAGTGCTGGCGGGCGAAGCGCCGCTTTACGAAGGCGACGAGATGCCGACGCTCGCGGCCATCGATGCAGCGTTCGCGCAGGCCGGCATCGACGAAGGGCGGGCGATGTGCGAGGCGCTTTCGTCGGCGCGGGCCTCGCTCGCGAAGATCGAGAGCGCGCTGACCGGGCGCGTGGGGCCGGCGCGCGCGCTCGATTTCGGGCCGCTCGCAAGGCCGCTCGAACGCATCGGGGAGTTCGTGGCGGCGCGGATCGCGGTGTTCGGTCCGGACACGGGGGAGCGGGGAAGCGCGATGGAGACCAGCAGCAGTGAAGAGGGCGCGGGTTTCGGTGCGTCGGCGCATGTCGCCGCCGCGACGGGACCCGCCACGCCCCGGCGCATCGCGAGCGCACGCGACGTGAGCGACGCGCTCGACGCGATCTGCGCCTACTACGCCGAATGCGAGCCGTCGAGTCCGTTGCCGGTGTTGCTGCAGCGCGCCCGCAGGCTGGTCGGCAAGAGCTTCATCGAAATCATCGAGGACGTCGCGCCGGACGGCGCGCATCAATTCAGGCATCTGGGCGGGGTCGTCTGACCCGACTCAGGCAAAACCCAAAGGAGTGGACATCGTGGCCAAGGAAAGCAGTCAGAAATTCATCGCGCGCAATCGTGCGCCGCGTGTGCAGATCGAATACGACGTCGAAGTCTACGGCTCGGAGAAGAAGGTCAATCTGCCCTTCGTGATGGGCGTGCTCGCGGATCTCTCGGGGCAGCCCGCCGAGCCGCTCGCGCCCGCCGCCGAACGCAAGTTTCTCGAAATCGACGTCGACAACTTCGACGAGCGTCTCAAGTCGATGAAGCCGCGCGTCGCGGTGCAGGTGCCGAACACGCTGACGGGCGACGGCAACGTCGCGGTCGACCTGACCTTCGAGAGCATGGACGACTTCACGCCCGCCGCGATCGCCCGCAAGGTCGAGCCGCTGCGGCAACTGCTGGAAGCGCGCACGCAACTGGCGAACCTGCTGACCTACATGGACGGCAAGACCGGCGCCGAAGCGCTGATTGCACGCCTGCTGGAAGAGCCCGCGCTGATGAAGGCGCTCGCCGCCCAGCCTCGCCCGAACGACGACGAAGCCCAACCCGCCACCGGAGCATGACACGATGAACGATCTCAGCCTCCAGCAAGAGACCCGCGCGGCCGTGATGGAAGCGGCGCCCGAACTCGACGATTTCTCCGCGCTGCTGCAAAAGGAATTCAAGCCGAAGTCCGATCGCGCCCGCGACGCTGTCGAGAATGCCGTGCGCACGCTCGCCGAGCAGGCATTGCGCGAAACCGGCGTGATTTCCGGCGATGTCCTCGCGACCATCGAAGCGCTCATCGCGCAGATCGATCAGGCGCTCACCGGACAGATCAACCAGATCCTGCACAGCGAGCCTTTTCAGAAGGTCGAGAGCGCGTGGCGCGGCCTGCATTACCTGGTCAACAGCACGGAGACCGACGAGTCGCTCAAGATCCGCGTGCTCAACATCTCGAAGACCGAACTGCACAAGACGCTGAAGAAGTATCGCGGCGTCGCGTGGGATCAGAGCCCGCTCTTCAAGAAGCTCTACGAGGAAGAGTACGGCCAGTTCGGCGGTGAACCCTACGGCGCGCTCGTCGCCGATTATTACTTCGATCACAGCGGTCCCGATGTGGACCTGCTCACGCAGATCGCGAAGATCGCGGCGGCGGCGCACGCGCCGTTCATCGCGGGCGCGGACCCGGCCGCGCTTTTGATGGAATCGTGGCAAGAGCTCGCCAATCCGCGCGACCTGACCAAGATCTTTCAGACGCCCGAGCATGCCGCGTGGCGCTCGCTGCGTGATTCGGAAGACTCGCGTTACGTCGGTCTCGCGATGCCGCGTTTTCTCGCGCGCGCACCCTACGGCGCAAAGACCGATCCGGTCGAGGCGTTCGACTTCGAGGAAGACACGGCCGGCGCGAACAGCAGCAAATACGCGTGGGCGAACGCATCGTATGCGATGGCGGCGAACATCACGCGCTCGTTCAGGATGTCCGGCTGGTGCTCGCGCATCCGTGGCGTGGAGTCGGGCGGCGCGGTCGAGGGATTGCCGGTGCACGCGTTCCCGACCGACGACGGCGGCATCGACATGAAATGCCCGACCGAGATCGCGATCAGCGACCGGCGCGAGGCCGAACTCGCGAAGAACGGCTTCATGCCGCTCGTGCACAAGAAGAACTCCGACTTCGCGGCGTTCATCGGCGCGCAGTCGCTGCACAAGCCGGCCGAATACGAAGACCCGGACGCCACCGCCAACGCGAACCTCGCCGCGCGATTGCCGTATCTGTTCGCGTGCTGCCGCTTCGCGCACTACCTTAAGTGCATCGTGCGCGACAAGCTGGGCTCGTTCAGGGAGCGCGACGACATGGAGCGCTGGCTGCAGAACTGGATTCTCCAGTACGTCGACGGCGATCCGACGCACTCTTCCGACGACACCAAGGCGCGCAAGCCGCTCGCCGACGCACAGGTCATCGTGGAGGAAGTGCCGGGCAATCCGGGCTACTACACCTCGAAGTTCTTCCTGCGCCCGCATTACCAGCTCGAAGGTCTCACGGTGTCGCTGCGGCTCGTGTCGAAGCTGCCGACGGCGAAGGCCGCCTGAGCTTCGTCGTATCCGCGTATTCGTTCTGAAAGGAGCCGCTCATGTCCGAATCTTCCGCCCGGGACCGCTTGCAGCCGTCGTTGCTGGATCGCCTTTCCGATTTCGAACCGCACGTGCGTCATGAATCCCGCGAGCGTCGCGTGATCTCGGCGCGTGCGCTGCGCGACAGCGTGCAGCGGGATATCGGCTGGCTCCTGAACGCGAGCGGTCTCGGGGAGGGCGCGGACGCGGCCGACCTGCCGCACGTCGCGACCTCCGTGCTGAACTACGGTTTGCCGGATCTCGCGGGGCGCGACGTCGCCGCGCTCACGGCGGGCACGCTGGAGCGCCTGATCCGTGACGCGCTGTGGGCCTTCGAGCCGCGGCTCGCGCGCGAATCGGTGCGCGTGACGGCGATCGGCGATTCGCGGGAAAAGACGCGCGGCCACGTGATCCGTTTCGAGATCGAGGCCGACATGTGGTCGCAGCCGTATCCCGAGCGGCTGTTCCTGCGCACGGAACTGGATCTCGAGGCGTGCGAGGTGCGGGTCGCCGACGCATCGACCGTTCGCGCCGGATCATCGGCCGGGGAGCAGTACGCATGAACCCCGCGTTCCTCAGGTACTACAGCCAGGAGCTGCAGCACGTGCGGGAGATGGGCGGCGAATTCGCCGCCGCGTTTCCGAAGATCGCCGGGCGGCTCGCGCTGGACGGCGTCGAATGCGCGGACCCGTATGTCGAGCGTTTGCTGGAAGGCTTCAGCTTTCTCGCCGCGCGCGTGCAGATGAAGCTCGATGCCGAATTCCCGCGCTTCACGCAGCATCTGCTGGAACTGGCTTATCCGCACTATCTGGCGCCGACGCCTTCGATGACGGTCGTCCAGCTTCAGGCGGATCACGCGAACCCGCAACTCGCCGCGAGCGCCGACGGCATCGTCGTGCCGCGACACACGGCGCTGCGCGGCATGCTCGACAAGTCCGCGTCGACGCGCTGCGAATACCGCACCGCGCATGCGCTGACGCTGTGGCCGGTCGAGATCGCGCAGGCGAAGTTCTTCACGCATGCGAGTTCCCTCAGCGCCTCGTCGCCGGGGTTGCCCGAGGGCGTCAGGGCGGGATTGCGCCTGCGGCTGCGCGCGACCGGCGCGCTCGGCTTCGACCGTCTTTCGCTCGATCGTCTCGCGTTCTATCTGCGCGGCCCGGACGGCCTGCCCGCGCGCCTCCACGAGCGTCTGCTCGCCCATTGCGTCGGCGTCGCGGTGATGCAGCCGGGCAACGGCGCGAGCGCCGCAACCACGCTCGCCGTGCTGCCGAAGACCGCGCTGCGGCCGCTCGGCTTCGCCGAAGACGAGGCGCTTCTGCCGGTCGGCCAGCAATCTTTCGATGGCTACCGGCTGCTGCAGGAGTATTTCGCCTTCGCGCCGCGCTTCATGTTCGTCGAAGTGGCCGGACTGCGCGGCGCGCTGCGTCATTGCCGCGGCCAGGAAGCGGAGATCGTGATCCTGCTCGATCAGGCCGACGCGTCGCTCGAACGCGCCGTCGATGCGTCGAACTTCGCGCTCGACTGCACGCCCGCCATCAACCTGTTTCGCCGCCGCACCGACCGCGTCGCGCTGTCGGACACGGAGTTCGAGTATCACGTCGTCGTCGATCGCACGCGTCCGATGGACTACGAGATCCATCAGATCGACGAAGTCACCGGCTACGGCTCGGGCGCGGACGCGCAGATGCAATACCGGCCGTTCCACTGCGCGAAGGATCTGGACATGCCGGGCGAGGGCGGCGCGTTCTATCAACTGCGTCGCGAGGCGCGACGCGCGTCGGTGCGGCAGCAGCAGAACGGCGCGCGCAGCAGTTACCTCGGCAGCGAAGCCTTCATCGCGCTGGTCGATGCGCATAACGCGCCGCAGGGCGCAGAAGTGCGTCAGCTCGGCATCAGCGCGTGGTGCACGAATCGCGATTTGCCGCTGTCGATGCCCATCGGCGCGGGCTCGACCGACTTCACGCTCGATGCCGAAGCGCCCGTCACCGCGGTGCGCTGCGTCGCGGGCCCGAGCCGGCCGCTGCCATCGTTCGCTGAGGGGCCGGCGGCATGGCGGCTGCTCGATCATCTTTCGCTCAACTACGCGTCGCTCGTCGATACGAACGCACAGGAAGGCGCCTGCGCGCTGCGCGAGCTGCTCGCGATCTACTGTCCGGCCGACGACGCCGCAGCGCACCGGCAGGTGGAAGGGCTGCGCTCGGTGTCCTGCGAGCCGGTCGTGCGGCGCCTGCCGACGCCCGGGCCGATCGTCTTCGGTCGCGGCCTCGCGATCACGCTGCGCTTCGACGACGCCGCGTTCGAGGGCGCGAGCGCGTTCCTGCTCGGCGCGGTGCTCGCGCGGTTCTTCGCCCAGTACGTGTCGATCAATTCGTTCACCGAGACCCACGTCGCGTCGCTCGCGCGTGGTCCGCTCATGCACTGGCCAGCGAGGACCGGACGATGCGCGACGCTCTGACCATCGACGGCGTGCTCGCGCGCGACGCCCGACGCTTCGACTTCTTTCAGGCGCTGCGGCTGATCGAGCAGGCGCATGCGGAGCGCCCGCGGCTCGGCCGGTCGCTTTCCGCGCGCGACGACGCCGTGCGCCTCTCGCAGGACCCGGAGCTGATCTTCCATCCGACGACGCTCGGCGACTACGTTCCGGGCGAGGACGGGCAGCCCGGCCGGCTCGCGGTGAATTTTCTCGGCCTGCTCGGACCGAATGGCCCGCTGCCGACGCATCTGACCGCCTATGTGCGCGAGCGCGCCCGCAACGCGAACGATCCTACGCTCGCGCGCTTTCTCGACATGTTCCATCACCGGATGCTGTCGCTCTTCTATCGCGCATGGGCCGATGCCCAGCCGGTCGTGAGCGCCGACCGGCCGCGCGAGGATCGCTTCGCGGATTACGTCGGCAGCCTGTTCGGCCTGGGCGCGCCGGCGCTCGCCGGTCGCGACGCCGTGCCCGATTCCGCCAAGCGGCACTTCGCGGGCCTGCTCGCCGCGCCGACGCGCCATGCCGACGGGCTGCGGCTGATCCTCGCGCGCTTCTTCGGCGTGAACGTGTCGATCGAGCAATGGCGCGGCCACTGGATCGCGCTGCCGGACGAGGCCTGCACGCGTCTGGGCGGCGCGCAACTCGGCGTATCGACGGTCGTCGGCACGCGGGTGTGGGACTGCCAGCACAAGTTCCGGATCGTGATCGGGCCGCTTCGCCATGCCGATTTCGCGCGCTTCCTGCCGGGCGGGAAGAGCCTTGCGAAGCTCGCCGACTGGGTCCGCAACTACGTGCGCGATCCGCTCGACTGGGACGTCGCGCTGCATCTGAAGCGCGATGAAGTGCCCCCGCTGCGTTTGCAAGGCAGCACGGCAAACGGCGCACGCCTCGGCTGGAACACCTGGCTCACGAGCGGTGCGCCGGTCCATGACAACCATCGGGTCGTGATCGCCGGGCAGGCGGGAGCGAGCCATCGCAAGGAGACTCCTCATGACTGAAATCAGCCGCATGGCGCTCTTCGGCAAGCTCGACCCGCTTGCTTATCGCGCGATCGAAAACGGCGCGGCGTTCTGCAAGCTGCGCGGCAATCCGTATGTCGAACTGGCGCACTGGATGCATCAGATCCTGCTCGCGGCGGATTCGGACCTGCGCCGCCTCGTGCGTCATTTCGAGCTGGACGAGGCCGCGCTCGAACGCGATCTGACCGCCGCGCTCGACCGCCTGCCGCGCGGCGCGACGGCCGTCTCCGACATCTCCGCGCAAGTCGACGAAGCCGTCGAGCGCGGCTGGGTCGCAGGCTCGCTGATGTTCGACGCCGTGAAGGTGCGCACGGGGCATCTCGTGGTCGGCATGCTGCGCACGCCGAACCTGCGCAATGCGCTTTACGCGCTCTCGCGCCAGTTCGAAAAGATCAGTTTCGATGCGCTCTCCGCTCGCTTCGACGCGCTGCTCGACGGCTCGCCCGAAGGGCAGGCCGCGCCTGTCGGAGGGCCCGCCGGTTCCACCGGACACGCCGCGCCGCTCGCGGAGAATGACGCGCTCGCCCGATACACCGTCGATCTCACCGCCGAGGCGCGCGAGGGCAAGCTCGATCCCATCGTCGGGCGCGACATGGAGATTCGCCAGGTCATCGACATTCTGATGCGCCGCCGCCAGAACAACCCGATCCTCACGGGCGAGGCGGGCGTCGGCAAGACGGCGGTGGTGGAAGGTTTCGCGCAGCGCGTCGTCGCGGGCGAGGTGCCCCCCGCGTTGCGCGACGCCGTCGTGCGCACGCTCGATATCGGGCTGCTGCAGGCGGGCGCGAGCGTGAAGGGCGAGTTCGAGAACCGGCTGAAGCAGGTGATCGAAGCGGTGCAGGCGTCGGACAAGCCGGTGATCATGTTCATCGACGAGGCGCATACGCTCGTCGGCGCGGGCGGCGCGGCCGGCACCGGCGACGCCGCCAACCTGCTCAAGCCCGCGCTTGCACGCGGCACGCTGCGCACCATCGCCGCGACGACGTGGGTCGAATACAAGAAGCACATCGAGAAAGATCCGGCGCTCACGCGGCGCTTTCAGGTCGTCAAGGTGCCCGAGCCTTCCGAAGCGAACGCCATCGCGATGATGCGCGGCCTCGTGCGCAAGATGGAGCGGCATCACGGCGTGCAGGTGCTCGACGAGGCGCTGGAGGCGGCGGTGAAGCTCTCGCATCGCTTCATTCCCGCGCGCCAGTTGCCCGACAAGGCCGTGAGTCTGCTCGACACCGCCTGTGCGCGCGTCGCGGTGAGTCAGCAGGCGCTGCCGCCCGCCATCGACGACGCGAAGCGGCGCATCGAGACATGGGAAACCGAAAGCGAAATCGTGGCGCGCGAAGCGGCGCTCGGCATCGACACGCAGGAACGCGCCGCCGATGTCGCCGCCCGGCTCGACGCCGAGCGCGCACGCCTCGCCGAACTCACCGCGCGCTGGGAAGCGGAACGCGTGCTCGTCGGGCGGATTCTCGCGGCGCGGCGCGACATCGAGAAACGCGCAGAAGCCTCGGACACGCTCGCCGAACTGAAGACGCTCACCGATGAGCTCGCGCAACGTCAGGGCGAAGCGCCGCTGATCATGCCGGGCGTGGATGCGCATGCGGTCGCGTCGGTGGTGCAGGACTGGACCGGCATTCCGGTCGGCCGCATGGTGCGCGACGAAGCCGCGAGCGTGCTCGATCTGGCCGCGACGCTGAGCCGCCGCATCGTCGGGCAGGACCATGCGATGCAGATGATCGCGCGCCGCGTGCAGACCGCGCGCGCCGGCCTCGACGATCCCTGCAAGCCGGTCGGCGTGTTCATGCTGGCGGGCACCTCGGGCGTCGGCAAGACCGAAACCGCGCTCGCGCTCGCCGAGGCGCTCTATGGCGGCGAGGACAACGTCATCACCGTGAACATGAGCGAGTACCAGGAGGCGCATACGGTGTCGCTGCTCAAGGGCGCGCCGCCGGGATATGTCGGCTATGGCGAAGGCGGCGTGCTCACCGAGGCGGTGCGGCGCCGTCCGTACAGCGTGGTGCTGCTCGATGAATTCGAGAAGGCGCATCCGGACGTGCACAAGCTCTTCTTCCAGGTCTTCGACAAGGGCCGCATGGAAGACGGCGAGGGCCGCGAGATCGACTTTTCCAACACGCTGATCCTGCTTACGACCAACGTCGGCACCGAACTCCTCACGCATCTGTGCGGCGGCGGGCGGGCGGCTTCGTCGTCTTCATCGTCGCCCTCGCCGGAAGAGATTGCGCAAGCGCTGCGCGAACCTTTGCTCGAAGCGTTTCCGCCCGCGCTGCTCGGGCGCGTCGCGGTGATTCCCTACTACCCGCTCGACGACACGATGCTCGACGCCGTGATCCGCCTGCAACTCGCGCGCATCGGGCGGCGCATCGCGGAACGGCATCGCGTGAGCTTCGTCTTCGACGACGCGGTGGTCGCCCAGATCGCGCGGCGCTGCACGGAGCTCGCGAGCGGCGGCCGGATGATCGACGCGATCCTCACCAACACCTTGCTGCCGCGCGTGAGCGCGGAATTCCTCGGCCGTCTCGTCAATGGCCGCAGCATCGGAAAAGTCGAAGTCGGCGTGTGTGACGGCGACTTCATCTATTCGTTCGATTAAGGAGCCAGCCATGCCACAACAAGTCAGCATGGGCGCGACGCTGCAATGCTCGTTCGGCATGACGCCGTCGACGCTCGTCGTCCTGCCCGTCAACCGGGTTCGCTGCGAAGGGTCGATCGCCGCGAACATCATGGATCACGTTCCGCTCGTGAACATCATGCCGTTCGGCATGTGCACCTCGCAGGCGAATCCGGAGGTCGCCGCGGCCACCGCCGCCGCGTTCGGCACGCCGACGCCGGCGCCCTGCGTGCCCGCGACCGTGGAGCCGTGGACGCCCGGCGCGCTCACGGTGCTGCTCGGCAATCAGCCGTCGCTCGACAACGTGTCCACTTGCCTCTGCACCTGGGGCGGCGTGGTGACGATCGCCAATCCGGCGACGCGCGAAACGCAGATTCCCTGACGACGAGGCCCGCCATGATGCTCACCGATACCAATCGCATCGCGCGGGTGACCTGCGCGCTGGGCGAGAACGCGCTCGTGCTGTATCGCATGCGGGGGCGCGAGGAGCTCGGACGGCTCGCGCAATGGGATCTCGAACTGCTCGCCGACCGCTCGAATCTCGACATCGCGCAGATGCTCGGCAGCAACTTCTCGCTGTCGCTGGAGATTCCGTCCGGCGGCAGGCGCGAGTACAACGGCATCGTCACGGCGTTCGAACTGGCGCGGCCCGCGAGCGCGCAGCCCAATCTCCCGGCGATGTATCGCGCGACGGTGCGCCCGCGCCTGTGGCTGCTCACGCGCGCATCGCACTGCCGCTTCTTTCACCGGATGACCGTGCCCGCGATCATCGGCCATGTGTTCGCGGATTATGGCATCGACTTCGAGAACAAATGCACGGCGACATATCCGAGCCTCGAACACTGCGCGCAATATCGCGAGACGGATTTCGATTTCGTGAGCCGGCTCGCGGAGCGCGAAGGCATTTACTACTTCATCGCGCATGAGGGCGGCAAGCATCGGCTGATCCTCGCCGATTCGTCGCAGGCGCACGGCCCGACGCCGTATTGCGCCGAGCTGCCGTTTCGCCCGCAGCCGGCCGCGCCGCACGAGCACGCGTGCATCTATGCATGGTCCACGGGCGGCGAAGTGGCCGCGGGTATCGTCGAGATCAACGACTACGACTTCGAGAAGCCGTCGCAGTCGGCGCAGCAGGGTCTGGTCGCGCGCGCGCTGCGCACTACGCGCTTCGACCCGGCCGTCTACGCGATGCAGGAGCACGCGCCGGGCTACACGCAGCACGCCGACGCCGAGCGTCTGGCGAGCGCGCATGCCGAGGCGCATCAGGCGTCGAACGTGCGCGTGAACGCGCGCACCACGGCGCGCGCCATCTGGCCCGGCGGCCTCGTGCGGCTGATCTGGCATCCGCTGGAGTCGCAGAACCGCGAGCATCTGATCGTGTCGGCCGAGTACGCGATCAATTCGGATGACTATCTTTCTACACTCGACGCGCACGCCAGGCCGCCCGTGTTCGATTGCCAATTTCGGGCGCTGCCGCGCGACGCCGGTTTTCGCGCCGCGCGCAGCACGCCGCGCGCGCGTGTCGCGGGACCGCAGACGGCGGTGGTCGTCGGGCCGAAGGGCGAAGAGATTCATACCGACAAATACGGCCGCATCAAGGTGCAGTTCCATTGGGAGCAGCTCCAACCGGAGGCGTCGCGCGAGTCGCTGCTGCGCTGCTGGGTGCGCGTCGCGCAGCCGTGGGCCGGCAAGGGCTATGGCGCGTTTTTCCTGCCGCGCATCGGACAGGAAGTGCTGGTGCAGTTCATCGAGGGCGATCCGGATCAGCCGCTCGTGATCGGCAGCGTCTACAACGCCGCGCAAACGCCGCCCTGCGAACTGCCCAGGAAGATGGCGCGCACCACGCTCAAGAGCAATTCGACGAAAGGCGGCAATGGTTTCAACGAAATGCGCTTCGACGATACCAAGGGCGCGGAGCAGTTGTTCTTCCACGCCGAGCGCGATCTGGAGACCTGGGTGAAGCACGACGCGCTGACGCGCATCGGCGGCGAGCGCCATGTAATCGTCGAGCAGGACGAGTTTGTGCGCTGCGGCGGCGAGCGCAGCGACAACGTGCGCGGCAGCCAGCGCGTGCGCATCGGCGGCAAATATTCGCTCGATGTCGGCGGCGATACGCAACACAAGAGCGGGGCGAATATTTCGGTGGGGGCGGGTGTTAACGTCGATGTGAAGGGCGGGACGAACGTCACCATCGAGGCGGGCGAGGTGCTCACGCTCAAGGCGGGCGGCAACACCATCGTGCTCTCGTCATCCGGCATCGCGATCAGCACGGCGGGGCGGGTGACGATCGACGGCGCGGTGGTGCAGATCAACTGCGGCGGCGGTGGCGGCGGGGCGGGCGCGGCGAGCGCGTCGCCCGATGGACCCACCGAGCCCCGTCAGGCCGACGACGGCTCGAAATGAACGCGCACGGAGGAGTCACCATGTATCTGACGCTCACGGTCGACACGTATCAGGGCAACGCGCCCGATGCGCCGCTCGTATGCCGCTTCGGCGCGGCGGGCGGGACCATCGGGCGCGGCCCCGACAACACGATGGTGCTGCCGGATGCGGCGAAGTCCGTGTCGCGCGTGCATGCGCGGATCGAATGGGCGGAGGACGGCTGGCGGCTCGCCGACCTTGGCAGCAATCCGAGCCGGCACAACGGACGGCCGCTCGCGAGCGGTCAGCCCGCGCGCCTGGGCGATGGCGACTGGCTGGAAATCGGCGCGTATCGGCTCGGCGTTCGGGCGATGGCGCGCGCAAGCGCCGCCGCCTTCGAAGCGCCGCTCGGCGTGCACGATCGACGCGGTTTCGATCCGCTCGATATCGCAAGCGCGGGTGAGTGCGCGTTGTTGCAGGCGAGCGCGCACGATCCGCTCGCGCACGCGGCGGTGCTCGCGGATGCCCCGCTGCCGGGGCCGCGCTTCGATCCCCTCGGCGATGGGTCTGACGTACCGTCCCGGCTCGATGGACATGCGATGTTCGCCGGGTCGCAAAGCGATCACGTGCCGCCCGAGCAGTTCGCCTACGTGCCGCCTGCCGGCGCGATGGCGCATGCGCCGGCGGGCGGGATTCCGAACGACTACGATCCGCTGGACGATGTCGCCCTCGCGCCTGCCGAAAACGCCGCGCCCGTGTCGATTCCCGGGCCCGCGCCGCGCGCCACGATGCCGGCTGCCGCGCTGTCGGGCGAAGCGTTCGGCGCGCCTTCCCGCCACGCCACGAAAGCGCCGGGCATCGACGCTGCGAATGACGCCAGCGCCGAATCGGCCTTCGCGGCGCTGCTCGACGGCCTGGGCGTCGATGCCGCCGCGCTCGGCGCCCGCGATGCCGCCGAGATCGCGCGTCTTGCCGGCGCGATGCTGCGCACGGCGGTGCGCGGCGTGGTGGACGTGCTGTTGTCGCGCTCGGTGCTCAAGCGCGAGATCAGCCTCGACACGACCATGCTGGTCCAGCGCGACAACAACCCGCTCAAGTTTTTCCCCGACGGCGACGGCGCGCTCGCGCAGATGATGCGCGGCGCGAGCGCCGGCTACCTGCCCGCGCAGGCCGCGCTCGAAGGCGCGTTCGACGACATCCGCCGCCACGAGCTCGCGGTCCTCGCGGGCACGCGCGCGGCCATGCAGCATTTGCTCGGCCGCTTCGACCCGCAGGCGATCGCGCGCGCCGACACGCGGCGCGGCTGGTTCGACTGGCTGCCCGCGCGCCGCAAGGCGCGCCAGTGGGACCGTCTCGTCGCGCTGCACGCCGAGCTGGAACGCGCGAGCGCCGACGACCTCCGGGCGCTGTGCGGCAGCGCCTTCAACGACGCCTACGAGCGGCAGGCGAACGGCCACGCCGACACGATGCCGCTGGCCCCTTCAATCCGATAGCAACCGAAAAGCGAGGCGACGATGTCCTGGAACAACAAGGTGATCTGGTCGGAGGGCATGCTGCTGCAGCCGCAGCATCTTCAGCAGCACGACCGCTACCTGCGCGCGCAGATCGACGCGCGCTGCGCCGCGCTGCGTCCCTACGCATTCGGCTTTTCGGAGCTTGCGATCGACGTCGAGCAACTGAAGCTCGGCCGCATCGCGCTGACCGCGTGCGCCGGCGTGCTGCCCGACGGCAGCCCGTTTCGCCTGCCCGCCGACGATGACCTGCCGCTGCCGCTCGCCATTCCCGAGGACGCACGCGATCTGACGGTGGTGCTCGCGCTGCCCGCCGCGCGTCATGGCGTGCCGGAAGCCGCGCATGCGGTGCAAGCCGGCGACGGCTTCGCGCGTCACCGCATCGCGGAAACCGAAGTGCTCGACAGCAACGACGGCGCGAACGGCGCGGCGCTCGTGCAGGTCGGCAAGCTTCAGCTGCGGCTCGCGTTCGAGCGGGACGTGGTTCATGCGCACACGTCGCTGGGGGTTGCGCGCATCGTCGAGCGGCGGGCGGACAACAGCATCGTGCTCGATGCCGCCTATGCGCCGCCTTGCCTCGACTATCGCGTGTCGCGGCGGCTCACCGCGTTCGTCGACGAGCTCGCGGGTCTCATGCATCAGCGCGGCGATGCGCTCGCCGCGCGCCTGGCCCGTCCCGCCGCGACCGGCGCGGCCGAAATCGCCGACTTCCTCCTGCTGCAGCTGCTCAACCGGGCGGAACCGCTGTTCGCGGGGATCGCGTCGACCACGGGTCTGCATCCGCACGATCTGCATCAGCACGTGTTGCAGCTTGCGGGCGAGCTCGCGACTTTCAGTCAGCCGGGCAAGCGTCCCGCCGCGTTTCCGGTCTATCGCCACGAGCGGCTCGACGAAACCTTCACGCCGCTCATCGACGCGCTGCGCTGCGCGCTGAGTTCGGTAATGGACCCGCACGCCGTGCCGATCGCGCTGGAGGAGCGCAAGTACGGCCTGCGCGTGGCGATCGTGCCGGACCGCGAGCTGTTCGCCTCCGCGAACTTCGTGCTCGCGGTGAAGGCCGATCTCGCGCCCGCCGCGCTGCTCAACGGCTTCCCGCAACAGGCCAAGCTCGGGCCGGTCGAGCGCATCCGCGATCTCGTCAATCTCCAGCTGCCGGGCATCGCGCTGCGCGCGCTGCCGGTCGCGCCGCGCCAGTTGCCGTTCCATGCCGGCTTCACCTATTTCGAGCTGGACCGTGGCGGCGAGCTGTGGCGGCAGTTCGCGACTTCGGCGGGCGTCGCGCTGCACGTCGCGGGAGATTTTCCAGGCATCGAGTTCGAGTTCTGGGCGATCCGTCCATAAGCCCGGCTCCATTCGACGAAGGAATCCATCGTGAACGCACCGACCTTTCCGCAAGCCGGCTTCGACCCGGACGACACCATCCTGATTCCGCAGCCGGGCGGACGCGTGGCGGCGCGCGTCCGTGACGAAGATCGCGGCGAAACCGCGCCACGCGAACTCCGCGCGCCCGTGCTGCCGGTCGCCGCCGGCCTGAACCCGCTCGTGCGCGCGGCCAATCCGCTGCTCGAACTGGCGCTGCCGCTGCGCCAGCGCGCGGCGATCGCCGATATCGAAGGGCTGCGCGCCGAGCTCGGGCGAATGGTGCGCGCCTTCGAGGCCGAAGCGCGCGCGAGCGGCATCGACACGGAAAAGCTCGCCGCGGCGCGCTATTGCCTGTGCACCTGCATCGACGAGGCGATCTCGGGCACGCCGTGGGGCAGCGGCGTCTGGGCGAGCCGCAGCCTGCTCGTGACCTTCCATAACGAAGCGTCGGGCGGCGAACGCTTCTTCCTGATCCTGCAACGGCTCGCGCAAGACCCGGCGCGCAACGTCGATGTGCTCGAACTGCTGTACGTGATCCTGTCGCTCGGCTTCGAAGGGCGCTATCGCCTGATCGACGGCGGGCGCAGCCAGCTCGAATCCGTGCGCGAGCGGCTGGAGCGCATCATCCGCACGCGGCGCGGCGCGTTCGAAACGGAGCTGTCGGTGCACTGGCGGCCGGCCGAGCGCGCGCGCACGCCGCTCGGGCAGCGCATGCCGCCGTGGATTTGCGCCGCGCTCGCGGGCGTCGTGGTCGTGGCGACGCACGTCGCGCTCGCGCTGAGTTTGAACCGCACGTCCGACCCGGTGTTCGACGCGCTCAACCGCATCCGCGTGAGCGAGCGGCCCGCCGCGCAGGCGAGCGTGATCGCGCCCGCCGCGATGCCCGCCGCTGCCGCGACGCTCGCGACCTTCCTCGCGCCCGAAATCCGGCAAGGTCTGGTCTCGGTGCGCGAGACGGCGGACCGCTCCATCGTGACGATCACCGGCGACAACCTGTTCGCCTCCGGCAGCGCGACGCTCGATCCGGCCTACGACGCATTGATCGGACGCATCGCGGAGGCGCTGAAGAGCGTGCCCGGCCGGGTCGTCGTCACGGGCCACACCGACGACCAGCGGCTCGTGTCGGCGCGCTTTCCGTCGAACTGGCATCTGTCGCAGGCGCGCGCCGAAAGCGTGCGCGCGATGCTCGCTTCGCTCACCGGCGTGCCCGCGCGATTTTCCGCTGAAGGGCGCGGTGACGCGGAGCCGCTCGCGCCGAACGACACGCCCGCTGGCCGCGCGAAAAACCGCCGCGTGGAGATCACGCTGCTCGCGCCTGGCGCGTCGTCGTAACGCATTAGCATCCACGGAGACATCGATGAAAAAGCTCGCAGGAACGCTCATCAGGACCCCAAAGTGGCTCACCCTCGCGGGAGTGCTCGCGCTGCTGGTCGTCGTGTGGTTCGAAGGGCCGTTGCTCGCGTTCAATGGACACGCGCCGCTCGAATCGCCGCGCGGCCGCTGGATCGCGATGGCCGCGCTCGTCGCCGCGTGGGCGCTGGCGGTGGGCGCGCGCCTTGCCGTCGCGCGGCTCGTCAATCTGCGCTTCATGAGCGGCGTGGCGGAGCAGGGGCAGGAGGCGGCGGCCGGCACTGCGGAGCTCGCGGTGCTGCGCGAGCGCTTCGAGCAGGCGCTCGCGATCCTGCGGCAGGCGCGCATGAAAGGCGTCAACGGGCGCCAGTGGGTGTATCAATTGCCGTGGTACATGTTCATCGGCGCGCCGGGCACCGGCAAGAGCACGGCGCTCGCGCATTCGGGCCTGCGCTTCCCGCTGCGCGAGAAGCTCGGCGACGAGGCGATCGGCGGCGTCGGCGGCACGCGTCACTGCGACTGGTGGTTCACCGACGACGCCGTGCTCGTCGATACGGCGGGCCGCTACACGACGCAGGACAGCGACGCCCGGGCCGACCAATCCGCGTGGACAGGCTTTCTGCAACTGCTGCGCAAGTACCGGCCGCGCCGGCCGCTGAACGGTCTCATCGTCGCGGTCTCGGCGGAGGATCTCGTGCGCCAGGACGATGCCGCGCGCGAGGCGCATATCCGCATCATCCGCAGCCGGCTTGCGGAGCTGAGCGAGCGGCTCGGCGTGCGCTTTCCGGTGTATGTCGTCGTGACGAAGTGCGATCTGCTGGCGGGCTTCACCGAGTTCTTCGACGACCTCGGCGAAGCGGAGCGCAATCAGGTCTGGGGTATCACCTTCCCGCTCGACGAGTCGCCGGGCGCGGGCGCGGATGCGGCGCTCGCTGCATTCCCCACCGAATTCGATGCGCTCGGCGCGCGGCTGCAGGCGCGCGTCCTGCATCGCATGCAGCGTGAAACCGACGTGCAGCGGCGCGCGCGCGTGTACGGCTTCGCGCAGCAGTTCGCGGGGCTGCAGCCCGCGCTCGGGCGCTTTCTCGACGGCGCGTTTCGCGGCACGCGCTTCGAGGCGTCGCCGCTGTTGCGCGGTGTGTACTTCACGAGCGGCACGCAGCACGGCCGGCCGATCGACCGCGCGATCAGCGCCATCGCGCAATCGCTCGGCCTGCGGCGCGAAGCCGGGTACAACCGCGACGCGTCGGGGCGTGCGTATTTCATCCATCGCCTGCTCAAGGACGTGGTGATCGCGGAATCCGGGCTGGTTGGCGCGAACGCGCGCTTCGAGCGGTGCAGCGCGTGGCTGCGGCGCGGCGCGCTCGCGCTGGTCGGCGTGACGCTTGCGCTCGCGCTCGCCGGCATGGCCGTGAGCTATCAGCGCAATCGCGCCTATGTCGCCGAGTTCGAGAAGCAGACGGGGCACGTCGCGCAACTGGCGCGCGAAGCGAACGCGGCCGCGGACCCGCTCGCGGTGCTGCCCTTGCTCGACGCGGCGCGCGCGCTGCCCGGCGGCTACGCGGATGCCGGCAAGCCGGTGCCGTGGCTCACGCGGCTCTGGCTCTATCAGGGCGACAAGCTCGGGCAGGAGGCGCGCGTGACGTATCGGCGTCTGCTCGATCAGACCTTGTTGCCGCTCGCGGTCGGCAGGCTCACGCAGGAATTGCGCGACGGCAATGCGTCGATGCCGGATGCGTCACGCTACGAAGCCTTGCGCGCCTATCTGATGCTCGGCGACGCGCATCATTTCGACCCCGCCGCGCTGCGCGCGCATCTGGTTCCAGCGCTGGCGGGCGATGCAGGCGCGTCGCAAAAAAGCGCGCTCGATGCCCACCTCGCCGCGCTGTTCGACAAGACGCGCTTCGATCCGTCGCTGCCGCTCGACGACGCGCTCATCAAGGCGGCGCGCGCGCGTCTGGCCGAATTGCCGTTGTCGCAGCGCATCGGCAACCGGGTGGACGGCGAACTGGCGCAGGCGAATCTGCCCGCATTCAGCGTGAGCGCCGCGGCCGGGCCGAACGCGCCGCTGCTGCTCAGGCGCGCGAGCGGCGCGCCGCTCACGGCCGGTGTGGCGGGCGCGTACACGAGCGCCGGCTACGCGCGTTATCTGCGGCTGCGCGATACGGCGCTCGCCGATGTCGCGAGAGACGCGTGGGTGCTCGGCCACGACGATGCCGCGCTCACGCCCGATGGCGTCGCTGCGTTGCGCGCCGCGCTCGACGCGCGCTATTTCGACGCTTATATCCACGCATGGGACGCCCTGCTCGACGATGTGACCGCAGTGCCCGTCGCCGCGCTTGCAGATGGCGCGCGTGTCGCGAACGAGCTTTCCGCGCCCGAATCGCCGCTCAGGAAGTTCATCGTCGCGGCGGCGCGCGAGACGACGCTCGCGGCGAATCCGTCGTCGTCGAAGCAGGGCGCGGCCACGCCCGTCGATGAACATTTCCAGCCGCTGCACGACCTCGCGGGCAAGCCGGGCGACGCCACGGCGCTGGATCGCGCGCTCGCGCCGCTCAAGGACGCCGCCGTCTATCTCGACGCCGCCGACGCCGCGCGCAGAACCGGCCAGCCCGCGCCCGCCGGCGATGCGCTCGGCAAGCTGAGGCTCGCGAGCCAGACGGCTCCGGCGCCGCTCACGCCCGTCGTGGCGTCGCTGGCCACGTCGGCCGCCGCGCTCGTGGAAGGCGGCGAGCGCGCGCGTCTCGATGCGCAGTGGAACGCGAGCGCCGGGCCGTTGTGCCGCCGCGCGCTCGATGGCCGTTATCCGTTCGTGCGCGCTTCGACCCGCGACGTCGCCGCCGACGACTTCGGCAAGCTGTTCGCGCCGGGCGGTCTCATCGACGACTTCTTCCAGAAGAATCTCGCCGCACTGGTCGATACGAGCGGCCCGGTCTGGCAATGGCGCGCCGGCACGCCGCCGGCGGGCATGCCGCGCGACGCGCTCGCGCAATTCCAGCGCGCCGCGCAGATCCGCGACGCGTTCTTTCACGATGGCAGCCACGACATGTCCATCCGCTTCCGTGTGAAAGCGCTGTCTTTAGATCCGGCGCTGACGCAGGTGAATCTCGACATTGACGGGCAGCAGCTCGCGCTGAAGCCGGACGGTCTTCAGTCGATGCTGCTGCAATGGCCGAGCGGCAAGAATACGGGCCGCGCGAGCGCGCAATTCGCCCCGCCTTCTGCAACGCAAACCGCGCCGCTCGATGCGAGCGGTCCGTGGGCGCTCCTGCATCTGCTCGATGCGGGAAAACTCGAAGCGACCGCGCAGCCCGACCGCTACCGTCTCACGCTCGATTCCGCGGGACGCCATGCCGTGTTCGAGCTGGATGCGACGAGCGTCGTCAATCCTTTCCGGCGCGCGCCGCTCGAACAGTTCCGTTGTCCGGAGCATCTGTGATGACGTCGCCGGGCGTCGCCGGTTGCTTCGGCAAGGTGCGCGGCAACGGCGACTTCGTGACGCGGCGCCTTCCGGCGTGCTTCGTCGAGCCCTGGGACGCGATGTTGCAGGCGGGCCTGCTCGCGGGCCGCGCGGCGCGCGGTCGTGCATGGCTCGATGCCTACCTGACCGCGCCGCTGTGGTGCTTCGCGCTCGGCGGCGGCGTGCTGGGGGAGAGCGGGTGGGCGGGCGTGCTGATGCCGAGCGTCGACAGCGCGGGCCGTCACTTTCCGCTCACGATCGCCGCGCCCGTCGAGCCGTTCGCATGGCCGTTATGGCGTCCGCATGCCGACGCGTGGTTCGCGCGTTGCAGCGCGCTCGCGCTAGCGACGCTCGAAAAGGGCGCGTGTCTCTCGGATTTCGATGCCGGATTGCTGGCGCTTTCGCATGTGGACGATGCAGGCGGCGTTTCGATGCCTGAGCACGCCGGTGCGCCGGGAATGAGCGCCTGGTGGCACGCGGCGTCGGCGCGCGTGAGCGTCGGCTTGCCCGATGCCGCGTTCGTCGCGAAGCTATTCGACCGTGCCGATAACGGCGCGGACTAAGCGCCGTCGAAACACGCAATGACCGCCGTGATGTTGTCCTTGCCGCCCGCATCGAGCGCGAGCGCCACCAGACGCCTGCACGCATCGCCGATGTCGTGCGGCGTCATCGCCGCGAGCGCCGCTTCGATCTCGCGATGCGCAACCTCGCCATGCAAGCCGTCGCTGCACAACAGATAGCGGTCGCCGGGCAGCCAGGCATGCGCTTCCACGACTGGCGCAATCGACGGCAGCGGCCCCAGCGCCTGCAGCAGCACGTTGCGCGGCGGCAGGTGCTCGATGGCGCCGTGCTCCAGCGCCTGCTGATAAAGCGTCTGGTCCCGCGTCAGTTGTGTCAGCGCGCCGTCGCGGTAGCGGTAGAGCCGGCTGTCGCCCACATGAAACGAGATCAGCCGCGCCGGGCCGGCGGGCTGCCAGATGCCCGTCAACGTGGTGCCCATCGCGCGCTGCGCGAGGCGCTCGCGCAGATTCATTGCGTGGAGGGTCGCGTTGGCGTGGTCGAGCGCGTCGGCGGCGGCGCGCATTGCGCACGCCGAGGCATCGTGGACGGTGGCGTCGGGATCGTCGGCGAGCGTCGTGCCGGCGTGAGCGCACGGCATCGCCTCAGTGGCGAGCCGCGCGGCGATGCACTCGAGCGCGGTTGCGCTGGCGCGCGCGCCGAATGCGTGGCCGCCCATGCCGTCCGCGACCGCGACGAGGTTCGACACGGAATCGATCAGAAAGCGGTCCTGATTCTCGGAGCGCGTGCGTCCTGCGTCGGTCAGGCCGAACGCCGAGCAGGCAGCAAGGCGGGTCGTGTCGGATTCCATCGGTTGTGCTCCGTCGGGTGCGTGTCGCTAGAGCCCGACGTCGCGCTCGAAACGCGCGCGGTCGGATTCGTTGGAAATCGCCGCCGCGAGCCGCTCGTGCAGCGCGCGCAGGCTGGCCGCGCGCGGCGCCTCGCGTTTCGCGACGATGGCCGCGATCGGGCCGAGATAAACGGCGAGCCGGAGCGCGGCGGCCCGCACCTCGTCCTCGCCGAGCGATGAAGCCGGGGACGATCCCCGCGACGTGCCCGCTCGGGACATGCCCGCTCGGGACCCGTCCGCGAACGCGGCGATGAACTGCGCGCGGCCTTTGTCGGAAGGAACATGCGGCGCGAGCAGCGCGACGAGCGCGGACAGGTCCGGCGCATCGGGAATGCGCGCCGCCGCCCGGCGCACGAGCAGACGCGCCACCGGCCCGATCTGCGCGGCGAGTTGAGTCTCGACCGGCGCGAGCATGGCGGCCGGCCACATTGTCAGCGAGGGCAGGGAGTCGCCGCGCCACGAGCCCGTTCCGGAGGCGAGCGTCACCGCCTGCGCTTCCAGAATCGTGCGGTCGTCTTCCGCCGTGGTCGTCGTGGTGAGGGGCGTGCCGTCCGTCGCGTCGTCGAGTGCGCGCCGCAGCCCGTTCGCCGTCTGGAACCGCGCCTCGGGGCTGCGGGACAGCGCGCGCATCAGCACGTCGTCGAGCGCGGGCGGCAGCGCCGGGTTGCACGCGGATGGCCTGCGCGGTGTATCGTGCATCACTTGCCGCATGACCTCCGCCTGCGATGCGCCCGCGAACGGACGGCACCCGGTGAGCATCTGATACAGCACGATCGCTGCGGAAAAAAGATCGGAACGGCCGTCGACGGGCTCGCCGGTGAACTGCTCCGGCGACATGTAGCTCGGCGTGCCGATCATCGCGCCCGCCAGCGTCAGCGTGGACGATTCGACATGCGCGACGCCGAAGTCCGCCACCTTCAGCCGCGCTTGCGCATTCACGAGCAGATTCGCGGGCTTGATGTCGCGATGCACGACGCCATGCGCGTGCGCGTAGCCGAGCGCGGCGAGCAGTTGCGCGAACCAGTCGAGCGCGGTGGCGACTTCGAGCGGACGGCCCGAGTCGAGCCGTTGCTTCAGTCCCTGGCCGCTCACGAGCTCCATCGCGATATAGGCCGTGTCCGCCGTCTCGCCATAGTCATACACGCCGACGATATTCGAATGGACGAGCCGCCCGGCCGCCTGCGCCTCGTTGCGCAGACGCGCCTTCAGGCTTTCCCGCTCGCCGCTTTCGAACAGCTCCTGGCGGACGGTCTTCAGCGCGACATGGCGCTCGATATGCGGATCGAACGCGCGATAGACGATGCCCATCGCGCCCGCGCCCAGCATCGACTCGATGCGGTACTTGCCGAGCTGCGTGATGGCCGGCGTGCGTGGCGGGTCGATGGCGGCGGCGTTCACCTCATGCCTCGATCATCTTGAAGGCTTCGACGAGGCTCGTCTTCATCCGGGCGAACGAGGCGGCGAGCGAAGCGATCTCGTCGCGGCCGCGCTCGGTGAAGTCCGCGCCGTCGAGCTGACCGAGACTTGCCTTGTCGGCGGCGTCCGAAAGCGCACGGATGCGCCGGGTGACGAGCAGATGCACCGTGACGTTCAGCGCAACCAGCAGCAGCACGAATACGCCGAGCAGCGACGCGAGGAAGGTGCGCAGCACGGCGTCGCTGCGCGCGACCGGCAGCGCCATAGGGACCGAGACGAAATCCGCGCCGATGACATCGTGCATCGCCCAGTTGAAACCATTGTCGGGGCCGTACTTGTCGATGAGCGTCTTCGGCGCGCGCGACGGCACGCTGTGGCACTCCATGCAGGCGGCGTCGGTGATGCGGTTCGGGCGCGCGATATAGAGGCTCTGCCCCGACGGCGTATCGCGCAGGCCGACCATTTCCTTGAGCTCGGGCTTGTCGTGCAGATGCCGGATCACGTCCGCTTCCCAGTCCGATGGACGGTCGCGGGGATTAGTCGGATTCAACATTGTCGAGCGATACGAGTAGCCCGCGAGGTGCTTTTCCAGGCTCATCAGCGTTTCGACCGCCGAGAACGCCGGCACGGATTGCGGCACGAAGCTGTATTTGAGCTGTGTCTGCAACAGCGGCGTGACCTGCGTCGCGGTGTAGTTCTGCGCCGCGCTCGCGGCCTCCATGAGCACGCGCGCATTCTGCACCGTCTCTTCGATGGCGGCGCGGCGCAACAGTTCGCGCGCGGCGAACCCGGCCGACACGAAGCCGACCACGAAAACCGCGAGAAATACCAGATTGAACTTGACGGCAAGCGACAGTCTCATGACTCCACCTCGGTTGATTGCGCGTGCACGGGCAGTGCCGGACGCCGGCGCGGCATGGCGGGAGGCGGGCACAGCACGCGCCGCCATTCGGGAAGCTTGCGCAGGTTTTGCCGTATCTGCGAGCGGAACGGTTCGCCTTGCGCCAGCGGCCGGAAGCGCGCGACGAATCCTCCGCGAATGGCGAGCGGCGCGGTCAGCCAGTCGGCGAGATCGGCGAAGCTTGCCGGACGGCCCTGCGACGCAACGATGAGCCTGGCCTTCGCGGGCGTGGAGTGCGCAACGAGCGGATCGCGAAACGGCAGCGGCATTCCGGCGATGAACGCGGGCGCCGGACGCGTGCTCACGTCGAGCGGTTTGCCTGCTTCGCGCGCGGCGTAATGGTCGCCGTCGAGCGGCTGACGGACGTCGGCATGATCGGGCAGGGCGAGCGTCATTGCGCCCGTCTCGATGAAGAGCGAGGTTGAGTCGCGGCTCGCGTGCAGCACGGCCGCGCCATCGCGCATTGCGGCGTCGAGTCTGGCGGTATCGATCGATAAGGATTGCGTTGCATCGGCCCGCGTGCGCGCGATCTTGATCCAGCCCGAGAGCAGCGCGAGCGAGTCGCCGCCCGACGCGGCATCGATCGCGATGCGTGTGTCCGCGCCGAGCGCCACGGTCGTGCCGTCTGCTTCGAGCTGCGCGCTGCCCTGCGCCGCGGTGGCGAGCAGATCGCCTTGCTCCAGCGCGACGGGCGCATCGACGTCGAACACCGTCGTCGCACGAATCAGCGTGACGGTGCCTTCGGGCACGAGGATGAACTGGCCCGCACGCGCGCTCTGAAGCGCGCACAGACACGCAATGGCGAAGCCGATGCGCAGAGCTTGAAGCGTGGTTCTGGCGTTCATCGCGGTCGATGCCTCGGAACGTGAAGGGATTGCAACGAAAACAGCCGAGCGCCGGCTTCTATTCCAAAGAAATCTTTCGCCAGGCCAATGGAAGCAAACGCGCGAAAAAAACGCCTTCGCGAATGCGAAGGCGCCCGATACGTCGCGGCCGAAACCGCTATCCGTTCAGGAAACCGAGGATGGCTTTGCGCAGTCTCAGATCCCAGGTCTGCACTTCCGTGTGGCTCGCGGCGAGCGCGAGCAGCCCTTTGATCGTCGCATTGTCGGATTTGAACGCGAAACCCGCATCGCCCAGATAGCCCGATCCCCAGACCTTGAGGTCGTCGATGTACTTGCAGCCGGCCGTGAATTCCGCTTGCGTAACGATGGTTTCGTTGTCCTTGAACATTGCGAGGAAATGCATCTTGTCGCCGCAGATGCCCGAATTGAGCGCGAGCACCGAAAGCGCGGGTATCGGCACGGCGTAGCCTTTGAACCAGTTGTTGAAGGCGATCGGGCGCGTATGCAGCGCGTCGCGTTGCATACGCGCGTCCCAGTACGCCTTCGCCTGCTGGCAGAAGCGCTTGATGCGCTTGATCTCGACGATCTTCCAGATGACCTTCGCGAGCGTTTCCATGATGGAGACGACGGCATCCACGATTGTCGATGCCCCCTGGCTTGCGAACTGCAGGCCGAGGCTCGCCCCGCCCTTGACCATGTCGTAGACGCCCGCGCCGATGGAGAGCTTCATCGCCCGCCTGATCGCCTCAACAATGGTGCCGGGGTGTCCGGTGATGAGCTGGACGTCGCGGCCCTGCACCCACTCGCGATACTTGGTGATGCTGCTGTCGACGGTATTGGCGATGCCCTTGGCGAGATCGAGGCCCGCGCCGATGAGCGGCGCAAGGGTGGCGAGCAGCTTTCCGCACAGGAGGTCGACGAGCTTGCGCAAGAGGCCGGGCATCGTGTCGAGCGCGAAGCCCGCAGGATCGTTGCGGATATCCGCGACTTTTTCGCGGATCATCTCCCAGAGCTTTCTGGCGCCTTCGCCGACCTTCTCGCGAATGATTTCATGGAGACGCCGCGCCGCGCTGCTCAACGCAGGCAGCGTGATGTCGGACGTCGTGAGCTGTGAAGAACCGACGAGCGTGGGGTTCTTGCGCTTGCTGATCTTCTTCTGCACCTGTTCCAGCGCGAGCGACGCCGACTTCTGCACGATACTGTTGTCGATCACGTCGCTGGCGATCGAGGCGGCGTCGTTGCTATCGGGCGCCAGGCCGAGACCTGCGTTGGTGATTTCGAACGCACCTTCGAGCAACACCTGGAACGTGTCGTCCTCGATGTCCAGATTGCCGAAGAGATACAGCACGCCGAGCCGCGAGTTGATGAGTGCGGGCGTCATGAAATCCTGCGCGCCCGCTGCAATGTCGGAGTCACCCTCGCCGCGCAGTTGCTGATCGAGCAACGTGAAGTAGTCCAGTCCGTTGCGCGAGACTTTCTTCCAGTCATCTCCGGTGCCGGCCGATTCTTGCCAGAACTCGAACGCGCTCACCAGAAGATGGAATTGATGGACGGTGCGATCGCGATGATATAGCTGGATCTGCTCGTCCAGGTTCCTCAGCGCCGCGCTGCGCACCTGAAGCAGCGCGGAAGTTCCTCTCAGCCATTCATCGTATGGCACGATGTCCGGCAAGCGGGCGTATGCGTAGGTCATGGGATGGGTCTCCTCGGGCCTGAAGTGATCGATGGTTGCGCCGCAAGCGTCCTAGCACCACGCGATGTCGCTGAGTTTCACGTAGTGCGTTTGTATGAGGCGGCCGCTGCGGCTGCGCAGGTCCACGCGATAGAAACAGCCGAAGCTGAAGAAACTCTGGTCGACGACATAGATTGCGCGGTGCATGATTCCTCCTGCGTGGCCGGTTCGCTGGACGAATCGCGCCGTTCGGGGTCGCTGCGGTGTGCTGCGGCCGTCGAAAGCAAAACAGCGAGGGGTGGCTCTTTGTTCCGCGCGAGGGCGGCAATTTATTTGAGTGAGAAGGGGGAATAAACGGGCTGTTCGAGTGTCCCCTTGGTTCCGGGGCAGCGGAGGCGGAGGCGGAGACGGTCAGCATTTTGCAGCCGGCACCCAGTCGCCGCATCGACGAGCTCGAAGCCGCGCTCGCCCCGCGGAACTGTCGGCTGTGAAAATGTAAGGACGAAGGAGCTACTCCGTTCGCCGACGTCAATACCTCAATGAAGAACTGCTTCCGCGATTCCGGCAAGCGCGCAGACAGCCACCACGACCAGTGGCGGAACTTTCCAGCGCGTCAACAAGAAAAAGCCGATGGCAGCGATTGCAAAGTCGAGCTCGGTGCGCACGGCACTCGTCCAGACCGGCGAGTAGAGGGCGGTGGCCAGCAGTCCGACAACGGCCGCATTGACACCCGACAACATGGCAGCCATCGACGGGCGGCTCCGTAGCGTCTGCCAGTACGGCAATGCCGCGAGCACAAGCAAGAGACCAGGCAGAAAGATACCGGCGGTCGCGAGCGACGCTCCCCAGGCGTGGCCCTGTGTGCCGGTCATGATCCAGCCAAGAAAGGCCGCGAAGGTAAAGAGCGGGCCCGGAACGGCTTGTGCGGCGCCATATCCGGCGAGAAAGTCGTTTGACGAAACCCAACCCGTGGCGACGGTTTCCTGCTGAAGAAGCGGAAGGACAACGTGACCGCCGCCGAAGACCAGTGCGCCCGAACGGTAGAATGCATCGAACACCCGGATCGCGTGCGTGGAATCGATCGTCATCAACGCTGGAAGCCCGAAAAGAAGCAGGCAGAACAGGACTAGCGCGATCGCACCGGCCACGCGCGACACACGAAACTCCTGTGCGTGTTCATGGGTCGCAGCGACGCTTCCCGACGTGGTCGTTCGGCACAGCGCTATGCCAAGCACTGCTCCCATCAAGATCACGATGAGTTGCGCGTAGACAGTCGTCAGGACGGCGAGGATACCGATGGTAACGAGCGCGATACTCGCCCGGCGATGATCAGGGCACAAACGGCGCGCCATGTCCCACACGGCTTGCGAAACGACCGCCACAGCGACGAGCTTCAGTCCATGAATCAGGCCGCTTCCGACCGGACCGCTCAGCGATGGTGCGAGGCTCGCGAAGCCGATTAAGAGCGCGATGGACGGCAGCGTGAACCCGCACCATGCGGCGATCCCGCCCAGCCAGCCTGCCCGCAGCAAGCCGATGGAGAAGCCTGCCTGGCTGCTGGCCGGTCCGGGCAAAAACTGGCAGAGACCGACGAGATCGGTGAAAGTCTCGTCATTGAGCCAGCGACGCCGCTCGACAAACTCGCGGCGAAAATAGCCTATGTGGGCAACGGGGCCGCCGAACGACGTCAATCCGAGCTTCAGAAATACTGAAAGAACCTCAAGTGCAGAGCCTGCTCGTCGATTGGACGCCGTCATGTTTGCTTCCATAAAGCCCGCTTAACGAGCTGCGGCCCATAGCAATGACAGCCCCGAAGACACCATCAGCGCATCGACGATGACCCGAAACGTGTTCGCTGACATGCGCGCGACGATCCTGCGCGCGCAAAATGTGCCCGCCATTATCGACGCGCCGGTGATCAAGCCTTGCATGACGACATGTGCGGGCAGCGCTCCAAACCTCTGAAAGGCAGTGACCTTCGCACCATACACGGCCAGTGAACCGGCGGCTTCTGTGGCGAGAAATGCCCCCTTCACAAGGCCGTAGTTCATGAAGACGGGCACGGTGATCGGACCGGTCGACACGACGATGCCCGTCAAGAACCCGACCGGTGCGCCAATGAGAGCGAGTTGAACAAGCGAGAGGCGCATGGCGCGACGGACGAGCCACCGGCGCGCGGGCACCATGGCCAAAAAGAAGAGACCGAGCGCGAGCTCGACGGCGTGGGGCGGAAGAGCGAGAAGCGTGCGCACACCTAGTACCGCGCCGGGTGCGGCGGTCGCGCCATATGCAAGGCATGCTCTCCAGTCGATCTCACGCCACCACGACAAAACCTTGCCGAGATTGCCCATGATCGCGGCGATCGCCATGATGGGAACGGCCTGTTGTGGGCCGTAGATGATCACGAGCACGGGCATCAGCAGCATAGACGAGCCTGTGCCGATCACGCCGCTTAGCACTCCAGCCATCAAGCCCACGCTCAACACGATCAAGTATCCCATCAGGGTCTCCGCAAACCAGCGCAGATTCTACTCGCCGGCGAGACTGGAATTGCGCCCTCCCCGGATATCCAAGACGCGATCCCTTCATGGCGAGGAAATCGAATCGCCGTGCTGGTTCTGCTCAATCTGCTCTCTGGCGTCGCCCTTCTGGTCTGGGGCTCGCATATCGTTCGTACCGGCATTCTTCGCGTGCTCGGTGCCGACCTTCGCGCCATTCTGGGGCGTAGCACCGGCAGCAGGATGCGGGCGTTTCTGGCGGGGATCGGCGTCACGAGCCTCGTGCAAAGCAGCAATGCCACGGCCGTCATCATCACATCGTTCGCCGCGCAGGGATTGATACCGCTGGCGGCCGGGCTGACGGTCATGCTCGGCGCGGACGTCGGTACCGCGCTGATGGCGCGCGTGCTCACCCTCGACCTGTCGTGGCTTTCACCGATCCTGATCCTGTTCGGCGTGCCGCTCTTTCTCACGCGCAAGCAGACGCGGGCGGGGCAGGTGGGCCGCACGATCATCGGCCTCGGATTGATCCTCCTGGCGCTTCATCTCATCGTCGAAGCGGCGCAGCCCATGATGCAGGGCGCCGGCGTGCGGGTCATGTTCGGCGCGCTTACGGGCGACACCCTGCTCGACGCGCTCGTCGGGGCCGGCTTCGCGATGCTTTCGTACTCGAGCCTCGCTGCGGTTCTCCTGACGGCAACGCTGGCGTCATCCGGGGTGATCTCGCTGAAGGTCGCGCTATGCCTGGTCGTCGGCGCGAATCTGGGAAGCGGTCTCCTGGCCCTGCTCAATGCGTTGCCGCAGAACGCGGCGGCACGGCGTCTTTCCGCGGGAAGCTTTGCGTTCAAGCTGGCGGGTGCGACCGTCATCCTGCCGTGTACATCGCTGCTCGCTCGGGGGTTGCCCGTTCTGATCACCAATCCGCGTGAAGCCGTCGTGGGTTTTCATGTGATCTACAACCTCGTGCGCTGCTGTGCGTGCCTCTCGCTGGTCGATCGGGTCGCGGCGATCAGCCGACGGTTACTGCCCGATCGCACGGTCGCAACAGCCGAGCTGCGCCCGCTGTACCTGGATCCGGCCGGTCTTGTGACGCCGAGCCTGGCGCTAGCCAATGCATCGCGTGAAGTCCTGCGCATCGGCGACATCGTGCGCGTCATGCTCGATAACGTATCCGAACTCCTCAGACGCAACGATCTCGCCGTCGCTCGCGAGACGATGCGCATGGACGACGACGTCGACCAGCTCTACGCCGAGGTGAAGAGCTATCTGACGCTGATTTCCCGCGAACAGCTCGACCAGGCGGAGAGCCGTCGCTGGACCGACATCATTTCGTTGACGATCAACCTGGAGCATGCGGGAGACATCATCGAGCGAATCGTGAGCGATATCGAGGAGAAGAAAATCTCGCAGCGCCTTGCGTTCTCGGAACAGGGACTTGGAGAGCTCGACGATCTGCATGCGCGACTTGTCAGCAACCTGCGGCTTGGACTGTCCGTCTTTCTCAACAACGACCTGCGCTGCGCCGAACAATTGCTGGCGGAGAAGGAACGCTTTCGGGATCTCGAGCGGGCGTATTCGCACAAACACCTGGATCGACTGGCAGGGCAGAGTTCGCGCAGCATGGAGACCAGCGCGCTTCACCTCGACCTTATCGGCAATATGAAGCGACTGAATTCTCTTTTCTGTTCGACGGCCTATCCGGTGCTCGATGCGGCGGGCGCATTGCATGACACGCGCTTGCGCAAGCGCTCCCTCGACACGTTGCACGTCAAGGAGTGAACTTGGTCACGCAAGCACCAGCCGGCTCGGCATTGATAGGGAAAGCTGCATCCATGCCCCAACCCGCGAGTCGTCCCTGAGGCCACGGTCTGGGGAGGTGCGCAGAACGCGCAGCGTTATCCAAGCTTTTCCGCGAGGAAAACGACGTCAAGACGCTGATCAAGCTCAAGGCGGTCTACGAGCTGCTCGAGACGATCACCGACAAGTGCGAGGACGTCGCGAACATCATGGAAGGCATCGTGCTGGAAAACGCCTGATGCACTCCATTCAACTGGCGGTGTGGATAGTCGTCCTGCTTGTGGCGATCGCGCTCGTGCTCGACTTCATGAACGGCTTCCACGACGCAGCGAACTCGATCGCGACTGTCGCATCGACCGGCGTACTGAAACCGCAGCAAGCAGTGGCCTTCGCCGCGACCTTCAACGTGATCGCGTATTTTTTTCTTCCACCTGAAAGTGGCGCAGACGGTCGGCAAAGGTACGATCGATCCGGCGATCGCCGATCATTATGTGATCTTCGGAGCGCTGTTCGGTGCGATCGGGTGGAACGTCATCACCTGGATCTACGGTATTCCATCGAGCTCGTCGCATGCGCTGATCGGCGGGCTTGTCGGCTCGGCGCTCGAGAAGTCGCGCTGGGGTGCGCTGAACTACGACGGTCTGCTCAAGACGGTCGCTTTCATCTTCATTTCACCGCTGCTCGGTTTCGTGCTCGGGTCGTGCTTCATGCTGACTGTTTCATGGCTATGTTTCCGCACACCACCAGCGAAGTGGACCGCCGATTCCGGCGACTGCAGCTACTGTCGGCGGGCCTCTACAGCCTCGGGCACGGCGGCAACGACGCGCAGAAGACCATCGGCATCATCTGGATGCTGCTGATCGCAACCGGCTACGCGTCCGCCACTGCCGACGCGCCCCCGCTCTGGGTGATCGGTGGCTGCTATCTGTCGATGGGCATCGGCACCCTCTTCGGCGGCTGGCGCATTGTTCGTATGATGGGGCAAAAGCATAGACAGTGGCCTATCACCAAGGTTGAACATAAGTGACCTCGACAAGGGCAGGGCGCTTTTTTCTCGCCTTCCCTTTCTTCAGTTTCTCGGTCGTAGCCGATACCGACGCGTCCTTGGCGCCGTTCCTTTTAGAAGAAGCCGGAACTGTCGAGTTGCTCTTCGGGAAAGCCTGGGGCATCACGGTTGTCCGCAGTAGCTGAGAAATCGATGCAAACAGAAAATAGCGTTTTCGCGAGGTCGCTTCCAGGCCCGGCGGCAGGCGCGCAAGACACACGCGTTCATCGACTATGCGCTTCAATACCTGACCAATGAGTTTGCATATGAGAAGGGCGACTACGGAAAATGCATGGATCTGGCGCATGGTGTTCGGAAGCACGAACTCACGATTGGAAGGCTGACCGATCGGGGCACGCTGGAACCGAGCGATGGCCCCCTCGATGGACGGATCGCACACGTCCATGCAGACTCAGACTTCGCCAATGACTCTTCGCGAGATCCCGGGGGTAATACCTGGTGGGGCGGCGTTGGCTCGACGATGCGAATTGAAAGTCGCCGATCGACGTGGGTAGCTTGGTGGGTCTGCTTACCCGTTCCGGAAGGCGGCACTGGCCGCATCGACCGCTTCAGGCTCACGGATCATTGATAGCAATGCCGGCGCGGCCTCGAACTTTCAGACGCATCAGCAGCCAATCAATTAAACGGTGCTCGACGGATGTCGGCGATCGAAAACAAATGATCGCCCTGGCGCAGTCTCCTAACAAAACTGTATCAATTTTTCGACGCCGCTTACAGATCAAACGGTTTGCGAGATCTGAAGATTATCCTTCTCGATCTACGATTTCTGTCCGTCGATCAGGAAACGCTTCTTAAGCTAGCCATAAGGATTTAAGCCGCACGATTAACAATAGATTGCAGTCACCGACTGGCGATCTGTCCGGGTCATCGATCTTCCATTCCTCGTCGAAAACTGGCAATGACGATCTCTGGCGGCTGGCCGCGAAAAATCCAAGGAGCGGGGTGGGGCGGCGAGTACAAGTCGCGCCGGGATTTCCTACGGTTTGCGGCGTCGACAATGGGTGCTGCTGCAGTCGCCGCGGCGACACCGCGAATACTTCGACAGGCGCTTGAAAGTCCCAGGAATAAACGAACTGGGACAATCAACGATGTCGAACACATTGTCATCTTGACGCAGGAGAATCGCTCATTCGATCACTACTTCGGTGCGCTTCGAGGTGTTCGTGGCTTCAACGACCGGATGGCGATTACACTGCCCAACGGTGATCCAATATGGAGGCAACCGACGGAAACGGGCTATATTTTGCCGTTTCACGTCGACACGACGACTACACGCGCCACCTGCATGAAGGCGCCGACGATGAGCTACCCGGTCGACCTGGCAATGTGGAACAAGGGTCTATGCAACGGATGGAATATCAAGCGCGCGCCGGGCCTCGGTATGAGTTACTTTACGCGGGGCGATTTGCGCTTCTACTATGCGCTCGCGGATGCCTTCACGATCTGCGACCAGTATTACGCATCCACCTTCACTCAAACTAATCCAAACCGATTGCACTTGTTTAGTGGAAGCAGCGGCCTCTCGGTCGGGCTTGATCCGACGCTCGATAACAGCGATTCGTACTCTGGCTTTACGTGGCCCACCGTGGCCGAGACCCTTGAAAAGGCCGGAATCAGCTGGCGCGTTTATGAGCAGGCCGACAACTTCGACGATAATGCGCTTGCGTGGTTCAAGAGCTTCAAGTCTGCGCCGGTATCCAGCGAGTTGTATCGCAGGGGTATGGCGAGGGTCGATGACATTGTCAGAACGTTTGCAGCCGATGTCGCTGCGGGCACACTGCCACAGGTGTCGTGGATTATCGCGCCGACCGCGCTTTCAGAGCATGCGAACTATCATCCACAAGCCGGAGAGGACCTCACGGCTCGATTACTCGCAGGGCTGATTGCGAATCCTGTGGTCTGGTCGCGGACCGTGTTTCTGCTGAACTATGACGAACAAGGTGGCTTCTTCGACCATGAACCACCGCCGACACCGCCCGCGACCGATGCAGAGGGAAAATCGACGCTCTCGACAACCGGAGAGGTGTACGAAGGATTTCCAATTGGTCTGGGTTTTCGTGTGCCAATGACCATCGTTTCGCCCTGGTCAAAAGGCGGATATGTATGCTCGGAAGTTTTCGATCACACATCGATTATTCAATTCATTGAGCACCGGTTCGGAATTCAATGCGCGAACATCAGCCCTTGGCGTCGCTCGATTTGCGGGGATCTATCGTCGGCATTCGACTTCGAGTCGCCGGACCACGCTTGGCCATTTTTGCCTGACACGAGCAGATATGTTTCAGTCGCCGATTCAGAATGTGCGTCGTTGCCGGAACCGAACATCCCGGCCGCACAGAGGATGCCGCGTCAGGAGCCGGGAACGCGCCCGTCTCGAGCGCTGCCATACGAGCATCACGTGGATGCCTATGTCCACGACCGCGCAAGAATGCTTGAACTTCGGATCATCAACAAAGGGCGGACTGGCGCCGGGTTCTCTGCCTATGATCTCAATCGAGGCACGAATCCACCACGCCGCTATTCGCTACGCGAGGGCTCCGAGGTCGTTGATAGATGGAGTCACGCAGACCTGGCGGGCACGCGATATAACATTGCAGTGCGTGGAGCGAACGGTTTTTTGAGAGCGTTCGCTGGCGACGTTGCAGCGGTGTCCGGTGCTTCAGCGTCGAATCCGGAGGTGCGTGTTACTTACGACGCGAAAAGGACGTCGCTATGCCTCGCCATGACGAATTCCGGCCACTCAGCGTGTCGGTTCGTAGTCCTCGATAACGGCTATCGCCAAGATGGTCCGTGGGCGTTTTCGATCACGGCGCAGGGCACGGCCAATGTTCGCTGGCCAGTATCATCGAGCGGAAACTGGTACGACTTCACGGTGACGGTCGAAGGTCAGCCACATTTTCTAAGGCGTTTTGCTGGCCGGATCGAAAGCGGCGGGGATTTGACAAGCGATCCAGCTGCGGCGTAATAACGGGCGGTAAAAAGACTGGCAACTCTCGGTACCCACCAGATCAATCGCGGCCGCATCTTATGCCGTGTTTGCGCAAGGTATGTACGTGATTTCCAACGCCGAATATCGAACCAATTGAATTGACATAATGTTTATGATCGACGTTTCATCCCGCGAAGTGCTGCTCGCCAAATTCGCATCATCAGCATGTACGCCGCGGCCGCCAAAACCATATCGACGGCGGCTACCGTGCAAAGATAAAGCAATTCGTAGTCGTCAATCCGCAACGCGTCAGAAATATCGATCAACACCTGTGCCTGTCGATCATCTAGCGGCATCGGAAATAGTCGGACAAAACGCATAGTCGCGAGGCACAACCCGATAAATAGAAGCGCTTTCAGCAGTTTGCGGGCAAGTATTACCAATGGTCACCACCTCGATCCATCCATAAGCGAGAATGCCGGAGCTTCCTGCGGCGATTGTCGGCGTGTGCAGCAATGCGTGCCGAACCCGCTGGAAGTCTGAAACGCTTGTCAGCGTGATGCAACCGTAGGAGACGCCAGCTCCGGTTTTTGGATGCAGACGAAAATTTCCGCGCTTTACGCCTTTCACCCAGGTCCAGTCATCGATCAAGCCATCGTCACGATAGAGCGCAAACCAAACGTCGTGACCTGTGGGTTGGTCAGCCAACAAATTGCTCAACAGATCCTTTGCGTGCGTAATCGCCTGCGAGCCGATCCCACCTACTGGTCTCGCTACAATCCAATACTTGCCTGACGGTATCGGACCCTTCCCTGCGATTGCTGTGCAACCGCCTCGATTCTTGTAGACACCGTCGCCCGAAATCGCGGGAAAAACCCCCACCCCATCAATCGCGAGTTTAAGGACCGCGGAGTTATCTACTACTAGTGCGTTGCATCATTGAATTGGCACCCCAGGTGTGTTCAGATTCAGGTCATGGGCAAAATGAATCTGACCGATACCGA